>NZ_PKKM01000009.1 GCF_002847525.1 Schaalia odontolytica | reverse complement strand
TTAAGCACGCCGCCAGCGTTCGTCCTGAGCCAGGATCAAACTCTCCGAACAAAAACAAAAACGTTAAAGCCCAGAAAAACCAACCAACCAAACAAGGCCAGCCAGCAATCCCAACCAAAAACACTCAAAAACAAAAAACAGGCATAAAAAACAAACAAACACACTATCGAGTTCACAAACAACACCCACACACCCAGACAACCAAGCCACAAAACCCAGCCACCCAAGCAGTGAACCACCACCACAAACCCACAAACAAGCTCGCGGCGACAGGTGAATAATCTACTCACCCCCACACCCAAAGTCAAACCAAAACACCGTGACCCCCACCACACACAACACAAACCCACCAAACACAACGAAAAGTCAACGTCAATTCAGCTTGCATCGCCACACAGAGTCAATAAAAAGGCGGGCCCGACCGCGCATCACCAGCGCGATCGGGCCCGCCAAACAGCCGAAATGACTCTCAGTTCACATCCATATCGGGCTGAACGGGGATATCCACGGTCGGAAGGTCGCGCACGGCGCGACGTACGGCCTTGGAGACCGCGGGTGCAACGCGCTTATCGAAGGCGCCGGGGATGATGTAGGAGGGCGAGAGCTCGTCCTCGGAGATCACGGACGCGATAGCCACGGCAGCAACGCGCAGAACTTCGGTCGTGATCTCCTTGACCTTGGCGTCCAGGAGACCGCGGAACAGACCCGGGAAGGCCAGAACGTTGTTGATCTGGTTCGGGTAGTCGCTGCGGCCCGTGGCGACGACGGCGGCGTACTTGCCGGCGCCGATCGGGTCGACCTCGGGCGTGGGGTTGGCCAGCGCGAAGACGATGGCGTCGTCAGCCATGGTCTCAACGTCGGAGGGATCGAGGATGTTGCCCGAGGAGACGCCGATGAAGACGTCGGCACCCTTGAGGACCTCCTTGAGGGAGCCGTGGACGTGGCGGGGGTTCGTCGCCTCGGCCAGCGCCTTGCGCGAGGGGTGCATGCCTTCGGTGTCGTCGCCGGAGAGCGCGCCGTCGCGGCCACAGCCGATGATGTCGCGAGCGCCCTGGGCGAGCAGCAGGCGGATAATCGCGTTGCCGGCCGCGCCGACGCCGGAGACGACGATGCGCACGTCTTCGATCTTCTTGTTGACAATCTTGAGCGCGTTGATGAGTGCCGAAAGAACGACGATCGCGGTGCCGTGCTGGTCGTCGTGGAAGACGGGGATGTCGAGCTCGGCGCGCAGGCGCTCTTCGATCTCGAAGCAGCGGGGTGCGGAGATGTCCTCCAGGTTGATGCCGCCGTACGCGGGGGCGATCGCCTTAACGATGGAGATGATCTCCTCGGTGTCCTTGGTGTCCAGGACGACCGGCCAGGCGTCCACGCCGCCGAACTCCTTGAACAGGACGGCCTTGCCCTCCATGACGGGCAGGGCGGCCTCGGGGCCGATATCGCCCAGGCCGAGCACCGCGGTACCGTCGGAAACGACCGCGACCGTGTTGGCCTTCATGGTCAGCAGGTGGGCCTTCTGGGGCATGTCGTGGATGGCGGTGCACACGCGGGCAACGCCGGGCGTGTAGGCGCGCGAGAGGTCGTCACGGTTACGCAGCGGCACCTTGGAGTGGATCTCCACCTTGCCGCCGATGTGGCTCATGAACGTCTGGTCGGCGACGGAATCGGCGATCACGCCGGGCAGCGCAGCGATGGCGTCGCGCACCTCGCGGCGGTGCTCAGAATCGCGCATGTCGCACGTCAGGTCAATGATGATGCGCCCGCGGTCGGAGTCGGCCACGTCGAGGCCCTTGATCTCCGCTCCAGTCGAAGAGACTGCGTCAACAATGGACGCGATGGAAGTCGTCTTCTCGTCCACCTCGATACGGTAGGAGGCGGTGTACGACGGCGATGTGCGCATGTCTGTCCTTTCGTTGGGCGCCCGGCCACAGTTGGCCCGGCTGTCCTCAAGCGCTCATCCTAGGTAACTTTCCGCTCCCCCAGGAAGGGGAAGGCCACAACGTGGACACGTGCGAGCGATCAGGGACGAGGCCGGGGTGCCTTCTCGGGAGATCACCACGAGGCCGGGGCGAACAGTCCGGAGACGACGACGGGGGCCGGGATCGCATCGATCCCGGCCCCTGTGACGTTCGTCAGGATGAACCTCAGGCGCCGACCATCTCCATGATCAGCTCACGCACGCGGGCAGCGTCAGCCTGCCCGCGGGTGGCCTTCATGACCGCGCCGACGAGGGCGCCGGCCGCCTGGACCTTGCCGCCCTTGATCTTCTCGACGATGTCGGGGTTGGCGTCCAGGGCCTCCTGGACGGCCGCCGTCAGGGCACCGTCGTCGGAGACAACCTCGAGGCCTCGGGCCTCGACGACCTGCGTCGGATCGCCTTCGCCCGCGAGGACACCCTCGAGGGCCTGGCGCGCCAGCTTGTCGTTGATGCGACCCGAGTCGATGAGGCCCTGCAGCTCAGCGACCTGAGCGGGGCTGACCCCGGCCTCGTCGAGGGAAACCTCGCGTTCCTTGGCGCGACGCGAGATCTCACCCATCCACCACTTGCGGGCGGAGGCGGGATCGCAGCCCGCGGCGACCGTGGCCTCGATGAGCTCGAGAGCACCGGCGTTGATGACGTCGCGCATCTCCATGTCCGCGTACCCCCACTCGGCGCGCAGGCGGCGGCGCTTGGCGACGGGCAGCTCGGGCAGCGAAGCACGCAGCTCCTCCACCCATTCGCGATCCGGGCGGATCGGAACCAGGTCGGGCTCGGGGAAGTAGCGGTAGTCCTCAGAATCCGACTTCTCACGGCCGGAGGACGTGGAGCCGTCCTCCTCGTGGTAGTGACGGGTCTCCTGCAGGATCGTGCCACCCTCGGACAGGATCTGGGCCTGGCGCTGCATCTCGTAGCGCACGGCCGAGGCGATGCCACGGAAGGAGTTCACGTTCTTGGTCTCGGTGCGCGTACCCAGCGGGGACTCGGGAGTCGGGCGCAGCGACACGTTGATGTCGGCGCGCACGTTGCCGCGCTCCATGCGGGCCTCGGACACGTCGAGGGCGCGGAAAATGTCGCGCAGGGCCTGCACGTATGCGGCAGCCACCTCGGGGGCGCGCTCGCCGGCGCCCTCGATCGGACGGGTCACGATCTCCACGAGCGGCACGCCCGCACGGTTGTAGTCCACGAGCGAGTGATCCGCGCCCTGGATGCGACCGTCAGCGCCACCGATGTGCGTGTTCTTGCCCGCGTCCTCCTCCATGTGCGCGCGCTCGATCTGCACGCGGAACATGGTGCCGTCCTCGAGCTCGACGTCGACGTAGCCGTCGTGAGCGATCGGCTCGTCGGACTGAGAGGTCTGGAAGGCCTTCGTCAGGTCCGGGTAGAAGTAATTCTTACGCGCGAAACGGCAGTACTCCGCGATCTCGCAGTTCAGGGCCAGGCCAATCTTGATCGCGTACTCGACGGCCTTGTGGTTGACGACCGGCAGGGAGCCGGGCAGACCCAGCGACACGGGGGTCACGAAGGTGTTCGGGTCGCCGCCAAACGCGTTGGGGGCCGCGTCGAACATCTTGGTCTTGGTGCCCAGCTCGACGTGCACCTCAATGCCGAGAACCGGGTCGAAGCGGCGCGCCGCCTCGTCGTAATCCATGAGCTCAGTCATCACTTTTCCTCCCAGTTAGCTGCGGGGCACTGACCCGCGACGTCGTCGCTGAGCGCCTCCACCAGGGACGCCACCTTGTACATGACCAGGTCGCCGCGCGCGGGGGCCAGCACCTGGAAGCCGATGGGCAGGCCCTCGGAGGACACCGCGTTGGGCACGTTCACGCCGGGGATGCCCGCCAGGTTCGCGGGGATCGTCGCGACGTCGTAGAGGTACATGGCCAGCGGGTCGGAGGTCTTCTCGCCGAACTTGAAGGCCGTCTCGGGGGCCGTGGGCGACACGAGGACGTCGACCTGCTCGAACACCGCGTCGAAGTCGCGCTGGATGAGCGTGCGCACCTTCTGGGCGCTGCCGTAGTAGGCGTCGTAGTAGCCGGCCGAGAGCACGTGCGTGCCCAGGATGATGCGGCGCTTGACCTCGTCGCCGAAGCCAGCCTCGCGGGTGGCGGCCATGACGCGCTCGGCGGTCACGGGGCCCTCGGTGGGCTCGACGCGGATGCCGTAGCGCATGCCGTCGAAGCGGGCCAGGTTCGAGGAGACCTCGGCGGGCATGATCAGGTAGTAGGCGCCCAGCGAGTACTCCAGGTGGGGGCAGGAGACCTCGACGATCTCGGCACCAGCCTCGCGCAGCTTCTCGACGGTGGCGTTGAAGGCATCGATGACATCCTGCTGGTAGCCCTCGCCGCTCAGCTCCTTGACGATTCCGACCTTCAGGCCCTTCATGGAACCTTCCGCGGCGACGGACTCGACGGCCTCGGTGAGCGCGGGAACCGGCTCGTTCAGGGAGGTCGAATCGTTGGGGTCGTAGCCGCCGATCAGCTCGGTCAGGGCGGCCGCGTCGGCGACCGTGCGGGTGACGGGGCCGATCTGGTCCAGGGACGAGGCCATGGCCACCAGGCCGAAACGCGACACCGCGCCGTAGGTGGGCTTGGCGCCGACCGTGCCGGTCACGAACGCCGGCTGGCGGATCGAGCCGCCCGTGTCGGAACCGACGGCCAGGGGCACCATGTAGGCAGCGACAGCAGCGGCCGAACCGCCGCCGGAGCCACCGGGGATACGATCGGTGTCCCACGGGTTCTTGGTCGCACCGAAAGCGGAGTGCTCGGTGGACGAACCCATGGCGAACTCATCCATGTTGGTCTTGCCGACGATGGGCAGGCCGGCTTCCTTGATCTTGGCGGTGACGGTCGCGTCGTAGGGAGGCTCCCAGTCACCCAGGATCTTCGAGGCGCAGGTGGTGCGCAGCCCGCGCGTCACCACGTTGTCCTTGACGGTGATCGGCACGCCCGCCAGGCGGTGCAGGGTCTCCCCCGCCGCGCGGCGCGCGTCCACGTCGGCCGCGGTCGCCAGGGCACCCTCGCGGTCGACGGTGATGAAGGCGTTGACGCGGTCCTCGATGGCGTCGATGCGGTCCAGGCACGCCTGGGTCAGCTCGACGGAGGTGATCTGGCCGGCGGCCAGCATGTCCGCCAGCTCGAGGGCGCTCTTCTTCAGCAGCTCGTTCATCAGTCCTCCCCCAGAATCTGCGGAACCAGGAACATACCGTCCTGGGCGGCGGGCGCCTGAGCAAGCACCTCGTCGCGGTCCACGGTCTGCCCAATCTCGTCTTCGCGCCACACGTTGGTCAGCGGAATCGGGTGGGACGTGGCGGGAACCTCGGGGGTGGCGACCTCGGACACCTTGGAGACGGCGTCGGCGATCGCGTCGAGCTCACCCGCGAAACGCGTGATTTCCTCGTCGGTCAATGCGATGTGGGCCAGGCCCGCAACGCGGGCGACCTCGTCAGTACTAATGCGTGACATGTGTGGCATCCTACCCGTATGGCCTTTTCACAGCGACGCCAACTCACCAGGCAGACGTGGTCGATCGTCAAAAAAGCGGGAATCGCGCTGCTCGCCGCCCAGGCGGCCGCAGTCGTGACCGTGCACGCGATCGACCGTATGCGCACAGCCCGTATCCCCGGTGGCGTGCACGGTTTCCCCACCCTGCCTCCCGCCGACACGCAGATCGGCAACACCGTGGCGCGCACGTACACGGAGGGAACCTCCCTGTACGCGGACATGTTGGAGGCCATCGAAGGGGCGACGCATCACATTTATTTCGAGACCTTCATTTGGCGCTCGGACCGCTGGGGCCAGCGTTTTAAGACGGCACTGATCGACGCGGCCAAGCGCGGCGTCGAGGTGTTCTGTGTGTGGGACGGCTTCGGCGTCCTCAACCAGGATCCGCGCTTCTACAAGTTCCCCGTCATGCCGAATCTGCACGTGCGCAAGTTCCCGACGCTGCGCTCGGGCTTTTTCACCCTGAACATTCGTCGCACGGGCCAGGATCACCGCAAGATCCTCGTGGTCGACGGCGAGGTCGGCTTCGTGGGCGGCTACAACATCGGCGATCCCTTCGCCAACGAGTGGCGCGACACCCACGTGCGTATCACGGGCGAGGCCGTGTGGGAGCTGGAAAACGGCTTCGTCGACTTCTGGAACCATTTCCGCCCCGCAACCAGCCCGGAGCTGCCAGATCAGGGGGCGCGCGCGTGGAGCGCGGACGTGACCGCGCAGTTCAACCTGCCGCACTACCTCCTCTACCCGATCCGTGGCATGTACATTGACGCGATTGAGCGCGCGAACGACCGCGTGCTCATCACGACGGCGTATTTCATCCCTGACCGCGAGGTACTCGGCTCCCTGATTGCCGCTGCACGCCGTGGCGTGCGCGTCCAGGTGTTGATCCCCGAGTATTCCAACCACATCCTGGCGGACTGGGTGGCGCGTCCCTACTACGGTGAGCTGCTGCGCGAGGGCGTGGAGATCTGGCTGTACCGTCACGCGATGGTGCACTCCAAGACGATGACGGTGGACGGTCGCTGGTCGACGATCGGAACGGCGAACATCGACCGCTTGTCGATGCGCGGCAATTACGAGGTGTGCCTGCAGTTCTTCTCACGCCCGCTGGCCGCGCGCATGGAGGAGATTTTCGCGAACGACCTAACGACGGCACGCCGCCTGACGATCGACGAGTGGGAAAAGCGCTCGATGATCACCCGCGTCGGCGAGATGCTGCTGGGCCCCTTCGAGCCCTTCGTCTAAGCCCCGGCCTCGTTATAGGCCGACGGCCGCCAGGCCTCCCTCGAGGAGGTCCGCGAACTGCTGCTCGGTAATGACGGGGACGCCCAGAGCCTCGGCCTTCGCGGCCTTCGAGCCCGCGCCCGGGCCGGCGACCACGAGCGAGGTCTTCTTCGAGACCGAACCCGCGGCCTTGCCGCCGCGCGACGTGATCGCCTCCTTGGCGCCCTCGCGGTCGTATCCGGGCATCGCGCCCGACACGACGATGGTGAGGCCCGCAAGGACATCCGAGGTCGGCTCGGGCGCCTCGTCAGCCATGCGCACGCCCGCGCGCGCCCACGCCTCGAGCACCTCCAGGTGCCAGTCGACCGTGAACCAGTCGCGCAGCGATCGGCCGATCTCCTCGCCCACACCTTCGACGGCAGAAAGCTCCTCGACCGAGGCGGCGCGCAGAGCATCCATCGATAGGAATTTCTCTGCGAGCGCGCGGGCCGCCGTCGGGCCGACGTGGCGGATGGACAGGGCGACAAGGACGCGCGCCAGGGGCTGGTTCTTGGCCTTGTCCAGCTCGGCGAGCATCTTCTCGGTGCCCTTAGAGGCGCTGGGCTCGATGGGCTCAAAGATGGTCTGTCCGCGCAGCTTGCGGGGCTTGTAGGCCTTGGTCCAGAAGTAGCGAACCTGCTTCCAGTCCCCGGTTTCCTCGCCCTTCTTCTTGACGGGCTTCCACACCAAAACGTCGCGCAGATCCTCGGCGCGCAGGTCAAAGAGCGCGGCCTCCGTGTGCAGGGCGGGTGCCTGCGGGGCGGGCAGGAGTTCCTCGGCGCGGGTGATCTGCTCGCCGTGGGGCAGCTCGCGGCCCCCCTCAAGGGTGAGGACGGTGCCGTCCTCCAGGGTGACGCTGTGGCCGGCGACCAGGGCGGCCGCCACCTCGTCGCGGTCATTTTCGGGCTGGGTCATCGCCAGGGCGGACTCGTCGCCGAGGCCCTCCACGTCCAGGGCGCTTCTCGCGCCGACGTGGGCAAGGCGCTCGGTGATCTGCGCGGGACACAAACCCTTGTTCGGGCAGCGCAGGTCGACATCGCCTTCCTTTTCTTGGACGAGCGCGGTGCCACAGGAGGGGCACTGCGTGGGCATCACGAAGGGGCGCTCGGAGCCGTTGCGCGCGTCCTCGACGGGGGCGACGATCTCGGGGATGACGTCGCCCGCCTTGCGTAGGACGACGAGGTCACCGATGAGGACCCCCTTACGGGCGACCTCCTGGGCGTTGTGCAGGGTCGCGCGCGCAACGTTCGAACCCGCGACCAGCACGGATTCCATGACGCCGTACGGGGTCACGCGGCCCGTGCGCCCCACCTGCACCCGGATGTCGAGTAGGCGCGTGTGAACTTCTTCTGGCGGGAACTTGTAGGCGGCCGCCCAGCGCGGGGTGCGTGAGGTCGAGCCGAGGGAACGCTGCAGGTCCAGGTCGTTGATCTTGACGACGACGCCGTCGATCTCATGGACGAGGCCGTGGCGGTCCGCGCCGATCTCGGCGATCCGCTCCTCGATGGCCTCGCGGCCCGTCAGCACGCGGGTGTAGGGCGAGACGGGCAGGCCCCAGTCGCGCAGCTGCTCGTACCAGCCCATCTGGGTGATCGGCTCGGTGAAGTCCTCCCCTGCCTCGACGAAGCCGATGCCGTGGGCGACCATGGCGAGGGGGCGCTTAGCTGTCTCTGCCGGGTCCTTTTGGCGCAGGGATCCAGCGGCGGCGTTGCGCGCGTTGACGAAAGTCTTTTCCCCGGCCTCGACGCGGGCCTCGTTGAATGCGGCGAAGTCGGCGACCGGGAAGTAGACCTCGCCGCGCACCTCGACGCGCGCGGGGACGGTGCCGGTCAGGGTCTGCGGGATCGAGGCAATGGTTCGTGCGTTGGCGGTGACGTCCTCGCCGACGTAGCCGTCGCCTCGGGTCGCGGCGCGCACGAGGCGGCCGTTCTCGTACAGGAGGTTGATGGACAGGCCGTCAACCTTCACCTCAGTCGTCATCTCGAGGTCGGCGATGCCGGTGGCCTCGGCCATTCGGGTCTCCCAGCCGGCAAGCTCCTCGAGGGAGAACACATCGTCGAGGGACATCATCTGGGCGAGGTGGCGTACCTCGGAGAATCCGGAGTCGACGCTGCCGCCCACGCTCATCGTGGGAGAGTCGGCGCCGCGCAGCTGCGGGTAGCGCTCCTCGATCTCTTCGACCTCGCGGTACATGCGGTCGTAGTCCGCGTCCGCGAGGGTCGGCGAATCACGGTCGTAGTAGGCGGCGCGGGCATCGTTGATGCGGTCAACGAGTTCGTTGTAGCGGTCGCGGGTCGTCTCGAACGTGGAGTCAGCCATGGGGTACATTCTTGCATTTCGGGCGGCCGGCGGACGGCGGGCGGGGCGCTCTAGCGGAGGAGGTGGCCATAGCCACATGGCACGCGGGATGGTTATCCACAGGGGTTTTCTGTTGTCGCCGGTTATCCACAGGCCAACTCGTGCTGCTTGATCGCCCGCGAGCGCGGCGGGATCGTTGATGCATGAAGGATTCCGGTTGCCTCGCCAGATCTGCCCTGCGCACCGACCTGCATCTGGCGTGCGTGGATGGCCCCGACGTCGGCCTCGTGCTTGCCCCCGGCACGGTGGGACGGGCGGGAGAGGTTCCCCTGTCGTGCGCGAGCGTGGCGCGCGAGCACGCGCTCTTCTCCACGAACGGGGGCCGGGCAATCCTGGATTCCACGCCGATGTCCCCTCCGTTTCGGGTGCGCACCCGACTGGGCAGGTGGAGGACTCGGCGCGCCCGGCAGGCCCTGACACCCGGGACTCGCCTGCGCCTTGGCGAGGATGTCTTTGAGGTTCGCCCGCGCCCCCTGCGCCTCGCGTGGCCTGGGGTCGAGCGACGAGGCCGGGGCTCGTTGACGGGTGCGTCCCTCCTGCGGGGAGCTCCCCTGCTCTCCGTGCTCGTCATGGTTGCTTTGATGGGGTGGCGGCTGCGTGCGACCGCGAGCGCTCCGCGGATGTTGGTCGCTCTCGCTGCGGCTGCGGTGGTCCTCTTGTGCGGGTTCGCAATCGTGTTCTCTTGGCGAATTCGCCGCCGACGCAGGAACTGGGATGGGGCGGCGCTCGCCCTGGTTCTCGCGGGGCTCCCCAACTCCGCTTCCCCGCCTCGTTCCATTCGGGCAAGCGTGTGGCCTGGGCGTGCGACAAGCATGCGCCGTCGCGTCCTCCTGTCCATGGCTGTGGACGAACCGGGGCAGTGCGCAACGATCGGTATCGCGGGCGCACACGCCCCGCAGTGCGCGCTGTGGTGCGCGGGTCAGGTTGCCGCGCAGGTGGGAGGGGCGCGGGTCTGGTGGAACAGCTCCGCACCCGTCCTGCTCGGGCATGCGGGCGTGGACATCCACGTAAGCGGAGCCGATTGTTGCCCGTACTGCGCGCGCGACACCGACACCGAGCGGCCAACCGTGCACATCGGGTACGCCTCGACCGTTGCACGTCTGCCAGCCTGGTGCGCGCAGGTGTGTCTTACCGACGATGCGCCGGTGGCCTCGCAGTGGTGGTGGACGGTCACCCGTGCCGACGCGCAGGATACGCTTCCCTCCCGGGTGGGCTGGGATCCCGATCGCGCTCGGGGTTCCTCCGGCGTTCTGGGCGTACGCATCGGGATGTCGCCCTCCGGTCCTGTGGAGCTGGACTTGGTGTCGGACGGTCCACACGCGCTCGTCGCCGGGTGTACGGGGTCTGGGAAATCGGAGGCTCTCATCGGTTGGCTCGCGTCAATCGCACACTGCTACAGCCCCGACAAGGTTCGCTTCGTCCTCATCGACTACAAGGGCGGATCGACGTTCGCACGTTTGCAGGGACTCCCCCACACGCATGCGCTCCTGACGGACCTGGATCCCGGGGCGACGACTCGTGCTCTCGAGGGGATCGCCGCCGAATTGCAGCGTCGCGAGGAACAGCTGAGTGAGCTCTCCTTCCCAGATCTCGCCTCGTGGGAGCGTGCACACTCGGACGCCCCGGCCTCCGTCCCGCGCGCCCCGGCACGGCTCGTGGTCGCTATCGACGAGTTCCGCGTCCTCTCCCAGACGCACCCCGACTCGATGGACATCCTGCTGCGGCTGGCCGCGCAGGGACGCAGTCTGGGGCTGCACCTCATCGCCGCGACTCAGCGTCCCTCCGGGGCGGTGAGCGCACAGATGCGAGCAAACATGGACATCCGCCTGGCCTTGCGCTGCGTGAGCGCCGCGGATTCCACAGACATCCTGGGGGACGCTCGGGCCGCATCGCTGCCACGCATTCCCGGCAGAGCCGTCCTCGACGGCACTGGCACCATCCAGCTGGCCTACATGGAGGACGTCGCCTCCGTCGTTTCCCAGTGTGCTCACACGTGGCCGCACAGCGGAGTCGCAGCCCTATGGGCACCCGCGCTCCCCGAGTCCATCACGTGGAAGGAGGTCGACTCCGCAAGCGCGTCACCGACGGCTGCCACAGATCCGCGCTCCGAGCAGCCCGAGATCAACGGGGAGGCCCTCACCCTGGGTCTCGTCGAAGGGATCAACGAGCACGCTCCCATCGTCTGGGACGGGGGAAGCATCCAGATTCAGGCCAGCGCGCACGAGGCCGCACTCGCCTCGCGCTGGGCGCTCTCCCTAGCAACGCGCATCGGACAACAGCGGGGCTATCCGCTCCACGTGGTCGGCGACGAGGACGTCCCCGGCTGCGCATCAAATCTGCACCCCGAAGACGCTTGCGTCATCGACCTGCTCGAGGGGATCTGCGAGCACGGGCCCGCAATCCTCGCCATCACCGACGTGCCCACACTGCGCGTCGCACTCACCCAGTCACTGTCGGCCCCGCAGGCGGAATCCCTGTGGACGTCCCTGTTAGGCGGAGCCAGGCGCGCTGGCGTCACGATCATTGCCGCCTACTCCGGCCGTTTCACTGCCTCAAGCGCAACGATGGGTGCCTTCTCGACACGTCTCGTGCGAGCACGCGACGCGGACGAAGCCCTCCACGCAGGAATCTCCCCAAACGATCTGCGCGCCCTGGCACCCGGGCAGGTACTGCTTGCTCGCCCCGGCGAGCGTACGGTCCTCGCCTGTGTCCCCAACACCCCGTGCAACCTGGGCACACCGGGCGAGAACACAGCGAGCGGATGGTGCATCCCCAGCCCGGCCAGGACCTCAGCGCTGGTCAGGAATGCGGCAGCTCCTGCCCTGATCGGCCCCACCTACGACGAGCCACAATGGGAGCGGCCGCTGCCGTGGATCGTCATCGGCGCGCGTGAGGGCGAGGCCGTCATCGAAGCGCTGCACGCATACCTCGGGTGGGAAACGCCAACAATCACTGACGTAATTCCCGATAGCGCATGGACTCGTATCGTCAGATGGGACGGCCACAGAGTCCTCGCGATGAATCCCACCAACAACGTAATTCGCGCGCTAATTCAACACTGCCACGCCTCCCCGCTCTCCATTCTCGCGCGGCGGTGGGACCCCACATGCGGACTGATCTGCGAGGGTGATACCCTGACAACTGTCCAACTGACCGTAGGGTCAGTTAATACCTAAGTCCCAGCTTATTCGCACTCCGTGAGCAGCCGCATAGTGACTTCGTCATTTCGCTGTTGACACCACCTTGCGCGACTAAGATGCCTAACGGACACTGGCAAGAGAACACAGCGAAACATCCCAAGCGCACGGTAGTCGAGGAGCGAAAGACACATCATGGATTGGCGCAGCAAGGCGGCATGTCTGACAGTTGACCCGGAACTTTTCTTCCCCATCGGGAACACGGGTCCAGCTATTACGCAGGTCGCCGAGGCCAAGGCCGTGTGCCGCGAGTGCGAGGTCGTGGGCATCTGCCTGCAGTGGGCCATCGACAACAACCAGGATTCCGGCGTGTGGGGCGGCATGAGCGAAGAAGAACGCCGCTCCCTCAAGCGCCGCGCCGCGCGCGCACGCCGCGCGGGGTGCTAACACACCACTGCGGCACACGTGCCGCACAGACGATCAAGGCCGGAGATCCACACGGGATCCCCGGCCTCGTTCATAGGCGCACAGCGCCGACCCCACCCGTCAGGCGGGGTCCAAGTTAGCGTGGAGCGTGACGAGCGTGCCACCACCCTCGCGCGGGGCCCACTCGATCGAGCCCTTGAGCTCGCCGCGCACCATCTGGTGCACGATCTGTGTGCCCAGGCCACTCATCGGCGTGCCCGGCACGAAGCCCACGCCGTCGTCGGCCACGGTGACCGTCATGGAGTTTCCCTCACGCACGGCGCGCACCTCGATGAGGCCGTCCCGCTCGGCAAGGCCGTGCTCGACGGAGTTGGCGACCAGCTCGTTGAGGACCGTGGCCAAGGCCTGCGCCTGATCGGCCTGAATGGTGCCGAAGCTACCGGTCGTGATGACCTCGACGCTGTGATCCGTGGACGCGATCGCGCCTGCCATGCGCACGATCGTGCGCGCGACCTCGTCGAAGTCGACCGACTCATCCACGTTCTGCGACAGGGCAGCGTGCACGGTCGCGATGGCCTGCACGCGGCGCTCGGCTTCCGCGAGCGCGACCTTGACCGCGTCCTCGGAGGAGCGGCGCGACTGGAGGCGCAGCAGGGCGGAGACCGTCTGCAGGTTGTTCTTCACGCGGTGGTGGATCTCGCGAATCGTCGCGTCCTTCGTCATGAGCTCCTGCTCGTGGCGGTGAACCTCGGAGACGTCACGCGTGAGGATGACGGCGCCCAGGCGCTTGCGTCCGTTGACGAGGGGCAGGGCGCGCATGCTGACGGTGGACGCGCGCGCGGCGATCTCCACGCGCCAGGAGGCACGACCCATCACGACGACTGCCATCGATTCTTCGATGAGGGTGCCGTCGCCGATCACCTCGGTGATCTCTTGGGCGAGAACCTTGCCGGTCACGTTCGTGCGGATGCCAAGGCGGCGCAGGCAGGACACAGCGTTGGGAGTCGCGTGCTGGACGCGGCCCTCCGCATCCAGCAAGACGGCACCGTCGAGTACTCGCGGGACGCCGTGGGACGTGACCTGCGGTGTCGAGTCGTAGGGGTATTCGCCGCGGGCCATCATCTGGCACAGGGTGTCAGCCGCTGCCACGGTCCACCCTTCGAAGCCCAGCGACAGACGCGGGCTGGACAGGTTGGCCTCGCGGGTGACGACGGCGATGATGCGCCCGTCGTGGCACACGGGCACGCAGGTTTCCATCATCGAGTAGGTGCCGGCCCATCGCGCGGCGGGTGAGCGCACGACCTCGCCTGACTGCAGGGCGCGGCGCAGGTCGATTTCGCGGGCGGCGGGCAGGTGCAGGCCGATGATGTCGTCTACGTGAACGGTCGTCGAGGTCGCGGGACGACAGTGGGCGGCCGCGATGAAGCGCCCGTCGTCGGCGGGCAGCCACAGAACCAGGTCGGCGGCCGCCAGGTCAGCGAGCACCTGCCAGTCCGCGAGGAGGAGGTGCAGCCAATCGATGTCCTGCTCCGACAACGGCGTCGAAGAGGCTTCTTCAGCTAACTGCATGAGACTACGCATGCATCTACTCTAAAGGGAGAGGGGCCGCTAGGGCGGACCTTAGTTGTAAATGAGCGCCGGGACACGCTTCGGCGCCGCTTGTTTCGTAAGGAGAGCCATGCAGTTCACGCAATCCATTTCTTACCCGGGCGCGGTCGACGAGGTCGTCGCCATGTACCTGACCCCCGCCTACCTGGAGCGACGCTTCGGCCAGTTTGTCGTGGAGGGCTCCCAGGTCGTGTCGGTGGAGGGCGAGCGCGTGTCCTTTGCGGGCACCGTGCGCCCGGAGCTGATTCCTGCGGCGGCCGCGCGCTTTGTCAAGTCCGATCTGCGCATCACCTTCACCGAGGAGTGGACGATGAACGAGGCCGGGGCCACCTCGCGCACGTCCGTGACCGTGGACGGCGCCCCGGTGTCCGTTGAGGCCACGTCCACCCTGGCTCCGGTCGAGGCGGGCTGCACCCGCGACGTAACCGGCAACGTGTCGGTACGCGTGCCGCTGCTGGGTGGGCGCATCGAGAAGGAGGCCGTGGCACACCTCGGCCGCGTCGTGGAGCGTGAGCAGGCACTGGCAACGCAGTGGCTGGATGAGCATCGCTGAGCCCACGCTACGCTCTGCGCGGAACCCCGCCCGCCCCGCGCATGTTGCCGGGCGGGCGGGGTCTTTTCGCGACACAATAGGTGCCATGAGTGATACACCTAAGTCTCTGTACATGCAGCGTACGGGCGTGCGTCAATACGTCGCCCGCAACCAGGACGGCGCCGAAATCCGCATCGGTCACGGCCCCGGCCTCTTCTCCCCCGGCGACCTGCTCAAGCTCGCGCTCGCGGGCTGCAACGCGATGAGTTCAGACGCGCGCATGGCCGCCCGCCTGGGCGACGATTTCGAGCAGTTCGTCGGTGTCTCCGCCGACTACGACCAGGACAACGACCGCTTCACGCACGTGGACGTCGAGCTGGTCCAGGACATGTCCGCACTGTCTGAGGAAGAGATCGAGGATCTGAAGCGTCGCGCCGATGCCGCGATCAAGCGCAACTGCACGATCGAGCACTCGGTCGTCGACCAGGCGCTGTCGGCCTCGCACACGTGGACGAACGAGCGGATCGACTGACGTGAGCGCCGTCGACCGCCAGTACGAGGACCTGCTGGCGCGCATCATGGCCGAGGGCACCCCGAAGGGCGACCGCACGGGCACGGGCACGCGCTCCATGTTCGGCGCGCAGCTGCGCTACGACCTGTCCAAGGGATTCCCGCTGATCACGACCAAGCGCGTGCACCTCAAGTCGGTGGTCGGCGAGCTGCTCTGGTTCCTGTCGGGGTCGTCGAACGTGTCCTGGCTGCGCGACAACGGCATCCGCATCTGGAACGAGTGGGCAGACGAGGACGGCGAGCTGGGCCCGGTATACGGCGTCCAGTGGCGTTCGTGGAACGCCGGGGATGGCCGCCACATCGACCAGATCTCCCAGGTCCTCGAGACGCTGAAGACGAACCCGGATTCGCGCCGCATGGTGGTGTCCGCGTGGAACGTCGGCGACCTGCCGCAGATGGCGCTCGAGCCCTGCCACGCGTTCTTCCAGCTGTACGTGGCCGACGGCCGCCTGTCGCTGCAGCTCTACCAGCGCAGCGCGGACATGTTCCTGGGTGTGCCCTTCAACATCGCGTCCTACTCGCTGCTCACCCACATGTTCGCCCAGCAGGCGGGCCTGGAAGTCGGCGACTTCATTTGGACGGGCGGGGACTGCCACATCTACTCCAACCACACTCAGCAGGTGACCGAGCAGCTGAGCCGCGAGCCGTACCCGTTCCCGCGCCTGGAGCTCGGACACGCTCCCTCGATGTTCGAGTACTCCTTCGATGACATTTCGGTGACGGACTACCAGCATCACCCCACGATCAAGGCTCCGGTCGCGGTATGACGAAGCTGGGAGCGATTTGGGCGCAGGATTGCAACGGGATCATTGGGACGGGCACGGCCATGTCCTGGCATGTTCCCGCTGATTTCCGCCACTTCAAGGAGTCCACGATGAGCTGCCCGATCATCATGGGCCGCCGCTCGTGGGAGGCCCTCGGGCGCGCCCTGCCGGGCCGCACGAACATCGTCATCACCCGCACACCCGGGTACGAGGCCGAGGGCGCTCTCGTCGTTTCCTCCGTCGACGAGGCCCTGGAGATTGCGCGCGAGGAAACGGCGCGTACGGACGCCCCCTACATCTGGATCACGGGCGGGGCGCAGCTCTACGCGCAGACCCTTCCCCTCCTCGACGAGGCCGTGGTAACCGACCTGGAGCTGGACGTGGCCGCGAGCGCACCCGAGGGGTCGACCTTCGTGTACGCGCCGCCGCTGGATCCGGCGCTGTGGCGCCGGGACGAGGAGCGCAGCGACGCCGAGTGGCGTGAGCGCTCCGGGGACGCTCGCTGGAAGGTGAGCACCTGGGTGCAACGATAAGCGACGCTCCCCCCGTTTCGATACTTGTCCGGCAAGGCCCCGCGCATCGCGCGGGGCCTTCGTCGTAGGATGCATTGTGCCCTCATCACCTTTGCTGACGAATCCGACGCTGCGCGCGCTCGTGGCAATCGCGCTGTTTACGTACACAGCGCAAAACATGCTCAACGTGTCGATCGCTCCCTTGTCGCGCGCCCTTGATCTGCCCGAGTGGATCGTGGGAGCGGCCGTGTCCTTGGCGGCCGCCGCGGTGACGGCGCTCAGCCAGTTCTGGGGGCGCCGTTCGATCGCCTGGGGACGCAGGCGCGTCATCCTGTTGGCGCTGTTCTTGGCGCTCACGGCGGGCACGCTTTTTTCGGCGGCCGTGTGGGCGCGCGCGGCCGGTTACGTCGGTGTTTTCCTCGCTGCTGGCGCCATTATGGTGGCGCGCGGCCCCTTCTTCGGTGCGGCCGTCGCGGCGATCCCGCCGACGGGCCAGGCCCTCGTCGCCGAGGTGACCCCCGACGAGGCCTCGCGCGTACGCGGCACGTCCGCGTTCTCCGGCGCGATCAACCTGTCGGTGATGGTCGGCTCCCTCGTCTCCTCAGCTCTGGGCGCCTGGTGGATCTTCGGCCCCGTACACGCCACCCCGATCTTCGTCCTCATCGCCCTGGCGATCGCTCTCATCTGGCTGCCCCGCGACGGAGCCTCCACGCGCACGAGGAGGCGCCTGCCTCGCCTGACAACCAAGGACACGCAACCCGGGCAGGCTGCCCCGGCCTCGTCGACTGAAGCGGCGGACACGAACACCGCGAGCGGGACGACAGCCACCGCCGAGCTGCCCCCGCGCGTGCGGTGGACCGACCGGCGCATCGCCCCGTGGATCGCCTCGGTGTTCGGCATCTACTTTGCGAACGGCGTCGTTCAGATCACGATGGGCTTCCTCGTCCAGGACCGCGGCGGACTTGAGCCCGCGCCCGCCGTTTCCGTCACCGCCCTCATGCTGCTGGCCAACGCCGCCGGAGCCATGCTCATGCAGCTGATCGTCGTGCCGCGCCTGGGGTGGAGCCCGCGCACTCTCCTGCGCACGGGCATGACGCTCGCCCTCGTGGCCCTCGCGTGCCTGACGATCGCGCCGTCGCTGTGGGCGCTGGCAGTCTCGACGTTCACTATGGGCGTCGCCTCGGGCATGGCCTCCCCCGGCTACTCGGCGGGCGCGTCCCTGGCGGTGAGCGCGCGCGAGCAGGGCGGCATCGCCGGCGTCATCAACGCGACCGGCGCTATCACGTGGATCGTGGCCCCCGTGAGCGCCACGGCCCTGTACGGCTGGATGCCGCTGTCACCTTTCCTGCTGGCGCTCTCGCTCGTCGCCCTGTCGTGTGCCTGCGCCTGGTGGCTACTACACCACGCTGATCTCGAGGCCCGCGCGCGCGACTAGGACGCGACTAGGACGAGTGCCCCACGCCTCAACGCGCGGGCGGCGCTATCCTAGAGGGGTACGTAAGCCCTACGCGAAGGAGCCACCTGTGGCACAAGAAACCCGTACCGAAACCGACTCGATGGGAGCCGTTGAGGTCCCCGCGAACCGCTACTGGGGCGCTCAGACTGAGCGTTCGCTGCACAACTTCGACATTGGACGCAACACCTTCGTGTGGGGCCGCCCGATGGTGCGCGCCCTTGGCATCCTGAAGAAGGCCGCGGCCCTGGCCAACGCCGAGCTGGGCGAGCTGCCCGCCGACATCGCGAACTACATCGCTCAGGCCGGCGACGAGGTCATCTCCGGCAAGCTTGACGACAACTTCCCGCTGGTCGTCTTCCAGACCGGTTCGGGCACGCAGTCGAACATGAACGCCAACGAGGTCATCTCCAACCGCGCCATCGAGATCGCGGGCGGCACCATGGGCACCAAGTCCCCCGTCCACCCCAACGATCACGTGAACCGTGGCCAGTCCTCGAACGACACGTTCCCCACCGCCATGCACATCGCGGTCGTCTCCGAGCTGCACGACATGTACCCGCGCGTGCGCCAGCTGCGTGACACCCTGGACAAGAAGGCCAAGGAGTTCGAGGACGTCATCATGGTGGGCCGCACCCACCTGCAGGACGCCACCCCGATCCGCCTGGGCCAGGTCATCTCCGGCTGGGTTGCTCAGATCGACTTCGCCCTCGATGGCATCGAGTACGCCGACACCCGTGCGCGCGAGCTCGCCATCGGCGGTACCGCCGTGGGCACCGGCCTGAACGCTCACCCGAAGTTCGGCGAGCTCACCGCCAAGAAGATCTCCGAGGAGACCGGCATCGAGTTCACGCAGGCCGACAACCTGTTCGCCGCCCTCGGTGCGCACGACGCGCTGGTGCTGGTCTCGGGCGCGCTGCGCGTCCTGGCCGACGCCCTCATGAAGATCGCGAACGACGTGCGCTGGTACGCCTCCGGCCCGCGTAACGGCATCGGCGAGCTGATCATCCCCGAGAACGAGCCGGGCTCGTCCATCATGCCGGGCAAGGTCAACCCGACCCAGTGCGAGGCCATGACCATGGTCGCCACCCAGGTGTTCGGCAACGACGCGACGGTCGGCTTCGCCGGCTCGCAGGGCAACTTCCAGCTCAACGTCTTCAAGCCCGTCATGGCGTGGAACGTCCTGGAGTCCATCCGCCTGCTGGGCGACGCCTGCGTGTCCTTCGATACGAACTGCGCGTACGGCATCGAGCCCAACTACGAGAAGATCCAGCACAACCTGGACATCAACCTCATGCAGGTGACGGCCCTGAACCGCCACATCGGCTACGACAAGGCCTCGAAGATCGCGAAGAACGCGCATCACAAGGGCCTGTCGCTGCGCGAGTCCGCCCTCGAGCTGGGCTTCCTGACGGCCGAGGAGTTCGACGCGTGGGTCGTTCCCGCCGACATGACGCACCCCAGCGCCGCCGACGAGTGATCCGCTTCAGGCGCGCTAGCGCGGCTTAGCGTTTGGCCCCGGTCTCGTTTCCACGAGGCCGGGGCCCTTTGCGCATGCAGGTATCCGTGCGGCGGGTGGGGGTGCGCTTCATGCACGGGGTCAGCATGTCCCGGCATGACGCCAGGCTTCCTGACGATATTTTCCGCCCTCTCACCAATTTCGCATGCAATTCCCTCTCAACTGTTTTGACTTTTGAAATCAGATCGTTGGAATCATGCGGTTTTCTCGTGGCACCCACGAAGCAGTGGTCGGGAATTGCATGCGAAATTTCTAGGCGACCGCAGTCGCGGCTGGCGTAGAAGATGCCTCCCTGATCAAACGGGAAACTCGCAGGCAAAGCCGCTATTCCGTACGGAATCGTTTAGCCCTGGGCGTGCGCCTTCTTACGCATCTTCAGGATCGTCGAGGCAATGATGGACAGCAGGAAGATGTTGAAGAGGATCGCGCCCACGCTCGGGGATACCCACGTGGCCACGAGGCGCCCGACGGGGGTCGTGGCCGCTGCGGATACGCCGACGATGAGGCCGACGCGTAGGTCGACCATGCGGTGGCGCAGATTGGTGACAGTGCCGGCAATGCCGGTGGGGATCATGACGAGGAGAGACGTGCCGCGCGCGATGAGGTCTCCCGCGCCGACGGCGAGCTCCATGCCGGGCACGATGACGGATCCGCCGCCCACGCCGACCAGGCCGGAGAGGATGCCGGCGCACAGGCCAACCAGGATCATAAGGGCGCACGAGGCCGGTGTCAGCGAGACGGCTCCCTCGCGCGTGGGGACGTGCAGGTATTGGGAGACGATAACGAAGACGGTGAAGCCGATGAGGATCCAGGGCAAGGCGGGCGCGGGGAGGCGGCGCAGGAGCCACACACCGATCTGAGAGCCCGCGAGCGCGCCAAGCACGAGGAGGGCGGCTCCGGCCCAGGAGACCTCGCCGTGCAGGGCGTAGTTTCCCGAGCCGACGGCGGCGGTGACGATGATGGCGGCGAGGGACGTGGCCGAGGCTCGGCGCTGATCCATGCCCAGGACGGCCATCAGGGCGGGCACGATGACGAGGCCGCCTCCCACTCCAAAGAGTCCGGAGAGGAATCCAGCGCCTACGCCTGTCGCGATGACGAGGAGGATGCGGTTCATGGTGAGGGGCTGGGAGTCGGTGTTGGCCATGCTTCTACTGTAGTACTGCGCGGTTTTCTCTTCGGGGACGGGCTTCACCCCGCGCGAAATGGAAGTCCAGGCCCTGTTCACGGGCCCACGGGCGGGCGTAGACTCCTCGCATCAACGAAAGGAAATGCGATGTCCAACGTGTTGATTGTGTCGGGGCACCCGCGCACCGGCGATGATTCGGTTGCGAATAAGACGATCCTGGAGGAGCTTGCGATCCTGCTTCCTGGCGCCGAGATTGATCATCTCGATGACCTCTATCCGGAGTACACGTTCGACGTTGAGGCGGAGCAGGAAAAGCTTCGCGCCGCGGACGTCATCGTGTTGCAGTATCCGCTGTGGTGGTACGGCTGGCCTGCGTTGCTGCAGAAGTGGATGGAGGACGTGTTTGTGCGCGGTTTCAGCCACGGGTCTTCGGGTACGGCTCTGCGCGGTAAGAAGCTGGTCGTGTCGGTAACGACGGGGGCTTCTCAGGCTTACTACGCGCTAGATTCCGTCGATTTCAACGACTTGCTGACGCCCGCGAAGGCGACGTGTGCGCTGACGGGCATGGAGTTTGCGGGGACCCTTCCCCTGTACGGGGTGTCGTACGCGAATCGCACGGATGAGGCGGCGCGCGCCGACATGGTGGAGCGTTCGCGCGAGCACGCGAAGCGCCTCGCGGAGTTCGTCTCTTCACTCTGAGCTTCTGCTCCCCTGCCATCAGGCGGAACATGCAGCCCGGCCCTGGTCTCGTCCAATACGAGGCCGGGGCCGGGAGCATGATGGATCTGGAGGAGGGAGGATTGCTCGGGCGGTGTAACCATGCAACAGCGGTACTCTGATGCACTTACCTGCACACTTCAGGGCCCCGTTAGGATGGGGGCATGACAGATACGCGTGACCCGCGAGGGATTGGTAGCTTCTTTATCCGGTACCTGGTGCTCCACGCGGTCTTCCTACTCGGGTTCACGCTCTCCTATGTCGTGGAGATCGCCCTGATTTACTTCTTCGGTTTCATAGGCTTCTTCACCTTCCTCCAGGTATTGATAGCCATCCCCCAAAAGTTCCTCGACAAGGCCGGGTCGTGGAAGCCTGTCGCGATCGCGGGCGCCCTCCTCTCCGACGTGGCGGTCCTGTGGTGGCTGGGAGGAATAGTCTCGGGGTTTTTCGTGGACTCCAACTGGGAGCTCGTGGCCATATGGTTGCCTTTCCACTTCGTCGCTGCCTTCTTCGCGTGGGGGCTCCGCGAGATCTTCCACTCGCCGGATCCTCAGCGAACTGCCACACCCAGCGCCCCTGACAGCACCGTTGAGCCTGACGACAGTGAGAACAGCAATTCCGAAGACACAGAGGCAGACACCCCGACGACCACCACCGGGGTTACCGAAGCCGACACCGACACCGACACCGACACCGACACCGACAAGCAGTAGTCCGTTTTTGGGAGCGGCTCAACCGCTCCCCCACCCTCAGGCAGAGCACACACCCCGGCCCCGGCCTCGTCGATGAATGAACGAGGCCGGGGCCAGACGCCTACTTCTTGTTCCTCTTCTTCGGTGCAGGTAGCTCCTCCCACATCGCGTCGACGACGTCGCGCAGTACGTCGCGATCCTCCACCTCGACGAGGAGCATCTCCTTCGCTCCCTCGTAGGGGATGGCGCGCGGGGCCTCGGGCAGAAGCCGTTCGGAGGCGGGCGTGACCTTGAGCAGGAAGCGGTCGCCGCGGTAGATGCCGCCGATGACCTTGCCCCGGTAGTAGAGGACGTATCCGCCCATCATCTTGCGGTGCGCCACGTCGTCCAGCTCGCCCAGCAGGTCGAGCACGAAATCCAGGTATTGCTCGGTGGACGACATCGTTCTTCCTCACTTTCCCGCTCAACAACACACTCATCTGAGCCTGCGCTGCATTGAGCGGCCGTCCTCTTTTGTGGCGTGTGAAAAACAGTGTAGGAGCCTTAGATCGAGCCCGCTGACCATGTTCGTTCATTGATAAACGAGGCCGGGGGAGGAAGCAGAGCGGGCTAGTATCGCCGTGACCAAGGGTCATGAGGGGCTGGACCTCGCGCCTGAGGGCCCCGTTAGGATGGGGGCATGATTGATATGCGGGACCCTCGAGGGATTATTACATTCATCGTCCGGTATCTGATGCTCCAAGTGGGCCTCCTGGTCTTACTCGTACTCTCCTTGTCATCCAGCCTCGTTCTGTTGGCTTTTTTCTGTCTCATGGGCTTCTTCACCTTCTTCCAGGTGTTGGCGTCCATCTCCCGGGATTTTCTCGACCACGCCGGGTTGTGGAAGGCTATCGTGATCGCTGTTACTGTCCTCGCCGACGTACCCATCCTGTGGTGGTTCGGACGTCTGGCGGCGGGCATTGCCGGCAGCGGGTCCGACTGGTGGCTCGTGACTTCATGGATGCCCTTCCACTTCTTCGCTGCCTTCTTCGCGTGGGGGCTCCGCGAGATCTTCCACTCGCCGGATCCTCAGCGAACTGCCACGCCCAGCGCCCCTGACAGCACCATTGAGCCTGACGACAGTGCGAACAGCGATTCCGAAGACACAGAGGCAGACACCCCTACGACCACCACCGCGGTCACTGAAGCCGACACCGACACCGACGAGCAGTAGTCCGTTTCCCCAGGAGCGGTTTCGGCTACTCCCCTGCCGCTAGACAAAAGGCGCAAACTGGCCCCGACCTCGCTTTCACGAGGCCGGGGCCGGTTCGTCAGAGTCCTCCGAGTCCGGAGAATCGTTCGACCCAGGTCCGCAGGGCGTCGAGGACGCGCGAGCGGATGGCTTCGCGGCTGCCACCGCCACCGAAGCGGCGGGCCGGCGGGAGGATCGAGGACAGGCCTGTCCCTTCGTCGGGGACGTAGCCCTCGCGCAGGGAGTCGTACGCGAAGTCCCGCGCGCCCTCTCCGAGGCGTTCGGCCTCGATGATTGCGTCGAGTTCGCTGTCGCGCTTGGCGGCGATGAAGGACTCGAACTCTGTGGGGACGTCCCCGTTGAGGGACACTCGGCGGTAGAACTCTTCGATAAGGTCGCGTTTGCCGCGCAGGGCGGGTGACGCAGCGAGGGCGCGCGTGATTTCAACGGGGATTTCGCGGTCGTCGCCGTCGCCGCGCTCGCCGCGATGGTGTTCGACGAGCATGAGGATGTAGTCGACGTTGATGTCGACCTGCTTGACGAGCTCCATTTCGAAGACGAGCTCATCCGCGATCGGTTCCTTCTCCACCTTTGAGCGCTCGCGCGCCTCGTGATAGAGGTCCAGGTAGACGCTCCTGTAGTCTTCGAGCTCGCGCGGGGCGATCGTGTCATCACCCTCGAAGTCATCGAAGGACGTGAGGATATTGCGCAGGCGCAGGACCTGCCCCATGAGGTCGATGAAGCGCTTCTGTTCCTTTTCGGATGCGATCGATCCGATGAGCAGGGGGAAGTCGATGCGAAGCTGCTCGATGGTCTCGAGGTAGGTGGACAGGTACTCGCCGTATGGGCGCAGGAGTACCTGACCGCGCGCTTCTTTGTTGCCGAAGAGGGCGATCGCGTCGTTCGTGGCCTCTTCGAGGTTGCGGAAGCAGACGATGTTTCCGAATGTCTTGACGGAGTTGAGGATTCGGTTTGTGCGCGAGAAGGCCTGGATGAGGCCGTGGGCGCGCAGGTTCTTGTCGACCCACAGGGTGTTGAGGGACTTGGAGTCGAAGCCGGTGAGGAACATGTCGACGACGATCACCAGGTCGATGCGTCTTTCGGCAAGAGCCGTTGACAGGCTCGTGTAGTATCCCTCGAATCCCGAGGCATCGGTGCCGAAGCTGGCACCGAACTGCTGGTTGTAGTCGGCGATCGCCTCGTCGAGGAAGGCACGGTCGTCCTGGGAGAGGGCCGAGGGATCCATGGATTCTTCGGAGAGCAGGCCTGTACCCGGCGCCTCGGCGTTGGGCGCGTATGAGTAGATAATTCCGACGCTGAGCCTGCGCGCCTCCGGCAGGTCGGCCTGCTGGCGCTTGAACTCCTGGTAGTAGGCGCGAGCAGCTTTGATGGAGGAGGTGGCGAACAGGGAGTTGAAGCCGTTGACGCGCCGTTCCTTGTACTGGAAGGAGGCATGCCGCTTCGTCTTTTGGTTGAAGTGTTCGAGGATGTAGGAGACCACGGCCGAGATGCGCTGCGGGTTCATGTAGGCGCTGTCAGTATCGATGCCTTCGACGTCGTGGTTGTCGATGCCGTCTCGCACGCGGAACGAGTTGAGGTAGTCGACGCGGAACGGCAGGACGGTCTTGTCCCGGATGGCGTCGACGATTGTGTAGGAGTGCAGCTGGTCCCCGAAGGCCTGCTCGGTCGTCCGTAGGTTTGCTTTGCCGGAGCTGGAGGCGTTTTCCGCGAAGATGGGTGTTCCGGTGAAGCCGAAGAGGTGGTAGTTGCGGAAGGCTCGCGTGATGTCGGTGTGCATGTCGCCGAACTGGCTGCGGTGACATTCGTCGAAGACGAGGACGACGTGCCCGGAGTAGATGGCGTGCCCGCGGTGGCTCTTGACGAAGGTCGCGAGCTTTTGGATGGTGGTGACGATGATCGGCGTGGACGGATCGTTGATTTGCTGGGCGAGCTGGCGTGTGGATTGGTTGGCGGAGACGGTCCCCTCGGCGAAGGCGTTATATTCGCGGATGGTCTGATGGTCGAGGTCCTTGCGGTCAACGACGAAGAGAACCTTGTCGACCCCCTCCATGCCTGCAGCGAGCTTTGCACTCTTGAAGGACGTGAGGGTCTTTCCGGAGCCGGTGGTGTGCCAGATGTATCCGCCGGCGGCGACGGTGCCCGTCTGGTTGTTCATGCTGGAGGTCTTGATGCGCTGGAGGATCGCTTCGGTCGCGGCGATCTGGTAGGGGCGCATCACGAGGAGTTCATCGCGGGTGTTGAGCACGCAGTAGCGCGTAAGGATGGCGAGGATCGTGCGCTTGGCCAAAAATGTGGCGGCGAAGTCGGTGAGGTCCGAAATCTGATTGTTCGCGGCGTCGGTCCACCACATGGTGAATTCGTAAGATCGCGCGTTCGCGGCGGCCACCTGTCGGCGCGTGCCCTGGTTTTCGGTGATGTGCTGGAGGCGCACGGTGTTGGAGTAGTACTTGGTGTGTGCGCCGTTGGAGATGACGAAGATCTGCACGTAGCCAAAGAGTCCGTCTCCGGCGCTGGCGTGGAAGGAGTCGCGCTGGTAGCGGTCGATCTGGTTGAAAGCTTCGCGCAGTTCTTTGCCGCGCCGCTTCAGTTCGATATGAACGAGGGGCAGGCCGTTGACGAGAATGGTGACGTCGTATCGATTGGAGCGCGCGCCCGTGTCGATGGCGTACTGGCGGATCACCTGCACCTTGTTGCGGTGAATGTTGGTCTTGTCGATGAGGCTGATGTTCTTGGTGGTGCCGTCGTCGCGGGTGAGGACCTGCACGTGGTCCTCCTGGATGCGGCGGGCTTTGGCGACGACGGGGTTCCCGTCGGAGGAGCGGACGTCAACGATCGAATGACGGTAGAAGTCCTTCCATTCCCGGTCGCTGAAACGGTAGTTATTGAGGGCCTCGAGCTGGACGCGCAGGTTCGCTTCCAGGCCGTCGCGGTCGTGGATGTCCACATATTCGTAGGCTTGGGCGCACAGCTGTTTGATGAGGTCGTCCTCGAGGGCGGCTTCGCTCTGGTAGTCCTGCTCCTGGTCGCGAGTCGGGTGGTAGAGCCCAACGACCGTGAATTCGTCGGAGACGACGACGGGTTCGATGCGGGGGCGAGGTGCGTCGGTGGACACTCGCGTTCCTTTCTCTACGGGTCTCTTTCACGAGGCCGGGGCTGGCACGCAGGAGGCTTCCCTCCCGTCTGGTGGCGTTGATCCGATGCTAACGTCACCCACCGTCATCTGCGTCCAGGCTCTCCCGGCGGCGTCAGCTGAAAGACAAACCCGAAACCTGTTCAACCCGACTGATATAGCCCTGAACGCCGAGTATAATCGTGTGGCAACTACGCAGAGGAGGAGACCAACACGGCACAGTCAATCGTTGATGTCGCGACCTACATCCTGGAGCGCACCGGTACGGTAACGACAATGAAGCTCCAGAAGCTTGCCTTCTATTCCCAGGCTCAACACCTCGCTCAGTACGGGTCCTCCCTCTTCCCTGAGGACTTTGAGGCGTGGCGCGGTGGCCCCGTTGCCCCCGAGCTCTATGCACTGCATCGCGGAATGTTCCTGATTCGTCCGGGCGAACTGGTGTCCGGTGACTCATCTGCTCTCACTGATGCTGAACGCGGTCTCATCGATCGCGTGTGTTCGGCACTGGGAGGCATGACAGGCGCTGAGTTGAGTGAGCGAACGCACCTGGAATCCCCCTGGCTGCACGCACGCGAGGGCCTGGCATCATCCGCTCCCTCGGATGCAGTTATCACCCAGGAAGCAATGCGCAGCTACTACCAGGGGCATCCCGTCCTCGATTGATTGCCTAATGACGCCCCTTTGCTCTGGCGCTGCTATGGACCCTAGAATAATTGCAGGGCGAGGGCTGAAACGGGTACGAAGCAGTTCACCTGCAGACGACGACCGCGAAACCCGACGAACCAGAGCCTCGTAATAGCCACTCGTGGACGGCAGACTGACGTCACGCCCTCGTGTTCCCCTCGCGCACGCGCGAGGGGAACACGTCTCTAAGACGCGTTGCTTCTGGAGGCAGCTTTCTCGGGGAAGGACAGCAGACGATCCCTGTAGTGCTCGTACTGGGCACGGCGGGCGGCAATCTCGGCGGGGAGGCCCGACGTAATGTCGTTGACGAGAACATCGAAGCGATCCAGCAAATCGGCGATATGCTGTTGCTCGTCGAGCGCAGACACAGGAATTTCAAAGTCCATCAACCGCGGAACGACAAGCGAGTTAACCGAGCCGCCTTGCTTCGATGTCTGCCTCAGAATCTCCTGTCCATTTGCTAATAATGCATAGTAAATATACCGACGCTCGAAACGATCGGAATCTACGACAAGAGTTTTCATGTCCTGGTTAAATGTCGCATCAACATCAATCTGCGCAACAGGAAACGTGTGCTGCAAAATACTAGAACGCACAACAAGAGCGATTGAGGGAGCCTCAATCAGTTTAACGTTAGACTCGCGCACAGCTCTGTCGGTAATATTCATCATCGAATTCTGAATCTTCGATGATCGCATATCTTTCGGCGTGATCCATGGGATGTTACCCTCATCCCAATAGTCAGCTCGACTCTTTGAAGGAGTCCCGCCCCCACTCCAAACGCCGAACTCCCGAAGGGGAATCCAACTGACCGGGCCGCGGGCAGCCAGGGATTCATACGAGAGCAGTTGGTTACGGTAGTGCTCATACTGGGTCCGCCTGGCTTCCAGCTCCGCTTCCAGCTCCGCTTCCAGCTCCGCTTCCAGCGTCGTGAATTGATCCAATATTCTCACGATCTCTCGCTGCACTTCCAGCGGGGGACAGCAAACAGGCATCTTTGAATAGACAGCAATCCAATGCCGCGCATGCGAGCCGACTTGGTATTTGATCGTCTGCATTAAAAAATACAAAAATCGTATATCAGCAACACTCGGATCTGCGGCAGTAAGGATTTTTGCTGCCGAAGACTTCAATTTGAAGGGAAAATCTACCCACTTTGATGCTGTAGTGAAGTCATCGAAAATGATGACGGGATCATCTGTCGAAGCAGCATATACACCATGGGTTTCACTCGAATAGCCCAGCAAAAAGGTCGCACCCGCAGTGAGAACTGGTGTTGGATAAGAGGGATCATAGTCTTTCGAACTCACCAAGAACGGCGTTGGCTGCTGGTATACCAGCAACTCACCCAACGGCCTGTATTCCACCCCGTCCGGGCACAGCTCCTCGATCAGCTCGGCGAGGCGGCTCATCGGTCGGCCTCCAGTTCTGCGACGATCGCATCGATGGAGGCACGCAGCTCACGCTGACGCTCCACGATGCCCGCGATGCGAGTGTTCAGCTCGACGATGTCGACCTGCTCGCGCGTGTCCTCGGGCTCGACGTAGGAGGACACCGACAGGTTCCAGTCGTTGTCCTTAATGTCGTCGATCGACACCAGCGCCGCCACATGGTCGACGGCCTGACGCTCGGA
Source organism: Schaalia odontolytica (assembly GCF_002847525.1). Taxonomy (GTDB): domain Bacteria; phylum Actinomycetota; class Actinomycetes; order Actinomycetales; family Actinomycetaceae; genus Pauljensenia; species Pauljensenia odontolytica_B. The sequence goes on along the minus strand of NZ_PKKM01000009.1, from coordinate 104,845 downwards.
CACGAGGGAGAGGATCCGCTGCTGGTTCTCCGCCGTCAGGCGGTTCTTGTTCCCCTCACGCACGCACTCGGCGGAGGCATCCACGAAGAGAACACTGTGGTCGGCGCGCGCCTTCTTGAGCACGATGATGCAGGTCGCGATCGTCGTCCCAAAGAACAGGTCCGGGGGCAGCTGGATGACCGCGTGCACGAAGTTGTTTTCGACCAGGTATTTGCGGATCTTCCCCTCGGCGCCGCCGCGGTACAGGACGCCCGGGAACTCGACGATCGCGGCCGTTCCATCCTCGGCCAGCCAGTGCAGCATGTGCATGGTGAAGGCCAGGTCCGCCTTGGACTTGGGGGCCAGCACGCCCGCCGGCGCGAAGCGCGGGTCGTTGATGAGACCGATGTCGTCCTTGCCAACCCACTTCGTCGAATAGGGAGGGTTCGAGACGATCGCGTCGAAAGGCTGATCGTCCCAGTGGGCGGGTTCCGTCAGGGTATCCCCCAGCGCGATGTCGAAGTTCGAGAAGTTGACGTCGTGCAGGAACATGTTGATGCGGCACAGGTTGTACGTCGTCAGGTTGATCTCCTGGCCGAAATACTGGCGACTGCTCGACGGCCCGAGAAGCTTCGCGAACTTCAGGAGCAGGGACCCCGAGCCCGCGCACGGGTCGTACACGCGAGCTACATCGGAGCGCCCGTCCAGCGCGAGGGTTGCGAGAACCTCCGCAACTTCCTGGGGCGTGTAGAACTCGCCACCCGACTTACCCGCGCTTGAGGCGTACATGGTCATCAGGTACTCGTATGCGTCGCCGAAGGCGTCGATCTTCGCAGCACCGTGTTCCAGAGGTAGATCGCCGACAGCGTCCATGATCTTCACGAGCTTCGCGTTGCGCTGGGCGACCGTGTTCCCGAGCTTCGTGGAGTTCACGTCCACGTCGTCGAAGAGGCCACGCAGATCCGACTCGGACCCGCTGCCCCGCGCCGAGTTTTCAATGAAGCGGAAGGCGTAGGAGAGGGTCTCGTTCAGGTTCTCGTCGCCGGCAGCCTGAGCGCGCACGTTTCCAAACAGGTCAGAGGGACGAATAAAGAAGCCCTTTTCCTTGACGATGCCTTCACGCGCCGCTTCCGCGTCCTCGTTGCTGAGGGTCGCGTAATCGAAGGCCGCGGCCTCTTCAGGGGTTCCGCCTTCAGCGAGGATCGCCGCGCGCTCGGAGGTGTTCACGTAGTCCGTCAGGTTCTCCGAGATGAAGCGGTAGAACAGGAATCCGAGGACGTAGCTCTTGAAGTCCCACCCGTCCACGCTGCCGCGCAGGTCGTTGGCGATACGCCAGATCGTCTTATGCAGCTCGGCTCGTTCGCTCACTGCCGCCACGGTGTCCTCATTTCCGGCTCGACGCAGATGCACTGCGTCCCGACTAGGTCTTCGTCATCTCCATTGGCCCACCCTCAGCAGTTGCGCGGACCGCACGAAACAGCTTACGGCACGCCCCCACATCTGTGGGCCATCGCACCCCAAGACGAGGCCATATCCACATTCCCAGCCCCGGCCTCGTCGATGAACGTCAACCGAGCGAAACGGGCCCACAAAACCCAACTTTTCAGGATACTCCCCCACCGCAACTCTGTTAGACACTTTCAGAAAGCAACAACAGACCCCCTCCTCACATAACAGCCATTACACCAGCTCACAGGCATACAACACCTGGCAAATACTCAGAAATTCAACAATCCCACGATTTTACTTGTCCGCACTGCGGGACATTTTCGCCCAGCATGACCATATTGTCGGTTAATTTACTGAAAAATCGCTTTACCGTTGAATGGGCGCATTTTCACGCGCATGACTCCCCCACCGGGCAGTCCCGTCAACGATTTCGAGGACACACACGTCATGGAGACACGACATCCCCTGACCATCCCCGCCGCCATCGTGCTGGGCACCGCGGTCGTCGCCACCGCTCTGCCCCTGCCGAGCAGCACACCGGCCACCGCCACGGGCACGGCGCACGTCACCCGCGCCTACACGGACAAGTCCACACACGAACCGGGTAAGCAGGCGACGATCACGGCCGAGGCCTCGACCGAGGGAACCGTCCACTTCTCCGTCAGCCACCTCGGCGTCGAAATCGACTCGGGCGACGCCACCGTGACGAACGGCAAGGCCACCTGGACCTACACGACGCCGAGCGAGAACAACCAGGGCTACCTCGTCACCGCGACCGGCGGGGACGGCACGCACGCGGAGACCGCCATCGACGCCTCCACCAGCTGGACGCGCTTCCCACGCATGGGCTACCTCTCCCACTTCAAGCCCGCTGCCCCCGATGGCTTGGCGGACAACGCCACCTACGAGCCCTACCTCTTCCACGCCCCGTCCGACTACGTCACGAAGCTCAGCCAGGACTACCACCTCAACGCCTTCCAGTACTACGACTGGCAGTACCGCCACGAGCAGCCCGTCGCCAAAGGCGACCTCAAAAACGAGTGGCCGCTGTGGTACCGAGACACCTACGCCTCCGCTGCGACCATCAACACCTACGTGACCACCGCGGACAACGTCGGCGCCGCCTCGCTGGCCTACTCCATGGCGTACGCAGCCAACGACGGCTACGACACGAACGCCATCAAAGAAGACTGGATCCTGCGCGAGAACAACGGCTCCTACTGGCAACGCGACTTTGGCAGCCAGTGGTGGGTCCAGGTGCCCCCCAACACGCCCAAGCCCCAGAACCACATGACGATGATGAACGTCAACAACAAGGGCTGGCGCGACTACATCACCGGCCAATACGTGGACCAGAAGAAGACGTTCAACTTCACCGGCACGCACATTGACACGCTCGGTCAGACCCACAAGAAGGATGCTTCCGGCAACAAGATCGACCTGACCGAAGGCCTGTCATCGCTCGTTAACGAGACGGCCGAGAAGACGAAGGGCGCGGTGGGCATCAACCTGCCCGATGGCGCTGGCAACGACAAGCTCATTAACGGTTCGTCCACGTACCTGTACACCGAGCTGTGGGACAACAACGAGACGAACGCACAGGTCGCCAGCTATCTGCAGGGTGTGCGTGGCTCGGGCGCGAAACAGCCGCTGATCGTGGCCGCCTACGCGAACGACTACGATCCGACCACCCGCTACTGGGACGCGGCAGCCAACAAGTACAAGCATCCCGAAATCGCTGCCGACAACGGCGTGCGTATCGAGGCCGAGTCCGACCAGGCGCGCGTGAGCGGCGACGTCACCATCGTGTCGGGCGACGCTTCCGCATCTGGCGGCTCCTACGCGTCGGGTATTGCCAAGGACGGCGACGCCGTCACCTTCACCGTTGACGCAGGACAGGGAGGCACCTTCACCTTCTCGCCGCGTTACTCGAGCCCGCAGGCAGATGGCGCCAGCCACCAGGTGATGATCGACATGGGCAAGAAGGGGCAGCAGAAGCTCCTGAAGTACGTCACCTTCAGCAAGACGCAGAGCGACTCTGACTGGCGCGAGGACATCAGCATCAACGTGGAGCTCACCCCGGGCACCCACACGATTTCCTTCCCGATCGACAAGTACGAGAAGTACGCGCCCGTCAACATAGACTGCATTACATTCCGGGAGTTCAACGCAGATTCCGTTAAGCTCGCCGACGCGATGTTCGCGGCGAACGGCGCGCACCACCTGGAGCTCGGCGACTATGGGCGCATGCTGGACGATCAGTTCTTCGCTGAATCCGGCCGAGGACTGTCCCCAGACCTCCAGGCGTGGATGAAGAACTACTACAACATCTCCACCGCCTACGAGAACCTACTCTTCGGCGACAACCTGACGCGCAAGGAACGCCAGGTCGAGGTTTCGACGAACGGCGTGGGCCTGCCGACTTCGACGGACGGGGCCGCGAACACGATCTGGGCGAACACGATGACGTCCAACGCGGGCACGGCCCTGCACCTGATCAACCTGCGCACCAACGACAACGAAGGCAACGACGAATACTGGCGTAATGCCGCCAAGCAGATCCTCGCCTTCGACAACACGTCCGTCACCTACCACCTGGAGGACGGCGAGGCGATCCCCGGTTCGATCTTCGCCGTCAGCCCGGACGTTGACGGTGGCCGCGCGACGCCCCTCGACTTCACGACGGGCACGGATGAGCAGGGCCGCACGACGATCACGTTCAACGTGGGCCGCCTGGCCTCGTGGGACATGGTCGTCTTCTCCCCCGCCACCTACGCGGACCGCGCAGCTGCTGCACCTCAGGCAGTGGACACATCCGACAACGCCGCTACAACCGACGCGGACGACACGGGCCTCGTGCCCGCGACGATCGTCGGCCAGCTGCGCAACGGCCTCGGCCAGTGCCTGACCTCCCAGGATCCGAAGGGATCCAACGGCACCCCCGTGGCGAACAGCAAGTGCGCCGGGAACAGCGCCGCGCAGACGGTCATCTACGAGGGCGACGGGCACCTCCGCATCGGCGACCGCTGCGTCGATGTCCTGGGCGGCTACACCGAGGAGGGCACGGTCGCGCACATGTGGACCTGCTACCCGGCTCTGGAATCCCAGAAGTGGGATCTCAACGAGTCCGGACAGCTCGTCAACCGCGCATCCGGCCTGTGCCTGACGATCCCGGGGGACACAACGCAGCAGAGCACGCAGGCGGTCATTTCACAGTGCTCTGACTCCTCCAAGTCGCAGCGCTGGACGCTCACGGACCTCTCCGGACAGTAACGTCCGCCTCCCCGGCACGGGCACAGCCGGGGAGGATGCAGGGCCTCTCGGACTCCATAAGACTCGGCCCCGGCCTCGTACATTTCACGAGGCCGGGGCCGAGTCAGGCGTCTGCGTGTCGTCAGGAACGGGCGACCTCGACGGCGGGAGACTGCACCAGGTTCGACAGGGCAGCGATGTAGGCACCGATCTGCTTACGGTTGAGGCTGTCCTGCATGAGGTTCGGCATGCCCTTCGTCGTGCAGGTGATCTCGGCGACGACACCTTCCTCGTTGGGGATAAAACCAACGATGATGTTCTCACCCCAGGACATCATGCCCATCGGGGTGTCGAAGGTGATCACGCGCCCGTTCGGGTCGGAGCGCGTCAGCGTCGCCTTCTTGACAGCCTGCACGGCCTGGGTTGCGGCCGGGAAAAGCTGATCGAACGGCACGTTGAACTGGAACGACTGCGTCGTGGAACGCATACCCATGAGAGTGTCTCCTTACAGATCTCAGTGTGCGCAGTCGGCGCGCACAGGTCACGCGTCGACCGGTGAAGAAGGGGTCACGCGCACCGACGCGATCGCCTCGGCGTGACGCTGCGGATGCGCGACTTCTTCCAGCTGGTTCAGCCTATCAGCACACGCCCAAATCTCATATTCGCTTCCATCGGCGCTCGTACACAAGACTGCCGGGCACCCTCACGGGCACCCGGCAGCGTCGCGTCTACGGAATCATCAACGCGGCTCGAAGGGGCTCACCGACACCGAGGGCATCTCCTGGCACACGCGCAGGGTCAGCTGCAGGCTCGTTGCGCCGGTGCCGGCCTCTGGCATGATGTCGACCAGCTCCGAATCGGCGGGGTTGCAGCCTTCGACGCCGTCCGTCGACTCTGCCGTTAGGGTCACGCCCAGGCGGCCTCCCTGAGCGATCGTGTAGACGTTTCCGGGGTCCTCACCGTCGCGCACGGCGGTGGAGATGACGGAGCCACCGCCGGAGAAGATGATCTGCGGGAAGCCGTCAATCCAACACGAGGGGCCCTCGTTCGTGAAGCCGATGTCCACGTAGGTGGTGCCGCCCGCCTCCTGCTGGGAGTCGATGGAGGGCTGCAGGTTCGTCAGGTCGCAGCGCTGATCATTGTCGGCGACGTTCACCTCGGGGGCCTGGTTCCCCTCATCGGGCACGCCGCTCTGGGGGCCAGCGCCGCTCTGGGCGGGCATGCCGCTCTGTGAAGAGGCGCTCGACGAATTGGACGAGGCCGCGGACCCCGCCTCGGGCTGGTTGCCCTTCGGGGAGCAGGCGGCAATGCCCAGGACGAGGGCCGACAGGGAGGTCACGGCAAGAATGCGTCGCGTGTTGATCATGGCCCCATCCTATGAAGTGCCACGCCGCTCACGTACCGCCACGCCGGGCGAGACCCAGGGGTGACAAGCGGCGCACCCGGGCGTGCCCGCCCACTGCGCCCCGACCTCGTCGATGTCAGTGCGTGACAGGTTCGATCTCGACGGGCGCCACGTCCATCTCTTCGAGGGATACCGTGCGGTCCTTACGCACCACGTGGTAGCCCCACCACACGACGCCGAAGAGCGGCAGGCCGATGTAGGAGGACGCAACCTCCCAGACCTGGCCATGCAGCACGGCTTCGTAGTTCTGTCCGGCCATGACGACCAAGCACATGACGAAAGCGATGATCGGCCCTGCGGGGAAGAACGGCGAGCGATACGGCAGATCCTCCAGGCGGTAGCCCTGCAGCAGGTAGGCGCGGCGGAAACGAATGTGACTCACCGCGATGCCCAGCCACATGATGATGCCGGAAATACCGACGATGTTGACCAGCCAGATGTAGGCATCGTTGAAGACCAGCTGCGTGAGGAAGCCACACGCCGCCGTCACCGTCGTCACGGCCATCGCGTAGGCGGGCACGCCGCCCTTGGTGACGCGGGCGAAGATCGCGGGCGCCTGACGCTTGAGGGCCATCGAGTGCAGCATACGCGAGGCCGCGTACAGGCCCGAGTTACCCGCGGACAGGATCGAGGTCAGGATGACCGCGTTCATGACGGCGGCCGCCGCGCCGATGCCCATGCGCGCAAACACGAGGGTGAAGGGCGACTGGGCGATGTTGTTCGCCGAGTCGTCGGCCGCGCTCAGCAGGCTCGGGTCCGTGTAGGGCAGCAGCGTGCCGATGACAGCGATCGCGCCGATGTAGAAGAACATGATGCGCCAGAACACCGTGCGGATCGAGCGTGGCACGTCCCTGCGCGGGTTCTCAGATTCGCCCGCGGCCACGCCCACCAGTTCGGTGCCCTGGAAAGAGAAGCCCGCGATCATGAAGACTGCGATGACGCCCACGAAGCCGTTGTGGAAAGGCGCGTCCCCAATCGTCCAATTCGACAGGCCCGGAGAGTTTTCACCCATGACCCCGGCGATCATGAAGACGCCCGACAGGACGAAGACGATGACGATGACGACCTTGATAGCCGCCAACCAGAATTCGGCCTCGCCGTAGACTCTCGCCGAGAGCGCGTTGAGCCCGACGACGATGACGAGGAAGCCCACCGCCCAAATCCACGAGGGAACGGACGGAAACCAATACGCCATGACGAGTCCCGATGCCACGAGGTCCGCGGCCACCGTCACCGCCCAGTTGAACCAATAGTTCCACCCCATGGCAAAACCGAAGGACGGGGAGATGAACTTGGTGGCGAAAGTCTGGAAGGAGCCAGCGACCGGCTGGTGCGCGCTCATCTCACCCAGCGACTGCATGAGGAGCAGCACCATCAGGCCGATCGCTGCGTAAGCGACGAGGGCTCCGCCCGGACCGGCGTTTGCGACCGTCGCACCGGAGGCCAAGAACAGGCCCGTTCCGATCGCGCCGCCGATGGCGATCATCTGCATATGACGGGACGCCAGACCGCGCCTGAGCGCGGTGTTGGAGCGCTCCTGCACATCGTTGGCGATGTCGTCGGGAGTGGGGGTAGCCATGAGTCGGTTCCTCATCTGTCGATCGTCGAGTCCCATCTTAGTCCCACAAACGCTTGTGTCGACGTTGGTAGATTCTTTTCTCATTCTTTAACGAGGCCGGAGCTGTCCCTCCGCTCTTGACACCCCACGCCCTGCCACGGCCTCGCCCGACCAAATGAGCCGCACACCCGCCGGGCGGTTACACTAAACCCACCCACGCCACGCAGGAGGTTCCTATGACGCAATCCCTCATGAGCATCGGTTGGATGCTCCTTGCCCTCGTCCTCTCTGCGTCCATCGGTCTCGAACGCCAGATCCGAGGCAAAAGCGCGGGCATCCGCACCCAGGCCATCGTCGGCCTCACCGCCTGCTTGATGATGCTCATCTCCAAGTACGGCTTCTCTGACATCCTCGTCGACGGCATCACCCGCTACGACCCATCGCGCGTCGCCTCGCAGATCGTGTCGGGCATTGGCTTCCTGGGTGCGGGCATCATCCTCACCCGGCACGGCGCGATCCGAGGCCTGACGACTGCGGCCACAATCTGGGAGACCGCCGCAATTGGCATGGCATGCGGCGCAGGCCTGTGGTGGCTCGCCGTGGCCGGCACCGTTTTGCATTTCATCGTCATCGCCCTGCTGACCCCGCTCGTCCAGTTCATTTTGATGCGCGCGCACGGACACAAGGTCACGTTGACGGTCCACTACTCCCCCGGACACGGGGTACTGTCCTCACTACTCAGCCAGGTGTCTGCCCTCGGCTGGACGGTCTCCGCTGTATCAACCCACACGGAGGCCAACGGCCGTGCGACAACGGCACGTTTCACCGCAGCCACGCGCCAGGATCTCTCGCGTTCCCTGCTCGTGACGACCCTCGCGGACCTCGACGGCGTCGCAGGCGTGGACATCAACGAAGACGACGACGAGTAAACGATCTCGACATGATGGGAGGGCCCGCGGCGTATGCCGCGGGCCCTCCACTTGTGTCATCTCAACGCGTCACGAACGCGTCCCGAAGGGGTTGTAGGGCTTATCGCCCTGCTGCCCCTGGTTGTAGCCCTGCTGGCCGTACTGCGGCTGACCGTACTGCTGCTGGCCGTACTGCGGCTGACCGTACTGCTGCTGGCCGTACTGCGGCTGGCCGTACTGCTGCTGGCCCTGAGCGGCCTGGGGAGCCTGGAAACCACCCTGCTGGGGCTGAGCGCCCGGGTAGCCGCCCTGCTGGGGCTGAGCGCCGTACTGCGGCTGGCCGTACTGCCCCTGCTGGGACTGGAAGGCGCCCTGCTGCTGGGCAGCCGGATATCCACCCTGCTGTGCCTGAGCACCATACTGCGACTGGCCCTGAGCGGCCTGGGGAGCCTGGAAGGAACCCTGCTGAGGCTGAGCGCCATACTGCGCCTGCTGGCCAGGCTGGTTCATGGGTGCACCAGTGAAAGCACCACCAAGAGCGCTCGGGTTGTCAACCGGCGCAACCTTGCCGTTCTTGAGTTCCAGGAGCAGGACAACACCGGAAGCACCGAGGCCGATCGAGAAGATCAGGAAGAGGATACCGCCGAAACCAAGCGAGGCCCTCGCGAGAACACCGAGCACCTGGAGAACACCAATCAGGGCGGTTAGGATCGCGACGATACCGGAGGACAGGAAGGCCCACTTTTGGTTCGTGAACCAGTAGGCAGCTCCCAGGCCAACCGCAATCAGCATGAGGAAGATGTGGAAGAAGGCGTAGCCGCCCGCCGAGAACATCGTGAAGGAATCGCCGTAGAGCGACCCGAAGGGCAGGACCATCGAGACGATCGACAGGACGAACGAAGCGGCCATGCCAATGAGCGCGTAGGTGGCGCGCACGGAGCGGCCCTTCACCTTGCCGGTCTCGGTAACGACGGCGCTCTGGAACTGGTTGAACGCCGTGTTAGCGGCTGCGCCGAACTGCTGGGCGGCAGCCTCAAACTGCTGGCCCGTCGAGGCGCCCTGCTGGCCGCTCTGAGCGGCGTACGAGGGCTGCTGACCCGCCGGCGCATATCCCTGAGCGCCGCCCGGGGCGGCGTACTGGGACTGCTGGCTCGGCTGCGCGCCATACTGCGCCTGGCCGTAGCCCTGCTGCTGGCCCGCCGCCTGGGCGGGGTTCTGCCCGTAGGCAGCGGCCTGCGCCGCAGCGTTCTCTTCCGCGACAATCTCGGCCATGGAACGCTCGCGCGTCCCATCAATGATCGTACGCTCAAGTTCCTCGTCCGAAATCGAGGGGGCCGAGGCCACGGGCGTTTCCGTCAGGGGCGTCACCTGAGGCTCTCCAACGAAGGGCTGGACCTCTTCAACGCTCTGCTGGGGTTCGTCCGCAACAGGCTCGGGCTCAACGACAGGCTCGGGCTCAACGACAGGCTCGGGCTCAACGACGGGAGCAACAGCCTCGACCTGGGGAGCACCCCACGCGTCGGACTGCACGGGCTCAGCTTCCACAGCGGGCTCAACGACGGGAGCTACGGCCTCGACCTGGGGAGCACCCCACGCATCAGACTGCACAGGCTCGGTCTGCGGAGCACCCCACGCATCGGACTGCACGGGCTCAGCTTCCACAGCGGGCTCAACAACAGCAGCAGGCTCTTCAACAACCGGCTGAGCCTCCTCCACCACGGGAGCAACGGCCTCCACCTGGGGAGCGCCCCACGCATCAGACTGCACAGGCTCGGTCTGCGGAGCACCCCACGCATCAGACTGCACCGGCTCAGCTTCCACAGCGGGCTCAACAACAGCAGCAGGCTCTTCAACAACCGGCTGAGCCTCCTCCACCACGGGAGCAACGGCCTCCACCTGGGGAGCACCCCACGCATCAGACTGAACAGGCTCGGTCTGCGGAGCACCCCACGCATCAGACTGCACCGGCTCAGCTTCCACAGCAGGCTCAACAGCAGCAGGCTCTTCAACAACCGGCTGAGCCTCCTCCACCACGGGAGCTACGGCCTCGACCTGGGGAGCACCCCACGCATCAGACTGCACGGGCTCGGTCTGCGGAGCACCCCACGCGTCGGACTGCACGGGCGACGGGTCAACAACGGGAGCATCCTCAACGACAGGCGAGGGCTCAACGGCAGGAGCTTCCTGCGCGACGGGCGCCGCCTGGACAGCGGGCTGTTCCACGGGCGCGGCAGCCTGACTGTAGGGATCGACCGGTTGCGCCGGGGCAGCGACGGGAGCAGGCTGCGCAACGGGAGGATGAGCGGGAACAACACCCCGGTTTGCTAGCCACTGGGCAAGCGCAGGATACAGCGACGGGTGCGTCGCCACGTAGGGGTGTAGATCCGCGCGAGCGGCGGTGATGTCGGCGAGGTCCTGCGCTGTCAGCGCCGGATTGCCCATGTCAGCAGCGGTGAGCTGCGACAGATCAAGAGTGCTCATCTCTATTCCTCTCGCGCCCGAAGGCGCAGTTCATGATGGCGAACATGCAATACTATCGCGTCGAGACGCGTATTAGTCAAGGTGTTTGCCCTCTGAAATACAAGTGACAAACAAAAGACCCGGCCCCTCACGGGACCGGGTCTGTGGTGGTAGCGGGGACAGGATTTGAACCTGCGACCTCCGGGTTATGAGCCCGGCGAGCTACCGAACTGCTCCACCCCGCGTCGGCTCTAAATAGTCTAGAGCATCATCCGGGTGGACACAAACCGAACGCGGTGATGTACGTCCTAGCGACGGAGCGCTGTCAGGACGCGCAGAATCAACGCCCTACTCGGAATCCTACGCGGGATCCGCCGGTGTTCCGGGCACGAGCGGGGCACCACTCGGAGGCGCAAGCACAGGGCCCGAGGCCTGAACCTGCACGGGAGCACCCTGGGGCGGCGCGGGCTGAGTCGTCGGCATCTGCACGGGAGCACCCTGGGGCGCAGCGGGCTGGGCCGGTGCCGCCGCATGCGGGTAGTAGCCGACCGGGGCAGCGCCAGGAGCGGGCACAGCCCCCTGCTGCGACACCGTGGGAACCTTGCGGTCCGGGATCACCAGGACGAAGGAAGATGCGACGCACAGCCACTTGAGGACCCACATGAAGAGTGATCGCAGGGAGGCCACCACTTCGCCGACCTCCCACTCTGGCGGAGTAAAGGCGATCAGCCAGTCTCCGCCCAGGAAGTGGATCCACACGGGCAGGATGATGAAGTAATCGACGAGCACGATAGCGGCGGCGACGTATCGCAGAGGCTTGATTCCCAGACGCACGTACAGGAACAGGAACACCACGATCACAAGATCGAGCAGCAGCCACGTCCAGAACATGACATCCGTGAACCTATCAAAGTAGTACTCAAGGCGCTCACTGCTGTAGGGAATGAAACGGTTGACGATGAAAATGAGCTTGACGGCAAGGACCAACCACGCGGCAATCCGCCCGTGGGTGGACAGCACGGGGCGCTTCGGGTTCGGCGCAGCCGCGTAGGCAGGAGACGGCGCGAATACGCCGGAGGTCGGAGCGGGCATCGTCGGAGCGGCCGAGGCCGGCACCTCGAACGGCTGGGGCACACCCGTGGGGGCAGGCAGAGAGCTGCGGGGGTCAGTCATGGGGTTCCTTCCACATCGTTGACGAGTCCGCGCTGCGGACGCTTTGCACCATAGTAGTGACACTGAACGACGCACACAGGGCAGTCTTGCCGCGAGCGCCGCTCCCCCATAGAGAGAAAACACCCGGCCCCGCGTCACAGGTCGTGACAGCGGGGCCGAGTGCAACAGTGCGCGACTGCGATTATGAGCCGCTTTGCGTTCCCGATTGGGCCGACGTGGTCGGGCTCGGGCTGGGTGTCGGCGAGCTCGAGGCCGCCGACGAGGAGGTGCCGAGGGCCGTCTGGGCGGCCTCCGCGCGGGCCAGGGCATCGCGCAGACGCGTCTGTGCCTCGCCGTAGGCGGTCCAGTCAGACTTGCTCATCGCCGCATCCGCGTCGCGCAGCGCCTGCGCGGCGTCGCTGACGGCCTGCGCCAGCTGGGCGTTCGCGTCACTGGAGGTCGCGCCCGACTGCGAGGTATCCCCCGTTGAGGGGTTTGTCGTGCCAGAAGATACGGACGAGTTTCCATCGTCGGAGACGAGCTGGCGCAGCGATTCCTCAAGGGTGGGCGCGAAGCCGACCTTGTCACCGAAGGCGGTCAGAACCGAGCGGAGCACGGGGTAGGACGCGGAGCCGGTGCCCTGCACGTAGACGGGCTGGACGTAGAGGAGGCCGCCGCCGACCGGCAGTGTCAGGAGGTTACCTCGGATCACTGTCGAGTCGGCCTGGTTCAGCAGGTTGAGCTGGGTAGCGATCTTCTCGTCGGAGTCGTACTTGTTCTGTACCTGGCCGGGGCCGGGCACGGTCGTCGATGAAGGCAGGGCGAGCAGGCGGAGCTTGCCGTATCCCTCGCGCACCTGGCCGGGGGTGTTACCGGTCTCGGAGTCGACCGCGAGGAAGCCGGCCATGGCCTCGCGACGCCCCTCGCCGCCGCCACCGGGCACGAAGACCGAGGTCAGCGAGAACTCAGCGCTCTCCTGGCCGGGCATCTGCATGGTCAGGTAGTACGGGGGCTGCAGGGCCGTCGGCGCGGGCAGAGGATTACCCATCGCGTCGACGCGCGGGCTCGCGGCGGCCGAGGAGGCAGCACCGTAGGTCGAGGTCTCCTCGGCCAGGCGCCAACGGTCACCGCCGGAGTAGAAGCCGGCGGCGTCGGTCACGTGGTACGTGGCGAGCAGGTTGCGCTGCACCTTAAACATGTCCTCCGGGTAGCGCAGGTGACTCATCAGGTCGCCAGAGATCGCCGAGACGGGCTCGACGCTGCCGGGGTAGATCTTTTCCCAGGTGCGCAGGATCGGGTCCTGATCGTCCCAGCGGAACAGGCGCACCGAGCCGTCGTAGGCGTCGACGATGGCCTTGACGGAGTTACGCATGTAGTTGATCTTGTTTGCCTGGACGTACTGGCCAACCTCGGTGGAGCGAGAGTCCACGGTGGCGTTCGAGAGTGTCTCGTGCTGAGCGTAGGGATAGTTGTTCGTGGTCGTGTACGCGTCGACGACCCACACGAGGCGCTTGGGGGTCGAGGCATCCCCGTCCATGTCGACAACCGCCGGGTAGGCGGACTGCTCGAGTGTCAGGTAGGGGGCGACCTTCGCGACGCGCTGGAGAGGATCACGGTCGTAGAGGATCTGCGAGGCCTCGTTCGTCTGAGAGGAGAAGAACAGGTCCGTGGAGCCGAACTTGATCGCGTACAGGAGTTTGTTCCACACGTTGCCCACGGAGGGGCCGCCGTTGCCGACGAAAGTCGTGGAGACCTGGCCGCCCACCGCGGTGTCGTCCGGGTAGTCGAGTTCCTGCGGCTCAGCGCCTTCGGGGGCTCCGACAATCGAGTAGTCGGGCGAGCCGGGGCTGAAGTAGACGCGCTCCTCGTAGTCGCCCATCTCGCCGACCGAGGGCACGGACTGCTCCCAGTAGGACGGCAGGCCGTCGCTGGTCAGCTGGTTACCGTAGGCGGCGACCGCACCGTAGCCGTGCGTGTAGACGGTGTGCTGGTTGACCCAGGTCTGCTGCTCGGCGGACAGGCCCGAGAGGTTGAGTTCGCGCACCGAGATGACGGTGTCGCGGCGCTCGCCACCGACGTTGTAGCGGTCGACCTTCATCCCGGAGTTGAAGCCGTAGTACAGGCGCGACTGCTGGAGCTGCTGGACGGTCTTCGTAATGACCTGCGGGTCGAGCAGACGCACCTGGGAGGTCAGCGATTCGTTGTCGAACTGTCCCGCCGAGGCCGTGGTGGCCGCGTCGTAGTTCGTCTGATAGTCGACGTCCTGCAGGCCGTAGGCGGCCAGCGTGGCGTCGATGTTGCGCTGAATGTAGGGAGATTCAAGGCTGCGCTGGTTGGGGCGCACGCGGAACTGCTCGACGAGGGCGGGGTACGCGCCAGCGAGGACGAGCGCGGCAACGACCGTCACGGCGACACCGGCGACGGGCAGGCGCCACGTGCCCTTAAAGGCAGCGACCACGAAGAGGAGTGCAACGAGGCCGGAGATGACGGCCAGAATCGAGTGAGCGGGCAGGGTTGCGTTGATGTCGGAGTACATGGCGCCGTGGATGGAACCCGAGTCCGAGGTGAGTAGTTCGTAGCGGCCCAGCCAGTAGTTCACGCCGATGAACAGGGACAGGCAGGCAGCCATCATGCCGGTCTGCAGGCGCGCTTGCTTGGAGGCGTGAGGGCGCGGAGTCAGGCGGATCGTGCCGTACAGGTAGGACACGATGATCGCCGCGACCAGGCCGATGCCGGTGACCGTCATGAGGAAGGAGACGAGCACCTTAACGGCGGGCAGCACGAACACGAAGAAGGAGATGTCGAGCCCGAACTGGGGGTCAACCTGCCCGAAGGAGGATCGGTTGAGGAATTGCAAGAGCGTCTGCCATTCGGTGGCCAGACGGGCACCGTTCGTGAAGCCAAAGAAGAGCGCGACGCCCCAGAAGGCGAGGCGACGCATGGGTTCGAGGGCCTCCTGGTACCCGCGCAGGGCGGCCGAGGCCTCGCCCCTCGACGAGGAGGTGCGGTGACGGTACGCGAAGGCCATCGAGAAGTAGACAAGAGCGGTCGCCACAATGAAGCCGACGACGAAGAGGCCGATGTGTGCGCCCCACTGGGTGAGAATGACGCGGGTGGCGCTCATCTGGCGGAACCACAGGATCTCGGTCCACACGATGGAAGCCGCATAGATGACGGCTCCGATGATCAGCAGCGCTGCGATCGTGATGCCGGCGGGGCCAGGCTTACGCACCTTGAGTTGCGCGCGCGCACGATCGGGGTCTCGCGGAGCACGCGCTCCACCCGGGGGAAAGACTGAAAAATCGAAGCTCACGGCATTCCTCTCTGTCAAACCGATAGCTCCCAACCAGTGTAGCCGGGCACAGGTGTAACTTCGCCTCGGTCTTATTCGCTCTCCGTGAGATTATGGGAGGCATGACTGTTGAGATGATGCCGAGCGCGCGCGAGATCGCGCTGGCCAATGTGGTTGTCGATATCGAGAAGGGCGCTGCCCGTGTGGGGTGGGATCACGCGCCCTCGATCTACGCGCTGGTGCCGACGGCGATGCTTCTGGCTGACCCGAATCTGCCGGCTGACATCGCCGAGCAGCTGCGTTCGGGGTGGGATGGCAGCGATGAGCACCTGAGCGCGATCATCCAGGAGGACCTGGCCGACGACGATATTGAGCAGGTCCTGGCTCACCTGGCGTGGCCGGAGACGGTGCCGGGTGCCGCAATCACGGTTGAGCGCATCGTCGTTCCTCCGGAGGTCGAGGACGAGGCCCCCGAGGATCCCGAGGAGGCCCTCGCGTTCGTCGCCAACCACCCGCTGCGCACTGATGTGCGTCTCGCGGTGGGAGTCATGCGCACGGGCGAGTCCTGGTGCGCGCTGCGTACCCGCGCCTTCGACTCCGACGACAAGGTCGGGCAGGGCTCGGCGCTCGTCCCCGCGCTGGTCGACGCCCTGCGCGCATCCCTCGAGCCCGTGACGGACGAGGAAGCCTGAGAGCATAGAGGAGGCCCCGGCCTCGTCCGGACCAGAAGGACGAGGCCGGGGGCCCTTTGTCGCCCCTCCTGCCCGCGGGCGGTGGGCGAGCGTGAGAGCACTACTGGCAGGTCGGCAGGGTGTCTCCCGTACCGTCGGCGATGGAGCGAACCGCGAAGACAGCCTCATCGAGGGTGGATACCGAGACGACGCGCAGGCCGTCGGGAACGTGTCCGACGACCTCGGAACAGTTGGTGCTGGGGGCGAGGAACCACTGGGCCCCATCGCGATGGGCGCCCCACAGCTTCTGCTGGATGCCGCCGATGGCCCCGACCTGACCGTCGTAGGACATGGTGCCGGTCCCGGCGATTGCGTTGTTACCCGTCATGTCGCCCGGCGTCATGCGGTCGATGATGGCCAGGGAGAACATCATGCCTGCGCTGGGTCCTCCGATGCCGTCGAGGTTGAAGGAAATCGTGACGGGCAGGGTGGGCTGCACGGAGAGATAGATGCCCAGCTTGGATCCGCTTTCCGTGGCCGAGGCCGCGACAGAGTCGAAGGAGAGCTCGCGGGTCTCACCGTTTCTCTCGACCGTCAGCGTCATCTGCGATCCCGCGGGGACCGTGCGCATGAGCGAGAAGGGCGTACTGGCATCCGTCACGTCGTGGCGCGTTCCATCCGGGGTGGTGATAGCGCGCAGGATGTCTCCCTTCTCGACGATCCCGTCAGCGTTGGATCCCTCGACCGCGCCCTCGATCGTGACGGTGGCAGGGACATCCCATCCAAGGTATTCGAGCGCGGCAACCTGGGAGGTCGTCTGCGAATTACGCATCATCGCCAGCTGAGCCTCGTTGTTCTGCTCGCGGGTGGTTCCCTGGGGATACTTCGACTCATAGTCGGTGATCGTGCTGTGCGGGTCCAAGTACGCGGCAATGAGCTGAGCAAAGTTCAGGCGGGCGTCGGGAGCCCCCGATTCGGAGACCGTCACCATGCGCAGCTGGCCCTGCCCCGGCTTCGCAGGTGCCTCGTACGGGCTGGATTGAGGCTCGTCCTGTTGCGCGGATTCCCCCGTCTCAGGATTAGTTCCTTCGACAGTGAAGACGGGCACACCTTGTTCGTTGGACGCCAACACATTGATGGTCGGTCCGGGGCTGGAGACCACAAAGGGGACGGGGATCACGAAGAGAATGATGACCATCGCGAGGACGGCCAGGACTGCCGTGAGGATGCGCCAGCTGACGATCGGCGCACGTTTCGTCGGGGCTTGCTCGAAGGCTAGTAGACGGTCAACTGACGAGGTCATCTCCATGTCACTCACCGTGTCATTGTGTCCCACGCGAGGCCCGACCGCACGCGCGCCCCGCCTGCTGCGTTCAGCTCTCAGCGTTTTCGCAGAGATTTGTCAGCCCGGTCGCACGCGTGCTCGCTAGGCTGAATTCATGAACGAGAACGAGTCCGGCACCCCCTTTGAGGATTTCCTGCGCTCCGTGTTGGGCGACGAGGCCGCGGCGGAGGCCGCTCGCGCTTTGCAGGCCCAGGGTTTTGATCCCGCGAACCTGCCCGCGGAGTTTTCCGATCCTGCGCGCATGCGTGCGGCGATGGGCCAGTTCCAGTTCCTCATGAATACGACGGCGGGTCCTGTCAATTGGCGTTTGGTGGAGGACGGCGCGAAGCAGGCCGCCTACGCCAGCGGCGATCCGGCCCCCACCGCCACCGAGGCCGAGGCGGCTCGCCAGGCGATGACGGTCGCAGACCTGTGGCTCGACGCAGTCACGGATTTCGCCTCGGGTCCCGTGACCCGAGGCGTGTGGAGCAGGGTGTCGTGGGTGGAGAACACGATCCCCACGTGGAAGCGCATCTGCGAGCCGATCGCCCTAAACGTGTCGCGCGCACTCTCAGCGGCTCTGTCGGAGCAGTTTGGAGAGGGCGGCCTCGAGGATTCCCCGTCGCTGCCCGACGGCATGGCTGCAATGCTGGGCAAGACGCAGGAGATGATGCCACGCCTCTCCGCGATGATGTTCTCCGCGCAGATCTCGCGTGTGCTGGCAGCCCTGGCGGGCGAGTCCTTCGGCACCTACGACACAGGCATTCCCCTGTCGGACACCTCGCACGCGGCGCTCCTGCCCCACAACATCGCCCAGTTCTCCGAGGGGCTCGACATTCCCTTCGACGAGGTTCGTCAGTTCCTCGCTGTCCGGGAAGCAGCCCACCGACGTCTCTTCGCGTCCGTGCCGTGGCTGGAGGGTGACCTCGTGCGCGCGGTCGAGCGCTACGCCTCTCAGATCGCGATCGATACGGAGGCAATCACCGAGGCCGCCCGCTCGGTTGACCCCTCTGACCCGTCGTCGGTGGAGTCGGCGCTCAGCGGCGGCGTGTTTGCGCTGTCGACGACGCCGGACCAGCGCCGCGCACTCACCCGTTTGGAGACCATGCTTGCCCTCATCGAGGGCTGGGTCGAGGTCGTCACGGCCCGCGCGACACTGCCCTATCTCCCCCACGCGGATGCGCTGCGCGAGATGATGCGTCGCCGCCGCGCCTCGGGTGGTCCCGCGGAGGAAATTCTCGGGACCCTCATGGGCCTCAAGATGCGCCCGCGCCAGGCCCGGGGAGCTGCCTCCATCTTTACGCTGGTGGAGGCCGACGGTGGTCGCGATGCCCGCGAAGCCCTGTGGTCGCACCCGGATATGGTCCCCTCGGAGACGGAGCTCGCAACGCCCGACACGTTCCTGACGCTGCGGCGAGCGGCGGCTGAGGAGGACGCGGATATCGACGCCGCGCTCAACTCTCTTCTCGATGGAACGCTCGGCTGGGCGGACGGGCTGGAGCCGGGGGACGAGGCCTCGGCGGGCTCGGATGAATCATCCTCGGACTCTGGAGAATCGGACGATCCGAACAAGACGAACTGATTCGTTCCAAAAAGATCTGACAAGTTTTCCACAGATTTTTCAAACGCCCCCGCGCGCTCACCACACGGGTTCATGATGGCTCCGTCAGCTACAAACTGAAGGAGATTGACATGAACCTGGCACATAACACGGCGGTTCTCTGGCGGGGCCCGGGCAGCGTACAAGTTGGCGGCGACCGCGCTCGACACGTCTTGCTCGACAATCTGCACGCGAGCGACCAGCTCTGGCTGAGCCATCAGGCACACCCAGCCCGCGAGCGCGACGATGTTCAGGCCTCGCCCGAGCTTCTCGCGGCTCTGGCTGAGGCACGCCTCACCGACGGAAGCGAGGCACTCCCCCACCTTGCACTCGGCATTGTCGGAGCTGTTCCGGCGACGCTCCTCGCGCTCCACAGTCTCGTCGACACGCTGTCACTGTCGCTGTCGATCGAGACTCACTCCCTGGTTGACGAGGATTGGGATCGCGTATTCGGCGGGCACTACACGGGCACCCCTCGCCACCGCGCGGTGCGCCGCACGCTTCGCGATCTCATCCCGCTGCCCCGTCTGTACGCCCAGTGTCCGCCCGAGCTTTCGATTGTGTCAGCGGATCGAGTCGTCGATCCGGGGATACCGTTCGAGCTCACCGCTCACGACACCCCTCATCTGATCGTGACGCGTGGCGAGCACTCCTACGAGGTGGGTCCGTTCGTCATCCCGGGGGTGACCCCCTGTTACCAGTGCTCGCAGCTTGCTCGCGCAGCGCAGGACCCGTTCCATCTGACGCACCTGCGTGAGCTGGAAGCGTGGCCGCTCGCGCCGCTGGCTCTGCTGGCTCACTTCGCGGCGGCCCAACGCGTGGGTCAGCTGGTGATGGACTTCGTCTCGGGGGCGCTCACCGAGTCGCAGTGCGCACAGGTAGCGACCATTTGCGATGACGGGTCGGTACGCGTCGAAGACGTGGAACCCGCCAGCCGCTGCGTGTGTGGCATCAACGGGCTCGATTCCTAGCTCAGGCGCCTTCGTCGACGACGACCTCTTCGCCGCGCACGAGCGCAAGAACCGGGGCGGCGAAGCGCTGCACTTTCACGTCGCCGATGCCGCGGATGACACGCAGCTGCGTCGTGTTCTTTGGCATGGCCTGGGCAATGTCGCGCAGGGTCTGATCGGTGAACACGGCGAACGGCGGCACGCCCGCCTGGCGTGAGACCTCGAGGCGCCACGCCTTGAGGCGCCCAAAGAGCTCGATGGCCTGGGGCGATGCCTCCTCCTCGAAGGCCTGGTTGAGGGCGCGGGCGGAGGCACGCGCCCTCTTCTTCGGCGCGCCCACTCGTATGTCTTCGGGCCAGATGCCGTCGAGGAGGCGACTGCGCTTGCGCTTCCCTCGCCCATCGGCGCCGCGCGAGCGCGCCCACGACAGGGTCAGCAGGTCACGGGCACGGGTAACGGCCACATACAGCAGGCGACGCTCCTCCTCGCGCGCAGCCGCGGTCTTTGCATACGAGATCGGCAGGAGTCCTTCGGCGACGCCGACGAGGAAGACGGCGTCCCATTCGAGGCCCTTGGCGGCGTGAATGGTGGCCAGCTCAACGCCGGCCTTGTCCGGTTCGACCTGATAGGCGACTCGTTCGTCGAGCTCCGCAACGAACGCGGCGAGCGTCTCCGCCTTGCTGTCATCCGCCCAGCCGACGATCGCGTTCATGTTCGACCAGCGCTCGGATCCCGCCTGGCCGGAGGGTGCCTCGGGCGCCCAGCCAACGCCCGACAGGACCTCGCGCACAATCTCGCCCACGCTCCCGTCGTCGGTGGCGGCCGCCGCCGCGGCCCGCAGGCGCGAGATGGCGGTACGCACGTCGTCACGAGCGAAGAAGGGCTTGCCCCCGGCGACGGCGACGGGAATACCGCGCGCACCCAGGGCCTCCTCGAAGGCCTGGGACTGGCCGTTCGTCCGCATGAGGACAGCGATCGAATGGGGTGCCATGCCACCCGCGATGAGGTCCGCGATCGAGGCTGCGATGCCCTCGGCCTCGGCGCGATCGTCGTCGTAGGTGCGGTAGGTAACCTGAGCGCCGCCGTCGCGCTGGCTGGACAGGCGCACCGTACCCTCGCGCTGGCTCGAGCGCGCCAGGACGTCGTTCGCCACACTCACGATCTGCGGGGTCGACCGGTAGTCGCGGGTCAGCTCGACGATGCGTGCGCCCGGATGCTTGCGCCCGAAACCTGTCAGGTAGTCCGGGGATGCGCCCGTGAAGGAGTAGATGGTCTGTGCGACGTCGCCGACGACGCACACGTCGTGGCGCCCACCCAGCCACAGGTCGAGCAGACGCGCCTGGAGGAGGTTGACGTCCTGGAACTCATCGACCACGAAGGAGCGGTACTGCTTGCGTACGATCGAGGCGACGTCGGCACGTTCCTGCAGCATGCCGCACAGATAGATGAGGATGTCCTCGAAATCAATGACACCGCGTTCGTTCTTCGCGTCCTCATAGACGTCGAGGAGGCGCGCCATGTCGCCCGCATCCAACCCGGCGGGCACGTCACGGCGCAGGCGAGCCACGCGCGAGGCGTAGTGTGCGGCATCGATCATCGACACCTTGGCCCATTCAACCTCGGCTGCAATGTCGCGCACGTTCGTGCGGTCAATCGTGATCCCCAGGCGCGCTGCGGAGGCCGCAACGAGGGAGGCCTTGTGCGGAATGACGTCGGGCAGCGGACCGCCCACGACGGTGGGCCAAAAATGGCGCAGCTGGCGCAGTGCCGCGGAGTGGAAGGTGCGTGCCTGAGCCTTGGGAACCCCCAGCTGGGCGAGGCGGTGGCGCATCTCGAAAGCCGCACGCTGCGTGAAGGTCACGGCGAGCACGTTGGATGGGTCGAAGGCGCCGACGGCCGCCCCGTACGCGATGCGGTACGTGATCGCACGGGTCTTGCCGGTGCCCGCGCCCGCCAGGACGGCGAGAGGGCCTGCCACCTGCGTGGCGACGGCGCGCTGATCGGGGTCCAGGGCGTCCAGCAGTTCCTCGGGGTTCATGGTCCCCATTGTTCCATCGCCCGCCCTCAGTTGCGTCCCGCGCCGTCCGGGCCGCTCGGCAGTTCGGCGCCGTACCATTCCCGAAGTAGCGCGTAGGCGATCGAGGCGCGTCCGGGGGCGCTGATCTCCCCGGATTCCAGCGCGCGCGTCAGCTCGTCGCGGCTATAGAAGCGCGCCCACTCGATTTCTACGCCGTCCGCCTGCGGGGTCGGGTGCGGCGAGACGGTGCGAGCCCGGTAGCCCATCATCTGCGAACGCCCGAAGGGCCACGGCTGCGTGGCGACGTAGGTGGGCGTCTCGATCTCGACGCCAACCTCCTCGGCGACCTCGCGGGCGACCGTGACGTCCGGGGATTCCCCGGCCTCGACGTAGCCGGCGATAATCGACACGAAGCCGGGCCGCCACAGCGCGTTGTGCGCCAGGAGGACGCACCCATCGTGATCCTGCACGAGGACGATGATGGCCGGGTCCTGGCGCGGATACTCGAGCCGGTCGCACGTCTCGCATCGCGCGGCCCACCCGCCGGACACCAGCTGCACCGGGGCCCCGCAGCACGGGCAGAAGCGGTAGTTGGCGTGCCAGCCCGCGAGCGCGAGCGCGGTCAGCGCCAGGGCCGCATCGTCACCGTCGAGCTGCCACCCGACCGCGCGCAGGTGCTCCCAACGCCCCCACGCCTCGTCCCGGCTCGTCTCGATCGCGACGACGGAGCGGCCACCCGCCACCCCAATAAACGAGGCCGTGGCCCCCTCGAGCGCGCGTGTGGCCTCGTCCCCGACCATCCGTCGCAGGACAGGAGCGTCCGAGGAGGATGCCTCAACCTCGTCGAGAAGAACGAAACCGGACGGGTCGACGACAATGACATCGGCCTCACCGGCACGCACCAGCGCCGCGGGAGCCACGGATTCGCGTAGCGCGACGGCCGGGTCGACGTGACCGCGGACGAGAGGTAGATCAAGACTCATAACTCCACGGTAACGCGGTGGGCTACCCTAGGCAGTATGACAAATACTCCCCTGCGCGCCGATGGGCGCACCCCGTCCCAGCTCCGTCCCGTCTCCATTACCCGCGGTTGGTCGGGCACCGGTGAGGGTTCCGTTCTCATCGAGTTCGGCAACACCCGCGTCCTGTGTGTCGCTTCTTTCACTGAGGGCGTGCCGCGCTGGAAGCGCGACTCCGGCGAGGGCTGGGTGACCGGCGAGTACTCGATGCTCCCGCGCGCAACCGAGCAGCGTTCCTCCCGTGAGTCCATCAAGGGCAAGGTCGGCGGCCGCACCCAAGAAATCTCGCGCCTCATTGGCCGCTCCCTGCGCGGCATCGTCGACGTCTCCGCGCTCGGCGAGAACACCATCGTTCTGGACTGCGACGTTCTGCGCGCCGATGGCGGTACCCGCACCGCAGCGATCACTGGCGCTTACGTGGCCCTCGCCGACGCCGTGAGCTGGGCGAAGGAGCAGGGCATCCTCAAGCCCTCCGCCAAGGTCCTCAACGATTCGATCTCCGCGATCTCCGTGGGCGTCATCGACGGCACCCCCATGCTGGACCTGCCCTACGTTGAGGACGTGCGCGCCGAAACCGACATGAACGTCGTCCAGACGGGTGATGGCCGCTTCATCGAGGTCCAGGGCACCGCCGAGCACGCCCCCTTCAACCGCGATGAGCTGGGCGAGCTGCTGGACCTGGCGACCCTGGGTAACGCCCAGCTCGCTCAGGCGCAGAAGCTCGCACTCGAGGCTCCCCTCATGGAGCGCGTCGAGGTGCGCCCGTGAGCGCGCGCCTGGTCTTCGCGACCTCCAACGCGCACAAGGTCAGCGAGCTTGAGGCCATCCTGGCCCCCGCATGGGAGGGCTTCGAGGCCGGATGCGTGGCTCGCATGAGCGATTTCGACGTGGCTTCCCCGGTCGAGGATGGGGTGACCTTCGAGGAGAACTCCCTCATCAAGGCCCGCGCTCTGGCTCGCGCCACCGGCCTGGCTGCCATTGCCGACGACTCCGGTATCACGGTGGACGTGCTGGGCGGGGCGCCCGGCATCTTCTCCGCGCGTTGGTCTGGCTCCCACGGGGATGACGAGGCGAACCTACGTCTGCTCATCGATCAGCTCTCCGACGTTCCCGACGCCCACCGCGGCGCGGCCTTCGTGTCGGCCGCAGTTCTCGTGACCCCGGACGGTCGCGAGTTCGTCGAGCGCGGCGAGGTGCGCGGCACCCTGACGCGTTCCCCTCGCGGCGACGGCGGATTCGGCTACGACCCGATCTTTGTCCCCGAGGGCTTCGAGGTCACGACCGCTCAGATGAGTGCGGAACAGAAGAACGCGATCAGCCACCGCGGCATCGCCTTCCGCGCCCTCATGCCCCACATCGTGGAGTACCTGCGCGGCTGAGAAGCACCGCAGACACAAATGTGCCGGGCACCCGAGGGTGTCCGGCACTTGTGTGTTGCGCCCGCAGGCGCGCCATCAACGGGCGACGAGGTTGCCGAAGATGGGGCGGTCCATCGAGAACTGCAGGGGGTTGCGCTGTTGGCGCACCCTGCGGTGATGGGTGAGGCGATGAAGGAGTGATGCGACGAAACGAGACATTGTGTGCTCCTCTTTGAGTACCGTGCGATGGATCTGTCACCGCGTCGTACTGACATGATGCGCCTACGTGCCCATTTTTTCCATCGATATTTTCTAATTTTTCTGTGAAGCTTTTCTTACGGACTTTTCCTTGATAATACTTGAAAAAGTCTTGACTGAGGAGATTCGTTTTTCTTAATTGATCGGCCGGTGGATAGAGTGAGGGGGCAGGCCCACGTCCTGCCCCCTCACTTCCCCAATTCAACGAAGAGTCAGCGAGCTCGCGCCAGTCGCATGCGGCGCGGCAGGTAACGGCGCACGTCGAAGAAGCGAACGACCTGCATGACGCGACGCGCGAGGCGGTCGCGCACGCGCCAGATCATGGTGCAGCCGACGCCGATGAAAATGGCGTTGGTCAGGAAGGACGGCCACGCACCGGTGGACGCACAGGCAAGGGCCAGCAGGATGCAGCTGGAGACATTCAGGGAGTGGTAGCGCAGGGAATCAGGAGCAAAGCGCTTGGAAGAAACCAGGTAGTAGGCGGCGATAGAGGCGCCCGCACCCAGCCAACCGAGAACCGGAATTACAAGAGATGAGATCGTCATGACTCATATGATGCACCTTCCGCTAGTCAAGCACAATTGAATGGTTCTATAGTTATCTTACAGTTTTACTTAACCAAGGAGTTCGCGTGGACATCGACCCCCGCCGCTTGCCTTTCCTTCTGTCCGTCGCACGAGAAGGCGGCATCGTTGCCGCCGCGGACATCCTCATGGTCTCGCCCTCCGCAGTGTCCCAGCAGATTCAAAAACTCGAGGAGGAAGTCGGCCTCAAGCTCGTCGAGCGCACCACATCCGGCGCGATTCTCACCCCCGCCGGCACGATCGTCGCCGAGGCCGGCGAACGCATCAACGCCGACATCGAAGAAGCCCTCAAGGCCCTGCGCCCTCTGACGGGACAGGTCACGGGAACGGTCACCATCGGGGCGTTCCTGACGATCTGCAGATCGACCCTCATCCCCGCGCTCCCCGACCTCCTCGACGCACTCCCAGGCGTCGACCTGCGCATCGAGGAAACCGAAGAAACCCCCGGCATGGCGGCACTGCGCACGGGCCAGTACGACATCCTCGTCATTGAACGAGACGAGGACCCGGGTCTGGCCCCTCGCGGATACACGGACGTCCCATTCCTCGACGAACCCTGGATGCTCGTCACCCCGGACTCCGCTCCCCCCATCGGGTCGATCGAAGACCTAGCGGACCTCACCTGGCTGCGCGTCAATCCGGGCACCAGCGGCGACCACGTCATGCGCCGTATCACGAAGGCGTTCCCGGATACGCGATGGGCGCCCCACCTCTACGCGACCTACGAGGCCGCCCGTGCCCTCGTGCGCGCCCGCACGGGATCGACGATCCTTCCGGCCATGGCGCTGGCCGGGGCCCACACGGAGGGCATGCGCATCACGCCTCTTCCCTCACTGGGAACGCGCAAGATTCTGCTGCGTCACAAGAATCACGGATGGTCCGAGGCTTCAGGACCGGCGCGCGTGGCCACATACCTGGCGGAGTGGAAGCGACACAACGCCTCGTACTCGACGTCTAGCGACTGACCAAGGAACCGCCTCGCCTCGCCCATTGGTAGGGCGAGAGACAGCTCAGAGGCTGACCTGCATCCCCGAGGTTGCGAAGTCGAGCGGACCCGACCAGGTCTGTCGGACTTCAGAGGCCACCCGATCACGGGGCGTCCAGGGCTGGATGTGGGTCGCGATCATGCGGCCCACTCCGGCTCGCGTGGCAACCTCGCCCGCGCGCACGCCATCCATGTGCATGTCAGGCTCGGTCTCGTCGCTCGTGAAGCCGACCTCACTGAGGAACACGTCAACCCCGCGGGCGCCTTCGATGATCGTGTCGCACAGGTCGGTGTCGCCCGTGTAGAACAGGGACACGAGGCGCTCGGGATCCTCCTCGGAGGGTCCTTCGATACGCAGGCCGTACGCCTCGACCGGGTGCAGGGCCCGGTAGGGGCGGATCGTCATGGGTCCGACCCGGTAGGCCTCGCCCAGCTGCATGTGGGTGAAGGCGAATTCGACCTCGTATGCCTCATCGTCCGGGGCGTCTTCGATCTGGCGCACGCGGCGCAGCGTCTCGGCGGGACCGTACAGGGGCAGCGCGGATGCGGCCGCTCCCGGGCCCCACTTGCGATAAACCTGGAGGGAGATGATGTCGCCCATGTGGTCGGCGTGGCAGTGCGACAGCGCGAGGGCGTCGAGCTCGCACGGGCACACATGAGCCCACAGCGCGCCGAAAGACCCCGGCCCCATGTCGCACACGAGCGAGAAGGTCCGTTCTTCCCCCGATCGCGGGTCGATGCCGCGAGCCTGAACCAGGTAGGACGATGCCGGCGACTCCGGGCCAGACATCGAACCGGTAGTGCCGATAACAGTCAGCTTCACGCGATACCACCGCCGGTGTTCACGCGGGCAACGGAGCCCACCTCGGGGCCGAGGAAACGGCGAGCCAGGCGCGGGAACGCGTCGGAAGCGCCCGTGGCCAGGAACTGATACTGCGGCCCCTCACCAGCGGGCCACGGATCGTGAAGGAGCCCGCGGTCCACGAGCTCGTTATAGGTGACGTTCGCGGTCGCTTCCGAGGAGGTCACGAGCGTGACTCCCTCGCCCATGACGCGGCCAATGACGCCGGTAAGCAGCGGGTAGTGCGTGCACCCCAGGATCAGCGTGTCCACGCCCGCTTCCTTCAGCGGCGTCAGGTACTCGCGCGCCACAGCCTCGATCTCCTCGCCCGTGGTCACCCCGGCCTCGACGAAGTCGACGAAAGCGGGGCACGCCTGCTGGCTAACCGTCAGCCCGGGGACGGCCGCGAGCGCGCGCAGGTATGCCTCGGACTGGATGGTGGCCTTCGTGCCAATGACACCGACGTGGTGGTTGCGGGTGGCGATGACGCTCTGGCGCGCGGCAGGAGTAATGACCTCGATGACGGGGATGCCGGCATCGATCCAGTAGCGTTCCCGGGCATCCGCAAGCGCCGCCGCCGTGGCGGTATTGCAGGCGATGACGAGCGCCTTAACGCCGCGCGAGGCCAGCTCGTCGAGGGCGGACAGCGTCAGCGAGCGAACCTGCGCGATAGCTCGCGGGCCGTAAGGCGTGTGCTCGGTGTCGCCCAGGTAGATGATCTCTTCGTCGGGCAGCTTGTCGATGACTGCGCGCGCCACCGTCAGCCCACCTAGGCCCGAGTCGAAAATTCCGATCGGGGCGTTGTTCATATGACGACCTTATGCGTTACTCAGAATTATTGACGGCTTCTAGGAGTGAGTCCTGCCACCATGTGATGAGCATATAGATCGCCGCGACAGTCTGAGATCGTTCTCCCGTGGGCTCACGCATCGCTAGTTCTTCGATGCGCTGCGCGTCGCTTTGGTCCGATAGGCCCAGCTCAGCGGCTAAGCCCAGCCTGATGTCATTGAGAGCCCCCAGCCAGGACCACACGGCCTCGGGCTGGATCCTGAGGGTGTCACTCTCGCCGTGGACGATGTGGTCAAGATCGCCGACGATGGCGCGCAAACGGACAGATTTGTCGGTGCGCAGAGAATCCTCGGTCAGGGCGCGCAGGCGGCCAGCGTCTTCGTCATCCTCACTCATCGAGGGCAGCAGCATACGCAGGGTACGTTCGTGGGGTTCGTCTCGTCGCTGTTCGGTCTCGGTGGCGGCGTTCACCATGGACGAGGTCGCGGCGTACTCACCGGGATCATCCAAGACGACGAGAACCTCCGTCGCCAACTGACGCAGGAGGAGCGCCTCGTCGTCGCTCATCGACGAGGCGTAGACACCGTCTCGAAGAGCGAAGCCTTCCATATCTTCAGTCCCGGTCCTCTTCGATGGTGGCGCGTAGACCGTAGGAGTGCATGGCCATGACGTCGGCCTCGATGCGTTCGCGCACTCCCGTGGAGACGGTGGCACGTCCGCGCGTATGAACAGCCATCATGAGTTCCTCCGCTCTAGCCGCGGAATAACCGAAATACTGGCGAAAAACAGCGCTCACGTAGCTCATGAGGTTGACAGGATCGTCCCACACGACGGCACGCCAACGCGGCACCGCGGTGGGTGCCTCGTGCGTGCGGGACGCGGGCTGGAAGATCGTTGTCATATGTCAACACTAAGACGTATTTGTGTATCAGGGAAGGAAATTCGCACCCCGGTGACACGCTTCTCAAGGTAGGCTCACAGTATGCCTGCATCGACATCTACTTCATTGCTGACCGATATGTACGAGCTCACGATGCTCGACGCCGCCCTGAAGGATGGCACCGCGCATCGTCGCTGCACGTTTGAGCTGTTTGGCCGCCGCCTGCCCGCCACGCGTCGCTTCGGCGTCGTGGCCGGAACCGGCCGAATTCTCGAGGCCCTGGAACGCTTCGAGTTCGACGCGGAGCAGATCGATTGGTTGCGAGACCAGGGGATCATCTCCGAGGAGGCCGCCCAGTTCCTCGCCTCGTGGCGTTTCACGGGCGACATCTGGGGCTACGCCGAGGGCGAGTGCTACTTCCCCGGCTCTCCGCTGCTCACCGTTGAGGGCACCTTCGCGGACTGCACGCTCCTGGAGACCCTGCTCCTGTCGATCCTCAACCACGACTGCGCCGTGGCTTCGGCCGCCTCGCGTATGACGATCGCCGCTCATGGCCGTCCCTGCATGGACATGGGCGCGCGCCGCGCCCACGAGCGTGCCGCCGTCTCCGCTGCCCGCGCGGCCATCATCGGTGGCTTCCAGGGCACCTCCGACCTTGAGGCCGCCAAGCGCTACGGCATCCGCTGCATCGGCACGGCCGCCCACGCATTCACGCTCCTGCATGACAGCGAGCGCGACGCCTTCGATTCCCAGGTCGCCAAGCTGGGCGCGGGCACGACCCTGCTCGTGGACACCTACGACATCAGGCAGGGCGTCATCAACGCGGTCGAGGCCGCACGCGCTGCAGGTGGCGAGCTGGGCGCTGTGCGCCTGGACTCCGGCGACCTGGTCGCCGAGGCCTTCAAGGTGCGCGGACAGCTCGACACGATGGGCGCGACCTCAACCAAGATCACGGTGACCTCCGACCTGGACGAGTACGCCATCGCCGCGCTGGGCGCGGCCCCCGTCGACTCCTACGGCGTGGGCACCAAGCTCGTGACGGGCTCGGGTGTGCCGACGGCCGCCCTGGTCTACAAGGTCGTCCAGCGCGAGGACAGTAACGGCCAGATCGTGTCTGTCGCCAAGAAGGCCGAGTCCAAGTCCACGGTCGGCGGGCGCAAGGTTGCCGGCCGCGTCATGGGCGAGGACGGCTACGCGACTGAGGAGCTCCTGCTCGTCGGTACGTCCTTCGAGGAGGGCCAGGCTCTCCTGGCCGAGCGCGGCGCCCGCCCGCTGCAGGTCCAGCTGGTCCGCGGCGGCCAGATCGATGCCGAAGCCTGGGGTCCCGAGGCGCTGTCCCGCGCTCAGGAGCACCACCTGCGCGCCCGCAACGAACTGCCCTACCAGGCATGGCGCCTGTCCGAGGGCGAGGTTGCGATCCCGACGCGCTACGAGCAGGTCGACTGACCCTCAGCTCGCACTCAACGAAGCCCTGGCCTCGTCCTTCACTGAACTGCCTCCCGTTTCTTGGACATCGACAAAAAGTCCGAGGAACGGGAGGCTTTTCATGCCTGTAGCTCCGCGCATGAAGCATGGCCGTATGCTGCGAGTATGAGCTGTCGTCGGCGACTAGTTCCACAACGAAGGTTGTTACCGATGGGGTGTAACACCTGATCGGGAAGATTCAACCCCTTCTGATCGGGTTGAATGCTGCCGATCAGGTTGAATCCTGACGATCGTGTCTTTCGTATTCAGCGTCGGCCCGATGCAGGTCTGGAGGATCAGGCTCACCACGTCACCAATGACGAACTCACACATGTCCCCGCAGTGCGGCTTGTTGCTAAGTGGTGTTACACCACTTAGCAGGGTATTGCACCAGCTCGGAGGTGGTGTAATGCTCCCTAAGTGGTGTAATGCTCCCTAAGCGGCACAGTACTGCCTACCGCAGCTTAGTTGACAGCAATGTAACGACACATTGGGGCTTACCCTGCCGCACGTGAGCTTGTTCTAAGCAGCAGTGCACTACTTGGCGCAGCATTGCACTAGATAGAAGGCAGTGCAATGCCCTCCTAACTAGTGCATTGCTGCTGCATCTAGTGCAGCACTGCCTGGTCTGGCTCGGGTGGAGGCTTGTCGGAGCGTCTCTCGAGCAGGTTTTCCACGACGGGGCTTATTACCGACGGGGCGTGACACCCGATCAGCAAGATTCAACCCCTTCTGATCGGGTTGATTGCTCCTGATCAGGTTGAATCCTGTCAATCGTGCATTCGCTACCTAGTGTCAGATTGACGCGGAGCCGGCGCAGTGGAACCGCGCGTCAGTGGCGGCCGACGAACCACTCGCGCAGCAGGGCGATGCGGGCCTCGATCTGCTCGGTCGTAGCCTGGGCGACCTCGGGGCCGCCGCAGCGCGAGCGCAGGCGCGAGTGAATGGTCGCGTGGGTCTCACCGGAGCGGCGCGACCACGTAGAGACCAGGTGCTGGAGCTCCTTACGCTTGGCGGCACGCAGCTTGTGGGCGGGGATGCCTGCGTTTTCTTCACGCATCTTCTGCGCGGCGCGGGTCTTCTTCTGGGCGGCAACCTGGTCGGCCTGGCGGGCGCGAAGCAGGGTCGTCACCTGGTCGGCGTCCAGCAGGCCGGGAATACCCAGGTATTCCTGCTCTTCCTCGGAGCCGACCTCGGCACCCGCGCCCCACGCGGCACCGTCGAAGAGGACGCCGTCGAACTCGGCGTCCGCACCCAGAACCTCGAACTGTGAGAGCAGGTCGGAGGAGGCTTTCTCCTCGCGGTTCGCGGCCGCGACGAGAGCATCCTCGGGATTCCACATGTCGTCTTCGCTGGCCTCATCGCGCTTGGGGCGATCCAGCGCATGGTCGCGCTCAACCTCCATGCCGCCAGCGAGCGTCAGCAGGGGTACGACGGAGGGAATGAATACGGTGGCCGTCTCGCCGCGGCGACGGGCTCGCACGTAACGGCCGATCGCCTGAGCAAAGAACAGAGGCGTCGAGGCATTCGTCGCGTAGACGCCGACCGCGAGGCGGGGCACGTCGACGCCCTCGGACACCATGCGCACGGCGACCATCCACTTGTCGGTGGAGTCGGCGAACTCGGAGATGCGGTCGGAGGCGTCCGCGTCATCGGACAGGACGATCGTGGGGGCCTTGCCGGTGATCAGGCGCAGGTGGCGGGCGTAGGCGCGCGCATGCTCCTGATTGGAGGCGATGACGAGGCCGCCCGCGTCTGGCACGGCGCGGCGCACCTCTTCGAGGCGCAGGTCGGCGGCGCGCAGGACGGCGGGAATCCACTCGCCCTTCGGGTCCAGGGCGGTGCGCCAGGCCTGCTTCATCATGTCCTTGGTGAGGGGCTCGCCCAGGCGGGCACTGACCTCGTCGCCCGCGCTGGTGCGCCAGGCCATCTGACCCGAGTACGACATGAACAGGACGGGGCGAACGACGCCATCCTTGAGGGCGTCGCCGTAGCCGTAGGTGTAGTCCGCGCGGGAGCGCCGAATGCCTTCCTCGTCCTCCTCGTATGTGACGAAGGGGATGGGAGAGGTGTCCGAGCGGAAGGGCGTGCCCGTTAGCGCCAGGCGGCGCGTCGCGTCCGTGAATGCCTCACGCACGCCATCGCCCCACGACAGGGAGTCGCCGGCGTGGTGGATCTCATCGAGGATGACGAGGGTGCGGTAGGCGCGGGTGCGCGCCGCGTGGACGGCCGGGTTGGAGCCAATCTGCGCGTAGGTGACGGCCACGCCATCGAAGTGGGAGCCGGCAACGCCCTGCGAGTTCGTAAAGTCGGGGTCGATGTGGATGCCGAAGCGCGCAGCGCTCGAGGCCCACTGCCCCTTGAGGTGCTCGGTGGGGCACACGACGGTCAGCTTGTCGACGATGCCGCGGGCGATCAGCTCGGTCGCAAGCGTCAGGGCGAAGGTCGTCTTACCTGCGCCCGGTGTCGCGACCGCCAGGAAGTCACGCGGGGAGGTCGCCATGTAGCGGTCCAAGGCAGCGGCCTGCCAGGCGCGCAGCCTGCCAACGGGTGCGCGCCGGGTCGTCTCGCTCACTTGTCGGAGCCCTTTCCGCCGTCGGAGAAGGGCCAGTTACGCCCGTTCTTTCCCATCGAATCACGCAGTTCCTTGCAGGTGGGGCACACCGGGTACTGCGAGGCGTCGCGGGTGGGGATCCACACCTTGCCGCACAGGGCGACGACGGGCTGGCCCGTGACCATCGACGAGTTCGCTTTGTCCTTGCGCACGAAGTGGGCGAAGCGATCGCCGTCCCCACCGGTGCGCTCCTTGCGGGTCTCGGTACGCTCCAGCAGACCGGTCGAGGACGCGGTGGAGGGACCTGAGGGCGCGGAGGGGCCGGTGGGTTCGTCGAGGGCATTACGCATGGGGACCATTGTACGTGCCTGGGGGTCCTTCCAACGGGTGGCGCGCGTGCGCCGGGAGCGAAGAAAGACGTCACAGTAAAGCCCCGGCCTCGCATTGACGAGGCCGGGGCAACCGGGTAGGGAACCTATCTCACAGGTGTTCCTTCTCCCAGACCTCCTTGTAGAAGTCTGCGAGCTCGAGCTTGGAGGCGGCGGCCTCGTCGAGGAGCACGGTGACGTCGGGGTGGTGCTGGAGGATGGACGCGGGCCAACGCTGGGTGACGCCGCCCTCGATCATGGCCTTGACCGCGTCGGCCTTGCCTTCACCCGTGGCGATGAAGATGTGGGCGCGCGAGTCCATGATCGTGCCCAGGCCCTGGGTCACGCAGTGCGTGGGAACCTGGTCGATGTCGCCATCGAAGAAGCGGGCGTTGTCGCGGCGGGTCTGCTCGGTCAGGACACCCACGTGGGTGCGCGACGCGAGGGTGCCGCCGGGCTCATTGAAGCCGATGTGGCCGTCAGAGCCGATGCCGAGGACCTGGATGTCGATACCGCCGTCGGCCTTGATGGCCTCGTCGTAGGCGGCAGCGCCGGCCTCGAGGTCATCGCACCAGCCGTCGGGGCCGTGTGCCGCACCCTCGGGCATGTCGACGAGGTCGACGAGGTTGCGGTGGATGAAGTTCGCGTAACCCTCGTAGTGGTCGCGGGGCAGGCCCACGTACTCGTCGAGGTTGTAGGAACGAACCTGGGCAAAGGAGATCTGACCGGCCTCGTAGCGGCGCACGAGCTCTGCGTAGAGCTTCAGCGGCGAGGAGCCGGTGGCCAGGCCGAGCACGAAGTTCGGCTTAGCGCGGTACACCTCGAGGATGCGGTCCGCTGCGAGGGATGCGATCTGATCTTCGTCGTTGAAAATTCCAATTCTCATGTGTTTAACCTTACACTGCCGACATCGATTTGTCAGACGAATCAATGAAGATTTTTCGAAAACGTGTGAGCTGGGCTATCCGTGCAGGGCAGCGACGATTCGCTCGACCTCCGCCTGATCGGTTCCCGAGGTTCCGGGGGCGCGCATGTGGACCTCTCGTGCTCCCGAGGCAGCCACGACCTCGGCGACGTTATGAGCGCGCAGGCCACCCGACACCAGGATGATGATGTCGTCTCCCCCGCGCTCAACGAGGCGGGCCAGGGCGTCCGGCTGTGCGACGGCCGGATCCCCACCCGTCGTCAGCACGCGGTCATACCCGAGTTCCATGAGGACGTCGAGGCCGCGATCCTGATCCACGACCTGGTCGAATCCACGGTGGAAGGTCAACGGCGCATCCTCGGCCGTGTCCCGCAGGCGCGCGGCCGCATTCACGTCGATCTGCCCGTCACGGGTAATGACGCCGACGACGAAGCCGAGGCGCACAGGCGCTCCCCGACCGATCGACGAGAGGGTCACGATATCGGAGGCGATACGGTCAACCTCTTCGCGCGAATGGACGAAGTCCCCGGGCCTCGGACGCACGAGCACCTGAACGCCGCCAGCGGGCGCCACCTCGAGGGCGGCGGCCACCTCGTCGAATGCGGGGGTCAGGCCGCCACACGACAGGTCGGTGCAGATCTCAATGCGATCCGCTCCCCCGTCGCGCGCACGGCGCACACCCACGGCATCTTCCACGCAAATCTCAACAACGGTCACGGCTGCCACCTTTCGTAGCACGTCGAGCCACCCACGCGGGCGGCCAGGATCGCGGCACCCCAGCGACCGCCCGCGCCCCCGAGGGAAGCACGGACAATCTCGGGAGCGTCACGGAATGTCAGCATCGAAGCGAATTCCTCGCGCAGCGGCGCCAGCAGGTTCTCCCCCGCATGCGACAGGCCGCCGCCGATGATGATGCGCTCAACGTCGACGGTGAGTGTCATGTGGGTGAGGGAGAGCGCGAGTGCGCGAACCGCGGTGTCCCATACCTCGGTCGCGACCGGATCCGTACCGATGCCGGCTTCGATAGCCTTCGCGCCGATGTCCTCGCCGGTCGCCTGCTCGTAGCGCCTCGCGATGCCCTTCGCCGAAGCGTAGACCTCCAGGCAGCCGCGCGACCCGCAGCGGCATGACTCACCACCGGGGAAGACGGGCGCATGCCCGACTTCGCCGGCGCTAAACGTTGCGCCACTCCACAGGTTGTCCCCGAGCATGAGAGCCACGGAGATGCCGGTGCCGATGGGCATCATGAGGAACGACGAGGCTCCGCGCCCCGCGCCGAGGAGTCCCTCAGCCAGGCCGGCGGCGCGCCCGTCATGCATGAGTGCGGCGGGCACGCCCGTGGCGTCCTCGACCGCGTGGGCCAGCTGGACGCCGCGCAGCTCGAGGTTCGCCGCGTACACGACGGTCCCGCTCTCCTCATCGACGAGGCCGGGGCAGATCAGGCCGAAACCGACCAGTCCCGGATAGTCGCTCGCGAGTCGCGCGCCGATTCGTCCCACCTGCTCGGCCACGGCCTCGCGGTTGGTCGGCTCGTTTCCCTGGGTGAGGATCGCGCCTGCCTCATCGACGATCATCCATTTGATGGATGTGCCGCCGATGTCGATGCCCGCAAATACCGGGCCCTCGGAGTCCTTGACGGCGCTCATGGTACGACGACCTGAGCATGCAGATCGGGATCTGCCATATCCGGATCGAAGGGGAACATCGGGCGCTCAATCTTGTGGTGACCGAGGCGGATGAGGTCCTGATCGACGCCACCGGGGGTCAGCGCCATGAGCCAGCCCTTCTGAGTCTCGTACAGGTCGGGCTCCAGGTAACCGATCTTGACGACGACGACGTCGGCGGTGGTGATATCCACGCCGAGCAGCTCGAACTGGCTGTACATCGTGTACTGGTTGCGGTTCGTCGTGATGATGAAGCGCAGGCCGCCCGTGCGCAGCAGCGCGGTGTGGCCACCCATCGGATCGTCGGCGAGGGCCTCGACCGTGGCGTGGACGTTCAGCGGACCAGGCTCGCGAGTGTCGATGTGCCCACCGACCTCGAGGTCGACCTCGGCGCCGACGCCAGCCTCCCATGCAACGGCTGCTGCGGCGGGATCGATGATCGAGGCGTAGATGACGTCGAGCGTGGCCTCCTGGACGGGCTTCCACGCGAGCAGGGCCGCGAGCGCGACCGTCACGTCGTCGGCACCGCCGGCGCCCGGGTTGTCGCCGGAATCGGAGATGAAGAAGGGCTTGGGGCCCTCCTCGGCGGCTGCCAGGCACTCTTCCATGGAGGCAACAGGGGCCACGAACTCGAAGCGGTCGTGCACGTCCCAGAAGTACTGGCCGATGCGCTCGGCCTGCTCCTTAACGAGCTCCGCGTCGTCACCCGTGACGACGACCGCACCCTTGCAGCGCGGCTGGTCGGCCCACGCAAAACCGATCCAGATCGCGGCGTCCAAGATGCCATCCATCGCTTCGATGGGGTCAATCATCTTGTACAGGGACTTGGCGGGTTCGATGCGGGTCGAGGTCTTCTCGCCCGGGAGCAGGACGGGGACGTGGACGAGGGCCTTGACGGGCTTGGGCTGGCCGTTCAGGAGGCGCATGCCCAGGTTGTAGGCGGCGCGACGACGCGACTCGAGCGCGTCCTCGTGGGGTGCGAGGCGGTAGCAGGTGAGGATGTCGCAGCCGTCGAAGAGGTCCTGGGAGACGTTTCCGTGCAGGTCCATCGAGGCGCTGACCATGGGCTCGGGGCCGATGACGCCGCGGATAGCGTTGATGAGGTCACCCTCGGCATCGTCCATGCCCTGGACGCTCATGGCGCCGTGGATGTCGAAGAAGAGGCCGTCGAGGGGGCCGGCGGCCGCGAGGCCCTCGAGGATCTCAGCCTTCCAGGCGTCGTAGGCGCCGCGCTCGACGACGCCGCCGGGCAGGGCGCGCGCGTGCAGGACGGGAATCCACTCGATCTGGGTGGCCCAGTCCTCGTCGCGCCAGTAGAAGCGGTCCATCAGTTCCTCGCCGCGGGTGACGATGAAGTCGTCGGCGGTCGAGATGTAGGGGGTGAACGTCGAGGATTCGATGTGGATGCCGGCAACCGCGATGCGGGGCTTGGTCATGAGCGATTCTCCTTTGAGATCTTCGAGGGGGTGAGTGTCGAGAGCCCCCAGAGCGCCGCTTCGCGCCCTGATCGAGACGATTCGATCACGAGGTGTTCCATGATCGAGGGGAGGCAGGATTGGTGGAGTGCGGCACGCACTCCGGCGGTGAAGGCATCGACGGCGGAAAGTGCTCCACCGACAATGACTCCCTGGGGAGCTAGGAAGGACACGAGGTGGGCGACACAGTGGCCCAGGAGGGTGCCCGCCTGGCGGATGGCCGTCGCAACTTCGGGGATACCGTCACGCGCGGCGGCCAGAAGCTGTGCGTTGTTCTCATAGACGAGGCCTGCTGCGGCCAAGTCTGCTCGGATCGAGTCTGCGGACGCAATCGTTTCGAGGCATCCGACATTGCCACACTTGCAGGGGCGGCCTGCAGCGGCCTCGACGGGGATGTGCGAGATGTCCCCGGCCAGTCCGCCCTGCCCCACCTGCGGCACGCCATCGACGAGGTAGGCACCGCCGATGGCGGAGCCAGCCTTGACGTAGATCAGCGTGTCGATGGGAGTCACACCCTGGAGACGACGCCGGTAGACGGATTCGCCGATGGCTCCCGCGCGCGCGTCGTTTTCGATGAGGGCGGGCAGGCCGCACTGCTCGGTGATGGCCTCGGCGACGTTGACGCCGTCCCACCCGGGCATGCGGGCGGGGCGGATCACGCGAGAGCGCTCCGCGTCCACGGGACCAGGGACCGCCAGGGCAATGCCACCGACCCGCACGCCGGCAGCTTCTTCCTGGCGGGACACCTCGTCCATGACAGCGTCGAGCACCACCTGCGGACCTTCCGCAATGTCGATAAGGAGGCTCGATGCCTGCCCGACTCCGCGGGTGGGGTCCGTCAGTGCGACGAGGCCGTGGTGGGCTCCCAGCTCGACGAGGGCGAGTGCTCCGGCG
Source organism: Schaalia odontolytica (assembly GCF_002847525.1). Classification (GTDB taxonomy): domain Bacteria; phylum Actinomycetota; class Actinomycetes; order Actinomycetales; family Actinomycetaceae; genus Pauljensenia; species Pauljensenia odontolytica_B. The sequence continues at coordinate 66,770 of NZ_PKKM01000009.1, read as the reverse complement.
CCGTCGGAGGTGACGAGGCGGCGCGCGCGCCGCCCGCCCGTGGAAACAGAGTGTTCCGCTTCCGCGATGACCCCGGCTTCGACGAGGCGAGACACAGCGGCCGACACCGTTGATGGTGCGAGGCCCGTTTGCTTGACAATTGCGGGCCTGGTGTCTGCTTGACCGGACCCAATCAGCGTCAGGACGGTCTCGTCGACATCATGCGTGGCCATGACACCTCCTCTAAGTACGTATGCAGTAACTACAACGTTACACTGCGCTCATCGTTGAGAACATGATTCATTATGCCCCACCGAAGAAAGTCTGACACTTCTTTCGTCGAAATATCTTGTTATTTTTTCGTAACATTCCACATTTTGGCCAAAGTGGCAACATTCGCCGACAATCTGTCATATGATGAACGTCATCTGACAGGGTTGTCATCCGTCAGTGTCCCCGATCAACGTTGATTTGGAGCAGTCATGAACCTTAGAAAGAAGCGGTGGATGGTCACCGGCGCGGCCCTCGCAATGGTCGCCTCCCTGGGCCTGTCCGCCTGTGGTGGCGGCAGCAGCAGTAGCGGCGGCGGCCAGGCAGCCAACTCGGAAACCGGCAAGAACGAGGTCACGATGGCCTCGCGTACCCCCAACTGGATCTTCCCGGTCTCAGCAAAGGGCTACACGCAGGGCGAGAACGGCCAGTTCATCCAGGCGATGTACCGCCCACTGTTCGCCTACAAGTCCACCTCTGATACCCCCTACAAGATCAACCTCCCCAAGTCCCTGGGCACCGTTCCCGAGGTCTCTGAGGACGGCCTGACCTACACCATCAAGCTGCGCGACGACGCCAAGTGGTCCGACGGCACGCCCGTCACCACCCGCGACGTCGAGTTCTGGTGGAACCTCGTCACCAACAACAAGGACGAATGGGCCTCCTACAAGAAGGGCTTCTTCCCCGATGGTGCCGACCTGAAGATCGTCGACGAGCACACCTTCACCATCACCACCGAGACCAAGTTCGCCCCGGCCTGGTTCATTGACAACCAGATCAACAAGGTCGCTCTGCTCCCCCAGCACGCCTGGGACAAGACCAGCGCCGACGAGGCCGTCTCCGACCTCGACCGCACCCCCGAGGGTGCCCAGAAGGTCTTCGCCTACCTGCAGGGCGAGGCCAAAAACCTGTCCTCCTACGCCACCAACCCGCTGTGGCAGACGGTGAACGGCCCCTGGAAGCTCAAGGAATTCACCCCCGACCAGGGCCTGACGCTCGTCCCCAACGAGAACTACTGGGGCGAGGACAAGCCCAAGATCGACGCGCTGATCTACAAGGCATTCACGGGTGACGACGCCGAGTTCAACTCCGTGCGTTCGGGCACCATCGACTTCGGCTACATCCCGGCCGCGCAGTACAACCAGCGCAAGGCTGTGGAGGACAAGGGCTACAACGTCTTCCTGTGGCCCGGCAACTCCATCACCTACCTGGCCCTGAACTTCGCGCCCCAGGCACCCGGCTCGAAGTTCATCAACCAGAAGTACATCCGTCAGGCGATGCAGCAGCTGATCGACCAGCCGACCCTGTCTGAGAAGATCTGGTCCGGCACCGCTTCCCCGACCTGTGGCCCCGTCCCGATGGCCGCCGAGAAGACCGGCACCACCGAAGGCTGCGTCTACAAGTTCGATCCGGATGCCGCCAAGAAGCTCCTCGAGGACCACGGCTGGAAGGTCGTGCCCGACGGCGAAACCACCTGCGAGAACGCCGGCACCGGCGCCAACCAGTGTGGCGAGGGCATCGCGGCTGGCGACAAGCTGAGCTTCAAGCTCGTCTCCCAGTCGGGCTTCGTCTCCACGCACCAGATGTTCGAGGAGATCATCTCCCAGTTCGGCAAGGTCGGCATCAAGATCGACATGAACGAGGTCCCCGACTCGGTCGGCGCCTCGCAGGCATGTGACGACGAGACCCCCTGCACCTGGGACCTGTCCTTCTTCGGATCCCAGACCTCGTGGGGCTTCCCAATCTACGCCTCCGGCGAGCGCCTCTTCGCCTCTGACGCTCCCGTTAATCTCGGCCAGTACAAGAACCCCGAGGCTGACAAGCTCATCGAAGAGTCGACCCGCTCCTCCGAGCCCAACGCTCTCCAGGCATACAACGACTACCTCGCGGAGGACCTCCCCGTTCTGTGGATGCCCAACCCGTACTACCAGATCACCGCGGTGAAGAAGACGCTCGACCTGGGCGAACTCGACGCCACCGGCGACACCTGGCCCGAGGATTGGTCGTGGTCGACCGAAGGTAAGTAATCCTTCGCCTTGACGCCTCACGGGGCAGGCGCCCGCACCCGCACATGCGGGCGCCTGCCCCCTTACTGTGGAGTTCGCAATGATCCAATTCATCCTCAAACGTCTCGGCCAGGCAGTCGTCGTTGTCTTCCTGGTCACCATCATCACCTTCATCCTCCTCCAGTCTCAGCCGGGCGGCGCAGCCCGCGCTGCACTCGGTAAGGATGCGACCCAAGAACAGCTCGCAGCTTTCGACCACGAAAACGGATATGACCGGCCGATCCCCGAGCAGTACGTCAACTACCTGAACAAAATTGCGCACGGCGACTTCGGCTACTCCTACCAGCACAACCAGTCTGTGAACGACCTGCTGGCAGCCCGCCTGCCGCGCACCATCTTCCTGTCTCTCCTGTCCACCATCCTGGCTCTCATTGTTGCGATCCCCCTGGGCGTGTGGCAGGCCGTCAAGAGAAATAAAGCGCCCGATTACATCGTGACGATCGCGTGTCTGCTCGCTTACTCGACGCCGATCTTCTTCGCGGGCCTCCTCCTCATCGTCCTCTTCTCCCAGGTGTGGCCGATCCTGCCCAACGATGCACCGCAGGGCGAGGCCCTGTCGGTCATGTGGGAGCAGTGGGACCACCTCGTCCTGCCCGTGTGTGCCCTGTCGATCGGCACGATCGCCGCCTACGCGCGCTACGTGCGCTCCTCGATGGTGGATAACCTCAACGAGCAGTATGTGCGTACCGCTCGCGCGAAGGGTCTGTCGGAGTTCCGCGTCGTCTTCGTTCACACGCTGCGCAACGCCATGTTCCCCGTCATCACGATGATCGGCCTGTACATCCCCGCGATGTTCAGCGGCGCCCTCGTCATCGAGACCCTCTTCAACTTCAACGGCATGGGCTACCTGTACTACCAGGCGACCGGCAGGCGCGACTACCCGATTCTCCTCGGCGTCGCCCTGATCATCTCCTTTGCGACCGTCATCGGCGCGCTCCTGGCAGACTTCCTCTACGCCGTCGCTGATCCCCGTATCCGACTGGCAGGACGTGCCAAATGACCACTGCAACAGCACCCATCGCTGCGCCGGCCAAGGCGCGCACCGCCCGCAAATCGACGAAGCTGCAGGGCCTGCAGGTCTTCATGGAAAACAAGCTCGCCGTCTTCGGCGTGTGCCTGATCCTCATCCTGATGGCCTTCTCCTTCATCGGTCCCCTGTTCTACGTGACCGACCAGATCCACACGGACCTGTCGAACTCGGCGCTGCCTCCCTCCGCCGAGCATCCACTCGGCACCGACATGGTTGGATACGACCAGCTCGGACGCCTCATGAAGGGCGGCCAGACCTCGATCATCGTCGGTCTGTTCGCCGGCATCTTCGCCACCACGATCGGCACGCTCTACGGCGCGATCGCCGGCTTCGTGGGCGGCTGGATCGACGCAATCATGATGCGCATCGTTGACGCGCTCATGTCCGTGCCCGTCCTGTTCCTCTTCATGCTGATCGCCACGATGATCCCGCCGACCGTCCCGGTCCTCATCATCATCATGTCAGCCCTGTCCTGGCTGGGTACGTCCCGATTGATTCGAGGCGAGGCCCTGTCCCTGCGCACGCGCGAGTACGTCGTCGCGATGCGCGGCATGGGCGGCTCGATGCCCCGAGCGATCCGGACGCACATCGTCCGAAACACGATCGGCACCGTCATCGTCAACGCGACCTTCCAGGTCGCAGACGCCGTCCTCTACGTCGCCTACCTGTCGTTCCTCGGCCTGGGCGCGCAGCCTCCCGCCACTGACTGGGGCGCCATGCTCTCCAACAGCCAGTCGCACGTCTACTCGGGCAACTGGTGGCTGCTCTACCCTCCGGGCGTCCTCATCATCCTCCTGGTCCTGTCGTTCAACTTCATTGGCGACGGCCTGCGTGACGCCTTCGAAGTTCGACTGCGCAAGAGGTGAGCACTGAACTATGAATACTCCACTCCTTCAGATCAAAGATCTGCACACCGATATTGAGATCCGCAACGGCGTGGTTCGCGCCCTCTCGGGTGTCGACCTGCACGTGAACCCGGGCGAGACCCTGGGCATCGTGGGCGAGTCCGGCTCCGGCAAGACCATGACGGCGCTGTCCCTCATGGGCCTCCTGCCCCAGGGCGGCAAGGTCTCCTCCGGCTCGATCATCCTCGACGGCCAGGACCTGACGAAGATGCCGCTGCACCTGAAGCGCAAGATGCGCGGCACCAAGGTCGGCATGATCTTCCAGGATCCTCTCACCTCCCTGAACCCGACCATGAAGATCGGCCTTCAGGTGTGCGAGCCGCTGCGCGTGCACGAGAAACTCTCGAAGAGGGAAGCCCTCGCGCGCGCCGTCGAGATCCTCAAGCGCGTCGGCATGCCTCGCCCCGAGGTTGTCATCAACAACTACCCGCACCAGCTCTCGGGCGGCATGCGCCAGCGCGTCATGATCGCCATGGCCCTCGTGTGCAAGCCGCGCATCCTCATCGCGGACGAGCCGACGACGGCCCTGGATGTCACGACACAGATGCAGATCCTCGACCTCATCGATGAGCTGCGCGACGAGTACAAGATGGGCGTCATTCTGATCACCCACGACCTGGGTGTTGTGGCCGGTCACACCGACCGTGTCGCCGTCATGTACGCCGGCCGTATCGTCGAAACCGCGCCGACGAAGACGCTGTTCACCGAGCCGAAGCACCGCTACACGAGCTCGCTGATGGCGGCTCTGCCCGAGCGCGCCCTCGCAGCAGGCACCAAGCTCTTTTCGATTCCGGGCGCTCCCCCGTCGCTGACCAACCTGCCGAAGGGATGCCGCTTCGCGGCCCGCTGCCTGTGGGCCACCGACGAGTGCCGCGCCGGCTACCCGGATCTGAGCGGGGACGACAACCACACCTTCTCCTGCTTCCACCCGGTGCAGGAGGGCGACGAGTCCCCCGCGGTCCTCCAGGCCATGATGGATTCCGGCAAGGCCGAGGACGCGGTCGACGCCACCGGGCAGATCTCCCACGAGATACTCCTCGACGTCAAGGAGGCCTCGCGTGAGTACGAGTCGGCGGGATCCGGCTTCTTCAAGCGTGACAAGGGCGTTGTGTCCGCCGTCGACCGCGTCTCCATCACGGTCAACAAGGGCGAGACCTACGGCCTCGTCGGCGAGTCCGGCTGCGGTAAGTCCACCGTGGGTCGCCTTATCGCCGGCCTCGAGCCCCCGTCGGGCGGCGCCATCGAACTCGATGGACGCGACCTGGCCACGCTCAAGGGACGCGACGCTGTGCGCATCCACCGCGACGTGCAGATGATGTTCCAGGACTCCTACGCGGCAATGGACCCGCGCATGCGCATCGACCAGATCCTGGCCGAGCCCATGAGCATCCAGAAGACCGGCAACGCTCGCCAGATCGCCGAGCGCATCATGGAGATCCTCGAGCAGGTCGGCCTGACCGAAGAGGTCCTGGACCGCTACCCGCACGAGTTCTCGGGCGGTCAGCTCCAACGCCTCGGCTTCGCCCGTTCGCTGACCCTGGCTCCCGACCTGATCGTGGCCGACGAGCCCGTCTCGGCGCTTGACGTCTCCGTCCAGGCGCAGGTCCTCAACCTCATGAAGGACCTGCAGCAGGAGCTGGGCCTGTCCTACCTGTTCATCAGCCACGACCTGGCGGTCGTTCAGTACATGGCAGACCGCATCGGCGTCATGTACCTGGGCCGCATCGTCGAGGAGGGCCCCGCCCACGAGGTCGTCAAGAACCCGAAGCACCCCTACACGAAGGCGCTCATCGACTCGATCCCCGTGCCGGACCCCGAGTTCAAGCACGACGAGAGCGCCATCAAGCTCACCGGCGAGCCGCCGAGCGCCGTCAACCCGCCCGAGGGTTGCCGCTTCCGCCCGCGCTGCCCGTTCGCTGGCGAGGAGTGCAAGGTCCAGCCGATGCTCACGGATGAGACGCACCGCGTGGCGTGCCACCACCCGCTCCTGACGCTGAGCGTCAAGGAAGAGGTGAACGCCTAACACACACGTTCATGCGAACTCCATGCGTTGCCCCCGGCCCGCTGATGCGAGCCGGGGGCAACGTTATGCACGACAGCCACGCCTTTGGGCCGCTATGCGCGTCTGAAGGGCGCAGGGCAGCGTCGCCCTCCTGGTGCCCGCCGCTGCCTCATCACGGCGCGTTGGGGTTATAGGACAAAACGTGCTGGTCGAGGTTCGGCCCCAGGCATCATCGAGGGCGGTGTCGTTGGGCTTGCGCGCTCGCGCCGCTGCGCCTCAGACAGGATGCGCCCCAGCGGGAACATTCCACCTGATCGGGAGCATTCAACCCGTTAGGGAAGATTCCACCCGATCAGAAGGGGTTGAACCTTCCCGATCGGGTGTAGCACCTCTTCGGCCACAAGCGTCGTCGCGGAGCTGGCCGCTCGTGACCTCCGCCGTCATTGCTGGCGACACCCTACCGGCGTTTATCGGCACCCTGCCGGGCAGTCATGCACTAGTGAGGGAATATGACACCAGGGGTCATGGCGGGGGTTTGGCAGCATTAGGAGCCTCCCTTCGGCGTGTCGCCGGCGTGTCGCGCCCCTAATGATGCAAATCCCCCGTTTGGTGGCGGTGATGTCACGGTTCGGGGCGGTAAGGCGCCCAAATCGCAGACCACCTCGGTGAAAAACATTGAAAATGGGGTATTGCGGCTGAGGTGGTCTGCGTTTTGGGCACAACGGTGCCTGGCCTGGTGTGTTGGTCGCACGCAAACCGCTGAATATGCACGTCACCCCCTTGATACGCACGTAAACCCGCAAATTGGCGCGTTAAACCTCTCATGTGAGCGTGGGCGGGGCTGCCCAGGCCAGCAGATACGCGTGCGGGGCACGACCACTCGGTCGTGCCCCACAGGCTATTCGCTAGTGTCAGCGCGTCACTTGGAGACGGCCTTCTTCAGGGTGGAGCCAGCGGAGAGCTTCACGCCGTAGCCAGCGGGGATCTTGATCTCTTCGCCGGTGCGGGGGTTACGGCCGGTGCGGGCGGCGCGCTCAACACGCTCGACGGAGAGCAGACCGGTCACCTTGACGGCCTCGCCCTTAGCCAGGGACTCAACGAGGACGGCCTGGAAGGCGGCCAGGGCCTCGTCGGCCTTCGCCTTGGTCAGGTCGGCACGTTCGGCAATCTGAGCGACAAGCTCGGTACGGTTCACGGACATTGAGAAACCTCATTCCTGTTCGTTCTTGGTTACCACTGTCGTGGCCACGAATGACACACTACGAAATCTTTGGCGATTTTGCCGACTTTAGGGCCAGATTTCGCGGATTTCACGAAAATATCTCGTTTTTTTGCTCAAAAACCGTCAATTCTGTGCGACAGGTCACTCAAACTTGCCGAGTGGTTGCAATTCTGCGGAACTCAAATGCGCCGCCACCGGCACGTTTTTCGGTAACAGGAACTTTGCCCCACGCCAAGTGGGCACCCCTCTCATTAGACCTGACAAACATAGACGACCGACATACAAAAGGGCGGGGAGCGACCGCATGGCCACTCCCCGCCCTGATAAGAAGCTTCGCGACACCTCAGGCCGAGGCGCGCTGCTTGTTCCACACATCGAAGGCAACCGCCAGGAGCAGGACTGCGCCCTTGACGATCTGCTGGGTGGAGGTGGAGGCACCCATGAGCTGCATGCCGTTAGACATGACGGCCATGATGAGGCCACCGATGAGGGCGCCGGAGAGGCGTCCAATACCACCGGTCGTCGATGCACCACCGATGAAGCAGGCGGCGATGGCGTCGAGCTCGAACATGTTACCCGCCGAGGGCTGCGCGCCGTTCATACGAGCCGAGTAGACGACGCCCGCAACGCCCGCAAGGAAGCCCATGTTGACGTAGCACCAGAAGGTGACCTTCTTGACGTTGATGCCGGACAGGGCGGCGGCAGACTTGTTGCCACCGATCGCGTACACGTCGCGGCCAAACATCGTCGAAGATGCGAGGGTTCCGAAGACGAGAACGAGAATCGCCAGGAGGATCAGAACGATGGGCAGGCCACGCTCGGTGGAGAGCTTGTACGCGAACCACATGACAACAACGGCGGTGACGACGATCTTCGCGACGAACAGCCACATCGCCTCAACCGCCTGGTTGTAGGAGATGCGTGCACGGCGGGTGCGCACCTGCTGGTAGGCGAATCCTGCCACACCGATGCCGAAGACCACCAGGGTGAAGACGTCGAAGCCATTACCGCCCAGGAGACCGTTGAGGAAGCCGTTGGCGATGTTGTAGTAGCCCTTGGGGAAAGGCGAGAGCGAGACGTTGTCGAGAACCTGGTAGGTCAGGCCACGGAACAGGAGCATGCCGGCCAGCGTGACGATGAAGCCGGGGATGCCCACGTAGGCGACCCAGAAACCCTGGAATGCGCCGATCAGGATACCCATGACGAGGGCGGCGACGACGCCAACCCACCAGGGGTAGCCCTGCTTGATGACGAGAACGCCACTGAGCGCGCCGGTCACTGCCACGACCGAGCCGACGGAGAGGTCGATCTGGGCCAGGACGATGACGAAGAGCATGCCGATCGCGAGGATCAGGATGTAGGAGTACTGCAGGACGATATTCGTCAGGTTGCCCGACGAGAGGAAGGTGTCGGGGTTGAACGCCCAGAAGAGGACGACGATGGCGATGAACGCGATGAAGATGCCGCCCTGACGCAGGTTGGCCTTCAGCGTGTCAACCAGGCTGATTTCGGCGGTCATTTCTGGTCCTCCCTTGCGGGTTCGATAGTCATGAGTTCCATGAGGTTTTCCTGGGTGGCGTCTTCGGCCTTGACCTCGCCGGTGATGCGGCCGTACGCCAGGGTGTAGATGCGGTCCGAGACGCCGAGGACTTCCTCGAGCTCGGAGGAGATGACGATGACGGCCTTGCCTTCTTCGACCATCTTGTTGATGAGCGTGTAGATCTCGAACTTCGCGCCGACGTCGATGCCGCGCGTGGGTTCATCGAGGATGAGGACGTCTGCGTCCGTGTAGAGCCACTTGGACAGAACGACCTTCTGCTGGTTGCCGCCCGACAGGGAGCCGGTGTTTTGGAGGACCGAGTTGGAGCGAATGTTCATCCGTTCCTTGTAGTCGGCGGCGACCGCCAGTTCCTTGTGCCCGTCGACGAGGCCTCGGCGCGAGAGCTTGAACAGGCCTGCGGTGGCCACGTTATGCCGGATGTCGTCAATCAGGTTGAGACCGTACTGCTTGCGGTCCTCGGTCGCGTAGGCGATGCCGTGCTTGATCGCGTCCGAGACGGTCTTGATCTTAATCTCTTTACCATCCTTGAAGAGCTTGCCCGAGATACGCGTACCGAAGGAGCGGCCGAAGATACTCATCGCAAGCTCGGTACGTCCGGCACCCATGAGGCCGGCAATGCCGACGACCTCGCCATGACGCACATTGAAGGAAGCCCCGGAGATCACGACACGCCCAGCCTGGGACGGGTGATAGACGGTCCAGTCCTCCACGCGGAAGACCTCCTCACCGATCTCCACGTTGCGCTCGGGGTAGCGCTGAGTGAGGTCGCGGCCCACCATGAGCGAGATGATCTTGCCCTGCGTAGAGGCGGGGTCCTTCATGTCGATCGTCTCGATGGTCTGGCCATCGCGCAGGATCGTCGTGCGGTCGGCGATCTCGGCGATCTCCCCAAGCTTGTGGGAGATGATGACGATGGCCACGCCCTGGTCACGCAGGCTGCGCACGAGGTCGAGGAGCTGGGCCGAATCGTTGTCGTTGAGGGCGGCGGTGGGCTCGTCCAGAATGAGCAGGCGCACGTCCTTGGACAGGGCCTTGCCGATCTCGATGAGCTGCTGCTTGCCCACGCCGAGCGTGCCGACCTGGGTCGTCACGTTTTCCTTCAGGCCGACCTTTTCCAAGACCTTTTCGGCGCGGTGGTTGACCTCATGCCAGTCGATGAGGCCGAGCTTGCGAGGCTTCTCAGCACCCAGGAAGATGTTTTCCGCGATCGACAGGTAGGGAACGAGGGCCAGCTCCTGGTGAATGATGCCAATGCCGAGCGCCTCGGAGTCCTTGATGGAGCGGAATTGGACTTCCTTGCCATCGAAGATGATGGTGCCGTCGTACTGCCCGTGGGGGTAGACGCCGGAGAGAACCTTCATAAGGGTGGACTTGCCGGCGCCGTTTTCGCCGCACAGGGCGTGAACTTCACCGGGGCGGACATCAAGGTTGACGTGCTTGAGGACGGGCACGCCACTGAAGCCCTTGTCGATGTCACGCATTTCCAAAATGTTCTGCGTCATGTTTGCATTCCTCGAATCGGAAGGGGTGGGGTGCGGGGCGAGTGCCCCGCACCCCGTCGTCGCTTACTTCTTCACGACGCCCGCATCAACGTCGGCCTGGGTGAAGTAACCGGAGTCGATGAGCTTTTCCTTGAGGTTGTCGGCGTAGATGGTCTCGACCTCGAGCAGGTAGGAGGGCACGACCTTCACACCGTTGTTGTAGGTGGTGGTGTCGTTGGCCTCGGGCTCCTTGCCCTCAGCCATCGCCTTGATGACCGTCACGGCCTGGGCGGCCAGGGTACGGGTGTCCTTGAAGATCGTGGACTGCTGGATGCCATCCGCAATCATCTTGGTGGACGCAATCTCGGCGTCCTGGCCGGTCACGATGGGCAGGCCGTCCTTGATGGCGGGGCCGTAGCCGGCGCCCTGGAGGGCGGTGATAATGCCGCGGGAGATGCCATCGAAGGGCGAGAGCACGCCGGCGAGGGGCTCAGAGCCGCCGCCGTAGGTCGAGGTCAGCAGGTCCTCCATGCGCTTCTGGGCGACTTCCTGCTGCCAGCGCAGGATGGCGACCTGGTCGAAGCTGGTCTGGCCGGACTTCACGACGAGGGTGCCGTCGTCGAGGTAGGGCTTGAGAACGCTCATGGCGCCATCGAAGAAGAACTTGGCGTTGTTGTCGTCGGGCGAACCGGCGAAGAGCTCAATGTTGAGCGGGCCCTTGGGAGCGTTATCGAGCTTCTTGCCATCCTTGTCGGTCAGGCCCAGGCCGTACAGCAGGGCGTTGCCCTGTGCGACGCCGACCTTGAAGTTGTCGAAGGAGACGTAGAAGTCAACGTTCTCGTTGTCGCGGATGAGGCGGTCGTAGGCGATGACCGGGATGTTCTTCGAGCCGGCGGTGTCCAGCTGGCTGGAGAGGGCCGTGCCGTCAATGGAGGCGATGACCAGGATGGTGGCACCGTTGGTGATCATCTGGTCGATCTGCTGGGTCTGGGTGGGGATGTCGTCGTTGGCGAACTGGAGGTCAACCTCGTATCCGGCTGCCTCGAGGCCTTCCTTCACCGCGTTGCCGTCGGCGATCCAGCGCTCCGAGGTCTGGGTCGGCATCGCGACGCCGACCTTGACCTTGCCGCCGTTTGAGGCCGCAGCGCCGCTATCAGAGCTGGAAGCACCGCCACCGGCGCCGCCGCCCGCACATCCGCTCAGCGCGAGGGCGCCGGCTGCGAAAGTGGCAGCAACCGTTGCCATCTTTCCAAAGAAACCACGTGTCTTCATGGAATATCTCCTGTTTATTGCCTCGACATCACTGTCGATGGGCGTCACGTCTCCACACGTCCGTCGTGTGGTCTGACAACTTGTACCATATGAGAGAGGGGTCACCCTCGCATTGCCCAATTGATAACGTTCCGATAACAATTGTTAACGTTCACAGTTTTAAGAACGGACATATACACAAAAGAAAACCTCGGGAGTGTGAGGCACGAACGCTTCACACTCCCGAGGTCACTGAGTTTTACAGCCCCTCGGCGAGGCGGTGGTACGCCTGGTTCCAGCGCACACCCGAGGCGAAGTCGCGTCGCGTCGTCGACTCGTCGATGACGACGAGCTCCATGCGCGCCAGCGCCGCGAAGTCTTCCCACACCTCGGGCTCAATCTGCGTCGACATGCACGTGTGGTGCGCGCCGCCAGCCGTCAGCCACGCCTCGACGGAGGTGTAGAAGTCAGGCTCGGGGATCCACATCGCGCGAGCGACGGGGAGCTTGGGCATCGGCTGGGGAGGCTCGATGACATTGACAATGTTCGCGGTGAGGCGGAAGCGGTCGCGCATGTCGGACATCGCGACGACGACGCCGCGTCCCGGAGCCGCGTCGAAGACCATGCGCACGGGATCCTCGCGGTCCCCGATGCCCAGGGGATGGATCTCGATGCGCGGGCGGGCATTCGTCAGCGAGGGGCACACCTCGAGCATGTGAGCGCCCAGGATCATCTCCTGGCCCTCAACGAGGTTGTAGGTGTAGTCCTCCATGAGCGAAGCACCGCCGGGCAGCCCCTCCCCCATGACCTTCGCGGCGCGCACAAGGACCGCGGTCTTCCAGTCCCCCTCGGCACTGAAGCCGTAGCCGGCCTCGGTCAGGCGCTGCACGGCCAGGCCGGGGAGCTGACGAAGCCCGCCGAGGTCTTCGAAGTTGGTCGTGAAGGCCATCGCCCCGCGCTCCTCAAGGAAGGCGCGCAGCGCGATCTCCTCACGGGCGGCGTAGCGCAGCGATTCCGCGCGATCCCCACCCGGGGTCAGCTCGGGGGCCACCTCGTAGCGCTCGCAGTATTCGGCCACGAGGGCATCGATGGCTTCCTCATCCACGGCATCAACGACGGCGACAAGGTCGTTGACCGACCATGTGTTCACCGAGACGCCGAGGCGACGCTCGGCCTCGGTCTTGTCTCCCTCCGTGACGGCCACGTTGCGCATGTTGTCACCGAAGCGCACGACGCGCAGCTCGTTGGTCGCCGCGAAGCCGCCGGCCGCGCGCACCCAGTTGGCGACGCGGCGACGGGTGTTCTCCTGCGAGGCATGACCGACGACCGTAGCGCGAGCCAGGCCCAGGCGCGTGAGGATGTAGGCGTATTCACGGTCACCGTGCGCCGCCTGGTTCAGGTTCATGAAGTCCATGTCGATGCTGTCCCAGGGGATCTCGACATTGGCCTGGGTCGCCAGGTGCAGCAGGGGCTTGCGCAGGACCTCGAGGCCTCGGATCCACATCTTCGCGGGGCTGAACGTGTGCATCCAGGAGATGACGCCAAGGACGCGGTCGTCCGCGCTGGCCTCGAGCATCGCACGCTTGATAGCGTCGGAGTCCTTCAGGACGGGCTTCCACACGATCGGCGCGGGAAGCAGGTTAGATTCGTTGAGCAGGCGCACAACCTCGCGGGACTGCTCGGCGACCTGCGCCAGCGTTTCCTCGCCGTACAGGTCCTGGCTGCCGGTGACGAACCAGACCTCGCGGCCCTCGTAGAAACTGGTCACGGTGAAATCTCCTTTGATGTCAGTGCTGTCCGTAGACGTTTTGGTAGCGATCGTAGAGGGAGTCGATGTGATGCTGTTCGATGGAAACAAGAGGCCCGCCCGCCCGCGCAACGTGCACGGTCTTGGCGACCTCCTCGACCATGACGGCGGCCTTGACGGCAGCACGTGCGTCGCGCCCGATCGTGAAGGGGCCGTGGTTGCGCATGAGGACAGCCGGCGAGCGCGATTCGCGCAGGGTATCGACGATGCCGCGCCCGATCGAGTCGTCGCCGATGAGAGCGAAGGGACCAACGGGGACGGGACCGCCAAACTCGTCGCCCATCATGGTCAGGACGCAGGGAATCTCCTCTCCGCGCGCGGCCCAGGCGGTGGCGTAGGTTGAGTGCGTGTGCACGACGCCGCCCACCTCGCTCATGTGGCGATAGACGTAGGCATGTGCGGCGGTGTCCGAGGAGGGAGATCCCTCCCCCAGCACGAGGTTTCCGTCGAGGTCGCACACGACCATCGCCTCGGGGCTCAGGTCATCGTAGGACACGCCCGAGGGCTTGATGACGAGGAGGTCCTGGCTGCCATCCTCGGCCTCGCCGCGCACGCGCTGGGAGACGTTTCCTGCCGTCCAGACGACGAGGCCCCAGCGTGGCAGGTCGGCATGCAGGGTGGCGACGTATTCACGAACGCGCTCGATCTCGCGCGCGAACTCGGGGGTCCATGTGTCGGGGTTTCGGTGATCCATTCGTACTCCTCACTGAGCACCGATGAGCGGTTGGGTTAACGTTAACATTCACCCGCGCACAAGGCAAGCACGACTACGAAAAGATCCTCTAACGAGTACTTACTCCCGTCGAACCGCGCACGACGAGGCGTGTTGGACGCACGAACGTATCCACCGCTTCACCGTCGAGCGCGCGGCTGACCGCCTCAAGCGCGCAGCGCCCAAGGTCCGCAAAATCCTGGCGCACCGTCGTCAGCCCCGGCCCCGCGTAGGCTGCCATTGGCACGTCGTCGAAACCCGCCACCGACACGTCACCCGGAACGCTCACCCCGGCCTCGGTGAACGCACGAAGAAGGCCGACAGCGACCTCATCGTTCGCGCACATGACGGCGTCAGGCAGGCCATCCTCGACAAGGGCCTGTCCGGCGACATACCCCCAGCGCGCCTCCCACGAGCCAACGAGCGGCGCACGCTTCGACAGGCCTGCCTCATCCATTGCCTCGCGCCACCCGGCCACGCGCTCGCGCGCCTCGAACCACTCCTGAGGACCCGCCACACACGCAATGTCTTGATGCCCCAGCGACATGAGGTGCTCCGCGAGCGCACGCGCACCTCCACGCTGATCCGCGTGAACGACCGACACTCCGCGACCGAACGTGCGCCCACCGGAGACCGCGACCACCGGCACGGACGCACCCTGGGAAGCCACGGCCTCGGCGAGGGAGTCCACCGGCGCGATGACAACGATCGCCTCGGCGGCCAGGGAGGAGAAGTGATCGAAGGCGCTGGCCACATCGTCAGCACCAAAACGATCGAGGGCCACGACCGACGTGAAGAGCCCGGACTCGCGGGCGGCGACCTCCAGGGCGACAAGCATCGAGGAGGGACCGAAGTGAGCCGAGGTCGTGGTCACGAGGCCGATAATGCCCGAGCGGGCGGTCACCAGTGCACGGGCCACGGAGTTCGGGCGGTAACCCAGCTGCTCGATCGCTGCCTGCACGCGCTCGCGCGTCCGAGGCGATACGCGCCCCTTGCCGTTCACAACGCGAGACACCGTCTGATGCGAGACTCCGACCAATTCGGCCACGTCCGCCATCGACGGAGGACGACCATTGCGCGTCATACCGGCCTCCCTCCCGCATGCGTCACGCTGTGCTCACATCGTAAACGACAAGAGCCCACGACATAGAACTCGCCACACTTTTTAAATAACTCGTAAAACAATCATGCTGATCACAGAGAATAGAGGCGTCCCTAACACAACTTGGATAAAGGTCCAGGAGACACAGATGGCATCAAGCCCCTCGTCCGCTCCCCACCCCGTCGATCAAGTCCCTCCCTTTGGGAAACTCACCATTCTGGGCATTCAGCACGTCCTCGCGTTTTACGCGGGCGCCGTGGTCGTCCCGCTCGTCATCGTCAAACAGCTTGGACTCGACGATGAAACTCTCATTCACCTCATCAACGCAGACCTGCTCACCTGCGGCATCGCCACCATCATCCAGTCGGCCGGCATCGGCCGCTTCATCGGCGTGAAGCTCCCCCTCATCCAGGGCGTCACCTTCACCGCAGTCTCCCCCCTCATTGCGATCGGTGCGGCGGCTACGCCACCCGGTGCCGACCCGAAGACCGGCCTAGCCACCATGTACGGCTCCATCATCGCCGTCGGCCTCCTCGTCTTCCTAGTCGCGCCCGTCTTCGCGAAGTTCCTTCGCTTTTTCCCACCGGTCGTCACGGGCACGCTCCTGACGGTCATGGGCACGACCCTGCTGTCCGTCTCTGCCGACGACATTTTGAGGTGGACTGACAATGCACCGGCAGACACGAAGGCCGCGCTCACGTTCGAATCACTCGGCTACGCCATCGGCACCATCATCGTCATCGTCCTCATTCAACGCCTCTTCAAGGGCTTCATGGGAACGCTCTCAGTCCTCCTCGGCCTCGTCATTATGACGGGCGTCGCCTTCGCGATGGGCAAGACCAATTTCACAGGCGTCGGAAAGGCCAGTTGGGTGGCCGTCACCCACCCCTTCTTCTTCGGGCTCCCCCAGTTCTCCATCACCGCCATCATCGCCATGATCATCGTCATGGCCGTGACCGCAGTGGAGACCACGGGCGACGTCTTCGCCACCGGCGAGGTCGTGGGCAAGCGCATCGCCCCGCGCGACATCGCCAACGCCCTGCGCGCCGACGGCCTGTCCACCCTGCTGGGCGGCGTCCTTAACTCCTTCCCCTACACCTGCTTCGCGCAGAACGTCGGCCTTGTGCGCCTCACCCGCGTGAAGTCCCGCTGGGTCGTCACCGCGGCGGGCGTCTTCATGATCATCCTGGGCCTGCTGCCCAAGGCTGCGGCCATCGTCGCAGCCATCCCCTCCCCCGTCATCGGCGGCGCTTCCCTGGCGATGTTCGCCAACGTCGCCGTCGTCGGCATCCAGACCCTGGCGAAGGTCGATCTGCGCGACAACCGCAACGCCGTCATCGTCTCCACGTCGATCGGCCTGGCACTCCTCGTCACCTTCAGAAGAGCGGACATCCTCTCGGCTATGCCCTCCTGGCTGCAGATCATCTTCGGCTCCGGCGTGACCATCGGCTCGCTGACGGCGATCATCCTCAACATCCTGTTCTTCCACATCGGACGCCAGGCCTCGCCGGACGTGGCCGTGGTCGACGGAAAGAAGATCAACCTGGACGACGTCAACGCGATGGATCGCGACCAGTTCGTCGCGACCTTCTCCTCGATGTTCTCCTCGCACACGTGGCCGGTCGAGCGCGCCTGGGAGTCTCGCCCCTTCGCCTCCGTCTCCGAGCTGCGTTCCTCCTTCGAGGACGCAGTCCTGGCGGCCAGCCCCGAGGAGGCCGAGGAGCTCATCGCGTCCTACACGGACGTCGTCTCCCTGATCCTCGACGGCGCGGGCGACGAGCAGGCCAGCTCGGATACCTCGTCCCTGTCGGTGGGCGACGTGACCCCCGAGGAGGCCGAAGAGCTGCGCGCCCTGGCTGCCGCCTACCATGAGAAGTTTGGTCGCCCGCTGGTCATCTGCGTGGACAACGTGGTGGATCGCAAGCACCTGCTGTCCTCGGGCTGGCGCCGCGTCGAGCACTCCCCCGCTCGCGAGGCACGCTTCGCGCTCGGCGAGGTCATCGACATCGCCGACCTGCGTTTCGATCAGCTGGTCGCCGACGCCAACCCCATGCGCGCCGCGTGGGACGCTGGCTTTGAGCGCCTCTGAGTAGCGCTCAGCGTCTCGTAACAACGAGGCCGGGGCGCGTCGGGCGATATGCCTGACGCGCCCCGGCTTTTTCATGCCTCAGCCGTGACGGTTCCCTCACGAGTCACTCCGGGTGCAGATACGCCGAGGGGCCGACCTGGCGGTCGGCCCCTCGGCGTATCCCATCAACACAGTGCAAGTTGTCCCAGAAGGCTCCTCGATGATGTCTCGTCGGCGTTGCTCGGGCCCGTATGGCCCGTGCCGTATTCCCTTGTGATGACACCTACTGTAGGAGCCCAACCTTGCGACAACGACAAGGTGCGCTGAGAAAATCCTGGGATTTTAACCCCGCAGATAATTGACTGATCATAAGACGAGTGTGCGCCCCCGGTTCCCCGGGGGCGCACACCCCATCACGCACGTTCAGCGTGTCGCGTTAGGCCTCAGCCGTTCCACTGGCCGTTCTCGGCGAAGTAGTACCACTTCCAGCCGATCCAGTGACCTCCCGTGTACATGGCACCCGAGTCGGTACTCAGGTAGTACCAGAAGCCGCCATCCTTCAGCCAGCCGGTCGTCAACGCGCCGCTGGAGTGCATGAAGTACCAGGACGAGCCGTCCTTGACCCAACCGGTCGCCATCGCGCCACTACCGGGCGTCAGGTAGTACCAGGTCGGACCATCAAGCAGCCAACCGGTGACCATTCGCCCCGTCGCCAGATCCAGGTAGTACCAGGAAGAGCCATCCTTCACCCAGCCACTCGCCTGGGCACCCGAAGCGTCATGATAGAACCACGAACCAGCCTCACTCACCCAACCGGTACGCATGTACCCATCCACACCGAACCGGTAGATCGAGTTACCGATCTGCACCGTCTGGCCAGCCGGATAGGTGCCATCCGCGTAGCGGTACCACCAGCCGACCGAATCGCTGATCCACTGGCCACCCTGCGGGGCGGGCGCCGGGGTCGGCTCGGGAGCCGGGGTCGGATCCACGCTCGGAGCCGGAGTCGGCTCAGGTGCCGGGGTCGGAGCGGGCGCCGGATCGCCCTGGAGGCGCACCTCCTGCTTGGCGGGGTTCACGCCCCAGTCCCAGGCGAAGAGGTACGGGGTCACCGGGGCCTCGTCTGTGCGTCCCTGCTGCGCCCAGGCGGCCTTCAGCTCCGAGACGGGCACGTCGAAGTGGTAGCGGTGCGTGCCGTCGGCCAGGACCTCACCGTCGTCCTCGACGAGCTTGCGGTAGTACCACGTGCCGTCGGCGTCCTCGTGGAAGTCGATGCCGGCCACGGGGGAAGCGTCGGTGACGTCGAAAGACACCGTGCGGGCGTCGCCCTCGCCGCTCACCGTCAGGTTGGAGATGACCGGGGCCTGCGTGTCCAGCGTGAACTCGTAGCTCATCTGGTGCTTCTGCGAGGACGGACCGTCCGTCGCAGCCTCGATCGTCAGCGTGTAGGCGCCGTCGGGCAGCTCATTGCCGGACTGGTCGTAGCCGTCGAAGAAGGGTTCCTCACCGGCGAACTCGCCCGGCTTCGTCCAGCCGGTCTCGAGGTCGTAGAGGGACTTGCGCACGCGGTTGATCGTGTAGGAACGCACGGACTCCCCCGCGGAGTTCCGGTAGGTGAGAGTCATCGACGGGACGGAGCGCAGCATGCCGGTCAACGGTGCGATCTTGTCGGGGGCTCCCGCCCACTTGGCGCGCGAGGTGATGAGGCGCTGCGTGTTGATCGCGGTGACCAGGTTCGAGTCCTGCTTGTCCGACAGCGGGTTCAGCGCTCCCAGCGGGATGGAGGAGTGGGCGTTGACCAGAGCCGAGCGGTAGACGTGCACGGGCGTCGTCTCGTTATCCGACCACTTGCCATCGAAGACGTTCGGGGCTCCCCACAAGCCGTAGAAGCCCAGGTAGGGCACGGTCAGGCTCGGGGTCCCGTCCTCGCTTGTGAAGGTCACGGCGCCGTCGATAAAGGTTCCCTTGGGGGCGTTCTCCGAGGCAAAGGCCGCGAACTCGGACTCGGGGGTCACGGTGACGGTCACGGTGGCGTTCGACTTAGCGGGGACCGTGATCTGCTGGGCGTCCCCGGCCTCGGCCACGCCGTCACCGGAGAAGGTCAGCGAGATACCCGCGCCCGCCCAGTTCTGCGAGTGCTCGAGGAAGAGGCCCTCCTCGACCATCTCGGAGAGCGCCTGACCGCCGAGGGTGTAGGTGTGGGCAGCGTCGGAGAGGTTGGTCAGCTGCACCTGGAAGGTCCACCCCTTCGTCCCGTCGCCGAGGTCAGCTTTGGGTCGGGAGGGATCGGCGGCGCCGACGACGGTCGGGTAGACGGTCGCGGTGGTCGCTGCGAGCGCGTCGACAGCGCCCGCGCCGACCCTGCGCGGCGAGTAGTAGGTGCCGTCGCCCAGCTCAACGTCGATGAGCGGGTGCGCGGTGCCCATGAGGAGGTTGGTGACGACCGCGTTCTTCTGCTCGGCACTCATTCCGGAGAAGGCGGGATCGCTCGCGAGGCGCTCGCGCACGAGGGCACTAATACCCGCGACCTGCGGGGATGCCATCGAGGTGCCCGACAAGCGCTGATACTCGTTGCCGAGGTAGGCCGACATGATGTCGCCGCCGGGGGCAGCGATCTCAGGCTTGAGGGTCAGGTCGGGAGCCACGCCCCACGCCGAAAACTCCGAGGCCGTCGGGTTGTTCGAGGCCAGCACGATGCCGGAGTGCGTGACGGTCACGGTGACGTCGGTTCCGTTGGCGCTAGCCAGGGCCTCGCGGATCGCCTCGCCGTCACGCTTGGTGATGGTCACCGTCGGCATCGACGTGGTCGAGCCGAGGATCGCCTGATAGGGCGTGCCGGCCTCGTCCGTGTCGGCGACCATGAGGGCCGCGGGTGCAGGCGAGAGAGCCGTCAGGTTGCGCGCCTTGAGCTCCTCGGTCATGGCCGAGCCGTCGCGGGAGTCCGTACCACCCTTGTCCTCAAGGACGATCACGCCTGAGAGGTCGGCGCCCGCGTACTGCTCGAGCCGGTCGGTGCCGCCAGCGCCGGCGTCGACGATGCGGTAAGTCTTCTCAGCGATGTCGCGCAGACCGCCCACGGCCTCGCCCTGGCCGTTGAGGGCGGTACGGTAGGCAATCTTACGATCGCCCAGGCTCACGTATGACAGGGCCTCCTGGTTGTCGACGGAGGCAACAGCCAGGGTGGACTTGTAGGAGGCGGGTTCGCCGAGCGTACCCGTGTCGGGGTCGGTCGCGAACGGCTTATTCTGGCCGGAGTTGTTGCCGTAGGCGTTGGAGAAGGCGTTGCCACCCGCCGCGTTGACGGTAATGCCAGCGGCGGCGAGCTTCTCGTACACACCAGCGAAGACGCTGCCCGCGTCACTGCTCATGCCGGAGTCATCGCCCAGGGACAGGTTGATGACGTCGGGCTTGATGATGAGCGCGTCATCGAGGGCTGCGAGCAGCGCACTGTCGGGCATCGAGCCGTCCTCGTCCGAGGCGACCTTGGCGACGACGATCTGCGCGTGAGGCGCAGTGCCCTGCAGGACGTCCGCGTTGGCGGCCGCGATCGCGGTGACGTGCGTGCCGTGGGACAGGTCCTTTTCGGAATGGGGGACGACGTCGGCATCGTTGTCCGCGTAGTCGTAGGCGAAGGGGATCTTGCTGTTGACGTACGTGCCGGCTCCGCCGTGGGGGAGCTTGCCCGCGAAGGCCTGCACGTCGGCCTGGCTCATGCGCACGTTGACGCCGTCCATCGAGCCGGCGAAGGCGTCGTGGTCGGTCTGCAGGCCGGAGTCAATGACTTCGATGACCTGACGATCGCCCTTGAGGGCGACCTCGTTCGCACGCGTCATCGCCAGGGACGAGGCGTTCTTGAGGACGGGTGCACCGCTCCCCTGCTCCTCAGTCTCCATCGGCTTGTGGACGCCCTCGATGAAGGCGGTCTTGACGCCCTCGACCTTCTGAATCGCGGAGAGAGCGGAGCCGGGCGCCTCGACGGCGAAGCCGACGAAAGCGTTGGTGTACTCGCGCACGGTCGTGACCTGTGCGCCGGGAACGACTCCCGCGACAGCGGAGGCGATGCCGGCTTTCACATCGTCGCGCCTGACCTGCGTGGAGCCACCGGCTGTTCCACCCTCCAGCTGGACGATGATCGTCGTCGGGGTGTCGTCGGCCGCCTCCTGCGCGGACGAGGCGTCGGGCAGGGTCACTCCCCCGGCCTCGGCCTGGCGGATGGACAGCAGTGCGTCCTCGACTCGCGTCCCCGACTGCGCGTCCTTCGACGAGGCGTGGGTGGGGTTGGCGGGGAGGACACCGCCCGGCTGGGGGCTCGCTGCGAGCGCCGGGACGCTCACGCCGGTCAGGGCTAGGGCTGCGGCGAGCGCGAGTGCCGGGGTGGAGTGATGGGACATCAATGGCTCACTTACGTATCGACGAGTGACGATCAAAAGCGCGTCCGTCTGACGCGCCGTCCCATTATGCGTAAGTTCTTCCAGTTGTGCAGTATGCATGTCCGATAGATGGCTCAGTGTCCACGCACTGACATTTTGTGCATGCCTGAATATAAGCCGAGGGGCCGACCTTGCGGTCGGCCCCTCGGCTTATCCCATCAACACAGTGCAAGTTTTCCCAGAAGGCTCCTCGAAAAAGTCTCGTCGGCATGTCCCGGACCCTCATGGTCCGTGCCGTATTCCCTTGTGATGACATTCAGTGTAAACAGCGAACCTTGCGACAACGACAAGACAACCTGAAAAAACCCTGGGAATTTTGGCGCCTGCCTCCTTTGACAGACGTCAGGCCCGCACATCCCACATGTAGCAGGGTGTGCGGGCCTGGACGGTCAGCCTCAGGGGCAAGCTAGCTGATCAGCTGTCCCGTCTCGGAGAAGGTGTACCACGTCCAGAAGATGCGCAGACGGCCCGTGGCCATCGCGCCGCTTCCGGTCTTCAGGTAGTACCAGGCACCACCGTCCTTGAGCCACCCCGTCACCATCTTGCCGGTGCTGGGGTTCAGGTAGTACCAGGTGTCGCCATCCTTCACCCAGCCGGTCGCCATGACGCCCGTCACCGGATCCAGGTAGTACCAGGAGATGCCGTCGAGGACCCAGCCGCTCGCCTGGGCGCCCAATGCCCCGTGGTAGTACCAGTTGCCCTGGTCAAAGACCCAGCCGGTGCGCATGTAGCCGCGCGCGTCGAAGCGGTACGTCGCCCCGTCGATCGCCAGCGTCGCATCGGCGGGGTAGGTGCCGTCCTCGTAGCGGTACCACCAGCCGCGGCCATCCCGCTTCCAGGTACCGGCCTTGGGGGTGGGCGTGGGGGCACTGACGTGGACGGTGGCGCTGGCGGACACGCTCGGCTGCGTCGGGTCAGCAACGGTAATCGTCGCATCGCCCGCGCCGACCGCCCTGACCTCGCCGGTCGCGCTCACGGTGGCCACTGCCTCGTCCGAGGAGGACCAGACGACGCCGGTCACGTTCGCGTCCGTGGGCTCGTGGGTGGCGCTCAGCGTGAGGGTATCCCCCACGCCGAGCGTGGCGGACTCGCGCGACAACGCGAGCGACATCATGGGGATCGGCTTGAGGGCGACCGGCGCCGTTGCCCCGTTGACCGGCCAGTCCCACACGTGCAGGTAGATCGTCGACGGGTCACCGCCGATGCTCGCCAGCGCGTCCTTCAGAGGCACGTCGAAGTGGATATGGACCAGACCGTCCTCGCTGCGCCCAGTCGGGTAGACCTCGGCGCCACGCTCGACGACCTTGCCGTCCTCGGTGGCCGAGAAGCCGACGCCGGCGATGGCCGAGGAGTCGGTGACGTCGAAGGACAGGACGCGATCCTTGCCCTCACCCGACACCGTCACGTTGGAGATAACGGGAGCCTTCGTGTCCAGGATGACGCTGTAGCTGATGGTCTGGGTCGCGGGTGACGGACCGTAGGTCGAGGCCTCGATTGTCAGCGTGTAGCGCCCATCCGGCAGCTCACTGCCGTCGGGAGCGTAGCCATCAAACCACGGGTCACAGCCCGGAACAGAGTCCTCGACGGTGCGCGGCGAGCGCGTGTGCACGTCGTAGATGGACCGATCCGCGCGCCCGCAGGTGAAAGAACGGATCGTCTCCCCGGCCTCGTTGGTGAAGGTGTAGGTCAGCGAGGGGACGGAGCGCAGCAGCACCGTGCCCGGGGTGACGGCAGTGCGGGCATCCTCGTCCGTGGAGCGCGAGATGACGAGGAGGTCGGGGTTGACCCCGTTGATCATCCTCTCGTCCTCGACGTCGAAGGGGCTCTGCTGGCCAAAGGGCAGCCGCCCACTCATGAACGTCGACCCGTAGCCGCTGATGTGGTTGTCGGGGGTGACCAGATCGAAGATCGCGGGCGCACCCCAGGAGCCGTAGAAGCCCACGTAGGGAACGGTGAGGTTCGGAGCCCCATCGGTACTCGTGAAGGTGACGGCGCCGTCGATGAACGTGCCCTTGGGCGCGTTCTCCGCTGCGTACGAGGCGAAGGCGGAGCGCGGGGTCACGGTGACGGTCACAGTCGCGGTGCCCTTGGCAGGCACGGTCACCAAGTCCGACGAGAAGGTCAGGTCGATGCCCTGCCCCGCCCAGTTCGTCGAGTGGCGCGCAAACAGCATGTTCTCGACCTTTTCGGACAGCGCCTGCCCGCCCAGCGTGTAGGTGCGTGCGGTGTCGGAGACATTCGTCAGGGTCACCTGGAAGGTCCACCCGGAGGTTCCGTCACCCAGGTCGGCCTTAGGGCGCGACGGGTTATCGACACCCACGACGCTCGGGAACACGGACGAGGTCGTGGCCCCCAGCGCGTCGATGAGGCCCGCTCCCACTCGGCGCGGCGAATAGTAGGTGCCATTGTTCTGTTCCGCATCCACGATCGGGCGGGCGGTGCCCATCAGGAGGTTCGTCACGACCGCGTTCTTCTCGGCTGCGGACATGCCCGCGAAGTCCGGGTCGGAGGCGACGCGCTGACGCACGAGGGTAGCGACCGCGCTGGCCTGCCCCGAGGCCTCGGCAGTGCCGGACAGCCGATCGTAGTAGTTTCCGGGGGTCGCGGACATGACCGCGCCGCCGGGGGCGGCGACCTCGGGCTTGAGCTTCAGGTCGGGGGTCACGCCCGTGGAGGAGAAATCGGAGGCGTGGATGCCCTCGGGCACGGTCAGGATCGTGGAGGCGGAAACCCCGACCTCGATCGATCCGCTCTCCGAGGCCTTGATCGCGTCGTAGAGGCGGTTGCGGTCCGAGGTCGTGATAGTCGCCATCGGTAGGTTGAACCAACGATCGACCGACCACTTGACGGGGGTCTCAGTGTCGTACCAGTGCCCGAGCAGAACGCCGGCGGGCTTGCTGGTGAGGGACTTGAGGGCCTTGATCTTGTGCTTGACCTCCACCGAGTTACCCCGTGAGTCGTAGCCTCCCAGCTCCTCGAGGAGGATCGTGCGCGACAGGTCCCCGTAGTCCGATCCGAGGTGCTTGGTCAGGTCCTCGCTCGAGCCGTTTCCAGCGTAGACAACGCGGTACGTGCCCTCGGCGAGAGTGCCGAACCCGGGGCCATCTCCCTTGTTCATGCGACCCAGGGGCCGGTACCCGATCAGGCGATCACCGAAGGTGAGAGCACCCATGATCTCCTGCTCGTTGACCGAGGCCACGGCGAGGGTCGAGGAGAAGGCGGCGGGGAAGCCGAGCGCGCCGTTGTCGGGGTCGTCGGCCCGCCCGTAGCGCTCAATGTCTCCGGCTAGCGCGTAGACGGTGGCGCCCTGCGCACCGAGAGCCTCGTAGACGTGGGAGTAGAGGGCCTCGGCGTCGTTCGTCATTCCTTCGGTCTTGGAGAAGGAGACCGAGACGACGTCGGGCTTGAGAACCATAGCGTCGTCGAGGGCGGCCAGGAGGTTGACGTCGCTCGTGCTGTTGCCCGGATCCTTCGTCACCTTCGCGACGATGAGCTGAGCCTGAGGCGCTGCCCCCGAGAAGTGTCCGCCGTTGGCGGCCGCGAGCGCTGCGACGTGCGTGCCCTGGTAATTCGCTCTGCGTGCTTCATCGCCGCCAGATTCCGTGGCCAGCACATCCGTGTCCCCGTCACCGTAGTCGTAGGCGAAGGGGATCTTGGGGCTCACCCAGACGCCACCCTTGCCGGCGCCCAGCTGCGAGGCAACAGAGGCCGCCGAGTCCTGCGTGTAGCGCAGGGACGCGGCGTCCATGTCGCCGGCGAAGGCCTGGTGCGAGGTGTCGATGCCGCTGTCGATGAGCTCGATGACCTGGCCCTGACCCTTCTGGGCGAGAGCGTTGGCCCGCATCATCTGGGCAGCGGCACCGGTGGCTGCATCCGACTCGTCGCCCCCGGCGACGGCGCGGTAGCCTCCGGAGATCTCGTCATCCGTGGCAAACGTGTGGCTGCCGTCGAGGAAGGCGCCCCTGACGCCGGCCGTCGCCTTGATGGCACCAAGCGTCGAGGCGGGCGCCTGGATCGCAAAGCCCTCGAAGGCGTGGTGGTAGTCGCGCACGTCGGAGATGGTCGCGCCAGGGCTGGCCGCTGCTACGGCCTCGCCGATGCGCTTCTTCATCTGCGCGTAGTACGCGGTATGGTCGGCCCCGGCGTCGCCCGCCTCGAGCTGGACGATGATCGTCGCCGGGGAGTCGTTCGTGCCCTGCTGGGGCGACGAGGCCTGGCTGGCGTCGGCGTCTTCCGCAAAGGCTGCGGGCACGCCGATCGTGGTGAGCGCGAGGGCGCCGGCCGCTATGAGCGTCAGCGCTGCGCGTCGGTAGTGAAACATTGTCTGCTCGCTTTCTTCACACATAAAGTGTTGAGCTGCATGAGGGTGAGTGATCGCGCGCCACATCCCTGTGGCGTGCGATAGGGCGGGCGCAGCGTGTGGCCGCGCCTCGCGTCGCCTTGCGAGCGCGCCCGCTCCCCCGGGATGTCCGGGTGGGGCGGGCGCGACGCATGGGTAGTCCTTCGATTCGGTGGATCAGCGGATCAACGTGCCGTTGTCGGCGAAGCGGTAGTACTTCCAGACGATCCACAGGCGGCCGGTCGCCATCTGACCGCTACCGGGCTTGAGGTAGTACCAGGCGCCGTCCTCGTAGTGCCATCCGGTCTTCATCTTTCCGTTGGCGGGGTTCAGGTAGTACCAGTGCGAACCGTCCTTGACCCATCCCGTCGCCATCTGGCCGGTGCCGGGGGTCAGGTAGTACCAGGAGACGCCGTCGAGGATCCAGCCGGTGGCCTGCGCGCCGGAGCTGGAGTGGTAGTACCAGTTGCCTTGGTCGAAGACCCAGCCGGTGCGCATGTAGCCGCGAGCGTCGAAGCGGTAGACCTGGCCGTCGATGGTCGTGGCCGTATTCGAGGGGTAGGTGCCATCCGCGTAGCGGTAGGACCATCCGCGAGCGCTCCACGTCCACGTGCCCCGAGCGGGAGCGGAGTCGGAAGCGGCCTTGACGGTCACGGCCACCGAGGTGACGACGTGGGGATCCTGACGCACGTCGACGCGCAGGGAGACGTCAGCGCTGGCCGGGGTCCAGGTGTAGGAGGAGGTGGACGCGCTCTCATCCGAGCTGCCCTCCATCGAATCCCAGTCCTGGAGAACCGTCTCCGTGCCGTCGCTGCCGATCTGCACCACGCGCACCTGACGTCCACCCAGGGTGCCGCCCTGCGCGGAGACCTTCACGGTCGTCGGTGTGCCCACGGAGGTGGTGAGCGTGTACCCGGGTCCGGCCTCGGCGATTCCGTTGCCCGACACCGCGACCTGCGGGCGGGTGTACTCGAAGAGGTTGGCGGTGTTGTAGCCGGCTTCCTTCATGGCGGCCTCGGTGAGCGTCCACGCCTTCGAGCCCTTGGGGGCGGCGACGTAGATTTCGGTGCCAGCCTTGAGGTCCGAGGCCATGTCGGCGGCGAGCTTGATGTCCTTCACGGTCGAGGGCAGGACCAGGACGCGGGGCGTGTCGAACCAGAAGGTGAAGCTGGTCATCCCCTCGCCGAAGTACGCGCTGTCGGGGCGGCCGTTGGCGGCCTTGCCTTCGTAGTAGAACTCGCCGTCGTTTCCGCCGCGCACGATGATGTGGCGCGGGGCGGGGGTGTCTCGCGGCGTCATCCACAGTTCCGTGACCTTCGAGCCCAGCTCGATCGTGTCCAGGCCGTTGTTGACCAGGCCTCGAGCGACCGTCACCGAGTCGGGGATGACAATGTCGGTGAGGTTCGCGTCGCCATCGAAGGCCCCGTATCCGATGGTCGTCAGGCCCTCGGGCAGGACGACGCGGCGCAGGGACGTGTTGCTTGCGAAGGCGTAGTCAGCGAGTGCGACCGTGCCGTCGGGAACCGTCACGTCAGTGTCCGTCTTCGTGGGAAGGTACAGGACCAGGGTGCGGCCCGCGTCGCCCTTGCTGTACAGGATGCCGTCTTCGACGGTGTACATCGAGTTGGCGGGCACGACGCTCAGCGAGGCCAGGGAGCTCGCCCCGAGGAAAGCCCCCTCCCCGATGGAGGTCAGGCTCGAGCCCAGGTGAACCCGGGTCAGGGAGCTGTTGCCGGAAAAGGCGAACTTCCCGATGCTCGTCACCGAGTCGGGCACCGTGACCGCGGTGATCGGCGCATCCTCGAACGCGTAGTCTCCCACCGTGACGAGGCGCCCCAGGTCCGGGCGGAAGTTCACCTCGGCGAGTGCCTTGTCGTAGCGGAAGGCGCTGTCCGACACGGCCGTCGTGCCGCCCAGGTCCACGCGCTCCAGCTTGGGCATGTACCAGAACGCCATGTCGCCCATGGATTCGAAGCCATCGGGCAGGGCCAGAGAGGTGACCTGAGAGCTCACGAATGCCGCCTTTTCCACGCGGTGCAGGCTCGCAGGCAGAGTCACGGAGGTGATCCGAGCAGACGTGAAGGCTCCCTCGTCGATGGTATTCGTCCCCTCGGCGACCGAGTAGTGACCGCCAGCGTTCTTCGCCTCCGGGTAGGTCGCCAGGTGCGTCAAGCCCTTCGTGTACAGGACACCGTCGAGGCTCTGGTAGTTCTGGTTCGCCGCGTCAACCTCAACGCTTTCCAGGAGCGGGGTGCGCGCGAATGCCGCGAACAGGCCCTGGGCCACCACGTTCGGGCCGACGTGGACGGAGCGCAGCTTCGCCATGTCGCTGAAGGTCTCCAGACCTGCCATCGTGAGAGATCGTGGCAGAGTGATGTGCTCGATCGCTGTGTTCGCGAAGGCGCGGTCCCCGATCGTCTCCAACTGCGAGGGATGGGCGCCGTCGTCCTGGAAGGTGACCTGGGTGAGCGGCTGGCCTGAAAAGACATAGTCGTCGATTGTGCGCACGCTCGCGGGGATCCACACACTCGTCAGACTCGCGTCATTAAAGGCGTTTGTAGCGATCTCGGTGACACCGTCAGGGATGCGGACATCCGTTGCAGTGCCCGTGTACGACACGAGCACGCCGTCGGCGTCGATGGTGAACCCATCGGCATTGGCGTGCAACGGGGTGGCCGCGTTGACCCGACCGGCAACGCCTGCGTCTGCCGCGAAGGCGGCGGGCACACTGACCACGGTCAGGGACAGGGCGCCGGCAAGCGCGAACGCCAGCACCGTTAACTTTCGATGGGACATCTGTGACCCCTTCTATTGACAGTTGGTAAGGGAAGGCTCCGTGTCGCAACCACGACCCCTTGTGTCAAACATATCTCTCAACAGGGTTTTCGGATACCCCCTGAGACACTCCTTCTCAACATGCGTCGGTTGATGAAGTGACATCTTTGCGCGTAGTACCATGCATCAACCCGGACCGACAGATAATGCGCAGAGGCGACGATGCAGGCGTTTTCCGCCCGTATTTTCTAGGGTTGCATAACATCTTTCCACCGAATCTGACAAATCAACCGACAGCCAAGATTTGCGCCATATATGCCCCTACAAGCAAGCGCGTGGGAAGCCATAGCACGACGGTCCCGACCTAGTGGTCGAACAAAGGCCCGCGCCCCCGGGGATTCCCCCGGGGGCGCGGGCGCAGGGAGCGTCGCTCTCAGGTCAGCCGACGAGCTGTCCCGATTCGTTGAAGTAGTACCACTTCCAGCCGATCCAGTGACCTCCCGTGTACATCGCACCGGAGTCGGTGCTCAGGTAGTACCAGAAGCCACCATCCTTCAGCCAGCCGGTCGTCAACGCGCCGCTGGAGTGCATGTAATACCAGGAGGAACCATCCTTGACCCAACCGGTCGCCATCGCGCCACTGCCGGGCGTCAGGTAGTACCAGGTCGGCCCATCGAGGAGCCATCCCGTCACCATCTGTCCGGTCGCCGGATCCAGGTAATACCAGGACGCACCATCCTTCACCCAGCCACTCGCCTGAGCACCAGACGGATTATGGAAGTACCACGCACCGTCCTCGTTGACCCAGCCAGTACGCATGTACCCATCCACACCGAACCGGTAGATCGAGTTACCGATCTGCACCGTCTGGCCAGCCGGATAGGTGCCATCCGCATAGCGGTACCACCAGCCGATAGAGTCGCTGACCCACTGGCCGTCCTGCGGGGCGGGAGCCGGATCGGGCTCAGGTGCCGGAGTGGGGTCCGGAGAAGGCTCCGGCGCGGGCGTCGGGTCCGGAGAAGGCTCGGGCGCAGGCGTCGGATCCGGGGTGGGCTCGGGCGCAGGCGTCGGGTCCGGAGCCGGAGTCGGATCCGGGGTACCCGGGAGCTTGATCATGAGGGTGCTCGTCAGGTACGAGGCGTCACGCACCTGGACGCGCAGGCTCACGTCCGCGGAGGACGGGGTCCACGGGAAAGTCACGGAGGAGGCCGCAGCACGGTCCCCACCATCCGTCACCGTCGTCCAGTCACGCACGAGCGTCTCGGTGCCATCCGCTCCGATCTGCACGGCACGCACCTGCTGCGTCCCAGCGATGCCACCGGCGACCGTTGCGGTCATGTCGACCGATGCGCCGACCTCGCCCGTGTACGTGTACGCTCCCCCAGCCTCGGCAATGCCAGCCCCCGACAGGGTCATCGACGCAGCCGTGAACGTGTGCAGGTGTGAGGCGTCGATGCCGGCCGCCTCGAGGGCGTCCTTGGCGACGTTCCACGCCGACTCGCCTTCGGCCGCGGCAACGTACACGTGGGTGTCTTCCTTCTTCTCGTCGCTCAGCTCCGGCTCGAGGTCAAGGCGGGTGAGCGTGGAGGGCAGGACGAGGACGCGCGGGACGTCCACGCCGAAGGACACGCGGGTCATGCCCTCGCCAAAGTAGGCGCTCTGGCGGCGTCCGTTCGTCGGGCGACCGTCATACACGAAGGAGCCGTCCACACCACCGCGCACGACGATGCGACGAGGCATGGGAACCCAGCTGCCTTCCATGCGGATCGAGGTCACCTTGGAGCCGTACTCGACGAGCTCCAGGGAGTTACCGGTGACGCCGCTCGAGCGCTCGACCGACTCGGGGATCACCAGCTCGGTGAGGGCCGTAGTGCCCGCGAAGGCGTCGTCACCGATGACCTTCAGACCCTCGGGCAGGACGACGCGGGTGAGCGTCTTGTTGTTGGCGAATGCCGTCGCGCCGATCTCAACCGTGCCCGCGCGCACCGTGTAGTCGGTGAGCGTGTTGGCGGCCGGGGACAGCATCAGGTGCAGGCCGTCATCCGCCTTGCGGTACAGGACGTTGCGCTCGGCCGAGTACACCGGGTTGCCATCCGCAACGGTCAGCGTCGCGATCTTGCGGTCGTTGTACAGGGCGGTCTCGGCGAAGGAGGTGACACCCGCTCCGATGTGGAACGAGGTCAGGGCAGTGCTCTCCGAGAAGGCCTGCTCGCCGACCGTGGTCACCGAGTCCGGCAGGGTCACCGAGGACTGCGCCGTCCGACTGAACGCGAAGTCGCCGATCGTGGTCAGGCGGCCGAGCTCGGGACGGAAGTTGACCCCTTCCTTGGCGCTCGTCGACTCGAAGGCACTGCCGCCCAGGGAGATCGTGCCGCCCAGGTCGATGCGCGCGAGCTTGTCGGCGGAGCAGAAGGCACAGGTGCCGACCGTTTCGAACTTCTCGGGCAGGGTCACGGCGGTGAGCGCGGAGAGGCGGAAGGCCTCGTCCTTGATCTCACGCAGGCTGTCGGGCAGTGTCACGGAGGTGATGCCCGCCTTCTGGAATGCCTTGGGCGCAATCGTCGTGACACCATCCAGGACCGTGTATGCGCCGCCGGGGTTCTTGGCGGCCGGGTACAGGATGAGGCGCGAGTGGTCCTTGGAGTACAGGACTCCGTCCACGCTCTCGTAGTTCGGGTTCGCGGGATCGACCTCGACGCTGGTCAGCGCGGCGGTCTCGGCGTAGCCCGAGGTCACCGAGTCGGCGGCGACGTTGGGTCCCAGCTTGATCGTGGTGAGCGCCGAGTTGTAGTCGAAGACCTCCGCACCGATCGTCACCACGGAACGCGGCAGTTCGATGGCCTCCAGGCTCGTGTTCGTGAACGCGCGGTCGGCGATCTTGGTCAGCTGGGCCGGGTGGGCCTCGTCATCGACGAAGGTGATCTTCTTCAGCGAGCTGTAGATGAAGGCCTCCACGCCGATCGAACGCACCGAAGCAGGGATCGTCATGTGTTCCACGGTGGAGCTCGCGAAGGCACGCTCGCCGATGGAGGTCACGGTGTCGGGCAGGGTGACCTCGGTGGCCGACCCCTTGTACTTCACAAGGACGCCGTCCTCGTTGATCTCGAAGTCGTCGGCATCGGCGGCGCGCACCGTCAGCGGGATGGACGCGGTCTTGACCGCGCCGGCCTCGGTGGTGACGGTGGCGGTCAGCGTGCCCGAACCCGCGTGATCGCCTGCGGTCAGCGTCGCCTTGCGCGTGTCCGTGTCGGCGGCGACCGTGGCCAGGTCGGCCGGCTCCACGCTCCACGTCACCGCGCGATCCTTCAGCGAGGGCGCCAGGTATGCCTTCACGGGGGCAGTCTCGCCCACCTTGACGTTCACCCGCGCGTCGGCGAGCTCGATGCCCGCATCCTCTGAGATCGTGCGCACGCGGATCTGAGCACTGGCCGACAGGGTCGGCTGGGACGCGTCAGCCGCGGTGATGGTCGCCTCGCCGGCGGCCAGGGCGCGGACCTCGCCGTTTTCGTTCACGGTGGCCACGGCCTCGTTCGAGGATGTCCACACGAGGTCGGTAACGTTCGCGTTCGCCGGCTCGTACGAGGGGCTCAGCGTGACCGTCTCGCCCGCGACGACCTCGGAGGTCTGCGGGGTGAGGGCCAGGGAGGTTAGCGGGATCGTGCGGAAGCGGATCACCTGGCGGGCCTGGTTCTTCCCCCAGTCCCACGCGAACAGGTAGGCGGTCGCCGGGTCGGAGGAGTCCGCACGGTCGATGAGGTCGGCCCACTTGATCTCGTAGTGCTTGGCGTAAGTGCCGTCGGCCTGGCGGTTCGCGCCCACGGCCTCCTTCTCGTCGTAGTAGCGACGAGACGTCGGGGACTCGGAGAAGGCGATGCCGGCCAGCGGCGAGTTGTCGGTGACGTCGAAGGACACGACACGCTCGTCACCCTCGCCGGTCACCGTCAGGTTGGAGATGACGGGCGCCTGGGTGTCCAGGGTGAAGTCCCAGGTCAGCTGCGAGGCAACGCTCGAGGGCGCGACCGAGGCCGCGTCGATCGTCAGCTTGTAGCGGCCTGCGGGCAGCTCCTTGCCGTCCTTGTCGAAGCCGTCAAAGACCGGGTTGTTACCCTCCTGGCTTTCGATGGGCTCGACCTTGCTGGCGTGGTAGTTGAACAGGGACTTGCGGGCGCGCTCGAAGGTGTATTCGCGCACGACCTCGCCGGCCTCGTTCGTGTAGGTGTAGGTCACCTTCGGGGAGTTACGCAGCAGGCAGGTGCGCGGCAGGATGCGCGAGGGGGCCTCGGGCAGCGCGGAGCGCGACATGATGAAGTACGCGGGATCGACCGCGCGCACGTCGTCGATTTCCTGTCCGGCGAGCGGGTTCAGGGCTCCCAGGGGAACCTCGGTCGCGGGGTTGATGAGGGTCGAGGAGCAGGCGTGCGCAGTGCTCGTCGTGCCGTCGTACCACTTGCCGTCGAAGACGGCCGGGGCACCCCAGGAGCCGTAGAAGCCCATGTAGGGGACGGTCAGGTCGGGCTGACCGTCAGCGCTGGTGAAGGTCACGGCGCCGTCGATGAACGTGCCCTTGGGAGCGTTCTCATTCGCGTACGAGGCGAAGGCGCCCTGCGGGGTCACGGTGACGGTCACGGTCGCGGTGCCCTTGGCGGGCACGGTCACCGAGTCAGCGGAGTAGGTCAGGTCGATGCCCTGCCCCGCCCAGTTCTTGGAGTGCTCGGTGAAGAGGCCACCCTCGACGATCTCGGACAGCGCCTGGCCGCCCAGGGTGTAGGTGTGGACGGTATCGGAGATGTTCGTCAGGGTCACCTGGAAGGTCCAGCCGGTCGTTCCCTCACCCAGGTCGGCCTTGGGACGCCACGGGTTTTCCGCGCCCGCGACGCTCGGGTAGACGGTCGTGGTCGTGGCCGCAAGCGCATCCACCTGGCCGGCGCCCACGCGGCGGGGCGAGTAGTAGGTGCCGTCGTTCTGGTCGATGTCGAGCAGCGGGTGGGCGGTGCCCATCATGAGGGTGGTGACAATCGCGGCCTTGTCCGCCTCCGACAGGCCAGCAAATGCCGGGTCGTCGTTCACGCGCTGGCGCACGAGGGTCGCGATGCCCGCAACCTGCGGGGTCGCCATGGACGTGCCCGACATGGAGCGGTAGGTGTTGCCCAGGACAGCCGCGACAATGTTGCCACCGGGGGCCGCGATCTCAGGCTTGAGCTTGAGGTCGGGGGTGACACCCCACGAGGTGAAGTCGGAGACCGACGGGTTGGTCGAGGCGAGCTTGAGGCCCGCGTGCGGGTTGGAGATGGTGATGGAGCCGGACTCACTGGCCTTGATGGCCTCGATGAGCGCGTCCTTCTCCTTCTTCGTGATGGTCACGGTCGGCATCGTGTGGGTGGATTCGATGGTCGCCACGTAGGGGGTTTCGACCGTCTCGGAGTCGCCGATGATGAGGGCGGCGGGCTTGGAGGTCAGCTGGGTGAGTCCCTTGACCTTGGCCTCGTGGGTCATGTCCGCGCCCGTCGCGCTGTCGGATCCGCCGCGATCTTCGAGGATGATGACCTGAGAGAGGTCTCCAGGGTGCTCGGCGACGAGCTTCTCGAGTGCGGCCGCATCACCAATGCCCGCGTAAACGAGGGTGTAGGTACCCTCGGGGATGTCGAGGAGGCTCGGCACAACGGCATCCTTGAGGCCGCGCGACTTGCGGTAGACGACCTGGCGGTCCCCCACCATCAGGTAGGGCAGGGCATCCTGGTTGTTGACCGAAGCGACGGCCAGTGTCGAGCTGTAGGACCCGGGCTCGGAAACCGTGCCGGCGTCGGGGTCGGTCGCGAACGGCTTGTTCTTGCCGCTGTAGTTGGAGTACGCGCTCGAGTAGGAGTTACCCGCAGCAGCGTTGACGGTCACGCCCGCGTTCGCGAGGTTCTTGTAGACCTCCGCGTACATGGTTCCGGCCTCTGTGCCCATACCCGCGTCCTCGCCGAGGGAGAGGTTGATCGAGTCGGGCTTGATGACGACCGCGTCGTCGAGGGCCGCCAGGACAGTACTGTCGGGGATCGATCCATCCTTGTCGGAGGCGACCTTGGCGACAATGATCTGCGCGTGGGGCGCGGTGCCCTGCAGGTCGGCCGCGTTGGCTGCGGCAATGGCGGCGACATGGGTGCCGTGCGAGAGGTCCTTGCTGGACTTGGGCAGCACGTCAGCATCGTTATCCGCGTAGTCGAAGACGAAGGGGATCTTGCTGTTGAGGTAGGCGCCGGTCTTTCCGTGCGGCAACTTGCCGACGAGGGCCTCGACGTCCGCCTGGCTCAGGCGCACATCGACGCCGTCCATGGAGCCGGAGAACGCCTGGTGGGTAGCCTCGATGCCCGTGTCAATGACCTCGATGACCTGACGGTCGCCCTTCTGGGTGGTCTGGTTCGCGCGCGTCATCTCCAGGGAGGAGGCGTTTTGCAGGGCGGGATCCACGGCCTCGACGCCCAGCGCGCCCGCGTCGCCCTCGACGACCATCGGCTTGTGGTGGCGCTCGATAAAGGCGGCCTTGACGCCCTCGGTCGCCTTGATGGCATCCAGGGACGAGGCCGGGGCCTGGATCGCGAAACCGTCGAGCGCGTGCGTGTAGTCGCGTACGTCGGTGATGTCCGCACCGGGAACCACTGTCTCGACCGCGGTTTCGATGCGGTCCTTGACCGTCTCGTGCTTGGTCGAGGAGGACAGGCCGAAGATGCGCTGGTACCACGGGATGCCGACAGAGCCGTCCTCGAGCTGGACGATGATCGTCGTCGGGGTATCGTCGGTGGGGACGGTCTCGGGGGTGGTGGTCGGGTTCTCGGCCCCGGCCTCGTCGTCTGTCCCCGACTGCGGGGTACCGGACTGGGCGTCGATCGACGAGGCGGGGGCGGGGGTGCCCGACTGGCTTTCCTCATGCGGGTTAGCTGCGAAAGCCGCCGGGGCGGTCACGGTGGTCATGGCGAGGGCGCCCGCTGTTAGCAGCACCAGCGCCGGGGTTGTGCGATGGGACATCTATGGCTCACTTGGTTGACAACTGGGTCAGGGCATGGCCGCGGATACGGCATAACCCAGCATCTAGGGTAGGGTTACCTACCCTTACTGCAAAGCGCCATCTCACTCTCTTCTCGCTATGCGTCAAGGGCTTTACCCGATCACTCTTTCGGCGTAAACTTGCTTCTCTTAGCGTAGCCTTAGTAACAATAGCTACACTTTATTTTCTTCGGAGGGTACCGGCAACGACAAACCCGCCAGTGAGGCCTCGAACGTGCCTCTCCTGGCGGGTTGTTCTGTGCGTGCCGAGCGGCGCGCGGGCGACTGTCAGAGGATGACAGCTGTGCCCGTCGCGATGGCGGCAAGCATGCCACTGTCGCTGCCGGCGGTGAAGTAGTCGACCTTCACGCCGACCACCGCGTTCGCACCCATGGCCTGCGCGCGTGCGCACATTTCGTTGACGGCGGTCGCAGAGGCGTTGCCAATCTCTTCCTCGTACTGGGAAGCGCGGCCACCGAACATGTTGGACAGGCTGGCACCGAAGTCCTTGAACAAGTTCACGCCGGCGAAGGTCTCGCCCGACACCATGCCGATGTACTGCTTGATCGGTGCACCTTCAACGGTCGGGGTCGTCACAACAAGCATCATTCACTCCTTCATACGGGGTTAACAGGTCAACACTACCCGCGTTCCCGCACGGAGGCTAGTAGGATTCACCTGCGCGCAACACAGGCCGCCTGTCACCTCACGCCCGGCATGCGGCTGATGGCATGACCTTACCGCGCACGGCAACGTATGTAATGGGCGGAACCTCGATGATGCCGGGGCCTTTCTTGGGGGCGTAGAGCTCCTTATATTCCTTCTTGAAGTCATAGGCCATGTCAAACTCCTCTGCTTGCCCAGTGACAACACGATCAGTTGTATCGTCTGCTCCCATACAGCCAGAAAACAGCTTGCGTAACTGTCAGTGAAGCTGCTATGCTCTCTGGCATAGCTCCCCGTCATCCCCAGGGATTGGCGGGGTTTACTCTATCCGGAGGCCTCACAATGACTGTGCGTATGGCCGTTGTAATCGACTATCAGAACGTTCACCTTACCGCTGCCCAGCTCTTTCTCCCTGGTCGCCCCATCGAAGAGAGCCTCATCGAGCCATTCCGTTTCGCAAAACAACTCGCGAAGGCGCGCAACAGCGACGGCCTGCACGAGGTCGAAGTCGCTCGCATTGAAGTTTTCCGTGGAATCCCAATCCCAGATGACGACCCCGAGGGCTACCGTCGCAACCTTGAACAAAAGTCACAGTGGGAGTACGGACATCAGGGTATGGTTTCAGTAACCCTGCGTCCTCTGAAATACAACTGGGAGTGGCACGACGGCCAGAAAACTCCGATTCGCTCAACTCGCAGAGAAAAAGGCGTCGATGTCATGTGTGCCCTCGCACTTGTTTGACTCGCACGATCAGGAAACTACGATGTGGTTACCCTTGCATCACGAGATACAGACCTTGCCCCAGCCCTTGACGAGGCACACAAACTCCAGACTGCAAAGATCGAAGCCGCAAAGTGGTATGACCCTTCCGACAGACGAACATTCGGCAACATCAAAACCGATGCACGAATCTGGACGACTTCCATGAAGCGTGACCACTTTACAGCTTCACTCGACCCCCGCGAATACCTGTAACCTCAACGACCAACTCGCTGCTCTCAATCTTCGAGCGACGCCATGAAGATGCACGTCTACGGACCTGGCGGGCAGGACTGCCCCACCGTCCTCATCATTCACCCGATGCTGTCCTCGGCCTCGAGCATGAAGGCTACGCTCTGCGACCACATGGGTCCCGGCCTGCGTGTTCTCGTGCCGGACCTGTCCGCCCACGGGGACGAGGCCTCGGCCCCCTATGTGTCAGCGGCTGACGAGGCGGCGGCGATCCACGACTGGTTGGCCTCCCACGGTATACGTCGCCTGTCTCTTGGATTTGGCGCGTCGCTCGGCGGTGTCATCCTGTTCGAGCTGCTGCGATTCCCGGACCTTGCGTTCGATCAGCTCTTTATTGAGGGGGTGAGCTTCTACTCCGGCGGGCCCGTAGCCCGAGTCGGCGGAGCGATTCTCAGCCGGGTGATGGTCGCGAAGCACCGGAAGGACGCGCGAGATCCCGAGGCGGGGGCACTCAAGCTCGCGCGCCTCTACGGCGAGGAGGCCGCGCGCTCGATGGCCGCTAGTTTTGCCGCGATGAGCGAGGACAGCATCCGCGCGATCGTGCGCGACTGCTCACACGTCAGCTTGCCGCCCCTCTCCCCCGCCATTCAGCGACGCTGCACGTTCGCGTACGGACAGAAAGACTCGGACCTGCGGCTCGCGCGGCGCGTGATCCCACGCCTCTATCCCGAGGCGGAGCTACGCGTCTGGCCAGGCTGGGGGCACTGTGAGCGCATGAGCCGCGATTCGGTCACCTACGGGGCGATGCTGCGGAACGTCGCCCTGGGCTCGGCTTCTACTGATCGTTCGTGAAGGAGGCGATCACGCAGGGAATTCGCCCTCGCACGACGCGGTAGGTGACGCCCGTGCAGCCCATACGCTCAAAGAACGCCCGGTAGGACACCGGGTCGAAGTGTTCCTGGAAGTGCACGCCGAATCGGGAGATCACACTCAGGAACATGGTGTGCGCCCGCTTCTTGGGAATCACGTAGGTGGGCACGATGATCGTGCCACCCGGGCGCACGACCCGCTTGAGCTCCTTGAGCGCGTCGCCCGGTTCAGGCAGCAAGTGGATGATGTTGCCCGCCACGACGGCGTCGAACGAGTCGTCCGCGTAGCGCAAGTCGGTGATATCCGCCTGCTCGACGGTGACGTTCGAGTGTTTCGCGAGCTTCTTGCGTGCCTGCTTGAGCATCCCCTCGGAATAGTCGGTCGCAACCACACGCGCGCATGCGGGGGCTATGGCGGCGCTAATCGCGCCCGTTCCGCACGCACATTCGAGCACGGTGTCACCGGGGCGAATCAACCGGGCAACGGCACCGCCCGTCCCGTCGTACACCCTCCTGTTGAGCGCGTTGACGGCGAGGTCGTAGAGCGGGGCAACTCGATCCCAGAACAATGCTGAACACCTCCGTATTCCCATGCATCGCACGAGGCCGACGCTGCTTCGCGCTGCTGGACATGATACGCCTGCGTGGGAGATGCCGGGGCGGAAAGGGGTGCTGTGCACAGGAACAGAACCACGAAAGCGCACGCGGACAGGTTATGCGGATACGGATAGGTTATTCACTTGCGGATAGGTTAATAAGCTATCCGCATCGTCATAACCTATCCGCATGTTCGTAACCTATCCGCGTAGGCGATTACGGTGCCCCGATCCCAGATGAGATTATTCTTCCACCGTCGAACAAAGTGACAGGGCAACAAAAACCTATTAATACCCGAGTTCCAGAAACGCTTGAGGAGATTGCAAGGCATCTGTCAGAATCCCCGCCCGGGCAAGACCCACCACTTTAGCCACAGTCCTTGCCTGGCAGTTGATCGCCCGCTCCGGATTGTGCTCAATATCGGTGAATGCATCGAACGTCATAACCTGCTCAACGATCTTTTCATCGCGACAGAGCGCAGACGCATACAACCAGTCGTAAAAGTACGTCTTCGGCTCTAACGGGAATTCATCTTCAAAATACTTAAATCCAATAAGCTCTCCACTATTCCTCAATCGCCGATCCGTTTTTGCTGCACGACTCGAGGCGTTAAGAAGATCAACAAACGGTCCCCCATACCGGAAGACTTTTGAAGCCTGAAAAGCACATTCAACACTGTAACTTCCACGCTCCGGACTCTCAATCATCAAATTAAACGCGCTTAACTGAACTCCAATGTCCCTTTTACTCCTGGACGACACCTCCAGAACGCGCGACGAAGGAAACCTATCCACATACGCTGCATGCAAACTTGCAACCGAACGCTGCTTCTGCTGAACAGAAGATCCGGGAAAATACTCAAAATCCAGAGATAGTTCCGAAACGTACGGTTTGTCAGACTCAGGTACAAAGACAGGCCTACGAGCCATAACGAGACCCTTTCTCGCTCAACAAAGTATCCCAACGATCAAGGAAAGCAAAAACATTCAAACGCGTTAGAATTTTCACTTCCATTGACCACAAATACTTTCACACTTATTCAGACTGCGCAACCTTGTACATTCATGTTCCGAATGTAGCCCTCACAAACAAGTCGCTTCATTCCTCTGCGAAGCCATCCTGCTATCAGACTCTCATTATTGTATTCTCGCGCGTTCGCGATAGGTCGGCGCCCCGAGTCCGCGGCGCGCGCAGACCGGAGCAATGGCGGCGCTCATCGCGCCGGTGACGCACGCACATACGAAGACGCGGTCGCCAGGGCGGATCATGCGCCCAACCGCCTCACCCACACCGTCGTTGGGGGGCTCGGTTGAACGTGTTGTCGAACAAGTCGTATAGCGGTGCGCCCCGATCCCAGAACATGTCAGCACCTCCGCGTGTCTGTGCGTTACGCGAGCCTTGAGCCGCCACGAGACCGGGAATGCTGCGCCCGAGAAGGCGGCACCGGGGTGACACGGGGTTCTGCGCACGGAGACAGATCCGCGCGGGCACATGCGGATAGGTTATGCGGATACGGATAGGTTATTCGCTTGCGGATAGGTTAATAAGCTATCCACATCGTCATAACCTATCCGCATGTTCATAACCTATCCGCATAGTCGCATCCAACACACGAATCGGCCTGTTGCGCACCTACATCCGCCGCGAGGAACGCGCATGGATGAAGGCACCGACGCAATGGGCCCCGAATCCAAGGATGCTGTAGCCCACCCCGTAGATGAGCGCGCTGTCGTTGAGAAACAGGTACATCGGCGCCAGGAAACACACGAAAGGCGCGAGCAACCACAGGAGGCTGAAGCCTTCCTTCACGCCGTCCCAGGCACCGAAAGCCATCGCGAGGATCGGCAGGATCGCGAGCAGGATCAGGAACACAAGGCTCTTCACGATCTCCATCGACTCCGAAACGCTCGAGACACGAAACCACACCGCCGGCACCAGCAGGTAGATGCCGAACAGCACGGCGATACGAATCCACGTTGATTTTGTCGCCCACCTCATGGCTCGATGATACCCGCGTCGCATGAAGAAAAAAGCTCTTTGATACGTCAGCTGTGCAGGCTTTGACATGGGCGCGAATGACCCAGCGTCGCGGTGTTCGCGATGCTGGCAGTGGGGCGCAGGCTAGCTGCAGAAGCTACCGAAGAAGCCGCTCTTCTTCTCAGCGTTGGCGTACTCCTCGTCGGTATGGTCCTTATCGCACCACTGCTCCGCGGGCACCTTCTCCTTCACCGAGTCGATGTGCTTGCCGCAGCCCTTCCAGGTGGTCTTTCCGCATACCTCGCAGGTGGTGGGTCGACACATGATTGCCTCCTTTGTTGTTGCGCCGCGAATCCGTCATTGGATCCGCGTCATGGTGTTGCGAGCTTTCGCCATCCTGAGGCTGGTTGCGCCGTCGCATGAGGCCAGTCAGAGGACAGAACGCTCGGATTTGTTGATCGTTATTCTCTCGGTTTTGACAAGGAATTCTACTGCTTCGAACTGTGCCACGGGGTCGTTTTCGAGGCCGAAATCATCAGGCTTATCCCTCCCCCGTGACCAGCACAGCCTCGGCCCTCTCGCCGAGCCACGCGCGCAGCGTCTGGATGCCGCCCGACAGCATGGTGACGTTGAAGCCCGCGTGGCGCACGATGCGGTAGCCGATCCAGGAGCGCACGCCTGCGGCGCACATGACGACGAAGGGCTGGTGGCCGACGCTCTCGTCGACCCAAGCCTGAACCTCATCGAGGCGGTCGCGCAGCTGGGTGTGGGGGATGTTGAGGGAGTTCGGCATATGCCCGGCCGCATACTCCCCCGCGGTGCGCACATCCAGGACGGGCATGTCCTCGGTGAGGGCGTCCGGGCCGGTGAGGACAAGCCCGCCGGTCAACACGTTGTGGGCGACCATGCCGGTCTGGTTGACGGGGTCCTTGGCCTGACCGTAGGGCGGCGCGTAGGCGAGGTCCAGGTCGATGAGATCCGTCGCCTTCAGGCCCGCTCGCATGGCGGTGGCAATGACGTCGATGCGGCGGTCCACGCCGTCGGCGCCCACGGATTGTGCGCCCAGAATCTGCCCGCCGGTACCCACGTGCATGAGGATGTGCACGGGCTGGGCGCCGGGGAAATAGCCCGCATGCTGGTTGGCGTGCGTGTGCACCGTGAAGTACTCCGTGCCCGCCGCGTCCAGGGTCGCGCGGTTGGCCCCAGTCATGGCGGCAGTGAGGCTCCCAATTCGGACAATCGCGGTGCCCTGGGGGCTCGGGATGGGACGCGCAGTGGCCTCGCCGTGTTCCGCGTCGGTGATCGCGTCGGCGACGAGGCGTCCCCCGCGGTTCGCGGGTCCGGCCAGGGCGACGGGACGGTCGTGGTCGCGGCCGACCGTGCCGTCTCCGACCGCGTAGATGTCGTCGGCGCTGGTGCGCCCATGCTCATCAACGAGGATGTAGCCGCGGCTGGTCTCGATACCCGCGGCCTCGGCGAAGGCGGTGTCGGGGCGAACTCCGGTCGACAGGACGATGATGTCGGCAGCCAGCACGGCGCCATCGGAGAGTGTCACCGAGTCGTGGTCGTCCCCGTGTGTGATGGTCTGGGCGGCGACGCCAGCGTGGACGTGAACGCCGAGGGCGCGCAGCTCCTGCGTGACCAGCGTGGCCATCTCGACTTCGAGGGGCGGCAGGACGTGCTCGGCGTACTCGACGATGTGGGTCTCGAAGCCTCGCTGTGCGAGCGCTTCGGTGGCCTCGACGCCGATGAACCCGGCTCCGAGGACGACGGCTCGCGTGCCCGAGGCCTCGCGCAGGGCGAGGGCATCGTCGACCGTGCGCAGGGTGTGTACGCGCGGGGAGTCGAGGCCGTCAATCGGGGGTCGGCTCGCGAGGGCTCCCGGGGAGAGGATCAGGTGGTCGTAGGTGAGCGCGTAGGCCTCGCCGGTCTCCGTGTTGGTAACCTGGACGCTGTGCGCGCCGGGGTCGATCGCCGTGACCTCGGAGTTGATGCGCACGTCGAGGTTGAGGGCAACCTTGAGCGATTGCGGGGTGTGGAGGAGGAGTTTAGCGGGGTCCTCGATCTCGCCGCCGACGTAGTACGGGAGCCCACAGTTCGCGAAGGACACGTATTTGCTGCGCTCCAGCACGATGATTTCGGCGCCCTCGTCGCGCCTGCGCAGGCGCGCCGCCGCGCTCATGCCACCGGCGACTCCTCCGACGACTACAACTCGCATGTGCGGCTCACTTTCTGATTGAAGGGGCTGTCTTCGTCGACGGTTTTGAGGATACCTCTGCGAGTATGGATCAGTAAGGACTTCCCAAACGCCACAGCGTACCTTTCAAACCAAATGAGCTATGAGGACATAGCCTAGGCGGGAAACAAAGATGTTTCGTCAATACATACGCCCCAGACTCTAACGAGTCCGGGGCGTATGTATCAGGCCCAGCGTCGCGCAGCCTCGCGGATTTGATCCACGTACTGATAGATATCTTCAACCGAATTGATGTTGTAGCGTTCCTCAGTCTTATCCTCGTTCACGAAGGCGATCACCTTTCGACGACCGAAGTAGCACCGAAGAATCGGACGACGATTATTGTCGTCAGCTAGAACCGAGAAGTACGAACGCACATCACGGTATGTAATGCGATCAAACGGCAGTTCAGCACATGCAATGGCCTTCACGATACGGTAGGCAGCAAGCTCCTCATCGGTCGTTTCAATGCCATCGGACACTTCCTCGACCTGTGCTTCTTCACCGGCT
This sequence comes from Schaalia odontolytica, assembly GCF_002847525.1. Taxonomy (GTDB): domain Bacteria; phylum Actinomycetota; class Actinomycetes; order Actinomycetales; family Actinomycetaceae; genus Pauljensenia; species Pauljensenia odontolytica_B. The sequence goes on along the minus strand of NZ_PKKM01000009.1, from coordinate 22,941 downwards.
TCTTCTTCCACATCATCGGGTACCGGCATTACCGTGTTCACATCCGCACCCAACGCACTCTTCAAACGGTCATTGATTCGCTCGTTGAGGAACTGCCGAAGTGCCTTATCAGTGAGAACAGTGAACTTCTCAAGAATCTGCTGCGTCACGCGCCCTTCGTAGACACGCGAGGCAAAAAGCCGCACAAAGTCGGCAGAGGGCTCCTTAAACTCCGATGCTACTTCACGCTTGATCGCTCCGAGATACTTAAGCTCCTCCGCAGCACTCACGATCGACGTCAGGTCGAAGCGCTCCTTTGTCAGTTTCCTCAGCTCCGGCAGGAACGTCTCGTCAATATCAGCGAGATCGAGAACCAAGAAGGGCCGGGAATCCATGACATTGGGCGCGTCAAGATCCGTGTAGAAGTTATAGACACGTCCATTGGTGAGCACAGCGATTCGAGCCTTCGTCACCGAGAAGTAACGGTAGAGCTGAGCGGCGTGCTCGAGGGTCAGGTCACCAGCTACCTTCTTACACTCGATGAGAATTCGTACTTCCCCACCATCCATGATGGCGTAGTCGACCTTTTCGCCACGCTTGACCCCGACATCCGCGGTGTACTCGGGGACAACCTCCTGAGGATCGAAGATGTCATAGCCGAGGACCGTTGAGATAAAGGGCAGGATGAAAGCGGTTTTCGTTGCTTCCTCAGTCTCGATACTCTCCCACTGGTCAGCAACTTTGCCAGCCAGGAGAGTGAGAGCGTCTTCAAAGGCCACCATTGACTCCTTGCATGATTGTGTGAGCCACCTCTATAACTCTAACCACACTTTACTCATGTTTGCCAGGTAAGCCAACAGAACCCACCGCAGTTCGATTGAGCGGCAGCTATCGAGGAATCACGGCACCCTCACAGCACTCCAGCAGTCACAACATCAGGAAGACCTTCCACACTGAAACAAAAGAAGGGGCATGCCTCGGTGTGTGTCACGCACGTGTGTCACGCACCGAGGCATGCCCCGATTTACCGCAGAATCATGCGGTTTTTGTTGTGGAGATGGGGGGAATCGAACCCCCGTCCAATGGCCGGCCCCGAATTCTTCTCCGAGCGCAGTCTACGGTTTTATTTCTCAGCCCCCAGCATTGCGCAGACTCACCGCTGGATAGGCTCAGTTGATTAAGTGTCGGAGGCGCCCCACCAACATGGGCGACTCCCAGTGGCTCCCTAGACGACGCCAGACACCGGGCCGGAAGCAACTCCCGGGCTGACGGACTAAAGGTTCAGGCTGCGATATCAGGCAGCGAGAACGTAGTCGGTGCGATTCTGTTCGGCACCTATTGGTTTGCACGCATCGTTAACGAGTTGAGCGTACATTCTCGGCTCGCTTCACTTCGATCGACGACCACTGTCGAAACCGATCATCCCCTCTTGAGTTTTCAACTCCCCGACACCCAGCGTTACTGCAGACCGTCGGACACATCAGTTTACGCCGCCACACACAACCCGTCAAGGGAAAAACCGACGCCTCAGAGCAGATTCGTGGACTCCAGCTTCTCCACCATGCGCCGGTTCTTGCGCACCAGGAGCGGGCGCAGCACCAGCCCCAGGAACGCGGTAAACAGGATGAAGGAAGCCAGGAACAACATGGCGTCCGCGTACTCGTGCCCCGCATACCCGGCGATCGACGCGCGCAGCGCCGTGATCGCGTGTGTGGCCGGCAGGAAGGGTGAAATCGACGAGAAGAAGGACGGCAGGATAGCCAGCGGGAAGGCTCCCCCGGCGCCCGAAATCTGCAGGACCAGGAGCAGCACGCCCAGGGCCTTACCCGCGTTCCCGAACGTCGCAATAAGCGTGTAGAGCAGGAAAGAGAACACGACGGCCGTCAGCCACAGGGTGCTCATGAACTGCAGCGGGTGAGCGTGCTGGACCTTCAGGAAGTACAGGTCACCCAGCCCCACCAGGGTTGCCTGGGCGAGAGCGATCGTCCCGAAGATCAGGTAGCGCCCCAGGTATCCGGCGGCCAGGCCGACGGGCTTCGCGGTGAGGGTCGCGCGCAGCGGGTCGCCTTCCGGCAGACCGTCGGCGACGGTGGCGTCCGTGACGTCCGAGCGCAGCGACACGACCATCAGGATGGAACCCACCCACAGCGCCAGGATCGTGTACAAGGGCGCCATCTGGGAGCCGAAGTTCGCAACCGGGTAGACGGGAGTCTTCTCCACGCCGACGGGGGCGGCGATGGCCGCCGCCAGGGCCTCGGGATTATTCCCGATGATGGTCCCGAGCGTCGTCAGGTCGCCACTGGCAAGCGCCTCGCTGATCGAAGCGTGCAGGGAGTCGAGCTTTCCGGCCGCCTCGCGCAGGCTCGTGGCCGCGCCACTCAGGTTGTCGCGCAGCTGGGTCAGCCCCTCGCGCGCGCTCCCGCTGCCGTTCGAGGCCGTGGAGGTCGCGCCCTCCAGGGACATGCGCGCGGCGCTCAGGGACAACTGGGCCGAGGCCAGGGTGGCGGCCAGCGATTCGAGCTGGGGCCGCAAGTTGGTCTCGTAGTCGGAGGACAGGCCGTTGACCGCGGAGCGCGCCTGGGCGATCAGGCCATTCACCGTCACGTGCCCAGCTTCGGCATTTGCGACCTTGGAGTCCAGCTCGGAGGCGGAGGAACGCAGCCCGTTCGCAACCGCGGTCAGACGGTCAGAGGCGGCCTGCAGGCGGTCCAGCGAGGACTGGGAGACGGGCGAGCCCGGCAGCGCCTCCAGCGTCGACTTGATCGACGCGAAGCTGGCGGCCTGCGTGTCCAGCACGGATGCCTGCGAGCGCAGCGTCGAGGCCGCGTCCGATGCGCTCGTCGAACCATTCGCATACACGTTCTCGACGGCGTTCGACAGGGATGACAGCGAGGACTGCGAGGAGGAGATCGCGTCGGATACCGAGGAGACCGCCGCCGACGCAGCGGATCCGAGTCCGCGCGCTCCGGCCTGAGCGCTCGAGACCGCGGACTGCGCGGAGCCCTTCGCGCTGCCCAGCCCGTCCACGAGCGTAGTCGTCGAGTCGATGAGCGTCACCGAGGAGCCCACGAGAGACGCGTAGGCATCCGCACTATCGGCCGCGGTACGCAGCCGCGAGGCGACGCTCTGCACGCGGTTATCGAGCGCCGTCACCGTATTGATGGCTGTGGGCGACGACAGCGCACCCCCGACCGACGTCGCCGTATCGAGGGCGACCTCGGAGAGTGTCTGCACGAAGATCTGGTTCACCTGGGCACTCACGGCCTCGGCGCCCTGCCCGGCGATCTTCGGCGAAATACCGTTCTTCTTCTCGTTGACGTAGTACGTCATCAGCGCAGAGGACGCTCTCCCGTCAAAGAAGGTGAGCATCTCGCGCGAAAAGTCCGACGGGATGACGATGGCCGCGTAGTACTCGCCCGAGCGGGTCCCCTCAACCGCCTCATCCTCGGAGGCAATGACCCAGTCGAAGTTGTCGTTCTTGCGCAGCGCGGACACTACGGAATCGCCGATGTTGATGCGCAGCGGCACCAGGTCCGACTTGTAGCCCGCGTCCGTGTTAGCAATCGCGATGCGCAGGCTCTTCGTGTTCCCGAACGGGTCCCACGACGCCGCCACGTTGAACCACGTGAACAGCGACGGGATGACGACGAGTCCGAAGACGACGACGCTCGCGATCAGGGAGCGATGCGCGCGGCGCAGGTCGGCGCGGTAGATAGCCCAGATGGTCCTCACTGCTGCTCTCCCTTCGCCGCCTCCGACGCTTCGCCCGCGCCGTCCTCCTCGACGAGGCCGGGGTCGGTCTCGTCCGTGTCCTCTCCCCCGCGCTCACCCAGGGTTGAGGCGAGCGCCGACGAGATCGACGCGCCCACGGCGGCCGCGCCAAGTGCGAGACGCGATCGCGCGCCCTGCACGCGGCGGGTGAGCAGGGAACGCACGTCCTGCTCGTCCATGGCACCGAGGAGCTGCTGACGCGCCAAAGCCTCGCGCAGGTACTCCAGTCCAATCAGGAAAGTGATGACGAGGAGGACCCAGACGATCCAGGCCCCCAGAATGATCGGCACTTCCGCCACATTCGCGACGGACAGCACCGCCAGAGCCACCGGCACGATAACCCCGAGAATGATCGCGGCGCGGCGGATCGTCGGGTAACGACGCTCGAAGCGCGCGGCACGGCCGCTCACCGAGCGCTGGAAGCCGTCGTGATCGGCCAGGGCCGCCACGATCTGCGTCAGGCGATAGCGGTTCGAAGGCACGCGCGTGGCCTCGGCCAGGAAGAGCCCGGAGGACGCCAGGTCGCGCGTGATCATCGCGTTCAGGTTCACCAAGAACGGACGCAGCGCGAGGCCGATCGCGAAGGCAACCAGCGCCTCGGCACCGAGAACCGCCAGGCACGACAGGTAGGTGTGCCCATAGAACCCAGCCACGATCTCACGCAGCGCATTGACACCGTAGGTGAAGGGGAACAACGGGTGCAGGAAGCGGAAGAAGGACGGCAGCATCTCGATCGGATACAGGCCGGCGGAACCGGGAATCTGCATGACCAAGATGATGACGCACAGGCCCTTGCCGATGTGCTGGAAGCACGTCGAGAGCATGTAGACGATCGACACAAACACCAGCGAGATGATCATCGCCGTCCCCACGAACGCGGGACGCGACACCGTCTGCACGCCGATAATCAGGTCGCCGATCGAAACGACGAGCGCCTGAATGACCCCGAAGAACGCGAGAAGCATCCACCGGCCCATGTACTTGGCGGCAGAGGACGTGGGGCCGATGCCCTCCTCATCCACATCGAGCTTCAGGAGGAGGACGAGCGAGAACGCGCCGATCCACAGAGCCAGGTTCGTGAACAGCGGGGCCATCGCCGAACCGTAGGCGGCCACGGGGTACACGGCCTTCGTCTCGATCTGCGTCGGCGAGGCCATGAAGGAGGCGATCGATTCGGCGTTGACCCCGAGGGAGTCCGCGAGGTCGCGCAGCGTGTTCGAGGAGGATAGCGACGAAATGTCCGTCGCCACCGAGTCAAGGTCAGTCTTGATCGCGGCGACGTTCGTAGCGCTCGTCTGGGTCGCCGTCTTCGCCCCGTCCAGGAGGGAATCGAGCTGGTCGAGCAGGCCTGACACCTGCTCGCGCTGACTGCGGAGGGCGTCCAGCGAACCACGCATCGACGAGGACGCGCTCGAGAAATCGTCGAGCGCCGAGGAGATCGCGGGCAGCTGGGCGGACACTCCGCTGCGCGCGTTCGTCACCGAGGCCGACACGGCCGCGGACGCATCGGAGGCTGACGTCAGCGCGTTCGAAATCGACGAGGACGTGGCCGACAGGTCCGAGTTGAGGGTCGTCAGGCTGCCCAGGGCCGTCGACAGTGCAGTGTTCTGGTTCGTCAGGTCGGTCAGTGCCGTGCCCGCGGCGGGCAGGTTCCCGATGCCCAGTGCGTTCAGCTCCGCGAGCACCTCACCCACCGAGTCGTTGATCGACGTTCCCTCGGTGAGCAGGCCACCCACACGCCCGGAGGCGCCCTGCACAGCACCGTCGAGGGTGCCCGCGTTCGCGGACACTCCCGCCAGGGCGCTCGCCGCGTTCGCGGACAGGCCGTCGAGGGCCCCGCCCATCTGGCTCGAGAAGGACGCCAGCGACGTGCGCGAGTCGCTCACCAGCTGGTCCGCCTGGTCCAGGGAGGTCGACAGCTCCGAGGCCGCAGAGTCCAGCTCGCTCAGAGTCGTGCGCGCCGAGGCCACAGAGGCCTTCGCCGCGTCGATCTTCTCCCCCATACCGTCCAGGGTCTGGGAGGCACTACCCAGCTTGGCCGAGGCCTCGGACACCGACGCGGACACATCCGAACGCTTCTGGTCAGCGTCGTTCGCGATACTGACCCCGGCCTCGGATGCCTTTTCCGACAGCACCTTGGCCACCGTCGAGACGAAGGCGGAGTTGATCTGGCGGTCCAGCGCCGTCGCGCCCGCCCCCGTGATCTTGGGGGCCACCGCGTTGTTCTTCTCGTTGACGTAATACTGGATGTTCGGCTTGACGTAGGTACCGTCAACGATGCCCGTCAGGTCGCGTGAAAACGATGCCGGGATGACGAAGGCCGCGTAGGAGTCGCCGCGTTCCACCTCGGCGCGCGCCTCGTCGGCGCTCACGAAGTGCCAGCCCAGCTGATCGTTCTGCTTCAGCTGTGTCTCGAGCATCGCACCGACGTTCACAGTGCCGATCTGGTCCTTGGTCGCGCCCTCGTCCTCGTTCGCGACGGCGACACGAATGTGGGAGGTCTGCGAGTACGGATCCCAGAAGCCTACGATGTTGAACCACGCGTAGAGCGCGGGCACGAACGCCATACCGATGATGACAATCCACGCGGCCGGAACACGCACCAGCCTCAGTAGATCACGACGAAAAATCCTGACGGAACCTCGCACAGGGTCGCCTTCTTTCCCCTATCGGCGGACCTGCTTCACGTAGCGGCGCATCGCGCGCTCGGCCTCGCGCTGGTCCTGCTTCTCGCGCAGGGCCTGACGCTTATCCCATTCCTGCTTGCCCTTGGCCAGGGCGATTTCGACCTTGACGCGGCCCCCGATGAAGTACAGCTCCAGGGGCACGATCGTGTAGCCCTTCGCGGCGACGCGATCCTGCATGCGGTCGATCTCCGCACGGTGCAGCAGCAGCTTGCGCTTGCGCGTGGGCGCGTGGTTCGTCCACGAGCCCTGCGAGTACAGGGGAATGTTGGCGCCGTAGAGCCAGGCCTCTCCCCCGTTGATCTCGACCCAGGCATCGACGAGGGACGCGCGGCCCATGCGCAGCGCCTTCACCTCGGTACCCATGAGGGCCAGGCCGGCCTCCCAGGTGTCCTCGATCGTGTAGTCGTGGCGCGCCTTCTTGTTCCGGGCGATCGTCTTCTTCGCGTCGGAGGCAGCCTTGGCGCGCTGCCCCTCCGTGGGCTTGGGCTTCTTCCATTCCTTGGGCATGCTGCCTCCTTTCAGACTCGTTTTCCGCGGCTCATGCGGAAAGACCCCCGCAGCGAAATCGCTATGAGGGTCCATCCTAACGCGGATTACAAATAATCCATCGGTTCAACATAACTTCCGTTCTGAAGAACACCAAAATGCAGGTGGCAGCCGGTCGCGTAGCCGGTCGAGCCGACCTCGCCCAGCGCGTCGCCCGCGTTCACGTACTGGCCCGGGGACACGTACTGCGCCTGCATGTGCAGGTATTCGGTGATGACGGAGTTACCGCCGACGAGGCCGTGGTTGATATCCACGTAGTTACCGGCCGACACATCAGAGGACACGGCGTTCACGTAGCCCGAGGCCACGGCGCGGATGATCGTGCCGCAGTCGGCGGCCATGTCGGTGCCCGAGTGACCCTTCATCACGCCCAAGACCGGGTGGTAGCGCATGCCGAAGGGGGAGGTCACGACGATCGGGATGTCGAGGGGGTTACGGAAGCCCGAGGCCGACACGTAGGAGGCACCCGACGCGCGGTTGGCCGCGTCGATGGCCTCCAGTTCCGCGCTGCGCGCCTGGTAGTCGGCTTCGGCCTGGCTGAGGGAGGCCTCGACCTGGCCCTTCTGGGCGTCCCACTCAGCCTGCTTGGCCTGTGCCTGCTCCTTGAGGCTGTTGAGCTCCGTGAGCTTGGCGTCGGCCTCGTTCTTCGCGACCTTCGCCTCGGCCTCGGCCTGCGCGGCCTTCACCTCGAGGTCGGCGATGCGGTCGGTGATCGCATTCTGGCGCGTGGCCTGCGTGCGCTGGGACGAGGACACGTCCAGCGCCGCCGTCATCGTCTGGCTCTCCGTGCGCAGCGCCATGTCGGCGGCCGCCGCACGGTCGGTGATCGACTCCGTGCCGCCCGCCGTCAGGGCCACGGCCACCGGGTCGACGTTGCCTTCGCGGTACTTGCGACGCACGAGGTCGGCGATCGCGCGCTGCGCGTCGTCGGCCTGCGTGGTCGCCTGGGTGAGCGACTGATCGATACGGTTCTGCTCGCCCTGTGCGGCGCTCAGCTGACCGAGGATCGTCGCGTGCTCGCGCGACTTCGCGTCGTAGGTCGCGGTCGCACTCTCGTAGGCGGCCTGAGCCACCGGGATCTGCCCGTTGAGTGCCTGCAGGTCGATGAAGACCTGAGCCAGCGACGCGTCGATGCCCTCGAGCTGAGACTGCAGAGCATTGACCGTCGCCTCGGCTTCGGCGGCGGCATTCGCAGCCGCGTCGCGCTCCTCGTCCGCACGCGCGGGCAGGGCCTGGCTCATCGCCGCAAACGAGGCGATTGTGAGGGCCAGCGCACCGGCGCGCAGCGCGCGACGACCGGGACGATGCAAGGAGAGGGACATGAGACTCACGCCTTCGTGTACTTCGCGAGCGAGAACGCCGACGCGATAACAGCCAGCGCGACCGCCGCAAGGACGAGGATCGGAGTCATGATCGCCACCTCACCCATGCCGATAAAGTTCGTCCAGCGGAAGGACGGCGCCATCCAGCCCTGAACGACGAAGTGAACGCCCGCGAACAGCGAAGCGATCGCGAAGCCGGCACCCACCAGCGCGGCCAGCGCGCCCTCAATCATGAAGGGAGCCTGGATAAACAGGTTCGAAGCACCCACGTAACGCATGATCTGCGTTTCCTGCTCACGACTCATCGCGCTCAGGCGGATCGTCGTCGAAATCAGCAGGATCGCCGCGACGACCATGATCGCGCCGAGGCCCAGGGCAGCCGTGCGGGCGGCACCCAGCACGCGGAACAGGGGTTCGACGACCTCACGCTGATCGCGCACCTCGGACACGCCCGCGGTCCCGGAGAACTCCTCCTTGACCACCGAATACTGCTCGGGGTTAACCAGCTTGATGCGGAACGCGAACTGCAGCATGTCCGGCGTGGTCCACTGCGTCAGCGCATCGTTGCCGTTGAGACGCTTGAAGTTCTCGTAGGCTTCTTCCTTCGTCTCCTCGTACACGTTGGCCACGTACGGGGTCATCTCGGCGGACGCCAGCTTCTGGCGCACCGCGTCGATCTGCGCGTCGCTCGCCTCGGTCGCGTTGCAGTTCGCGGCCGCGTCGTTGATCGCACACATGTAGATGGTGACCTCGATCTTGTCGTACCACTCCGACTTCATCTTGGACACCTGCATCTGGGTCAGGCCCGCGATGCCCACGAAGAGGAGGGACACGAAGGTCACGAGGATAACGGCGACGCTCATCGCGCGGTTACGCGACAGGCCCTTGCCGACCTCGGACAGAATAAAACGAAGCTTCACTGGTCTTACCTCCCGGCCCCGTAGACGCCGCGGTTCTGGTCGCGGATGACGTCGCCGGCCTCAAGCTCGATGACTCGCTTACGCATCTGGTTGACGATGTCCGCGTCGTGGGTAGCCATGACGACGGTCGTGCCCGTGCGGTTGATTCGGTCCAGGAGGCGCATGATGCCCAGCGACGTCTCCGGATCCAGGTTGCCGGTGGGCTCGTCGGCGAGCAGCAGCTCGGGACGGTTCACCATGGCGCGCGCGATCGCGACGCGCTGTTCCTCACCACCGGACAGCTCGTGCGGCAGGCGCGATTCCTTGCCGGACAGGCCCACCAGCTCAAGGGCGTCCGGAACGGACGTCTCGATCGCGTGGCGAGGCTTGCCGATGACCTGCATGGCCAGCGCGACGTTCTCGTACACGGTCTTGGAGGGCAGCAGTCGGAAGTCCTGGAAGACCGTGCCGATCTGGCGGCGCAGCTTCGGAACCGCCCACGTGGACAGCTTGGACACGTCCTTGCCGAGCACCCACACCTTGCCGCTGGTCGCCTTCATCTCGCGCATGACGAGCTGCAGGAACGTGGACTTGCCGGAACCCGACTTGCCGACGAGGAACACGAATTCTTCGCGTTCCACCTCCAGCGAGACGTGGTCCAGCGCGGGCTGGGCACCTGGCGTGTACACCATGGTGACATCATCAAAACGAATCATGGGACCGTCCGATCGGGGTCAATAGTCCCTGTCAGATTAGGTAACGAACAGGTCACAACCCGGCTGCGACACGCGGAAAACAGGCGGTGTGGCACTCAGCCCTCCACCCGGGGGCGCTTGGACACACGCGCGGCCCCGGCCTCGTTCAGCAATCGACGAGGCCGGGGCCGGGTTGCGCGTACGGGCGTCGCTCAGTCCTGAGCGGCCTTCTGCTCGTTCTTGCGCCAGCGAATACCGGCGTTGATGAAGCCGTCGATGTCGCCATCGAAGACGGACTGGGGGTTGCCGGACTCGAACTCAGTGCGCAGGTCCTTGACCATCTGATACGGCTGCAGCACGTAGGAACGCATCTGATCGCCCCACGACGCCTTGACGTCGCCGGCGAGTTCCTTCTTCTTCGCCTGCTCTTCCTCGTGACGCAGCACGAGGAGGCGGGACTGCAGGACTCGCAGGGCGGCCGCACGGTTCTGGATCTGGGACTTCTCATCCTGCATGGACACGACGATGCCCGTGGGGATGTGAGTCATGCGCACGGCCGAGTCGGTCGTGTTCACCGACTGACCACCGGGGCCCGAGGAACGGAAGACGTCCACCTTCAGCTCGGACTCGGGGATCTCGATGTGGTCCGTGGTCTCGATCAGGGGGATGACCTCGACGGCAGCGAAGGACGTCTGGCGGCGGCCCTGGTTATCGAAGGGGCTGATACGCACGAGGCGATGGGTGCCGGCCTCGACGCTCAGCGTGCCGTAGGCGTAGGGCGCCTGAACCTCGAAGGTCGCCGACTTCAGGCCGGCCTCTTCCGCGTAGGAGGTGTCCATGACCTTCGTCGGGTAGCCATGACGCTCCGCCCAGCGCAGGTACATGCGCAGGAGGATCTCGGCGAAGTCGGCGGCGTCCACGCCGCCAGCGCCGCTTCGGATCGTGATAACGGCGTTGCGCTCGTCGTACTCGCCGTCCAGCAGCGTGCGGATCTCCAGGTCACCCAGGTCCTTGCGGAGCTTCTCCAGGTCAGCTTCGGCCTCGGCGAGGATGTCAGCACTCTCGTCGGGGTCCTCGGCGGCCATGTCCACCATGGCCTCCAGGTCGTCGATGCGCTCGCTCATCTGCGTGATGCGATCCAGCTCGCTCTGGCGATGGCTCAGCGCGCTCGTGACAGCCTGGGCGGCGCTCGGGTCGTCCCACAGGTCGGGCGCGGCCGCCTTCTCATTCAGCTCGGCGATCTGCTCGCGCAGCTTGTCCGGCTGCACGACCGCGATGATGTTCTCCATCGTGGTGCGCAGGGACGGGATCTCTTCAGAAAATTCAATGGCCACCCATCCAGGGTAGCGGATTGGAAGCCCAACGAGGAACGCTAAGGGGCGACGGTGGCGGGGGTTACTCCCCTCTGCGCCCCACGGACGACGGTGCCCCGACGCCACACAGGACGCCGGGGCACCGAAAGAGAGAGGATCAGATGAGACCCATCGCGATCATCGCGTCAGCCACCTTGCGGAAGCCAGCCAGGTTCGCGCCGGCCACGTAGTCGCCCGCCACGCCGTATTCCTCGGCGGTGGCAACGGTGGTCGCGTGGATGTCGACCATGATCTGGTGAAGCTTCGCGTCGGTCTCCTCGAAAGGCCACTGGGTGCGACCGGAGTTCTGCTGCATCTCCAGGCCGGAGGTGGCCACGCCACCCGCGTTCGAGGCCTTGCCGGGGGCGTAGGCAACGCCCGCGGCCTGCAGAGCCTCGATCGCCTCGGGGGTCGTGGGCATGTTCGCACCCTCGGCGACCAGCTGGACGCCGTTCTTGATGAGGGTCTCGACACCGGACAGGGGAAGCTCGTTCTGGGTCGCACAGGGCAGGGCGACGTCACAGGGAACGTCCCAGATGGAGCCGTCGGCCACGAAGACGGCACCGGGGCGCTCGGCCGCGTAGTCAGAGACGCGTCCACGACGCACCTCCTTGATGTCCTTGAGCAGCGCGACGTCGATGCCGGCCTCGTCCACGACGTAGCCGGAGGAGTCGGACACGGCCACGACGGTCGCGCCCAGCTGCTGAGCCTTCTCGGTCGCATAGATCGCGACGTTACCCGAGCCGGAGACCACGACGCGCTTGCCGTCGAAGCTGGTGCCCTTCGCGGCGAGCATTTCAGCCGCGAAGTAGACGAGGCCGTAACCGGTGGCCTCGGTGCGCACGTAGGAGCCGCCCCACGACAGGCCCTTGCCGGTCAGGACGCCCGCGTCGAAGCGGTTCTTGAGGCGCTTGTACTGGCCGAACATGTAGCCGATCTCGCGGCCGCCCACGCCGATGTCGCCGGCGGGCACGTCGGTGTCGGGGCCGATGTGGCGGGAGAGCTCAGTCATGAAGGACTGGCAGAAACGCATGACCTCGGCGTCGGACTTGCCCTTGGGGTCGAAGTCCGCGCCGCCCTTGCCGCCGCCCATGGGCAGGCCGGTGAGGGCGTTCTTGAAGATCTGCTCGAAGCCGAGGAACTTGATGATCGACAGGTTCACGGAGGGGTGGAAGCGCAGGCCACCCTTGTAGGGGCCGAGGGCGGAGTTGTACTCGACGCGGAAGCCGCGGTTCACGTGGATATTGCCCTTGTCGTCGGCCCACGGGACGCGGAACTGGATCTGACGCTCGGGCTCGACGATGCGGTCGATGATGGCCAGGTCGGCGTATTCGGGGTGACGCTCGGCGAGGGGGGCGATCGTTAGGAGGACCTCGTAAACGGCCTGGTGGAACTCGGCCTGGGCGGGGTCACGGCGCTGGACGGATTCAAAAACGGAGGCCAGCGCGGGGGAAAGACGAGATGTATCAAAGCTGCTCATGGCCTAAAGTTTACGTTTCGTTTACTCACCCTTCCGTGACCATCCCACAATGTGACCGTCGCGCACACCACCTTTAGCCCGGCGGCTGGGCATCGCGCAGGCGCGCACTCGACGTCCTTTCGAGCTCAGGGACTGCGCTTGCACGTAAGAATGACGGCAGGAGCGAGATGGTTGGACGAGCACGTACCGCAACCTCTACCTCGGCACCGCGCACGCTCACCGCGGTCAGGGCCACGCCCTCCCCCACCTTGCACGTGGATTCCGACAACGAGGCCAACGCGTCCTCGGCTCGAGAGCCAGCCGAGGCCTCGTCCACCCCCATCGGATTCCCCGTATCGAAGAAGTCATCAGACGAGGAGGAGCCAACAGCAACACTGGACAGGGCATCGGCACAGGACACGAGCCTACGGTCCTGCATCGCGACCTCGGTGAGCGCGATGGACACGAAGAGAAACACGCACACGAACGCGCACCCGGCGCACATGAGAATACCGACGCGCCCTTCCTCATCCATCGGCCACCACCTCCCGCACAGGGACACGCGCACTCGACGAGACGCCAATACCGGCACTCCCCAGCCAAGCAGGCAGGAAAGGAAAGGGCACACGCACCCCGACCTGCACCTCGACGACCCCTCCACCCGCCTCGCAGCCCTCGCACCTGGCGGTCACGTCCGCCTGGGCATCGATCCCAAAGTCCTCGACGATCAGGGCCACGGCGTGGGACGCGTCGGACTCGCGCGCGGGATCTTCTGCGAGGATACGCGCGGCTTCACGAGCACCCGCATCCACCGCCATCGCACCGGCGCTCACCTGGCCAACCGCGAGCACGATGTACAGGACCGGGATGACGAGGACGACCAGGATGCCCAAGAATTCGACGCTGGCGTCCCCGCGCTCACTCACGGCCCCTCCACAAGAGCTCGACCGTGCACGGTGAGCCAGCGCGGCCCAAAGCCACCCACGAGGGGCAGACGAGTACGCACCGTGACGACGAGGATGTCAACGCCCACGTCGCTCTCCCGATCCACGGCGATCTCGCGGTCCTTGGCGGCACCCACGAGGGAGTCAAGAAGTTCGCCCGTGCGCGCGGCGGCCTCCTCCTCGTCGCCACCCAGCAGACCGCCACGACGCGCCCCCTCGGACGCGGCGCTCACGCTCATCGTGCGCACGTGCGAGGCAAAGGCTATCTGCGCGAGCAGGAGGATCACGAGGACGACAAGTCCTTGAACGAGGACCGTCGAGACAACCTCGGAGCCGCTTTCTGGGTGCCCCTCAGATGCCCGCAATCGAGTCCATCGCACGGTTAAAGATCTCCACAAGCCGTTCGGAGGCAACGCCCCAGATAAGGACGACGAGCGCTGCCGTCATCAGCGTGATGAGCACCCATCCGGGCACATCACCGCGCTCCCCAAGGGGATCTTTCCTCAGGAACAGTTTCTTCATGACAGGTTCCTTTCTATGTCACGGGGTGAAGTCCAGGGCAATGAGCCCCGGGTAGAGGGCGAACATGACGGTGACGGGAAGGATCAGGAAAACGACGGGCACAAGCATGGCGATCTCACGTCTCCCGCCCTCTTCCATGAGGGCCGCCAGGGAGCGCTCACGCTGATCGCGGGCCTGATCATGCAGGACCGAGGCCAGGGGCGAGCCTCGCTCAATCGCAGTCGTGAGCGTGCGACTCAGGCGCGTCAAAGCTGGCGATTCGGTGCGCTCAACGAGGTCGGAGAGCGCTCGCACGGAGGGCGTGCCGTTGCGGATATGACCGGCAGTCAGCGACAGTTCCACCCCGAGGGGACCTCCCGCACAGCAGGCGACTCGCTCGATAGCAGCTGGAATGGACTCCCCCGCCGCGACCGCGAGCGCCAGCAACTCCGCACAGTCGGGAACGGCGACATCGATGGCGCGCTGCCTGGCGTGGGCCCGGAAGGTGAGGAAACGGTCCATGCCAGCCACCCCCAGCAGTGAGCCGATGAGCGCGCAGGCGCACAGGGGAAGGATCGAAGCCCGCAGAGAGGAAGCCGGACGCGCAGTCAGGACGAGGCACGCCAGGACGAAGCCGGCGATTCCAGCGAGCGCCTGGCGCAGACGAAAGACGGAGACCTCCGGTGCCATGCCCGCCAGTGCGAGGCGTCGCGCGACGGATTCTGTCGTGGACCCCAGGGATTCGAGGGCAGCCGCGCTCATGCGGCGAGCCCAGGTGGTCAGGGGTGAGGGTGCTTCCTCGCTGACGCGCCCCTGTGCGACGCGCGCCGCGAAGGAGGGTCGGCACGCGAACCACGCCGCAAGCACGCATGCGAGCCCTCCCGCGGCGAGGATTCCCACCGCCACGTCGAGGGCACGGACAATCCAGGGGCTCACGATGCGCCTCCCAGGTTGCGCGGATCGGTGCTGAGTCGGCTCAACACTCTCATTGCCAGGTAGGCGATCACGCAGATACCGGCGCCCGCGCACAGGACGGCGATGCCTCCCGGGGAGTTCCACACGCTGGCACTCGCGCCCCCACCCGAGAGCAGAAGGAGTACGACCCAGGGCGCCGCGATTCCTAGTCGCGCGGCTCCCACGGTCCAGGATTGGCGGGCCTCGAGCTCGCCGCGCACTCGCGCGTCCTCGCGCAGGAGCGTGGCGAGATCCTGGAGAAGGCGCGTGAGGTCGGCGCCGCCCACGGAACGTGCGATGCGTAGCGCCTCGATGATGCGGTCTGCGACGGGATCCCCAACCTCTTCCTTCATGCGATCCAGTGCGGGAGCGAAACGCCCGTTGGCGCTGTAGTCGCGGGAGAAGGCCTCGAAGGCGAAGCGCACGGGGACGGGCCCTTCGTCGGCGAGATCGCACAGGACCTGGGGTAGTGAGGTGCCCGCACGCACGCCGGAAACCATCGCATCGATGACTTCGGGCCAGGCGGAACGCACGGTCTTGGCGTGCGCGCGCACCCGAGAAACCACCCAGGCGTAGGGCAGACAGGCCGCTCCGGCCGACACGATGAGGGCGACCGGCCAGGCACCGGTCACGGCGAGAATCACCGCCGCCACGACCGCCCCGATAGCGAGGCTCAGCGTCACGAGGCGCGCCGCCGTCAACCCCGGCACGCGAGCTCGCGCAACGTCCTCGCGTACGCGCTTCCATGGCCCCCACGGCTTCCACGACGGCGCGGGTGTGAACCACGGGGATAGAGCGAGGACGAGCCCTATCCCGAACACGAGACCACAGACGACGGCAATCACGGCATCCCCCACTCCAGGAGGGAGGCCAGGTCGAAGCCAGCAGCCGCGAATCGATCATGCAGGTCAAGACCTCCGCTCCCGCGCTCGCAGCGGGTGCCGTCGTACGTGAAGAGCGTCGCCGTCTCAATCCGATGCCCCTCGACGCGCCCGGGCACCGCGAGAATCTCGGCAACATAGCGACGCCCATCCACCCCTCGTTCGACATGACACACGAGGTCGATAGACGAGGCCAGGGTGGGTATGACGAATGCGGTCGTCACGTTTTCACCGGCGAGCAGCGGCAGGATCGAGAGCTTGTCGAGGGCTTCCCGCGCCGAGTTGGCGTGCACTGTTGCCATACCCGGCACGCCCGCATTGAGGGCGACGAGGAGGTCGAGGGCTTCGGGGCCGCGAACCTCGCCGACGATCAGGTATTCGGGACGCATGCGCAGCGATTCACGCACGAGGTCACGCAGGGTAATCTCTCCCGTTCCCTCCGCACCTGCCGGGCGAGTCTGCATCGCAACGTGATCCCAATTCGCCAAGCCCAGCTCGAAGACCTCCTCGCAGGAGATGACCCGGCGCGAGCGCGGCAACTCCCCTGCGAGGGCACGCAGCAACGTCGTCTTACCCGCCTGGGTACCGCCCGACACGAGCACGGAGAGACCGCAGCTGACGGAAGCCGCCAGAAAGTCACGCATCGGCGGGGCGATCATCTCCACCGCGACCAGGTCCTCCAGGGTGCGCGCCCGCTGGATGTGCTTACGAATGTTGACGCTCCACGACGAGCCCGTCACCGGCGGGATGACGACGTGGAGGCGCTCTCCGCCGGCGAGCATCGCATCCACGAAGGGACTCGACAGGTCGAGTCGGCGGCCCGAATGGTGCAGCATTCTCTCCACGAGAGCCCGCACGTCCTCGTCAGTGAGGATGAGGCTGGTCAGCTCAGCCACGCCCGATCGCGCCACGAACACTCGCGAGGCGGCGTTGATCCAGATTTCCTCGACCGACGGATCGTCCATAAGTGCTTGAAGCGGGCCGAGACCGCAGATGTCATCCATGAGGTCTGCTTCGACCTGCTCGCGGGCAGACGGCAGCAGGTCGGGCGCATAGCGATCGATGGCGCGCTCAATGAGGGCGCGCACCGCCCGAGGATCCCGAGCCGCGTCGATGCCGCTCGCAGCCAAACCCTCGCGAACGTGCGACGCGAGGGAACGCGTCATGGCTTCCATCGCTGTGCCTCCTCGCTACAGACCGAGCCAATGTGTCGAAAGTAACAGAGTTTTTCGGCAAGGAGCAAACCCACACCCGCCCAATCTCACCCGCCTCCGCGCGGGGAGGCGCTCCTGGGCCCAGGCCGCGATACGTTAAGGCAATGACCTCCGCGAAGAGCCCCCTCGAACTGGCAGCCCTGGCCACCGCCGCCGTCCCCGGCATGCGCGTCACCGCCCTGCGCCCGCCCACCTACAGCGACGAGCTCTCCACCGTGACCGGCATCGAAGACGCCGCCGGCAACCGCTGGATCGTCACCTGCCCCCACGAGGAGGTCTCCGGCCCCGCCCTCGAGGCGACCTCGGGCATCCTCGACCGCCTCGGGCAGGCCCACGACCACGACTACATCCCCTTTGACGTGCCGCGCCTGGCCGGACAGACCAAACTCCAGCGCGGCGGGAGCGTCTACGTTCACCGCGATCCGGGAGGCTCCGCCCCCACTGATGAGGACCTCGACACCGATCCTCTGCTGCCCGCGTCCCTCGGACGCGCACTCGCGGCCCTGCACAACCTCCCGGAGACCGTCTTCTCCGCAATCGGCCTGCCCACCTACACGGCCATCGAATGCCGCGACCGCAACCTCGCCCTCCTCGACGAGGCCGCCCGCGAGGTCGCCATCCCCGCCGCCCTGTGGAGCCGCTGGGAGGCTGCCCTCGAAGACGTTTCACTGTGGCGATTCCCCTCCGCACCCATCCACGGAGATATCCAGGAGCGTTGCCTGTCGGTCAAGCGCGGCTCGCTCCTTGCCATCGGAGGATGGACGAGCGCGCACGTGGGCGACCCCGCCCTCGACATCGCCTGGATCCAGGCCAGCGCCTCCGACGCGTTCCTCGAACGATTCCGCGAGACCTACGGCCATGAGCGCCGCGCCACCGACCTGCACGTCTTCACGCGCGCCCAGCTCATGAGCGAAATCGCCCTGGTCCGTTGGCTCGTCCACGGCCTCCATGCCGAAGACTCCTCCATCATCGACGAGGCCCGCACAATGCTCGACGACCTCGCCAAGGACCTGGACGGCGAGCCGTTGCTGCCCGCGCACGCCTCCGCGATGGGGGCTCGCATCTCCCTGACCCCCGTCGAATCCCCCTCCGCCTCGCCGATCAACGCCACAGCCCCGACGCCGAGCGCCGCGAACGAGAGCGACGAGGAGACCACCGGCGAAGACACCGTCCCCGTGCCGCGCCCCGCCTCCGCCCTCAAGCGCAAGCTCGCCGAGGGCGAGGTCGACCCGGCCGCCCCCACCGAGCGCCTCAGCCTCGGCCCCGACGGCACACTGCTGCGCTAACCGCGCCGCGCCGCACGCGGAACGACCACCCAGGGGCGCTCCCATGCAACGAACCGGGGTCCCTCAGGTGTGCACCTGACGGACCCCGGCCTCGTTCAATCGACTGCGAGCACTGAGTGAGCGCATCAGCGGGACTGACCATCCCCCTGGCGCGACGCCTCAAGAGCGTCAACGCGACTCTGCAGGTCCTCCATCTGGAGGCGCAGAATCGCGGCTTCCTCAGTCAGGCGACGGCGATCCTCATCCGAGCGCGACAGGTCCACCGAGAAACGCAGCGACAGGAGCAGCAGCACCACACCCGCCAGGAAGAACCCGAGGTTCAGCGGAACGACGACGCCCAGCTGGATCGCACTCCACTTCAGGATCGGCGGGAAGATGGACAGCAGCGCCGTAAAGAAGGCGATGCAGTACCACCACAGGCCGTAGCGTTCCTTCAGGCCCGAGTTACGCATCTTGACGAACACCATCACCAGGATGATGATCGCGAACACCAGTCCAAGCACGTACGTGGGGCTCATGCATTCTCCTCCGGCGCCTGGGTGACCTTCTCTCCGGGGCGCGACAGCGAAACCGCGAGGGCCATCGTCGCGCGCACCAGGAAGAGCGCCGATTTGATCGGATTGTGGGAGGGCTCGCCGCCCGCACGCGGGTGCATCTGCACGCCGACCTCGCGCACGACCAGGTGCGAGCGCGCCGCAATGACGAGCGCACCGATCGTGTCACCCAGGTACTCGGCCGGGTAGTTGTGCGCGAAGAGCGAGAGCGCACGGGGACCGTAGAGCTTGAAACCGCTGGTCGTATCGCTCAAGTGAGTCTCACACACGCGCGAGAGGATGTACGAGAAGAGGTTCATCGCCCACTTGCGCGGGCCCCGCGCGTGGTAGTTGCCCTTACCCGCGAAACGCGAGCCGATGACGACGTCCGCGTGCTCGCTCGAGGCCGTCTCGATGAGCGTCTCGATCTCGCGCGGATCGTGCTGACCGTCCGCGTCGAGCTGACACGCATACTCGTAGCCCATGCGCCGCGCGTACTGGAAGCCGGCGCGCATCGCGCCACCGACCCCCAGGTTGAGCGGCAGGTCGAGGACGGCCACGCCCGCGGCGCGCGCGATATCGGCGGTCGCGTCCGTCGACCCGTCGGAGACCACGAGGATGTCCGCGAATGAAGGCTTCTCAACCTTCACCATCTCGAGGACGTCACCGAGCACCTCCTCCTCGTTCCACGCGGGGATAACGATGAGCAGGCGGGACTGAGCACTGGGACGGCTCACTCAGCGACCCTCTCGCTCAAGCAGCTCGAGCAGGTAGGCGCCGTAACCGGACTTGACCAGGGGCTCAGCGCGCTGGCGCAGGCCCTCGTCGTCGATGAAGCCCATGCGCCACGCGACCTCTTCGGGGGCGCCGATCTTCATGCCCTGGCGGGCCTCGACCGTACGCACGAAGGCGGTGGCATCAGCGAGGGAGTCGAACGTTCCGGTGTCGAGCCACGCGGTGCCGCGCGGAAGGACCTCGACCTTGAGCTTGCCGGCCTCGAGGTAGGAGCGGTTCACGTCGGTGATCTCGTACTCGCCGCGCGCGCTCGGCTTGAGGTTGCGGGCGATCTCGACCACGTCGTTATCGTAGAAGTACAGGCCGGGCACCGCGTAGTTCGACTTGGGGTGCTCGGGCTTTTCCTCGATGGACAGCGCGTTGAACTCCTCGTCGAATTCCACGACGCCGTACTCACGCGGGTTGGACACGTGGTAGGCGAAGACGGCACCGCCGTCGGGGTCGACGTGGCGGCGCAGCTGTGCGCCCATGCCGGGGCCGTAGAAGATGTTGTCGCCCAGGACCAGGGCGGCACTGTCGTTGCCCACGTGATCGGCGCCGAGCACGAAGGCCTGCGCGAGGCCGTTGGGCTCGTGCTGGACAGCGTAGGAAATATTGACGCCGAGCTGACTGCCGTCACCGAGCAGGCGGTGGAACGACGGAGCGTCGTGGGGGGTCGTGATGACGAGGACCTCAGAAATGCCCGCCAGCATGAGGGTCGACAGCGGGTAGTAGATCATCGGCTTGTCGTAGACGGGGACGAGCTGCTTCGATGTCCCCAGCGTAATCGGGTTGAGACGGGTGCCCGAGCCGCCCGCCAGGATGATGCCTTTCATGTTGCCTCCGCTTCCCGGCGCGTCCTCGTGTGGGTCGCGCGTCGTTGACAATTATCCCTACACAACAGTATTTTTCCACAACTTTGCCCCCGCGCGCGCCCATGGGGCGGCGCACACCACCGCGAGGGTGCAGATCGGATAGTATTTACATGGAATGTTGCCTCCGCACAAAAACCACGCACGTAAGGAAGAACCATGGCGCCCACCGCTAAGCCCCTGGGGATTACGACCACGCCGATCCCCGGCTTTTTGCGCATTGATCTGACTGTTCACGGCGATAACCGAGGCTGGTTCAAGGAGAATTGGCAGCGCGAGAAGATGGTCGCGCTGGGCCTGCCGGATTTCCAGCCCGTGCAGAACAACATCTCGTTCAACGACGAGGTCGGCGTGACCCGAGGCATCCACGCGGAGCCGTGGGACAAGTTCGTGTCGGTCGCGACCGGCCGCGTGTTTGGCGCGTGGGTGGACCTGCGAGAGGGGCCCTCCTTCGGCACCGTCTACACGACGATCATCGATCCGGGCGTCGCGGTGTTCGTCCCCAAGGGCGTGGGCAACTCCTACCAGACCCTGGAGCCAAACACGGCCTACACGTACCTCGTGAACGACCACTGGTCGCCGGACGCGCGCTACACCTTCCTGAACCTGGCTGACGAGACGGCCGCCGTGGATTGGCCGATCCCGCTCGAGCGCGCCATCCTGTCCGACAAGGACAAGGCACACCCGCGCATGGCGGAGGTGACCCCCTTCCCTGCCCCGGCTCCCGTGGGTCGCCGCGCACTCGTGACGGGCGCGAACGGCCAGCTCGGCCGCGAGCTCATGCGCGCGCTGCCCGAGGCCGGCTTCACGGTGACGGGCGTGGACCTGCCCGAGGTGTCGATTTCCGACGCCGAGCAGGTGGCCGCTCTGCCGTGGGATGACATCGACGTGGTGATCAACGCGGCCGCGTGGACGAACGTCGACGGCGCTGAGACACCCGAGGGTCGCCGCGCGACCTGGCAGGCAAACTCGACCGGCCCGGCGATCCTGGCGCGCGAGGCCACGGCTCACGGCGCGACGATGGTCCACATCTCGACGGAGTACGTCTTCGACGGCACGCAGGACGTACACGTCGAGGACGAGGCCCCCTCTCCCCTGGGCGCGTACGGCCAGTCGAAGGCGGGCGGCGACGCCGCTGTTGCCTCGACGCCGAAGCACTACATCGTGCGCACCTCCTGGGTTGTGGGCGACGGCAAGAACTTCCTGAAGACCATGGCGTCCCTGGCAGATCAGGGCACTTCCCCCTCGGTCGTGTCCGACCAGGTGGGCCGCCTGACCTTCACTTCCGACCTGGCTAAGGGCATCATTCACCTGCTGACCAGCGACGCCCCGTTTGGCACCTACAACCTGTCGGGCGAGGGCCCGGTCATGAGCTGGGCGCAGATCGCCAAGCGCGTGTTCGAGCTGTGCGGCCGTAATCCGGAAGACGTCACCGAGGTGACGACGGAGGAGTACTTCGCGGGCCGCGAGGTGGCTCCGCGTCCGCTGTCCTCCGTCCTGGACCTGACGAAGATCAAGGCCGCGGGCTTCACCCCCGAGGATTCCTCGCAGCGCATCGACTCCTACGTCGCTTCACTGCGCGGCTAATCTCCACACGTACGAGGCCCCGGGCGCTTCTGAAAAGCGCCCGGGTCCCTCGTACGTACCGGTTTGGGCGCGGGCAGCGCACGCGCATGCGAGCCTGAAACGCTGACTCCCAGTCGGACTCACGGATGGGGCTAGGAGTGCGGCCGCAAGCTACCTACGCGGATAGGTTACGAAGATACGGATAGGTTAGAAGCATGCGGATAGGTTAATAACCTATCCGCATCTGAATAACCTATCCGCATGCGCACAACCTATCCGGATGCACACGATCGAGGGTAGCTACGGACGCTCAAGCACCGGAGCGCAGTATCACCGGAGCATGCGCTACGCATCCCTACCAATTCCGCATGCAATTCCCCGGCAGCTCTTTCAACTTTTGAAACCGCAACGTTGATATTCCAACGTTTTCTTGACACTAGAAAACAGACCTCATGGAAATTGCATGCGAGATGAAAGGGTGAGGCAAGCCAGCGATGACCGCACGTTCCCACCCGAGAGGCCCCAGCCTCGTCGAAAGCGATGAAAGCCCCTGAGATACCTGGAGAAGCTAGCCCCCTTGAGAGGCCTACACGAGCTGGCTGAGGATCTCCTGCGAGGTCAAGTCCTGTGGAGTGGTGTAATCGTTTTGTGTCCTTCGGAGTGGGTTATGCGCTGAGTTGGAGTGGGGGTTCCTCCTGTTGGGTGG
>NZ_PKKM01000008.1:124776-141152 GCF_002847525.1 Schaalia odontolytica | reverse complement strand
CCGCACTCGGATTCCGAAACCTCAACCACTACATCACCCGAGCACTCCTCGAAACCGGAGGATTCAGACCCCAACTACACCCTCAATTA
This sequence comes from Schaalia odontolytica, assembly GCF_002847525.1. Lineage (GTDB taxonomy): Bacteria > Actinomycetota > Actinomycetes > Actinomycetales > Actinomycetaceae > Pauljensenia > Pauljensenia odontolytica_B. The sequence goes on along the minus strand of NZ_PKKM01000008.1, from coordinate 141,063 downwards.
TGAAGAGCCCCTTATGACGCTGCGCGCTTTCTAACGGCGTATTGGGGCTACATCCAGACGTGTGTGCAGGTCGCGTCTTAATGCGCCTTATGGCGCTCGGTGCTTTCTAACCGTAGCTCTCACTTCTTCAAATGGACTCTGGGGCTACTTCGTCTTAATGCACCTCATGGCACTCGGCGCTTTCTAACGCCGGTCATTTCCCACACGTGGCGGGCGGTTTTGGCGGTCTTAATGCATCTTATGGCGCTCGGCGCTTTCTAACCAGCTCAAGAACACCACCATCTATGAGCTCCCTATCGCAACGTCTTAATGCGCCTTATGGCGCTCGGTGCTTTCTAACTAAGAACTTCAACGGATCGAAGGCTTACGTAGAGGAGTCTTAATGCACCTTATGGCGCTCGGTGCTTTCTAACCCGCTCCCGAAAAGTACAAGAAGATCACTGACAAGCTGTAGTCATAATGCGCCGTTTGTCGCTCGATGCTTTCTAACCGGCGAAACCGAAAAATACGTGCCAAAGATCATGAATGCGTCTTAATGTACCTTATGGCGCTCGGTGCTTTCTAACCTCCCACGAACCCACACGAGGAACAGTATTCCTCACGTCTTAATGCGCCTTATGGTGCTCGGTGCTTTCTAACTCGTGGAAGGTGATGGAACAGAGTGAGGGGCGCATGTCTTAATGTACCTTATGGCGCTCGGTGCTTTCTCACTTCAATCCGCGGGTCCAGGGTTCGAACCCCTGTGGAGGCACGTATTAATACACCTTATGGCGCTCGGTGCTTTCTAACTGCCCGGCGTGTCGCACTCCGCGACCAGGGGGAACGCCATGTCGGATCGCCAGTGGTCGAAAAAGCACCCCTCCGACCGGCAAGCACAAGGGTAGGATATCAGACCTTTCGTTGCGCCTACATGCATCGCCGCGGACCGTATGCGGGGCCGGTGACGCCCCGGAAATCGCCGCCGTTACCGGCGTGTTGTTCCACCATCACACTTTACAGTTGGAGAGTAACAGCAAGGTTGTTGACTGGAAGGACAGACAATGACGACACTTGCCGCGGCCTCGTTCCTAAGAGAAGCAATCACCACCGAGGCCCTCACTCGCGCCAGACGCCGACTCCTCACAGCAGAGCCCAACCCCACCAGAGCGAACACCCCCACGTCGGGGAGCCCCACCGATGACTAGCTCCGCGTCCTTGCCGCCAGCGACTGGGCACCGCCACGCATGACTGCACTTCGACGCGAACACTCTCGCGACAGCTGACAGCGTCACCGCGCACTCCTGGACGAATCGGCGCGCGAAACCCTCGAACGCCGGCTCGCCGCAGAACGCCCCCACGGCACCTACGACGACACGCGAGCAGGACACGACGCCTTCAGTAGGGGAGTCTCCGACGACTACGACCACGGCAACCACCACCTCGCGCGAGCCTCCCTCCGCCCAGCCGACCCAGGCCTCGTGACCCGAGCGGGCCTGTCAGCGCTGGCCCTGCCCGGCACCGACGCGCCCATCATCGACGAGTTCGCCCAGGCCTCGACACCAACCCGATCGTGAGTGTCCTTGCCGACGCGGCCCTGCTCGACCTTGACAGGTACGCCACGGGGCGAGGCCTGCGTTACTCGCGCGTCGGAACCACCCTCATGCTCGCGGCACCAACCAAGCAACGCCTGACCGACGCGATCGACACCATCGCGGCCGTGGCCATCAACACGGGCGCGCGCGTCACCGACCTGACGGCCCAATATATTGACGATGAGAAAGCACTCGCCAGCGTCGGCATCGACCTGTGGACCACCCGGCCCAGCGACGATTCCACAGGCCACGCCGGCCGCATCTTCTACGTCGGCCGAGACGGCGCACACATCCACGTCAAAGCGGGCCGCATCATCGTCGACGCGACCGCGCGTATGTACGCCTGGCGGCGCTCCCTCGCAAGCGTGCGCACCCTCGACGAAATCATGGGCATCGAAGGCGCGTGCTCCAACGCCTACTTCGACGCGCTCGCCGTGGCGTGCCCGCCGACGTCACTTTTAACGGGCGCAGTCGACGTTCACCCCGCGAGCTGCCCAACGCTGCCCTGTCCTACGGGTACGTGATCCTCCTGTCCGAATGCATCGGCGCGCTGCACGCCGCTGGGCTCGAACCATCCCTCGGGATCGCACACGCGCCCACCGACAAGCGGCCCAGCCTGGCGCTGGACCTCATGGAACAGTTCCGCCCACTCCTGGTCGACCAGACCGTCATGGCGCTCCTGCGCACGCGCAAACTTCGACCCGAACACGGGGCGTTCTCGAGGCCGAGGCCGGGGAAGGGTGGCTGGGCGCCGACGGCAAGAAAATCCTCGTCGACGCGTACGAGGCCTGTGCTCAGCGGTCCGTCACCGGCACCCTGCCCGGATACTCGGGGTCGTGGCGCAGACACATCACCCACTCCGCGCAGATGCTGGCGCGCGCCATCGCCGAACCCGATTACCAGTGGAGCGGGGTCGCCTGGCGATGATCTACATCATTACCAGGCGACGTCGCCGACAATAAACGCCGACTCCGCGTCGCCAAAACACTGGAATCCTGGGGCTACCGCATCCAAGAATCCGTATTCCAACTCCGCCTCGACATCGCCATGCTCGCGCGCGTGCGTGCCCGGCTCGTCGCCCTCATCTCAGACGCCGAAGACGTCATCCACATCTACCCCATATGCTCATCCTCCGCCGACCGCGTCGACATGCTCGGCGCAGCCATAGCGCTAGATGATGTGGGGTTGTGCCGGGGAGTGTGGTGAGGGGCTAGTCGCGCGGTCCGCGTTTTCGGTGCCTGCGAGTACCAGACTTGTCGCGCTGGGTATCAATGGAAGTAGATGCGTTGTGCTGAGTGTCTATGTCCGTGCGACGGTCCTTCTTTCTATGTTTTCCTTGATTCTTCCTGGATTTGTCGGATGAATGGACTTCTTTACCTGATTTCTGGGCGTTCTTGTGGCTACGTTCTGTCTTCACTTCCCTCAAGAAGACTTCTGGGGCTGTCGCGGAATCTTCAATCCAAAGGGACTGAGGGGAGCGTCCTGCGAGCCATTTCTTATTGTCAAAATACTTCGGACTCCCATCGCTATTAGTTGCATTATTTGCTTTGTTCTCTTCAAGACTGACATATCTGACAGGTACGTCAGTGTCTTCAAATCCGTAAGCTGCTCTTTGGAAGGCGCGAACACAAGGAAGCTTCGACGAATCTCCTATCTCGCTGTATTGAAGCAGTGTTGGATCATCTACCTCTTTGTAGTGAGTCCCGAGAACGTTGTTGAGCTCCTTGTAACCCGATGTAATGTCTTGTGTCTTCTCAAGATGCAAGCTGTTTGTAACGATTCTTGCCTCGACGAGTCCGAGGCCGAGGGGTTTTCCGATTCCTAGCTTGTGATAACCGATCTCTGAACAGCCTTCGGGGGATAGGTTCTTTGGAATTAGTGGCCACAGGAGAAAAGCAAGTTCCTTGGGAGAAATATCTTCAAAATGAACCCTGCATGCGAAAACGCTTCCTTGTTTGATCCATGATCGCACATGAAGTTGAAGGGATTCGTTTGTCTTCAGATCGCCGCCACTAGTGCTGAACTTTTCGATGATCTTATCAAGGGGCTGTCCGATGCAGGAGCGATGTGTTGGGTATGTTGCTTCGCCCAGCGAAGAATAGTCCGGATCGTAGAGTTGGTCTCGGCGCGTGTTTTTACGAGGTGGATCGGGGAAGTTCTCCTTGGGAACCAGAAAGCGACGACCGCTGCTGGGCTTGGGGCTAAGTAGTGGAGGAAGTGTTACGTAGGCTTGTCCATCGGTCGGTACTGCGATGGAACAATCCAATGTTGAGACGGGGCCGATCTGAACACGCCCGCGTAGCGAGGTGCTGCTCTCATTGTCGTTACCGACGAAACCGAAGAGTCTGTCGGCAGCTGAGGCCTCCTTAAGTGTTCTAGCTGGATTGACGCCATCTGCCTCTGCCAGGGTGCTGGGCGCGTGTGAATAAGCGTGTCGTCCAACGCTAATTGGGATCAATTCCAAAATGGTGTCGCTTGTATCCATTGAGGCATATGCGAGGGTTCCTACTGTAATCCTGTCGTTATCAAGTCCCCCGCTCGAGTAGACATTATGTCTCGTCAGCTCCTCACCATTGCGTTTGTTTCGAGCATCGGTTTCGTCTTGTATGGCGCGGTATGACCGAAGTGTTGCTATGTAAGCCTCTGCTACTGATGTGGAGCACACTACACTGTTTGTCGAGTTGTTGCTTGTCTGGCTCAAATCCTGCTCTGGCTTGATGAAAATTTTTTCAGACCATTTCTTCTTTCCCCACTTATTCCCGAAATTTGTTTTGTTTTCTTGTAGCATTTCGCGCGGCGTGGTCAAATATAGGTATCCTTCGAATTTCTGAGATTTCTTCGATTGCTGGTCGTTGGGACTCGTCTCTTTGTGCGTGCTTGTCTCTTTGTATGTGCCGAGAGATAAGGTGAAGCTGCCATCTAATTTCGAGATTTTGCTTACAATCCATCGTGATTTAATTCGATAGGCCTTGAATCTGACTTCCTCGTGGTTCTTGAAGTGTTTGGTGATTCGTTTGCCGTTGTTGTGATTGTATTCAAATTTGCCGATTTCTATTTTTTTTCCTCCTATTTTCTTAGTCTCGGACAAAGCGGGAGAATTTTGGATCGGTATGAATGCTGGCTTATTGTCGTTGTGTCCGCCGCCGTCAAGGCGTTCGAAAGTGTACTGTCCGTCGGTATCGTCGATATTTGGTGCATGTGTGCATCGAACAGGGACCAGTGATATTGCTTGATTTGGTTGTGTGCGGTAAGTCAGTCGCGTGTTGTGTGTTTTTGTGTCGAACACCCGAAAGCGTGATGACGTAATTCTTTCGTAGGATGTGCTCAAAAGCCCCTTAATCATTGTTGGAGCAATATAGGGTTTTCCTTCGAGTTCCTGTACTTGAAGATAATGAAGGTCCTCTTCGGTTGTCTGTTGCCCGATAAGTAATGGTGAGTGGGCGGTCACTTGAAGATCAAAATAGCCGCTGAGTCTGTCAGAATGGAGGTGATCAAGGTGTGTTTGTATTCCCTCTTGATAAATCGCTTCGTTGTTTGTGGAATCGATCTTCCGTGCGTAGTCTGGTAGTCGCGGTATTCGGTTTACGCTTGAGTGAAATGCATGTTTCTCATACTTTTTTTTATTGCCCATCTTTAGTTCCACCTTCCCGTGAATAGCTGATCGACTACGATCGTGTTTCCGTACTTATCTTCTTCTTGGATGAACTCGAGTGCCGCCATGTGGCTGGCCCCGGTACCTTCACCGCTTTGGTCGGACTCGTTATCGGTGGAAGCCGGGTCGGGATTCGCCGTGCTCCTGCTAGAAGGAACGTGTTCCAGATACTGCACCGCATGCACCCAGCCTCTGTCGCCAGACCCCTTGCTTCCGTTTGTCTGTGAGCTGTCGGTGCCCGCGGTGACCCTCAGCTCGACAGCACCCACGCCGTTCGCCCAGCGGAATTCGTGAGCCAAATCCTCGTCGTCCGTGGGCTCGTGCCCCTGTAGCACGGGTACCCACAGGCGCAGCTCGAAGACCTTCGTAGGATCGAAGTGTCGCCCATCGATCGGCGTGATAGAGAGCTTCGGCGTCTCGGCGGGGGAGCACTTGTCGAATCCCAATACCGGCCAGGTCCCGTTCGTAGCGAACGCAAGGCCTTGAACGCTTGAGCCTGTTTCCCTGTTAACGTGCGTGAGGAACTCGCATAGCGAGGGCGTCTTGGCTGGGTCGGACTGTATCTGCGTGCGCGTTAGTGTTGCTTCCTTGCACAACTTACTCATGAGTGTCCTCCTCACCCTTTGATTCAGTGCTGTCTTTCTCTGTGGCGTCATCTAATCGCTTTGACCACTTCGGCGCGCCCTCAATGTCCTCCCGCAAATAATCCAGGACATTTCCTGCGAGCTTGCGCTGCGCGTCGTGTCGGTCCTGCGTCGGGCTGCTTGCTGCGGTTCCCGGGTGCTCCAGCGCTTGGTCGCCAAAGCGCTCCTTTGTTGGAATCTTGGCACCCTCGTGGGCACTGCCACGAATATCGATCGATGAGACGACGACTTGGCCCAGGCCTCGCGTTGATCGGCTACCCAGGGGGAGTGTGCCTGCCGCCAACTCGGCGAGCGCCAACCCGAGCAGCACGTAGGAGGCGTGAGCGTAGTCGGCGTCAGTAGCCTTCGACTGCTTGCCGTTGTCCGAACCATTCTCCGCCTCGTTGGTATTGGCAGGGTTGCCTTTGTCTTCCAGCGCCTTCTCCGCCTTGATGTTCTTCAAGAGGCGTCGCAGGTCAATATCAATCTGGATCGGCTCCCATTCGGTGCCCAGGTAGACGGCCTCAGTGAAGAGACCACCGTCGATCACGCCACCCGTCCAACGGTCGATCGCGTTGTGAGTGACCTCGACGCGCGTGCCGCGCTCTATCGATCGACAGTCGTGGACGGTGACCGCGCCCCGGTAATCGGTGCAACCAAACATGTATCGCACGAGGTTCGGCTCATGGGCGATCTGCTCGTGGATGTCGTGCGATGCGAGGGGTTCTAGATCGCCGCGTGCCGCGAGGACCGTCCGCGCGATGCGCGAGGCCCGTGAGCGCAGTGCACCGCGAATCGAGGTTCCCGGGATAAGGAGTTGGGCCTCGTCCCAGGGGACAGATGGATCACGGAGGGGCTCTGTCACTCCGTTGGCGGAGGAGTCTTTCTTCTGAGCCTCGTCCTTGCGCTGCTTCGTCAGCTTTTCGTCCTCGGCAATGAAAATACCGGTGGGTGACCACCACTCGATGGTGATGCGCGCGGGTTCCTCCAGGGTCCAGCCTCCCAGTTCGAGGGGGAGCGAGGTCCCTTCCTCGTCCTGACCGATGAGCGCGTTGAGAATGTCCGCCGGTGTAGTCAGCGTACCGGCATCGGTCGTCCCACTGAGGCGGCGGAGTTTCGGCTCATTGACACGGATCTTTCCCTGCCCGGAACCGGTGCGCCCGCCGAGGCATATAGCACCGGAATTCAGGACATTAACGATGAACTCGAGGAGCTTCTTGACGGTGTCGGAGGACGCGGGCCCTGGAATTCCATCCGACTGGTCGCGTTTCATCGTTTCGTCGTCGCGCCCCTCGGCGGTGATACGAATGTCGAACCTTGTTCCGCGGGGAAGGAACTCGTGCTCGTAGAGTGCTCCGTCCGAGGCGGCACCGGTCGTCCGGTCGATGCCGACGCCGTGACGCCTCGGCAAGGGGGATTGTCCCGAGTCGCTGTCCTTGTAATCCGGGAAGGATACCGCATGGAAGGTGAGCGCACTCTTCCTGATAGGGAGCGACGCATCACTTGGCAGCCCGCGATCATTGGCGGATCTACCAGTGTAGTCCGTGTCATCACCCCACAGGGACACCCAGCTGGCCTTCGAGAATACGCCTCCGTTCTGAGTCGCGGGATCCCCGGCACCCTTCAGCGCTTGGCGGGCGATGTCGCATGCTGCGCGCACGGCACCCCTGATGGAACGGCCGGGGATCGTCGGCTCGTTAAGGCCATTGCGGCAGAAGCGGATCACGGTTCCCTCTCCGTCGCGGTCGGGCACCTCGTCCACACCGCCGATGTGGAGCTCTGACGTCAGCTCGACTGGGATAGTGAGCTCATAGCGTGTGAATGTCACTTCTCTTCGCCTCCTTCAGGCGTCTCCTCGCACACAAAGTGCTTGAGCTTCGCTTTCGTGACCTCAATGGATTCGATGCTGAGAAGGGGGTGATCGACGACGAAGCGGCCGTAGCCCTGCGCCGTCAGCTCGCCCACTCCAAAGGGGGCGAGCTCCAGGAGCTTGGCGTGGTTCTCATCATTGGCGCTCACCTGGATGACGGAACCTGCCTGAATGGCCAGCCGAGTCGCGCGCGGCCCGTTGTCCGCAGGCGACCACGAGTCGACGCGCCGATGTCGGATTGAAGCGGCCTTTATCGACCCGAGATCGACGCCCTCGCGCTTGAATGCGCGAATGAGGTCGTCGACGGTCCCTCCGGCCCCGAGCCCAGCGGAACGGGCGATCACGTCGGAGATGAACCACAGGGAGACTGTCTGATCATCTGACGAGGCCGGGGCGGACTCTCCGGGTGCCGTCCCGTCGGCGGAGGCGTCGCCCGTGGGCTGCGCGCTTCCAGCGTTACCGAAGTGGCTGTGTGCCTTCCGCTCATCATCATTCTCTTCACGCAGCGTGCAGTGGGCGGACCCGAAGGTGCCCGTGAGCTTGCGCGACCCGAGCCGGGCCACGCGTGGCTCGTTGAAAAGATTGGAGACAGAGGCGGCGTTCCAGAGCTCATCCGACACCCAGACGTGCGCGCGCATTTTCAGGCCTTTGGGCAGTGCGTCGACGAGGACTAGTTGGCCCTTGCTGGCGGCGCCCGTTTCGTGGTTGATGGCGGTCGTCTGTCGCCCGCGCAGCGGCGGCTTACCGTACCAGCCCTGAGGCTTCTCGCTGTCGCCTCCCTTCGGGGCAAAGAAGACATATCCACCGCGAACGGGGATCCCAGCCGTATTATCGGAGGAATCGCCGTACAAAGTGACGGTCGAGTCCGAGGTCGGCGTCTTGTCCTTATTGAGCGTGAGGGGAACGGGGAGTCCCTCTGTTTCACTGATGACGGGCAGCGCGTCCGAGACAAACAGGTGGCCGCCGGTCACGGCGTTGGTAATGACCGCCTCATCCTCTCCGTGCTTCTCTGACGACACCAGCCGGTGCAGCCAGGGGAGCAGCACTGTTCCGCGCAGGAAGTCCAAGGATCGGATTTCGTTCGAGAATGGGACCTCGTAGGACACGATGGGCGAGTTGAGCGTGAGGTCGAGAATCAGGTGGTGTCCGTCGCCGTGCTGAGCTGCGGAACCGTCGACGGTCCCGACCTGGTGTTGTGCGCCCTCCTGCCGAGGGCCGGGGAGTGCATTGACATTGACATTGTCTTCCGTGAAAGCCTGTGCCAGGCTCTTAAGAGTCCCTCTCAGCACCTGTGCCTGGTCGGACGCGTATGCGACGAACGCAGACGTGGACTGCCTGACGCGCGCCTCAACCTCGTCGCCTGACACGAGGACCGTGCACTCGCCATCACCTCCGCTGCGGCCCGAGCCGATGCCTCGGACCATGAGCCCAGCGACCCCCAGGAGGAAGTGTGCCGCATCGATCGTATGTTGATCAGAGATCTCAGCCCCGGCCTCGTCGATGAGCGTGAACGTGCCCGTGAGGACGCCGGCCGCCGCGCGCTCCGTGAAGCGCAGGAACTGGTCGCGCGCCGTCCCCGTCTGTGGGTCGATGGAGAGGGACACCGTGTCGTGAATTGGGATTTCCGAGGCCGGGGTCGCGTCCGAGAAGAGAACGTGACGCGGGTGGGGAGTTGAGCTCGGCTCGCTGTTAGGGTCCTGGCCGAAGAGCCACAGGGCAAAGTTGGTCCACTTGCCCTTCTTATTCCCCTTCTTTGGCCCGTCGAGGGCCCGCGCCGCCAGCATTGCCTGCTCGCGCAGAACACCCGTGATGACCGTGCCGCGCACGACCGGCTTGTTGTTGCTTCGCTCAATTTTTGAGTGCGTGCGCCCTGCGTGGCCCACGCCCGTGGACACGCCCCAGTCGGACGTGAACACGATGGTGACATGACCGCTTGCGGGGGTGATGCTACTCGTCGTGTTTTCAGCGCTCACTTGGTACCTCCTGCGGTGGTCGCGCCTGACGCTTCGTCGCAAGCTATCTGTCCGTTGGTGTCTCGGGCTATCCGGCAAGCGATATACCCGTCAGGCAAGTTCTCGGACAGGTCGATGAGGTCCAGGAGCCATCGCACCTGCTCGATGCAATCCTCAGTGTGCTCGTCGGGATCGTCGAGGCGCGTCTTCGAGGGCAAGGGCCCCAACGCATTCATGAGTGCCTTCGTGCCCCGCGCGTTCTCCTGTGCATCCTTCCATTCGATGCGGATCGCGCAAATCGGGTGGTCGCAGCGCTTCGTTATCCTCTTCGCGTCGTCTGATTTTTGTTTGTCGTTGTCGATCTGCTCCTGCGTCGCGAACGCTTCTTTGTTGCCCTTCAGGACGACATACCCGAGACACTTGGATCGCGCTGCATCATCCTTGGGAACATTGACATAGTCGGCGAGGAGTTTGACAATGCGGTTCGCGCGGGCACGATGGAATGGATCGCCGGTGGTCTGCGTGGGGTCGTCCGGTTTCATGCCGTCGAAGGCTGCGACCGCCTGAAGGATGCGCGCCCAGGAGAACAACGGCTGCGGCGTCGTGGTGGGTGTTTCCTCGGACGAGGTTGTGGTCGCGTCCCCGAGCCGCTCCGGCGCGTAGTGGCCGACCAAGAAGGGGCGCTGCGCGCGGCCCTTGTACTCGTCCAAGGTCTCGTCCGGGTCGAGGACCGTCGTGTCGCGCAGCACGTGGAAGTCGATCGTCGAGCAGGGGACTGTTTCCTTCTTTTTACCGAGCTTCTTCCCGCGCGACACCAGGCCTTCAGCCAGATCGTAGGCTATATGGAATGGGAAGTTGCGGCCCACGATGGCCACACCCGCCGAGGCCGTGAGGGGTCCGGGCTTCTTCGCACCCGCGACGACCGCGAGCTGTTTGAGCAGCTCGTCCTTCTCCGTGAGCTCCTCGTAATGGCGGATGTAGGCCTCGGCGAAGGGTATTGCGTAGCGTCCGTCCGTGTAGACCGTGACATCGTCGCCACCGACGAGGACGGGCACAATGGGAACGACTGTATCTGGCGTCAGTTCCTGAACGTCGTACCACGACAGTGCGATGGCGTCCTTCACGGTCTTGTCGAGGCGCTCATTCACCACCATGATGAACGCTTGCAAAGCATCATTGGGCTCAGTGTGGACTTCATCAGCAGATATACGAACTCCAGCTTCTTGAGCCTTACTGTGTGCTGAACCGAGATCGCGCATGATCGCGCCAACGCCGTTACCGTCAATATGGACGACTCCGACCGACGATAACATGTTCTTGGCGTCCTCAGACTCCTCGCCGTCTTGGAACGCGGCTGCAAGCTTGGTTGGGTCGAGCTGGGGTTCTTGTTTGAGCTCCATTCCTTGCTTCGCAAGCCGCTCCTGCACATCGTCGACTTGCTGCTTTCGCGATGTCGACGCGAACGCGCGCTTCACGCGTGATGGGAGGGACAGGGGGGAGGACTCGTCGAAGATATTCGGCTGCAGGGACTCCTGAGAGAACTTCAGAGCGCCGAGCGATGCAGATGCGGGAAGAGCAGACTCTGATCCTCGTTCCAGGAACGGGAACTGCGGGAAACGAGCCGCCGCTGGTCGGCGGTTCAGTGAGTACTCACTGAAGGCTCGGTCGAGTTTCTCGAGGTCCTTCGCTTCGAGGGCGCCGGGCGCTGCTGGGATGAAGACTCCCGTGACGTCGAGGCCCGGGGCGTCAGTCAGTGCACGGAGCGTGACCACTCGGATCAGTTGTTTGGCTAGATTCTCCGGATTGCCGTCAGATTTAGTGAATCGGACGATCACCTTACCCGAGGAATCTGATACCCAGAAGGTGGCCGGGAGGGTCTTAATTCCTTTCTCGCTGGTAGACATGGAAGGAAGCTTCATATCAAACGCGGCTTCCTTCACCCAGCGGGACAGCAGCGTGATCTCGAAGGAAGCGCCGATCTGTTCCCGCAGGCGGGGCGAGGAGAAGATGAAGGGCTGATTGCTGTTCGTCTGCAGCATGACGAGGTAACTTGTCATGGTTGGCTTCTCCCTAGTCTCCATTGCGCGGGGGAAGTGTTATCAGGAGTGAGAAGACGTCTGTCATCATCCGCCCAATTTGGTTGACAACGACAGTAAAAGGACGTTGGAATGGATCGCGTTGTTCATCTGTGTCCAGTGATCCGGGAGGGCAGAGGGTGATCAGTCCGGTAATATCCTGCCGTGACTCAAGTGCTTCTTTTGTGGTGCCACTATTTCCGATTGAGTCAAGTGTGTCTAGTAGTAGATCAGTTTGTTTCTCGTTGAGGATGTGCTTTTTTCTGCCGTCAGACAGTGTCTTTGAATCCAGGAACTTATTGCTAAAGCATAGAATGACTAGATCGTATTTTGTGAATTGTTCGTAATTGTAATTATATTCCTGATTATCTGGAGTTATGTTGGTAGATTGGTTTGTGATCTTATCCTTATTTAGTAGTTGCGAGTAGTATAGCTGTTCCTCAACGTTGTAGCATTCTTCTTTCTCTCCGATGAGGAGGATTGTTTTATTCTTGAGTCCGTAATCAATGCGGCCTTTGAGTTTAAGTAACCCTTTGCCGACTGTTTCAACAATGAAGTATCCGGGAATTAGTGAAAAGAGTGTGTAGGAGAGGGGAAACAGAAACTGGTTTGCTATATCTTTGCATTCGTTGTTGATTAATAGTCCGCCAACAAGGAGAACGATTGCGATGCAGAAAAGACCTATACAGATCAAGATCCGGGTGGTATTGCGCTTGGGGGAGTGTTGTACGCTCTTTTGATTCATGGTGGAAAATCCTGTGTTGATTATGCGGCCACAGCGTCTATGACGCCCATGCCGTAGCTCGTGTGCGAGCCGACGTTCGTGTATGCGGACAGTGCCATCAGGCGCGAGAAAATGCGGGTCGCTTCGGCGCCTTCGACGCCGCTGATGCGCAGGTAGCCCTCGTGGGCTGGGATGCGCTGGGAGCTCAGGCGGCCCTGGCCGCCGCCGCGTGGTATCGCCAGAGACACCATGGATGAGCGCGTGAAATCCTGGGTCGCCAACACGCTCGCCATGGCATGGCGGTCAATCCGTGGGGGAGCGAGCCTTCGATTCCAGGCCCACCAGCGCTGCTGCAAGCTTGTCGCAATCGTCGCCGGAGACAGGCTTGGTACGTGATTCCCCTTCGATGAAAAAGTTGTTGGCGTGACAAGGCGTATTTCCCACGCGGTGTCCTGGTCTCGCTCCGCTAGCTCTTCCCATGAAGCCTGGCTGATGATCTGTCCCTCGGATGCGATCAACACTGCGTCATCTGGGGTGCCCGCCCCGAGGCGCATCACTCCACCCCACGACAGCCATGCATCCAGCGTGTCAATCAGTCGGTCGTCCAAGAAGCGCACCTCGACGCCGAATGTCGACTCCGAATGGCTCAGCTCGCCGAGCGAATAGGGCTTCACTCCACCCGACCCGTGAACCGGCCGGTGGGCCAGCGTCGGAAACTGTGCTGCCCGCGTCGGGCTGATGCCCGGCGGTAAGTCCAGAACCGCCGACAGGGCGGCATGTAGCCTTCGTGGTGTCGCTGGCACTCCCTCGGGCGCGTCAAAGCGAACGTAGACGGATGCTGGCAACGGTGCCTCCCATCACTCGCGTGTGACTGTCGTCTCCGACCGTAACACAGCTGTTCGGATGGGTCATGCGCAACTGTCAAGTTGTCTGGCAAATCAAAAAATACAAGATAAATAGCGGCGAGCCCTTGTTCAGACAATTAAATTAATCGCTAGGTATTTTTCAACTCTTCAAACTGTCTAATTGATTGGCGGGTCGATTTCAGTCGGTCAATGGAGGGTGTGTGGAGAGGGGCGTGGTGGAAGGGTGTGATTGTCGCTCATGTGTCAACCTCTCCATTCCTTCACCAAAAGGTCAAGGATTCTTAAATTGTGAAACCCTCTAGGAGGTTAGTGACAAACCTTGAGACGATGGAGCAATGGCGTGCCATCCGGAAAGTGCCGGAGACGCGTCCCCATCCGTACAGAAACGAGGAACAATGATGCATCAACGCTCATGGAGGACCCTCATCGCGGGAGGAGCCGCGCTCGCCGTCGGCGTCACGCTCACCGCGTTCGGCGCCCCCGCCCACGCGGTCGGCGTCCCGGGGATCACCTCCGAGGCTCGCGCCCAGGACGAGGTCATGAACTACGCGGTCAACCTGCCTGCTGACGCCTCCCACTACGACTTCAACGCGGCCGTCTCCAAGGCCTCGGAAAATGGCGTCGTCCTGGCCCAGTACCCAGAATTCAACACCTTCTTCGTCCAGTCGGTGAAGGCCGCCTTCGCGCCGACGCTCGGCAAGAGCCTCGTCGACGCCGGCATCTCCTACCAGTCGATCGGCCCCACCCGCTACAAGACGGTCACCGGCTCCGAGGTGCGCACCGAGCAGCCGCAGACCACCGCGTCCGAGGCCAACGCCGTCGCTGACGCCGCGGGCACCCGCTCGACCGGCCTGTCCGCCGACTCCCAGCTCAACGACTTCACCCCCGACGAGGGCGACGCTAACGCCTGGGGCCTGGCCGCCGTCGGTGCCCTCGAGGCCCAGCAGGTCGACGTCCCCCTCGAGAAGGTCACCGTCGGCGTCATGGACACCGGCATCGACCCCGACCACAAGGACCTCAAGGAACACCTGGACGCCTCGCGTTCCGTGGGCTGCCAGATCAACGGCATCCCCAGCCAGAACCCCGCGGACTGGAAGGATGACCACTACCACGGCACGCACGTCGCCGGTACCATCGCCGCCGCGCACAATGCCTACGGCGTGGACGGCGTCGCCCCCAGCGCCACGATCGTCGCGATCAAGACCTCGAACGAGGCCGGCTCCTTCTACCCCGAGTACGTGGCCTGCGCCTTCGACTGGGCTGCCGAGCACGACATCGACGTGACGAACTCCAGCTACTACATGGACCCCTACGCCTTCTGGATGCCCACCGAGGGCTCCCAGGCCGCGGGCCTCGAGGCTGCCTCGCGCGCGATCCGCTACGCGAAGAACCATGGCGTCGTCAACATCGCCGCCGAGGGTAACGACAACGACGACCACGACAACCCGACGATTGACAAGGCCTCGCCCAACGACGTCGAGGGCGCCGCGGTCGAGCGCAACGTGGCCGGCGGCATCGACGTGCCCGCCATGGTCAACGACTCGGTCGTCTCCGTGGCCTCCGTCGCCCTGCCCACCGGCACCGATCCCTCCATCGCGAAGCTCGAGCGTTCCAAGTTCTCCAACTACGGCAAGAACTCCGTGGACGTGGCCGCCCCCGGCTCGCGCATCTGGTCGACCCTGCCGACCTGGAAGAAGGATCCGCCCTTCGGTTACCTGTCCGGCACCTCGATGGCCTCCCCGCACGCTGCGGGCGTGGCCGCGCTGATCAAGCAGATCCACCCGGACTACACGCCCGACCAGACGATCGCCCTGCTCAAGAAGCAGGCCGGCTACACCTACGACCGCCTCGCTGCACCCGAGGACGGTAAGGAATACCGCGGCGCTGGCCTCGTCAACGCCCTGGCCGCCGTCCTCAAGGACCAGCCGCAGCCCGTCCTCGGCAGCGTCGAGTACTCCCACGACGGAGTCACCGACTGGCGTCCGCTGGCCGACGCGTCTGTCTCGGGTACCGTCTACGTGCGCACCACGGTCTCCGGCCCCGTCACCAAGGCCTCTCTGAAGGTCGGCGACAAGGAAGCCGTGACCGGTACCGGCACGGGCGCCTTCGAGGGTAACGAGGTCACGCTCGTGGCTGGCCCCTACAACGCGACCGACCTGATCGGCGACGCCTCCCACGTTGAGGTCACGGTTTCTGCCGAAGGCCGCAACAAGGACGCCCGCGCCGATGACGACGTCAAGGACTCGATCCACTTCCACGTGGATGAATCCCTGCGTGACGGCGGCGCCTGGACCAACAGCGCCGATGGCTGGAAGTACTGCTACAACGACGGCTACTGTGCCCGCAGCAAGTACGTCACCATCGATGGCTCCACCTACTACTTCAACGGCGACGCCGTGATGGCGACCGGCTGGGTCACCTTCGACGCGGCATGGCACTGGATGACCCCGTCCGGCCGCATGGCGACGGGCTGGACCAAGGTCGACGGCTCCTGGTACTACCTCGATCCCGCCACCGGCGCGATGGCCACCGGCTGGGTTGACGTCGACGGCTCCTGGTACTACCTGAACGCCTCGGGCGCGATGGCGACCGGCTGGGCCAACGTGAACGGTTCCTGGTACTACCTGAACACCTCGGGCGCGATGGCCACCGGCTGGACCGCCGTGAACGGCAAGTGGTACTACCTGACCGGCAACGGTGCGATGGCGATCGGCTGGGTCAATGACGGCGGCACCTGGTACTACCTCGATGCCTCCGGCAAGATGGTGACCGGCTGGGTCTCCATCGACGGTAAGCGCTACCACTTCGCGTCCTCGGGTGCCTGGCTCGGCTGAGCCTGAAGGGGACGAGGCCGGGGCTGGGACGCTCCGGCCTTGATCCCCGCGCTGAGCGCCTGATGCCGAGCGCACCTGACGTGACGCGCAACTGAAGACAAACAGGGGCGGGTCCGAACG
>NZ_PKKM01000008.1:21493-124710 GCF_002847525.1 Schaalia odontolytica | reverse complement strand
CCCGCCCCGTTGTTCCCTCACGCGTCCCGGGAGGGATCCGGGCGCGCCCCCAACGGTGCCCAGGGGCGCGGTGGGCTCTCAGCCCAGGGAGTCGAAGAGGACCTGAAGGCCCTCGCCCATGGTCGGGTGCGCGATCGGCAGGAAGCGCAGCTGCTCGTAGGTCAGGCCGCCGGCCATGGCGACGTGCACGGCCGTGATGACCTCGGAGACGTTCGGGCCGATCAGCGTGGCGCCCAGGATCTGGTGCGTGTTCGCATCCACGACGGCCTTCCAGAAGCCCTCGCCCACGTAGCGCATCGTCTTGGCGCGCGGAATCGCGGCCGTGGGAACCTTGGCGATTCGCACGTCGAGGCCGGCCTCGCGCGCCTCGCCCTCGGACAGGCCGATGCGGGCCAGCTCGGGGGTGGCAAACACGGCGTAGGGGATCGTGCGGCCCTTCGTGGTGGTCGTCGGATCGTCCAGGGATGCGCCGGTCAGCTGCGCGCGGATGATGCGGAAGTCAGACCAGGATGCGTGCGTGAACATGGGGGTGCCCGCGCAGTCGCCGGCCGCCCACACGCCCTCAGCGGAGGTGCGCAGGTGCTCATCGACCGCGACGAAACCGCGATCGGTGAGCTCAACCCCAGCCTCGTCCAGGCCGATGCCGTCCGTGTTGGGCACGCGACCCACGGCCACCAGGACCGCCTCGGCGGACACCGTCGAGCCGTCGGAGAGCGTCAGGGTCGTCGTGTTGCCCTCGCGCGAGGCCGATTCGGCGCGGCCGGGCACGATACGCACGCCGACGGCCTCCAGGCCCGCCTCGACGACGCGGGCGGCGTCCTCGTCCTCGCGAGGCAGCACGTGATCACCCGAGGAGATGAGAGTGACGTCCACGCCGAACGTCGCCATCATCGACGCGAACTCCACGCCGATGTAGCTGGCGCCGATGATCGCCAGGGACGAGGGGAGCTCCTCGAGGCGCAGGATCTCCTCGTTCGTCCACGCGCCGGACTCCCACAGGCCGGGGATCGCGGGACGCGCCGGGCGCGAGCCCAGGTTGATGAGGACGCGCTCGCCACGAATCGTGCGCTCGCCGCCGTCCTCGAGCGCGATGGTGACAGTGCGCTCGCCCGTGAAACGGGCCTCGCCACGGATGAAGTCCAGGCCGGGGGCCGCGAACATCTTCTCGTGTGCGCCGACCATGGCGCCGACGATGCCCTCCTTGTGGGCGCGGAGCTTGGCCAGGTCCACGTGTGCGCCTTCGGTGCCGACGACGCCGAACGCCTCGTCCGTGCGGGCATCGTTCAGGCGGCGAGCCGAGTTGACCAGCGACTTCGTGGGGATGCAGGCGACGTTAATGCAGGTGCCGCCAACGAACTGGCGCTCCACCATGGCGACCTTCCAGCCCGCCTTTGCGCGCTCCATCGCGAGGGACTTTCCGGCCTTGCCGCCGCCGACAACCAGCAGGTCGACGTTCTCGATTTCGTTCGTGGACATGTTTCTCCTTGGGTAGAACAGGGTTCCCTATCTCAACGCAGTGCGACCGGATCTATTCCATCCACCAGAAATGTCCACCAGATGGTCACAGCAGAGGTGTCTATTGTCACGATGTTTTGGCTGTATGACGCTCGTTTGGCGGGTGTAAGGGATCGAAGGGTCACATAGTGATCGTGCCGTTGGTTCAAACACCCTTCGGCATGCTTAGATTAGATTATGAGGGCTCTAGAAATTGGTGATTTTAAAGAGGATGTGGGGGCCGCTCTGGCGCGCGCCTCATCCGGTGAAGTCGTCACGCTCACCGAGGAAGGCCAGCCTGTCGCCGAGCTGGGTCCCGTGCGCATGTCGACCTACGCGCAGCTGCGCGAACTGGGCCTCGAGCGTCCCGCTATGGCGGACCTCGACGCCTATCAGATGCCGTCTAAGAACCTGCCCGACGGGCGGGGGATCGTGGGCAAACTGGAGGATTGATCGCCTGGCGCGGGGGAGCCAGTGGCTACCCCCGGCGCTTGGCGCGGTTCGTGGGTTCCGCGTTTAGCGGGTCCTCGGGCCACGGGTGCTTCGGATAGCGCCCGCGTAGCTGCGCGCGCACGTCCCGGTACGGCCCCGCCCAAAATGACGTCAGGTCTGAGGTGACCGCCGCTGGGCGACCCGCCGGATCCGTCAGATGCAGCACCAGGGGAACACGCCCGTCCACCAGTCGGGGCGTGTCCGTCCACCCGAAGGCCTGCTGGACGCGCAGCGTCAGCACCGGGTGAGCGCCGCTCCAGTCGATGGGACGCGTGCCTCCCGCAGGAATCGGCATCTTTTCCGGCGCCAGTTCATCCAGGCGCGCCGCCTGAGGCCATGGCAGCATCGAGCGCAGTGCGTCGAGCATCGACACGCCACTCAAGGAACCGCCCTGTGCGAGGCGCTTCGCCCAGGGTGCAAGCCACTGCGGCGCGCTGCCCGCGAGGGCCTCATCCGACACGTCGGGCCACGGATCGCCGAGCACCTCGTGGAGCACCCGCATGCGCTCGCGCAGGGATGAGGCCTCCTTCCCCCAGCCCAGATCGCTCAGCCCGCGCGCGGCCAGGTGTTCGGCCACCAGAGCGGTCGCCTCTTCTTCGCTCAGGGACGAGGTCGGGGCGGCCTTCAGGGGGATAGCTCCCAGGGTGCGCGTGCGGGTGGCTTTCAGAGCTCCCTTGTCGATCAAGGCCTGCGTGCGGGTCTCCAGGAGCGCCGCGCCGGCTGCCAGGGCGTCCTCCTCCGACAGCGGCACCGCGGCGAGAATGCGCGCGTGGCGCGAGGCCGGAGCCCGGTCAATCGAGGCCACGGCCAGCCACTCCTGGCCCTCCAAGGGGGAACCCTGCGGCAGCTCGGCGCCCACGCCGCCCGCCAGAATGTAGGCCGCGGACCCCGAGCGGCGCCGCGCGATCCACTCCGGGTACGCCAGCGCGCACGTCAGAGCCAGCTCGTCCTCGCTGGTGCGCGAACCCGCCTGCCGGTGTGCAGCCGCAACGGATGCGAGGGCTTCGTCCGACGCGGAAGCCGGCAGACGCTGCGCCAGACGCTCCAAGCGTTCCCGCGTCTCCTTCACCCGCGCCGCCTGCGCCTTCCCGACTCCCGCATCGCTGGCGCCACCACGACCCAGCCGACGCTCCAGCGCACCCAGGTCAGCCCCCGGAACGCGCAGGTCCTCCGACAGGAGGGCCACAAAACGTGCCGCCTTCGACGCCCCCAGGATCGCGCTCGACGCGAGGAGCGCCCTGCCCAAGGGCGGGTCCAACGGCAGCGACGCCAGCGTGCGGCCCAGAGCGGTGGCGGCCCCGGCCTCGTCGATGGCGCCCAGGGAGGACAGACGCTGCCTAGCTGCCTCCCACGTGCCCGCGGGTGGAGCGTCCAGTAGGGCGAGTTCCTCCACCGGGGTGCCCCACGAGGCGACCTGCAGGCGCGCGTCCGTCAGGTCCTGCGTGGCGATCCCCGGCGCGGATTGGGCGGGCCTGCGGGCCACGTCCACCGAGTCCATGACGCGCACGGCGATGCCCGGGCCGGTGCGCGCGGCGCGTCCCGCACGCTGGTCGAGTCGGGCAAGCGCGGCCGGAACGGTCACGAGAGAGGAGAGGGAACGCCCCGCGTCGAAGCGCGGCTCGCGCGCGAGCCCCGCGTCCACGACGACGGACACGCCGGGAACCGTGAGCGAGGACTCCGCGATGGACGTGGAGAGGATGACGCGGCGACCGGAAGCGGGGGAGAGCGCGCGGTCCTGCTCGGCGGCGCTGAGCTGTCCATGAAGCGTCAGGACCGGAATGTCGCCCAGGTGCAGGTTGCCTCGGACGGTCTCGATCTCGCCCACACCCGGCAGGAACACGAGGACCGAGCCCTCGGTGGCGGCAACCGTTTCCTCGACCGTGCGCGCCACGTGCGCCAGGTACTCGCGGCGCACACCCACGCGCTCGTTCCCGATCGCACCCACGGCCTCGACGCCGCGCGGCGGGGGAGCGTAGCGCAGCTCCAGCGGAAAAATATCGCCCGGAATATCAACGAGCGCGGGCTCCTCGCCCGTCGAGGCGCGCAGGAGATCAACCGTGCGCGAGGCCTCGAGCGTCGCCGAGGTGAGTGCCACGAACAGGTCGTCGCGCAGCGCCGAACGCGCGTCCAGCGCGAATGCCAGCGCCAGGTCCGTGTCCAGGTCCCGCTCGTGGAACTCATCGACGATCAGGGCAGATACCCCGGGCAGCTCCGGGTCGCGCTGCAGGCGGCGCAGCGCCACGCCCGGCGTCACCATTTCCACGCGCGTGCGCTCGCTGACCCGCGAATCCCCGCGCACCGAATAGCCGACCTGCCCGCCGACCTCCTCGCCGAGCAGACGGGCGATCCGGCGAGCAGCGGCCCGCGCGGCCACCCTGCGCGGCTGCGTGACGAGAACACGCCCCACCGATGCGTCGTGCTGGGCCAATGCCACCGCCACCGCGGGCGGCAGCAGCGTCGTCTTACCCGTGCCCGGAGGCGCCGTGATCACTGCGCAGCCGCCCGGCCGCGTCGCCGCCACGATATCGCCCAGGGCGCGCGTGACCGGCAGCTGTGGCGGGTGTGAAACGAGTTCTTCGAGGGTGGGCATGGCTCTTTCTTCCAAAAGAGAGTGATACTGCTGACGGGCTTTCATTGCGTAGAGCTGCCATTTTTTCGCAGCATTTCAACGTCGTACCCTGCTTCTGCCTCTGCGACCCACGCATCAATCTGGTCCTCGCTGACAGCTTCTACGTGCACGGTCTGTTTGTTCATACACACAGGCTAATACGAAGGTGATGAGGCTGAGGAAGATGGGGCCGCAGAGTAGAATGGAAACAGTATGACTACGGAGAACACAGCGCCGGCGCTCGCGGCGGCCACCCTCGCACACACCACGGGGCGCGTCACCATCCCCGCAGACATGGACCCGATCGTGGTCCTCGGCGTCGCAGACCAGGTTCTGCGCGCCCTCGAACGCGGCTTCCCGCACATCCGCTTCCTCGTGACCGGGCGAGAAATCTCGCTGGCCGGCACTCAGGCAGACATCGACGTGGCCGCGGGCCTCCTCGAAGAACTCATCGGCATGGCCCGGCGCGGCACTGCTCTGGATGCCACTGCCGTCGAACAGGCCATCGGCCTGCTCGGACGCCTCACCTCGGGCGAGGCCCCCACGGAAGAGATCCTCTCCGCGCGCGGGCGTTCGATTCGCCCCAAGACCCCCGGTCAGAAGGCCTACACGGACGCCATCGACCGCGCCACCGTCGTCTTCGGTATCGGCCCCGCGGGCACCGGCAAGACCTACCTGGCGATGGCCCAGGCCGTGCGCCGCCTCCTCTCCGGCGAGGTCCGCCGCATCGTCCTGACCCGCCCGGCCGTCGAGGCGGGGGAGAACCTTGGCTTCCTGCCCGGCTCCCTCACTGACAAGATCGACCCCTACCTGCGTCCCCTTTACGACGCCCTGGGGGACATGCTCGACCCCGAAGCCCTGCCCAAGCTCATGGCCGCCGGCACGATCGAGGTCGCGCCCCTGGCCTACATGCGCGGACGCACCCTCAACGACTCCTTCATCATCCTGGACGAGGCCCAGAACACGACGGTCGGCCAGATGAAGATGTTCCTCACCCGCCTGGGTTTCGGCTCCAAGGTCGTTGTCACGGGCGACGCCTCGCAGATCGACCTGCCCGGCAGCCAGACCTCCGGCCTGTCCGTCGTTGAAAACATCCTCGGCGACATCGACGACATCGAGTTCTGCCACCTGACCAGTGCCGACGTCGTGCGCCACGAGCTGGTCGGCGCGATCATTGATGCCTACCAGCGCTTTGACGATCGAAACGCCGCGCGTCGCGCACGCGCGCGCAGCCACAACACCGCACGCAGGGAGTACACGTCATGACCGAGGTCATCAACGAGACCGACTACGAGATCAACGAAGCCGAGTTTTCCGCGCTGGCCGACTACGTGCTCGACCAGATGCACGTCAGCTCCGACGCGGAAGTCAACATCATCTTCATCGAGCCCGAGCCGATGGAAGACCTGCACGTGCGCTGGCTGGACCTGCCCGGCCCCACCGACGTCATGAGCTTCCCCATGGACGAGCTGCGCCCCGGCACGGCGGATCACCCCACGCCCCCGGGCATGCTCGGTGACATCTGTATCTGCCCGCAGGTCGCCGCCCGCCAGGCCGCCGAGTCCGGCCACAGCGCCGCCGAGGAGATGCTCCTCCTGGCCACGCACGGCATGCTGCACCTCTTGGGCTACGATCACGCGACCGACGCCGAGCGTGAGGTCATGTTTGCGCTCCAGCGCAAGCTCCTGCTGACCTTCCTGGCCACCCGATGATCCTTCCCCTGCAGGCGTCCCCGGCCTCGTCGATCCTGGATGTGCCCTCCGTGGCGCTCCTGGTCCTCGCGGTCGTCGCCCTGGCGTTCGCGTCTGTCGCCCAGAGCGTCGAGCAGGCCGTCCAGCGCCTGACCCTGGCCGGCGTCGAGGACCTCATCGAGGAAGAGCGCCGGAACGCGCGCGTCCTCTATGGCCTCGTCGATCACCGCCAGCGCACTCTGCTGTCGCTGCGCGCCTTTCGTACCTTTTGGCAGGTCGTCTACGCGGTCATGGGCACGATCATCCTGGTCGATACCCGCCTGCCGTGGTGGGCGGTCGCCCTCATCGCGGTGTTGGTGATCGCGGCCCTGCAACTGCTTTTCGTGTCCTTCCTGCCCGCCCAGTGGGGCGCGCGCAACCCCGAGGGCATCGCCCTGGCAGGCGCCAGATTCGCGGATCGCCTCGCGCGCCTCAGCCACCTGGTTGACCCGCTTCTGACCCGCGTGCGCTCCTCGCGTCCCGCCCCCGAGCCCACCGAGGCCCAGGTGCGTGCCGAGCTGATCTCCGACCTGCGTGAGATCGTCGACGAGGTCGGCGAACCCGAGAGCTTCGAGGAAGAGGACCGCGACATGGTCCGCTCCGTCCTCGACCTTGGGCACACGCTCGTCCGCGAGGTCATGGTGCCGCGCACGGACATGGTGACCATCGACGCCGACACGCCCGCCCCCTCCGCCCTGCGCCTGTTCGTGCGCTCCGGCTTCTCGCGCGTGCCCGTCGTGGGCGACGACGTAGACGACATCCGCGGCATCCTGTACTTCAAGGACCTTGTGTCGCGCTGGGAGGCCACGGGCGGCCAGCTCGACATGCGCGCCGAGCAGATGATGCGCCCCGCCGAGTTCGCCGTCGAGATGAAGCCCGCGGACGACATGCTGCGCCAGATGCAGGCCGAGCGTTTCCACATGGCCATCGTCATCGACGAGTACGGCGGCGTCGCGGGCCTGGTCACGCTCGAGGACATCCTCGAGGAAGTCGTCGGCGAGCTGACAGACGAGCACGACCGCCACTCCATCGAACCCGAGGAAGTCGAGCCGGGCGTCTGGCGCGTCCCCGCACGCTACCCGATCTCCGAGCTGGGTGAGCTCCTCGACCGCGAGATCGAAGACGAGGACGTCGACTCCGTTGGCGGCCTGCTCGCCAAGGCGATTGGGCGCGTTCCGCTGCCCGGTGCGACCGGCACCCTCGCCGGCGTCATAATGACGGCGGAAGAGGCGCGTGGGCGCCGCCGCCAAGTCTCCACGATCCTCTGCCGCCTCGACCCCGACGCGCAGCTCCTGACCCCCGACCTCAACCCCGCCGACGACAAGGACAACTGACATGCGATTCCCCTCCGATGACGAACTCATGGCCGGCCCCAACGCCTTCGGCGACGCTCGCATTGAGGTTGCCCCCGACGCCGCCGACCCGGAAGCCGACGCTCGCGCGCAGATCGACGCCGGCCTCGGCGAAGAGACCGCGGACGAGGCCGGGGCGCAGCCGGGCGACGACGAGGACTGTGAAGACTCCGAGGAAGACGACGACGAGTACGAGGACCTCGAGGGCCTGGAGGACGAGGAGGACGCCGACCTCGATGCCTTCGAGGCGATGACCTCGCTGGCTTCCCTGCGCGAGGACGCGGCCGCGACCATCGAGATGCCGGACTTCCCGGAGGACTTCCGCGCCGGCTTCGTCTCGATCGTCGGGCGTCCCAACGTCGGTAAGTCGACCCTGACGAACGCGCTGGTCGGGCACAAGATTGCGATCACCTCGGGCCGTCCCGAGACGACGCGCCATAACATTCGCGGCATCGTGCACGGGGATAACTACCAGCTGGTGCTCGTGGACACCCCCGGATACCACCGCCCGCGCACGCTGCTGGGCAAGCGACTCAATGACATGGTGCGTGAGGCCCTCTCCGAGGTCGACGTCGTGCTCTTCTGCCTGCCCGCCGACCAGCGCATCGGCCCCGGCGACCAGTTCATCGCACGTGAGCTGCGCGGCATCAAGCGCCCGATTATCGCCGTCGCGACCAAGTGTGACGCCGTGCCGCGCGACCGCGTTATGAAGCACCTGCTGTCCATCGAGAAGCTGGGGGAGTGGGCCGCCATCGTCCCCGTCTCCTCCGTGGAGGGCAAGGGTATCGACCACCTGCGCGAGGTGCTCGCGCAGACTGTGCCGCTGTCGCCGCCGCTGTACCCGTCAGGTGACGTCACCGACGAGTCACGCGACACCCTGATCGCCGAGTTTATCCGCGAGGCTGCCCTGGAGGGCGTGCGCGACGAGCTGCCGCACTCCCTGGCCGTCCAGGTCGAGGAGATCATCGAGAGGCCGCGCCGCGAGGGTGACGACCGCCCGCCCATGCTTGACATTCACGTGAACGTCTACGTCGAGCGCGACTCCCAGAAGGCCATCATCATCGGCCGCAAGGGCTCGCGCCTCAAGCAGATCGGCACCCAGGCCCGCGCGCACATCGAGGAGCTGTTGGGCCGCCGCGTCTACCTTGACCTGCACGTGCGCACCGCGAAGGACTGGCAGTCCGACCCGAAGATGCTGGGACGCCTCGGGTTCTGACATGCCCAGCGTCATCCGTGTACGTGGCGCCCGCGTCCACAACCTGAAAAACGTGGACGTTGACGTTCCCCTGAACGAATTCGTCGCAGTCGCGGGCGTGTCCGGGTCGGGTAAATCCTCCCTGGCCCTGGGCACGCTCTATGCAGAGGGATCGCGGCGTTACCTGGAGTCCCTGGCGACCTACACGCGTCGGCGCATCTCCCAGGCTGCCAAGGCCTCGGTCGACGAGGTTGCGCACGTGCCCGCCGCGCTCGCGCTGCGCCAGCGCCCAGGTGTACCTGACGTGCGCTCCACCTTCGGTACGGCGACGGAGCTTCTCAACTACCTGCGCCTGCTGTTCTCACGCGTTGGCTCCTACCTGTGCCCCAACGGGCACCGCGTCCCGCCCTCGCTGGGCGTGGCCCTAGAAGTGCCTCTCACGTGCCCGCAGTGTGCAGCCTCCTTCTACGGCCTCGGTGCGGAGGAGATGGCATTTAACTCGGGCGGTGCGTGCCCGGTGTGTGAGGGGACGGGCGTCCAGCGCGTCGTCAACCGAGCATCCCTCGTGCCCGATGAATCCCTCACTATTGACGAGGGCGCAGTTTCCCCGTGGGGATCCCTCATGTGGAAGCTCATGAAGGACGTCGCCCGTGAAATGGGCGTGCGCACGAACGTGCCCTTCCGGGACCTGAGCGATGCGGAGAAAGCGATCGTCTACGAGGGGCCCGCCGAGAAACGTCACATCGTCGTCCCCACCAAGACCGGTGGCGCGGAGCTGGACTTCACCTACTTCAATGCGGTCGCCACGGTCGAAAACGCCTTGTCGAAGGCGAAAGATGAGAAGGCCCTCGCCCGCGTGGAAAAATACCTCATCACCCGCACATGCCCCGCGTGCGACGGCACGCGCCTGGGGGAACGTGTGCGCTCCACGCTGATCGAGGGCATCGACCTGGGCGAGGCCTCGCGCCTCACGCTCACGGAGCTGCGCGAGTGGGTCCAGCGCGTCCCCGGCCTCGTTCCGGATGAGGTAGCTCCCATGGCCCGCGTCATCGTCGACGAGATGACCGAGCCGATGGATCGCCTCGTGCAGCTCGGCCTGTCCTACTTGTCCCTCGACCGCGCGTCCTCGACGTTGTCCAACGGTGAGCGCCAGCGCATGCAGCTCGCCCGTGCCGTACGCAACCGGACGACCGGGGTCCTCTACGTGCTGGACGAGCCGACCATCGGCCTGCACCCCTCCAACGTCGACGGCGTCCTGGCGATCATCCGGGAACTCCTCGCCGACGGGAATTCCGCTGTCGTCGTCGACCACGACACACGTGTCCTCGCAGCCGCGGATCACCTGATCGAGATCGGACCCGGAGCGGGAGCGGACGGTGGTCGCGTCATCTTCCAGGGCCCCATCAACGAGGCCTCCCACGCCCCCGCGTCCCGCATCGGCCCGTACATGGCTGGGTTGCGTCGGGTTGAGCGTGCAGCGGGGAAGTTAGATCAGGGCGCGGATATCGATGGGCGCGGTGCGCTTCACCTGGAGACTAACCAGATCCACACGGTGCGACCCCTGAGTGTTGATATTCCGCTGGGTTCGTTGACGGCCGTGACGGGCGTCAGTGGGTCTGGTAAGACGACACTCGTCCTTGAGTCGCTGGTTCCCGCGCTGCGTGCGCGCCTTGCTGGTGAGCCTTTGCCCGCGCACGTGCGCGACGTGGATGCCGCCGGTATCTCACGGGTGAACCTGATCGACGCGACGCCGATCGGAGTGAACGTGCGCTCGACCGTGGCCACGTACTCCGGTGTCCTGGATGAACTGCGCCGGGCGTTTGTGCGTACCGAGGAGGCGCAGGCTGCCGGGTTGAAGCCCGGTGCATTCTCGTACAACACGGGTTCGCTTCGATGCCCCACGTGCGACGGTACCGGGCAGATCACCCTGGATGTGCAATTTTTGCCCGACGTGGACATCGAGTGCACAGATTGTCGAGGGAGCCGCTACGGCGCGCAGGCGTCGCAGATCCGCCGCGATGGGCTTTCGTTGCCGGACATTCTGGCGATGAGTGTTGACGAGGCCCGGGTGGCCGTGCGAGGGCTGAAGAAGGCGGGAGCGATCCTGGAGACCCTCGCGGGCCTTGGCCTGGGCTACCTAACTCTCGGGGAGGCCACTCCCGCCCTCTCCGGTGGCGAGGCCCAGCGCCTCAAGCTTGCCTCTGAAATGGGTAGGCGCCAGGAGGGCACTCTCTTCGTCTTCGACGAGCCGACGATCGGCCTGCACCCGGATGATGTGCAGGTCCTCCTGAACGTGCTCCAGCACCTCATAGAGCACGGAGCGACGGTCCTCGTCATCGAGCACGACCTGGACCTGATCCGTTGCGCTGACTGGGTCATTGATATGGGCCCGGGCGGCGGCATTGAGGGTGGTCGTATCGTCGCGCAGGGTACTCCGAGCGATATCGTGGACAGCGAGGCCTCGGTGACGGGACGCTACCTGCGCTGAGACTCTGTCGCAGGAAAACAGCGGGTGGGCGTAGTCCCCGATAAGCATGGTGCCCGGCTGCCGTGAGGCAGCCGGGCACACTTACGTCGTGATCAGATCACTTGACGATGACGACTCGCAGGAAGCGGGGGCCGTGCACGCCGTTGACGCGGACGAGCTCGATGTCAGAGGTCGCCGAGCCGCCGGCGAGCCAGGTCATCGGACGGGTCGGGTTCTTGCCGAGGATCTCGACGGCCTGGGGCACCGTGGGGACGATGTCGGAGGCGCGCAGGACGACGACGTGAGTGTCGGGCACGAGCGTGATCGCGCGGCGACCCTGGTCGGGCTCGCCATCGAGGACGATGGTGCCGGAGATAGAGATCGCGACGCGGCAGCGCGTGACGACGGCATCGATCTGGTCGAGCTCCAGCGTCGGGATGGACTGCTCGCGGCTGTCCTCGCGGACCGTGCGGCCGTCGCGGGCGGCGGCCTCCTTGAAGGCGTCGTCCAGGCCGGTGGGGACCACGACGGAGGTGGCCTTCTGGTCGGCCAGGAAGGTCGAGATCGCGTCGACGACCTCGGACTCCTTGGAGACCACGACGACCTTGGCCGAGTAGTCCTCGAGCTTCTCGATCATTTCGTCAATGACGGCCTGCGAACCGGGCGCGTGCTCGGTGGAGCGGATGTAGTCGCGGGGGATCGGACGCACCGGACGGTCCTGCTGGGAACGAGAGATGGCGTCGCGTGCGCGAGCCAGGATCGCGGTCTTCGCGTCCATGGTGGTGGTGCTCATGTCACGCCTCCTTCGGGGTCGTGTTGGTGGTCATGCCATGCTCGGACGCGAGCGGGATGCCCGTCGCTGGGGCGTCGGTGCGCGGCGCGTTGGCGTCGGAGTCCTTGTGGGTGCGCTTCCACCACTCGCGGAAGGTTTCCTTCGGGGCGACCGGCAAGTCGCGTGCGCGCGTCCACAGCGAGGCCGGGAAGGGCAGTGCGCCGATGGCGCCCTTCTTCGCAAAGAGGCGCGTCGCCTTGGTCGGCACGTTCGCGGCCTTCCACAGCTTCGCGTTCGACATGACCGGGGTAGACAGGCCCATCGCGAGGTCCCACACGTCCGGCACAAGGTTGCGCTTGACGTCAACCGTGCGCGCACGCATGTGAATAAGGATCGTTGGGATGTCGATCTTGACGGGGCAGACCTCGCCGCACGCTCCACACAGGGAGGACGCGAAGGGCAGGGTGTGCACGGGATCGTGCTCGTCGAGGCCCTGGGTGAGCTGCGGGGTCAGGATTGCGCCGATGGGGCCCGGGTAGACGGAGCCGTAGGCGTGGCCGGAAGTGTGCTGGTACACCGGGCAGATGTTCATGCACGAGCCGCAGCGGATACAGGCGAGGGCCTGGCGGCCGATCGGGTCGGCGAGGACCTTGGTGCGGCCGTTGTCCATGAGGATCAGGTGGAATTCCTGGGGGCCGTCGCCGGGGGTGACGCCCGTCCACATGGAGGTGTAGGGGTTCATGCGCTCGCCGGTGGCGGAGCGGGGCAGGAGCTGGGAGAAGATCTCCACGTCCTGGAAGCGGGGGACCAGCTTCTCGATGCCCATCAGGGTGATGAGCGTGTCGGGCAGGGTCAAGCACATGCGGCCGTTGCCCTCGGACTCGAAGATCGAGACCGTGCCGGTTTCCGCGACGCCCATGTTGGTGCCGGAGACAGCAACCTTGGCGTGCAGGAACTTCTTACGCAGGTGGGAGCGTGCCGCGGCGGTCAGCTCGGTCGGATCGTCGGAGAGGTCGCGAGGAGCGTCCTCCATGCGATCCAGGAAGATGCCACGAACCTCGGAACGGTTTCGGTGGATCGCGGGGACCACGATGTGGCTGGGCATGTCGTCGGCCAGCTGGACGATCATCTCGGCGAGGTCGGTCTCGCGAGCGTGAATGCCCTGTTCCTTCAGGTACTCGTTGAGGTTCGTCTCCTGGGTGGCCATGGACTTGACCTTGACGATCTCGTCGACACCCTTGGACTTGATGATGTCTGCGATGATGCGGTTGGCCTCGTGCTTGTCGCGCGCCCAGTGGACGATGCCACCGCGAGCGGTCACGTTGCGTTCGAACTCTTCGAGGAGCTCGGGCATGCGGGACTCGACCTCGAACTTGACGGCCTCGGCTGCGCTGCGCAGGTCCTCCCAGTCGGGCATTTCCGCGACGCGCTGTCCGCGCTTGGTGCGGATCGTGCGGGTGGCGTGGCCCAGGTTGCGGCGCATCTGGGTGTTGGCCAGGGTCTTGTGGGCGCCTTCCGGGAAGGTCGTGCCCCAGCGGAGGGTGTCCTCAGGGATGGTGACGGTGGTGCGCCATCCGCCGGTGTGCGACTCGGGGGTGGAGGGCATTCCGATGAACGTTGCGGTCATGTCAGATCACCTGTGCGCTTTCGGGTGCGAAGGAGATGTTGCCCTCGAAGGGCTGATCCTTGGTGGATGCCAGGATCTCGGCGAGGTGCATCGGGCGGATGCCCGAGTTG
Organism: Schaalia odontolytica; assembly: GCF_002847525.1. Taxonomy (GTDB): domain Bacteria; phylum Actinomycetota; class Actinomycetes; order Actinomycetales; family Actinomycetaceae; genus Pauljensenia; species Pauljensenia odontolytica_B. The sequence goes on along the minus strand of NZ_PKKM01000008.1, from coordinate 110,863 downwards.
AGACGCGAGAGGCCGCCGCCGACGTGCATGAGGCACGAGTAGTCGCCCATGACGAGGACCTCGGCGCGCGTGGACATCACGTTGGTGACCTTGTCCGCGAGCATCGAAGTGGAGGTCTCGGAGTTCTTCATGGCGAAGGTGCCGCCGAAACCGCAGCAGACCTCGGCGTCGGGCAGGTCGACGAGGGTGAGGCCCTCGACGGCGCGCAGGAGGCGGTAGGGGCGGTCGCCGACCTTGGCGACACGCAGCGAGTGGCAGGTCGGGTGGTAGGTGACCGTGTGGGGGAAGTAGGCGCCCACGTCCTCGAGGCCCAGAACGTCGGTGATGAGCTCAGTGAGGTCGTAGGTGTGTTCAGCGATGCGCTGGGACTGCTTTGCGAGATGCTCGTCGCCAACGTGCTCGGCGACAACCTTCTGCTCGTGGCGCGCTGCACCGGTGCAGGAGCCGGAGGGGACGACGATGGCGTCCCACTGGCCGTCGAGCACGGGCTCGAAGGTCTTGACGTGGTTGCGGGTAATCTTCGCAGCGTCTTCGAAGTAGCCGGTGTTTGCGTGCATCTGGCCGCAGCAGACCTGGTCTTCAGGGAAGACAACCTCGTGGCCGAGGCGTTCAAGCAGGGTCACTGTGGCCTGGGCAGCCTGGGGGAACATGACGTCTGCCAGGCAGGTGGAAAAGAGAGCGATGCGCACTGGGAGATCCTTCCTCGTGGGTGCTGTCCAACTCAGGTTATGACTGGGTCCGAGGTCCCAGCGGCCGTTTGTGTCCAGACGATGTGGATGAGGTCGATTTTCCCGCTATTTCGCGCGGAAAAATCTCTGCTGCTAATCAATGAAAATTGGCCTCTCATTTGGCGTTTTAGGACCTTCGGGGCGCGACTTAGCTCAGGGTGAGTTTTCGTTTTTCAGTTTTGCGATGATTCTGTGTGTGCAAGAGGTCGCCCCGGCCTCGAAAATGGACGAGGCCGGGGCGCAGTCGAGAGGGCAACGTACAGGGGGCGTAGCTGTACGGCAGACACGCTGAGGTAAGCACTGCGCTCAGCAGGAATGGTGCAACAAGCCTGATGGGACGTTTCATGAGTCACCTCGAAGTGTCGGTCGCGGATATGCAATGCGGGGTCTGTGGAGGTGCGGCTCTCAGCTGCCGCGGTGACCGAGGGCGGTGATGACCATCAAATGGCAGTCCTGTGACACTGCGAGGCCCTGGATGATCATCGGATCAATTGTTGGTGGCACTCCGGGTGACGATAAAGGAACCCGGAGGGAGTCGTTCGCGTGCTGAAGATCGATATTGGTGAAGCTGCAGTCCTGAGGAACATACTTGTACAGGTCCGGGTAGATGCCGGGCAGCAGGGTTTTGTAGTTGTTGGGCTTCTCAAGGAGCATTGTGATTGCATCATCGGAAATGTTCGCGACACCGGTCATCCAAAATTCGGGTTCGATGTCGGGCATGAAAGGGACTTGGCGCGAGTATGCAAGGGTGAGGTGCCCATTCGTGGCCGCTAGCGCTGGCCACCGGTTGTTCAGATCGTCAGTCTGCTCTTGGATCTCCGGTGTTTTCTTATAGGTGTAGGGAAATTCAAGGAATCGAGAGTCTATCTGCGATGCGCGAGGTCCTGTGTCTCGTCCGGAAGAACGCCCGGAGGCACCTCGGGAGGAGGGCAAGCACGCCGAGCACAGCATGGTGACGGCGACGAGGGCAATGATGCCTCGTCCGAGAGCTGTCGTCCGCAGCCGAGGAACTCGCAAGGAATACCTGTTGCTCACTGTCGTCTCCTTCCGGTGCTTGTCTTGGGAGCCTACAAGCGGGAGGTCCCGGGAAGCAACTTGCTTCCCGGGACCTCGCCAGCGCTTGCAGCAACGATCAGTGCGGCATGTAGGCGCCGAGCCAGCCCTGGGATGCGATGAACACCAGGGTGCACAGCACGAGGAGCAGGCCGATCGAATAGGGGGCAGCCTTCTTGAGGATCTCCGCGTCGGAGCCCTTCGAATCGACCGCGGTCGCGGCGATCGCGAGGTTCTGCGGGGACACGATCTTGCCGATGCCACCGCCGATTGTGTTGGCGGCCAGCAGGATGGACGGGTCGAGGCCCGCGCCGGCTGCGGCGGTCGACTGCAGGTTCGCGAAGAGCGCGCCCGCCGAGGTCGCGGAGCCTGCAACGGCCGTGCCGATCCAGCCCAGGATGGGGGAGAGGAAGGCGAAGGCCGCGCCCGTCGTCGCCAGGGCAGCGCCGATCGAGGTGGTCTGGCCGGAGAAGTTCATGACGAAGGCGAGGGCCATGACGGAGGCGATCGTCAGGATGGCCATGCGCAGCGAGTAGATGGTACGCGGCAGGACCGCGAACATCTCACCGACGGAGCTCTGGAAGCGACCGCCCGAGGAGTTCGTGCCGTACACGATGGCGACGATGATGCCGGTGACGAAGATCCAGGTGCCGGGGTTGGACAGGATCTGCAGCGAGTAGATCGCGGCGGTCGAGGGCGATCCGTCGCCGGTCAGCAGGCTGCCGTAGATGCCGGGCCACGGGATCTTCACGTCGGTCGAGGAGAAGAAAGCTGCGACGGGCTTGGCCAGCTTCGTGATCGCGATGATGACGACGACGAGGACATAGGGCAGCAGGGCCAGTCCGATACGCGAGCCGGTGGGCTTGTCGGCCTCGTCGGCCTCGGTCGCGCACTCCGCGGGGGTCGTCGGGCCCCAGACCAGCAGGAAGACGTAGCAGGCGGCGAAGCCGAGCAGGGAGGCGACGACGGCGGTCAGCTCGTAGGAGACCGAGGGGGTGAAGAAGTGACCGATGCCTGCTGCGGCGCCCGCAACGAGGGCCAGGGGCCACAGCTGGCGCACGCCACGGCTACCGTCGAGGATGAACAGCATCAGGACCGGGATGAACAGACAGAAGATCCAGGTCAGGTGGCCCATGTCGCCGGCGACGACGACGGGGTCTGCGCCACCGAGCTTGCCAGCGGTGGTCGTGGGGATCGCCATGGCACCAAAGCCCACGTTGATGGCGTTACCGACGACGGTGACGACGGCGGCCTTGATCTTCGGGACGCCGAGTGTTACCAGCATGGCGCAGGTGATGGCCACGGGAGCGCCGAAGCCCGCCAGGCCCTCGAGCAGGCCGCAGAAGCACCAGGCGACGATGAGGGCCTGGGCGCGCTGGTCGCCTCGGCCGATCGTATTAAAGACGGCCTTCAGGTCGGAGCTGCGTCCGGACTTCTCGGTGAGGTTGTAGAGCCACACGGCCGCGATGATGATGTAGATGATCGGCATGAAGCCCATTGCGGCACCCTGCGTGCCGGACAGGAGCGCCATACCGACGGGCATCTTGAAGGCGAAGACCGCGATGCCCAGGGACAGTACGAGGGAGATGATCGAACACCAGTGGGTGGCGACCTTGAAGACGCCCATGAGGACGAAGAAGACGACGAGCGGAAGGAGCCCGACGACGGCTGTCAGGAAGACGTTACCCGCGACTGCCGTCGTCGACGGGGTAAAGGATTGGGCTAACAAGAGAGAAGTCATGGCTGCTCCGCGCGTCAGTGTGTGGGACATTGGACCCAATTATCATGACATATGAACGCAGAGGCGTACGCATATTTGAGCGTTTTTCTTTGTCAGTGTCGGGTGGGGGAGCGCGCCGCATCTCACGTCCAGTATGCGCAGCGTCTACTCGCGGGCGGAGCCTCGTCGATAGACTACGAATTGTGAAGACTACATCCGCTGTTCCCGTCCCCTCCGGCTCGCGCATGCCGATTCGTAAGTATCGGCCGTTCCTCGATACGAATCCCGTGGACCTGCCGGATCGCCAGTGGCCCTCCAAGCGCATCACGAAGGCGCCGCGCTGGATGTCCACCGACCTGCGCGATGGCAACCAGGCCCTCATCGAGCCGATGGACCCGGCGCGCAAGCGCCGCATGTTCGACCTGCTCATTAAGCTGGGCTATAAGGAGATCGAAATCGGTTTCCCCGCTGCCTCGCAGACCGACTATGACTTCGTGCGCTCCCTGATCGAGGACGACGCGGTGCCCGAGGACGTGACGATCTCTGTGCTCACCCAGTCGCGTCCTGAGCTGATCGAGCGCACGGTCGAGGCCATGGTGGGCTTCCCGCGCGCGACGGTGCATCTCTACAACGCGACGGCTCCCGTGTTCCGCGAGGTCGTGTTCCATGCGGATAAGGCGCAGACGATCGAGCTCGCTCAGTCCGGTGCGCGTGAGATTATTGCGCAGGCTGAGAAGCGCCTGGGCGATGAGACGATCTTCGGATTCGAGTACTCGCCCGAGATCTTCGTGGACACCGAGCTCGATTTCGCCCTCGAGGCGTGCGAGTCCGTCATGGACGTGTGGGAGCCGGGCGAGGGACGCGAGATTGTCCTGAACCTGCCCTCCACGGTCGAGCGTTCCACCCCGAACGTCTTCGCGGATCAGATCGAGTGGATGAGCCGAAACCTGAGCCGCCGCGAGTACGTGGCCCTGTCCGTGCACCCCCACAACGACCGCGGCACCGGAGTGGCGACGGCCGAGCTGGCGCTCCTGGCCGGCGCGGACCGTATCGAAGGCTGCCTGCTGGGCCAGGGCGAGCGCACCGGCAACGTCGACCTGGTGACGCTGGGCCTGAACCTGTTCAGCCAGGGCATCGATCCGGGCATCGACTTCTCCGACGTGGACGCGATTCGCCGCACGGTCGAGTACTGCACGCAGATGGAGACCTCGCCGCGCGCCCCCTACGTCGGCGATCTCGTCTACACGAGCTTCTCCGGTTCACACCAGGACGCGATCAAGAAGGGCTTCACCGCCCGTAAGGCCAAGGTTGACGCGGCCGGCGGCGACGAGGAAGCGGTCGTCTGGGAGCTGCCCTACCTGCCGATCGACCCGCACGACGTGGGTCGCTCGTACGAGGCCGTGGTGCGCGTGAACTCGCAGTCCGGCAAGGGTGGCGTCGCCTACCTCATGTCGACGGCGCACGCGCTTGAGCTGCCGCGCCGCCTGCAGGTGGAGTTCTCCCGCATCGTTCAGCGCCACACCGACACGTACGGCGGCGAGATCAATGCGGCCACGCTATGGCAGATCTTCGCGGACGAGTACCTGCCCACGAGCGCCGCTCCCGGCCTGGAGCCATGGGGCCGCTTCGAGATGCGCTCCTCGCAGGTCTCGTCGATCGACGACGAACACGTTGAGCTCAACGCGACGCTCATCGACGCCGGTGAGGCCGTGAAGGTCCAGGCCACGGGTACGGGCCCGATCGATGCTTTCGTCTCGGCGCTGCACGAGTTCGACCTGGATGTTCGTATCCTCGACTACTCCGAGCATGCGATGAGTCAGGGTCGCGACGCCCGCGCCGCCGCCTACGTCGAGGCCGCAGTCGACGGTCAGATCGTGTGGGGCGTCGGCATCGACTCCTCGATCACCCGCGCCTCCTACAAGGCGGTCATCTCGGCTGTCAACCGCGCCCTGCGCTAACTGATCGCAGATAAACGACACGAACCCCGGCCTCGTTGACGGAGAAACGAGGCCGGGGTTCGACGTTTGTTCAGGCGCGCGCGGGTGCCTGGGGGGAGGAGGCGAACAGCTCGAGGCTGTGGCGCACCTGTCCGTCGAGGACTCGGGCGATCCTGTCGGTCAGGATGGCGGGATCGGCGCTCATGTCGGTGGCGAGCCACTGAGACACATGGCCGAGCACGCTGAGCGTGAAGTGTTCGGTGACGAACTCGTGATCGTCTGCGGTGACAGTGAGGCCGTCGCTGTAGTGGTCGACGATGGGTTCCATGACGGCGCGCAGCTGCTTGTAGAGGAAGATTTGTAGATCCTCCATGGACAGCGAGGCAATGACGGAGCGCGTCTCTTCGGGGTGGTTGCGCATCCATGTGAACATGGCGAGCAGGCCGTCGGCCCAGTCCTCGTGGGTGGCGTGGGCGATGATCTGGTCGGCGACCTCGCGCTTGAACACCCAGACGGTCAGGTCGCGGATGTCGGCGAAATGATAGTAAAACGCCTGGCGGGTCACGCCAGCGGTGCGCGTGAGTCCAGAGACCGTCACCTTCGATAGTGGGACGGTCTGAAGTGCGTTGCGCAGCGCCTGCGCGAGCATCGTTTTCGCATCGGTGTGGGGCATGGGTGGTCCTCGTCGACATGAAAAGAGAGGTTACGAGCAAACTGTACAGGCTGAATCGCGGATCCGCGAAATTTCAGTGCAATGTTCGGCTGACCAATTGTATAGCTCAGATTGGCTTGTATGCATCCGGAAAGCGCGGGGCGAGCTGGGGGAGTGTATGGTTCAGCCCCGGCCTCGTCGATGAATGAACGAGGTCGGGGCTGAGAAGGTTGTCTGTCTGTCCTTGCGCGGTTGGTGGGAGTAACCGCGCTACTTGGCCAGGCGAGCCAGGGCGGGGGTGGTCTGGTCGGTCATGAGCACTCGCATGCGAGCGATCGCGAGCGAGGGGTTGACCTCGAGGCCGGAGAGCATCCACTGAGCCATGTGGGCGGTGGTTGCCAGGGCGAAGTGCTGGGCGACGACGTCGCGCGCGGTGGCCGTGGCGGAGCCGGGGAGGCGGGATTCGATGAGTTCCTGGATGTGAGAGGCCAGGAAGGCCCATAGGTCGTTGGCTTCGATGGTCTTCATGGCCGACGCTGTCTCGTCGCGGTGCTCGTGCATCCAGGTCATCGTCGCCTCAATGGCGTCAAGCCATTCTCCCGAACTGGCGGTCAGACGAGATGTGACTTCCTCGCGGAAAACCCAGGCATTCAGGTCGCTGAGGGAGTTGAAGTGGTAATAGAACGCTTGACGGGTGACCCCTGCGGAACGTGTCAGCGCGCTGACAGAGATCTTTGACAGGGGGGTCTGCATCAGGGCTTGACGCAGTGCAGTGCCAAGCTTTTCGCGGGCATCGATCGGGGGTGCCATCTTTTTCCTTCCTTCGACGGTTATGAGTAAACCATAACCAGTTACGAAGAAACTATCTACTCGAAAACCACTTGCCGGCTGTGTAACCGACCACGCTGTCAGTTTCTCATATATTGTTGTCAGCACGTGTCTGTGGGCTTGTCGATGGATGTGACAGTGCACTTCACAGTTGTTTTCGCGCGGCGCGATGCGCGTCGGATGAATCCGCCGCGTGCGCCCGGGCGTGACACAATGTTCGTGTGATGAAGTCCTATCGAGACGAGGCGATCGTCCTGCGCACCCACAAGCTGGGCGAAGCTGATCGCATCATCACGCTACTGACCGCAGAACACGGGCAGGTTCGCGCAGTCGCCAAGGGAGTGCGCAAGACAACCTCCAAGTTCGGGGCGCGCGTCGAGCCCTTCTCTGTCATCGATGCTCAGCTGCATCGCGGACGCACCCTCGACACCCTCACCCAGGTCGCATCGATCGCCCAATACGGCGACTCCATCGCCGCTAACTACGATCTCTACCTCGCGGCCACCGTCGTCGTCGAGACCGCCGAGCGCCTCACTGCCGATGCTCACGACGGCACCCACTCCCAGTACCTTCTCCTCCTCGGCGCCCTCAATGCCCTTGCTCGAGGGCGCCACGATCCCACCCTGATTCGAACCTCGTATACGCTGCGCGCCCTCGCGCTGGCCGGATGGGCCCCCTCCTGCTTTGACTGTGCCGTGTGCGGTACTCAGGGGCCGCACTCCTCGTTCTCCATCCCCGACGGCGGCACCGTCTGCGATACCTGCCGCCCACCCGGTGCCTCGTCGCCTGCGCCGGACACGGTGGCCCTGCTCGGCCAGCTGCTCAGCGGTGACTGGGAGCGCGCCGACCGTTGCGAACCGTATGCGCGTTCCGAGGCCTCGGGCCTCATCTCCTCGTACACTCAATGGCATCTGGAACGTCGCCTGCGCTCTCTGAGCGTCATCGATAGGAGTCATTCATGACCAACCTGCGACCCACCCCCATGGACCGCGCCCCGCACGACCCCACCGCGCCACTGCTCGGGCCTGGCCAGTGGCACTGCGAGGCGCCCGTCTTCCGCAAGGGCGAGGTGCCCGCACACGTCGCGCTCATCATGGATGGGAACGGACGCTGGGCCAACAGTCGAGGTCTGGCCCGCACCGAGGGGCATCGGGCGGGGGAGTATGCGCTCATGGACACGATCGCGGGCGCCATTGACGCGGGCGTGCGCTATCTGAGCGTCTACACCTTCTCGACCGAAAACTGGAAGCGCTCGCCCGCCGAGGTCTCCTTCATCATGAACTACGCCTCCGACGTGCTCGCGCGGCGCACCGACCAGCTCGCCCAGTGGGGCGTGCACGTGCGGTGGAGCGGGCGCCGGCCCAAGCTGTGGAAGAGCGTCATCAACGCGCTGGAGAAGGCCGATCGGGCGACCTCGCACTGCACAACCCTCGATCTGGTCATGTGTGTCAACTACGGAGGTCGGGCCGAGCTGGCGGATGCTGCCCGATCCATCGCCGAGGATGTCGCGGCTGGGCGCCTGAGCCCGCGCGGCGTCACCGAAAAGACGCTGTCACGACACCTCTACCTGCCCGATGTGCCCGACGTCGACCTCATGATCCGCACGTCGGGGGAGCAGCGCTTGTCCAACTACCTCCTATGGCAGATGGCGTATGCGGAAATGATGTTCGTCGACACCCCCTGGCCCGCATTCGACCGCGAGGAGCTGTGGGGATGCCTCGAGGAGTTTGCCGGGCGCGACCGCCGCTTCGGTGGTGCGGTTGACCGCGTCGCTCAGTCCTAGGCGTTGTCCGTAGCCAGTGCCGCGTCGACCGTGCGGCGCTTACGGCGGCCCCACGCGATCTTCGCGACGATCAGCGCGATAATGAGGGCGAGACCCGCCCAGCCCCAGGGGGAGCCGGCGACGGCTCGGATGGCCGCGGCGAAGACGGCGAGCGTGCCGAGGCCGTACAGCAGCGCCCACAGGATGCACCCCGGGATCATGGCAATTGTGTAGGTGCTCCAGCGCATGCGCACCAGGCCCGCGCCCGCGTTGACCGCCGTCTGGATACCCACCGTCAGGAAGCACAGGGGGATGACGATAATGCCCCACTTGTCGAGCATGGCAGCACCCTTGCGAGGGACGGGGCCATCAAACCAGCGTGCGACGGCGCCGAGAAAACCCTGACGGCCGGTCGCCAGGACGGCACCCGAGGCTGCGCCGCGGGCCAGCCAGTAGGTCGCCTGCGCACGGAAGAGTACGACGAAGAAGAGGAAAACGAAGAGCCAGATACCCTCGCGTGCAAAGGCGGGGACCATGGAATCGATTCCGGCGGCGAACATGATGCTCCAAAGTGAGGGTGACCAAACGAAGCCTATCCTAACCTACGCAAGAGGCCTGGGAAAGCGTCGTCCGCTTCCCAGGCCTCGTCGTGACTGATACGGCCTCAGTAGGTCACTGCTTCGACTGGCACGAGCTGCACACCCCGAAGAGCTCCAGGGAGTGCTCGACGTCGCTAAATCCATGCGCAGATGCCACAGAATCCACCCACGACTCGATCTGCGACTGCTCGATCTCCTCGGTGAAGCCGCACGCGCGGCACACCAGGTGATGATGGTGGTGGTGCGTCGTGCACGAGCGGTACAGGGCCTCGCCGTCGGAGGAACGCAGCGTGTCGACGCGGCCGTCATCCGCCAGACTCTGGAGCGAACGGTAGACGGTCGCCAGACCCACGCGCTGCCCCTGACGGTGCAGGTCTTCGAAGATCTGCTGGGCGCTACGGAAGTCGTTGACGCGCGTCAGCTCATCGAGGACGGCCTGACGCTGCTTCGTCATGCGCTGCATGGTGTTCCCTTCGTCGTCATGCGTCTGCGGGGGTGAGGTGTTCGCGCTCGGGGTGCTGGTTGTGGCCGCGAGCGACGCGGAGCCTGCGCACCCTGCGGATACGATCCACAATAGCCCTGATCCCGAAACCAATCGCGTACAGAGCGATGGCGCCCACAACAATCGTCGCTCCGGGCGACAGGTCGACGAAGTAGGTCAGGGAGAGTCCGCACGTGCAGATAATGACGCCGAGCGCCATAGCAATTCCCATTGTGGAGCGGAATGAACGTGCGCCCAGCTGCGCAATTGCCACGGGGATCACCATGAGTGCGCTGACGAGCAGCGAGCCGACGACCCGCATTGCCACGGCGACTGTTAGAGCTGAGAGAACCGCGATGACGAGGGACAGCGTGCGCACGGGCAGACCCGTCGAGCGCGCAAAGTCCTCGTCGTTGGTGACCGAGAAGAGCGCGGGTGCCAGTCCGATGCCCAGCGCGACGATCGCGATGCCCAAGATGGTGATGAGCGTGATGTCGCTCCATCGAACGGTCGAGATCGACCCGAAGAGGTAGGAGTTCAGCTGGGCGGAGGTGCCGCCCGCCAGGCCGATCAGGAGGACGCCACCGGCGATGCCGCCGTAAAACAGCATGGCCAGGGCCGTATCTCCGGAGGTGCGCCCGCTTTGACGCACCAGCTCGATCGTGATCGCTCCCAGCAGGGAGACGATGACCGCGCCCGGAATTGCCCAGGAATCCGCGGGGCTCACGTTTGCGAACGCGCCCACCAGCCATCCCAACGCGACGCCGGTCAAGGAGATGTGACCGATTCCGTCACCGAGCATCGCGAGCCTGCGGTGCACGAGATAGGTGCCGATGATCGGGGCGGTGAGACCCACGATGAGGGCCGCCAGCAGCGAGCGCTGCATCATCGGTGAGGATAGGAGAGTAGTGAATGCGTCAATCATGCGTTGCTCCCCTCTAGATTCCGCTCACGAGGCCACGGTCGGTCGTTCTCGGGCCGGGCTCGGTTGTGGGGTGGCAGTGGTCGCCTCCGCCGTGGTGCTGTTCGTGATCGTCCTCGATGTGGGGAGGACCGTCGTAGGAGACGTGACCCGCGCTGATGTGCAGCTCGCGGTCCAGGAGCGGGCCGAGTTCTCCCAGCTCATGCAAAACGATGAGGATCGTCGTCCCCTCCGCCTTCGCATCGGCGACGATCTCGGCCAGGCGCGCGCGTGAGGCGGCGTCGATTCCCGCCATCGGCTCGTCCATGATGAGCAGCTCGGGTCGTCGCACGAGTGCGCGCGCGATGAGGACGCGCTGGGCCTGCCCGCCCGACAAAATGTTGAGGGGGGAGTGGGCGCGGTGGGCCATGCCGACGCGTTCGAGGGCGGCCAGAGCCTTCGCTGTATCGCCCGGAAGTGCCCAGAGGCGCCGGGGCCCGAGCAGGCCGGAACGCACGACTTCAATCGCGCTGGCGCTGATGGCGCCGCCCGAGGAGATGCGCTGGGGGACGTAGCCGATCTTGTTCCACGGCACGCGGCGGCGCGTGGTCGCCGAGTGGCCAAAGAGCTGGGCGTCACCACTCGTGATGGGTGCGGTGCCCAGCAGGGCCTTGAGGGTCGTGGACTTGCCCGATCCGTTCGAGCCCGTGATCGCCACGGTCTGGCCGGCAGGGATATCGAGCGAGATCCCGTGGAGGATGAGGTCCGTATCCCAGGCCACGTGCAGGTTGTCGAGACGCACGACGGCGGTCGCCTCCGCGTGGGAGGCTCCCGCCGTTGTGGGGTTGTCAGTTGTTGTCACTGGCAGTCGAGAGCTTTCGTCAGGGCGTCAATGTTGGAGTTCATCGCCGCGGTGTAGTCCTTGGACGCGTCGGTCTGGGACTCGATCGGGTCCAGGACGGCCGTCGTGATGCCGAGGTCGTCGGCCAGGGTCTGCGCGACTTTGGGGTCGATGAGGGCCTCGGTGAAGATCGTGGTCACGCCCTGCTCCTTGGCGATCTGGCTGATCTCAGCCAGGCGCGCCGGGGAGGGAGAGGAGTCGGGGTCGAGGCCGGAGATGCCGACCTGGGTCAGGCCCGTGCGGTCCGCCAGGTAGCCGAAGGCGGTGTGGGCGGTGACGAAGGTCTTGACCTTGCAGGTTGAGGTCTTGGCGACCAGGGTGTCACCGAGCGTGGTGAGTTCCTCGGCCAGAGCCTTCGCGTTCGCCTTGTAGGTGTCGGCGTGGGCGGAGTCAGCCTCGGCGAGCTTGTCACCCACCAGGGTCGCGGCCTTGGCCATGCGGATGGGGTCCAGCCAGAAGTGGGGGTCCGCGCTCATGTCGTGGTGGTGATCGTGATCGGCGTGGTCGTGACCCTCGTGGTCGTGGCCTTCGTGGTCGTGGTCGTGGGCCTCGGTCTCGCCGGACTGGGCCTCATCGGTGGCCTCTTCCTCTTCCTCGGCGGGGTGGTTCGCGTCGCTGCCAGCCTCGACCAGCTCGGCCGCGGAGGAGACGTCGATGACGGTCTTGGGGGCCTGCTGCTCGATGGCCTCGTCGACCGCGCTCTGGAAGCCTGCGAGGTAGATGACCGCGTCCGCGGAGGACAGCGAGTCAACCATCTTGGGGGAGAGCTCGAGGTCGTGGGGCTCAGCGCCGTCCGGGGTCAACGAGGTGACGGAGACGTGCTCGCCTCCGATCTTCTCAGCCAGGTACTTCAGGGGGTAGAAGGAGGCCATGACGGTCAGGGAGCCGTCCTTGGAGGAGCTATCTCCGGACGAGGCCGTGGAGGTACAGGCGGACAGGGCGAGCGCTGTGGCAGCCGCACACGCGGCAGCAAGAATTCTCTTCGACATGAGAATCATTCTCTTTGCGATTGAGAATCTTTGTCAAGTCATTCTCGGAGGTCGGACCCTTGATGAAAGGCCTAGCGTACGCGCGCGGTCGAGCCTCGCACGATCAAATCCGGCGAAAAGACGTAATCGGCGTGCGTGGGAGTGTAGTCGACTGTGTTTAATGCCTCGAAGAGGGCGCGCACCGCGGAAGAGACGATGGACTGAACGGGCTGGTGAATCGTCGTGAGAGCCGGATCCAGGTGGCTCATGAGGAACGTGTCGTCGAAACCGATGACCGAGATGTCGCCCGGGACCGACAGTCCGAGCGAGGAGATCGTGCGGATCGCGCCGAGGGCCTGCAGGTCTGAGCCCGTGATAATCGCCGTCACGCCGCGCTCCAGGAGGGCGTGCGTGTAGGCAGCCGCGGCCTCGTACGTATAGAAGGTCTCCTCGATGATGGGGGAGCGGTCGCCCAGCAGTTCGTCCATCACCTGGCTGAAAGCCTCCGCCTTGCGCAGTGCTGGAACGATGTGCGTGCGCCCCGTCAGCAGGGCGATGCGCGTGTGCCCCAGCTCGTGCAGGTGCGTAACCGCCGCGCGGATGCCGAGCGCGTCCCCCGTGGAGAAATCGGAGGCCGGAACCTCCGGTCGTGCGCCGTTAATCGTCACGAAGGGGATGCCTCGGTCGGCGACATCCTGGTAGGGGGCGAGATCGGCGAGGAGGTCAGCGTGTCTGCCGGAGACGAAAATGAGCCCGTCGACATGGTGTTCAATGAGAGAGGAGAGGTGGTCAAACTCGGACGTCGCGCCCGGTGTCTGTGATCGAATGAGGCAGATGCCGCCCGCGCGCGAGATCTCCTCTTGGAGGTGGTGGGCAAAGGAAGCGAAGATCGGATTCGTCAGCTCGGGCACGATCACACCGATGGTGGGGGTGTTGGGGGTGCGCTCGGGGCTGGGGCGGTCGTATCCCAATTCATCGATTGCGGTGAGTACTCGGCGGCGCGTCTCGGCAGAAACCTGACCGACGCCGTTGAAAACGCGTGAAACAGTTGCGGTTGAGACGCCCGCGTGCGTGGCGATATCGGCCATGCTTGTACGATTCTTGGTCATCGGCGCAACGCTCCTTTGGGTGTCCGAGTGCAGCTGTTTCCCTTCAAATGTAACAGCTTGCACACAATTGTGAAAATTGTTGCAGAAACAAAAACGGGGGTATTACAGTGACTCTTGTAGCGGGTCGCTGATGGATGCGACCGGCCTGACCAACACAGGAGTAATAATGCGACGTGGCATCGCAGCACTCGGCGTCTTCGCGGCGGCTACCGCCCTGGCCGCCTGCAACAACGGCACGACGACCTCTTCCTCGTCCTCTGACAACAGCGGCGATGCCGCGGCAACGCTGACGATCTGGGCGGACGACACCCGCTTCTCCCAGGTTGAGAGCCTCGCCGAGGACTTCACCACCAACACCGGTGTGAAGGTCAACGTCGTGCAGAAGTCCGAATCCGACATGGACACCGAGTTCACCACCCAGGTGCCCACCGGCAACGGCCCCGACCTGATCGTCATGGCCCACGACAAGCTCGGCGCGCTCGTCGCTAACGGCGTCGTCGCCCCCGTGGACCTGGGTGAGGCCAAGTCCAAGTTTGCTGACGTCGCCGTCAAGGCCGTCACCTACAACGGCCAGACCTACGGCGTTCCCTACGCCGTTGAGTCCGTTGCCCTGGTGCGCAACAACGCGCTCACCAAGGACGCCCCCACCACTTACGACGACATGATCGCCTCCGGCAAGACTACCGGCGTCGAGTACCCCTTCATCATCCAGATGGGCGACAAGGGCGACCCGTACCACTTCTACGGTTTCCAGACCTCCTTCGGTGCCCCCGTCTTCAACACCAACGCTGACGGCGAGTACACCTCCGAGCTGGCCATGGGCGGCTCCGGCGGCACCGACTTCGCCAACTGGCTGAAGGCTCAGGGCGACGCGGGCGTCATCTCCCCGTCCATCACGGGCGACATCGCCAAGCAGGCCTTCCTCGACGGCAAGGCTGCCTACACGGTGACCGGCCCCTGGAACGTCGCCGCCTTCCGCGAGGCCGGCATGGACGTCTCCGTCCTGTCGATCCCCTCTGCTGGCTCTCAGGCTGCCCAGCCCTTCGTTGGTGTCCAGATGTTCTACCAGAGCGCCAAGTCCGCCAACCCGGTCGCCGCCAAGCAGTTCTTCAACTACCTCGCCACCCCCGAGGCTCAGGAAGAGATGCAGAACCTTGGTGGTCGCGCCTCCGCGATGCCTGAGGTCTCCGCCAAGTCGGATGACCAGGACATCAAGGACTTCGCGAAGGTTGCCGAGTCCGGCGCTCTCGCCCCCGCGATCCCCGCGATGGGTTCCGTCTGGAACTACTGGGGCCAGACCGAGGCCAACATCGTGAGTGGCACCGAGACCCCGGCCGAAGGCTGGGCGACCATGATCACCAATATCAACAACGCGATCGCCTCCAAGTGATGGAACCCGCCGGACGCGAGACGGCCGGTACCCCGCTCGCCTGAGGCGAGCACCCAGCCTCGCACCCGCCCGCGTCCCACGCGGCGGGCGGGTGCGAGGCCCACAAAACGCTCGCGCCGCAGTGCGGCGCACTCGCACCCACGGGTGCTTCCCGACCCGCCGCAGGCGGGTATCGTCGCAATGACGCGCAAACTGCGCACGTGTGGAGGACACGATGTCTGAGCCAGCGAAGGCTGCAGAAAAGAAAAAAGAGGCGCGCACTGCCTCTCACGCTAGCGAAGTGACCAGGCCCGGTTTCTTCGTCAAACTTGTCCTGATGATGCTCATCGATGCCCTGGGAATCTACGGCATGTTCACCGCGTACCTGGTGAAGTCGTGGACGGTTCTCGCCGTCCTGGCCGTCCTGCTTCTCGTGGTCAATTGGGTGTACTTCTCCAAGCGGACTATTCCCGCGAAGTACCTCGTTCCCGGCATGGTATTCCTGCTCATCTACCAGGTCTTCGTCATGGGGTACACGGGTTACGTGTCCTTCACGAACTACGGCCAGGGCCATAACTCCAGCAAGGACGACGCCGTCGCGTCGATCCTGCAGGCGTCCGAGCAGCGCGCCGAGGGTGCGCCGAACCTGCCCGCCGCTGTCGTCGAGGACAGCTCCGGCCTCGGGCTCGCGGTTGTCGATACCGCGACGGGCACCATCCGCGTGGGTGACTCCGAGACTCCGCTGCACGAAGTGTCCGGCACCTACGCCGCCGGCATGCTGAGCGCGGTTGACGGCTACAAGGTCCTGACGATCGCCGAGATCCTCAAGCCTGAGGTTCAGCAGAAGGTCTCTGCCATCAGGGTTCCGGCTTCCTCCGACCCCAACGACGGAAGCTACCGCACCGACGACGGCTCGAGCGCCTACCTGGCCAAGTCCCGCTACAACTACGACGAGGCCGCCGACACCCTGACCGACACGACGACCGGCGTCGTCTACACGGCCAACAACAAGATTGGCGCCTTCGTCGACGCGGACGGCAACCAGATCGATCCGGGCTGGCGCGTCTTCGTCGGCTTCGACAACTACATGAACATGTTCGCCCGCGGCGACCTGGCTGGTCCGTTCCTGAAGGCCCTGCTGTGGTCCTTCGTCTTCGCCGCTGCATCCGTCCTGTCGACCTTCGCGCTCGGCCTGATCCTGGGCCTCGTGTTCGCGGACAAGCGCATCAAGGGTCGCAAGATCTACCAGTCCCTCATGATCCTGCCCTACGCCTTCCCGGCCTTCCTGGCTACCCTGGTGTGGAAGGGCATGCTCAACACGGACTTCGGCTTGATTAACCAGGTGCTGCTCGGCGGAACGAAAATTCCGTGGCTGACGGACGGATTGCTGGCGAAATTCTCGATCCTGGGCGTGAACCTGTGGCTGGGCTTCCCCTACATGTTCCTCGTGTGCCTGGGTGCCCTGCAGTCCCTGCCGGGTGACGTCGAAGAGGCCGCGAAGATCGATGGCGCCTCCGGCCTGCGTACCGTGTGGTCCATCAAGCTGCCGCTCGTGCTGCAGTCCACGGTGCCGCTGCTGATCGCCTCCTTCGCGTTCAACTTCAACAACTTCTCGCTCATCTACATGCTGACCGGCGGCGGCCCGAACTACCCGGGCTTGGATGTCGGCCAGACTGACATCCTGATCTCGATGGTCTACAAGATCGCGATCGAGTCGGGTTCCCCGAACTACGGCCTGGCCTCGGCCATGTCCATCGTCATCTTCATCGTCGTGGGCGTGATCGCGTGGCTCGGTTTCCGCCAGACGAAGACCCTTGAGGAGCTGTGATGAGCGCTGCAACTGTGAAGAAGAATCGCGAGTCCACCCTGAAGGGTGGGCGCTGGTGGAAAGAGGTCGGTTGGCGCCACATCGTCGCCATCCTGATGATCATCTACTGCCTCATCCCGCTGCTCTACGTCCTGTCGGTGTCCCTGAACCCGGGTGGTACGCTCGCTGGCTCAAACAAGCTCTTCTCCTCGTTTTCCTTCGAGAACTACCTGGCGCTGGGCTCCGGCAAATACGCCGGCTACTGGTCGTGGGTCCTGAACTCCCTCATCGTGTCGACCACGACCGCTGTGGGCACCGTCCTCATGGGCGCGGCTGCCGCCTACGCGTTCAGCCGCTTCCGCTTCAAGGGACGCCGCGCGACCCTGACCGGCCTGCTGCTGGTGCAGATGTTCCCGCAGATGCTGGCCTTCGTGGCCCTGTACCTGCTGCTCCTGGGTATCCAGGACATCTTCCCGGTCCTCGGCCTGAACTCCAAGCTGGGCCTGATCTGCGTCTACCTCGGTGGCGCGCTCGGCTCGAACACCTTCCTGCTCTACGGCTTCTTCAACTCGATCCCGCGTTCGCTGGATGAGGCGGCCATGATCGACGGCGCGACGCACGCCCAGACCTTCTGGACGATCATCATGCCGCTGGTCCGCCCCGTCCTGGCGGTCGTCGGCCTGCTGAGCTTCATCTCCTCGCTCGGCGACTTCGTGATCGCGAAGGTTGTCCTGCAGGATCAGAGTCAGTTCACCCTGGCCGTCGGCATGTACATGTGGGCATCTGACGAGCGTACCGCCCCGTGGGGCATCTTCGCGGCCGGTTCCGTGATCGCAGCCATCCCGGTGATCCTGCTGTTCCAGTACCTGCAGAAGTACATCGTCTCCGGCCTGACCGCCGGCGGCGTCAAGGAGTAAGCGCTCCGCGCCCTCCTGCATGGCCAGCCCCGGCCTCGTCCCCTATCCCCGTGGAACGAGGCCGGGGCTGTTTTATGCATTCGGGCGCGGGGAAGTGGGATGAGGTCGCTGTTCTTTGGGGGCCAGTGTGCAGATGTGGATAGTCCCGGCATTGCAAGCATTGCGGGCATTACTGACGTAGTTCTTCGACAATGTCGCATGCAATTCCCATGTAAACCTTTCAAATATATAAATGGGATCGTTGGAATTGCAACGTTTGTGGGTGGTATTGAAAGCTGCCTGAGGGGAATTGCCTGCGACATTTGGGGGCGGGCGTGAGAGATGGCGTGGGCGTGGGGGAGGGGGCTTCCCGAGGTTCGTGTGGTGAGAGCGCTTGACAGGTTAGTTGGTTATATGGTTCATTAGTCATGTAATGAACCACTGAAGCTGAAGGGAGGGTACGCATGGCACCCACATTCGTCTCGGGGATCCCGATCTACGTACAGATCGCCGACGACATCCGCGCGCAGATCCTGCGCGGCGCCCTGCGTGCCGGGGATCAGCTCACCTCCACCACGGAATACTCCGCGACCTACCGCATCAACCCGGCCACCGTCGGCAAGGCCTTTGCGATCCTCGTCGACGAGGGGCTCGTCGAAAAGCGGCGTGGCATCGGCATGTTCGTCGCCGAAGGCGCACAGCACGCGCTTGTGGCCGACGGGCTCGCCACCTACGTGGAGGAGACCCTGAACCCCGCCGTCGAAGCGGGCCTGGCCCTGGGCCTCGATATCGACGCCATCATCGACCACGTCCGCGCCTACGGCGCCGACACAACCGCCAAGGACAACTCATGATCACCCTCAACTCCATCAGTCACACGTATCCGGGAGAGAGTGAGGCGGCGCTGCGCGATGTCTCCCTCACCCTCGGAGACGCCACCGTCACCGCCCTCGTCGGCCCCAATGGCTCGGGCAAGACGACGCTCATGCAGATCCTCGGCGGCCTGATGGTCCCCACCTCGGGGAGCATTGCCATCGACGGTAGCCAGGCCAGCGGTGACGACCTGCTCACCGGCTCGATCATCGCTTCCTCCGCCCGCGACTTCGATAACCTGTCCAGCCAGTCCCTCGTCACCTATGCGCGTCTGCGACCCACCTGGGACGAGCAGCTTTTCGCCCACTACACCCAGCGCTTCGACCTGACAGTCAACCGCAAGTTTGTGCGCAAGCTCTCCGGCGGGCAGGCAGCCATTCTCTCCGGCTCGATCGCCCTGGCGTCGGGCGCGCCCCTCACCCTCCTCGATGAGATCCAGGCGCCCCTGGACGTGCCCACGCGCTATGCGCTCTACGAGGAGATCCTCGCCCTGGCGGGAGAGGTCATGGAAGGACAGCGAGCACCGCGCCGATTCATCATCTCCTCGCACATGGTGTCCGAACTCGAAAAGGTCGCCGAAGACGTCGTCGTCTTGAAAAAGAGTGAGCTTCTCGCTCACGAGAGCATCGACGACTTCACCTGCAGAGTCTGTGCACTGACCGGCCACGCCTCCGATGTTGAGCGCTTTCTCGCCGCCCACCCGGACCTCGCCCTCATCGCGAGCCGCGAACTCGGCCCCACGCGAGAAATCGTCGTGGACCTGCGCGCTAGCGCCGTCGGAGAAACTGAGCTAGCAACCCACTCCCTGACCTCTTCGCCCTGTTCCTTTCAGGACGCCTTCGCCTACCTCATCCAGGAGAACGACCAATGAGCACCGCAACCACCGTCTCCCGCACCCCCAGCGCCTGGCGCCTCGGCATGGTCAGTATCTGGCCTGCAGTCCTTTCCTGCCTCGGCGGCATCGCCGCGCAGTATGCACTCAACGCACTCTTCGCCATCGTCTTCGGTGCAAGCAGCGATAGGGGCCCGGAGTCCGTCAGTCTGGCAGCCTTTAACGCAGCTTTAGTTGTGGGGATCGTCCTCGTCGTTGCAGGGGTCAACCAGACGATCTCGTACATGCGCGCAGGGTCGCTGAGCGGAGCACCGCGCCGCACCCTGGCGCTCGCGAGCTACGTCACCTCCGTCGTGTGCATTGCCATGGGCAGCATCATCTGGTGGGTGCTCATCCTGGTCCGGCCGTACCTGTTTTTCCTGCCGAAAACGGTCTACACCCCCGGCGTCGACACCTGGTTGCTCGTCGTGGTCTTTTGGATCACCTGTGACGCCGCAGGTCGCCTCGGCGCGAACGTGTTCCGGCGTCGTGGTGGGGGATGGAGAGTCGCCATCGCGTCGTTCGTGGGCGCCCTTACCGTCGCCGTCCCGGCTGCCTGGCTGCCGCTGACCCTCATTCACAAGGCCGGAGTCACCGGTCCCATGCCCCCGTCCCTCTGGCTGTTGGGAATCATTCCCCTCGTCGTCGTGATCGCGAACTGGCGCCTGACCCTCACGGGCAGGATCCGCGGCCTCAACTGAACGTCAGTTGGGCTTTGGGCGCGTGACCCCAGACCCGGCCCCGGCCTCGTCCCTCCCGTTGGAGCGACGAGGCCGGGGCTGTTTTATGCATTCGGGCGTGTTGTGGTGGCGCCATGTGAGTGTCCAGGCGCTGCGAGTTGCTGTGGGGGGATGCTCAGGCGCTACTTGTTGCTGAGTGCGGCACCGTAGTTCTGTGCGCGCCCTGCAGTTTCGCATGCAATTCGACGATGGAATGTTCAAGCACGTGTTGAAAACGTTGGAATATCAACGACGCCATTTCGGAACTTGAAATATGTCAAGGGGAATTGCCTGCGACTTTTGGAGTGCTGTGCTTGGTGAGCGTGGGTGGTGGCTGTCGGCGCTGTCGGCTCTGTCGGTGCTGGCATGCGCGCATGCGGATAGGTTCGAAGTCGGCGTGCTCGTCGTCGCCGCAGCGGAGCCTGTCCTCGCCGCAGCGGAGCCTGCCCCTTCCTTATGCGGATAGGTTACGGCGATGTGGATAGGTTATTCACATGCGGATAGCTTAATAACCTATCCGTATCTTCATAACCTATCCGTATGCTCATAACCTATCCGCGAGAGAGCCGAGCGAGGCACGCAGCGGTGCTCAGATAGGACTCCGGGCAGAATCCCGTGGAGAATTGCGGGGGAGGGCACTGCACAGCCCAGCCAGCATTTCAAGCCCGCACCTGTGGTGGGATCCATGAGCGCGGAGGGGCCCGGAAGCGCCCGAAACAGTAGTTATCGGCTAGTATCGATGGCGACACGACAGCCAGTCGTGCCCCAAATACTCAAGGAGTGACAAGTGGCTAAGGGACCCTCCCGCCTCGACAACGTGATCAGCCTGGCCAAGCGCCGCGGCTTCGTCTTCCCCTGCGGTGACATCTACGGTGGCACCCGCTCCGCGTGGGACTACGGCCCGCTCGGCGTGGAACTGAAGGAAAACATCAAGCGCGCCTGGTGGAACGCCATGGTCCGCCGCCGCGCCGACGTCGTCGGCCTCGACTCCTCCGTCATCCTCCCGCGCGAAGTGTGGGTCGCCTCCGGCCACGTCAAGGCCTTCACCGACCCGCTCATCGAGTGCCTCAACTGCCACAAGCGCGCCCGCGAGGACCAGCTCATCGAAGAGCTCGCCGAAAAGAAGGGGGTCGAAGAGTCCTCCCTGACCACCGCCGACATCGCGTGCCCGAACTGTGGCGTGCGCGGCCAGTGGACCGAGCCTCGCGCCTTCTCCGGCCTGCTCAAGACCTACCTGGGCCCCGTCGATGACGAGGCTGGCCTGCACTACCTGCGCCCCGAGACCGCCCAGGGAATCTTCGTCAACTACGCGAACGTCATGAACGCCGCGCGCAAGAAGCCGCCGTTCGGCATCGGCCAGATCGGCAAGTCCTTCCGCAACGAGATCACGCCCGGCAACTTCATCTTCCGTACCCGCGAGTTTGAGCAGATGGAACTCGAGTTCTTCTGCGAGCCCGGCACCGATGAGGAATGGCACCAGTACTGGATCGACTACCGCAAGGCCTGGTACGTCGACCTGGGTATCGACCCGGAGAACCTGCGCGAGTACGAGCACCCGCAGGAGAAGCTCTCGCACTACTCCAAGCGCACCGTCGACCTGGAATACCGCTTCGGCTTCCAGGGCAGCGAGTGGGGCGAGCTCGAAGGCATCGCCAACCGCACCGACTACGACCTGACCGTCCACTCCGAGGCCTCCGGCGCGAAGCTCGACTACTTCGACCCGAACACCAAGGAACGCTGGACCCCCTACGTCATCGAGCCCTCGGCGGGCCTGACCCGTTCCCTCATGGCCTTCCTCATCGAGGCCTACCACGAGGACGAGGCCCCCAACGCCAAGGGCGGCGTCGACAAGCGCGTCGTGCTCAAGCTGGACCCGCGCCTGGCCCCCGTCAAGGCCGCCGTCCTGCCCCTGTCCCGCAAGCCCGAACTGACCGGCCCCGCCCAGGAGCTGGCCGACGAGCTGCGCGGCATCTGGAACGTCGACTACGACGACGCCGGCGCCGTTGGCCGCCGCTACCGTCGCCAGGATGAGATCGGCACGCCCTTCTGCATCACCTACGACTTCGACTCGATCGAGGACCACGCCGTCACCATCCGTGAGCGTGACACGATGGAGCAGGTGCGCATCCCGCTCGACAAGGTCAAGTCGTACCTGATCGAACGCCTGGGCTGCTGACTTGCAGGTAGCCTCAACATCCGCAGCGGCCCCTCTTCGCGTGGGGCCGCTGCGCCTGTGGACACCCGTCGTCCTGGCCCCCATGGCCGGGGTGACGGACGTGCCCTTCCGACGCCTGTGCCGCATCATGGGCGAGTCGGGCCTGCCCGACCACCTGCGGCCCACCGGCATCCCCTCCTGGGCGGCCGAGTCGGGGGAGGGGGCCACGGCCTCGTCCCCGAGCACCCCGGGCGAGACGACTGCGGGTGAGCCCCTCGCCGCGCCGCATCGCGTCGCCATCCCGCGCGTGGACGCGCCCGCCGGCCTGTACGTCACCGAGATGGTGACCAGCCGCGCCCTCGTCGAGGAGAATGAGCGCACCCTGGAGATGGTGCGCCCCGACCCCGCCGAGCGCGTGCGCTCCCTGCAGCTCTACGGCGTCAACCCCGCCGTCATGGCGAAGGCCGCGACGATGCTCATCGAGCGCGACCTCACCGACCACATCGACCTGAACTTCGGGTGCCCCGTCCCCAAGGTGACGAAGAAGGGCGGGGGAGCTGCCCTGCCCTGGAAGCGCGATCTGTTCTCCGACCTTGTGGGCGCCGTCGTGCGCGCCTGCGACGAGGCCGGGGAGCACATCGGGCGCGAGATCCCCGTGACCGTCAAGATCCGCATCGGCATCGACTCCGAGCACGAGACTGCGACGGACGCCGCCCTCGCCGCGCAAAAGCTTGGCGCCGCCGCGCTCACCCTGCACGCGCGCACGCAGAACCAGCACTACGCGGGCCAGGCCCACTGGGACGAAATTGCACGCCTCAAGGACCTGCTCGACATCCCCGTCTTTGGTAACGGCGATGTGTTCGAGGCCGCCGACGCCCTGGCCATGCTGGAGCGCACCGGCTGCGACGGCATCAGCGTCGGGCGCGGCGCCCAGGGACGCCCCTGGATCTTCCGCGACATCGTCGCCGCCTACCACGGCGGGTCCATCCCGCCCGGCCCCAGCCTCGCCGAGGTCGTCTCCGTCATCGAGCGTCACGCCGCCTGGTGCGTCGTCGACCAGGGCGACGAGGGGCGCGCGCTGCGCGAGATGCGCAAGCACATCGGCTGGTACCTGCGCGGATTCGCCGTCGGTGGCCCCCAGCGCCACGCCCTGTCGATGGTTTCCACGCTGCAGGAGCTCCACGAGCGCCTCGCGGACCTCGACCTCGACCAGGCCTTCCCGCCCGCAGCACGCGGACCTCGCGGCCGAGCAGGCGGCGAAAAGACCCCCCACCTGCCCGACGGCTGGCTGGACCACCCCTACCTCACGCAGAGCGAACGAGATCGCCTGCACCTGGCAGAAATCGGATACTAAGCGAAGGAATCATGCCTCACCCATCTGCGCCCGACCCCGACCCTGCGCCCGGACTCGTCACCATCGGGAAAGCCGCCAAGAAGGCGACGCTCGGGGGACGTACCCAGGTCATCGTTCCCGTCAGCGGGGACGCGGCAGCCCTGAGCGGGCAGGTCGAGGCGCTGGCCTCGTGCCGCGCGGACATCGTTGAGTGGAGGGTAGACACCTTCCTGTCGTCCCTCGTGGGGTCGCACTTCGTGGCCGCATCGGACGTGGAGTCGGACCTGGTGCGGATGGCCCGCTACGTCGCGGATTCCTCGCCCCTGCCGTTGCTGGCGACCATTCGCACGTCGGTCGAGGGGGGCGAGGCTTACCTGGACGACGAGGAATACTGCGCCCTCGTGCGTTCGCTTTCGTCCTTTGCGGGCGGCGTCGACGTGGAGATCTCGCGCGATGGGTCCTCCTCGCTCATTGAGGACGCGCACGAGGCCGGGGCGATCGTCGTCGCTTCCTTCCACGATTTTGAGGGGACTCCCGGCGACGAGCAGCTCGCCGAGGTCTTGGCGGCTATGAACTACGCGGGCGCCGACGTCCTCAAGTTCGCGTGCATGGCCAACAGCGCCACGGACGCGGCCCGAGTGCTGGCGGCGCAGGCGTGGGCGCGCGAGGCCTACGACCGTCCCGTTATCGGCATCGCCATGGGCCCCAACGGTGCGCCCACGCGCCTGGTGGGCTCTGCCCTCGGGTCCGCGGCCACCTTCGCGACCCTGCCCGGGTGGGAAGGCAGCGCCCCCGGACAGTTCACCGTCGAGCAAGTGCGAACTGTCCTCGACATTGTCGAGGCCTCGGAGGGCTAAGCCTGATTGCCGGTGTCAACGCGGCCACGAAGCAAGCGACGAAAAAGAGGGGCGCTGGAGTGTTCTCCAGCGCCCCTCGCTCTCCGTCCTGTGGCTATTGCCTGTGGAAGCGTGGGCTGGTGCCCAGGTGTGTGGGGTAGGGGTTGTCTTTGTTGGTTGCCTGCGATTCGTCGAGGCCGCGATAGGCGTAGGAGTTGTCATACGCGATCTGGGCTGGATCGACGAGGCCATCGGCGTACTGCTGGACCTCCGCGGGAGTCGGGCTTGAGCCACCTCCCTTGTCCGCCAGGGGATTCTCATCCGGATACTGGCTCGGATCGGTGTTGAGCATCTTTCCGGGGTTAATTGGTCCATACCCCACGTAGATGTCTCTGCCGCCCTCAGGTGTGCTCGCCGTATTGACGAGGAGCTGGAGGAGCTGATTCGAGGTAGCGTTGGGCCACTTGGCACGCGCCTGCGCGAGAGCGCCAGCGACAATAGGGGACGAAAAAGAGGTGCCCTGAGTGGAGGAAATCTGTCCGCTCTCATCGCGCGCAACAATAGGGCCCCCGACGGCAGTCGTGGTGACACCCTGCCCCCAGGAGGAATAGGAAGCGAACTTTCCGTCGGTATCAATGGCGGAAACACCGACGACACCCGACCACCACGACAGTGATGTCTCGTTGTCGTCCTCGTGCGCGTTACCTGCACCGGCAGTGATGATGACTCCTTGACTCATCGCCCGAGCGATTGCCCACTTGAGGTGGTCTGAATGTGAAAGCGAGGACGCGGAGTAATTGATGATCGATGCTCCATCATCAATTGCTTTGTTGATCAACGATGATACTTCCGTAGGCAGAATACCAGCTTTCATCGGGCAATCGGCCCCCACAAAGCTGGCGTCATCGGGGCGCTGGTAAGCGAGTAGCGTGGCATCGGGTACCGTCCCGTAAGCGTCTGACACCAATAGGGAAGCGACTGTGGTGCCGTGGCTTCTGTGGGCAGAGCTGGACGTGACTGAGCATGGGCTTTTATCCGTAATGTTTGCACCTGCCAGCTCAGGGACGGAGGTGTCGACAGGGCCATCGATGATCGCGATGGTGACGCCTGCTCCCGTGTAGCCCTTGGCCCGTGCGGAGTCCAGGTGATAGTAGGAGTAGTAGGCCTGGTCAGCCGCCGTGATGGGGCGATCATCGGCCCGTGCGGGAGTGAGCGGGTAGCCGGTGGCGATGCCCGTGAGCGCCAGCGTGGAGCACAGGGTACCAGCAGTGCGGAGGTTAAAAACCCGACCAATCGGCGAAAAAATGCGTGCGCTCACCACTGGCTGATATCCCATCCGTCGTCCTTGCGTTTCGCTGGGGTCATCGTACGATCCGAGCCATAGGTCTGTGAGAGGGGATTGACGTATCCGCGCGGCATGCCCTCGTCCTCCTCGTCCTCGACGCGAAAGGCCTCATACCTGCGGCGACGACGTTTCTTCTCGTCCTTCGCCCCGCCGCCAGCTCCCGCGCCGGAACCGCCCATGAAACCGCCCTGCTGTCCCGCAGGTCCTCCCGTGCCGCGCCCCGCCGAACCCGCTCCAGTCGCGCTGCCCGGGGGCGTGTAGGTGCCCATGCCAGTGCCGCTGAACGATCCGGCGCGCAGCGTCGAGGCACCCGCAGCCGCCCCCATCCGACCGGTGACGCCGGATCCGAGGACACCCGTGCGCCCGAGGCCACCTAACGCAGGTCCACCCATGCGCGCCGCCCCGCGCAGGCCCAGGGCCCCAGCCCCGAGCAGCCCCGCGCCGCCGAGGCGCCCGGCAGACTGAGCCTCTGCCGCGCGCGCCGTATTGAGTCCCCAGAGGGGATGATCGCGATCGACCGGGGGAGCGGGGGTGTGACCGCCGATGACACCGTTCGCGTGCCGATCGCCGTTGACTCGGGTGTGCAGCAGGTCCACGTCCATGAGATCCTGCGGGTCCGTGATCGGATTCGTCCGTGATCCGAGGTCGCCCTCGGGCAGGTAGCGATTGGGGACGCGCGGGGAGTGCATGACACGCTGGTCGATGTCACCGCCCTCGTCGTATCCACCCGGATACAGGCCCGAGTCCGCCCCGCGCAGCCCGGCGTTGCCGAAGGCATCCGAACGGGAACGACCGTAGGCTCCTCCCTCGTGGGGCGAGATGACGATGTGGCCCTTCCTGAGGGCATCAGCGGCATCCGCGGGGAGCTCAGGAATCGGGGTCCAGCCGTTAAAATCGACGTCGGCTGGGGGTGTATTGCTGTGCTCTGAGAGCCTCGCATTCAGGTCGTTCATTGTCGACTCGAAGCGCTCGATGATCTCCGTGGCCTTCGCCTCGCGCTGGGCATTCGCCTGTGCCTCAACACCCTCCACGTAAGCCAGGCCGTCTGCCACCAGGGAATTGACGAATTTGCCGGGCAAGCCGAACTTTGAGGCGATGGGGATGGTCACCTCGCCCGCGTGGCGCAGGGATTCCGTCATGGGGTCTAACAGCGTGGGGGAGAGCTGGCGCGCGTCCTCCGCCGCGAGCATGATCGCGCGGCGCGCCTCAACGTAGTAGGACATGCCGGTCATGTAGAAGTTGGCCTGCTTGTCAAAGCGCTTGATTGCGCGCGTGGCCTCGTCGGACATCGCCTGGCCGGCCTGGCCAGTGAACCCCTGGTACTCCTTGAAGTGATTGACCTTGTCGCGCGCCTCACGAATGGCCTTGACGATGGCGGAATGCTCGTCGTCCCAACCGTAGAGCTTCTCGTTGTCCGGCGCACTGTTCGCGAACTCCATGAGCCGGTCGTACATGGGTGATGACACCATTGTTGTCTCCTTGTGTGCGCTCGTGCTCAGTACTCGTCGGGCCCGGAATCAACGACTGTGTCCACTGGAACGCCAGACTCATCGCCGGTCTCCGACTGAGCGGGCGTATTCTCGCTGGTGATCTGCTCAATGCTCTTCTCGGAATAGACCTTCTGGGCGCTTTCGCCCTGGTTGAGAGCCAGCAGGGCGGTACCGACGGCTGCCAGCGCAGCGCGGGCATCTTCTTCGGTGCCGGTAAAGTCAGAGACGGCCTGAGCGACTTTCGTGTCGAGATCGCTCAAATACTGCGCCTCGTTCAGCATATTCGTCGAAAATGACGTGAGGAACGACTGCACGGTATCTCCCATGCTCTGGGCCGCGCTCTCAGTCGTCCAGTGCCCGAATATTTGCGCCGCAGCCAACATCATTGCCGATGTTGCGGAGGTGGTGAGTTCGCCACCCCCGGCGCTCATGTCGTCACTCACCTGTGCGTGGCGCTGTGAGTCGAATGCAAGGTCTGGCATCGCTCCAATTTCCTTTGCTCCGTGGAACCTCGCACTCCTGCGGCAAGGTAACCGAGTGGTCAAACAGTTTAGCTGCCTCGCTTGGGCTTGTGCAAGAACATGCGCAGGCTCGAGGGAAGAACGTCGATAACCGACGATGCAATAAAAAGTGGTGGGCGGGCCAACCGGCCCGCCCACCACGGCTGTGTCAGTGATGCTCGGAAAGCTCACGCCTCCTTGGGGGACACCGTCACGACCGTGTCAGTGATACCCACCGGGCCGGGAGCGGCTGGGGTGATGTCGCCGAACTTCTTCTTGTTCGTGACGACCATTGGGGTGATCGTGTCGTAGCCGGCCTCGCGGATGACATCCCAATCGACCTCGGCCAGGACGTCGCCGCGCTTGACGACGTCGCCCTTGGCGACGCGCGGCGTGAAGCCCTTGCCCTCCAGCTTCACGGTGTCCATGCCGATGTGGATGAGCACCTGGACGCCGGACGCGGACTTGATGCCGTAGGCGTGGCCCGTCGGGAACGCGACGGACACCTTGCCGTCACACGGGGCAACAACCACGGCGCCAGCGGCGGGGGACACGGCGATGCCGGGGCCGAGCGCGCCGGCGGCGAAGGCCTCGTCGGCCACGTCGGACAGCGCGACCAGCTCGCCCGCCATGGGGGCGGTGAGCGTCAGATCAGCTACTGCCTCGTCGCTGAAAGCGGGAGCCGGAGCGGCCTCAGCTGCGGGAGCGGCGGGGGCAACAACGGGAGCCGGGGCGGCGGCGGGAGCAGCGGACACGCCAGCCTTCGCGGCCTCCTTCTTGGCGCGAGCCTCAGCCTTCTGCTCCTTCGTGCGGTAGTCGAAGAAGACGACCATGAGGAACGCGGTGAAGAACGCGGCGGCGACACCCAGGCCGTAGACGGCCATGGGGGTGAAGACGGGGATCGTCAGCAGCGACGTGAACACGAAGGTGTTCGTGGTGGCGCCGCCACCGATGCCGATGACCAGACCGCCGACGACACAGCCGGTGAGCATGAGCGGGTAGATGCGCTTGAAACGCAGGTGGATACCGTACAGGGACGGCTCCGAGATACCGCCGAAGAGACCGGCCGCCAGGGCACCGGACGCGGTCTGGCGCATGTCGGTGTCGCGGTCACGGATCGACAGGAAGAGTACGCCGGCGGTGGCGCCGAAGCACGCGAAGTTCCACGCGCCCATGGGGCCCTGAATGAAGTCGGAGCCGGTCGACGCGATGTTGGCCAGCTGCAGGGCGTTGAGCGGCCAGTGCAGGCCGAGCGGCACCAGGAAGGGGTAGATGATCGGGATGATGATCGCGAAGACGATGGGGGCGTGGCCGTTGAGCCAGGCCAGGCCGCCACCCAGGCCGTTACCGATCCAGATCGACAGGGGGCCGATCAGGAAGGCGGTGAGCGGCATGATGACCATGAAGGAGATGAAGGGGACGAACACCATCTGGACGTTCGAGGGGATGATCTTCTTCAGGCCCTTGTAGACGACCGCCAGGATCGGCACCATCAGCAGTGGCACGAAGACCTGGCCGCCGTAGTCGGCCAGCTGCAGGGGCAGGTTGCCGATCTGGGTGACGCACTGCTCGGAGCCGAGCGCGGTGGTCGTACAGGTCGTCTCAGTGAAGGAGGAGGTGTTGCTCAGGCCCAGGAAGTTGGGGGTGAGCAGCGACAGGATGACGGCGGTGCCGACCCACGGGTCGATGTCCAGCTTCTTGGACGCGTTGTAGGCGACCATCGCGGGCAGGAAGTAGAACACCGCGCGCCACATGGAGTTCACGTAGCCCAGCCACGCGGGGATGACGTCGGCGCGCGTGTCGACGACGCCGAGCGAGTCGAGGACCGCCAGGAACGCCAGGATCAGGGAGGCGCCGAGGAGGACGGGAAGCAGCGGGCGGAACGAGTCCGACAGGTACTCGAAGAACGCGTCGACGATGGCGTTCTTGCCACGCGCCTTCGCGCGGGCGGCGGCCTTGACGTCGTCGTTCGAGGCTGCGGCGCCCGACTTCATCGACGGCAGGTTGTTGATCTCGTTGAAGACCGACTGCACGGCACCGCCGATAACGATCTGGTAGCGGTCCCCCGACTGCGGGACGGCACCGAGGACGCCGTCAATGGCCTCGACTCGGTCCTTGTCGATGATCGACGCGTCGTTGAGTTCGAAGCGCAGACGCGTCGCGCAGTGGGTGAAGTGGGTGATGTTGCCGGGGCCACCGACCGCATCGAGGATTTCCTGTGCCGTGTTGGACACGCGGGACTCCTTCCGTGGATGAGGATTCGA
The DNA here is from genome assembly GCF_002847525.1 of Schaalia odontolytica. Classification (GTDB taxonomy): domain Bacteria; phylum Actinomycetota; class Actinomycetes; order Actinomycetales; family Actinomycetaceae; genus Pauljensenia; species Pauljensenia odontolytica_B. Next base: position 80,766 of record NZ_PKKM01000008.1, on the reverse strand, counting down.
CGCTGAATGCGACACTTGACAATTAGCATGTTTGAACAAATGCTGAAAGATCCGACGTGGTATCTCACAGTATTCTGTTGGTAATTTGTGGTGCTTTGACAGTAACGAGGCACGGGCTCGTTCTGCGCAAGCGTTTCCCTAGTAAAATGGCCACGTGAATGAGTTTTCTCTGGCAATCCCCGGTGTTGATGGTGGCGACGCGCGCCGCCCGTACGCGTCCGCCGATTCCGAGCGCTGGGTGCCCGAGGACCACAAGTCCTCCGAGCGCACCGAGTTTGAGCGCGACCGCGCGCGCATCCTCCACTCCTCGGCGCTGCGTCGCCTCGGCGAAAAGACGCAGGTGCTGGGCCCGATCTCGGACGACTTCGTGCGCACCCGCCTCACGCACTCCCTCGAGGTTGCCCAGGTAGGGCGCGAGCTCGGCAAGGAGCTGGGGGCCGACCCGGACGTCGTGGACGCGGCGTGTCTGTCCCACGACCTCGGGCATCCGCCTTTTGGGCACAACGGCGAGCGCGCCCTGGACGCGGCGGCCGCCTCGATCGGCGGGTTCGAGGGCAACGCCCAGACTCTGCGCGTCGTCACGCGCCTGGAGCCCAAGGTCATCGGCGCGGGGGGCGTTCCCGCGGGCCTCAACCTGACGCGGGCGACCCTGGACGCTATCTGCAAGTACCCGTGGGTGAAGGCCGGTGGCCCTGACCTGGCCAAGTCGACCCGCAAGTACTCCGTGTACCCCGACGACGCGCCCGTGTTCGCGTGGATGCGCCAGGGGGCGCCGGCCGGGCGGCGATGCCTGGAAGCCCAGATCATGGACCTCTCGGACGACATCGCCTACTCGGTGCACGACATGGAGGACGCGGTCGCGACCCGCAAGCTGGACCCCGCAGACCTCTTCGATGACGCGCACTGCTCGGCGGTCGTGGCCTCGACCCTGGACTGGTACGGGCCCTCGGTGGCGCGCTCGGACCTGGAGGAGGCCCTCGAGCGCATCGTCTCCATGCCCGTGTGGCTGCGCTCCTTCGACGGCTCCTACGCTTCCCTCGCACACCTGAAGGACGCGACGAGCGAGCTGATCGGCCGCTTCTGCTCGGCGACCGTGGCCGCCACGCGCGAGACCTTCGGGCACGAGCCGCTGGGCCGCTACCGTGCGGACCTCGTCGTTCCACGCGAGGTTCGCGCCGAGATTCAGATCCTCAAGGGCATGGCCGTCCACTACGTCATGAGCCCGCGCGAGACCGAGCCGGTGTACTACCAGCAGCGCACGCTCCTGGCCGACCTCGTCGACGCCCTCTACGAGGCCGGGGCCGACGCCCTGGAACCCGTGTTCGCCGCGCAGTGGCGGGCCGCCTCCGACGACGGCGTGCGCCTGCGCGCGGTCATCGACCAGGTCGCCTCGCTCACCGACGTGTCGGCCTCCGCGTGGCACGCGCGCTGGTGCGGCATGCTGTCCTCGCAGCTGTGAGCATGATTGGACGCAGACGCGGGCGGGCATCGGTAGACTGAGATCATGGCGGGTCTGATTCGTAAGGACGACATCGAAGCGGTACGTAACGCAGTGAAGATCGACGAGATCATCGGCGAACACGTAGCGCTGCGACCCGCGGGTATCGGCTCCCTGAAGGGCCTGTGTCCCTTCCACGACGAGCGCACCCCCTCCTTCAACGTCCGCCCCCACCTGGGCATGTTCCACTGCTTCGGGTGCGGTGAAAGCGGTGACGTCATCTCCTTCGTGCAAAAGATCGACCACCTGCCTTTCACCGAGGCGGTCGAGATGCTGGCGGCGAAGGCCGGGATCACCCTCCACTACGAAGAGGGCGGGGCGCGCGTGCGCACCGAAGAGCCGGGCAAGCGCCAGCGCCTCCTCGACGCCCACCGCGTCGCCGAAGAGTTCTACCAGCAGCAGCTGGCTTCCCCCGAGGCGCATAAGGGTCGCACGTTCCTCGCCGAGCGCGGCTTCACCCAAGCGATGTGCGCGCATTTCGGGGTCGGCTACGCCCCGGCCTCGTGGGATTCCCTGACGCGCCACCTGCGCTCGAAGGGCTTCACGGATCAGGAGATCCAGATTTCGGGCCTGGGCTCGCAGGGTAATCGCGGCGTGTACGACCGTTTCCGTGGGCGCCTCGTGTGGCCGATCCGCGACATCACGGGTGCGACGGTCGGTTTCGGCGCGCGTCGCCTGGACGACAGCGACAAGGAGTCGCCCAAGTACCTCAACACCCCCGAGACGCCGATCTACAAGAAATCGCAGCTGCTGTACGGCCTGGACCTGGCGAAGAAGACGATCGCGACGGAGCACAAGGTTGTCATCGTCGAGGGATACACGGACGTCATGGCCGCGCACGTCGCGGGGGTAACCAACGCCGTGGCCACGTGTGGCACTGCCTTCGGCTCCGAGCACGTCAAGATCATTCGCCGCCTGCTGGGTGACCATGCGGATCCGGCCGCCGGCGTGCTCTTGTCCACGGGACGCGCGCACGGATCGGAGGTCATCTTCACCTTCGACGGCGACAGTGCCGGGCAAAAGGCTGCGCTGCGCGCCTACGGCGAGGACCAGAACTTCGCGGCCCAGACTTTTGTTGCGGTGGCGCCGGGCGGCCAGGACCCCTGCGACCTGCGTCTATCCCAGGGCGATCAGGCGATCGTCGACCTGGTGAACTCGCGCATCCCGCTCTTTGAGTTCGCGATCCGCTCGGTCCTGTCTCAGATGGACCTGCGCAGCGCCGAGGGCCGCGTGCAGGGGCTGCGCGCCTCGTCCGGCATCGTCGCGCACATCAAGGATCGCGCCCTGCGCGCGGAGTACACGCGCCAGTTGGCGGGGTGGCTCGGCATGGACATCCCCACGGTCGAGCAGGCGATTCGCGCGGCCGGTCGCGTCGAGGTCGTCTCGCACGAGGCGCGCCCGGGTGAGATCGAAATGGCGGGAGCGGGCCGCCCCGGCCCCACCACCCCCGAGCGCCGAGGCCCCGAGGACCCGGTGAGCCGCATCGAGCGCCAGGCTCTCGAGGCCGTCCTCCAACATCCGCTCTACGCCGTGGGATCGGGCTTCGAGGAGCTCGATGGGCAGTCCTTCACGGTGCCCACGCACCGCGCCGTCCACGACGCGATCCGCGCGGTCGGCGGGCTCGATGCCTTCACGCAGATGATGCGCCAGGCCGAGGCCCACTTCGGCCCGGGCGAGAACGCGACGCTTGCGGCCTCGCGCCACTTCGTCCAGGTGGTTCTCGAGACTGCCGGCGAGTTCATCGGCCCCGCCGTCACCCAGCTGGCCGTCGCGCCTCTGCCCGTCGCGGGCGAGGCGGACGTGCGCTCGTACTGCCGCGGCGTGGTGGCCGCGATGGTGCGCATGGACCTGACTCGCAAGCTCGGCGAGGCCCGCGCGGCCCTGTCGCGCTTGAGCGAGGACGACCCCACCTACTCCGAGACGTTCCGGGAGCTTATGCGCCTGGAGCAACGCCGGCAAAACTACACCGAAAGGGACTAACCGATGGCTGAAGTTGAGAGCTTTACCCTGGACCACACCGCAGTGAAGGCGCCCTACGTGCGCCTCATCAACGTGGAGTCCGGCCCGAAGGGCGACCAGATTTCGAACTTCGACGTGCGTCTACTCCAGCCCAACGCCGGGGAGATCCCGACCTCGGGCCTGCACACGATCGAGCACCTGCTGGCTTCCCTGCTGCGCGACCGCATCGACGGCGTCATCGACTGCTCGCCGTTCGGCTGCCGCACGGGCTTCCACCTGATCATGTGGGGTACCCCCTCGGTGCGCGAGGTGACGCAGGCGCTGGCCTCCTCCCTGCACGCGATCGCCGAGGAGGTCACCTGGGAGGACGTGCCCGGCACCGACGCGTACTCGTGTGGCAACTACCGCGACCACTCGCTGTTCAGCGCCCGCGAGTGGAGCCGTGCGATCCTTGAGCAGGGCTTCTCCCTGGACGCCTTCGAGCGCGTCGACGTCATTCACTGATTCCGGGCGTTCGCCTGGATACGGAAGCGGGACCCATCCGGTGAGGATGGGTCCCGTTGTCGTCTAAGGATGCATGCGAGGGGGAGCGTGCCCCGAGGGGGGAGCCCCGGCCTCGTCGATCAGTCGAGACCGACCGCGTCGCGCACGCGGGCCTCCAGGGCGTCCGCCTCTCGCTGCCCGTCGGCATCCAGCGGCCCGTCGGCCGTCAGCACGGAGAAAAGCCCGTCCTCGCCGCGGCGCACCCACGCCGTCACCGTCGTGCCGTTGCCGACTTCCACCTGGGAGTGCAGGACGATCGAGCGGTTCACGAACTCGCTTGTATGACGCATGAAATCCTCCGGATCGCCCTTCCCGCGCCCCGCCAGGGCCGGGCGGGCCGGATCCACCCACTCCAGGGCGAAGAGCGAGCCCTCGGCCTCCCAGCGCGCCCGCGCCACGTCGTACCAGGGGAACACCTCGGGGGTGGGCTCCCCCTCGCCGGACGAGGCCTCGGCACCGAAGACGTACAGGCCCGACTTCGCGGCCACCATCCAGCGCCCGTCCTCGAGCTCCAGGCCGGGGGAGCGGCGCTCGCGGGAGGGCAGGGCGGAGGCAAGGGCGTCAGGCAGAGTCGTCATGCGTTGATCGTATCCTGTCGGGCTGGTGTGTGCGGTGACAGGTCGCAGGAATCGGGACTGCGATGGGTGAGGGGTGACGGGGTGAGAACGTCCACAGGGGGCGGGGGAGTGGGTCACATGCCGAAATCAATCGGCCACATTGCGGACGGCGGGCATATTCTGGCTTCATATTTGTGAAAAACCACGACAGGAGACCTCATGGCATCGACGCAGCACACCCCCACGGAACTTGAGGCTGCCGGCGACCTGGTACTTCCCGCCGCCGACGAGCTGGCCGGTCGTTTCCCCCTGACCCCCAACGCTCACCCGGCGACGCCGGAGGAGTACAACGAGATCATGTCGACCCTGGCCTTCGGCAAGAAGTTCACGGACCACATGGCCCACATGCGCTGGACCCGCGAGGGCGGCTGGGATGACCGCGGCGTCATCCCCTACGGCCCGCTCGAGCTGACCCCCGGCGCCTCCGTCTTCCACTACTGCCAGTCCGTGTTCGAGGGCATCAAGGCCTACAAGCGCGAGGACGGCTCCGTGTGGACCTTCCGCCCCGGCTACAACGCCGCGCGCCTGAACCACTCGGCCCGCCGCCTGGCCCTGCCCGAGCTGAGCCGCGAGGACTTCGTGGCCTCCCTCGTGGACTACGTGCGCGCGGACGTCAAGTGGGTTCCCGAGGTCGACGGTTCTTCCCTCTACCTGCGTCCCTTCATGTTCGCCTCCGAGGAGTTCGTGGGCGTCCACCCCGCCGGCGTCGTCGACTACTACGTCATCGGCTCGCCGTCGGGCCCCTACTTCAAGGGCGGCCTGTCGGGCGTGGCCATCTGGGTGGAACGCGAGTACCACCGCGCCGGCCCCGGCGGCACCGGCAGCGCCAAGGCGGGCGGCAACTACGCAGCCTCCCTGCTGCCCCAGATCCAGGCCGAGGCCAAGGGCTTCTCCCAGGTCTGCTTCCTGGACACCTACGAGGGCAAGTACCTCGAGGAGCTGGGCGGCATGAACATGTTCGTCGTCATGGCTGATGGAACCATCCGCACCCCCGAGCTCACCGGCGTCATCCTCGAGGGTGGCACGCGCAGCGCGATCCTGCGCATGCTGCGCGACCAGGGCGTCGATGTTCGTGAGGAGAAGATCGCCCTGTCCGAGGTCGTGGATGGCATCCGCTCGGGCGCTGTCGCCGAGGTCTTCGCCTGTGGCACGGCCGCCGTGGTCACCCCGATCACGCGCCTGGCTGGCGACGACTTCGACGTGGAGATCGAGGTCGGGGAGAAGACCCGCGAGATCCACAAGCACCTGACCGACATCCAGTGGGGTCGCGCCGAGGATCCCTACGGCTGGACGTACCGCCTGGTCTGAGCATGATCGCTTGAGGGAGCCACGGCCTCGTCGATTGTACGAGGCCGTGGTTTCTTTACGCGGTCACGATGCGAAATTGCCCCAAAGTGACAGTGGTGTCAGAACCTAACTAAGGCTATCCTTGGTTGTGTACTCGTGTGTGTCATGTTGATAGGAGCACAATGAAACGCGCGATCGTGGTCGTCTGCTCGTGGGCAGCGGCCCTCTGCCTGGCCGCCGCCTACCTGGCGATCGGCTGGGGCATCGATGACATTGCGGGACACAATGCCTGGTCGACGTGGTGGATCGGCGTGCTGGGGGCCCTGGGATCGGGCGTGTTCGCTTGGGCGGTGAGTGCCCTGGGAGCCGCCCAGATGAACCAGATGGAACCCGCGCTGCGCCACTCGATGATCCGACAGGTCTTCGCCCTCGGGCCCTCGCAGCGCACCAGCGAGCGCGCGGGCCGCGTCGTCAACTCCGCCACCGACGGCGTCGAGCGCGTCGCCGCCTACAAGGGCATCTTCCTGGCCCCCATGATCGCGTCGCTGACGACTCCGATCCTCGTCGTCATTCTCGTTGCCATGACGATTGACCCGGCCTCGGGCGGCTTCCTCGCGATCGCGATCCCGCTGGTCCCGATCTGCGTCATGGGCTTCCGCAAGGCATTCAAGCCGGTGTCCTCGCGCTACCGCCACGCCTCGCGCCAGCTCGCCGCCAAGGAGCTCGACGCCATCCAGGGCCTGGGCGACCTGGCCCTCATGAACGCCGGCAAAGACATGGGCAAGCGCCTGGCCGAGGCCGCCGAAGAGGTGCGCTCGAAGGTCATGAGCTACCTGGCCGGCAACCAGCTGATCCTCCTGGTCATTGACTCCGTCTTCTCCCTCGGCATGATCACCGGCGCGATCGCGCTGGCCCTCATCCGCTACCAGCAGGGCGCGATCAGTGTCGGAGAGGGCATCTCCCTCGTGCTGCTGTCCTCGATCATGCTCGACCCGCTGGACCGCATCGGCCAGTTCTTCTACATCGGCATGGGCGGCATCGCGGCCAACAAGGAGATCAAGAAGTTCATCAAGCAGAACCCACCGGTCACGGACGCCAAGGGTGTCAAGGCCCCGGCGATCCTGCCCCAGCGCGGCGAGATCCGGCTCAGCGGTGTCTCCTTCTCCTACACCGAGGACACCCCGGTCCTGCAGGGTGCGAACCTGACCCTCACCCAGGGCGAGCACGTCGCGCTCGCTGGCCCCTCGGGCGCCGGCAAGTCTACGATCTCGGCGCTGCTGCAGGGCTTCCTGCGTCCCACGCGAGGCCGCGTGAGCCTCAACGGCGTTGACCTGGCCAGCGCGCCTCTGTCGTGGGTGCGCGCCCAGACCGCGGTCGTCGAGCAGAGCACCTACCTGTTCTCCGGCACGCTGCGCGACAACCTGCTCCTGGCCTCTCCCGCGGCCACGGACGACCAGCTCATCGAGGCCCTGCGTGCCGCGCACCTGGGCGAGTTCGTCGACACCCTGCCGGGCGGCCTCGACGCCCGCGTGGGTGCCCGAGGCCTGGCCGTGTCCGGCGGCGAGGCCCAGCGCATCGCGATCGCCCGTGCCTTCCTGAAGAATGCGTCGATCATGATCCTGGACGAGCCAACCGCCCACGTGGACCTGGCCTCCGAGCGCGAGATCCTCGCGTCGCTGGAGACCGTGTGTGCTGGGCGCACGACCCTGACGATTTCTCACCGAGACGCCACCATCAAGGGCGCCGACCGCGTCGCGACCCTGCAGGAAGGAACGATCCGATGACCCGCAGGCAACTGTCTCTTCGACTCCTGTCGATCACGCGGCGCGTCCTGCCGCCCCTCGCGGCCTCCATCGCCGCCCGCATCGTCTTCCTCATGATCGGCATCGCCCTGTTCGCCCTGGGTGGCTGGGCTGTCGCCGGCCTGGCGTCGGGGAAGAGCGCCTGGAGCATCGCGCTGATCATCTGCTGCGCCATCGGCCTGAGCCTCCTCAAGGGCCTGGCCCGCTATCTCGAGCAGTTCGCCGGTCACTTCGTGGCCTTCCACTCCCTGGCGATGCTGCGCAACTACTTCTACGACCAGCTTGAGCCCCAGGCTCCCGCGGGCACGGATCGCCTGGATTCGGGCGACATCATGAACCGCGTGACGAAGGATATCGACCGCGTCGAGGTCTTCTTCGCCCACACGCTCGCCCCCGTCACGACGGCCGTCATCGTCCCGATCCTGTCGGTCGTATGGATGGGCACCGCCGTGTCCTGGACGCTGGCCGCCGTGCTGGCGCCCTTCCTGCTGATCGTCGGCGCGGTCATTCCCTTCCTGGGTTCCGGCTCGACCGCGCGTGCGGCGCGTGAGCTGCGCGAGGCCCGGGGCGCGATCGCGGCCCACGTGACCGATTCGGTGCAGGGCGTGCGTGAGGTCCTCGCCTTTGGGGCGGAGGAACGTCGCGAGGCCGAGATGAGCGCCATCGAAAAGCGTATCTCCTCGGGCCTGGGCACCCAGGGCCGCTGGATCGCGCTGCGCCGAGGCCTCAACCAGGCCGCCGTCGCCCTCGGCATCGTCACGGTCGCCATGGTCGCGGGTTCGAACGTGCTCGCCGAAACGCTGACGCTGCCCCAGGCGGGCCTCGCCCTCGGCATCGCGATGGGCTCCTTCGGCCCGGTCCTCGCGGTCGAGGAGTTCGCCGCGGACCTGGACCAGGCCTTCGCGTCGGCCGCCCGCGTCTTCGCGATCACCGATCGCGCGCCCGCCGTCGCCGACCCGGCCGACCCCAAGCCGCTGACCCCCGGCGACATTGAGTTCACCGACGTGACCTTCGCCTACCCGACGGACGAGGACGCGCCCGCGCCTGCCCCCACGGTCCTGGACGGCGTGAGCATCCACATCCCCGCCGGCAAGCGCACCGCCATCGTGGGCGCCTCCGGCTCGGGCAAGTCGACGCTGGCCTCGCTGCTGACCCGCACGTGGGACCCGGCCTCGGGCACCGTCACGATCGGTGGCACGAACGTGGCCGAGGTGTCCCTGCGCGACCTGCGTGCGACGGTCGCCTCCGCGCCCCAGCGCCCCTACCTGTTCAACGACACGCTGCGCGCCAACCTGCTGCTTGCCGCGCCCGACGCGAGCGAGGCCGACCTGGAGCGTGCGCTGGAGGCCGTGGACCTCACCGACTGGCTGGCCACGGAAAAGGACGGCCTGGATACCGCTGTTGGCGACATGGGCGAGCGTCTCTCGGGCGGCCAGCGTCAGCGCCTGGCCCTGGCCCGCGCGCTCCTGCGCGACGCCCCGATCTACGTCTTCGACGAGGCCACGAGCCAGGTCGACCCGGCCACCGAGGCGCGCGTGCGTGAGGGCATCGCGCGCGTCGCGAAGGGCCGCACCATCGTCGAGATCGCCCACCGCATCAGCGCCGTGCGCGACGCCGACCAGATCATCGTCATGGACGCGGGCCGCGTCGTGGAGACCGGCACCTACGCCGAGCTGCACGCGCGCGGAGGTGCCCTCGCCGCCCTTGAGGCGCGCGAAACCACCGATCAACCCAGCGCCTGACAGACGCGAGCGCGCGGGGGATGGGGCCACGGCCTCGTCCCTCGCGTGTTGACGTGCCCGATACCGATAGGATTCGACCTATGGAAAGACTGATCGGCTGGACGAAAGCTGACGCGTGGGGCTCCACGAACGCGATCCCCGAGTTCCTGGGGGCCGCCGCCGGGGACGACCCGGTGTCCGAGGTGTGGTTCGGCGCCCACCCGGACGGACCGACGCTGCTGACGGGCGGGCAGACCCTCGCCGAGCACATCGGCGAGGACCCCAAGCGAGCCCTCGGCGGAGGCCTGCTCTACGCGTTTGGCCCGACCCTGCCGTACCTGGCCAAGATTATCGCCCCCGCGCAGACCCTGAGCCTGCAGGTGCATCCGACGAAGGAGATCGCGCGCGAGGGCTACCTGCGCGAGGAGGTCCTAGGCATTGAGCGAACGGACACGCACCGCGTCTACCGGGATATGAACCACAAGCCCGAGATGATCTACGCGCTCACCGAGTTCAGCGCGCTCGTGGGCTTCCGCGTGCCGCGCAAGGCCCGCCAGCTCCTCGTCGGCCTGGAGGGTGAGCTCGCGGACCGCCTGCGTTACCGCCTCAAGCTGTCCACCGTGCGCGGGGGCCTGCGCTCCCTGGCCACGTGGCTCTTCGACGAGGACTCCCCGGCGACCCCCGAGCGCGTCGAAGAGTTCGTGGCCGCGTGCCGCTCCCGCCTCGCGTCGGACACGTCCCCCTCGCCGCGCACGGACGAGCTTGTGAGCGTCCTGGGGGAGAAGCACCCGGGCGACCCGGGTATCATCGTCGCCTTCCTCATGAACCCGGTGTCCCTGCGCCCGGGCGAGGCCGTCTACATTCCGCCGCGCCAGATCCACGCCTACCAGTCAGGCCTGGGCATCGAGGTCATGGCCTCCTCCGACAACGTCGTGCGCGCAGGCCTGACCGGCAAGTACGTGGACTCCGCCCAGCTCGTCGAAATCACCGAGTTTTCGGCGCTGCCGCCCGTGCGCGTGGCACCCGAGCACCCCTCGGCGACGACGGACCGTTTTCTGGCACCTGCCCAGGAGTTCGAGCTGTCGGTGACGACGCTGGCACCCGGCAAGCACACGTCCCGCGTGGACGAGGTCGCCGTGCCCGGCGAGGGCCCGCGCATCGTCATCGCGACCTCCGGGTCGGTCACCCTGCACGTGAGCGAGGAGCAGGGCGGGGACAGCGTGGAACTGAGCCGCGGCCAGGCCGTGTTTGTCTCGGCCGCCGAGCGTCGCATGTGGGCGTACGGCACCGGCTCGTTTGTGCAGGTCGCGGCCCCCTGACCGGGGTACGTCGCGCGCCGTGACGAGGCCGTAAATGGGAGCGTTGTCAAGTCGTCCCACGTGGTGGTCTTGGTTCCTGGAAAAGCCTTGTAGGCGCGCCGTTTTCCTCTAAAATAGGAGCAGGGCCTCATCTCCGCTCGCTGCGACGAGGCCCGATTGTCAATCGCAGTGTGGGTACCGCGTGGGGGTGCCCGCACTGCGATTCTGTTTGCGCCTTAGAAGACGCCGGAGACCCAGTCGGCCAGGGTCTTGCAGGTGGAGGCCAGCTCGCCCTCGTGGGCGTTGTAGCCGGCGACGATGTCCTCGGTGTCGACGTCCTCGTTGTTGACTGCCCACACGGTCGCGGTCTCGCGCGTGACCTCCGGGTGGAACTGCACGCCCAGGGCGGTGCCGTAGGAGAAAATCTGCGTGTACTTGTCTGAGCGCGCCCACTCGCGCGCGCCGTGGGGGAGCTCCACGATGGCGTCGCCGTGGTCGGCGAACACCGTGTGGGTCGAGGCCAGGGCCATGCGCAGGGGAACGGCTCCGCCGCCGCCCGCCTGGTCATTCGTACCCCAGGCCAGGCAGATGACGCCATATTCGGGGCCCGCCGGGTCGGCTACACTGACACGCCCACCGAAGGTCGCGGCGATCAGCTGGGCGCCCAGGCAAATTCCGAGCACTCGAATCTGTGCGGCGACGCAGCGGCGCAGCAACTCGCGTTCGGCTTCCAGCCACGGCCATGCTTCGTCGTCGTAGGCGCTGGCCCGGCCACCCAGAAGGATGAGGGCACCCGGCAGGGGAGCGGCCGCCAGGTCCTGGAGACGCTGCGGGTCCTCCCAGGCGCGCACCACCTCGTGACCGCCGAGGAAGGCGGACAGCTGACCCACCGGGACGATCGGGTCGTTTTGAATCACGAGGATGTTCATACATCAATTGTAGTCGCGATCACGCGCCGGTACCTATCGGCCCTTAAAGAACGTGAACAGCTGGTGCTCGCGGATCGTCATGGAGGCAATCACGACACCAATGAGTGTCCACGACGCGGCGCAGATGCCCTCGGCTGCGACCAAACGGATGAGATCGGAGCGATCCCCGGGCGCCGCTCCGCTCAGGATTGTGAGGCATATGCCGGAGGTGAGGACGCATGCGCCGCCCACCCATGCCACAGCCTCGAACAGTTGGAGGACCGTCGTATCCGACGTGCGGAGCCCAGCGTGCAGAGCCGAGGCGATCTCGAGGCGACGCCACCATGTGGCAGCGGCCCCCAGCACGGCACCGATTGCGCTCGCGGCGATCCACGCCCACCAGGTCGGCCTCTGTCGCAGTCGCCCCGCCGCGTCGAAGGTCGTCCCGCGCGTAGGGTTCATGGCCAGGACCTGGGCGTTCTGATCGTCGCTTCCAACGAGGGTTGAGCGCACCAGGGCATCGACGTCGTCGCTGTGCGGCCAGGATTCGTACCAGCACTCATCGAAGGTCCCCATTGCGGGCACGGGGGCGAGAGCCGCGTAGGCATAGCCGGGGCGGCGCCCGTCGTTCTCGTCCCACGGGTAGGTGCCCGCCACCTCGGTCTGCCCGTGTGCGAGGGGGAGAAGGGCTCCTTGAGTGGTGCCGAGATCCTCAGCTACCTGCTCAGGGAGCAGAATTCCCGTCGGATCGGCCGTTGTTGTCCCCAGGAGAGAGACGGTCCCGGGCGTGACCTCATACAGAGGTAGCGACGAGGCAGGAAGGGCGAGCGGGGACAAGCCGGATTCGACCGAGCGAACGGCTCCTGCACGCACCCCAGGGATTCGCGACAGCGCATCGCAAGTGGCCCCGTCGATGCTGCCTTGCGCTTGGAGGACGCGCACCGATCCCAGGTGGACACGGAAAGAGGCAGCCTCAACGCTGACGGAACGAAGCGAGAACGCATCGGCGCAGATCGCGCCTCCGACCAGGGCGGTGGCCAGAACAGTCAGAATCCCGACGCGGGCCGTCCCGCTCAGGCAGTCCCTCCACGCTTCGGACAGGAGTGCTCGCCACGAGAGTGTGCTCATCGCTGTTCCTCCTCCTGGAAGCGGGCGAGGTCAATGACGGCGTCGCACTGCGCGCGAATTGACGGATCGTGCGTCGCGATCACGACGCTCACCCCGTCCTCGCGCAGCGAGCCGAGCGTGGAGGCGATATCGCGAGCCGTGGACTGATCAAGCTGCGCGGTCGGTTCATCCACGAGGAGCAGGGTGGGGGAGCATGCGAGCCCGCGCGCGAGGAGCACACGCTGAGCCTCGCCGCCGGACAGATCACGAAAAGAGCGCTCCGCGAGATGTGCCAGGTTGAAGGCATCAAGGAGCCGGTTCGCCTCGACATCGGCCTGCGCCCGACTCATGCCGCGGGCCAGCAGGGGCAGCGCGACGTGGTCGATCGCGCTACGCGCGCGGACGCCGAACGGGTTCTGGAAGACCCACGCAATGCGGGGGTTCTGCTCACCAGACGGACGGGGGACGGTGATCGTTCCCTCGGCTGGAGCGTCCCATCCCGCGATCAGCGACAGCAGGGTTGATTTGCCAGAACCGGACGGGCCGATGATGGCGGTGAGGGCACCGTCCTCGCAGCGTGCGCTCAGATGGCGAAAGAGCCACGGGGTTGCGGCGAACTTGTGCCCGACGTTGTCTAGTTCGACGGACATGAGCGTCCCTCGACGGCGGTGTCGACGGCGGAGAGCGGGGTCGTTGGCAGGACGTAGGTTCGGCCAAGCTGGGAAGAAACGATAGAGACGGGGATCGGCGCGCCGCTTGCAAAGACGCACGCGTTCGTCGCGTCTCCGATCACTGAGGCCGGCGGGACGACCGTGACGGTGATGGGGGAGGAGAGCTTCCAGGAGACTGGCAGCTGAACGGGTCCATCGCCGCTCGGGGCGGAACGGACGAAAGTCGCGTATTCGCTGGAGGATAGGATCGTCGCCGTCAGTGTGGGGTCGGTGATGACGCCGTCAGCGGGAACGGGGTAGTCCGTGTCCCCCAGGGTGATGACGTGGTCCGCGGGATAGGCGTCCGGAGGCACGGAGAGGCGCAAAGCGTCGCGGGAGTCCTCAAGGGCGAGGAGAACAGTGCTCGTATCGACGCTGTCGCCCAGGCGAACGGGAACCGACGAGGGGGTGACGGTCGGCGCGGGAATCCACAGGACGTGAGAGGCCTCGATGCGGGAGGGGACACCTCCGGCTCCGTCGCTCACACCCATCGCCGAGGCCAGGGCCGCGCGCGTGGCGGCCGTCACCCGCTGAGACTCCGCGGGAGCCCCATATCCGAGCCGCGCAAGCTCAGCGTTCAGGGCCGCAATGTCTGGTCCGGTCGCTCCGTCCACCACGTCCTGATAGAGAGGAGTGGACAGGGCTAAGGCAAGAAGGGGAAGGCCATCAATCTCGCAGGGAATGGAACCTGACGTGATGGGAGTTCCCGTCGCTGCCTGGAGGGCCGTGATGCGCCCGGCGACGGGGGAGGTAAGTTCGTGAGGCGAGGCCGGGGGAATTGTGAGGGTGAGGGAGCGCGTATCGGTGAACTCGCGGGTGGTGACCGGGATCGTCGACGGAGCAGATGACGATGCCAACGAGGCCGGGGTGGGCGGCGAGGCGATGAGAATACCCGCGCTGACCCCACCCGCACCGGCGATGAGAGCGACAAACGCGGTGAGGGCGAGCCAGCGGCGAGAAGATGCCATCTCAACTCCTGAGGGTGGTTGTGGTCATTTGCTGGGGTCTTCGACGCATCGTTTCCAAATGTCGGGCCCCTGAGCTGGGTCAATGAAAGGCAACGTGCTTGCGAGAGGCGTTCCGCTCTCGCGAGCGCGCGCGAGCTCTTGGGCCGTGAAGGACGGCTCAACCGCCTTGTTGCGGATCAAACACTGCGTGTACACCTCGTTGATATCCAGGTGGTCCGGGTTGACTCGCATGTCGAACTCGAGCGCCTCGATGATCGGCTGACCGGCTTCGATGGAACAGGCGTGGACGAATTCTTCTTGCTGTTCCTCAGATATGGAGGAGCCGACCGGCTGATCGGGGACGCTCAACCCGCCGCTCGGGCTGAACGATGCGCCGGTGACGCCCTTGTCTGTCAGGCAGCTCAGCACGCGCTGACGCATGTCCTGGAGTTCGGCCTCGCTGATGGCAGAGTCGGCCAGGACAGATTGAACGAACTCGTTGGACGCCCACTCATTGCGCGCCTGCTCAATGTCGGCCGCCCACGGCCCCTCCGCCGCGGGCGTGGTCTGTTGGCAGCCACAAGCCGTGGCGACGATGACAAGAGCGGCAGCGAGCAAACCAACGCGCGAACGGATGGAGTACGTGCCCTCCCTGGTGTTTGCTCCCATGATGTTCTCCCTCGAACAGCCTCGACAATGGGTGCTTACTTCCAGAATAACGAAGAAAGGGCTCTGTTTTCTGCATGACGGAGAAATGAATTGAGATGGGGATGATCAGATGACCCCAAACGCGCCGCAGCCCCCAATCCCGGAACCCGACGCGGCGTGCGATCCCCACCGCGGCAAGCCGACCCGGAAACGGGGGCTGCAACACACAATTCATTGTGTGACGCCAAGCTCAAAGAACGGGGAGCTTTGGCTGAGAAAACCCTGGGAAAAGCGCGCGGGGTGGATCCTCATCCACCCCGCGCGCCCCAGGCCAGCAATCAGGCGATCACTTCGATGCGAGACGAGCGCCCTCGGTAAGAGCCTCCAGCTTCGCCCGCGCGATCGACGGGTAGATGCGGCCGCCCAGGCCACAGTCCGTCGACGCCACGACACGCTCATCGCCCACAATGTCCGCGAACTGGCGGATACGCTGAGCCACCAGCTCCGGGTGCTCCACAACGTTCGTCGAGTGCGACACCACGCCCGGGATCAGGTACTTGCCCTCAGGCAGTTCGATGTCGCGCCAGATCGTCCACTCGTGCGCGTGGCGAGCATTCGCCGCCTCGAACGTCAGTCCGTTCGCGTTGACCAGCAGGGCCAGATCCACGATGTCCTTGAACGCAATATCCGTCGTGTGCGGGCCGTGCCACGAACCCCAGCACACGTGGAAACGCACCAGAGACGGGTCAATGCCCTCCAGCGCGTGGTTCAGCGCGTCGATACGCACGCGAGAGAACGCGCGGTAATCCTCAACGGACGGCTCAGGGTTCATCTGATCCCAGCCCTCCGCGATATCCGGCGCGTCAATCTGCACCGTCAGGCCCGCGTCCGTAATGCGCTTGTACTCCTCGCGCAGCACGTCCGCGCACGCCCACACCACGGCCTCGTCATCCTCGTAGAACGCGTTGCCCACGCGAGCCGCCGAACCCGGCGAAATCGCCGCCACGAAACCATCCGACACGGGCTTCCCCACAGCCTCCAGCGCGTGCTTCACGCCCGCGATATCGCGCTCCACGGCCTCAGCACCGATGTAGGTCAGCTCGTCCACGATCGCCGGGAACAAGACCTTGTTGTCGCTCACGATCTGAATACCCGACTCCGGGTCACCGTACGCGTCCGCGAAACGCTGCCAGTCGCGGCGCTCAGCAAACGACGAGAAAGCCAGGCGGCCATCGCGGCCAGCCGGGGGACGCAGCTCAAAGCCACCCGAGTTCTCAAACGACAGACCGCCAAAACGCGAGAAGGAATACGTCCACCACGCGCCGTAATCAACCGTGTCGAGCATCGCGTGGCCGTACTCGCCGTCGTTGACGATATCCAGGCCAATCTCAGCCTGACGCTTCACAACGCCATCAACCTCAGCCTGCAGCACAGAGGTGAAATCAGCGTCGCTCAGGGAACCCTCGCGGTGCGCGGCGTTTGCCTTAAGCAGCTCGGGGGTACGGGGCAGGGAACCAACATGAGTGGTGCGAATGGTCATCGCAGTCCTTTCTCTTCACTGTGCCCTCAGCCTACGTTTCGCGTGTCGAGAACGAGGCCGAATGTCCGAAGCATGACCAATGCGATCAACCACTCATCTGGCCAGACACTAATTCACGCACGCACCCCTTGCGTTTTCCTTGCAATCACGCCCACAAGCGTCCATCCACTGACACGGCGACCCACTCGCTACAGCCCCCGAAATACCGCGCGAAAACCGCCCCCACCCAGCCCCGGCCTCGTCCATGAGACGAAACCCGCACGGAAACGCAGCGCTCACGCTCCTACTGTTGAGTCATTACAAGGCAAAAGAAAGGCACATCATGAGTCGCCCGCTGCGCTCGGCAACATCCACCCAAGGCCGCAACATGGCCGGAGCTCGCGCCCTGTGGCGCGCCACCGGCATGACGGACGGCGACTTCGGCAAGCCGATCATCGCCATCGCCAACTCCTTCACCCAGTTCGTGCCCGGCCACGTGCACCTCAAGAACATGGGTGACCTCGTCGCCGGAGCCATCGAAGCAGCCGGCGGCGTCGCCAAGGAATTCAACACGATCGCCGTCGACGACGGCATCGCCATGGGCCACGACGGTATGCTCTACTCCCTGCCCAGCCGCGACCTCATCGCCGACTGCGTCGAAACCATGGTCAACGCGCACCGCGCCGACGCCCTCGTGTGCATCTCCAACTGCGACAAGATCACCCCCGGCATGCTCCTGGCCGCCATGCGCCTGAACATCCCGACCATCTTCGTGTCCGGCGGCCCCATGGAATCTGGCGCTGCCGTCGAAGGCGTCGTCGAGCACCGCCTCGACCTCATCGACGCCATGGTCATGGCCGTTGACGACTCCGTCAGCGACAACCAGCTGGCCAGCATCGAAGCCAACGCGTGCCCCACCTGCGGCTCCTGCGCAGGCATGTTCACCGCGAACTCCATGAACTGCCTCAACGAGGCCATCGGCCTGGCCCTGCCCGGCAACGGCACCACCCTCGCCACCCAGATCGAACGCAAGAAGCTCTTCACCGAGGCCGGCACGCGCATCGTCGACATGTGCCGCGCCTACTATGACAACGAGGACGACTCGGTCCTGCCGCGTTCCATCGCCACCAAGGCCGCCTTCGAGAACGCCATGAGCCTGGACGTGGCCATGGGCGGTTCCACCAACACCGTCCTGCACATCCTCGCCATCGCCAACGAGGCCGGTGTCGACTTCACGCTCGACGATATCGACGCGATCTCGCGCCGCGTGCCCTGCCTGTGCAAGGTGGCCCCCAACTCCACGACCTACCACATCGAGCACGTCCACCGCGCCGGCGGCATCCCCGCCCTGCTCGGCGAGCTTGACCGCGCCGGCCTGCTCAACCGCGACGTCCGCTCCGTCCACTCCGACAACCTCGCCGACTGGCTGGGCGCCTGGGACGTGCGCAGCGGGAGCGCCACCGACGAGGCCAAGCACCGCTTCCTCGCCGCCCCCGGCGGCGTGCGCACCACCCAGGCATTCTCGACCGCCAACCTCTTCGAGTCCCTCGACACCGACTCCGAGGCCGGCTGCATCCGCTCCGTCGAGCACGCCTACACGAAGGACGGCGGCCTCGCGGTCCTCTACGGCAACATCGCCGCCAACGGCGCGATCATCAAGTCCGCCGGCATCGACGAGTCCCTCTTCCACTTCGTCGGCAAGGCCTTCGTCGTCGAATCCCAGGAGGAAGCCGTCGAGGCCATCCTCAGCAAGCAAGTTAAGGAAGGCGACGTCGTCGTCATCCAGTACGAGGGCCCCAAGGGCGGCCCCGGCATGCAGGAAATGCTCTACCCGACCTCCTACCTCAAGGGCCTGGGCCTGGGCAAGAAGTGCGCCCTCATCACCGACGGCCGCTTCTCCGGCGGCACGTCCGGCATCTCCATCGGTCACATCTCGCCCGAGGCCGCGGCCGGCGGCGCGATCGGCCTCGTGCGCACCGGCGACGAGATCGAAATCGACGTCAACAACCGCGTCCTGCGCGCCAACGTGAGCGACGAGGAACTCGAGCGCCGCCGCGCCGAAAAGGGCGCCGCCCCGTGGAAGCCCTCTAAGCCTCGCGCCCGCCAAGTCTCCGACGCCCTGCGCGTCTACGGCATGCTCGCCGCATCCGCCGACAAGGGCGGCGTGCGCGTCCTGCCCGACTGGGCGTGAGCGAAGCGCCTACAATCGTGGGCATGCATGGAGAATACAAAGTCCCCGGAGGAAAGCTCGTCGTCGTCGACACCGACGTGGAGGAGGATCGCCTCGCGCGCGTGAGCGTGTCCGGTGACTTCTTCCTCGACCCCGACGACGCGCTCACCCGGATCACCGCGTCCCTCGAAGGGGCCCCGGCCTCGTCGAGCGCGAAGGATCTGGCCGCGCGCGTGGAGGCCGCCCTCCACGAGGGAGACACCCTCATGGGCGTGACCCCCGAGGCCGTCGGCATCGCCGTACGCCGCGCGCTGGGCGCCGCCCTGTCGTGGGACGACATCGACTTCGACGTCATCCACGGCCCCGTCGTCGACCCGATGATCAACGTCGCCATGGACGAAACCCTGGTCGAAGACGTGGCCGCGGGGCGCCGCAAGCCCTTCATGCGCCTGTGGGAGTGGAACGGCCCCCAGGTCGTCATCGGCTCCTTCCAGTCCTACCAAAACGAAATCCAACAGGACGGCGTGGATCGATACGGCATCACCGTGTCGCGGCGCGTCACCGGTGGCGGCGCCATGTTCATGGAGCCCGGCAACTGCATCACCTACTCGCTTGTCATCCCCACCGCCCTCGTGGAGGGAATGAGCTTCGAGCAGGCCTACCCGTACCTCGATCAGTGGGTCATGGAGGTCCTCGAAAAGCTGGGCATCAAGGCCAAGTACGTGCCGCTCAACGACATCGCCTCCGAGTTCGGCAAGATCGGCGGCGCCGCGCAGAAGCGCTGGGCCAACGGCTACATGGTCCACCACGTGACCATGGCCTACGACATCGACGCCATCAAGATGAACGAAGTCCTGCGCATCGGCATGGAGAAGATCCGCGACAAGGGCACCCGCAGCGCCGTCAAGCGCGTGGATCCCATGCGCTCCCAGACCGGCATGGCGCGCGAAGAGATCCTGCAGGTGTTCTTCGATCACTTCAAGGAGAAGTACAACGCGAGCGTCGGCACCATCACCGAGGCGGACCTCGAGGTCGCACGCAAGCGCTGCGAGACGAAGTTCGCGCGCGAGGAGTGGGTGCACCGCATCCCCTGAGTGCCCCTTATTCGTGGCCCGCTTCGGCGTCGTTTCGACGAGGCCGGGGCGGGCTTTCGCGTTTAACAGCGGGCGGTCTTAGAAGAGCTGAAGTGCGCGCACCCCGTGGATGATGAGTTCGACGCCGATGACGAGGATAAGGAAGCCCATAATTCGCACGATCGCGCCGACGCCGGTAGCTCCGAGCTTGTCGATCCAGGGCGTTCCGTAGCGCAGCAGCACCGCGATGGCGGCGGCTGTCACCGCAATTCCTAGGACGACGCCGACGTGGAATCCGATGGCCGTATTGCGGGCGGCCAACGCGATGACGACGCCGATCGAGCCGGGTCCTGCGATGAGGGGCAGCGCCATGGGGGAGAAAGACACATCCGCCTTGGCCGTCGCGTGCTGGTCCTCCTCGTTGGTGGAGCGGCGCTTGTTTTCCAGCATCGAGAAACCCGAGTGCGCGACGACGAGGCCGCCGGCGATCTGCAGGGAGGGCAGGTCGAAGCCGAAGAAGCGCATGATGAGCGAGCCGCAGACAGCAAAGGCCGTCAGGATCGCGAACACGTAGATGCCGGTCTTCCATGCCTGGGAGCGCACTGCCGCCGGATCGTCGGACGCGGTCAGGCCCGCGAAGGCGGCGAGACCTCCGATCGGGTTGGTGATCGGTGCGAGTGCCAGGATCGACGCTGATAGTCCAGCAAGAACGCTCATCATGCCCTCAATCCTAACGGGTGTGACGCGGGCGGGGTTGAGCGGTCTCGTCAGAGGCGGCGGGCTCCGAAAACAGCCGTTCCCAGGCGCACGATCGTCGCCCCCTCGGCGATAGCCCACTCCAGGTCGCGGCTCATGCCCATCGACAGCGCGAGGTCGGATTCTTCGATGCCCAGGCGCGCCGCTGCCTCGTCCCTGATGCCGCGCAGCTGCGCGTAGGCGGCGCGCACGTCGGCCTCAACGGGGGAGTTCAGGCCCACCGTCATGAAGCCCACGAGCTGCAGGTGGGCCGAGGTCTCGACCGCGTCGATCAGTGCGGCGACGTCGGAGGGGGCGCAGCCGTGCTTCGTGGCCTCGCCCGAGACGTTCACCTCGACGAACACCGGGAGCGTGCCGGTCGCCCGCGCGTCGATCTTCGAGGCCAGCGCGGGGGAGTCGAGCGACTCGATCGCGTCCACGCAGGCCAGCGCGTGGTTGATCTTGTTGGACTGCAGAGGCCCAATCAGGTGAATGCGTGCGCCGGGTACCTCGCGGATCGCCTCCACCGTCGCACGCGCCTCCTGCACGCGGTTGTGGCCGAGCAGGATAGGTAGGCCCGCCTCGCTCAGGGCGGCGGCGGCTTCGCGGCATTCCTCGGGCGTGCGCGTCTTGACCGCCAGCTCCAGGTGCACCGAATCGGTGCGGCCGCACGCGGATGTCGCGCGGTCGATGCGGTCGCGGGCAGCGGCGATGGCCTCGGGAATACTCATGCCCTCATGGTACGCGCGGAGTAACTTTCAGGGGCCAATCAGGGGCGACTCAGGGGAATCTGAGCGAGGAGTCGTGGCAGACTAGAATGTTCACAGATCAAGGAAAGGACACGCCATGCGTACCCTGCTCAACATCATCTGGTTCCTCTTCGGAGGGCTCCCGCTCTTCCTGGGATACCTCCTTGCGGGTGTCGTCGCCTGCATCTTCGTCGTCACGATCCCCGCGGGCGTGGCCTGCTTCCGCATCGCCGGTTACGTGCTGTGGCCGTTTGGCAAGCGCGTCATCGACAAGCCGGGCGTGGGCGCGGGCTCTGGCCTCATGAACATCGTGTGGTTCCTGGTCGCGGGTCTGTGGCTCGCCATCGGCCACATCACCACCGCCGCCGCGCAGGCCGTCACTATCGTCGGCATCCCGCTGGCTATCGCCAACCTCAAGATGATCCCGATCACCTGCTTCCCCTTCGGCAAGGCCGTCATCGACGACCCGACCGCGTCCATCCTCTGACGCGTCCTACACTGGGGTTATGGCTCGTAAACACAGCAAGGATCACGGCGGTGGCCCCACCCGCGCCATCGAGGCGCTCACGGCGGCCGGCGTTGCTTTTACCGTTCACGAGTACGAGCACGACCCGGCCGCCCGGGCGTTTGGGGAGGAAACCGTCGAGAAGCTGGGCATCGACCCCACCCAGGCTTTCAAGACCCTCATGGTGCGCCTGGAACCCACCGGCGAGTTCGTCGTCGGCTGCGTGCCCGCGCTGGCACACCTGTCCATGAAACTGATCGCCAAGGCCGCAGGTGCCAAGAGCGCCGCCATGGCCGACCCTGCCGTCGCACAGCGCCGCACCGGCTACGTCGTGGGCGGCATCAGCCCGCTCGGGCAGACCACTGCGCACCGGCTGTTCATCGACTCTTCCTGCCTGGACCACGAGACCATGATCGTCTCGGGCGGGCGCCGAGGCCTCAGCGTCGAACTGAGCCCCCTCGACCTCGTCGAGCTGACGGATGCTGAGGTCACGGACCTGGCGCAGGTCTGACCCTGGCCGGATTTGAACTCCGCCTCGGCCGTTTCACCATGCCGACTTCATCGCGGAAATCATGTCGGTGTCTGCGCGCGCAGGCATATGTCATACATCTGTGGTGCGTTGTATAATAAAAGTCGTACATTCGTCTGAAAGGTGTGGCGATATGAAAACGGCGACGCTTAACATGCGCGTTGATCCAAGCGTGAAGGAAGAAGCTGAGAGGGTGTATGCCCAGTTCGGCATGAACCTCACCGACGCTGTGAATGTTTTCTTGCACAAGTCCATCATGGAGGGTGGCTTACCCTTTGACTTGCGCCAGCCCCGCTTCAACGCTGAAACCGAGCTAGCTATGCGCGAGGCTCGCGACATCGCCGCAGGGCGTGTTGCCGCTACCCGTTACGCGTCCGCGGCACAAGCGTTCGCGGATGTCGATGATGAGTGAGCCTCAGCGGGGCCAGCGTGCCCTCGTGATGACCAGTCAATTCAAGAAGGATCTCAAAAGGGCCCGCAAACGAGGGCTCCCTATCAAGGAGCTCGAAGCGGTCATTGATCTCATTCTTACGGGCGAAGTGTTGCCTCCCCAGCGGAGGGATCATCTCTTGACCGGGGACTATGCGGGGTTCCGTGAATGTCATATTCGGCCGGATTGGCTGTTGATCTATCTGGATGAGCCAGAGATCTGCGTTGTGACCGCAATTCGTACGGGTTCCCACTCGGACCTGTTTCAATAGCTGCTGTTTCCGTGAGAGTCGAGATCCTATGGTTGACATGACTGAACTGAGCGGTCGCGGGCGCGCCGCCTACTGGGTGGTTGCCGCCCTCGCGTGGGCGGGCGTCGCCGCCACTCTTATTATCACGGCCTTTGATGGCTACGCTGCGCCGACCTACGTCGAGGAGGGCCTCTTCGCGGGTGCCCCCCATGGCTGGGCGGGTGCTCCCGAGCGCCTCATCAACTGCCTGTCCTACTTCACCGAGCTGTCCAACATCATGGTTGCGATCATCTCGACCCTCCTCGCGCGCCGAGGCTGCGTCGGGGCGTGGGGGAGGGCCACGCACCTGTGCGCGCTCATGATGATCACGGTGACCGCGATCGTCTACGCGACGCTGATTGGTCCCTACGAGGTTCTCTCCGGCTTCGCGCTCGTCACCAACCCGCTGCAGCACATCGTCGTCCCGGCCGCCTTCGTGGGCACGGCCGCGCTCGCGGGGCCGCGCGGTGGCATCACGTGGGCGACGCTGGGGCGCGCCCTGCTGATCCCGGTCGCGTGGGTGGCGTACACGCTCGTGCGCGGCTCCTTCACGCACCAGTACCCCTACGGCTTCGTCAACGTGTGGCGCATCGGCTACGCGCAGGTCGCGATCAACATCGTGGCGATCTTGATCGGCGCCCTGGTCTTCATGGCGCTCTTCGCGGGTGCCGATTGGCTGATCCGCAAGGCCTCGCGGCGCTGACGGTCTGCGCATCTCCCGGACACGGTCTCGTCCGAGGCCGCTAGAGTGAGGCTATGAGCAACGAACCCGGGCTTGTTCCTGAACTTACCGTCACCGATTACGAGGCATCGCGCCGTTTTTGGTGCGACCTCGTCGGTTTTTCCCTTCGCTATGAGCGGCCTGAGGAAGGATTCGGCTATCTCGTCCTGGGTAACGCGCACCTGATGCTCGACCAGATCGACCGCGGGAGGACGTGGGCAACCGGTCCCCTTGATCTGCCGCTTGGCCGCGGGATCAACCTCGAGGTTCAGACCGAAGAGCTGGACAGTGCATGGCACCGCATGGCCGAGGCAGGGTGGCCGATCTTCGTCGAACCCGAAGAGAAGTGGTATCGGGCGGGAGATATTGAAATCGGCGTCCGCCAGTTCCTAGTCCAGGATCCCGACGGTTACCTGCTGCGCCTCCAGCAGGAAATCGGTGAGAGACCCGCTCTGCGAGGATAACTTGGACGGCGGGGCAATATCGATCCTAAGTCGGAATGGTGGCTGCCCCTCTTGAGGTGAGAGGGTGCTACTGCTCCTCTCCGGGTGTAACTCTCAGCTCTTTGAGACCTCTTATGTTGTGTGGGTGGGGTCTCTGCACTACAGTTGTAATCAATCAATTACAACAAAGGGGAAAATATGAAGATTCTTGTCATTCAGGGCAGTCCTGACGCGGGAAGCTACTCGCATGAACTCGCAACGACTTACGCTGATGAGGCGCGCAGCGCTGGGCATGACGTGCGTATGATCGATCTGGCGACGGAGGATTTTGATCCCGTTCTGCGCTACGGATACCGCCAGCACATGGAGGACGAAAGTGGTCCCAAGCGGTATCAGGAGGACATAGCCTGGGCCGATCACCTCGTGTTCAGCTTCCCGATTTGGTGGTCTGCTGAACCCGCGATTTTGAAAGGTTTCCTTGATCGCACTCTCACGCCGGGATTTGGGTACCAATACGTCGACGGTAAGAGCCAGGGCTTACTGAAAGATAAGACCGCGGCACTCATCGTCACATCCCGTGCTCCTTCGTTTATCTACCGAATCTTCGGTGGTCCAATCTGGCGGTGGAAGAGTATGGTCCTGGGCTTCGTGGGGATTCGCCTGACCAAAGCTCTGATGCTTGGCCGCATTGAGCAGGAAGTTGATACTCCTGCTTACCGCGCTGCGTTTGTCGAGACAGTTCGAGCTTACGCGCGCGGATAGACTGTCCGTATCACCGAAATTGGGAGGTCCAGGTATGGCCGCGACGCGTATGCCAGCCAATGAACGCAAGGCACTCATGCTGGAGGCTGCCGTCCGTGTGTTTGCGCGGGTTGGCTACGCTGCGGCCACGACGGACTCGATCGCGCGCGAGGCAGGCGTCAGCCAGGCGTATGTCGTGCGTTTCTTCCGGTCGAAGGAAACACTTTTCGAGGAAGCTGCTACGTATGTTGTTGAGCAGCTGTGTCGACGTTTTGCTGAGGCACCCGTAGCGGCGGATTCTACCGACGTTGAACGTCGGGAATTGCTGGGGGACATGTACGCGGAGATCGTGAAAGACCACGACATGTTCATGATGATCATGCGCCTATTCATGATGGGATCCGATCCGCGCTTCGGGCAGCTCTCCCGCGATAGCTTTGCACGTGTGTACCGCGTCCTGCGAGAAGACGTCGGGATGGATGCTGAACAGGCTAGGCTCTTCCTCTCCCACGGTTTGTTGATGAACCTCGTGCTGTCGCTGCGTCTGTGGGAAGGCGAAAGAGTCTTGTCGGATGAGATCCTTGGATTTCTCGGGAAAGGACGCGCGGAGGCTATGTATTCACTGCATGACGCGCCTGGTTCCTCGAATGATGAAGGATCTACCGCGCCCCGACGGTGACCGTGGCCAGGGCAACGCGGTTCGCCTCGTCCGAGGCGGGCACGTCCACGAGGGCGACGATGCGCCAGTCCATGTCCTCCTCCGAGTCGAACAGGATCTGCGTAGCCAGCCAGAACGTGCCCGCCGCAGCCTGATCCACCGCGTCCGCGATCGCCTCGATGCGCGCCACCTGGGCGCGCTCGACATCCGACGAAACCACAGCGGGAGCCAGCTCCAGCACGTCCTCGCGGGTCGGGGCCTCGTTTAGGGAACACAGCGACAGGGCGCGCGCACGCTGATCGATGCCGATCCACTCGTGCTCCGCCCAGTAGCGCTCAAGCACCGCGTCCCACTCGTCCTCGCCCCACGGGGCGACCACCGGGGTGCGTGAGGCCTCGTCCAGGCGCGCCAAGGCCTCGACGTTGTCGCGGCTCATCGCCTCCACGCGCTCGAACAGGGCCGAGCGGATCGCCGTGCGGAACGCGTGACGGTTCGCGCTGAAGGGAACGGTCCCGTCCTCCCGCGCGCCAAACGCCAGCTCCGCGCCCTCCGTGCCGTCGCCCTCGGACGCGGGGGAGAGGGCCTGGCCCGTGGACATCGCCTCCCACTCGTCCAGCAGCGAGGAGTCAACCGCGCGGATCAGCGCCGACAGCCACGCAATGATCGACCGCAGCTCGTCCGTCATCAGCTCGTCCGGCACGATCTGGCGCAGCGCGCGGTACGCGTCCGTCAGGTAGCGCAGCACAATGCCCTCGGAGCGGCCCACGTCGTAGCGGCCCACGATCCCCGTGAATGTCAGCGCGTTCTCGATCATCTCGCGCACGACCGACTTCGGGGAAATCTCCTGATCCTCGATCCACGGGTTCGCGTGCAGATACACCGCGAACGCGTCGCCCAACAGATCGGCCAGCGGGCGCGGCCACGTGACCTCCTCCAGGGCGGCCATGCGCTCGTCGTACTCCATGCCCTGCGCCTTCATCGCTGCCACGGCCTCGGCCCGTGCCGCCTTCTCCTGCGCGAACAGGAGCGGGCGCGGATCCTCCAGGACCGACTCGATGACCGACACGACGTCCAGGGCGAAGGTCGGGGACTCCGGATCCAACAGATCGAGTGCGGCCAGCGCGAAGGGGGAGAGCGGCTGGTTAAGTGCGAAGTCATCCGGCAGGTCCGTGGCCGCACGCAGGCGAGGCTCACCCGACGCCGAGGCCTGCGCAGAAGACACGTGCTCGACGACGCCCGCCTGCTTCATCGACGTGTAGATCTCACCCAGGCGGCGCAGGTGCGGGTTGCGATCCGTGGGCGGATCGTCGTTGTTGCGCGCCAGCCACACGAGGTGCTCGCCCGGGTCGCGCCCGGCCGCAGGAGCACCGGCCAGCACGTTGAGGACCATCGCGTGCGTCATCTCGAAACGGCTCGTGAGCTGCTCGGGAGCCGCATCCACGAGGCGCTCGAACGTCGAGCGCGTCCACGAGATCTCGCCCTCGCCTGGCCCCTTGCGCTTTTTCGCGGACTTCTTCGCCGCGCGCTTGGCCTCGCGGGCGTCGCGTGCGGCCTCCTGCGCGGCGCTCAGGCGTGCGCGCTCACGGGCGGCATCGACCTTGTGCTCGGGGGCCAGGACGCGCACGAAACCGACCGTGTCGAAGCCGGCGCGGCCGGCGCGGCCCGCGATCTGGTGGAACTCGCGCGCGCTCACGTGGCGCATGCGCCGACCGTCGTACTTCACGAGCGACGTCATCAGCACCGTGCGGATCGGGACGTTGATACCCACGCCCAAGGTGTCCGTGCCGCACACGATCGGTAGCAGGCCCGCCTGCGTGAGGCGCTCGACGAGGCGGCGGTAGCGAGGCAGCATGCCCGCGTGGTGCACGCCGATGCCCTGCGCGAGCAGCGACTTCAGGGTCTGCCCGAAGCCCTTCGTAAACGACACGCCCGCCAGCTGCGCGGCGATCGCCTTCTTCTGCTCGGGAGAAATCAGCGAGGAACGGTCGAAAGACTGCGCGGTAGCAACCGCGTCGCGCTGGGAGAAGTGCACGATGTAGACGGGCCAACGGCCTTCGCCCAGCAGCCGCTCCACCGTGTCGGGCAGGCGGTCCACGACGTACTCAAACTCGAGGGGCACGGGGCGTTCCGCGTCGTCGATGAGGGACACGTCGCGCCCGGTGCGTTCCTTCCACGCGCGCTCGAAACGCGTCGTGTCGCCCAACGTCGCGCTCATCGCGACCACCTGCGGGGTCCTCAGCTCCAGGAGCGGCACCTGCCACGCCCAGCCGCGCTGACGATCCCCATAGAAGTGGAACTCGTCCATGACGATCATGTCCGCGTCCAGCGTCGGCCCCTCGCGCAGCGACTGGTTCGCAAGGATCTCGGCGGTGCAGCAGATAATGGGCGCGTCGGCGTTGAGAGACACGTCGCCGGTCACCATGCCGACGTTGTCCGCGCCGAACAGGGACACGAGGTCAAAGAACTTCTCCGACACCAGGGCCTTGAGTGGCGCCGTGTAGTAGGAGCGGCCACCGTGCGCCATCGACGTGAAGTGCGCGGCGAGCGCGATCATCGACTTGCCCGACCCCGTGGGGGTCGCAGCGATCACGTGGTTGCCCGCGAGGATCTCCACCAGGGCCTCCTCCTGGTGGGGGTAGAGCGGACGCCCGGTGCCCTCGGCCCAGGACACGAAGGCCTCGTACAGGGCATCGTCGTCGCCCAGACGGCCCTCGTCCTCCAGGTCGTCCAGGATCTCGTTCAAAGTCGCGCTCATGCTCCCATTGTCCCAGAGTGCGCCCACGTCTGCGTCCCCGCACCGCCGGGCTCTTCCCGCAGCTCATCGACGAGGCCGGGGCGCCTCGTCCGGAAACAGCGCGGGCGTGCGCGTGGCGAGACGTCGCCTGCCGGGTGAGGAGCCCTGTGGCAAGATGAACGGGTCCCATTACAACGCGCGGGTGCGTCCCGCGACAGCGCGCGAGGCTCGGCGCACTTCACCCGGCCTCGTCTTTTGACACCCCGGGAGGCTCCTGTGGAACACATTGCCCAGATCGAGCAGCAGATTGCTGACTGGATCACGATGCACCTGACGATTGTCATCCTGATCGGCGTGGGCCTCGTCCTGACGGTCGTCTCCCGCGGCGTGCAGCTGCGCCTGTTCCCGGAGATGGTGCGCACGGTCCTCGGCTCGCGCAAGGGAGCCGACGGCGGCATCTCCTCGTTCCAGGCGTTCGCGATCTCGCTGGCCGCGCGCGTGGGTATCGGAAACGTGTTCGGCGTGGCTGCGGCGCTCATGTTCGGCGGCCCGGGCGCGATCTTCTGGATGTGGGTCGTGGCCCTGGTGGGCATGGCGACCGCGTTCTTCGAGGCGACGCTGGCCCAGATCTTCAAGGTCAAGCACTCCGACGGCTCCTTCCGCGGCGGCCCGGCCTACTACATCAAGCGCGGTATGAAGAACCGCGTCCTGGCCAACGTCTTCGCCGTCATCACGGTCGTCACCTGCGGCATCGTCATCACCTCCGTGCAGTCCAACGCCATCGCGGGCACGCTCACGAGCGCCTTCGGTGAGGCCGCTAAGCAGCCCCTGCCCGGCGCGGGCGGCTTCTCGGCTGCGCAGCTCACGGTCGCAGGCCTCATCTTCGTCTTCTCTGCGATGGTCATCTTCGGCGGTATCCGCACCGTCGCCCGCGTCACCGAGTGGATGGCCCCGATCATGGCGACCGTCTACGTCATCATGGTCGCCATCGTCTGCCTCATGAACATCACGCAGTTCGGCACCGTTCTGGGTCAGATCTTCACCTCCGCGTTCTCCATCGACGCCACCGTCGGCGGCCTGGGCGGCGGCATCATCGCCGCGATGATCAACGGCACCAAGCGTGGCCTCTTCTCCAACGAGGCCGGCCAGGGCACCGCTCCTAACGCCGCCGCGACCGCGACCGTGTCCCACCCGGTGCGCCAGGGCCTCATCCAGTCCCTGGGCGTCTTCATCGACACGATCGTCGTGTGCACTGCGACCGCCTTCGTCATCCTCATCGCAGGCGAGAAGGTGTGGGGCGGCGCGGACGTGAACCCCTCGAACCTGACGACCCTGGCCGTGGCCCACGAGCTGGGCGCGTGGACGATCGTCCCCATGGCGATCCTCATCTTCGTCCTGGCCTACTCCTCGATTATCGCCGCCTACGTCTACTCCGACACGAACATGTCCTTCGTCTTCGGGGATGCCCGCTGGGCGAGCTGGACCGTGCGCGTCGTGTGCGTGGCCTCGGCAACGATCGGTGCCCTGCTGACCCTGGACGTCGTGTGGAACGCCGTTGACATCGCGATGGCGGTCATGACGATCACGAACCTGGTGGCCCTGGTCTTCCTGGCCCGCTGGGTGCTGGGCGCGCTGCGCGACTACGAGGCCCAGCGTCGCGATGGCGTCGCCGAGCCCGTCTTCGTGGGTGAGAAGAACCCGCTGCTGCCCGGCGATGTTCCGGGTGGTGTGTGGAAGCGCCCCAAGCAGAAGAAGAAGTAATAGCTGCTGACCACCTCGCCGGGTGTGCCGGGCACGTCTCGTGCCTCGCGCACCCGGCGTCGTGTCTGTCGGCGCTGCTCGCCGCGGCGCACGCGAGGCTGCGTTAGGCTACCGGCATGAGAATCGCACGTTTTTCCGATGGTACGAGCCCGGTCTACGGCGCCCTTGAGGAGGGCTCGACGAGGATCGTGGGGCTCAAGGGTGACCCGCTGTTTTCGCCCGTGGAACCCTCCGGCCAGATCTACGAGCTGGACGAGGTGCGCCTGCTCTCCCCGGTGATCCCGCGCTCGAAGGTTGTGGGCATTGGCGACAACTACTCGGACACCCCGATTCCGGCTGATGAGCGCCCCGAGCCGCCGATTTTCCTGAAGGCCAACACCTCTGTTGTGGGCCCCGACGACCCGATCGTGATCCCCGCCTGGTCGAACGCGGTGGCCTTCGAGGGTGAGCTCGCGATCGTCATCAAGTCCCTGGCTAAGGACGTGAGCGTCGAGGACGCGCCGCAGATGATCCTCGGCTACACGATCGCCAACGATGCCACCGCCCGCGACGCGATGACGGGCGGCCCCTGGTCGCGCGGAAAGTCTTTCGACTCAGCGTGCCCGCTGGGCCCGTGGATCACGGTCGACCCCGCCCTTGACGTGACCAACCTGGCGATTCGCTCGTACCTGAACGGTGAGATCGCTCAGGACTCCTCGACCGCGCACATGATCTGGAACCCCTTCGAGCTGGTGTCCTACGTGTCTCATCAGATGACGCTGCTGCCCGGCGACGTGATCGCCACGGGCGCGCCCGCGGGTGCCGAGATCGTTCACGCCGGTGATCGCGTGGAAATCGAGATCGAGGGGATTGGAAGACTGACGAATCCCGTTGTCCGAGCCTAACTGTGTGACCTGTGTGATAGGATTACGTCGTTCTGACAATATCTCCGTCGCATAGGAGCACACCGTGAGCGAACCCCAGTCATCGGGCGCGCTGGCCGTCGAAATGGCCGGCCTGGACGTCATCCCCGAATCCGATCGCAAGGGAAAACCCTCCGACCTGTTCATGCCGTGGTTCGCGGCGAACATTTCGGTCCTGGGTATCTCGTGGGGCTCCTGGGTCCTCGGCTTCGGGCTTTCCCTCGCCCAGGCGGTCGTCGTGTCCGTCGTCGGCGTGGCCCTGTCCTTCCTGGTCTGCGGCCTCATCGCCATCGCCGGTAAGCGCGGCTCCGCCCCGACGCTGGTCCTGTCGCGCGCGGCCTTCGGCTTTAACGGCAACCGTATTTCCGCTGCGATCTCGTGGATCCTGACGGTGGGCTGGGAGACCTTCCTGGCGATCATGGCCGTCCAGGCCACGGCCACGGTGATGGGGGCGCTCGGCTTCACCAACCACGTCGTCGCCCAGATCATCGCATTGATCCTCGTCGTCGTGCTGGCGGCGGGCTCGGGCATCCTCGGTTTCGAGGCGATCATGAAGGTCCAGACGTGGATCACCTGGGCCACCGCGGCCCTGACGATCGTCTACCTGGTCCTGGTCGCGCCGACGATCGACTTCGCGGTCCTCTCCTCGCGCCCCTCGGCGCCCCTGACGGCGGTCCTGGGTGCGGGCTGCATGCTCCTCGTGGGCTTCGGCTTCGGCTGGATTAACGCGGCTGCTGACTACTCGCGCTACCTGCCGCGCGCCGCCTCGACGAAGGGCGTGGTCGGCTGGACGACGGTGGGCGCGGCGCTGCCCACGGTCATCCTCGTCTTCTTCGGCATCCTCCTGGTTGGCTCAGCCGATGAGTCCCTCTCCGAGGCCATCGGCGGCGACCCGATCGGCGCGCTCACCACGCTGCTGCCCACCTGGTTCCTCATCCCCTTCGCGCTGGTTGCGATTCTGGGCCTTATCGGCGGCATCGTCATGGACATCTACTCCTCGGGCCTGTCGCTGCTGGCCACGGGCGTGCCCGTCTCGCGTCCGGTCGCCACCGCGATTGACGGCACGATCATGACGGTCGGCACGATCGTCGTCGTGTTCTTCGCGGACTCCTTCCTGACCCCCTTCACGGCGTTCCTCACGACCCTTGGCGTCGTCATTGCCGCGTGGGGCGGCGTCATGCTGGCGGACATCGCGCTGCGCCGCAAGGACTACGACGAGCCTTCGCTCTTCACTCCTTCGGGCCGCTACGGCTCGGTGAACTGGGGTGCGGTCGCCTCCCTGATCGTCGGCTCGCTGGTGGGCTGGGGCCTCGTCGTCAACGCGAGCGCCTCCTGGCTGTCCTGGCAGGGCTACCTCCTCGGCCCCCTGGGCGGCCGCGAGGGTGATTGGGCGGGCGCCAACATTGGCATCCTCCTGGCGATGGTCGTCGGTTTCGTCGGCTACTGGGCGACCAGCGCGGGCCGCGTGCGCGCGCAGGAGAAGCTGCCCTCGCGCACCTATGCCGAGGGCGCGGGCGAGGACGAGCAGTGAGCGTCGACCCGCGCTTCACCACCGCTCTCCTCGACGACGAGGCCGTGGCCGGCGCCCGGGTCCTCACCTCTCTTGCGGGACGCCCGGATGCGCTCGTAGTGCTTGGGTCCGGCTTGGCCGAGGCTCTCGACGAGGCCTGGGGAGCCCCCGTGGCCACCGTGCCGCTGGGCGATATCCCTGGCGTCGTCGCGCCGGTTGCGGACGGGCATGGTGGCGAGCTGCGCGCCTACGAGGCGTGCGGGGGAGTGGTCCTCGTGGCCACGGGCCGCACGCACCTCTACGAGGGGCTGGGCGCCCGCCCCGTCACGGCCCTGGCCCGCGGTGCCGTTGCGGCGGGGATCAGCCGCGCGGTCCTCACGAACGCGAACGGCTGCCTGAAGCCCTGGAACCTAGGCGACGTCATGGCGATCACCGACCACGTGAACTTCAGTGGCACCTCGCCCTTCGATGGGCCGCTCTTCCTGGACGTGTCGGCAGTGTGGGATGCCCAGATGACGCAGGGGCTGCGCGGGGTGTGCCAGCGCGAGGGTACTTACGCGATCCTGCGCGGCCCCGAGTACCAGACCATGGCCGAGACCCGCATCCTCGCGAGCCTGGGCGTGGACTGCGTGGGCATGTCGACCGTCATGGAGGCCATCACGCTGCATGCCCTGGGCGTGCGCGTCGCCGGCATGTCGGTCGTCTCCGACCTGTCCTTTGCCGACGCCCCGACGGATCCGACTGCTGTTGTCGAGGCTGCCTCGGCGGCGCGCCAGACCGTGGTCGCTGGTATCGAGGCGGCCCTGGGAGCATAAGCGCACAGAATCAGACACACGCGAGGCCGTGGCCGGGAGATGGTGACCCATCTCCCGGCCACGGCCTCGTCTCGCGTGAGATGAAGATCAGAGCAGGCCGAGGACCCTCTCCACGATCCGCGAGGCCACGTCGGGGGCGCATGCCAGGTTGATGCGCGCCCACGAGGCGTAGTCGGCGCCCAGGGTGCGGCCCTCGTTGGCGGCGATGCGGGCGCGCTCGCGCAGCGTCGCGGCGGGGGAGAGGGGGCCCAGGTCCACGCCTTCGAAGCCCCACCAGGTCAGGTACGTGCCCTCGGGGCGCACGAAGTTGATCGGGGTGTCGGCCAGCGCGCGCTCGACCAGGTCCACGTTCGAGCGGATCAGGTCCTTGACCTCGCGCTGCCAGGCATCGCCCCGCTCGTAGGCGGCGATCGCGCCGACCGTGCCGATGACGTTGGCATCGTGGCGCACGTCGGCGGCGAACACGTCCCAGCGCTCGCGCAGCGCCTCGTCGGGCAGGATCACCTGCGCGGAGGGCAGGCCTGCAATGTTCCAGCCCTTCGACGCGGCGGTCGCGGTCACCGTGTGGGATGCGAACGAGGGGCCAAGCGACGCGTAGGAAACGAAAGGAATCGACTCATCCAGCACGAGGGAGGAGTGGATCTCGTCGGAGAACACGAGCGCGTCGTACTCGCGGATCACGTCGTGCAGGGCGCGAAGCTCGTCCTCGCGCAGGACTCGGCCGACCGGGTTCCACGGGTTGCACAGGATGACGAGGCCGGCCCCGGCCTCGAGCCCCGCGCGGATCCCCTCCAGGTCGAGCGCCCAACCTCGTCCGCCGGCACGCGTGCCGCGCAGCGAGGGAACCTCGATGACGGGGTGGTCGAACTTGCCCGGGATCGTCAGGAAAGGCATGTAGGCGGGGGTGGGCACGATGATCGGCGCGCCCGGGCGCACCAGGTGCTCAATCGTCGCTTCGAGGGCGGGCAGGACCGAGGCCACGAGGCGCACATGGGAGGCGTCCACGTCCCAGCCGAAGCGGCGCTTCTGGAACTCGGCGGTCGCGCCCGCGATGCGCGGCTCCAGCCAGGTCGGCTGGTAGCCGAGCAGGCCGTCGTCGATCGCGCCCTTCATCGCGTCGGCCACCTCCGGGGCCGTCCCGAAGTCCATTTCCGCCACCCACGCGCCGATCGTCGGCTCACCGCTCGCGGTCGTGATACCGGTCCACTTCAGGGAGCCGGTGCGGTAGAGGTGGGAGTCGGAAAAGAGACGAACGGACACGGTGTCCTCCTGGATGAGTCGGTGGATGCGGCGCGGGCCGATCCCGGTGATGCAACCAGCCTATCCGCGCCCCCGGCGCGCGTCGCAGCGCGCCCACCCATCAAGCAAATGCAACAGCCACCGCTGGAGTAGGATGGAGGAATCATGAGTGAAACAACTGCCACCGGTGCCGACGTTCGCGTCCGCTTCTGCCCCTCGCCCACAGGAACCCCTCACGTCGGTATGGTCCGCACGTGCCTGTTCAACTGGGCCTACGCCCGTCACACGGGAGGAACCTTCGTCTTCCGCATCGAAGACACGGATGCCGCCCGCGATTCCCAGGAGTCCTTCGACCAGATCATCGAGTCCCTGCAGTGGCTGGGCCTCGATTGGGACGAGGGCGTCGGTAAGGGAGGCCCGCACGGCCCCTACCGCCAGAGCGAGCGCATGGACATCTACCGTGACGTGGCCGCCCGCCTGCTCGAGGCCGGGTACGCCTACGAGTCATACTCGACCCCCGAGGAGATCGAGGAGCGTCACCGCGCCAAGGGTGAGGATCCCAAGCTCGGCTACGACGGCTTCGACCGTAACCTGACGGAGGAGCAGATCGCCGCCTTCCGCGCCGAGGGCCGCCAGCCCGTCCTGCGCCTGCGCATGCCCGACGAGGACATCACGTTCACGGACCTGATCCGCGGTGAGATCACCTTCAAGGCCGGCTCGGTGCCGGACTATGTCATCGTGCGTGCCAACGGCCACCCGCTCTACACGCTGGTGAACCCGATCGACGACGCGCTCATGGAGATCACCCACGTGCTGCGCGGCGAGGACCTGCTCTCCTCGACGCCCCGCCAGATCGTCCTGTACCGCGCGCTTGAGGCCATCGGCGTCGCCAAGTTCATGCCGCGCTTCGGCCACCTGCCCTACGTCATGGGCGAGGGCAATAAGAAGCTGTCTAAGCGCGACCCCGAATCGAATCTGCTGCTGCACAAGGCTGCCGGCATGATCCCCGAGGGCCTCAACAACTACCTGGCCCTCCTGGGCTGGTCGATTGCCGCGGACCGCGACATCTTCTCCATGGAGGAGATGGCGCGCGCCTTCGATATCTCGGACGTGAACCCGAACCCGGCGCGCTTCGACCAGAAGAAGGCCATCGCGATCAACGCTGAGCAGATCCGTCTGCTGGACGGCAAGGACTTCCGCAACCGCCTGGTGCCCTTCCTGCACCGCGATGAGGTCGTCTCGGCCGACTCCTTTGAGGCGCTGACCGATCGTGAGCGCGAGATCCTCACTGAGGCCGCGCCGCTCATCCAGACGCGTATCCAGCTCCTCGGCGAGGCCACGGGCATGCTCGGCTTCCTCTTCGTTGCCGACGACGCCCTGGAGATGGATGAGAAGGCCGTCTCCAAGCTGAAGGACAACGCCGTGGACGTCCTGGACGCCGCTATCGAGACTGTCGAGGGTCTGACCGAGTTCACGACCGCGGCGCTCGAGGAGTCGCTGCGCGCACGCATCGTCGACGAGATGGGCGTCAAGCCCCGCCTGGCCTTCGGCCCGCTGCGCGTCGCCGTGACCGGCCGTCAGGTCTCCCCGCCGCTGTTCGAGTCCATGGAGATCCTGGGCCGCGATTCCTCGCTGACCCGCCTGCGCGCCCTGCGCGCCTCCCTGGCCTGATCTCTGCGACCAGCCCCGGCCTCGTCGCCCTGTTTGAGGGACGAGGTCGGGGCTTCGTCGTGCCTGGAGGTGTTTCCTTCGTGGGGGAGAGGTGGTGGGTGATCGGGACCACTAGCCTTCGATTTGGCATGAGGGCGTCGGTCCGCTACAGTTATCTCCTGTCGCCAGCGACGTGAAAGCGAAGCAGGTGATACCCAATGGGGTATGGTGTAATTGGCAACACAGCTGATTCTGGTTCAGCCATTCTAGGTTCGAGTCCTGGTACCCCAGCGGTCTGAAGCGTAAGTTTCAGCAAGGCCCCCATCGTCTAGCGGCCTAGGACGACGCCCTCTCACGGCGTTAACACCGGTTCAAATCCGGTTGGGGGTACGGATTCATAAGTGAATCAAGGCCCCCATCGTCTAGCGGCCTAGGACGACGCCCTCTCACGGCGTTAACACCGGTTCAAATCCGGTTGGGGGTACCAATGACCTCGTCACCTGAGCGGTGGCGAGGTTTTTTGTTAACCACTCGGTCCGCGTTTTCGCTTGTGCTTTGCAGAAAAGTTTCGGAACCGTTGCAGTGTGTCTAACCTAGGAGCAGCCCCCATGGGAGGGGACCGCTTTTGGACGAGGGAGTCTGTCGTGACATACCGACTCAATAGGACAATGCTGCGCCGAACGCTGGGCGTTGGCGCTGCTATCGCGCTGATGGGAGGTGTACTTCCAGCCGCGTGGGCCGCGCCCGAGACAGGAACGTCAAACCTGGGTAACGATGCGACTGCTGCCGACGCGGGAGCTGCCGGCGCCGCCGCCGACGTGCTGGTGACAATCCCCGGTAACCACAACATGGCGATGGGATGCGACGCCGACTGGGCGCCCGGCTGCGATAAGGCTGCGCTCACGCGCGACGCGACGGGCGTGTACAGCGCCACGTTCACGCTGCCGGCCGGCGACTACCAGTACAAGGTCGCCGAGGGCGGCTCGTGGGACACGTCGTTTGGTGCCGGGGGCGCTGCGGGAGGGGCAAACATCTCCTACACCCTGAGCGAAACGACGTCCGTCACCTTCTTCTACAACCGCGCGACGCACCGCGTGTGGAACACCGCGACCGACCAGATGGTGACGCTGCCGGGTTCCTTCCAGAAGTCCTTGGGCTGCACTGATAACTGGAAGCCCGCATGCCTGGCACCCCTCATGGAGCCGGTGGGGGACGGGACCTACACCTACGCCACCACCGCGCTGCCTGAGGGCAACTACGAGTTCAAGGTTGCCATCGGCGGGTCCGACAACGAGAATTACGGGCAAGATGGCGCCATCGGCGGTGCCAACTACCAGTTTGCGACGAAAGCGAACAAGCTCGTGACCTTCACCTACGATTCTCAGACGCACAAGGTCAACATCGCGAGCGCTGACGCCCCGGTCGCGGGCGCTGGCGAGCAGCGCGCCTACTGGGTGACCTCGAACATTCTCGCGTGGCCGACCTCGCTGCTGCCCGAGGGTGTGACTCGCGCGCAGGTTCTCGACGGTTCCGCGAAGCTCTCCTATGAGCTGGTGACCGCCCCCGAGGGCGGCGCCGGCCTGGCGGATGGCGCCGTCACCGGCGCTTCGACGAGCGCCCTGACCGTCGCGGGCGACCTGCCCGCCGAGGTGACCGCGGCCCACCCGAACCTCAACGGATACATCGCCCTGAAGGCCTCCCTCGACGAGGCCGGAGCCCGCGAGGCCCTCACCGGCCAGATCGCGGTCGCCCAGAAGTCGGGGGAGAGCATCAACGCCTTCACCGGCGTGCAGATCGCACCCGTCCTCGACTCGCTCTACGCGGCGAAGGCCACCCAGGCCTCGTACGGCGTGGGCTGGAACGAGGCGGGTAACCCGACGTTCGCGCTGTGGGCGCCGACCGCTAAGAACGTGACCCTGCTGTCGTGGAACACTTCGACCCCGCGCGGCTCCGACGCCGACGTGCAGGGGGACGGCCTGCGTACCGCCGCCGTGCGCGGCGAGGACGGTCGCTGGAGCGTGGACAACGCCGCCGGCGACATCCACGAGGGCGCCCAGTACCTGTGGGAGGTCAGCGTCTACGTGCCTGAGACGGGCAAGGTTGAGACGAACCTCGTCACCGACCCCTACTCGGTGGCCCTGACCGTTGACTCCACGCGCTCCGTGGCTGTCAACATGGACAATCCGTCGATCGCCCCCTCGCTGTGGACGGACTCGAAGGCCCCCGTCATCGCAGATGACGCCCAGCGCTCCATCTACGAGCTGCACGTGCGCGACTTCTCCGCCGCAGACACGTCGGTGCCCGAGGACATGCGCGGCACCTACATGGCCTTCACGCAGTTCCAGTCCAACGGCATGCGCCACCTGGCCGAGCTGTCGCGCGCCGGCATGAACACGGTGCACCTGCTGCCCACTTTCGACATCGCGACCATCCCCGAGAAGCGCGCAGACCAGAAGACGCCCGCGATCCCCGAGAATGCCGGCCCGGCGTCCGAGGAGCAGCAGGCGGCGGTTGCGGCCGTGGCCGACCAGGACGCCTACAACTGGGGCTACGACCCGCTGCACTGGATGGCCCCCGAGGGCTCCTATGCGACCTCGTCTCAGCAGAACGGCGGTGGGCGTGTGCGTGAATTCCGCTCCATGGTGGGTGGTCTGCACTCGATCGGCATGCAGGTCGTCCTCGACCAGGTCTACAACCACACGCCCGCGGCGGGTCAGTCCGCCCACTCCGTGCTTGACCGCGTCGTGCCCGGCTACTACCAGCGCCTGAACGCCACCGGCGGTGTCGAGACCTCGACCTGCTGCTCCAACGTCGCGACGGAAAACGCGATGAGCGAGCACCTCATGATCGACTCGATGATCCACTGGGCGAAGTACTACCACGTCGACGGTTTCCGCTTCGACCTCATGGGCCACCACCCGGCTGAGGAGATGAAGCGCGCGAAGGCGGCCCTGTCCTCCCTCACCCTGGAGAAGGACGGCGTGGACGGCTCGCGCCTGTACATCTACGGCGAGGGCTGGAACTTCGGTGAGGTCGCGAACAACGCGCTGTTCACCCAGGCCACGCAGGGACAGCTGGATGGCACCGGCATTGGTGCGTTCAATGACCGCCTGCGCGACGCCGTGCACGGTGGCGGCCCCTTCGACGAGGACCACCGCGTGCTGCAGGGCTTTGGCTCGGGTGCGTTCTCGGACTTCAACGGTCTTGATACCCGCTCCGAGGCGGATCGTCGCGCCGATTATCTGCACCGTGTGGACCTCGTGAAGCTGGGCCTGGCGGGCAACCTGAAGGACTACACGCTCACCACCTACGACGGTAAGACCGTGTCGGGCGCGCAGCTGGACTACAACGGCCAGGGCGCCGGGTTCGCCTCCCAGCCCGCCGAGAACGTCAACTACGTAGATGCCCACGACAACGAGACGCTCTTCGACCTGGTCACCTACAAGATGCCGGCGGATGCTCCAATGGATCACCGCGTGCGCATGTCGCTGATCAGCCAGGCCTCCGTGGCCCTGTCGCAGTCGCCTTCCTTCTGGGCCTCGGGCACGGAGATGCTGCGCTCGAAGTCCCTGGACCGCGACTCCTACAACTCCGGAGATCACTTCAACGCGATCGACTGGTCGATGCGCGACAACGGTTTTGGCCGTGGCCTGCCGGTGAAGTCGAAGAATGGCGCGGCCTGGGATCACATGCGCCCGCTGCTGGAGAACCCCGATCTGAAGCCGACCCCGGAGCAGATCGACACCTCCTCGGAAATCGCGATGGACTTCCTGCGCGTGCGTTCCTCCTCGCGCCTGTTCACGCTGGGCAGCGCGGATCTGGTCCGCTCCAAGGTGACCTTCCCCAACTCGGGTGAGGGCGCCGTGGACGGCACGATCGTCATGCTCATCAACGACGAGGCTGGGGCCGGGAATGACATCGACGCGAAGCTCGACGGTGCTCTCGTCGTCTTCAACGCGACGGGGGAGTCCGTGACCACCGCGGTCGAGGGCCTGTCGGGTCGCGTCTTCAAGCTGCACGAGGCCCAGGCGAACGGCTCGGATGAGACCGTCAAGGGCGCGTCCTTCGACGCGAAGACGGGCTCCGTCACGGTTCCCGCTCGCACGGTCGCCGTCTTCACGCAGGCCGCGGGCGATCGCATTGATCCCACCGTCACCCCGGAGCCGGATCCGGCTGCCGCGCAGTGGGTTGCCTCGGGTGATGGTCGTTGGTGGCTTCGCTACCCGGATGGGACCTACCCGGCCAACGAGCGTGTTGTCCGTGACGGTGTCACGTACTCCTTCGATGCGAATGGTTGGATGAAGACCGGCTGGCAGGTCGAGGACGGCGCGTGGCGCTACTACGCCCCGTCCGGCGCGATGGCGACCGGCTGGACCGCCGTCGGCGGCACCTGGTACTACCTGGATCCCGACACCGGAGCCATGGCCACCGGCTGGCTGAAGGACGGCGACACCTGGTACTACCTGAACGCCAGTGGTGCGATGGCGAGTGGCTGGGTGAACCTGGGCGGCGCCTGG
Source organism: Schaalia odontolytica (assembly GCF_002847525.1). GTDB lineage: Bacteria > Actinomycetota > Actinomycetes > Actinomycetales > Actinomycetaceae > Pauljensenia > Pauljensenia odontolytica_B. The sequence goes on along the minus strand of NZ_PKKM01000008.1, from coordinate 40,031 downwards.
TTCTACCTGAACAGCGATGGCTCGATGGCCACCGGCTGGGCCGTCGTGGGTGGTCAGTGGTACTACCTCACGGAATCCGGCCAGATGGCAATCGGATGGGTGAAGGACGGCGGCAGCTGGTACTTCTGCCACCCGTCGGGTGCCATGGCGACTGGACGTGTCGTTATCGGCGGCACCGCCTACACCTTTGATGGTTCGGGCCGCTGGGTCGCCTAGCGGATCGCTGCGCAAACGGGTGGGCCGGGACGATTCAATCGTCCCGGCCCACCCGTTTATCTTGTCTCAGGTCGCGCCTTACAGGTCGGCGGCGTCCTCGACGGTGGAGAGGAACTCCGTGAGCCTGTTGGCGGCCGCCATGACGGAGGGGCCGTGCTGGCGTCCGGGCTGGCGACCCATGCGCTCGATGGGGCCGGAGATGGACAGGGCGGCCAGGACGCGGCCAGAGGGGCCGCGCACGGGGGCGGACACGGAGGCGACGCCCGGCTCGCGCTCACCCACGGACTGTGCCCAGCCACGGCGGCGCACCTCGGAGAGCATGGTGGCGTTGAAGGAGGCGCCGTACAGGCCGCGGTGCAGGCGGTCGGGCTCCTCCCAGGCCAGCAGGACCTGGGCGGCGGAGCCGGCGCTCATGGAGAGCGTGGCGCCCACGGGGATCGAGTCGCGCAGGCCCATCTCGCGTTCGGAGGCGGCCACGCACACGCGGTAGTCGCCCTGGCGGCGGAAGAGCTGGGAGGATTCCTTCGTGTGGTCGCGAAGAGCCTGGAGGACCGGCATGGAGGCCTGGAGGAGGCGGTCTTCGCCGGCGGCGGAGGAGAGTTCCTGGAGGCGGGGGCCGAGGATAAAACGTCCCTGCATGTCGCGGGCGACCATGCGGTGATATTCGAGAGCGACGGCCAGTCGATGGGCGGTGGGGCGAGCAAGCCCCGTGCTGGAAACGAGTTGGGCGAGGGTGGCGGGTCCCGCCTCGAGAGCGCTGAGAACCAACGCAGCCTTATCGAGAACGCCAACGCCACTGGATGTTTGCTCTTCCATACAACTATTTAATATCTCAGCTTTTGAGATGGCAAATTGTCGGATAGTGAAACAGGTCAAAGCGGCGTCCGAGACGTGAGATCAGCGGGTCGCATGGCGGATAAGGCGGTTCCATTGATGGCGAAGCATGAATGACACCGTGTCTCCAAAGTGGGGATCAGAGGAGGAACAATGAGCGGAACGATGGCAGAAAAGGTGTGGCGCGACCACATCGTGTCCAAGGGGGAAAACGGCGCCCCCGACCTGCTCTACATCGACCTCCACCTCGTGCACGAGGTGACGAGCCCCCAGGCATTCGAGGGCCTGCGCCTCGCCGGACGCCAGGTGCGTCGCCCCGACCTGACGATCGCGACCGAGGACCACAACACGCCCACGGTCAACATCGACCAGCCGATCGCGGACATCACCAGCCGCACCCAGATTGACACCCTGCGCAAGAACGCCGAGGAGTTCGGCGTGCGCCTGCACTCCCTGGGCGACGCCGACCAGGGCATCGTCCACGTGGTTGGCCCCCAGCTGGGCCTCACCCAGCCCGGCATGACGATCGTGTGCGGTGACTCCCACACCTCCACCCACGGCGCGTTCGGCGCGCTGGCCTTCGGCATTGGCACCAGCCAGGTCGAGCACGTGCTCGCCACCCAGACGCTGCCGATGGCCCCCTTCAAGACCATGGCGATCACCGTCAACGGTTCCCTTCCCGAGGGGTCGACGGCCAAGGACATCATCCTCGCCGTCATCGCCAAGATTGGTACCGGCGGCGGCCAGGGCTACGTCCTGGAGTACCGCGGCCAGGCCATCCGCGAGCTCTCCATGGAGGGCCGCATGACGATTTGCAACATGTCGATCGAGGCCGGTGCCCGTGCCGGCATGATCGCGCCCGATCAGACGACCTTCGACTACATCAAGGGCCGCCCCCACGCCCCTGAGGGCGAGGACTGGGATCGCGCCGTCGAATACTGGTCCTCGCTGGCCTCCGACGAGGACGCCGTCTTCGACGCCGAGGTCATCCTCGAGGCCGCCGACATCGAGCCCTTCGTCACCTGGGGCACCAACCCGGGCCAGGGCGTGCCGCTGTCCGCGAGCGTCCCCGCCCCCGAGGACTTCACCGACGAGACTGCCCGCGCGGCCGCTGAGCGCGCCCTGGAGTACATGGACCTCAAGGCCGGCACCCCGATGCGCGACATCGCCGTGAACACCGTCTTCATCGGCAGCTGCACCAACGGCCGCATCGAAGACCTGCGCGCCGCAGCCGGCATCTTCAAGGGCCGCCGCAAGGCCGAGGGCGTGCGCGTCATGGTCGTGCCCGGCTCCGCCCGCGTGCGCCTCCAGGCCGAGGCCGAGGGCCTCGACAAGATTTTCACCGACTTTGGCGCCGAATGGCGTAACGCCGGTTGCTCCATGTGCCTGGGCATGAACCCCGACACGATGAACGCGGGAGACCGTTCGGCCTCCACCTCCAACCGCAACTTCGAAGGCCGCCAGGGCAAGGGCAGCCGCACGCACCTGGTGTCCCCGCTGGTCGCGGCCGCCACCGCCGTGCGCGGCACCCTGTCCTCCCCGGCCGACCTCTGAGGCCCGCCCACCGCCACCCGACAGCGGGGGAGGGCCCCGGCCTCGTCCCCCACGGAAGAAAAGACTCAACCACCCATGGAAAAGTTCATCACCCACACCGGCATCGGCGTCCCGCTGCGCCGCTCCAACGTCGACACCGACCAGATCATCCCCGCCGTCTACCTCAAGCGCGTGACCCGCACGGGCTTCGAGGACGCCCTCTTCGCCGCCTGGCGTGGCGACCCGGAGTTCGTCCTCAACCAGGACGCGTACAAGAACGGCTCCGTCCTGATCGCGGGCCCCGACTTCGGCACCGGTTCCTCGCGTGAGCATGCCGTGTGGGCGCTCAAGGACTACGGCTTCCGCGTCGTCCTGGCCCCCAAGTTCGCCGATATTTTCCGCGGAAACTCCGGCAAGCAGGGCCTGGTCACCGGCATCATCTCCCAGGAGGACTGCGAGTCTCTGTGGAAGCTCCTCGAGGCCGAGCCTGGCACCGAGATCACCGTCTCCCTCGAGGACAAGACGTGGCGCGCCGGTGCGATCTCGGGCACCTTCCAGATTGACGACTACGTGCGCTGGACCCTCATGGAGGGCCTGGACGACATCGCCCTGACTCTGCGTCATGAGGACGAGATCGCGGCTTACGAGGCCGCGCGCCCGTCCTTCAAGCCGCGCACGCTCCCGGCGAAATTCTTGCCCAAGGAAGAAGTTGTGTCCGCTCGCGACTGAAAGCACTGCGCATACTGGCCCCTACCTAGCTAGAGTAGGGGCCAGTTACGTCATAGTGAGGAGCACTCATGTCATCGATCCTTCAGGTTGAGGGCGGCCATCCGCTGCGCGGTGAAATCACGGTGCGCGGAGCGAAAAACTTCGTCCCCAAAGCGATGGTTGCGTCGCTGCTTGCGGACACCCCCTCCGAGCTCTATAACGTGCCGCTCATCCGCGACACGGACGTGGTCTCGGACCTGCTGAGCCTGCACGGCGTCCAGATCGATTTCGATCAGGATCGCGGCACGCTGCGCATGGATCCCTCCAACGTCAAGATTGCCTCGCGCTCTGACATCGATACGCTCGCGGGCGCCTCGCGCATCCCGATCCTGTTCTGCGGCCCGCTGCTGCACCAGCTGGGCGAGGCTTTTATTCCTGAGCTGGGCGGCTGCGCGATCGGTGGGCGTCCCATCGACTTCCACCTGGAGACGCTGCGCAAGTTCGGCGCGATCGTCGACAAGCAGCCCGACGGCGTGCACATCAAGCGCCCCGCCTCCGGCCTGCACGGCGCGATCATCGAGCTGCCTTTCCCGTCCGTGGGCGCGACCGAGCAGACGCTGCTCACGGCCGTGCGTAACGAGGGCATCACGACCCTGAAGGGCGCGGCAATCGAGCCGGAGATCCTCGACCTCATCAACGTCCTGCAGAAGATGGGTGCGATCATCTCGGTGGACACGGATCGTACGATCCGCATCGAGGGCGTCGCCAAGCTCAGCGGCTACCGCCACACGGCTCTGCCGGACCGCATCGAGGCGGCCTCGTGGGCCGCGGCAGCCCTGGCTACCCGCGGCGACATCTACGTGCGCGGCGCTCATCAGCCCGACATGACGACGTTCCTCAACACCTTCCGCAAGGTGGGCGGTGCCTTCGATATCGACGCCGACGGCATCCGTTTCTACCACCCGGGCGAGCCGCTGCACTCGATCGCCCTGGAGACGGCCGTGCACCCGGGCTTCATGACGGACTGGCAGCAGCCCCTCGTCGTGGCACTCACCCAGGCCGAGGGCCTGTCGATCGTGCACGAGACCGTGTACGAGAACCGTTTCGGCTTCACCGAGGCACTGCGCAAGATGGGCGCGAACATCCAGGTCTACCGCGAGTGCCTGGGTGGGACGCCCTGCCGCTTTGGTCAGAAGAACTACTACCACTCGGCGGTCATCTCGGGCCCGACCCCGCTGCACAGCGCGGATATCGAGGTTCCGGACCTGCGCGGCGGTTTCTCCCACCTGATTGCGGCTCTCGCGGCGTCGGGCACGTCCACCGTGTCGGGTATCGACGTGATTTCGCGCGGCTACGAGCACTTCACGCGCAAGCTCCACCAGCTGGATGCTCGCGTGCGCTACCTGGACGCCTGAGATCATGGCCGCATCGGGCGTGCGCCGCAGCATTTTGTTGCTCGTCTCGTCGATGTCGGCGGGCGGGCGCAGCGTGCGTCTGGGGCCGCGCATCGTGCGCATCCTGCGCGGCGGCGGTTGGGAGGTCGCGGTTCGCCTGACGACGCCCGGCGACGACCCTGCGGCGATTGCCGGCGAGGTCGCGTCCGGATCCTTCGTCGCGGCCCTGGGCGGGGACGGGTACCTGGGCGCCGTGGCGCGCGGGTGTCACGAGTCCGACGCGATCTTCGTTCCCATGCCGGGCGGTCGCGGCAACGACCTGTGTCGCGCGCTGGGGATCGGCACGGACCCGCTGGTGCGCGCGCGTTCCCTGGCTCCGCTGGGCTTTTCTTCCGACGAGGCCGGGGCGGACTCCTCGGACTGGCTGGCCTCCCGGGTGCGTCCCTTGGACGGCATGTGGGTGCGTTCGCGCGAGGGCGTGCGACTGGCTCTCGGCATCGTCTCGATCGGCCTGGACGCACGAGCGAACATTCTCGCGAACGAATCCTCTCTCACCTCGGGTCCGCTGGCCTACGGGTATGGCGCCTTCGCGGCCCTGGCCTCGCACGAACCCACCGAGATTGTGGCGACCGTGGACGGGGTCGAGCGCAACATGAGCGGGTGGATCGCCTCGGTGTCCAACTCCGGACGTTTCGGCGGCGGCATCACCCTGGTGGAATCCTCCGACATGAGTGACGGCGTCCTCGAGGTGTGCCACGTCGGCCCCCTGTCGCTGTCTCGCGCCCTGCCGGTGCTTGCCCGCGTCGTCGCCGGACGCGCGAAGGCACACCCGGCCATTGAGGTGGAGAGCGCCCGCGTCGTTTCCTTCGCTGCCCCCGCCGGCATGATCGCCATGGCGGATGGTGACCGCATCGCCTCGATCCCCTTCACCGTCGATGTCGCCCCCGGGGTCGTGTCTGTCCTGGTGTGAGGTCCGTGTGGGCCAGCGCGCCGACGGAGCGGTCCCCGTAGAATGAAGCCATGAGTGCTGTCTCCGGCTTTTACACCTTCGCGAAGGGCGTGCTGACGCCCATCATGACGCCCTGGATCAAGTTCACCGTGACGGGCGAAGAGAACCTGCCCGCCGAGGGTGGCTTTCTCCTGGTGCCCAACCACCTGTCCAACGTGGACCCGCTGTGCCTGTGCTGGTACTTCATGAAGCGCGACACCGCCGTGCGCTTCCTGGCGAAGAAGTCGATGTTCTCCGTGCCGGTGTTCGGCTGGATCATCAAGGGCATGGGGCTGATCCCCGTCAACCGCGACTCCAACCCCTCGGCCGTCCTTGCACCCACCCGCGAGGCCCTGAAAGCCGGCGAGGTTGTCGGCATCTTCCCGGAGGGCACTCTCACGCGTGACCCCGACCAGTGGCCGATGGAATTCAAGTCGGGTGCCGCCCGCCTGGCCCTTGACACGGGCGTGCCCGTCATTCCCGTCTCGCAGTGGGGACCGCAGGACATCATGGCTCCCTACAACGCCAAGGGCATTGACATGCGCCCGGGGCGTCCCGTCGCCTACCACTTCGGCGAGCCCGTCGACCTGTCAGACCTCATGAGCCCCGCAGGGTCGGAGGATCACGAGGCTGTTAACGAGGCGACCAAGCGCATTAGCGACGCCGTGCGCGCGGGCGTGGGCAAGCTGCGCGGACTGCCCGTCCCCGAGCAGGTGTGGGACCCCACCACGCAGGCCGGCCCCTGGTGGGAAGAAGAGCTCGCGAAGAAGGCCAAGAAGGCGAAGAAGGCCCGCAAGAAGGGTTAATCGCGGATATCGATCACCATGCGCACCGGGTTGGACAAGAATCCGATCTGGAATTGGCGCGAGGTCGGCGACCCGATGACGACGTGCGTGTTGTCCTCGAAGGTGCCGTCCGAGACGACGTCCAGGTCACCCGCACGCGTGTGAGTCCCGCCCGGGTAGGGAGTCTCGGTCGCCGTCATCGGCGTGCCGTCGATGACCAGATCCAGGACCGCCTCGCCGTCGACCTGGATGGGCAGGCCACGGCCCTGTTCCACGGCCTCATCCGTCCAGGCCGCACGCCACACCCCCGGCGTACCCTCGCCCGAAAACTCGAGCACGACCCGCGTGAAACCGTCGTGCGTCGCCGCGCGAATTCCCGTCAGTGCCAGGGCCTTCGCCGGGTCATCCGAGCGCACCGGAGGTAACCCCTCCACGCTCGACATCCAGTTGTCGGCGTTGATCGGCTTGGTTGCGTCCAGACCGGGCTCGGACGTCGGAGTGGCCTCCGGCGCCGCGCTCGCGGTCGGAGACGCCGTGGGGGAGGAGGAGCTCGGCGAGGCCGCGGCTGACTGAGGCGTGTCCGTTGGGGCTCCGGGCGCGCACGCACCCAACACGAGTAGGGAAGCGGCCGCGCTCGCGGCGAGGGCTCGACGGTGAGACACAGTTCCTCCTGGTGCGGGTCGGTTGTTTCGATCCTAGTAGAATGGCCTCGACAGGGAGGTCTCGATGAGTATGACAACAGCAGCGGTCCTGGGAACGGGCGCGTGGGGAACGACGTTCGCGCAGGTGCTCGCCGACGCGGGCGTGAGCGTGACGATGTGGGGGCGTAACGCCGACACGATTGCGTTCATCAATGGGGGAGAGAACCCCACCTACCTTCCGGGGATCGCCCTGTCGGAGCGCATCAGCGCGACCACGGACATTGCCGAGGCCGTCGCCGGCCGCGAGCTCGTCGTCGTGGCCGTGCCCGTGAAGGCCGTGCGTGCCACCCTGAGCGCCGCGCGCGAGTCCTTCGCCCCCGACGTCGCCCTGCTGTCCCTGGCCAAGGGCCTGGAGCTCGGCTCCCTCAAGCGCGTCGACGAGATCATCGCCGAGGCCTCGGGCGTGCCGAGTAGCCGTATCGCCGTCCTGTCCGGCCCGAACCTCTCGCGCGAGATCGCGGAGCGCCAGCCCACGGCCACGGTCGTGGCTGCAACCGACGTGGAGCTGGCCAAGGAGATCGCGAAGGCCTGCCACAATTCCTACTTCCGCCCCTACGTGTCCACCGACGTCGTGGGCACGGAGATGGCGGGCGCCACCAAGAACGTCATCGCGGTCGCGATCGGCGCCGCCGAGGGCATGGGCCTGGGCATCAACACGCGCTCGACCCTCATCACCCGCGGCCTGGCGGAAATGACGCGCCTGGGCACCGCGCTCGGCGCCGACCCCGCAACCTTCGCGGGACTGTCCGGCATCGGCGACCTCGTGGCCACCTGCTCCTCGCGCCTGTCGCGCAACTTCTCCCTCGGCCACCGCCTGGGCTCCGGCATGGGACTGGCCGAGGCCCTGGCCCTGTCCCCGGGCGTCGTCGAGGGCGTCGCCTCGGCCTCGCCGATCCTCCAGGTCGCGGCCTCCGTCGGCGTCGACATGCCGATTACGGGCGCCGTCGTCGAGGTCGTCGAGGGACGCGCCAGCATCGAGGACATGGGTCGCATGCTGCTCGCACGCCCGCAGAAGATGGACGGCTGGAAGATCGAGCTGGTCTAAACGCCGCGCACGTGGGCGTGAAAAGCCTCCCGCGCGGTAGTCTTGGACCCATGACCGCAATTTCTCGTCCTCGCGTCCTCATCGTCTTCGGTGGACGCTCCTCCGAGCATGAGATCTCGTGCTCGACGGCCGCCGGTATCCTGACCGCTATCGACCGCACCAAGTGGGACGTGATCCCGCTGGGTATCACGCGCGACGGCCAGTGGGTGCGCGTCGCCGATGACCCGTCGGCGTTGGAATTCAAGGATGGGAAGGGCCAGTCCGTCACCGCCGGATCGACCCGTGTCGCGCTCACCCCTGGCGAGGGCAACCTCGTCGAGCTCACCTACGAGGGCGACCCGGATGCCCCGGACTCACGGGTCATTGGCGTGGAGGACCTGGGTCACGTGGACATCGTGTTCCCGCTCCTGCACGGCCCCTACGGCGAGGACGGCACCATCCAGGGGCTCTTCGAGATGGCCGGCGTGCGCTACGTGGGCTGCGGCGTCACCTCCTCGGCCGTGTCCATGGACAAGCACCTCACCAAGACCGTCCTGGCCGCCGCCGGCATCGACGTGGGCCAGTGGGAGCTGGTCACCGCCCGCCAGTGGGACGCCGACGCCACCGCCTGCATGGACCGCATCGAGCGCCTCGGCTTCCCCGTCTTCGTCAAGCCCTGCCGCGCAGGTTCCTCGGTCGGTATCTCGCGCGTCACCTGCCGCGAGGAACTGCCCGTGGCCATCAAGGAGGCCGCGAACCACGACCCGCGCATCATCGTCGAGGCCTCCATCTCCGGCCGCGAGGTCGAGTGCGGCGTCCTCGGCTCGCGCTCCGACTGGCGCAGCGGCACCGCGCCCCTGGGCGAGATCGTCGTCCCCGAGGGCGAGTTCTACGACTACGAGCACAAGTACGTGGACGACGTGGTCGGCCTGTCCTGCCCGGCCGACGTCGCCCCCGAATACGCCGATCGCATCCGCGAGACCGCGTGGCGTGCCTTCGACGCCCTCGAGTGCGAGGGCCTGGCGCGCGTCGACTTCTTCCTCGACGAGGCCAGCGACACCGTCATCATCAACGAAGTGAACACGATGCCCGGTTTCACGCCCATCTCGATGTACCCGCAGATGTGGGCCGCCGCAGGCCTGTCCTACCCGGAGCTGCTGACCGAACTGCTGACCGAGGCCGCTCAGCGCCCGCTCGGCCTGCGCTGAGAACCCAGCCAATGCCTCGTTAATCAACTAATTCCCACGATAGAAAGATAACTATGACGGCCCATCCCAAAGTCACCCTGGTGACCTGCAAGTCCATGCCCAACCTCTTCAAAGGCGAGGAAGGTCTGCTCGACGAGCTGGCGGCGCGCGGGTGCGACCCCCAGATCAAGGTATGGAACGACCCCGACGTCGACTGGTCCGAGGCCGGGATGGTCGTCGTGCGCTCTGTGTCCGACTACGCGAGCGACCGCCAGGCGTTCCTGGAGTGGACGAAGCAGCTGCGTCGTGTGCAGAACTCTGCGGACGTGCTGAACTGGAATACGGATAAGCATTACCTCAAGGAACTGGCGGCCCTGGGTATGCCCACGATTCCCACGAACTGGCTGGAGCCCGAGCAGAACCTGTCCAAGCATCAGATCCACACGCGCTTTCCGGCCTTCGGCGAGTTCGTCGTCAAGCCCGCCGTGTCCTCTGGCGTGCGCGACATCGGTCGCTACACGACCGTCGACACCCGCCAGCGCCAGGCCGCCATGCGCCAGGTCCAGGGCCTGCTGGGCGAGGGCCGCTCGGTCATGATCCAGCGCTACGTCGAGGAGATCGACCTGCACGGCGAGATCTCGCTCGTCTTCTTCAATGGCCTGGTGTCCCACGCCGTCGAGAAGCGCTCCGCCCTGCACCCCGCGTCGGTCAGTGATGCTGCCGTCCACGAGGCCGTGGTGACCGCCGAGGCCGCCGACTCCGTCGCGTGGAAATGGGGCGAGGAGATCCGCCGCGTCCTGCACGGCTACGTCCGCTCGCGCCTGGGCCACGACGAGCAGTTCCTCTTCAACCGCGTGGACCTGGTCCCCGACGGCAAGGGCTCCTTCCTGGTCATGGAGGTCTCCCTCGTGGACGCCGACCTCTACCTGGGCGCCACCCCCGGCGCGCTCGGCAACTTCGCCGACGCCATCTCCGCTCGCGCCCACTGGTGACGCACGCCACCGCCGTGAGGGTAGTGCTCGATTTTCCAAGCTCGGGTGGGTAGTGCTAAGCTCTACCCGTTGCCTTCACGGCGACGCGATGGTGGCTGTAGTTCAGTTGGTAGAGCACCTGGTTGTGGTCCAGGACGTCGCGGGTTCGAGTCCCGTCAGCCACCCCACCGCCCCGGCGCTTATGCGCCGGGGTTTTTGTTTCTGGAGTATGCTTGTAGCAGCCCAATTGACCGGACAAAGGAGTTCTCATGCCCAGCGTGATCGCATACGGCTGCGACGATGCCACCACCCAGTTCCGCCCCCTGCAGATCGACATTCGCGAACCAGGCGAGGGGGAGATCTACTTCGACGTCGCCTACGCGGGCATCTGCCACTCCGACATCCACGCCGCCCGTGGCGAGTGGGGCCCCGTGTCCTACCCGCTCGTGCCCGGCCACGAGTTCGTCGGCACCGTCTCTAAGGTCGGCCCCGGCGTCACCAAGTTCAAGGTGGGCGACCGCGTGGGCGTGGGCTGCATGGTGGGTTCCTGCGGCACGTGCGAGATGTGCGAATCCGACTACGAGCAGTGGTGCACCTCGACGCCCGGCACCCTGTGGACCTACCGCGCCGACGCCGAGGGCAACCCGACGACCGGCGGCTACTCGCGCGGCTTCACGGTGCGCGAGGACTTCGCGCTGCACGTGCCGGAATCCCTCGACTTCTCCGCCTGCGCGCCCCTCCTGTGCGCCGGCATCACCACCTACTCGCCGCTCAAGCACTACAACGTTGGCCCCGGCTCGCGCGTCGCCATCCTCGGCATGGGCGGCCTCGGACACGTGGGCGTGCAGATCGCCAAGGCCATGGGCGCGGACGTCTCCGTCATCTCCCACGGCCGCTCCAAGGAAGCCGACGCCCGCCGCTTCGGTGCCGACCACTTCTACGCCACCAGCGAGGAGGGCGTGCTCGAGTCCCTGCGCGGCTCCTTCGACCTCATCCTGTGTACCGTGTCCGCCGACGGCCTCGACTACGCCGGCTACATGGCCGCCCTGCGCCCCTACGGCGTCTTCGTCGACGTGGGTCTGCCCACCGAGCCCGTCTCTCTGCCCCTGCGCGCCTTCGTCAACGGCGGCAAGTCCTTTGCGGGCTCCCAGATCGGCGGCATCGCTGAAACCCAGGAGATGCTCGACTTCTGCGCCGCGCACGGCGTCATCCCGCAGGTCGAGATGATCACCGGCGAGGAGATCACGCAGGCCTACGACAACATCGTCGCCTCCCACGTGCGCTACCGCTACGTCATCGACACCTCCACGTTCCCCGAGATTGCGTGAGCGTGAGCGACTAACAGGAAAGCCCCGGGCCGAGTGGCCCGGGGCTTTCCCAGTTCTGGAGCGGATGACGGGAATCGAACCCGCGTGATCTGCTTGGAAGGCAGAGGCTCTACCATTGAGCTACATCCGCGTACCCCCGAAGGGGACACGAAGATCCTAGCGGGTATTGTCCACGTGCGCGACATTTACACGCGCCTCCCGTATGATGGGGCACCGGACACCAGTCCAACGGGGTGTAGCGCAGCTTGGTAGCGCATCTGCTTTGGGAGCAGAGGGTCGCAGGTTCAAATCCTGTCACCCCGACCAACCGCGGCCATAGCGCCGCGGTTTTTTCATACAAACCCGGGGGAGTCCATGCCGTCCTATCGCACCATCATGACGGTCACGACTCTGGCACCCGGACGGGCCCCCGAAGAAGTCGAGGCCGCGTCCCGCTCCGTCACCCGGCTCGAATCCTGGGACATCGCCATCGCCTCCGGCCAGCCTCGCGTCACCGCGCGCTTTACCGCGACAGATGACGCCGAAGCCCGAGCCATTCACCGCGAGATCACCGCCGCCGTGCGCCTCGTCGCCGACGTGCCCCGCGCCCGCCTGGCAGCCGTCGTGCGAGGGCGCTCCCACTACCTCGCCCCCTGAGTGCACCCGGCAGCGTGGGCGGCTCCGGCCTCGTCCCAGAGGGGGAGCGGAGTGCACCCGTGTGGCGTTGCGCACTCGAAGCGCCCGTAGAGGGGTGGATATGCCCACTTACTGCCCGCGAATGAGGACATCAGCGGGGTCGTGGCGTACACTAAGCGAGTTGTTATGCGCCCGAAATGGGCGTTCCCCCGATTTGTAGACTACGGAGCGTACGCACGTGAAGAGCACCGTTGAAACCCTCGAGCCCACCAAGGTTCGTCTGACCGTTGAGGTTCCCTACGAGGAACTGAAGTCCGAAATGGACAAGGCGTACAAGGAGATCGCCGGACAGGTCAACATCCCCGGCTTCCGTAAGGGCCACGTGCCTCCGCGCATCATCGACCAGCGCTTCGGCCGCGCCGCCGTCATCGAGCAGGTCGTCAACCAGGTCCTGCCCGGCCACTACTCCGACGCCGTCAGCGAGAATGACCTGCGTCCCCTGGCCCAGCCCACCGTCGACGTCACCGAGATCCCCAACGTGACTGGCGCGCAGGGTGGCCAGCTCGTCTTCACCGCCGAGGTTGACGTCGTCCCCGACTTCGAGCTGCCCGAGATCGACGAGAAGCTCGTCGTCGAGGTCGAGCCCACCGAGGTCACCGAAGAGGACGTCGAGAAGGAACTCGAGGACCTGCGCGGCCGCTTCGCCACCCTCAAGACCATCAACCGCAAGGCCAAGACCGGCGACTTCGCGACCATCGACCTGGTCGCCACCATCGACGGCAAGCAGGTTGACTCCGCCTCCGACGTCTCCTACGAGATCGGCTCCGGCTCCATGCTCGACGGCCAGGACACCGCCCTGCGCGGCACCAAGGCCGGCGAAGAGGTCACCTTCACCTCCAAGCTGAAGGGTGGCGAGCACGAGGGCGAAGAGGCCGAGGTGACTATCACCATCAAGGCTATGAAGACCCGCGAGCTGCCCAAGGCTGACGACGACTTCGCTCAGATGGTCTCCGAGTTCGACACCATCGACGAGCTCAAGGAAGACCTGAAGAAGCAGGCCGCCCAGTCCAAGGAGTCCCAGCAGGCCCTCGCCGCGCGCGACGCCCTCATCGACCTCCTCCTGGACAAGGTCGAGATCGTCCTGCCCGAGTCCGCGGTCGACCACCAGGTCGAGCACCGCGTCGGCGAGGACGCCAAGCCCAAGGCCAAGAAGGAAGCCCGCGAGGCCGTCGAGAAGGAAATCCGCACCGAGCTGCTCTCCGAGGCCCTGGGCAAGAAGTTCGACGTGCAGGTCTCCCAGCAGGAGCTGATCGACTACGCGATCCAGATGTCGCAGAACTTCGGCATCGACATCAACCAGCTGTTCTCCTCCTCCCAGCAGATGGCCAACGTCGTGGCCGACCTGGGTCGCTCCAAGGCCCTCATCGAGGCCCTGAAGGTCGTCACCGTCAAGGACACCAACGGCGCCGACGTCGACCTGAGCAAGTTCTTCGGCACCGATCCCGCCACCGAAGAGGGCGCGGAGATCATCACCGAGGTTGCCGACGAGCAGGAGTGAACCGCGGCGGGTGAGCCCGCTGACGAGTGACTAACTCTTGGCTGAGGGGGTGGGGCGCGAGCCTCACCCCCTCAGTGCATCTGTCTGGCGCATGTGCCGACAGCGAAACGACGGCCCGGCGCGCGCACGAGCGGGCGCACAGCGGGTACGGTTGACAGCAATGGGGCCGACTGGGCCCGCGAACAGACGAGGAGGTACGCGTGAGCGTGCACAATACCGGGGCTGCCGGCGAAGGCTCGCAGCTGGGACTGGGCGACTCGGTCTACCAGCGCCTGCTCAAGGAGCGCATTATTTGGCTGGGCGGCGAGGTTCGCGATGACAATGCGAACGCGATCTGCGCGCAGCTGCTGCTGCTCGCGGCCGAGGATCCAGACCGCGACATCTACCTGTACATCAACTCGCCTGGCGGCTCGGTGACGGCCGGCATGGCCATCTACGACACGATGCAGTACATCAAGCCGGATGTCGTGACGGTCGGCATGGGCCTGGCCGCGTCGATGGGCCAGTTCCTGCTCACCGCGGGCGCCCCCGGCAAGCGCTACATCACGCCCCACACCCGCGTGCTGCTGCACCAGCCCCTGGGTGGAGCCGGCGGCTCCGCGACGGAGATCCGCATTAACGCGGACCTGATCCTGGGCATGAAGAAGGAACTCGCTGCCATCACCGCGTCCCGCACGGGCAAGACCGTCGAGCAGGTGGAGGCCGACGGCGATCGCGACCACTGGTTCACGGCGCAGGAAGCCCTCGAGTACGGCTTCGTCGACCGCGTGATCGACACCCCGCAGGAGATCGGAACGCGAGGAGAGAACTGATGAGCACCCAGCCCTACTTTGAGGCGGTCGCCCGCCAGATGCCCCAGGCCCGCTACGTGCTGCCCGACTTCGAGGAGCGCACGGCCTACGGTTTCCGCCGTCAGAACCCCTACACGAAGCTGTTCGAGGACCGCATCGTGTTCCTGGGCGTGCAGGTGGACGACGCCAGCGCGGACGACGTCATGGCTCAGCTGCTGGTCCTGGAGTCACAGGATCCCGATTCGCTGATCACTATGTACATCAACTCGCCCGGCGGCTCCTTCACGGCGCTGACCGCCATCTACGACACGATGCAGTACATCAAGCCGCAGATTCAGACGGTGTGCCTGGGCCAGGCCGCCTCGGCTGCCGCCGTGCTGCTGGCCGCAGGTTCGCCCGGCAAGCGTCTGGCGCTGCCCAACGCCCGCGTCCTCATCCACCAGCCGGCGATGGAGGGCATGCAGGGACAGGCCTCGGACATTCAGATCGTCGCCGACGAGATCGACCGCATGCGCGCGTGGCTCGAGGACACCATCTCGAAGCACTCGGGCAAGCCGGTGGAGCAGGTGCGCCGCGACATCGAGCGCGACAAGATCCTCACCGCCCCGCAGGCCGCCGAGTATGGCCTGATCGACCAGGTGCTGGAGTCTCGCAAGGCTCTGTGACGTCTTTTCGTCACTGACGAGGCCGTGGCCTCCCCGCGCGTGTGCGTGCGGTGGGTGCCGCGGCCTCGTTGTTTATGTGACCGGTCAGGCGGTTGTCGCGTTGACAATTGTCGGCTGAGGGTGAACTTTTCATAACAATAGGCGTGGCTACGCGGAAAACTGGCCCGCGTGCACTACGTTGTTTGCTAGTAAGTGCGAAAGCGCATCCGACCGAACGGCAAAACGTTCAACACCTTGGAGGTCTCGTGGCTCGTCTGACTGATGGCGCGGAACTGCTCAAGTGCTCTTTCTGTGGGAAGAGCCAGAAGCAGGTGCGTAAGCTCATCGGTGGCTCCGGCGCGTATATCTGCGACGAGTGCATTGAGCTGTGCAACGAGATCATCGAAGAGGAACTCGGTTCACAGCAGCCCTCCTCGTCGACGACGCCGCTGCCAAAGCCGCGTGAAATCAACGAATTCTTGAACACGTGGGTGATCGGCCAGGACCGTGCTAAGCGCGCCCTGTCGGTGGCCGTGTACAACCACTACAAGCGCGTGCGCTCTCGCGAGGCCGGCAACGCTGAGGACATGCTGGGTACCAAGTCCAACATCCTCCTGCTCGGCCCCACGGGCACGGGCAAGACCCACCTGGCGCGCTGCCTCGCCCGTCTCCTCGACGTGCCCTTCGCGATCGTGGACGCGACTGCTCTGACCGAGGCCGGCTACGTGGGCGAGGACGTGGAGAACATCCTCCTGCGCCTCATCCAGGAGGCCGACGGCGATATTAAGAAGGCCGAAAAGGGCATCATCTACGTCGACGAGATCGACAAGATCGGCCGCAAGGCTGAGAACGCCTCCATCACCCGCGACGTGTCGGGTGAGGGCGTGCAGCAGGCCCTGCTCAAGATCATCGAGGGCACGGTCGCGTCCGTGCCTCCCACGGGTGGACGCAAGCACCCCCACCAGCAGTTCCTGGAGATCGACACCTCCGGCATCCTGTTCGTCGCCGCCGGTGCTTTCGCGGGCATCGAGGACATCGTGAAGGCCCGCCTGGGCCGCCGCTCCACGGGCTTCGGCTCCGAGCTGAAGAGCACCTCCGAGATGGGCGACCTCTACGAGGCCGTGTCCGCCGAGGACCTCCACAAGTTCGGCATGATCCCCGAGTTCATCGGCCGCCTGCCCATCCTGACCTCCACGAAGGAGCTGACGGAGGAGGACCTCGTTCGAGTCCTCACCGAGCCGTCGAACTCGCTCGTGCGCCAGTACCAGCACCTCTTCGAGCTGGACAACATGGACCTGGAGTTCACGCACGAGGCGCTGCTGGCGATCGCTGCGCGCGCCAACGAGCGCAAGACGGGCGCCCGTGGCCTGTCCTCGATCATGGAGCAGACCCTGTCGGACCTTATGTTCGATCTGCCCAGTCGCGACGACGTTGCCCGCGTGGTCATCACCCGCGACCTCGTCGAGGGCGTCGGCCCCGCCGAGCTCTACCCGGAACGCTCCTCGGAAGGCAAGCGCAGCGCCTGAGTCCGCCCGCTACACTGAGGTCAGTTGAGACCTTAGGGGGGAACAATGGCACATCGTGACGAGGCCTCGGTGGCCGCTTCGGCGGACCGGGGTGTGAGCGGCATTCCCGCCGAGCTGGCGGAGGCTCGCGCAACGATCGACAACATCGACGCTGCCCTCGTGCACATCCTCGCTGAGCGTTTCCGATGCACCCAGCGCGTCGGGCACATCAAGGCCCGCCTCGACCTGCCTCCCGCCGACCCGGATCGCGAGGCTCGCCAGGTCGAGCGCCTGCGTACCCTGGCGGCTTCCTCCGGCCTCGACCCCGATTTTGCCGAGAAGTTCCTGGGTTTCATGGTCCGCGAGGTCATCCGCCACCACGAGGACATTAAGGCCGAGTACGACGAGGGTTCGTGCCTCTAAACTGCGCGCTGGGGGAGTGTCGAGCCCCGTCCTCGTGAACTCTCAGGGTTGTCTGATGAAATTCTGCGCAGGCTCCCCGATAGTTTTCAGGTAGCTTTCAGGGTTGTGGACTGTAATCTATACAGGCAGTGCGAACCATTGCCGATAAGCAGTCCTCAAGGAGTTTTCGATGAAGAATCGCGCACAGACGCGCGCCCTTGCCGTCATCGCCATCACCCTGGCAGCGGCCCTCAGCGCATGCGGATCGACCGGATCGTCCAGCTCGTCCGCCTCGTCTCCGTCCAGCTCGAAGAGCCCGGCCTCGGCGGCTGAAGGCGATGCCAACCTCCTCTTCGCCCAGTGCATGCGCGAGAAGGGCTTCGATGTGCCCGACACCGGCCTGACGCCCGATCAGCTCAACGACCACAACCCTGCCTTCGACGCCGCGATCAACGAGTGCATGGCGAAGATGCCAGGAATTGCCGGTGACGACAACATCGCGAACGACCCGGCGGCACGTGAAACCATGGTCAAGGCAGCCCAGTGCCTGCGTGAGGCCGGATACGACGTCAAGGACCCGCAGGCCGGCGAAGGCATCAGCGTCAAGGACATCCCCGAGGACGTGCTCAACAAGTGCTTCCAGCAGGCGGGGGCCGCCAAGTGAAGCGTCCGCAAACCCCACGCCCCGCGGCTGCGCTTGCGATCCTCGCGATCGGGGCGCTGACCCTGTCGGCATGCTCCGGTACCGACGCAGAAGCCCAAGCTCCCCAGTCCTTTGACGGTGCGACGGCGACCGTCACGAAGGGCGACCTGGTGGGGGAGACCACCGTCCAGGGAACCCTCCACTACGCCGACTCCTACACCCTCAAGAGCGCCTTCGAAGGCGTCGTCACCGCCCTGCCCACGCCCGGCACGTCCCTCACCCAGGGATCGCACGTGTACACGGTCGCCGGCAACAACACCTACCTGCTCCACGGCGCAACCCCCGCCTGGCGCGCGTTCGAGGAGGGCATGAGCGACGGCGAGGACGTCACCCAGCTGGAGACCGCGCTGTCCGAGCTTGGCTACTTCGAGGCCACCCCCAACGCCCACTTCGACTGGAACACGATTGCGGCCATCAAGAAGTGGCAGAAGGCCCTCACCCTAACCCAGAACGGTACGTTGCCGCTGGGCACCGTCCTCTTCGCCCCCGAAGACCTGCGCATCGGAGCACTCAAAGCCCGCGTCGGCGATAACGCGACGATGGAGACGGAACTGTTTACGGCCTCGTCGTCGCGTCAGGTGATCTCCGCGAATCTGAAGCTCTCCGACCAGGCCCTCGGCGTCGTCGGAAACTCCGTGACTGTGCGCCTGC
>NZ_PKKM01000008.1:0-21393 GCF_002847525.1 Schaalia odontolytica | reverse complement strand
GACGATTACCTCGGTTGAGCCACCGCGCGAGAAGGCCAGCGAAGAAGGCAGCAAGGATGCCAACAAAGAGCGGATCATCCCGGTCACCATCACCCCCGACGACCCCGCCGCCCTCGAAGGGCTCCAGGAGGCCTCGGTCTCCCTGGGCCTGACCTCCGAGACCCGCACCGGCGTGCTGTCCGTGCCCCTCGGCGCGCTCGTGGCCCTCAGCGCTGATCAGTTCGGCGTCGAGGTCGTGGACGAGAAGGGCGAGATTCGTCGGGTTCCCGTCACCGTCGGCCTGTTCGCGGGCGACCGCGTTGAGGTGAGTGGCGACGAGATCTCCGAAGGGCAGCGCGTGGTGGTGCCCAACCGATGAGCCACATCCTGCAACTGACCGACGTGCACCGGTCCTTCGGCAGCCCGCCCGTGCACGCCTGTAACGGAGTGTCCCTGGCCGTTGACGAGGGCGAGTTTGTCGCCATCGTCGGGCCATCCGGCTCAGGAAAATCCACCCTGCTCAACCTCATCGGAACGCTGGATCGGCCCACCTCGGGCAGCGTGTGCATCAACGGCACGGACGTGTCCTCCCTGCGTGACACCGAACTGTCGGGAGTGCGCTCCTCGCTGATCGGATTCGTCTTCCAGCAGTTCCACCTCACCGCCGGCGTGTCCGCCCTCGACAACGTCGCGGACGGACTGCTCTACCGGGGGGTGCCGCGCTCCAAGCGACGCGAGGCCGCGCGTGAGGCCCTGACCCGCGTGGGCCTCGGGCACCGCATGGACCACAAGCCCCACCAGATGTCGGGTGGCGAGCGCCAGCGCGTCGCCATCGCTCGTGCCATCATCGGGCACCCGGCCCTGCTGCTCGCCGACGAACCCACCGGAAACCTCGACTCGCGCTCGGGCGCGTCCATCGTCGCCCTTCTGCGCGAGCTGAACGAGGCCGGCACGACCATCATCGTGATCACCCATGACAATGACCTGGCGGCCTCGCTGCCCAGGCAGATCGCCATCCGCGATGGCGAGATCGTTTCCGACTCCGCGCACCCGGGAGGTGACCATGGCGAGTAAGAAGAACACGGGTACCGGCCGCTCTGCGCTGCGCCTCTCGGACGTCGCGCGGCTGGGCCTGACGGGCCTGCGGGCCCGCCCCATGCGAGCCATCCTCTCGGCGCTCGGCATCGCGATCGGCATCGCGGCCATGGTCGGCGTCGTCGGCGTCTCGGCGTCTTCTCAGGCCCGCCTGCAAGAACAGCTGCGGGCGCTCGGCACCAACATGCTGACCGCGCGTAGCGGCGCGGACCTGTCGGGAACGGACCTCATCCTGCCCGAGGACTCCGTCGGACGCACGCGTATGATCCCGGGCGTCACCGACGCGGCGTCCACGTCGGCGCTGAGCGGCGTCTCCGTGTACCGCTCGCGCCTGTCCGACTCGAACGCGACTGGCGGCATTATCACGATGGCAGCCGACACGAACCTCCTGAAGGTCGTCTCCGGGACCATGAAGAAGGGCGCGTGGCTCAACGATGCCACCGCGAAGTACCCGGGTGTCGTCCTGGGCTCGAAGGCCGCGCAGCTGCTCGGCGTCGTCGAGCCGGGTACCCAGGTGTGGCTGGGCGGCATGTCCTTCACCGTCCTGGGCATCATGGATCCGGCTCCCTTGGCCGAGGAACTCGATAACGCCGCGCTCATTGGCGTTCCCGCCGCGGGCACGTACTTCGACGCGGGCAAGACACCCACGATGATCTACGAGCGCTCATCCGAGGACCAGGTGGAGAACGTGCGCGAGCTCCTCGGTCCCACGCTCGCCCCGCAGGGGGCCACCGGCCTGAAGGTCTCGCGCCCCTCCGACGCGCTGGCCGCCCAGAACGCGGCTGACCAGACCCTCACGACGCTGCTCGCGGGTGTCGGCTCAATCGCCCTGCTCGTTGGCGGCATCGGCGTGGCCAACACGATGATCATCTCCGTCCTGGAACGCCGCAAAGAGATCGGCCTGCGCCGGTCTCTGGGCGCCAAGCGGGGGCACATCACCGTGCAGTTCCTGGCCGAAGCCCTGCTCCTGTCCTTCCTTGGAGGACTTGCCGGATGCCTCATCGGCGCGGGCGTCACCTGGGGCATGTGCTACGCGTACGGCTGGCCGCCCACCCTGCACTGGTGGGTGATCGCCGCAGGCCTCGGCGCAACCCTCCTCATCGGCGCCGTCGCCGGGCTCTACCCCGCGATCCGAGCGGCTCGCACGCCGCCCACAGCGGCTCTCGCTTCGCAGTAGGTCGCTCACCCACAAAAGCCGTGGCCGGCTCGCCAACCCCGATACCGATCGGGGGAGCGCGAGCCGGCCACGGCCTCGTTCGTGGGCGCGTCAGTCCTGCACGGGGCCGCCGTAGATCTCGTCGATGACGGGCGCGAGGCGGCGCGTGGCCTCCAGGCGCTTGACCTTCAGCGAGGGCGTGAGCAGGCCGTTCGCCTCCGTGAAGTCGGTGGTGAGGACCTTGATCTTGCGGATCGACTCGGCGCGCGAGACGTGCTCGTTCGCGGAGGCCACCGCTTTTTCCAGGGAGGCCAGGACCTCGACGTTCGTGGCCGCCTCGGCGACGCTCATCGGGGGCAGCGAGTGGGCGGCGAGCCAATCGGGGAGCATCTCCGCGTCCAGCGTGATGAGCGCGGCGATGAAGGGCCTCTGGTCGCCCACGACGAGGACCTGGGAGATGAGCGGGTGGGAGCGCATCGGGTTTTCGAGGGCGGCCGGGGCGACGTTCTTGCCGCCCGCCGTCACGATGATCTCCTTCGCGCGGCCCGTGATGGACACGTAGCCGTCGCGGTCCAGGGACCCCAGGTCGCCCGTGCGGAACCAGCCGTCGTCGGTGAAACAGGCGGCCGTGGCGCCTGGGTCGTTGTGGTAGCGCTGGAAGACGCTCGAGCCCTTGAGCAGGATCTCGCCCTCGTCGCTGATCTTGAAGGACATGGGCGGCAGGGCCGGGCCCACGGTGCCGATCTTGGATAGGCGGGGTGTGTTGACGGAGACCGGGCCGACCGTCTCGGTCAGGCCATAGCCCTCCAGGACGGGGATGCCGATGCCGCGATAGAAGTGCGCGAGCCAGGTCGCCAGGGGAGCGCCGCCCGACACGATGTAGTCCGCGTTGCCGCCCACCAGGCGGATGATCTGCTGGTAGACGAGCTTGTCCGCCAGGGCGTGCTGGGCCTTGAGCGACGAGGTCGGGCCCTCCTCAGTGTCGAGGGCCTGGGAGTAGGCGATCGCGACCTTGGCCGCCCAGCGGAAGATCTTGCGCTTGGGGCCGGAGGCTTTCGTGTCCGCCGAGTTGTAGATCTTCTCCAGGACGCGCGGGACCACCAGGAGGTAGCTCGGCTTGAACGACGCCAGGTCGTTGAGCAGATTCTTGATGTTGGAGGCGTGGCCGAGGACGCCGTTGCCGCTGATCTGGAAGACCTGCAGGAAGCGCGCGAACACGTGGGCGAGGGGCAGGAAGAGGAGCAGGCGCGAGTCCTTGCCCGCTGCGATCTCCGGCATCCACGAGTGGGCGTTCAGGCACAGGTTCGTGAAGTTCTCGTGGCTCAGGACCGTTCCCTTGGGCGTGCCCATCGTGCCCGACGTGTAGACGATGGTTGCGATGTCGTCCTTCGTGAGGGCTTCCGAGCGGGCGAGGACTCGCTCGCGCGGGGTGGCCGCGCCGTCCGCGATGAGGGTCTCGATGGCCTCGGAGTCCAGGGAGAAGACGTGCGTGTTGTCCCGGTTTTCTCTCTCGGCTGCCGCGCGCACGATCTCCGCCATGGACACGGTCTCGGTGATGATGAGGGTGACGTCCGCGTCGACGAGGACGTGGGCGACCTGGTCGATGGAGCTGGTCTCGTAGATGGGCACGGGGACGAGGCCGGCCGCCCAGCACGCGAAGTCGAGGAGCGTCCACTCGTAGCGGGTGCGGCTCATGATGGCGACCCGGTCGCCGGGCTCGAGGCCTCGGGCGATGAGGCCGGCGGCGAGCGCGTGGACTTCGTCGTAGAACTCGCGCGCCGTGATGGAGCGCCACGTGTCGCCGATGCCGATCTTGCGCAGGATCAGCGGGCGGGTGGCACCGCGCTGCACGCGTTCTTTGAGCAGGTGGGGGATCGTCGTGTGCTCGTCGATGCGCACCAGGACGGGGGCGTGCCACTCGAGGGCTTCGGTGGTCGTCTGCGCCTGGGCCGTCTCGTCGTCGTTGGACGAGGCCGGGGTTTCCTTCTCGGTCATGCGTGCTCCCTGGTCGCTGGGCGGTGTGCGCCGCGGGACGGGGCCAGCGGCGCAGCTGTTGCTACCCCTATCCTACGCGACCGTAGGGTGGGGGAGTAAAACTCTCAAACTGAGGATGCTGTTTGTGCTACCTGACGTCGCCGTCAAGGACCTCAAGGAACTGATAGACAGGTTCGGGTAGGGTAACTCGCCCTTGCCTCGCAGATTGCACGGCGAGTATGAGTACCTGATCCTCCATGACGGCGAAAACGATGCGAAGCCGCTGGCGAAAACCGATCGCACGGATTGATGGGTGAAGATCGGGACGCGCTTCACCGCGATGAGGGAACTCAGCGAGACGGGATAGAAAATCGCGTAGGGCAGCGAGGTAAGCATCAGTTGTCTGTTCTGAGCCCGTGAGGGTCAGAAGTTCGCCGCGAAAGTTGACGAGGTCGCGGTATGCAGTATCGCCAATAGCAAGGCGTCGTTGGGGTGCCACTACTTCAGTCCCCATGCAGCAGTCAGCTCATCGAGAGTGTGCGCAGTTTCCGGGTGCTCAAGGTAGTGTTCGAGGGCGGGTAGAGCGTTCTCGCGGAGCCACGTCTCGTATTCCTCGCGCTCGCGGGCTTCCCGCCGTGCTTCGAGGGCAGCGATTGCCTCTTCGTAGAAAGCGGGAGAGACCAGGACTGCGCGGGTCTGTGCGCCGCGCGAGCGCAGCTCGACGGGTTCGACTTGGGCGGCGGCGATGTAATGAGCCTGGTTCTGGCGAAAATCAGAAAGCGTAGCTGTTGACATGTACTAATTGTACAAGTTGTTAGGAGATTGCGTGTTGTTTCGTGGTGGCATGTTCATGACTTCGGGCGCCAGAACGACGTGATGTCGCCTTCTCCGCGAGCTGATGCTGGACTAACAGCTGTGTCTTTCCGTGCTTGAGACAGACAAGGGGGCCGCCCGTGGTGTTCCACGGGCGGCCCCCTAGCAGCCTAACGCTCAGCCCTTGCGCTTCGCAGGAGCTTCACCCAGCTCGAAGGACTCGACGACGGCCTCGGTGGCCTCAGCGTCATCGGAGGCAGCCACGGTCAGGGCGCCCACGGCCTTGGATGCGGCCTCCAGGTCGCCCTTCACGGACTCCAGGGCCTCCACCTGAGCCTGCGGGGCACGCACCGTCACCGCCAGGAACGGCGTACGCGGCGACACCTTCGCCTCAGACTTGACGCGACGCAGCGCGATCAGAGCAGAGGACGCGGCCTCGAGCACCGAGGGATCGCCCTCGACGCCAGCCAGGTCGGACACGACCGGCCACGGAGCGGTGTGCACGGAGCCCTCGCGGTACCAGCTCCACACCTCTTCCGTCACGTACGGCAGGTAGGGGGCCAGCAGGCGCACGACGTTATCAATGACGATCGCCAGAGCCGCACGGGCAGACGCGGCCGAGGCCTCGTCCCACGCGCCATCACGGTTGTAGGCGCGCTCCTTGACCAGCTCCAGGTAGTCGTCGCAGAACGTCCAGAAGAACGACTCCGTGACCTCCAGCGCGCGAGAGTGCTCGTAGGACGCCAGGGCAGCCGAGGCCTCGTCAATGACGGAGGCCAGCGCCGCCAGCACCGAACGATCCAGCGGCACCGTCACCAGCGCCGGATCCAGATCGATCGCCGCGCCCTCGCCGCCCATCGTGAGCGCAAACTTCGACGCGTTCAGCACCTTGATCGCCAGGCGGCGACCAATCTTCATCTGCTGCTCGTCGAACGCCGCATCCAGGCCCAGGCGAGCCGACGCCGCCCAGTAACGCACGGCATCCGAACCGTACTTCTCCAGGATGCCCATCGGGGTCACGACGTTGCCCTTGGACTTCGACATCTTCTTGTGGTCCGAATCCAGGATCCAGCCCGACAGGCCCGCGTGCTTCCACGGCAGCGCACCGAACTCCAGGTCCGCGCGCACCACGGTGGAGAACAGCCACGTACGGATGATGTCCTGACCCTGCGGGCGCAGATCCATCGGGTACGTGCGAGCGAACAGGTCCTCGTCATCCAGCCAGCCACACGCCAGCTGCGGGGACAGCGAGGACGTCGCCCACGTGTCCATGATGTCCAGCTCGCCCACGAAGCCGCCGGCGACGCCGCGCTGATCCTCCGTGTAGCCCTCCGGAATGTCCGTCGACGGGTCGACCGGCAGAGCGGCCTCAGACGGGGTGATGATGTCGTCGTAGTTGACCTGGCCGTCCGCGTCCACGCGGTACCACAGCGGGAACGGCACGCCGAAGAAGCGCTGACGGGAGACCAGCCAGTCGCCCTTCAGGCCCTTCACCCAGTTCTCGTAGCGCACGCGCATGAAGTCGGGGTGGAACTCCAGCTCGCGGCCGCGGCCAATGAGCTCCTCGTTCAGGTCCTTGCCCGAGGCCGGGTTCGTCCACGCGCGGCCACCGTTACGGATGTACCACTGGCGCGAGGTGACGATCTCGAGGGGCTTGTCGCCCTTCTCGAAGAAGTTGGTCTGACGCATCGTCTTGGTCGGCTCGCCCTTCAGCTCGCCCGACTCACGCAGGGCGGCCACCACGGCCTCGCGCGCGGAGAACGTCGTCTTACCGGTGATCTCCTCGAATGCCGCGCGGCCCGCATCGGTGGTGATCCACTCGGGGGTCTCGGTGATGATGCGGCCGTCCTTGCGAAGGATCGCGCGCAGCGGCAGCTCCAGGTCACGCCACCAGTCGATGTCGGTCGTGTCGCCGAAGGTACAGCACATGGCGATGCCCGCGCCCTTGTCCATCTCCGCCTCGGGGTGAGGCAGGATCGGCACCTCGACGCCGTACACGGGGGAGGCGACCGTCGTGCCGAACAGCGGCTTGTAGCGCTCGTCGTCCGGGTGGGCGATCAGGGCGACGCAGGCGGCCAGCAGCTCGGGACGCGTCGTCTCGATGCACACGTCCACGCCGTCCTCGACGGGCGCGCCGGCGGCGGCAGCCTTCGCGGCGGCCTCGGCGTCGGTGATGTGGAAGGCCAGGCGGTGGTAGAAGCCCGGGTACTCGCGGCTCTCCAGCTCAGCCTGGGCGACCGCCGTCTGGAAGGTGACGTCCCACAGGCCCGGGGCCTCGGCCTGGTAGGCCTCGCCGCGCGCCAGGTTGCGCAGGAACGCAGCCTGGGCGACCTTGCGCGCACGCGCGCCGATCGTCTGGTAGTTCTGCTTCCAGTCCACGCTCAGGCCCAGGTAGCGCCACAGCGCCTCGAACTGAGCCTCATCTTCCTGGGTGAGGCGCTCGCACAGCTCCACGAAGTTCTTACGGGAAATCGGCTTCTGGTCGCGAGCCTTGATCGACTTGCCGTCGCCGCCCACGTGCGGGGGCTCGAAGTCGGGGTCGTAGGGCAGCGTCGCATCCACGCGAACGCCGAAGTAGTTCTGCACGCGGCGCTCGGTCGGCAGGCCGTTGTCGTCCCAACCCATCGGGTAGAACACGGACTTGCCGATCATGCGCTGGTAGCGGGCCACGACGTCGGTGTGCGTGTAGGAGAAAACATGGCCGATGTGCAGGGAGCCGGATACCGTCGGCGGGGGAGTGTCGATCGAGTACACCTGCTCGCGCGTCGCGGTGCGGTCAAAAGCGAAGGTGCCCTGGCTTTCCCAGGCCTCACCCCACTTGGCTTCGAGGCCTTCGGGGGCGGCGCGGTCGGGCACGCGAGGCGCCTGCGCACGGGTGTTCATGGCCATAATTGAGTTGTCTCCATCCGAGTCGTGGACTGTTTGCCCCACTAGCCTACGTTTCCCCATGCATTTCGGTCCAATGCTGGGCCTTGTAGCGCCCGGCGCGTTGCTCACACGCGCCGTTACAAAAGTTCCCCTCGTGGCGCGGTCGGGTGAAGTGAAGTGCGTGGGGATACCGTGGTGTCAGGCAGGGGAGCCGGGACGAGGCCCCCGCTGGGAAGGGGATCATCGTGACTACGCAATCGCTGGGCGAGCAGACCGTCGACCTGTTGGGGCGCCTGGTGCGCCTGGGCTGCGTCAACGACTTGACCGCCGACTCGGGCGGAGAAGAGCGCGCCGCCGACCTCCTCGAGGACTTCTTCGCGGGCCTGCCCGTGTCAATCGAACGGATCACCCCGCACCCGGGGCGCACTACCCTCGTGGTCACGGTCGAGGGTGCGGATCCCAGCAGCACCGGCACGCCGCTGACCCTCCTCGGGCACACGGACGTCGTGCCCGTGGATACGGCCAAGTGGACGCGCGATCCTTTCGGCGCGCAGATCGAGGACGACGTCATGTGGGGGCGCGGCACCGTCGACATGCTCCACCTGACCGCCGCGATGGCCGTCGTCACCCGCGAGGTCGCGCGCCGCGCCCAGGACGGCAATCCTCCCGCGCGTTCCCTAGTGTTCGTGGCCGCCGCTGACGAGGAAGCGCGAGGAGGACTCGGCGTCCCGTGGATCGGCGAGCACAGGGCGGACGCCCTCCCGTGGGACGCTGCCCTGTCCGAAATGGGAGGAGCACACATTCACGGGCGCCGCGGAGGCGACAGCGTCGTCGTGGTCGTCGGCGAAAAGGGCGCCGCCCAGCGCCGCCTGCACATTCGGGGCGACGCTGGCCATGGCTCTGTTCCGCTGGGGCGCACGAGCGCCGTCGAGCGGCTCTCTCAGGTGAGTGCGGCGCTGTCCGCCGCCCGCTGGCCCACCGCCACGGACGAGGTCTGGGCGTCCTTCGTGCGTGCCTTCGAGTTCGACGAAACGACCGAAACGAGCCTCATCAACGGCACCTACGAGGGCGACTACTCCGAGTTCGAGGACCTGGCGGCGTTCGCCCACGCGATCTCCCACGTGACCGTCGCCCAGACGGTCGCCCACTCGGGCGGCCCCATCAACGTCATGCCCTCCCACGCCACCCTTGAGCTCGACATCCGCACGCTGCCCGGCATCGACGACGATGACGTGGACGCCGCTATTGCGGCAGCCCTCGGCGACCTCGCCGAGCACGTGACTATCGAACGCCTCCTGTGTGAGGCAGCCACGGCCTCGTCGATCGACACCGACCTGTACCGGGCCATCGAAGCGGCGCTGACACAGCGATACCCGGGCACGCGCGTCGTCCCCGTCCTCTTCCCCGGCGGCACCGACCTGCGCGTGGCCCGCAGACGTGGGGGTATCGGGTACGGCTTCGGGGCCGTGGACAGCGGGGCGAGCCTGGGACAGGTGTACTCCCAGCTGCACGCGCATGACGAACACATCGCCCTGGCGGACGTACGTGCGACCGCCGAGGTCCTCCACGAGGTCGCGACCACCTACCTGGGCGTATAACGAGGCTGGGGCCAGGTCACGCATTCGTGCAACCCGGCCCCGGCCTCGTAGAGAAGAACGACGGAATCAGAGGACCATCGCCGCGACCCAGCCACCGACCAACAGCGGAATGTTGTAGTGGATGAACTCGGGGATGACCGTGTCTCGCATGTGGTCGTGCTGACCGTCGATGTTGAGACCGGCTGTTGGGCCAAGCGTCGAGTCGGACGCGGGAGAACCGGCGTCGCCCAGAGCGCCCGCGGTGCCGATGAGGGCGACCGTCGCCATGGGGGAGAAGCCCAGCGCGATGCACAGGGGCACGTAGATCGCCGAAATGATCGGCAGGGTCGAGAAGGACGAGCCGATGCCCATTGTGATGATCAGGCCGACCACCAGCATGATGACCGCGGCCAGGGACTTCGAACCGTTGAACATCGCGGAGGTCTGCTGGACGAGGGGCTCGATCTGTCCGGAGGCCTTCAGGACCGAGGCGTAGCCCTGGGCGGTGATCATGATGAGGCCGATGAGGCTCATCATCTTCATGCCGCCGCTGAACACGTCGTCGGCCTGCTGCCAGGGCACGACGCGCATGCCGAGCATCATGCACAGACCCACGAGGGCGCCCACGAGCAGCGGGTCGGCCTCGGAGTCCATCTTGGTCAGGACAGCCTGGATGACGAAGCAGGCGACGAGGGCCACGACGGCAGCCCACACCTTCACCATGTTGACGGGCTTATCGTCGGTGGCGCTGAAGGAGGTCTCGCGCTGCTCGTATTCGCGCGGCTTGCGGTAGGAGACGAGCAGGGCGATGGCACAGCCCACTGCCATCGAGGCTGCGGGGATCGCCATGGCGGCCATCGGGTTGACGACGCCCTCGACGGCCATGCCGGCTTCCTCGATGTTCTTGTAGAGAATGTCGTGCAGGAAGATACGGCCAAAGCCGATCGGTACGAACATGTAGGTGGTGACGATGCCGAAGGTGATCGCACAGGCGACCAGACGGCGGTCCATCTTCAGCTCGTTCATGACGCCGATGAGCGGGGGCACCAGCAGAGGGATGAACGCGATGTGAATCGGGATGAGGTTCTGGCTCATGACGCCCATGACGAGGACGCCGCCGAGGATGCCCCACTTGGCGGAGCGGGCCACGCGCGCCGAGTTTGACTCATCGGCATTGCGCAGCTTCTTGATGATCCAGTTCGCCAGCAGGCGCGGCAATCCGGAGTGGGCGACCGACATGGCGAACGCGCCGAGGAGGGCGTAGGACAGGGCGATCTTCGCGCCGCCGGCGAGGCCGTCCTGGAAGGCGACCATCGTGCCGGACACGCCCATGCCGGCGACCAGGCCGCCCACGAGCGAGGCAATGAAGAGGGAAATGATGACGTGCACGCGTGCGACGCTGAGGATCAGCATGACGAGCACGGAGAGCACGACTGCGTTGAAGAGCAACATGTGTGTTCCTGTGTTGAGGGTGCGCGGGTGCGCCAAACAAGGGGGAGGTAAGCCGCTGTGCGGCAGGTGGTGTCAGCCGAGATGGGAGTCGGCGTGGATGGATGCGTCGACGGCACCTACCAGTGCGGTCGACAAACCACCTTCCTCGGCGGCCAGCAATCCTGCGATTGTGGTGCCGCCGGGGCTCGTCACCCGATCAATGAGTTGCGCGGGGATCGTGCCCGCCTCGCGCTCAGCGAGGAGCAGTGCAGCGGCTCCCGCCATCGCCTGCGCGGCGATCTCGACGGCGGTGTCCTTGGACAGGCCGTGCTTGAGACCGGCGCGGGCGAAAGAATCAACAATCTGGAAATACCAGGCCGGAGAGCACGAGGCCAGGGCCTGGAACACGGGGAAATAGTCCTCGTCGATGAGGATGGTGCGGCCCACCGAATCCATGAGGGATCGGACGGCTGCGACCTGTGCGTCGGTGGCGCGCGCGGCCGTTAGGGCGGTCATGGACTGCCCGACGGTGGCCGCAACGTTCGGCATGACGCGCACGAGCGGGATGCCCGCGCCGAAGTCAGTGGTGATCTGGTCGAGGGTGCGCCCCGCCGCCAGGGAGACGACGCAGACGTCGGTGCGACCGACCACGATGGGGGAGATCTCCTTGATGACCGCGCGCTGGTCCTTGGGCTTGACCGCCAGGATGACGATGTCGACCTGGCGGGCCAGGGAGGCGTTCGAGGAAGCGGCTGTCGCGCCGAGTTCGTCGGCGAGGTCGCAGGCCTTGGCGGCCGTGCGGTTGGAGAAGACCAGGGTCGCGGGATCGACGCCGGACGCGACGGCACCGCGAGCGATGGCCTGGGCCATGGCTCCCGTTCCGATGAATCCGATACGCATCAGGGTCTCCCACTCACATTGGTCGATTGCGATGCAGCTTACTCCACTTTGCCTTTTCTTGGCACAGTGGCCGCACTGTGAGACGAGGCCGGGGCCGAGCCCCCTCGGAAGGAGTCCTCAGCCCCGGCCTCGTGCCGAAAAATCGGAAGTCTCAGCGCTTGCGCGTGCCGAAGATGGAGCGCGTGATCTCGCGGCCGGCGGTGCGCAGGACGGATCCGAGGACGTTTTCAACCTGGCGGGTGCGGCGTTCGGCGGCGCGCTGGCGGGCGGCCTCTTCCTTCTCCTGCTGCTTCTCGACCTGGCGGCGCAGCTTCTCCATTTCCTTCTGGCGGGCGGCCTCTTCCTTGGCGGCGGCCTTCTCTGCCTCCTTGGCGGCGCGCTCGGCCTCCTTCTCGGCCTCCTTCTGCGCGCGCTCGGCCTCCTTGGCTGCCTCCTCCTGCGCGAGGGCTTCCTCGCGGGCGGCCTGGGCCTCGGCCGTGCGGCGCTCGAGCTTTTCCTCGGCCGAGTCCGGGTTCACGGCGTCGCGGTAGCGGCCCATGATGACGCTGGACTGGTTGATGCGCGCGACCGTGTCGGCCGATGCGGGGCCCATGACGGAGGCGGGTGCCCAGATACCGACCGGCGTGACCGGAGTCGGGTTACCCTTCGGATCCAGGACGGTCACGACGGCCTCGCCGGTGCCCAGGGTGGTGAGGACCTCGTCGAGTTCGAGCGACGTCTTCGGGAAGGTCTGGACCGTGGCCTTGAGCTTCTTGAAGTCGTCCGGCGTGGAGGCGCGCAGGCCGTGCTGGATGCGCGAACCGAGCTGGGCCAGGACGTCGGAGGGGATGTCCTTGGGGGTCTGCGTCACGAAGACGACACCCACGCCCTTGGAACGGATGAGGCGAACGGTCTGGACGACCTGACGCTCGAACTCCTTGGTGGCGTCCGCAAACAGCAGGTGCGCCTCGTCGAAGAAGAACACGAGCTTGGGGCGCTCGACGTCGCCGACCTCGGGCAGGGTGGAGAAGAGGTTGGCGAGCAGGAACATGATGACGGCGCTGACCAGTGCGGGGCGCGAGGAAATATCGCCGACGCCGAGCAGGGAGATGATGCCGCGGCCGGTGGAATCCATGCGCATGAGGTCGGCCGTGTCGAAGCCGGGGGCGCCGAAGAACTGGCCGCCGCCCTGGGATTCGAGCGCGGTCAGGGCGCGCAGAATGACGCCGGCGGTGGCCTTGGAGACGCCGCCGATCGTGGCCAGCTCGTCCTTGCCCTCATCCGAGGTCAGGAAGGAGATGACGGCGCGCAGGTCGGGCAGGTCGATGAGCTCGAGGCCCTGGCCGTCCGCCCACGCGAAGATCAGCTGGAGGGCCTGCTCCTGCGTCGTGTTCAGCGAGAGGGCGCGGGCGAGCAGGATCGGGCCGAAGTCGGAGACCTGGGCGCGCACGGGCACACCCGGGAACTGCGAATCCGCGCCACCCAGGCTCAGCAGCTCGATCGGGAACGAGGAGGACGCCCAGTCCTGACCGTTGGCCGCGGTGCGGCTCAGGAGCTTCTCGGAGCTGACGCCGGCCTCGGCCAGGCCCGTCAGGTCGCCCTTCACGTCGCACAGAAGGACGGAGGAGCCGTTCGCGGACAGCCCCTCGGCGAGGAGCTGGAGGGTACGGGTCTTACCCGTGCCCGTCGCGCCGGCGACCAGGAGGTGGCGGTTGAACATGGGCAGCGGCATCTTGGCGCTCACGCCGGGCACGCGCGCACCGTTGTCAATGAGCGTGCCGATCGTGACAGCGGGGACCTCCCAGGAGTAGGCGCCCTGGATCTGGGTGGCGAAAGCCGACAGTTCGCCGCTGGGGGCCGGGGACGAGGCCGGGGCGGCTGCGGGTGCTTCGGCTGCGGGGGCCTCGGGTGCCGGGGCGGACTCGGCGGCCTCCACCTGGGTGCGCAGCTCGTCGGCCGTCGCGCGGGCAGCTTCCGCCTGCGCGGTCTCGGCCTCGGCGGTGGCGGCAGGTGCGTCTGCGGCCGGGGTGCCTGCGGCTTCGAGCTGGAGGCGAAGGGCCTCCGCCTTCGCGCGGGCGGCCTCGGCCTCTGCGGCCTTCGCGGCTGCTTCCGCCGCGGCGAGCTGTGCCTTGAGGTCCTCGATGTTCTCGCTCATGGTGTGGCCTTTCGGCTCTGGGCGTGGTGCGCCACTGTACTTCGACGTTACCGGAACAGTATCCCTTGGCACCGTGGTCCCATGCGAGTTATGCGGGGTGGCTCGGGTGTGGGATTCGTCCACAACCCCTGCGCGCGCACCGCAGTTATCCACAGGGGTTCGTTTTCATGTGTGCTCCTGGCGTTCGCCGGGGTTAGCGTGCGGGCATGAACGTGTCACGATGGTTGGCTCGTCGGCGCATGGCGGTGCTGACGAAAGCCGTGTACGACAGCGCCCTCACTGAGGACGATGAACCCGCCGAGCCGAGCGTCGCCCGCCTCCTACCCGGAGGAACGACCATGGCCGCACTGATCGCCGTGATCGTCCTGATTGCGGCGGTGGGAGTGTGGAGGCACGCAGCGACACGCGAGCACTCCCAAGCCCTCGCCCAATCCTCCTCTGAGAGAGAAGAGAGCGAAGGCGCGTCCATCGAGGCAGGCCCATCACCGTCCGCACCACCATCCGCAGGGGAACACGCCGACGATGTCGTCGTCTACGTCTCCGGCGCGGTCGCGTCCCCAGGGGTGCTCACCCTGCCAGCTTCTTCCCGAGTCATCGACGCCATCACGGCGGCGGGAGGCGCAACGCCCGAGGCCGACCTGGAGTCGATCAACCTCGCCCGCATCCTTGTCGACGGGGAACAGATACGGGTCGGCGTCGTGGGGGAGTCACCGCCTTCCGCGTCTGCGGGGACGGGCACCGACGCGCAGGCCTGTGTCCGCTTGGCCACCGCGACCGAGACCGAGCTCCAGACTCTTCCCGGCATTGGGCCGGCCCTCGCACAGCGAATCATTTCCTATCGATCCACACACCCACGCCTGACCTCCGTCGAAGAGCTCGACGACGTGCCCGGCATTGGCCCATCCCTCATCGAAAAGATCCGGCCGGGTGTGTGCTGATGAGTGACCCCCAATGCGCTCCCCGCATGATCGACCTGCGTCTCGCACCAGCAGCCGCCGCCACCTGGGCCACCACCTGGTGGGCGACGGACCACTATGCTCCATGGGAATGGATCGGAGCGTGCGCCCTCGTCGCGCTCGGATGCACCACCTCCTACGCGCGCTCACACCGAGGCCGGAAGACACCCAGACACGCCCTCACCCCGCCCCGGTCCGCTCGCCTCGGACTCGCGCTCCTCCTCGCATGCACCGCCTGCGCGCTCGCGGTCGGATCCACTGCCCGCCGCCAATACGACGCCGACCCAGCCCGCCGCGACTCCGGCCCTATCCATGCGCGCCTCGTCCTCCAAGCCGACCCGGCTCCGCCCTCGTCCGGATTCTCCGCGACACGCAGTGCCCGCGCGCGCATCGAGGCCGTCTCCGTGGGGGAGGAGTGGCACCCCTCGAACGCCACCGCGCTCGTGCGCGCGCCCGGGTGGCAGGATGCCGCGCGCGGCGACGTCTACGAGGTCTGGGGAAGCCTCGACGCAACCTTTGCAGCAGACGCGCCATCGGTGGGCACCATACGCGTCAGGCGTGCCCAGCTCATCGAGCGGCCCGGTGGCCTGTCCGCCTGGATGCGCTCCACCCACCGGGCCTTCGCCCACGCATGCGCTCCACTGCCCAGGGACGCACGCTCCCTCGTCCCCGGCATGGCGATCGGAGACGACCGCGCGATGCCCGCAGACCTGTCCGACGCGATGAAGAAAACCTCCCTCACCCACCTCACCGCCGTCTCCGGATCCCACATCGTCATCGTCCTCGCCACCGTCACCCTCATCGTCCCCGCGCGAAAACCCCTACGCCTCGGGGCTACCATCCTCGTCCTGGGCACAATCCTCATCCTCGTCGGACCAGACCCCTCCGTCGTGCGCTCCGTCTGCGTCGCAGCCGTCGCCACCCTCGGGCTCATTCTCGGACGCGAGGGCCAATCCATCGCCGCCCTCTGCGCCGTCGTCATCGCCACCCTCCTCATCGACCCCTGGGCCTCCCGCTCCTACGGATTCGCCCTGTCGGCGCTTGCCGCGCTCGCGGTCGTCGGCCCCTCGGCGGCGCTGGTGCGGCGGTGCCTCCGACGAATCCGAGGAGACACGGGCGTCGGGAAAGCGCTGCGTTGGCTGGCGGAGATGGTGTGTGTGCCCGCCTTCGCGGAGCTGGCGACCGCGCCGATCATCGTCTCACTGTCTGGGAACGTGCCGGTGTGGGGAATCGCCGCCAACGTCATGGCCGAGCCCGCCGTTCCGGTTGCGACCGTCGCGGGGCTCGCGGGCGCGCTCGTCTCCCCGCTGAGTATTCGCGCCGCCTCGGCATGCGCTGTCGTTGCTTCGTGGGCGACCGCCTGGATCGCGGGGGCAGCGCGCGTGTGTGCCGCCCTGCCCGGAAACGGGGTGCACGTACCCGGTGGATCCTCGACAGTCCTGGGCGTGTACGCCTGCTGTGGCGGCGGATGGATCGTGTGGAGGGCATGGAAGAGATGGGGAGCCCCGAGCGTCGATGAGCAAGGGCCATGAGTGGGGCAGACACCTACTGCGGGCGCATCGTCAAGGTCTCGTGACACCTGCCACGACTAGTGTCCGCCCACGGCCAAGACGGACGCAAATGAGCTCGCTCGGTGGCAGACTTAGACAGTTACCGTTTCAGCGGAAAGGCAGGAAGACGTGGCAGCACGCGGTTCGCGCCCGGCGGCGCCAGCCCAGATCACGCTGGCACCCATCGTGTTGATCAAAGGCCCCGAGGGCCTTCTCGTCGACCGTGCCCTCGACCAGCTGCGCGCCCTCGCCCACGAGGCCGACCCCAACCTCGAGCGCACCGACATCAACGCGGCCACCTACCAGGCCGGGCAGCTCGACGTCATCGCCTCGCCCTCGCTCTTCGGTGAATCCCGCATGGTCATCATCCGGGACCTGGAAACGATGAGCGACGCCCTCGCGAACGACCTCATCGCATACTCGGCTTCGCCTGCCCCCGACGTGTGGATGTTCCTGGCACACCCCGGGGGTAACGCCCGCGGCAAGAAGGTCATCGACACGATCACCAAAGCCAAATGGCCCGTCATCCCCGCCGAACCGCTTAAGAACGACCGCGACAAGCTGGCACTCATCGCCTCCGACGTGCGCACCGCACGCCGCCAGATGGACACCGAGGCCCAGCAGGCCCTCGTCGATGCGCTGGGTAACGACCCGCGTTCGATGGCCGGTGCCCTGGCCCAGCTGCTCTCCGACGTCAGTGGGCGCATCACCCTGGAGGACGTGCGACGCTACCAGGCTGGCCGCGTCGAGGCCACGGGCTACGACGTCGCGGACGCGGCCGTCGCGGGCAATTCCGCGAAGGCCCTGACGCTCGCACGCCACGCCTTCGCAACCGGTATCGCGCCCCAGCTGCTCGTCACCGCCTTGGCCATGAAGTTCCGCGCCATGGCGAAGGTCTCGATCGGCGGATCCGCATCCGCTCTCAAAATGGCCCCCTGGCAGGTGGACCGCGCCCGGCGGGAACTGCGCGGCTGGTCCGACGCCTCACTGGCAGGAGCCTTCGCTGCTATCGCCACGGCGGACGCCGAAACAAAGGGCGCGTCGCGAGACCCGCAACGCGCCATCGAAAAAGCACTTATCACCATCTGCAGGCTGCACGGGTGCTGAATGCGCGCCCCGGCCTCGTCTATGAGATGCCGTAGGGAACGAAGAGGAGATACATGAAGACGATTCGAACGTTGGTGGGGAGTCTGCGCGAGTTCAAGAAACCCGCGATCCTGACCCCGCTGTTCATCATCGGGGAGGTGATCCTCGAGTGCCTGATCCCGCTGACAATGGTCACGCTGGTGGACGCGCTCGACGGGGTCTCCCTGAGTCCCGTCATGCGCCTGGGCCTCATCCTCACGGGACTGGCCTTCGCGTCGCTCGCCTGCGGTATTCTCTCCGCGCGTTTTGCGGCGACCGCGTCGGT
Source organism: Schaalia odontolytica (assembly GCF_002847525.1). GTDB lineage: Bacteria > Actinomycetota > Actinomycetes > Actinomycetales > Actinomycetaceae > Pauljensenia > Pauljensenia odontolytica_B. The sequence continues at coordinate 3,549 of NZ_PKKM01000008.1, read as the reverse complement.
CGGCCTGGCGAAGAACCTGCGTCAGGACCTCTTCTTCAAGGTGCAGGACTTCTCGTTCGCGGACATCGATCGCTTCTCCACGTCCTCGCTGGTCACGCGCATGACGACGGACGTCACGAACGTTCAGAACGCCTTCGGCATGCTCATTCGTATCGCGGTGCGCGTGCCCCTCATGATCGTCTTCTCCATCGTGATGGCATGGCGCATCAACGTCCAGATGGCCCTCATCTTCCTCGGGATGGTGCCGGTTCTCGCCATCATCCTGGCAGCCATCGTGCTCATCGCCTTCCCGATTTTCCGCCGCATCTTCAAGAAGTACGACGCCCTGAACAACTCCGTGCAGGAGAATGTCGCAGCGATCCGCGTGGTCAAGTCTTTCGTCACCGAGGAGCACGAGACCACAAAGTTCCGCGCCGCCTCGCAGGACGTACGCAAAGACTTCACGAACGCCGAGAAACTCATTGCGCTCAACAGCCCCGTCATGATGTTCTTCATCTTCGCCGCGATCGTCGCCGTCGACTATGTTGGCGCTTCGATCATCATCAACTCGGGAGCGACCGAGCTGACGAAGGGCGGACTGACCGCCCTCATCACCTACGGCATCCAGATTCTGACACACATGCTGATGCTCGCCTTCATCTTCGTCATGACGACGATGGCCGCAGAGTCCGCGCACCGTATCGCCGAGGTCCTCAACCACGAACCGTCGCTCACCTCCCCGGCCAACGGCGCCACCGAGGTCCCGGACGGCTCCGTGGTCTTCGAAGGTGTGTCCTTCAAGTATTCGGCGAGCGCCGAAGAGAACGCACTGTCCGACATCGACCTGCGCATCGAGTCGGGCTCGACGCTCGGCATCGTGGGCGGCACCGGTTCGTCCAAGACCTCACTCATTCAGCTGATCTGCCGCATCTACGACGTTTCTGAGGGATCCGTGAAGGTCGGCGGACGCGACGTGCGCGACTACGACCTGAGCGCGCTGCGCGACGCGGTCTCCGTCGTCCTGCAGAAGAACGTTCTGTTCTCCGGCACGATCAAAGACAACATGCGCTGGGGCAACCCGGACGCCACCGACGAACAGATCGAGCATGCGTGCAAGCTCGCGCAGGCCGACGAGTTCATCCAGCAGCTGCCCGGCGGCTACGACTACGTCATCTCCCGCGGCGGCACCAACGTGTCGGGCGGCCAGAAGCAGCGCCTGTGCATCGCCCGCGCCCTGCTGAAGAACCCGAAGATCCTCATCCTCGACGACTCCACCTCCGCCGTGGACACGAAGACCGATTCGCTCATTCGTCATGCCTTCGAGAGCGAAATCCCGGGCACGACGACGATCATCATCGCCCAGCGCCTCTCCTCGGTGAGCCACGCCGACCAGATCATCGTCTTGGACGACGGTCGTATCAAGGAACGGGGCACCCACGAGGAGCTGATGGCAGCGGGCGGGGAGTACAGAGAGATCTACGATTCCCAGAACGCCGCGAGCGAAAGCGAGGTGGCTTGACATGGCACGTGCGGATAAGTCCCGCGTGGAGGAGTCGGAGAAGCTCGAGGGTATCGAGCGTCCCTTCGGCCGCCTCATGGCCTACGTGTTCCGCCACTACCCGGTGCGCATCAGCCTGACCGTCGTGTGCATCATTACGTCCGCCGTGGCCTCGGCCGTCGGCTCGATCTTCATGCAGCAGATCGTCGACAACGTCGTGACCCCGGGCCTGGAGAGCGGCTTCGACGCGGTGCGCGCCACCCTGGTGCGCCTCGTCGTCACGATGGGCGTCATCTTCAGTGCCGGCGTTATCGGTAGCTTCATCTACACCCGCGCCATGGCGATCGTGACGCAGGGGACGCTCAAGCACATGCGCGACGACATGTTCGACTCCATGGAGCGCCTGCCCCTGCGATTCTTCGATACGCACCCGCACGGCGCGATCATGTCGACCTTCACCAACGACACGGACGCGATCCGTCAGCTGATCGGCCAGTCCATCCCGACGCTCATCCAGTCGGGCCTGACGATCATCGTCCTGATCGGCACGATGCTCTACTACTCCGTGTGGCTCTTCCTCGTTGTCCTCATCGTGGGCGCTCTCATGGCCTTCCTGACCGGGAAGCTCGGCGGGCTGTCGGGCCGCTTCATGAAGGCTCAGCAGGCTGCTCTCGCCGACGAAGAAGGCTTCATCGAAGAGATGATGGATGGCCAGAAGGTCATCCAGGTCTTCAACCACGAGCAGGACGCCAAGGACGAGTTCGTCGAGTACAACCAGAAGCTCTTCGACTCCTCGGAGAAGGCGAACATCTACGGCAATGTGCTGATGCCTGCCCTGGGCAACATCGGCAACATCATGTACGTGGTCATCGCTATCGTCGGCGGCGTCATGATCCTGGAGCAGACTCCGAACATTCACCTCTTTGGCGTCGATGTCGTCACGGTTGGCGTGGTCGTGTCCTTCTTGGGCATGGTCCGTAACTTCTCACAGACGATCGGCCAGATGTCCATGCAGGTCCCGATGATCGCCTTGGGTATGGCGGGCGCGGGTCGCGTGTTCGCTCTCATCGACCAGGAGCCCGAGGAGGACGAGGGCTACGTGACCCTCGTGCGTGCGCGCGAACTGCCCGACGGCACTCTCGAGCCGACCGAGGAACGCATGGGAATCTGGGCGTGGCGCCACCCCCACAAGGCCGACGGCACCGTCACCTACACGCGCCTACGTGGCGAGCTGGTCATGGAGGACGTGGACTTCTCCTACGACGGCGAGAAGCAGATCCTGCACGACATCTCCCTGTGGGCGAAGCCCGGACAGAAGATCGCCTTCGTGGGTGCCACGGGCGCCGGCAAGACGACGATCACGAACCTGATCAACCGCTTCTACGACATCGCCGACGGCAAGATCCGCTACGACGGCATCAACATCAACAAGATCCACAAGCCGGATCTGCGTCGCTCCCTCGGCGTCGTCCTGCAGGACGTCAAGCTCTTCACGGGCACGGTCATGGAGAACATCCGCTACGGCCGTCTGGACGCCACGGACGAGGAGTGCATTGCCGCTGCGAAGCTGGCCAACGCGGACTCCTTCATCCGGCGCCTGCCCGAAGGCTACGACACGATGCTGACCGGCAACGGCTCGAACCTTTCGCAGGGCCAGGCTCAGCTCCTGTCGATTGCGCGCGCCGCCGTGGCCGACCCACCGGCGATGATCCTCGACGAGGCCACCTCCTCGATTGACACGCGTACCGAGGCCCTCGTGCAGCAGGGCATGGACAACCTCATGGAGGGGCGCACGGTCTTCGTGATCGCCCACCGCCTCTCGACGGTGCGCAACTCGGACGCGATTATGGTCCTGGACCACGGCCGTATCATCGAGCGAGGTAGTCACGACGACCTGATTGCCCAGAAGGGCGTGTACTACCAGCTCTACACGGGCGCCTTCGAGCTCGAGTAAGCGCTCAACGATCGCGTTTGCCCCGGCCTCGTTTTGAACTGCGCCCCGAAACTTGGACGCGTTTAATGGTAGCCGTTATGCGGCTTCCTGTAGGGCCTGATCCCGGTATTCTGCCGGG
>NZ_PKKM01000007.1 GCF_002847525.1 Schaalia odontolytica | reverse complement strand
CACCGCCTGAGCAAAAGGCTCAGCGTTATCTTCGATACCCTGGGCAGCCTCAACCAGCTTCCCAGGAGTAAAACCCACATCTGCGCTCATGCTATCAACCTACAAATCCACTGACCGCCTGTCAAGCAAACCAATGTATCGCGGATAGAGAGTGTTGTTTGTTCGTCGATAGTCGGGTGTATGTGTTGCAGGTGCGGTTGTCGTTTCGCGCTGGGGCGTGAGCGGGGCGACAGCGAGCGTCGGTCTCATGCGCCTGGCGGTCCGGGCCTCGTTCCTCTCCTGAACGGGCAGGCTGTGCCTGGCACAATGGTGGCCATGGGTGTGTCGTTTCTGGGAGTGATCGCGGCGCTCGCCATGTATGCGGTGAGCGTGGCGCCGTCGCTGATGGCGCGCTCCTGGGCGTGGCACGCGGTCGCCTCGGGTGTCCTCGTCTCCTGCGGGTACGTCGGCGGTGTCATCGTCCAGAACGTGGGGGCTCGCGTCATCCGCATGACGGGCCTGACGATCCGGGCCTCCGAGCCCGTCGAGATCGGCTTCCGCGTCTGCATCGCCGCCCTCTTTGCGATCTGGTGGCTCTACGCGGTCATCCAGTCCTACCGGCGTGCCCGCGTCGCCGCCAGGCTTGTCAACATGCCGGGCGAAACCTTCGGCGAGTATCTCCTGGGAACCGCCGGAACCGTTGTGATCGCCTGGTGTCTCATCGCGATTGTGGGCGCTCTGAATCGATTGGGGCGCATGCTCATTGCGGCCCTCGGTGGCTACATGCCGCGCCCCGCGGCCATCCTCGTGGGCGTCGCGATCCTGGTTGTGCTCGTCTTCTTCCTGACCTCCAACGTGATCCTTCGCGGTGGGATCGGCTTCTTCCGCCACCACGCCGAGCAGATGAACATGCGCACCGCGCGCGGCATCTACAAGCCGTTCGTCCCTGAGCGTTCCGCGTCCCCGGCCTCGCCCGTCACCTGGGAATCCGTCGGCGGTCAGGGGCGAGTCTTCCTCGGCCGCGGCCCCTCGCGCCTCGACATCGCGCAGGTCTGCGGCGGCGAGGCCATGGAACCCATCCGCGTCTACTCCGGCATGCCCACGGGTGGGGCGGGTATCGAGCAGGCAGCGGCGACGGTGGTCGCCGAGCTGCGCCGCACGGGTGCCTTTGATCGCGCTGTCATCCTTATCGCGGCGTCGACCGGCTCCGGCTGGGTCGATGAGTGGCAGGTCCAGCCCCTCGAGTTCCTGACGCACGGCAACTGCGCGACCGCCTCGCTCCAATACTCCTACGTGCCCTCGGCACTCAACTGGCTGACCGGTCTCGAGCCCGCGCAGGAGGCGTCGGCCGCGCTGTTCCGCGCCGTGCGCGCTGAGCTCGACACGATGGACGAGGCCGACCGACCCGCGCTCTTCGTCTGCGGCGAGTCCTTGGGAGCCTTCGCCTCGCAGTCTGTCTTCTCCTCGGTCGAGGAGGCGCTCTCCCAGGTGGATGGCGCCCTGTGGGTGGGCACCCCCGCCTTCACGCCGATGCACGCCGAGCTCACGGCTGCGCGCCACAAGGGTAGCCCCGAGGTGGCGCCCGTCGTCTACAACGGGCGGCGCGTGCGCTTCGTCAACGAACCCTCCGACCTGCGCACTGACCTCTACGGGCGCGAGCTAGGGCCGTGGGGATTCCCGCGCCTCGTCTACGCTCAGCACCCTTCGGACCCGGTCGTGTGGTGGAACCGCAAGCTCCTGTGGACCCAGCCGGACTGGCTGCGTGAGCGCGCCGGGCGCGACGTGTCCCGCTTCGTCGAGTTCACGCGCTTCGTGACCTTTATTCAGGTGCTCGCGGACCTGCCCGTCGCGGGCACCGCCCCCGGCGGACATGGCCACACCTACAACGAAGAGCTGATTCCCCTGTGGCGGGCGATCCTCGGTTTTGATCTGCTCTTCGACGAGGAGCCCACTCACCCGCGCCTGGCCGGCCTGGATGGGGCGTGGGTGGACGATGACATGGTCGAGCGCATCGGCATTGTTGTGCGTGCGAACCTGGAGCTGTCGGACCGCCAGTAGGGCGCCTGGGGCGTTCCGTGACATGTGTGTCAAGGTCACGGGCCTGTTATGTAGCTGTTTGTGCTAGTTCGCTACGGTAGTTACCGGGTCGAATGAATTCTATATCGTCTGAAAGTTCGGTCTTTTAAGAGTGTTCTCAGTGAGCATCTGTACTTTTGTCGCGGAACATATGTGCAGTGGTCAGGGTCCGCGTGTAAATCTCAAGAAAAAGAACTCTCAGGACGCCTTGTTTTCCCTCAAATACTCTTGTATCTATGTGATGGTAAGTGAGTAATGCATTGCTAGGTATCTGGTTGCGCAGTATTGTGCGAATTGCGAGCACATAACCTAACCGTGCGGTATAGCTCGCCTGAATCAACATTGGAGTGAGCATGTCATACACATTTCACAGGGTGTGGATAGCAGCCCTGGCGACCGGCGCAATGGCAGCGTCCGGCGTCGCCTTCGGCGCTCCCGCCCTGGCAGCAACCCCCGCGCCCGACGCGGATGGTCCGGTGATCTCCGACCTCGCCACCACCAGTGAAGGTATTGGTGGTCAGGTCACCTTCTCCGTCGTCGACAATCCCGGCCTGTCCAGCATCGACCTGCGCGATCCGGCGTCCGACGCGATCTTCTATCGCCGCGTCGTCGACTTCCCCGGCAATGTCACGGCTGACGGTATTCACCACTACACGTTCACCATCACGTTCTCCGATATCCAGGCCGCCTGGGCCAAGGCCGGCCACACCGAGGCGCTCCCCGCGACGGTCAAGCTCGTCGCGTGGGGCAGTGACGGCATGCCGTCCAAGCGTGCCGACGTCGCCATCGAGCCGGTGGCGATGACTTCCCTCGACTTCGGTATCGAGTCAGGAAAACTCGATCTATACGTTGGCCAGCAGACCAACATTGGTGTCACGCACATGCCGGAGAATGCCAACATGACGAAGGTCAATTGGTCCGGCGACGACATTGACGTCCTCAACGTCGATGAGAAGTCGGGCCTCGTGACTGCCCAGAAGGAAGGCTGCTCGGATGTTAGGGCTGTCGCCGACTACATGGATCCGATGGTCTTCGACCCGGTGATGGCCAGCGTCCAGGTCTGCGTCAGCGAGCTGGACAAGGACGAGATTGCGCTCAATCACCTCCGCGTGGACATGGAGGAGGGTGAGACTGTTACCCTCAAGCCGTTGCTTCCCAAGAAGTTCAAGGATGCCACCCTGTCCTGGAGCCTGGAGTACGGTGGCGCGGTCATCCTGAAGGTGGCCGAGGATGGCAAGAGCGCGACGATCACCGGTAGCAACGTTGTTGATTGGGATCAGGTCAACCTGACCGCCACCCTGCCCGATGGGACCTCCGCAACGGCGACGACGATCGCCGTTGTGAAGTCCGTGAAGCAGGACGCGAAGGCACCCGCCCCGTGGGTCGATCCGCAGCCTGCACCCGATCCGCAGCCTGCTCCCGATCCGCAGCCTGCTCCCGATCCGCAGCCTGCTCCTGACCCCCAGCCCGCGCCTGATCCGCAGCCTGCGCCGGACCCGCAGCCTGCGCCGGACCCGCAGCCTGCCCCCGATCCGCAGCCTGCGCCTGATCCGCAGCCTGCGCCGGACCCGCAGCCCGCTCCCAACCCGCAGCCTGCCCCCGATCCGCAGCCTGCCCCCGATCCGCAGCCTGCGCCCGCCCCGATGGGCGCCTGGGTGATGGACTCGGTCGGCTGGTGGTACCGCAACGCTGATGGCAGCTACCCGACGAACACCTCCATGATGATCGACGGACACACCTACCGCTTCGATGGACGTGGCTACATGCGCACCGGCTGGGTCATGGACGGCGGCGCCTGGTACTACCACGACGCCTCTGGCGCTCAGCTCACCGGCTGGCAGATGGTCCGCGGCACCTGGTACTACCTGGGCGACAACGGCCTGATGCGTACCGGCTGGGTCATGGTCGACGGCACCTGGTACTACCTGCACGGTTCCGGTGCGATGGCCACCGGCTGGATCAACCTGGGTGGCACGTGGTACTACCTGCACGGCTCGGGCGCGATGGCAACCGGCTGGCAGATGATCGGTGGCTCCTGGTACTACCTCGGCTCGGACGGTGCCATGCGTACCGGCTGGGTCATGGTCGACGGTGTCTGGTACTACCTGCATGGCTCTGGCGCGATGGCCACCGGCTGGCTCAACCTGGGTGGCGCCTGGTACTACCTGTCTCCCTCGGGAGCAATGGTGACCGGCACGCAGATGATCAACGGTCGTATGTACAACTTCGACGCCTCGGGTATGTGGATGCCGTGATCTGATATCCGCCTACCGCCAGGCAATACTCCGGGTCCGGGAGCGCAGCAACGCGCTCCCGGGCCCGGTCGTGTTAGACACTTCAGCTCCTCTTCACATATCAGTAAGCAATACCGTGATTGTCACGGGGGTCACGTGAGGTATGTTGTAAGGAGACGGCTGGTACACCGACGTACCGGGTGCCACTGGCACTCCGTCCCCCAACATATCGGAGAAGGCTTATGTCAACGAAGAAACCGGCTGCCCTCCTCGCTTTTGTCGGCGCGTGCGCGCTCGCGGTCACCGGGCCGGCCACCCTGGCCTCGCCCCTGCCCCCGGGCCCGTCCGCCGTCAGTGATGGCGCAGCGGCCCTGCCCGTGGGCGACATCGACACGGCGCTGACCTCGAAGAGCGGGCAGTCTGTGCCCTCCTCGACCGGTACAGAGGCGGACCCGGCGCGCGTCGTCGGCGTCATCGTCCAGCTCGAGGATGGCGCGTCCCGCGAGGGTGCGATCAGTGAGATCAACGAGGCCGTGGCCTCCCTCTTTCCCGGCGCCTCGGCCCAGGTGGAGCACGAGTACGGCAACGTCATGTCGGGCTTCGCCCTCAAGGTACCCATCGGTGCGCTCGATGCAATCCGCCGTGCCCCGGGCGTACGCGCCGCGTTCCTCGAGCGCGAGGGGCGCGTCAGTGATGTGGCCACGCCCGATGCCGAGGGCGGCATCGAGTCCTCGCAGACCGGCGGGCAGGACCCCGCTAACCTGAGCGCCCATCTCATGATGCATATCGACCAGGTCGCCCAGAAGGGCGAAGGAAAGGTCATCGCCGTCATCGACACGGGCGTCGACATGGCGCATCCGGCTTTTACTGGCGAACTCGCGGGAACGCCCCCGCTCACCCCACAGAAGGTCGCCGCGATGACCTCGCAACTGGGTGAAGGAAAGACCGGCGTCTACGTCTCGCAGAAGTTCCCCTTCGCCTACGACTACGCGGACGGCGACAACGACGCGTCGCCGGCGAAGACCCCGTACGCTTCCCACGGGACGCACGTCGCCGGCATCGCCTCCGGTAACGCCGACAAGATCGTCGGCACCGCTCCGAACACTCAGGTGATCGTCGCGAAGGTGACGCGCAGCGAGGATGACGCGCTGCTGGACTCGGCGCTGCTCGCCTCCCTCGACGACATGCTCGTCCTGCATCCCGACGTCATCAACCTGTCGCTCGGCTGGACGGCCGGCATGGATAACGAGGCCGACTCGGTGTACGCGACCGTGTACAAGAAGCTGCAGGAAGCGGGCATCACCGTCAACGCGGCCTCGGGCAACGCCTTCTCCACCGGGTACGGCAACAACTCCGGCAAGGGCCTGCCCTACGCCTCGGACCCCGACTCCTCGGTCATGGACGAGCCGGCTACGTATTCCTCGGTTGTTGCCGTCGCCTCGGTCGAAAACGCCCTGCTTCGCAACGCCTTCACCGTCAATGGGAAAGACATCGGATATCAGCGCGCTCGCGGCCTCAACGGTGAGAAGGTCGCCTTCTTCTCCGACCTGCCCGCCGGCACCTACGAGTACGTCGACGCCGGGTTCGCCTCCGAGGAGGACGCCGCCGCCCTCAAGGCGAAGTACCCGGACGGCCTCGCCGGCAAGATCGCGCTCGTCTCCCGCGGCAAGATGACCTACCAGAAGAAGGTCGAGAACCTCTACGACCTCAAGCCCGCCGGAATCGTCGTCTACAACAACGTGTCGGTCGGATCCCTCATCGCCATGAATCTGACGACGCAGGACATGCCCGCCGCGTTCATCTCTCAGGCCGACGGCCAGGCCATGCTGGACGCCCCCGAGCACAAGCTCTCGATCGCCGAGGGCCAGGTTCTGCCGCAGTCCACCGTGTACGAGGCGTCGGAATTCTCCGCGTGGGGCGTGTCCCCGGACCTGCGCCTCAAGCCCGAGATCGCGGCGCCCGGTGGCGAGGTTTTCTCGTCGATACCGGACGGAGCGTACGAGCAGTCCTCCGGCACGTCGATGGCCACTCCGCAGATGGCGGGTGTCAGCACGATCGTTTTGCAGCGTGTCCAGTCTGACCCGCTCTTCGCCTCGATGAGTGCGCGTCAGAAGGCTGATGTGGTGCAGAACCTCATCATGGGCACGGCTCGCCCGCTCACCGACGCAGCCCAGACGACGGGCGCGCTGTACTCGCCCCGCAAGCAGGGCGCGGGCCTCGTCGACGCCCTGGCTGCCACGACCTCGTCCGTGTATCCCACCGTGGTCGGCGCGCCCGAGCAGTCCCGGCCCAAGGCGGACCTGGGGGACGGCACGAAGGGGTGGCACTTCGACGTCACGCTGCATAACCTCTCGGGTGTTCCCGCCACCTACGAGCTGAGCTCGCAGGCCCTCTCCGAGATCGTCGACGGCGGATTCTTCACGCAGCACTCCTCCGATTGGCGAGGCCGTGGCGTGGAGATCACGTACTCGGGCGCCGCGTCCGCGTCCGCTGAGGGTGCGACGGTGACGGTCCCCGCGAGTGGTGAGGCCACCGTCGGCATCGACGTCACGCCTGGCAGCGAGTTCGCGTCCTATGTTGCGGACAATGCGCCGAATGGCACGTTCCTCGATGGTTTCGTGCGCTTCGCGTCGAAGACCGAGGGGCAGCCCGACCTCGCCGTGCCCTACCTGGGCTTCTACGGCGACTGGGGCAAGGTCCCCATCTTCGACGCCCTCGCCTCGGACGGCGGCGCACACACCCGGGCCTCGGCCATCGTCAACGGCAAGACCGGCGACTCCCTCGGCTACAACCCCCTCGTTAAGGCGGCCGAGCGCACCGGCAAGCCCAACCCGCAGCGCTACGTGATCTCCAGGTCCACGGCCTCGGGCGCCCCGACGATCCTCGAACCCCGCACGGGCACGCTGCGCAGCGTCCACTCGCTGACCAGCACCTACACGAACGAGGCCGGGGAGACGGTCTTCTCGGTGACCAACCATCGGAACTGGAAGTCCCTCTACCAGACGAGCACCGAGGAGAACACCTGGGTCGAGGCCTACCACGAGTCCACGGTCTTCGACGCGAACGCGGAGAAGTTCTCGCACATGCCCGACGGCACGTACACGCTGCGGATCGCCGCGTCCAACGACGGCCCGTCGCGCGCCGAGCAGTCGATCTCCTACAAGTTCCGCCTCGACACGACGGCACCGGTCATCTCAGGAGTGACGTACGGCGGAGACGGGCCCGACATGGCCGTGTCCTTCAATGTCGCCGATGACTCGCCCCTGGCGGCGATCGACTTGCACGACCCGGCTGACGGCCTGTGGTTCTACCGCCACGTCTTCACCGAGAGCGAGGGTAGCGTTGGCCCCGACGGTCGGTACATGTACCACGTTGAGATCCCATTGATGGAGATCTCTGGGGCGTGGAGTGACCAGGGTGGCGTCGGCGGAGTCATCGACAATCCCTACCTGCTCGCGTGGGACTACGGGCTCAACCCCTCCGAGCCGGTGAGCCTCGACCTGCCCATCTCCGACGACAACGAGACGGCCTCGTGCAAGGATCCGACGGGCGGTCACTGGATCAAGGAAGTGCGGTACTGGCGGTACCAGTGCGCTAACGAGAGGGCGTACCTGGGAGGAGGCTGGTTCACGATCGGTGGCAGGGACTACCAGTTCAGCCCCTCCGGTTACATGATGACCGGCTTCGTCAAGCACCCCAGCGGTGACTGGATGTACGTGGATTCCGATGGCGTTCCCGTCGGCGGGTGGGTCCTCGACGGCGTGTACGGTGGCCCCTACTGGTACTACCTGGATCCGGCCACCAAGATCATGAAGACCGGGTGGCTCGCCGACGGCGGCTCGTGGTACTACCTCACAGGTTCCGGCGCGATGGCCATCGGCTGGGTGCACGATGGCGGCTCCTGGTACTACCTGTCCGACTCGGGCAAGATGGCGACAGGCTGGGTCAAGGTCGGTGGCACCTGGTACTACCTGGGCCCCGATGGTGCGATGTTCACGGGCACGCACGTGATTAACGGGCGTACCTACGTCTTTGACGGGAGCGGCGCGTGGGTCGGTTGACCTGAGTGCTTGCCCAGCGACGACGAGGCCCGGGGAGGGCGTCTCACCCGGCCCGGGCCTTGTTCGTCGTCGCACTGCCCTGCTGTCCGACGTGCTGCGCAATGATGCGTCGCAGCGCTGTCCTCACATAACGACCAATAGGTACGCGTTCGCTTCGTGCCTCTCGAGGTCCCCATTCACATTTTGGAGTTACGCACATGACAACGAAGAAACCAGCGGCGTTCCTCGCGCTGGCTGGCACCGCCGCTCTGGTGGTTGCCGGCCCCGCGACCCTCGCATCCCCGCCAACCCCGGCAGACACCCGACCCGACGCAGGCGCCACGGCCTCGTCCCTGCCCGTCGGCGACGTCGATACCGCGCTCACCTCGAAGAGCGGACAGACCACGCAGGACGCTCAGCCGCCGACGACCGACGAGGTCGACCCCGCCGCGGTCGTCACTATCGTCGTCCAGCTCGACGAGGGTGCAGACCGCGCGGCCTCCCTCGCCTCGATCAACGAGGCCGTGGCCGGTGCGTTCCCCGGCTCTTCCGCCCAGGTGGAGCGCCAGTACGACAAGGCCCTGCAGGGCTTCGCGCTGAGCGCCCCCGCCGGATCCCTCGACGCGATCCGCGCGGTGAGCGGCGTCAACGCCGCCTTCCTCGATCGCGAGACCCATGTCGATGGTGTCGATGACCAGGTCGCCGGAGAGGGCGCGACGAACTCCTCGCGCATCTCCACCCAGAACCCCGACAACCTCAGCGCCCAGCTGATGATGCACGCCGACCAGATCACCCAAAAGGGTAATGGCAAGGTCGTCGCCATCATCGACACGGGCGTGGACATGACCCACCCAGCGTTCGCGGGTGCCCTGCACGGGACCCCCGGGCTTTCCGAGGACAAGGTGGAGGGCCTGACCCCACATCTTGGCGACGGCAAGACCGGCAGCTACGTGTCGGAAAAGTTCCCCTTCGCCTACGACTACGCGGATAACGACCCGGATGCCTCGCCGACCGGCAAAGCCGGATCGCACGGCACGCACGTCGCCGGCATCACCGCGGGCAACGCGGGTGAAATCGTGGGCATCGCCCCGGACGCGCAGATCATCGTCGCCAAGGTCGCCAGCAGTATCAGCGGCGGCATCCCGGACTCGGCGCTGCTCGCCGCCCTCGACGACATGGTCGTCCTGCGCCCCGACGTCGTGAACCTGTCCCTCGGACAGACCGGCGGCATGGATAACGAGGCCGACTCCATGTACGCGACCGTGTTCAAGAGCCTCCAGGACGCTGGCGTCACCGTGAACGCGGCCGCCGGCAACGAGTACACGGCCGGATACGGCAACCTCTCCGGCAAGAACCTGCCCTTCGCCTCCGACCCCGACTCCTCCGTCCTGGGCGAACCGGCGTCCTACTCCTCCGTCGTGTCCGTGGCCTCGGTCGACAACTCGCTGTCGCACAGCGCCTTCACCGTCGGCGACCGCGACATCGCCTACCAGCGCGCCGGCGGCGCCGACGGCCAGAAGATGCCCGACCTGTCCGACCTGACCGGCGGTCCCTTCGAGTACGTCGACGGCGGCATCGGTTCGCCCGAGGATGGCGCCGCGCTCAAGGCCAAGTACCCCGAGGGCCTCGCGGGCAAGATCGTGCTGGTCAAGCGCGGTACTCTCACCTTCCAGGACAAGTTCAACAACATTGCCGGCTCCAAGCCCGCCGGCTTCATCGTCTACAACAACGTGCCCGGTGACTCGCTCGTGGTCATGAGCCTGGCGACGGACGGCGTGCCCGCCGCGTTCATCTCGCAGGCTGACGGTGAGGCCATGCTGGCCGCCGCCGACCACCACCTGAGCGTCGCCCCCGGCAAGGTCGTGGCCCCGAGCAAGAAGTACTCCATGTCGAGCTTCTCCTCGTTGGGCGTCACCCCGGACCTGCGCCTCAAGCCCGAGGTCAGCGCCCCCGGAGGCAACATCTACTCGGCTGTGCCCGGCGGCACCTACGAGTTCATGTCCGGCACCTCGATGGCGACCCCGCAGATGGCGGGCGTGAGCGCCGTCGTCCTGCAGCGCGTTGAGAACGATCCGCTGTTTGCTTCGATGAGCGCGCGTCAGAAGATCGATGTCGTCCAGAACCTCATCATGGGAACGGCGACCCCCGTCGTCGACCCGCTCCAGGACACTGGCGCCCCGTACTCACCGCGCAAGCAGGGATCGGGCCTGACGAATGTCCTGGCGGCCACGACCTCGTCCGTGTATCCGACCGTGGTCGGCGCCCCCGAGCAGTCCCGGCCCAAGGCGGACCTGGGGGATGGTACGAAGGGCTGGCACTTCGACGTCACGCTGCACAACCTGTCCGGCGCGGAGGCCACCTACGCGCTGAGCTCGCAGGCCCTCTCCGAGATTGTTGAGGGTGGGTTCTTCACCGGCAAGTCCGCCGATTGGCGAGGCAAGGGCGTGGACATCGCCTACTCCGGCGCGGCCGTGAGTGGCACCGGTGAGGGCGCGACCGTTACCGTTCCCGCGAACGGCGAGGTCACGGTGGGCGTGGATGTCAAGCCTGGCTCCGACTTCGACTCCTCCGTCGCGCAGAACACGCCCAACGGCACCTTCCTCGATGGATTCGTGCGTTTCGCCTCGAAGACCGCGTCCCAGCCCGACCTGACCGTGCCCTACTTGGGCTTCTACGGTGACTGGGGCAAGGCCCCCATTTTCGACGCCCTCGCCTCCGAGGACGGGGCTCACACGCTCGCCTCCTGGGTCTACAACGGATCCACGCGCCAGCAGCTGGGATACAACCCCCTGGTCAAGGATGCTGATCGTATCGGTCTGCCCAGCTCGAGCAAGAACGTCCTCTCTCGCTCGGTTGCCTCGGGCGCTCCCACGATTCTCGAACCCCGCACGGGCACGCTGCGCAGCGTGCACACGATCAACGCCGCGTACACGAACGCTGCGGGAGAGACGATCGCGTCCTTCACGCGCTACCAGAACTGGAAGTCCGCGCTGGATTCGTCCGGAAGGATGACGTGGGTCGAGCGGGGACGTGAGCCGCTGGTCCTGGATCTGCGCGACGCCGAGTACAGGAACCTGCCCGATGGTGTGTACAAGCTGACGCTGTCCGCGCACAACGACGGCCCTTCGCAGGCCGAGCAGTCGATCTCCTACGAGTTCCGCATCGACACGGCCGCGCCCGTTGTCTCCAACCTGGAGTACAAGGGCGAGGGTGCCGACACGGTCGTGTCCTTTGACGTCACCGACGCGTCCCCGCTGGCCGCGTTCGACCTGCATGACCCGGCCGACGGCCTGTGGTTCTACCGCCACGTGTTCGCGGACAACGAAGGAACGGTCGGGGCTGACGGAACCTACACGTACCACGTCGAGGTTCCCATGTCGGCCATCTCGCAGGGGTGGGCCGATCAGGGTGGCTCCGGCGAGGTCATCGCCCACCCCTACGTCCTCGCGTGGGATTACGGACTGAACCACTCCAAGGCAGCGACCCTTGACCTGCCGTCGGATAACCCTGGCGTGTGCGTCACGGCTGACGGCGGCCACTGGGCGAAGGACTTGCGTGGCTGGTGGTACCAGTGCGCCAACGGGAAGGAGTACCTCAAGAACGGCTGGTTCACGATCGGTGGCAAGGACTACCTGTTCGGCTCCGACGGCTACATGATGACCGGCTGGCTCCGGCGCGATGACGGTGCGTGGGTGTACGCAAATTCCGAGGGCGCCCTGGTTGGCGGCTGGGTGTTCGACGAGAGCTTCGACGGTGCTTACTGGTACTACCTGGATCCGGCCACGAAGGTCATGAAGACCGGGTGGGTCGCCGACGGTGGTTCCTGGTACTATCTCACCGCATCCGGCGCGATGGCGACCGGATGGGTGCGCGATGGCGGCTCCTGGTACTACCTGAAGGATTCGGGCGCGATGCACACCGGATGGCTGAACCTCGACGGTGCCTGGTACTACCTGGGACCCGATGGAGCAATGTTCACCGGCACGCACGTGATCAACGGACGCACCTACGTGTTCGACGCGAACGGGGTCTGGGTGCGCTGACGTGCATCGCACCTGAATCACTGATTCGCTCATTCACGAGGCCGGGGCCCGGGAACGCTCACTGCGAGCGCTCCCGGGCCCCTTCTCATGCCTGCACGATTGCCGCATTTTGGGCGGCCGCTGCGGTATGTTGGAAGCAGCGACACATCGCGATGTCGCCTCGTATCTGCGTCGAACGTATGGGAGTGCAGTCCATGAAGAAGCCAGCCGTTTTTCTGGCCGGGGTGGGCACGTGCGCGCTCGCGGTCGCGGGCTGCTCGCCCGCCTCCACGTCGACGCCCGATCCGCAGTCCAACCCGGGCAGCGATTCGGCCCAGTCCGCGCCGGGCGCCACGGCCTCGCCGACGATCGACCCCGACACCGCACTGACGTCCAAGAACGGGCAGAGCGGCCCCAGCGCGCAGTCCGGCCAGGACGCAGACACCTCGGTCGTCGTCATCGTCCAGCTCGCGGAAAGCGCCGACGGCGAGACGACCCTCGCCTCGATCAACGAGGCCGTGGCCGCGTCCTTCCCGGGCGCCTCCGTCTCCGTGGAGCGGGAGTATCGCAATGCCCTGCGCGGCTATGCGCTGCGCGTGCCCGCTGGATCGATCGACGTGATTCGCTCGGTGAGCGGCGTCCAAGCGGCGTACCCGGACGGCAACAATAACCTCCAGTAAGCGAATGGCACAGTAAAAGTCGCATGCAATTCCTCCGGGCCCGTTCGTTGGTGCATCTCAAAATTCGCAGAATTTCAACGATTTGATTTCAAAAATCAAAAGACATGTGGGGGAATTGCATGCGAAATTGCTGTCGGTAGCAAGTATTCATCTAGTTACTTCTAATTTGATGAAAATTAGAAGTAACTAGAAACGAACCGGCTGTTGTCGGTCACGCGAGAGCGCGGATGCGGATGCGCTCAGAGGGAACCTAGATCAGGTCCTTCTTCTCCATGTACTTCATGGCCAGCCAGCCGAACGGGATGCGGCCGTAGAAGGTGACGAGACGGTAGAGCAGCGCCGTCGCGATGGCGACAGACGAGGAGATGCCCGCGACCGTCAGGCCTGAGGTCAGCGCCGTTTCGACGGTACCGATACCACCCGGTGAGGGGATGAACGAGCCGGCCGCATTCGCCGTCAAGTAGGTGAGCGACACCGTGGAGAAGTTCAGCGAACCACCCATGGCGAGCAGCGCCGTCCAGAACGAGCCCACGTAGCCGATGTTCATCAGCAGGTTGCCGCCCAGGACCGCAGCGAGGCGGCGGGGCTGACCGATGATCCACAGGAGGCGCGGGTAGACCTGCTGCCAGGTCGGCTGAATCTTCGACCAGATCCAGCGCCGCACCTTTGGCACCGCGACGATGACGCCGACCGCGACCATCACGAGCGCGACGACACCGAGGATCGTGCCGTAGGGGACCGACACAGACAGCGACGATCCTGCAATGACCATAACGAGGAGCAGGAGGACAATCGTGACGAGAGCCTGAGAGATCTGCATGAGCGTCACCGTCGTCACCGCCATTGCGGTGGGAACGCGGCGCTTGCGCAGGTAGCGCAGGTTGAGGGCCGCGGGTCCCACGCCGGCGGGCGCCACGATCGTAATGATCGAGGCCGCGACCTGGGCGATGAACGTCTCCTTGAAGGGCAGCTTCTCAGGCGACAGGGCAACAAGCGGGACCGCGGAACCGACCCAGATGAGGCAGGCGAGCACCGCGGAAGCAAGCATCCACCATGGATTCGCGCTCTTGACCGTGGTCACGATGTCGCTGAAGTTGAGCGAGCCGACGACGATGAAGACGGCGATGAACGCGATCGCGACCGTGAGGATCGTGCGCGGGCGGAATCGCTGCAGGTCGGCGGTGGGTGCGGTCTCGGCCTCGGAGTCTCCCACGAGGGCGGCGCGCAGGTCGCCCAGTAGGTCGGAACGGCGCAGGCGCTGATTGATCTGTGCGGGAAGCACGGGCTTCTGGATGACGGGCGCGCACGCGACGAGCGTCGCCTCGCCGACGTTGCGGCGGCCCGCCTCGAGCGCGCGCTCCGGCCCCACCGCGAGGGCGGTCAGGACCAGCATCTGCGCGATGTCGATCGACTGATTCAGCTCGGTGGTCGCAACCTCGCCGGAATCCCAATCGAGCAGCCACACGTCCGACGACTCATCGACGACGACCGCCTCGGGGGTGAGAGCGCGGTGAGAGATTCCACGTGAGTGAGCGAATCGCAGCTGCTCCCACGCGCGGTCCAGGACCTCGTCCGTTGCGTCCTCACCGAGTTCCGTCAGCGGCGTTGTCGGGGGCAGCGCCGACATGACCATGATGATCGAGTCCGCAGAGGCGGCGATGCCGATCGGCTCCTGCGTGAACACGCCCGCACGCAACGCCTGCAGCGTCGTGAAGGAGGAACGTTCCGCCTGTGCCTTGAGCGAGGGGGAGACCCATCGGCTGATGCCGCGCAGGCGCAGGTTGTTCCACATCTCGAGGAGAGTTCCGGTCAGTTCCTGGCCGGGGTCCATGGCGATGATCTCGTAGGCTAGGCCCGTGTCGCTCCACGCCTGGTAGTGGCGGTGGTGGTCCTGGTTGGGGCGCTTCGTGACCGTGACGCCCATGTCGCCCAGGTCGGCGGGCATCTGCGTGAGGTGACCGCGCGAGTTCTCCGTGATGACCCACGTAGCCAGAGGTTCCTTGGTCGTGTCGAGGTCGGTGCGCACGATCCGTGAGGGCGTGATGCCGATGCTGAGAAGGCCCTCAACGAGCTTGGTGCCCTTTGCCCTCTGGTCGTCGTAGCCCATGACCCACCGCGAGCCGGAGCCGAATGCGCGACCCAGGAACACGGAGATGAAGGCGACGGGCAGGGTCATCGATGAGCGTAGAACGCCCAGAACGAGAATGATCCACAGGCCCGTCCACCCCCACTTGATGGCCTTCATCGACTGGGCCTCGCCGGCGGAGGTGAACAGGGCGCACAGGGTGACGATCACCAGGTTGATGGCGATCACACTGCCGGTCTGCGAGCCCTGCGTAGCTATCGCGCGGTCCACGCTCAGTGGTGCGGTGAGGTAAGCGGGCAGTAGCCCGGTCAAGAAGGCAATGATCCATCCGCCGATCGCCGCAACGACGCTGGTGACGAGGGCCTGAATGATCGCCTGGAGGCGCTTGCGCAAGGCAAGGGAGATGATCACGAGGATCGGCGTGATCAGGATGATGAGGCCCTCGACCAGGCTGACGGGCAGGATCAGGATCTTGCGGATGAGCTGGAATTGTAGGACGTCCATGGTGACGCCGTGTGTCGTGGCACTGGCCACCGTGCCGATCGTCCAGATGATGAGGATCGCGATGAGTGAGAGGACGACGTCGACAAGGTCTTCGCGGCGGCGACGCACGTTCGTGATGCGGTCCGCGATGTAGACGGGGCGGGGCAGGCGCATGCGGCGCACGGGCAGGTTCGCGGCGATTTCACCGGTCAGGGGCGAGGTGAGGGAATCGACGGATTCGCTGTCCGCGCCCGTGGCATTGTGATCGGTCTGGTCGGTCTCGTCCGCCGAAGCGTCGGAGGTGGCCTCCTCAGCGTCGATGGCCTGTTCGGAATCGTTTTCCTCGTGCGTGGACGAGGCCAGGGCGGGCTCGACTGCGTCGGCCGCGTCATCGGAATCGGCCGAGTCGTCGGATTCGGCCGGGGGAGCGGGCGGGAGGGGAGCCTCCGGGGGCGGCGGCGGCTCGACCTGCGCCCCGGCCTCGTCGATCATTCCCATCAGGGCGTCGACCCCGCTCTCCGAGGAATCGTCAGATGAAGATGGAACGAAGAGGAGGTTTGTGTCAGCGACCGGCGAGCCGTCGTGTGAATCCTTGCGCTTCCTCATGCCGCCTATCCTATATTCGCGGTCAACAAAGGTAGGGTTAGGGTGATACATTCCCGGCAGAAAAGGGCCCTATCGTGACCTGGTCGACACTCGTGACCGCATCGGATCCGTCGGTGCTGCACACCGTTATCGAGTGGTTTAAAAATCCCGAGACTCTGCTCGTCGCCATGGGGCCGTGGGTGCTGTGGGGAACGATGCTTATCGTCCTCATCGAGTCGGGTGTCCTGTTCCCCGTGCTGCCGGGCGAGTCCCTGCTGTTTACCGCTGGCCTGCTCCACGACCGCCTCGGCCTGCACCTGCCGACACTCATCCTCCTCGTCGTCGTTGCAGCCTTCATCGGTGCGCAGATCGGATACTTCCTGGGCGCCAAGTGGGGTCGCCGCTTCTTCAAGCCCGACGCCCGCATCCTCAAGACCGAGCACCTGGAGAAGGCGGAGCACTACTTCACGAACTACGGCGGCCGCTCGCTGGTCATCGGCCGTTTCATCCCCTTCGTGCGTACCTTTATCCCGATCGCCGCGGGCATGGCACGCTACCCCTACCCGAAGTTCCTGGCTTTCAACACGCTGGGTGCCATCGTGTGGGGTGCGGGCTTCATCCTCGTGGGTGCGCTCCTGGGCAACGTCCCCTTCGTGCACGACAACCTGACGCTCATCCTCGGCGTGATCATCCTCGCGTCGGTCCTGCCCGTCATCATCGAAATCGTCGGCAAGCGCCGCGCCGCTTCCGAAAAGGAGTAATCCGTGCTGGCCTGGTGGATGCTGGTTCCGACCCTGCTGGCCATGATGGTCGCCCTGGTTCTTCCGGGGTTCATGTGGCTGCGGGCCGGAGGGCGCTCGTCGCTCGTTGCTGTTGCGGCCGCACCTGCATTCACGTTCGGCCTCGTCACCATCATGTCGGTGGCCTACCCGCTCCTCGACATCGAGTGGGAGTCCTCCACCGCCCTGCCGATCCTCGGCCTGAGCGCGCTCGGAGGAGCTGCCGCGTGGAGCCTGAGCTTCTTCCATCGCACGAACAGCGGTTTCTCGCTGCGGGGAGTCCCCCTGCGTGAGGCCATCGGCGTGCGCGTCCCGATTGGCGGCGTGCAGGCGGCGATCCGCGCGACCACGTGGGGGGCGATTGCCCTCGGCTTCCTCGTGGCCGTCTGGCCGCTCATCGCGGGTGCGAACCCTGCAAACCCCGTCCAGCAGTGGGATCCGACGTTTCACCAGAACGGCGTGCACGCCATCCTGTACGGAAAGAATGCGAGCCCTTTCGGCGGCCTCCATGAGCTCTACGGTGGCAGGAGCGTCTACTACCCCACGGGCTGGCACGCCTTTGTCGCGCTCTTCGCGCGCTACGACTCCGTCGTTCAGGCCTCCAACGTGTCTTCTCTGGCGCTCATGGCCGTGTGGGTCATCGGTCTGGCGGCTCTCGTCTCTGTCCTCACGGCGTCGCGCAGCGCCATCATGGCGGCGCCCATCATCGGCGGGATGCTGCTCAACATGCCGGCCGATGCGCTGACCATGTACAACCAGTGGCCCAATTCGACCGGCACCGCCCTGGTTCCCGGGCTTGCCGCCGCAGCGGTCGTCGTCGGCCGTAGGCTCGCCGCCGATCTGCGAGCCGGTGACGGACTGCGAGCCTTCGTGCGACGCATCCCTCAGGGTATCTTCCTGATCATCGGCGCCCTCGGCCTCGTCGGCGCGCACCCGAGCGCCGCCTTCTCCCTGCTCGCCCTCCTGATCGCGCCGCTCCTGGCGTCCATCGCCTCCTTTGCACGCCGCGCCCTCGATCGTGAGGGCCGAGGCCAGCTCGCCGTCCTCGCGTGGGGTGGCCTCGCGCTCGCCGTCGTCGCCCTGCCCCTCCTCGCGCTGGCCTCCCCCAAGATCCAGGCCATGGGCAAGTACCCCCGCAATGGCAGCGGCTGGAGCGAGGCTTTCGCCCACGCCTTCCTGCCCTACCCGCCTTTCACGAGCACGTCGGGCATCACCCAGTGGACGCTCGTCCAGCTGATCCTCCTCATCGCGGGTGTCGCCGCGACTGCCCGCCTGCACACTCTCCTGAGCCGCCCCGACCCCCTCGAACGTGCCGCCGAACAGGCCGGACTGACCGAGGGTACGGATACGAACGAGGAAGACGCGGCCTCGTCCGACGAGGATAAGGCGCTGCCCCTGCCGTTCTGGCCGCTCATCTCCTACCTGATCCTTGCGGGCCTGACGGGCCTCGCCTACTCGCCCGACTCGGCGCTGCGTACGTACCTGCTGGCCCCCTGGTACAAGGACGCCCGACGCATCATGGGCGTCGAAGACATCGCGCTCGCGGTCCTCATGGCGGTCGGTGTCGCCGCGATCATCCACGCCCTGCATGCCGCCTGGACCAGGTCCCTGCAGCGGATCCTCGCCGAACGTGGCGTCGACGACGAGGTCGAAGCGCCGCGTTGGCCGATCCAGGCGGGTGTCGGCGTCCTCATTCTCGTCCTGTCCAGCTTCGGGGCAATTGATGCCCGTCATGCTGCGGTCGCCTACGTGTACGACCCCGCACACCTGGGCAAGCCCGGCATGGCCACCACCGGCGAGTTGGCCATGCTGCGCCGCATGCAGTACACGACCGCGCCCGACGCGCTCATCCTCGGCGACCCGATCGCGGGCGCCGCATACTCCGAGATGCTCGGCGGGCGCAAAGCCGTGTTCCCGCAGCTGAGCACGGTCAACGCGGATGGCGCCTCGCAGAAGGTCCTCACCCAGCGCTTCCACGACATCGCGACCGACCCGGAGGTGTGCGAGGTCGTGCAACGTCTCGGCATTACGCACTTCTACGAGGAGGAAGACGGCGCCTACTACAACTTCATGCGCTCTGCCCGTAACCCCGGCCTCTACGGGGTTGACACGTCCGTCGGCTTCGAGCTGGTCGACGCTGGTGGCACCGCGAAGCTGTGGAAGATCACCGCGTGCGGCGACGTCACCCCGGGTGGAGGACGCGAGGCTTTTGCGACGGGTGTGAGCGCGAACCGCGACTGAGATACGCACGCTGCGACCTGGGGTCGCGCCCCCGTGGAACCGGCAGCGCTCGCCAGATCCCGCGCTCGCCAGATCCCGCGCGATTGGCCACAATGCGCCCCGTGTGCTGAAACGAGGCCGCGTCGTGCCTGCCCCTCTCGTTACCCTTGACACCATGACGACGAACATTCCCGGCCCCGCGCCCCTCGGTGACAAGCTTCGTATCGCCTTCCTCGGCCCCTTCGGCACGTTTACCGAACAGGCCGTCCACCAGGTCGCGCCCGCCGGAGCGATCCTCATGCCCATGACGAGCGCCCCTCAGGCGCTCGCGGCCGTGCGCCGCGGCGAGGCCGACCGTGCCGTCGTCCCGATCGAAAACTCCATCGAGGGCGGCGTCAACGCGACGCTGGATTCCCTCTCGCACGGCGACCCCCTCGTCATCGTCGCCGAGATGCACGTGCACGTGGTCTTCCAGCTGGCCGTTCTGCCGGGCACGCGCCCCGAGGATATTCGCCGCATCGGCACGCACCCGCACGCGTGGGCGCAGTGCCGCGGCTGGGTTGAGGAGACCTTCCCCGGCGCGATCCACGTGCCCGCCACGTCGACTGCCGCAGCCGCTGAGCTTCTCTCGGACGGCGACGCATCCTTCGATGCTGCCCTGTGCAACGCGGTGTCCGTCAA
Source organism: Schaalia odontolytica (assembly GCF_002847525.1). Classification (GTDB taxonomy): domain Bacteria; phylum Actinomycetota; class Actinomycetes; order Actinomycetales; family Actinomycetaceae; genus Pauljensenia; species Pauljensenia odontolytica_B. The sequence continues at coordinate 131,345 of NZ_PKKM01000007.1, read as the reverse complement.
CACCTACGGCCTGGAGGCTCTGTTCACCGACGTCGCGGATAACCCGGGTGCGATCACGCGCTTCGTTCTGGTGGCCCGCCCCGGCGCCGTCCCCCCGCCGACCGGCGCGGATAAGACGACCATCCAGGTGGCCCTGCCGGTCAACGAGTCGGGCGCGCTGCTGACCCTCCTCGAGCAGTTCTCGGCGCGCGGCGTCGACCTGTCGCGCATCGAGTCGCGCCCGAGCGGCGACGGCCTCGGCAACTACACGTTCAGCATTGACATCGTCGGCCACATCCGCGAGGAGCGCGTCCAGGCGGCCCTCGTCGGCCTGCACCGCTACTCGCCGGAGGTCCGCTTCATGGGGTCCTATCCGCGCGTCGACGGGGTGCGCGCGTCGGTCGCCCCGGGAACGACGGACGAGGCCTTCCGCGCGGGTCGCGCGTGGGTCGCGGACCTGCTGCACGGCGGGGACGGCACGGGCGAGGCTGCGGGCAACGCGCCGTCCTGGCCGCTGGTCTGACACTCGGGTTGCCGCGCTGATCCGATAGGCGTCGCCCGGGTAGGTCTGCAGCGCTGATGGATATGCCGGGTCACGGCATCTGCCGCTCCAACGAACTGTCAACCGAGCTGTATCGGGCAGGTCTGCACCAGTTAGGGAGCATTACACCAGTTAGGGGGTATTACACCACCTCTGAGCTGGTGTAATACCCCGCTAAGTGGTGTAACACCACTTAGTAACAAGGCAGACCGTGGAGATGCGCAGTGGGTTGGTGTTGGAGACATGCAAGCCTTAGCCGCGAGGCTCCGCATCGAGGCGTCACTAGATACCTGGTCGAGGCGTAACGAGAAATCTAGCGTCCCATCGTCGGGATTCAACCCGTTAGGGAAGATTCAACCTGATCGGGAACATTACACCCGATCAGAAGGGGTTGAATCTTCCCGATCGGGTGTAACACCTCATCGGTAACAAGCGTCGTCGTGGAATTTGTCGCTGACAGCGCCTCCTGCCAGTGTTCGATGGGCGAGATCCTCCAGCACTGCACTAGATACAGCAGCGATGCACTAGTTGTGAGGGCATTGCACTGCTTCCTATCTAGTGGAATGCCACGCTAAGTAGTGCAACGGTGCGTAAATAGTGCACTGCTGCTTGGCAGCAAGCTCGTGCGCGGCGCGCGTCGGGTAAGGACGCGGTATCAGGCGGGTAGCAGCTCCATCCACGTGCGCTCGGCGGGTACGGCGATGTCGAGGGCGCCCGCCTGCATGCGAATGTGCATGGTGTGGGCGAGGCCGATCGCGTCGCCGTCCACCTGGCACATCTGGGCCTCTTCGGCCGTCACGGACGCTCCCTTCGCCTGGCGGAACGCGACCTTGCCGGTCGAGACGGGCAGGTTGATGGGACGCAGGCCGATGAGCTGGCCGAGCATCTTCCAGGTCACGTCCGCCCACCCGAGCAGGCCGGCGTGTGCGTCGACCGCGATGACGTCGATGAGTCCGTCGGAAAGCTCTGCGTCTGGCGCGAGGACCAGCATCTTGAGCTCGCCCGCGTTGGCGAACATGACGGAGCGTGCCTCGATGCGCGTGATCTCGTCCGCGTGTGAGTGCGGGGATTGTTCGGGCGCGGCGTCCTCCTCGTCGAGGGTCGTGCCGGCAAGCTGGTCGCCGACGCCGAGCGGGTCAGGCGCGGGGGCGGAGGGGGAGCGCAGGGTCAGGCGCGCCTTCATGCGCGGAACGCCCATCGCGCCTAGGCCCGCCCACACGTAGGCGATCCACCCGATCCGCTTTTTCAGCTCGGGATCTGTGTCGGCCATCGTCTCGCCGTCGTAGCCCATGCCTGCGATGACGAGGCATGCGTACTCGTCTGCGCGCGGCTCGATCGACGAGGCCGGGGCCTCCTCGTTCGGAAGAGTGACCTCGGGGTGCAGGGCGGCGCGTGCGGCGAGGCGCAGTCCGCCTTCGGCCGGCTGAGTGGACTCCTGGGTGACGTCTTCGACGCGTACCCACGCCAGGTCGACGGAGCGGTGGTTGCGGTCGAGTGCGACGGCGAGGGCCTGTCCGGGGTCGTCCGGGATGGACAGGTTGCCGGCCAGGACGTTGCCCGTGCCCACGGGGATGATGCCCATGCGTACGCCGGAGCCGGCCATGCCGGCTGCGACGGCGCGGACGGTGCCGTCTCCGCCCGCGGCGATGACGACGGAGGCTCCCTCCTCAAGGGCACGCACGGCCTGCCCGGTGCCCGGGTCCTCACGCGTGGTCTCGCGCCAGTGTACGTGGTCGATGCCCAGTTCCTTGGCCTTGCGGTTAATGAGGTCCTTGAAGGCCTGGGGATCTTCGTGCTTCGAGGGGTTCATGATGATCCAGGGGCGCGGCCGTCCGCGCGTCGGATCATCCACGGAGGCGGGGACTGCGAGGGCCTGGCGGCGGCGGTGCCTGCGGGTGAGGGCTGTAGCGAGGCGCGCGACCCCAATCGCTCCGGCTCCTGCGACGGCGGCGAGTACCCACGGTGTAGCGTCCATGTGAATAAGGGTAGCCCGCGAGTGGTCTGTGGATGGGTTGTTAAGTGGCTTTTCGTTGTACTTCGTGTCATACGTGTCGGCCTGGCGTGTGCTTGCTGTCATCTTGTCCACACGGTTATGCACCAAAGGTGGATAACTTTCAGTCTTTTGAGAACTCTCAGAGTGTAGTTTGTGTATAACCTTGACCTGCTGTGTTGAATTCAAAGTCGGGTCGGTAGGGGACACGGCGCGCCCACCTGGCATAGGATGGGACGCATGATTGATGTGCGTGCCCTGCGTGAAAACCCCGAACCCGCCCGCGCCTCCCAGCGTGCCCGCGGAGCGAACCCCGGCCTCGTCGATGAGATCATCGCGGCCGATGCCGCCCGCCGCGAGGCCCTCCAGGCTTTCGAGACGCTGCGAGCCACCCAAAAAGAGGTCTCCAAGTCCGTGGGCCGCGCCTCCAAGGAGGAGCGTCCGGCGATCCTTGCTCAGGCCAAGGAGCTTGCCGAGCAGGTGAAGGCCGCCGAGGTCGCCGCGAACGCCGCCGACGCCGAGGCCGACCGCCTCGCGCGCCTCCTGCCCAACCTGGTCGTCGACGGCGTGCCCGTCGGTGGTGAGGACGACTTCGTGGTCCTGCGCCACGAGGGCCCCGCCCCCCGCGACTTCGCGGCCGAGGGCTTCGAGCCCCAGGATCACCTCGCCCTGGGTGAGGGCCTGGACGCGATCGACACCAAGCGCGGCGCGAAGGTCTCCGGCGCGCGCTTCTACTACCTCAAGGGCATCGGTGCCCGCCTCGAGCTGGCCCTCATGACGATGGCCATGGACCAGGCGCTGGCCAACGGCTTCGTGCCGATGATGACCCCGACCCTCGTGACCCCGCAGGTCATGGGTGGCACCGGCTTCCTCAACGAGCACTCCGACGAGATCTACTACCTGCCCGCCGATGACCTGTACCTGACGGGCACGTCCGAGGTGGCCCTCGCCGGCTACCACGCTGACGAGATCCTCGACCTGTCGGGCGGCCCCAAGCGCTACATGGGCTGGTCCACCTGCTACCGCCGCGAGGCCGGCTCCGCGGGCAAGGACACGCGCGGCATCATCCGCGTCCACCAGTTCAACAAGGCCGAGATGTTCAGCTACTGCCGCCCCGAGGATGCCGCCGAGGAGCACCAGCGCTTCCTCGCGTGGGAAGAGGAGATGCTCGCCAAGGTCGAGCTGCCCTACCGCGTCATCGACACGGCCGCCGGCGACCTGGGCACCTCCGCCGCCCGCAAGTTCGACTGCGAGGCGTGGCTGCCCACTCAGGAACGCTACATGGAGGTCACCTCGACCTCGAACTGCACGACGTTCCAGGCGCGTCGCCTCGGCATTCGTGAGCGTCGCGAGGACGGCATGACCGCGGTCGCCACCCTCAACGGCACGCTGGCCACGACCCGCTGGATCGTCGCCTTCCTCGAGAATCATCAGCAGGCGGACGGCTCGATCTACGTGCCCGAGGCCCTGCGCCCCTACCTGGGTGGACTCGAGGTCCTGACCCCGGTCGCTCGATGAGCCAAGAGCGCTTCCTGACGGTTCCCTCCACCGGGGAAGTCGCTCGCCCCTTCGAGGTTCTCCTCGACGAGGCCTCGGCCGCCCTGCCCGCCGACTTTCCGACGTCGGCGGGCCAGGTCCTGGTCGCGCTCGACATTGACGGCACGATCCTGACTCCGGCGGGGGCGACCCCGCGTGTCCTCGAGGGAATCCACGGCCTCGCCGCCGCGGGCGCCCAGGTTCTCATTGCCTCGGGTCGCGCGCTCGAGGGCGTGATTCCCGTTCTCGACGCCTTGGAGTTTACGGATGGGTGGGCGCTGTGTAATAACGGCGCGACCCTCGTGCGCGTGAGTGGTGGGACGTGCGAGATCGTCGAGGAGCGCACCTTCGTGCCCGGTCCGATCCTGGAGGAGATCGCCGCGGCCGTGCCCGGCTCGGTGTTCGCATCGATGCCGCACCCCGACATCCTGCTGTCCGCGCCCTTCCCGAACAACGAGATCGAGGGGAGCGATCACCGCATCGTGTCGATGGAGGAGCTTGCCTCCACGCCCACGCCTAAGATCGTCGTGCGCGCCGCCGACATGGATCGCGAGGAGTTCGATCGGATCCTGTCGTCCCTGGATGTGTCGCGCACCCACGAGGTCTTCGTCGGCTGGACGTCCTGGGCGGACATTGAGCCGCTCGGGGTGACCAAGGCGAGTGGCCTGGAGTCTCTGCGTCAGCGTCTCGGCCTGCCCGCGTGTGGGACTGTCGCCATTGGGGATGGTACGAACGACATCGCGATGATCGAGTGGGCGGCCTTCGGTGTCGCCATGGGTGGGGCCTCCGACGAGGTGCGCGCACACGCCGACCACGTGACGGCCGCCGTCGAAAACGACGGCGCCGCCGCGGTTATGCGCGGCATTATGCGCCGCTGCGGGGTTGCCGGCCGCTGAGCCAGTCGCCCATGATCGCGAAGGCGCGGTCAAGGTCCCCAATCTGGCAGTGCTGGGCCATGCCTGGGTCCTCGGCTTCGTGGAAAGCGTGCACGTCCAGCGAAGCTGCGCCCGCGAGAATGCGGCGCACATCGGACAGGCGCTCAAAGGGAACGTACTGGTCCGCGTCGCCCGCCATCACCAGGCAGGGCTGGTGGATCATGCCCGCAAGGGGCTCCATCGTGTACGCCCCCAGCGCCCGCAGGACGTCGCTCGGCTTATCCAGTCCCGTCAGCTGGCGCGCCTGCTGCAGTTTCCACGCGAGGTCCGCGTTCGCGTGGGTTGCGACGGACATGGTTGCGTCGAAGAGCCATGCGGGACGGGCGCGCTCGACAATCGAGGCAGCGAGCGGGCGGATGGGCGCGGGCAGGGGTAGCGTCAGCCCGTCCAGCAGCCGGTACATCATGTCGAAGGCGATCACGTGCGTGATGCGCGGGCAGTGGGCGGCGGCCCGCATGACGAGGTAGCCGCCGAAGGAGACCCCGAGGGCGGCAGCGCCGTCGAGGTCGAAGTAGTCCAGGACGGCGGTCGTTGGGATTTCCCAACGCGGATCCAGAGGCATCCCCGCCAGGGCGGTGTGTCCCTGTCCGGGTCCGTCGAAGGTAATGATGTCGAAGGGGCGGCAGGGGAAGTACTCGGCGAACCCCATGATCTCCTCCGCGTATCCGTCGAAGCCGTTCATCATGACGAGGGTGGAAGGCGCGTCGGGGAAGCGGGCACGATCGTCAGGATCAGCCTGCCAGTGGATCGCCGTCAGTGAGCCATCTTTGTAGGGGACTGTGTGTCGGCGCATCGCCAGGTGAGTGTGAGAGGCGTCGAAGTTACGCGATGCCGCGTCGATGAAGTGCCGCTTTCGCTGGTCGTGCTCGGGCAGGTAGAAGGCGGCCAGAAAGTAGAGTCGCCACGCGGCCGCCGCGTCCCCCTCGGCATCGAAGCGAGCCGCCATGCGCCCGGCGAACTGCGCGATCTGGGAAGCGGAACGGATGCGGGCAAGGGTGCTCGTCGTCAACCGATCCATCCCAGGCCGGTCCAGAATCGGTCCGAGGTAACGGTTCAGCTGCAGGTCAAATTGGCGGTTGCCTGTGTATTCGGTGAACATGCATCGACCGTATCGCCTGTCTGAGTGCGGTGGACCACACAATAAAGAACCAAATGTTAGATACCGGACGGAGCGACCGCTATGCGTAGGATAAGCCTATTGATAGAGGAAAAATGATCGGAGAGATATGTTCCTGCGTAGCGCAGATAAGCATGGGCGCGAGGCCGAGAAGAACCTGGACCTGCGTATTCGCAAGACGCGTCGGGCGATCCGCTCCGGCCTCGTCAAGGCGTGCCAGGCAAAGCCCTACGCGCACGTGAGCGTCACCGACATTTGCTCCGCCTCGATGGTGTCGCGCACGACCTTCTACGACCACTACGCCGACAAGGACGCCCTCCTGGCCGAGGTCGTGTCCTTCCTTCTTGAAGAGATCGCCCCTGCCCTCGAAGGACTGTGGTTCGGCGAGGGATGCGACGCCCGCGCCGTCGCCCGCCACCTCGCCGACGTGTACGCGCGCAATGGGCAGGCCCTGAAAACTCTGCTGGCGATCCGTGTGGGAGGCGACGGCGACCTTCATGAGCAGCTTTATCGAACGTGCTGTTCGGTATTTACCGAGTGGGCGCGTGGTCACGTGGACGATGAGGTGCTTCCACTGGCCGCTGACGTCTACGCGTCCGTCGTCCTAACCTTCATCGAGCGGAGCGCCGCCAAGCCGCTCACCGACAAGGAACTCGCCGCTATCGACCGCGCGCGTGAGCTCTTCATCGAGGGCTTCGGCGCTCGGTAGGTCAGCGGTAGATGCGTGACCGATGATCGATGTTGATAGCGAGGATCAATAACTCATCATCTTCGATGGAAGCAATGATCCGGTAGTTGCCGACTCGGTATCGCCAGAAGCCCGCGAGGTTGCCGGTCAGCCCTTTCCCGCACGAGCGGGGATCCTCGCCGCTCGCAGTCTCGCGGAGGTAGTCGATGATACGGCGCGCGGTTGGCTTATCGAGCTTGCTGAGCTGCTTCAGTGCACGCGGTGATAGCTCAGCCCTCCAGGCCAAGGGTCTTCACCGCCTCGTCAAGGCTCACTGATGTGGCTCGGCCGCTGCGAATGTCCTCGAGTTCCGCCTGCAGTGAGTAGGCGAGCTCAATCTCTTCAAGCGCTGACTCAATGGCGCGATTCATGTAGAAGGACTTGGTGCGTCCCGTGCGCTCCGCGAGGGCGGTGAGGCGGGCGTCGATCTCAGGATCGAGCTTGACGGAGCGTGCGACCCGTGCGGTAGACATGTGTCCTCCTCAAATGTGACTACGCGTAGTCTACTCCCCCTAGTCGTCAGTTGGAGAGGCTTTTGGAGAGGACATAGCGTTGATGGGATGAAAGAACGGTGTCAATACATTGTAAATCTGCATATGCCGGACAGTGTGTCCGATAAACGGTCGTACGTCCCTGTCAGTACATGCACGAAAGTGTTATCGTTAACGCAACCCCGGCCCCAGCCTCGTCAATGAAGACCCAAGGAGCACACATGAGCACCGACCCCCGCGCCGCCATCGCCGCCGCCGACACCGCGCTCGGCATCGAGTTCGGCTCGACCCGCATCAAGGCCGTCCTGATCGGCCCCGACCATGAGGTGCTCGCCACCGGCGGCCACGGGTGGGAGAACCATCTGGAGGGCGGCCTGTGGTCCTACACCCTTGACGAGGTCGTCGCCGGCCTGCAAAGCGCCTACGCCTCCCTGGTCGCTGACGTGCGCGAGCGCTACGACGTCACCCCCACGTCCTACGGCTCGATGGGCATCTCCGCGATGATGCACGGCTACCTCGCTTTCGACGCCGACGACAACCTGCTCGCGCCCTTCCGCACGTGGCGCAACACCAACACGGGTCGCGCGGCCGATGAGCTCACCCGTCTCTTCGGCTTCAACATTCCGCTGCGCTGGTCGATCGCGCACCTGCACCAGGCGGTCCTCGACTCCGAGGAGCATGCGCCGCGCGTCGCCCGCCTGACCACCCTGGCAGGCTGGGTCCACCACCAGCTGACGGGCCGCCATGTCCTGGGTGTCGGCGACGCCTCGGGCATGTTCCCGATCGACTCGGAGGCGGGTACCTACGCGGAGTCCTACCTCGATCAGTACGAGGCCCTGGTCGAGTCCCGGGTCCCGTGGAGCCTGCGCGACGTCCTCCCGACCGTGCTGAGTGCAGGCGAGGACGCGGGCACGCTGACCCCCGAGGGGGCTGCGCTCATCGACCCGACCGGCACGCTGCAGCCAGGCATCGCGCTGTGCCCGCCGGAGGGTGACGCGGGCACCGGCATGATTGCGACGAACGCGATCGCGCAGCGTACCGGCAACATCTCGTGCGGCACCTCCGTCTTCCTGATGGCCGTCCTCGAGCGTTCCCTCACCGAGCTGCATACTGAGATTGACATGGTGACCACGCCCGACGGCTCGCCCGTCGCCATGGTCCACTCGAACAACGGCGCGTCCGAGCTCGACGCGTGGGTCGGCTGGTTCGCCGACTTCGCGCGCCTCGTTGGTGCCGACGTGAGTGTCCCGGCGATCTACGACGCCCTCTACAACCACGCGCTCACGGGCGAGGCCGACGCGGGCGGCGTCATGGCCTACAACACCCTGTCGGCCGAGCCGCTCGTCGGCCAGGAGGCGGCGCAGCCGGTCTTCACCCACACCGCCGACGCGCGCGTGAGCCTCGCCAACGCCGTGCGCGCCCAGCTCATGAGCATCTTCGCGGCCGTGCGCATCGGCGTTGACATCCTGAGTGACGAGGGCGTGCGCCTCGACTCGCTCTTCGCTCACGGTGGCCTGTTCAAGACCCCGGGCGTCGCCCAGCAGATCCTCGCCGACTCGCTGAACATCCCCGTCTCCGTCGGTGACACCGCGGGCGAGGGTGGCGCGTGGGGCATCGCGGTCCTCGCGCGCTACCGTGCGGTCGTCGCTGGGGGCGAGGCCGTGCCCGCCCTGCCGGACTACCTCTCCGAGCGCGTCTTCGCCGGGGCCTCGGTCTCCACCCTCGAGCCCACCGCCGAGGGCGTGGCCGGGTACGAGCGCTTCCTCGACGCATACCGCGCGGCCCTGCCCGGCGTGGAGGTCATCGCCCGGGGCGCCGCCCGCTGACGAGGCACGGGCCGGGACCCTGCGCAGGCGCATGTTTACCCAAAAATGTCGCACGTAATTCCCCGCGACCTATTTCAAACATTGAAATCAGGTCGTTGAAATTCCGCGCAATTCTCGATACCTAATAAAAGGTAGGGGAACCAAAATACGTGCGACATTGGGGGAGGGGGCGCGGGGTGGGCGGACCGGCTCGCCCAGCCCCCACCTCGTCGATTGAGCGAAACCCGCTACGATTACACCCATGGGTAAAGCTAGCCGCCGTAAGAAGGTCACCGATCCCGCCAAGCTCAAGGCGTATCGCCCGCCGATCCCCTTCGTCGCGCGCCCCTACGAGGGCCTGCCGAAGGAGATCGAGCTGGTCGCCATGCGCGAGCTCATCCCGGCGGCCACGCTGACCGCACGCACCGACGCCGACCACGGCGCCGTCGAATTCGACTTCGTCACTCTCCTGCCCGAGGGCCACCCCGCGATGGTGCGCCCCGACGGCCGCATCCTCGTTGCGCTGCAGACCCGCTCGAACTCCGCGGACCTCAGCCACGACGCGGGCGCCGCGCTGCTCGCCGCCATCGCCGCGAAGGAAGCGGGCGACGAGGGCGTCATCTCGATCGACGTGCGCGAGCCCTCCGAGCGTCTCCAGGACATCCTCGACCTCGACAGCTTCACCGACATGAAGCTCGAGGAGGACTTCTCCTACTGGTTCGACCCGGCCGAGGAGATCGACGAGTCGACGCGTCGCGCCCTCGAACAGAACCGCGACGAGATCATCCCGACCGAGCCCGTGCCCGGCGTCCCCGGAGCGTACTGGTGCGAGATGAACCGTAACTTCGTGCGTTTCCTGACGGACAACGACGAAGCCAAGCTTTTCGATGCGCTCGCCCGCCTAGCTGCGCGCGGCGAGGCCAACGTCGGCGAGGGCTCCCGCTACGTGGGTTCCTTCCGCGCGTGCGGCCTGATCGTCCCGGTCTTCGAGCTGCCCGAGGGTGCCAGCGCGGCCGACGTCGCGCCCGGCACGCAGGCCCTTGCCAAGGCCCTCGAGGAGGCCCTCAAGGTCACTGAGCGCCTGGATGACAAGGAACGCCGCGCACGTCAGGGCCTCGTCTCCCGAGCTGTGACGATCCGCTAAGCACATTTTTACCTGTCGTTTAGATAGGTTTGTCGCTCACATTACGGGCGGTGGGACGCGATTGCGCCCCGCCGCCCGTAGACTGTTAGTCGTGAACTATCCCGCCGGATCTCGAGGTTCCCAGCCGCAGCGCGTCGCCGCCGTCATCGCTGCGCACAACGTTGGACGCGCCGTCGCGGCCACCGTGCGCGCGTGCCGCGCCATACCCAGCGTTGACCTCCTCATTGTCGTCGACGATGGTTCCACGGACGACACCGGGCGTGCCGCCCGTGCCGCCGGCGCCGTCGTCGTGCGCCACTCCGTCGAGCGCGGGCGTGCCTCGGCGATCGAGACCGGCGTGAAGGTCGCCGCCATGCGCGACCGCCCTGACGGGCCGCCCCGCCACATCCTGCTTCTTTCCCCCGACCTCGGCGAATCCGCGGTCGAGGCCACCGCCCTCGTCGAGGCCGTCTTCGCCCGCCAGGCCGACATGGCGATTGCCGTCCCGTCGGCGGGACGCGAGTACTCCGGCTACGGGCCGGGCGTCGCCCGCCGGCTCATCCGCCGCAAGACCGGCTGGAACTGCCACTACCCCCTCAGCTACCAGCGCTGCCTGACGCGCGAGGCCATCGACGCGGCCATGCCCTTCGCGGGCCGCTACGTGCTCGAAGCCGCCATGACTATCAGCGTGCTGCGCGCGGGCCTGTCCGTCATGGAGGTCCCCTGCAACTTCGCCCACTCTGGCGCGGACCGCTCGCTCGGCTCGCTCAACCGCCCGGCGCGCATGTTCGACGCCGTGCGCGCCACGGTCAGCCAGCTCTTCCACTCCGACGCGCGCTCGAAGCGCCGCGCCGACCATGAACAGGGGATCGGCGTGCCCTACCCGGCCCCGGCCTCGGCCCGCGACGAGGCGGAGGAATCCGATTCTTCTGACGCGCGCCCCGCGGAGATGGTCGGGTGAAGGGCCCGGATCGATTAGCCGTCGGTCGCCTGGTGGTGACCTGGTGGCTGCCCACCCTCATCGCCTGCGTCGTCGGCGCACTCTACGTCTGCTACTCGGTGGCGCAGTGGCGCGCGCTTGTCGCCCCTTCGTGGGACCTTGGCATCTTCACCGAGGCCGTCCAGGCCTACTCGCGCTTCGAGGCACCCATCGTCCCCATCAAGGGGCCCGGCTACAACCTGCTGGGTGATCACTTCCATCCGATCCTGGCGCTGCTCGGTCCGATCTTCCGTCTCTTCCCCTCCGCGCTGACCCTCCTCGTCATCCAGGACGTGCTGATAGCCGCGTCGGCCGCGCCGATCGCGCGCCTCGCGCAGCGTCTCCTCGGTCGAGGCGGCGCGCTCCTCGTCGGGCTCGCCTACGGCCTGGGGTGGGGGCTCCAGGGTGCGGTTGGCGCCCAGTTTCACGAGGTCTGCGTGGCCGTCCCGCTGTTGGCTTTCGGTGGAGTTGCCTTCGTCGAACGACGGTGGGGGGCGTGCATGGCGTGGCTGGCGCCGCTGGTTCTTGTCAAGGAGGATCTCGGGCTGACGGTCTTCGTCGCTGGACTCGCGATCGCGTGGCGCCGCAGAGACGACGGGCGTGCCGCTGTCCTGCGGTCGTTAGCGTACGCTCTGTTCGGCATCGTCGCGTTTGCGCTGACAGTCAAGGTGCTGCTCCCGGCGATGAACCCGGCTGGCACGTGGGCCTACTCGCTCGACGGCTCCGCCACCGGCGCGGGCACGCCGACCGGTGGAACCACCTCCGCCCGCGCAATCCCCTCCCTGTGGGACATCCTGACGACTCCCTCTGTCAAGCTCGTGACGCTCCTCGTCCTCGCGGCCGGCGCGGGCCTCGTGGGCACCGGGTCCCCCTGGTTTGCGCTGGTCCTCCCGACCCTCGCCTGGCGCTTCGCGGGCTCCGTCGAGACCTACTACGTGTGGGACTCGTGGCACTACAACGCCGTGCTCGTCCCCATCGCCGCGTGCTCCCTGCTGGATGTCATCGACCAGTGGCTCGCTCCCAAGCGGGCCTCTCGTTCGGCGTCCGCCTCCGCGCTTGCGGAGGCTGTGGGAGAAGGCGCGGTGCGTGAGTTGCATGCCGATCAGGGGGCCTCGGCCTCGCCAACAAGGGGGTGGCGGGTGGCCGCGTGGGCAGTCGCGTGCATCCCCGCACTGTCTCTGGCTCTCACGGCCTCGTCCCTGCCGCTGTGGCACCTGCCCGACCTCAAGGAGGACCCGCGCATGGCCGCCGCCCTCGGCGCGCTCGACGCGGTGCCTGAGGGGGTGAGCGTCGAGACCGACACGACGCTGCTCGCGCGCCTCGTGCCCGGTCGCGAGGTCTACTGGGTGGGAACGACTGGCACCATGGATACCCCGCCGGAGTATGTCGTCATCGATGCGCGCTCCTACGCGTGGGGCGATCAGCAGGTCGACGCCGAGTCGTGGGGGAGCGCCGCCCACCCCGGCTACTCCTACGAGACCGTCTACGCCAAGCAGGGCTTCCGCGTCGCAAGGCGTACCTCGTAAGCGGTATGTCAGTGAGGCAGCATCTCGTCGCTCACCTCGGTGTCGAATACATGTCCAATTTTAACTGGGGTTCATAAATTCACGGCGGTCGCCGGTTGCGTCACGACACCTGCATGGGTTCATCGGCGCCACGTATCAGTCGGCCCATCTTCCCGCGTCATAATACGGTCGGCAACCGTCAATGACGCGCTCCTGCGACGACGATGCGCTCGGCCCTCCCGGTGTTGTCATTTGTTGACACGCAGGTCAACAAGTCGCATATGATTGACCAGTCTGACAGTAGGAGAAAAGTATGTCCTCTCTCGCGTCTCGCCGCACCCTTGCAGCGGCCTCGTCCCTGCTTCTGGTGGCCGTTGGTCTGACCGGCTGCATAAGGCTCCCCGGCGGTGGAGGTTCGAATTCTACGGACATCGCCTCGATGAAGAACATCCCCGAAGGCATCAAGCGCGACCTCATCAGCCAGATGAACTCCGCCTCCGGCGCCGAGAAGAACAAGATCGTCGAAAAAGCCAACGCCCTGAACAACATGGTCGGCGCGCAGCTAATCGGTCAGAGCGATGGCATCTTCGAAGAACCGTTCAAGCTGGAAGAAAACGGAACGATTTCCGTTGATAAAGAGTCTTACGCATACAGACTCATGTCGGCCACTGATTACTGGCGCCTCGGCCAAGACACCTACGATCTGTGCGTCGAGCAGGACTGCCAGTACTACTCCTCATGGACCGTTGAGGTCGAAGGCAGTGACAAGGACACCACTTACGTGTGGACTATGAAGATCGACGGCCCCGATCAGCCCGCGCAACCTATCGTCCGCCGCTTCAAGGTCAAATCATAAGAACCACGCGCGGAACTGCGCGAAACACATCCCGTCACCATAAGGAGAATGCTGTGACAGATTTGGCGTACCGTCACAAGAAGCAGGAAGAAGCACTCCCTCATGCGGAGGATGGTGGGGCTGCCGTCAAGAACTCTTCGGAGAACACTAACAAGCTCAGCGCCGCGCAAGACTTCACCGCGTGGGGGAACGAAAGAGGTCCCGCAGCCATGCGTCATAGCACCGCGGGCCTGTTCGGCGACATCTCGAAGATTCTCGAGGAAGAGAATGCTCTCATCTCAACCTTCATTACCGAGACGAAGCATGTGATGGAAGCAGTCAAGGACGCCGAGTGGGATGCCGAGTACTCATTCCATAAGGTCAAGGATGCTCTTCACACGGTCTCTGATTCAGAGGCCTCACGCAATCTTAAGAAGGCTCTCGAAAACGGCGGATACGCTGTGACTGAGAAAGATGTGAAACCAGTGCCCACTTCCACTGATACTCAGGGAACCACAGGCGCCCCCTCTGACACTGGTGCTGCAACTGAGTACGACGACTAAGAGAAAAAAGGCGTTCATCATGGCGTCTTCACCCAACTATCACAAGCTCAAAACCTTTTTGTATCACGCAAGGGCCAACGGCGACCTCGAGCGCTGGGAAACCGAGCACGAGAACACTATCCATGGTTTTGATGATGCAGTAAAGCGACTCGAGGAGTATCGGCAGAGCCACGGTTTTACTGGCAAAGCTGCGGAAGCGATGGACAAGTGGGTCGAAACATCGATCGATCGAATCAACAACTACCGTAAGCAATACGAGGCCGGCCACACCGTCTACACGGCAGCACGCGATGCGATGGCAGCTGCCTACGCAGAAGGTCAAAACATCAGTGATAGCCTTCTTGACGCCGAGACCGCAGCAATGCGCGACGACAAGTTTGTCTTCGTTCCGTCCGATAAGCCTGGTGGTGGGATCGCACTCGGCCCCATGCGCATTACAACAGGAGAAGCGTACGTCGCAGGCGTCGAGGCGCAGGCGAATGCCCAGCGCGAAGAATCCTGCCAACGTATCCTCGATACGATTAACAATCGGACCACTGACTTGTCAGGAACAATGTCGGACGTGCGCAAGGGGAAACACGTCGACATCGCCACAGTTACAGCGGATCCCGATTCGGGCGATCATGGCGGCACCACACCTTCTGACGGGAAAACCCACACTCGCGGAGATGGAGGCGGCGGTTATTCGCCGGAGAATGGTTTTGGTCGTGAGGCTGGCCGTAACGGTGAGGGCTACCCGGGCGGCTTCGATAAGCCGTGGTGGAGTGAGGCCGATGCGGCTGCTGCTCGTAACCGCGTGATCGCCTCTGGAGCCGTCCCCAAGCAGGAGCTGCCGTACGGCGAGCTGGGTTCGCGCACGAACCCGATCACTGACCCGCAGGACCTCATGGACACCGACCTGCTCCACACGCGCGTCAACGGCACCACGTATCGCAACGGCGTCGTCGGCGGCCACACCCCGGCTCCCCCCGCTGATGCGCAGCATCCACTGTGGCGCCTCAACGGCGGCGCTGCATCTGACGCTGCCATGGCTGGTCGTCTGGGTGGCGCTGGTGTGCTGGGCGCTGGCGCGCTGGGCATGCGCGGTGCCGCCCGCATGGGTTCGGGCTTTGGTGGCCTGGGCGGAGCCTCTGGCGCATCGGGTTCGGCGAACGGCCTCGGTATGGGCGGCCTGCGTGGTATCACGGGCACGACCGGTTCAGCTGGCGCTATGGGTACTTCGAACCTGCGCGTGGGCACGTACTCGGGTTCGGGTTTTGGTTCCTACACTCCCCCCGCTTCCGTGGCCGGCGCGAACGGTGCGGCCGGTGCGGGCGCTTCCGGCGTGACCGGTACGACCGGCGCCGGTGGTGGTGCGGCCGGTGCGGCTGGCGCTGCCGGTCGCGGCGGCGCGGGTGCTGGCGGCGGCTTCATGGGCGGCGGCGCGGGTGCTGGCGGCGGCATGGGCAAGGACGACAAGAAGGGCCGCAAGCGCAAGTACGTGGCTTTCACGGTGGATGAGGATGAGGATGATCTGCCCGCAGGCTACGTCAACCCCCTGTCCCAGACCTACGGAACAGACCGCACCATCGCTCCCGCCAAGCGGGAGGACGACGGATGGGACCTACGCCAATGGTGACCTTCTTTGGCAACTCCGTGCGTGCTCTGACAACTGCCGCCTGCGCCCTCGCGCTGAGTGCGGGCGCACTGACGGCGGCCCCGGCTCCCGCGTACGCGGACGAGATCACCTCGCAGGAGTACTTCTCCTACTACCACCTTGACCAAGCACGAGCGAAGGGCTATACCGGCAAGGGTGTGATCATTGCCCTCATTGACAGCCCCGTCAACCTCAGCGACCCGGAACTGGCCGGCGCCAACATAACCGATAAGAGCCGGTGTACGATCATTGCCAAGGGAGACAAGAAGGATCACGGTAACCAAATGGCTGCCCTTCTGGTCTCCCAGAAATACGGTGTCGCGCCCGACGCAACGTTATACACCTATCAAGCCGGTGGGTGGCCAGATGACACAACCGGTTGTGAAACAGCTACAGATTATCGAGCAAACCTCGATGTCCTCATCAACCAAGCCATTGATGACGGTGCGCAGATCATTTCGATTTCCGCGACCAGCGAAGATCGGTCACCAAGCCTCATGTGGGCAGTGGCTCGCGCCATGAATGAAGGAGTCATCATCATGGCAGGCGCGGGAAACAACGGAGCAGAAGACACCGATAGCTTAGGCCGCTGGTCAGGCGTCGTAGGAGTATCCGCAATCAACGCTGATAGGTCTTTTGCCACCTACTCCTCCTACGGTCCTGGTGTTACAACCGCAGCGTTCGGAGGCCCCATCAATGTTCGCAGCGTGGACACCGGTGCCATCACCACCACTCAGGGAACATCTAACGCTACCGCAATAGCTGCCGGATTCATGGCCATGGCACGACAGAAATGGCCCAACGCGAGCACCAATCAGCTGCTCCAACTCCTCGTGAAGAATAGCCTCAACCCCAACCATGACTGGAACCAGTACACCGGCTACGGGGCAATTGATGGCGCTTCCTTGATGAGAACAGACCCGTCACAGTACCCCGATGAGAACCCCTTAGCTGACAAAGGCACGGGTAGCCGTCCTACACCCAAGGAGCAATTGGATCTCGCAGACGCAGTCATTAACCCCCTCGGTGTGAACATGGCCGATTCCTACGTCTACCGCGGATTTGATGAGTCAGTTGCATACGCCTCTGCTCTATCCAACGTACCGCACATTGGAACCAGTCCCCGATACCACCAGAAGTAAACGCGTGACGCACCGAGTGCCGCGCAGCCGGATGTCCGGCCACGCGGCACTCGTGCCGTTTGTGCGGCTACTTCGCCGTGCGCAGGCGCAGCGAGTTGAGGACCACGAACACGGACGAGCACGCCATCGCGGCGCTCGCAAGCATGGGGGAGAGGAGCCCAGCGATCGCGAGCGGCACCATGAGGACGTTGTAGAAGAACGCCCAGAACAGGTTTTCCTTGATGATGCGCAGCGTCCGGCGCGACACTCGGATCGCGGTCGCCGCCGAGGTGAGTGACGAGTTCATGAGTGTCATGTCCGCGACCTCGATCGCCACGTCCGTGCCCGAGCCCATTGCGATGCCCAGGCCCTTCGCGCTGGCCTGCGCGAGGGCGGCCGCGTCGTTCACGCCGTCGCCCACCATCGCGACCGTGCGCCCCTCGGCTTGTAGATCGGCGACGGTGTCGCGCTTGCCGTCGGGCAGGACGCCCGCGATGACGCGCTCGATGCCCACCTGACCCGCGACGTGGCGGGCCGCCGCCTCGTTATCGCCGGTCAGCAGGATCGGCTCGATGCCAAGCTCGCGCAGCTGGGCGATCGCATCCGCGGAGGACTCCTTGACCGTGTCGCGCACGACGAGTGTGGCAATCGCGCGGCCCTCGACGCGCTCGGGGATCACCAGGGACGAGGCCGGGGCCCCCTCGCGCTCGCCCGCGCCCGGGGTGGTGCCGGGCTGGGTGGGGGTACCGGTATCCCCACCCGCGTTGCCGCCAGCCGCGGGTGCGCCGTCGGAGGATGCGGCCTCAGAACGGGAGGTAACCGTGCCGTGGTAGCCGGCGGCGTTCACGACGGCCTCGAGCTCTTCGTCGCTGTGCGGGGCGGTGAGCGTGATGCGCGCGGATTCGGTGGCCAGGTTGACCTCGGCCTTCACGCCGTCGAGCTTGCCGAGCTTGCGCTCGACGCGGCGCACGCAGGACGCGCAGGTCATGCCGCCCACGCTCATGGTGAGCGTCGCGAGGGGCAGCTCGGCGTCGGGGCCGGGCAGTGTGATGGATGCGGGCGCCTCGGGCGTGGCGGCTGCCGACTCCGGGGAGGAGGATGCAGCGGAACCCAGGTTTGGCGCGAGCGCCGCGACGACGGCGGAGGCACCCGAGGCCTCGGCCTCGCGTACGGCCTCGAGAAGGGAAGCGGGCACGTCGATGCCCAGGGAAGCCAGCCACGACGGGCGACCGACCAGCACGCCGCCCTGGGCGGTGATGCCGACGACGCCGAGTCCGGGCTGATTCGCGAACGCCGTCACGGGCTCCAGTGACAGGCCGCGGTCCGATGCACCCGACGTGATCGCGCGGGCGACGGGGTGCTCGGAGAGGGACTCGACGGAGGCTGCAAGGGACAGGGCCGAGTCCTCGTCCACCTCGGGGGAGCTTCCCGCGCCGGGCGCGACCGCGACCGACTCGAGGGACATGACGCCCGTGGTCACCGTGCCCGTCTTGTCGAGCAGCATCGTGTCGATTGAGCGCGTCTGCTCGAGGATTTCCGCGTTCTTGATGAGGATGCCGAGCTGCGAGGCGCGCCCCGACCCGACGAGGATTGCGGTGGGCGTGGCCAGGCCGAGCGCACACGGGCACGCCACGACCAGGACGGCGACGGCCGCCGTGAACGCGGCCTGAACGCTGCCGCCCGCAAGCAGCCAGCCCCCGAGGGTGAGCAGGGAGACGGCGATGACGATCGGGACGAACACGCCCGAAATCTGGTCCGCGAGGCGCTGGACGGGGGCCTTGCCGGCCTGGGCCTCGGCGACCATGCGCCCGATCTGCGCGAGCGTCGTATCCGAGCCGACGCGCGTGGCGCGCACCAGCAGGGACCCCCACGTGTTGACGGTCGCGCCAGTCACCGCGTCGCCGGGGGCGGCGTCCACGGGCACGGACTCGCCCGTCAGGAGCGAGGTGTCCAGGGCGGAGGAACCCTCGACGATGACGCCGTCGGTTGCCACCTTCTCGCCCGGGCGCACCGCAAAGAGGTCGCCGACCTGCAGGGATGAGGCGGGCACGACCGTTTCCGTGCGCTCGCCGGTCGCGGGATCGACGCTCACGAGCGTCGCCTCCTTCGCGCCCATGCGCAGCAGCGACCGCAGCGCGTCGCCCGCGCGGTAGCGTGCGCGTGCCTCCAGGTAGCGGCCCGTCAGCAGGAACACGACGATCATGCACGCGCCCTCGAAGTAGATTTCCGCGTGGCCGGCGTGCGCCGCGCGCGGGATCAGGCTCATGTGCATACGCATGCCGAGCATCCCGGCACCGCCCCACAGCAGCGCCCACCAGCTCCACAGAGTCGAGGAGATGACGCCGAGGGAGACCAGCGTGTCCATCGTTGTCGAGCCGTGGCGACCCGCCGCAAAGGCCGCCCGGTGGAAGGGCCACGCGCCCCACGTCACCACCGGGATCGAGGCCACCGCGACGACCCACTGCCACCCCGTGAACTGCCACGCGGGAACCATCGACAGAATCATCGCGAGGATGCCCAGCGGCGCGCAGACGATGAGGCGTCGGCGCAGGTCGGCGGCGTGGGCGCGGGTGCCCTCGCCGACCTGGGGAGCGGGGGTCGAGGCCGGGGTGGCCTCAAGGGAAGAAGGGGCGGCCGCGGAAGTAGTCGTCACGGAGTCAGTGGACATGGGTACCCTCCGGGGGTATGTATCGGGTGAAAGGAAACGAGGCCGGGGAGGTGCCCCGGCCTCGTCGGTGAGGCGTGGGAAACCTCAGAAGTCGCGCGAGATGCCGACCAGCTTGAAGCCGGCCTCGGACACCGCGTCGCTCAGCGCCGCGTCGTCCAGGGGGGTGTCGGTCAGGACCGTCACCTTGGAGGTGGCGCCCGAGTTGAGGATCACGTCAACGTTCTTCACGCCGGGGATCTCGCTCAGCTCTTCGCTGACGCTCATCACACAGTGGCCGCAGGTCATGCCGTCGACGGACAGCTCAATGGTGCGATCGATCTCGGTGGTCATGATGTCTCCTTGTTATTAGGACTTGATGAGGCGCGCGATGGCCGCGGCCGCCTCGTCGACTTTGGCCTGCGCGGCCTCGTCGGATTCGCGCGCCGCCGTGACGACGCAGTGGTTCATGTGGTCTTTGAGCAGGTTGACCGCGACCGAATCGAGTGCGGACTGGACGGCCGAGACCTGCGTGA
Source organism: Schaalia odontolytica (assembly GCF_002847525.1). Classification (GTDB taxonomy): domain Bacteria; phylum Actinomycetota; class Actinomycetes; order Actinomycetales; family Actinomycetaceae; genus Pauljensenia; species Pauljensenia odontolytica_B. Next base: position 111,282 of record NZ_PKKM01000007.1, on the reverse strand, counting down.
GGATGTCGATGCAGTAGTCACCCTGCGAGATCATGCGCTGCAGGCCGCGGACCTGGCCCTCGATGCGGCGCAGGCGCGCGAGATGATTCTCGGTGTTGCCGTGGTAGCCGTGTTCGTTGCTCATGGAAATGATAGTACCCCTAGGGGGTATGGGTGTCAAGGGGGTGCCGTCAACGAGCGCTGTGGGGGTGGCGACACGCATCCCTCAATGAGGCGCGCCCAGGCCCGGCCCGCCGTAGGGTGGAGGCAGCACTAAGGTGAAGGAGGGGACATGAAGCGACGCCCGCGTCGGCGCTACCGCGCGATCCGCCGCGTCCCCCAGGCCTACCCCGGCCTCTACCTGCGCCTTAAAGTCGCCCCCGTCGTGCCCGCCCTCGCGGCCACGGTCGCCGTCGGCGCGCTCGCGGAAATCTCCGCCCTGCCGCAGGATGTTCGCACCCGCGCGCGTTCCCTCTCCGACGACATGGGCACAGCGATCAGCGAGAAATCGCAGCGCATCTTCTTCGATAACCCCGGCCTCGACACCCTCCTCATCCGCTCCCTCTCGCACGTCGCTCGGCGCACGGCGACCGTGGGGCGCGCCTGGGCGCAAGCCGTCGTCGCCGTCGGCGCGGACAGGGACGGGCGCATGGCCCGCATGCTGCCCCTCATCCCCAGGCGCGGATACGACGCCCTCATGACCGGAATGCTGACGATCGGCACGGCCGTGGGTGCCCTGCGTGGCGGCGAGGTCCATGTCGCTCTGCTGCGCGACTCCGACGCCGACCCTGCGTTCCAGGACCCGCTGCCCGGCCACCCCGAGGCCCAGATCCGCCGCGTCGATCCGCCCGCGCTTCTCTCCGACATGTGCGCCGACATCGACGAACTCTACTGGTCGCGCACGATCGGCCCGGCCGTGAAGATCACCCGCGTCGGCGAGGGCGAGGCTCGCCGTTGGCTTCTCTCCTTGGTCGGCACCGAGTCCATGACGTGGCGCTCCACGAACAACCCGGCCGACGCCGAGACGAACATCCGACTCATGCTCGGCCTGGAAAGCGCGATGAGCGTCGGCGTCGTGCGCGCCCTCCACGCCGCCATGGAACGCGACGGCGTGCCCGCCGATCGATGGGCGCGCGAACCCGTCCTCATCTGCGGCCACTCCCAGGGCGGGATCGTCGCCGCCGCCCTCGCCTCCGTCCCACCCGACGAGGCCGGGGTCAACGTCGGCGGCATCCTATCCACGGGCGGCCCGAACCGGCGCATCCGCGTGCGCCCCGACGTGGTGACCGTCGCCGTCTACCACGACCAGGACGTCATGCCGAGCCTCGACGGCTCGCCCGACCGTGCCCCCGACCGGCGCGTCACCGTCGGACGAAGCCTCGTGAGGCCTCGTACCCGCCCCCTCTACTACGCGCACTCCTCCTCGACCTACACCGAGACCGTCCGTCTCCTCGAGCGTAAGGTGCGCGTGACCCCGTGGGGTCGGCTGGCCTCGTCAATGGCGGCCCTGCAGGATTTCCTGCCCACCCCGGGCGAGGACACCCGCGTCATGCACTACGAGATCTGGCAGGACATCCTGACCCCGACCGCTGAGGGCACGTGGGACACGGTTGCCGCACTCGAACGCGCCAGCTCCTACGAATCCGCCACCTATCCGATCGACTACGCGGTCACGGCCCCCCGCCTGCCCCGCGTCGCCCGAGCCCGGCGCCGCGCGGCCCTCCCGGCGCGCATCGCTTCCGCCCTCTCCTCCCTGAGAAAGGACAGGTCATGACCGACCCCAACGCCCCCCTGCGCGAGGTGCGCCGATGGATGCGCGTCTCGACCCCCGTCAACAAGGCAGCCTCCTCCGGCCTGCGCGGGCGGCTCCCGCAGATCGCCGGTCCGCTCATGATCGGCGCGCTCGGCGTGGGCGCCCTGGGCGCGGGCATCGCGTGGCGCGCCCTGTCCTCGACGAGGGGCACCGGGCGCACACAGCGCTTCGTCGACCTGGCGACCGCGGCGCTCGACTCCGGCTTCCCTGTGCGTGCGCACGACGCCGATGCAGGTGAGGCCCGCGCGCCGCGCCGCGTCGTCCACGTCGAGGTCGGCGAGGGCTTCGGGCGCCCCTCCCTCGTATCCATCGACGTGGTCGTGGCCTCCTCCGATTTTCTGTCGGAGCATGAGGCTGCCACGCGTGCCCTCGACGCGATCACCCGCGCGACCTGGAACAATCCCGAAATGGCGCCGGTCAGCGTGCGCGCACGAGTTCTCCTTGCCCACGACGAGGCCGGCGACCTCGAGGCCCCCGGCGCGCAGACCGACACCGTCGTCGACATGAGCGCCCTCGGCTTCGCCGACGAGATCGCGCGCCCCGACGAGCTCTACGACCGCTACGGCGCGCCCGAGTGCGACCCCGCCTGGAGGCCGTGACCTTCGTTGGCCCCGGCCTCGTTGAGGTCGGGAAATAATGGAAAAGGCGGCGAGGCGCGGACCAACCGCGCACCCGCCGCCCCAACCGCTAGAGCTCAGGCCTCCCAGCGCGCCAGGCGCTCGGACAGGCCGATGTAGGTCGCGGGGGTCAGCGCAAGGAGGCGCTCCTCCACCTCGGCCGGCAGACCCAGGCCCGCGATGAACTCACGCATGTCTTCCGCGCCCACCTCGTGGCCGCGCGTCAGCTCCTTGAGGCGCTCGTACGGGTTCGCCATGCCAGTCGCGCCCGCGATCGCGGCGGCGCGCATCGCCTGTTGGACGGCCTCGCCGAGCACCGCCCAATTCGCGTCCAGGTCGGCCGCCATGCGCGCTGCGTTGATCTCGATGCCATCCAGGCCGCGCACCAGGTTGTCGTAGGCCAGCACAGCGTGACCGAACGCGACGCCCACGTTGCGCTGCGTCGTCGAATCCGTCAGGTCGCGCTGCATGCGGCTGGTCACCAGCGTCGCACCCAGGGAATCCAGCAGCGCGTTCGACACCTCCAGGTTCGCTTCCGCGTTCTCGAAGCGGATCGGGTTGACCTTGTGCGGCATCGTCGACGAGCCCGTCGAGCCCTGCGCCGCCAGGTTCTGGTGGAAGTAATCCATCGAAATGTAGGTCCACGCGTCCGTCGCCAGGTTGTGGGCGATGCGGCCCGCGCGCGCCACGTCCGCGTACAGCTCGGCCTGCCAGTCGTGCGACTCGATCTGCGTGGTCAGCGGGTTCCACGTCAGGCCCAGGCCCTCCACGAAGGAACGCGCCAGCGTCGGCCAATCCGCGCCCGGCACCGACACGACGTGCGCGGCCCACGTGCCCGTCGCGCCGTTGATCTTGCCCAGGTACTCAGTGGCCTCGACGCGCTTGATCTGGCGGGACAGGCGGTGCGCGAACACAGCCATCTCCTTGCCGACCGTCACCGGCGTCGCCGGCTGGCCGTGCGTGTGCGCCAACATCGGAACGTCCGCCCCGGCCTCGGCGAGGCCACGCAGGCGATCCAGGAGCGCGCGGATCGCGGGCAGCCACACCTGCTCGGTCGCCGCCTTGATGGTCAGCGCGTACGCCAGGTTGTTGATGTCCTCGGAGGTGCAGAAGATGTGGACGACCTCGCGCAGGGACGGCAGATTCGTGCCCTCGCCCAGCTTGCTGGCCGCAGCCTCGAGGTATTCGCCGATCAGGTATTCGACGGCCTTGACGTCGTGGCGGGTGACGGCCTCGAACTCGCCCAGGCGTTTGATGTGGTCGGCGCCGAAGTCACGCGTGAGTGCGCGCAGGTAGTCGCGCTCGGCGTCGGTCAGCGTCGGGGCGCCGGGCAGGACCGAGTTGTCGAGCAGGAAAATCAGCCATTCGATCTCGACGTGCACGCGCGCGCGGTTCAGGCCCGCCTCGGACAGGTAGTTCGCCAGGGGCGCGGCGACCGCGCGGTAGCGGCCGTCCAGCGGGCTGAGCGGTTCACCCCCGCCCGCCAGGTCCGAATAGCCGTGGGCAGTGGAGAACAGTGTCATCGTGTCGCTCATACCCCTATCTTCCCAGAACGAGGGGCCATCGGGACGCCCAGTCCGCTCGGCGGTTCGTGGCGTGGGTAACGTACGAGGCCGGGGCTGGCTAGGGGTTTAACCGGTATGCGTGAAGATCCTCGGGCGTAATTTGCTCTGACGGCACAAGCTGATAGTGTTCCTCGCGCCTGATTCGAAGCTCGCCGTCCTGAAGAGCAAGCTCGAACAAAGCAATCAAGCCGTCATCCGCAAACTGAGCAGCAATCGGACGTGCGATCATGGATGGCCACCTGTCAGCGCACACAGCGAGGTCTTGTTCCGCCTGCGTCACGCCAATCTCATCCTTGCCGCCCTTCGCCTGTACCGGCAGGATGTACTGCCTGCCGCCACCGTCGACGCCAACATAGATCTCATCAATTTCCACTTGCCCGATACCCGGCGCTGTTGTGCGTAAGTGGTTCTGGAGGGAGTAGGTAGTGATTCCCAAGAAGATATCAATGAGTCGGTTGTAACGAACCAAGGCGAGCAGAGCCTGCTCATCACCGAGCGCAGAGGAACGAATAATTTGCGGAGTTGCGTCCGGAATTTTGATGCGGGCGAGAGAAGGATTCGGAATGATGCGAACCTGTTGTTTCACGAGCTCAAACTGGTACTCAGCTCGCCCTTTTCCTCGAATAATCCACTGCATACCCTCCGGAGCCGCTGCGCGTATGCTTTCAGGAAGCGTGCGGCGATAGCGGAAAGCGTAGATGAGATCTCCGAGGTTTTTAGGTGCTCGAACATCGAGTTCGTTCGCTGCCTCAAGGAGCTCATCCCTCTTCCAGATAGAGGTTGCGCCATCGTGGAAGTGTTTGAAGAAGACCCGTTCCAAGATGAGTGAATACAGATCTGATGAGGCTTCTTTGACCATCAGCTATTTCCTATCACGTTGGGGGATGACGCGTTCTTCGATCCCGTAGTACTTTTCTGCTTCGCTGGCGTTCATTGACAGAAGCGCCGGGTCGCCGAGTTCGACGGTCGCACCGCGAGTAGGCGTGACGTTATCTGCCTTCAGAAGTGCTGAACCAATGGCCCGCCCGAGGCGTGCCGGAACAGAATTGCCGATCTCGCGGAAGCCATTCCACTTCGTGACGTGGAACCGGAACCAATCGGGATAGCCGTGAAGACGAGCCGCTTCTCGGACGGTAATGACGCGGGGATATGTCGGGTGGATCGGACGAGGCGCCGTAAAAGCGCCTCGATCAGAGGCAGTACCGGCGCGCAGCGTGTTGCAGATTCCCTCGGGGTTTAGTCGAAGGAAACGCGAGACAGGCTCAACATCGCCCGGTGTTGTCGCATCGAAACGTTCAATTGACGTGCTCGTGTGGTTCGTCCGATTCGACGAGGTCAACACGGAACGGTCGAAGCGGCGAGGGTGCGAAAAATCGTCTGCGGCAGTTGTTATGCCGCGCAGCTCTGCCGCGTAGTCCGAAGGGGTGCCGTAAACGACATTGGACGCGGTGTCTCCATCGAGGAGCTCATCGATGGAGTGAGCGTCGGGTATATCCGAGAGTGCGTCATTGACGGAGGGACCAAAGGGCAGCACAGGATCGCTCGGGAGAGGCTTGTTTCGAATAGGTCGAGGTGTGACAAGCGGTTCCGGATAGTGCGGTAGCGGCACGTCCTTGCGGGCGCCCAAAAGGATGAGGCGCTTACGAGACTGCGGCGTACCGTAGTCCGCGGCCTGCAAAACGCGATAGGGGGTGAGTACCTGATACCCACCATCAGACAGAAGATCGATCACTTCTGTGAGCAGCTGACGGTGCTTGCCGACAGTCAGACCCGCAACGTTTTCCATGAGGAAATGACGGGGCTGCAGTTCGAGAACCAAACGCACATATTCTTTCAACAGTGCGTTTCGAGGATCATCGATAGCGCGGCGGCCAATGAGGGATATTCCTTGGCACGGCGGGCCGCCGGCAACCAGGGCAATCTCCCTGTCTCCAATCTCGGATTTGCTGCGAATCTCAGTGCCGGTGATGCCTGTAACATCCCGAGCGAAGGTCTTTCCGTACGGGAAGTTGTACTCGTGGACCGCCGCGTGAATGGGATCGTACTCGACTGCGGCCGCGATTTCGTATCCGGCCTGTTCGAGGCCGAGAGATAGTCCTCCTGCTCCTGCAAAGAGGTCGACGGCGAGCGGTCGTGTGTAGTCGAGTGGCATGCTCCGATGCTACAACGGTGCACCTTCATCAGCGGTTCAGGTCGCTATCGCGTTGTTCATCTTCTGCGTGGATGTCTTGGGCGTGTCATCCACAGGGGTGCTGGGTGCTGGGTGGTTATCCACAGGGAGTGCCGCGCGGCTGGTGGTGGGGGAGTAGGGCGGCGTAGCGTGCAAGGACAACAACGCATCGTCCACCGATGGGAGCCCCTCATGATCCCCGAACCCCTCAGCCCCGGACTGTCCCTGCACGCCGCCCACGGCCTCGTCGAAACGCTACGCTCGGCCATCGCGTGCGCGTCGTGCCCGCAGTGGACTGGCGTCGCGGGAGACTCCTATCGGAACCAACACGGCGAGGTGCTCGCCTGCGCGCAGGGCGTCCTCGACCAGATCCAGGCTGCCCTGAGCCTTGTCCCCGCCTTCGACGAGGAGCGCAACCACGCCTTCGCCCGTAGCCTTGCCGAGGCCGCCGTCTCCCAGCCCGAACTCCTCGCATTGGGAGCGTGGTGATTATGGCATTCGACCCGCGCCGAGACGTCACAGTTAGCTCCGGGGCATTCAGCGTCGACGTCGACCAACTGTGCGCAGCACACACCCTCATCACCGGCGAGGCAATGATGGCGGTCGTGCCAGCGCGGCTCGCCCTCGACGCCGCCCTCGGCGAGGCAGAGGCGGTATCCGGCCTCGTCCCGGAGGCCTCCGCGCACCTTGCCTCCGCGATCACGGGCGCCCTGTCCGCCCTTGACTTTCTCGAGGGCGAGATCGACTCCCTGCGATGGAAACTGCAGGACGCGGCCCTCACCTACACGAATGCCGAGAACGGCTCTTCCCTGTGGGAGCTTGTCCCCGGCAGCCCGATGGGTCCGCAGCTGAGCGCGTCGGGGCTCGGCGCAATGGTCATGGGTCCCGGTGGCCTTGTACTCAATGGAGCCTCGGCGCTCGTACACGGTGCGCAAGACGCATCCGCGCGCGCCGGCGTGCCCTGGCTCTCCACCCTCCTCATGCCCGGCCTCTCAGCGTTAGTCGCAGACAAAGATCTGTGCGACACCGTGATCGACGGACTGCTCTTCAAGTACCACGCGGACGAGGCCTCTGGTGCCCGCTTCCAACGCGACCTCGGCAGGTTCGCCCTGGACGTCAACTCCTCGCCCGTCTACCGAGGGGTTGCAGGGGCTCTGGTGGGGCTGGGAGTCAGCCAGGACCTCAACTCGACGTCCACGCAATCAGCGTCCGGGGTGGCCGCGCTCGCTGCGCCCTTCCTCGCGTACCTGGGGCTCGTTGACTTCCACTGGGGCCACGGAGTCAGCTGCGGGGTCATCGTGCGAGGCGCGGACGGGAATGCGCACGTCCATCACAGCGAGGCCGCCGCACGTATTCCGTCCGGTGCCCTCGACGCGCGGACACAGGCCGCGCTCGCGGCCATGCCCGACGCGGCACCCGACACCCACTACACAGGCGTCACCACCAGCGCCGACGCCATCGAACACATCACGCAGATGCATGGGGGAGACGCCGACAACGGCGAGATCGCCATCGAGGAACACGTGACGCTCGGGGATGACGGGGTGACGACGCGCTCGTGGACCGTCGACATCCGGGGCACTCAGTCCTTCTCCATCGGGCAAACAGGACCCCAGGACATGACCACCAACCTGCAAGGCGTGGCCGGTATGACCTCGGACCAGCTCGACGCTATCAAGGAAGCCATGAACGCGGCGGGCATCGCACCGGGCGAGGCCGTCGAATTCGCCGGACACTCACAGGGAGGCATCATGGCGGCTCAGCTGGCCGCGGACCCTTCCGTGCGCGCCCGCTACAACGTCGTCTCCGTCGTCACCGCCGGTTCGCCCACGGCGACGATTGCGCCCAGCGATGTGCCCGTCCTCGCCTACGAAAACTCCGGCGACATCGTTCCCGGCCTGGACGGAAATGCCACGCGCGGGGACAACGTCACGACCGTCATGTTCCGCGACTACGAGGCCACGTGCCACGCCGACGATCCCGTGCCCTGCTCGCACAGCGCACCCCTGTACGTCGATGAAATCCGGAGCACCCTCGATGCGGCCCACACCTCGTCCGACCCCGGCCTCGGAGCTCTGGCAGCCGCCGAGGCCAGGCGCACCCAGGCGCTCGGCCTTACCCACAACACGCAGACCACCGTCCACCACTATCAAACGAGGCGCATCACCCAGGGGTGATACGCCTCGAGAGAGAGCGGGGATACTCAGTCTTTCTTGTCCTTCTTGTCGCGCAGAATACCCGAGACAAGCGCGGACACGATGGAGGTGATGATCGCACCCACCAGGCACGACCAGAAGCCGCCCGTCGTCATGGGGAATCCGAGCGACGTGGACAGCCACCCCGTCAGCGCGAATAGCAGAGAGTTCGTCACCAGGGCAAACAGGCCGAAGGTCAGGAGGTACAGGGGGAATGCCAGCGTCGTCACCACAGGCTTGATGATCGAGTTCACCGCAGTGAACACCAGGGCGACGACGGCCAGAACAATCACGGTTTCCGACGCCGACGAAGAGTCGATCGAAATCGACGAGACCACGTGGGTCGTCACCCACAGGCCGGCCATCGTGGCCAACAAACGTGCAATGAAATCCATTTCTTCATTCTTGCTCAGTGGGACGATGCTTGCACGGTCCAGTCCCATGGGATAGGACTACACGCATGACCAACCTGCGCATTCGCCCCGCCGTCGCCGCACTGCCGCGCTACGTGCCGAGCAAGACGGCCCCCGACGCCGTTAAGATCTCCTCGAACGAAATGCCAAGCCCGCCCAGCCCCGCGGTACTCGAGGCGATCGCCCGCGAACTCGAGACGATCAACCGCTACCCCGACCTGACGGCCGCACCCCTGCGCGAGGCCCTCGCGGGGCGCTTCGGCGTCGGCGCGGACCAGGTGTGCGTGGGCACCGGTTCCTCGGCGATCCTCGTCGCCGCACTGTCCGCCGTCTGCCAGCCCGGCAGCCAGGTCGTCTACCCCTGGCGTTCCTTCGAGTCCTACCCGATCGCCATCCCTTCCGTGGGAGGCGACCCCGTGCCCGTCGAGCTCCTTCCGGACGCCACCCACGACCTTGACGCGATGCGCGCAGCGATCACGCCCGACACCGTCGCCGTCATCGTCTGCTCGCCCAACAACCCGACCGGCCCCGCCCTCACCTACGAGGAGATCGCCGGCTTCGTCGCCGACGTCCCCGACGACGTCATGATCATCGTCGACGAGGCCTACATCGACTTCGCGACCAAGCCCGGCGTACGCACCGCGGTCCCCCTCATCGAGGACCACCCCAACGTCATCGTCATGCGCACCTTCTCCAAGGCTCACGCGCTGGCGGGCGTGCGCGTCGGCTACGCCATCGGCGATCCTGAGGTGATCGGCGCGATCCAGGCCCTCCTCGTGCCCTTCGGCGTTAGTTCTCTCGCCCTCGCCGCGGCCCTCGCCTCCCTCAAGGATGCCGAGGGCGTGCAGCGCGCGGTCGCCGAGATCATCGCCGAACGCGAGCGCATCATCCCGGCGCTGCGAGACCTCGGCTACGACATCCCCGACAGCCAGTCGAACTTCTACCTGATCCGCGGCGACGTCTACGGCCTCGTCGAGGCATGCGCGCGCGTCGGCCTCATCGTGCGTCCCTTCCGTGTGGGCGTACGCGTCTCGGTCGGCTCGCGCGAGCAGAACGACCGTTTCCTGTCCGTGGCCGCCGAGTTTGTGCGCACCGCGGGCATTGGCGCGTAGGGTTAGCATGCCAATGGGCGCGCCCGACGAAACGGACGCGCCCGTGACCCCATCGGGGTGCCGCGATTTACGGGATCAGCAGCGAGGCGATGAGGAGAAGTGACCAGCCGAGCTCGCTGAATCCGATGAACTTGGGGGAGAAGGGACGCGTGCGGGTCCGGTTCAGCGTCGGCATGACCCACGCGCGCGCGGTCAGGCACGCCCACATGAGGACGGGCCAGATCTCAAGCGCACCGAACCACCACGCCACGGCCGCGCACAGCGTGAACGCCGCGTGCAACAGCGTGGAACCTACTGCCCAGCGTGGATCCTTGCGGCCGCGGATCATCGAACGAACCAGGGGAACCGTGCCGATGTAGTGCAGGCCGAACGCGGCGCACGTCGCCCACGCCTGGAGCGTCACCGCAGCCGGTGAACCGTCCGCCGTCGCCAGCGAGAACGCCACGGGGCCCATGATGTTGCCCGCCAGGATTGAAGCCGCGCGGGCACCCAGGGAGCGCTCGCGGCCCTTCCATACGAGGTAGAGCGCCGACGAGGCGAGGGGCGCGAAGGCAATCGCCCACCACAGCAGCTGCGGGCGCACGGCCAGGAGGGTGGCGCCGGGGAGCGCCGCGAGCACGGCGTAGGTCAGGACCGCGGGGGCGATGCGGCCGCGGCGCTTGGCGGGCGTTTTGACCCATAGGCATACCGCCGAGAACATCTGGAAGGCCATCGCCCACGCCACCAGCATGAGGACGACCGTCCAGGAGAAGGTAAAGGACAGCGCCCACCCGAGCAGCGGCGGGAAAGCCATCATCGTCCACGCGCCGTGCTGGTCAGAGATCCAGCCGTCGCGGGCAAGCTTACGCATGCGGGGATTGTTGTGGTGGCGTGGCTTCGGGCGCCCCGGTGCGCGATTGGTGACGCCATCCGCGGTGCGTTCGGGCGTTGTGTGAGTCTGCGGCGCTGCACTGTGCATAGCCTTAGCTTAGTGAAGTACGCCTGTGAGGCTCAATACTGGGAGGGTCACAACGTGAGACTGAAGCGGGCATATTTCAACAATCGGTGAAATATGGTGGCATGTCCACATCAGACGCAGTTACAACTCAATCTCCCTCTCTTTCCTCGGAAGACCGCAGCGCGCGCATCGCCGTCACGGTCTTTCCCCTGCTGATCCTGGCGGCCTTCGCGATCGCCATGATCACGCCCGATACCTTTAAGCCGCTGGCTCCCGGCGTCAGCTGGGCACTTGGCGTCATCATGTTCGGCATGGGCCTGACCCTGACGATTCCCGACTTCGGGCTCATCGTGAAGCGCCCGCTACCCGTTCTCGTGGGCGTTGTCGCGCAGTACCTCATCATGCCCCTCGTCGGCTGGGCCCTGTGCTACGTGTTCCGTCTGCCCAACGAGGTTGCGGTCGGCGTCATCCTCGTCGGCTGTGCGCCCGGTGGTACCGCCTCCAACGTGATCTCCTATCTGGCGAAGGCAGACGTCGCTCTGTCGGTTACGATGACCTCGATCTCGACGCTGCTCGCGCCCCTCATGACGCCGCTGCTCACCGCCTGGCTGGTGGGGTCGCGCATGCCGGTGAACGGTGCGGCGATGGCGCAGAATATCCTGCTGATGGTCCTCGCCCCCGTGCTCGGCGGTTTTGCCGTTCGCTTCATTGCGGGCAAGTACGTGGAAAAGGTCCTGCCGATTCTGCCCTGGATCTCGGTGCTGGGTATCTGCTACGTGCTGCTGGTCGTCGTGTCGGGCTCGGTCGACAAGATCCTGACCTCCGGCGCCCTCATCATCGCCGTCGTCATCTGCCACAACCTGCTCGGCTACCTCTTCGGCTACCTGGCCGGACGTGTCGGCGGCGGCTCGGACAAGGCCTCGCGCACGACCGCAATCGAGGTCGGCATGCAGAACTCGGCGCTGGCTGCGACGCTGGCGAAAACCCACTTCGCCTCCACCCCGGAGACCGCGCTCCCGGCTGCCGTTTTCTCCGTGTGGCACAACCTGTCCGGCGCGCTGCTGGCAGCCTTCTTCCGTCGCTGGAAGAACGGCGGCCAGGCCTGAATAGGAGAGGCCGGGGCGGGGTGAGCGCTGATCCCCAGTTCCGGCCCTCGACTGAGTAGATAGTGAGGAGGGGGCGGCCCGTTGGGGTCGCCCCCTCCTCGTGCGTGCGTAGGAGCCGTCCTCTCCTCGTATCGAATGGAGCGGCTATCAGGCTCGTTCGTCATTCGTGCAGTGGATTGTGTAAAAAATGCACGCATGTTCGTTAACCGCGAGGTAATCAATGACGAAAAAATCCGATATGCTTTGCGGGTACCCATCACAAATACTCGAAGGAGTAACCCTCATGAAAAAGCGTCTTCTGACCGCCGCCCTCGTCGCGCTGCTGCCCCTAAGCCTGGCTGCCTGTGGTGGACAGTCCAAGCAGGCTGCCTGCCAGATCATCAATGACAAGGCCATCAAGGCAGTTGATGGCCTGGATCCGAGCAACACGGAAGACATGATTCAGGGCATGACCAACGTTGCGACTGTCCTGAAGTCTGACGACATTACCAACACGGAAGTGAAGGCTGCTGCGGTGGCTGCGGGCGATAATGCTCAGGCTCTCGCCGATTTCGCCAAGACGGTGGGAGGTGAGCCTTCGGCAGAGCAAATGACCGAGGCTATGAATCTGTACACGACCTTCACGACGTCGATGTCGTCGCTCGAAACGGTGTGCAACGCGCGCTGACGCACACCATCAGATTGTGTATGCCCGCGTGTGGGCATTGAAAGGTGAGGGTGGCCCCGCGGGGCCACCCTCACTTCTATCTTGACGGGTGTCGTGTGCTCGCCAGAGCGTCACTTACCGGTGCACACCGTCTGAAGACTGTTCATCGACTCCAGGTACTCTGACGTCGCTGACAGAATCCGGGAGCGCTGCTCGGCCGTCGGCTGATCGTCGGCCGCCTTGGTCGCGTCGAGGAGCTTCTGCGCGCTGTTCGCCAGGCTGTTTGCTGCGACCTTGACCTCGGGGTTGGTGATTTCGTCGGACTTCATGATGTCAATGAAGTTGGACAGGGTCTTGATGACCGAGGCCTTGTCCTTCTCGTTCAGGCTCGAGGAGATAGCGTTGGCCTTGTCGTCGAGAATGGCGCAGGCCTCTTCCTTCGTCTGGCTCGACTTCGAAGAGCTCGACGCGGAGGGCGATGCCTGCGTAGGTGTGCTGGTCGGCTCCTGCGAAGGCGCGGACGAGGACGACTGCGAGGACGTCGGGTTGTCAGTCTTCACCTGCAGGCACGCGGACATGCCGAGGGGTAGCAGAGTGATGAGGAGGGCGGCTGCAATACGACGCTTCATGGGATGCTCCTTGAAAGGTTGAAGTGTACGTTCTCGCTCAGTCTAACCCCAAAAGCATGAAATTAACATATCGGTCAGTGAGGTCGTACTGACGCGGGAAAATCGGGGGTAATCGGACGCCTTGTATCGGCGTATTGCCCCGTTAGGCGACAGGCTGCCGCACGGACTGTCAATGCGACTCAGTACTTGTAGCCGCACGTGTGAAAGAGCTCGGTCTGGTGGGTGTTGAGCTGCTCGAAGGACGCCTGGAGATCCTGTATCTTCTCCTCGTCCACGTTCTTCGGATCCTCTGACAGGGCCTGAGCCTTCTCGGCGACGGTGCGCCAGTCGGCCGCGACCTGATCGACAGAAGCCTTCACCTCTGAGTTGGCGATCTTTGCGGAAGCCGTCTCGTAGGCTTCGGCGAGCTTCGTGAACGATTCGCCCGGATTCTCCGCCTCGCCCAGGCGTGCGTTGAGGAGGGCGACGCCGGCTTCCTTCAGGGGGCCGGAAAGCTCCTCGCAGGCGGAGGTCTTCGATGCGATGGAACAGCCGGTCATGCCGAGGGGTAGCAGGGCGGTGACGAGTGCGGCGACGATGCGGCGCTTCATGGAGTGCTCCTCGATGTGTTGATGATGTCAAGCTTCTTGAGAGTATCGCGGCGATGTGCGTCACTACAGCGTGTGGTCCGTGATCCTGGGCACGGGGCTTCGTTTGCGTGTCACAAGGTGGATAGATGGGTGAGGGCGACCCTCGCAGCCGCCCTCACCCATGCCCGCATAGCGTGCCAGTCACGCGCTCATGATGGGATTACTCGTTCGCAGTGCACATCGTTCGCAGCGCACGGTAGGAGGCGGTGGAGGTGGACTGGAGCTGCTGGGCCTCTGCCTCGATCTCTTCGGTGATCTCGCTGTCACTGTTGGCGACAATGAAATCGTGGAATGCCTGTGCGTCCGCAAGGGCTTTGTCTGCGGCTTCCTTCACCTCGCTGTTCGTGATCTCGTCGGAGCTCAATGCCTTGAATAGTTGAGCGAAACCTTCCTCGCGCTGATCCGGATCCACCAGGTTGAGGTCCTGGATGGGCTTGAGGCCGGACACAATAATCCTGCAGGCTTCCTTCTTTGACTGAGTGTCCGCTTTCTGCGTGGGTGTAGCGCTGGAGGAAGCACTCGCAGAGGGGGTGGGCTTCTGCGTGCTCGAGGTGGCGGGTGCGCTCTCGGACTTCGTGTTGGCACATGCGGCCAGGCCGAGCGGGAGGGTGGCGATGAGCAGAGCTGCTGCAAGGCGACGCTTCAAGGGTTGCTCCTCGTAGTTGTGATGATGGAAGTATCTCCAGTGTAATCGGTAGCCTGGGGTGTTCGACCCGGTGGTCAGTGTTCCTATGTGCGTGAATACAAAAATCGCCGGGACCAAACGGTCCCGGCGATTACCGGTCGGGGTGGCGGGATTTGAACCCACGGCCTCTTCGTCCCGAACGAAGCGCGCTACCAAGCTGCGCCACACCCCGGTGCCGTTCGAGTATAGCCTTACCTCGACGATATTCCCAAACGGAGATCAAGCAAGCATCGTAAGTGTGTCCCACGCCGCATCGAACTGTCCGGGTGACAGCTGCGTCGTGAAGAAACGGCGGGGCATGACAGGCCTGGTTAGGCCGGGTACACATGGATGAGTGACGCCTCGGGGCGAGTGGCGATGCGGACCTTCGCGTAGGGGGACGTGCCCAGGCCCGCGGACACGTGCAGCCAGGCAGTCGATCCGTCCGGTGCCTGCCAGCGCTTCAGACCCTTCGCGTAGGGGCGCGAGATGTCGCAATTCGTGATGATCGCGCCGACCCCCGGAATGCCGATCTGGCCACCGTGCGT
The DNA here is from genome assembly GCF_002847525.1 of Schaalia odontolytica. GTDB lineage: Bacteria > Actinomycetota > Actinomycetes > Actinomycetales > Actinomycetaceae > Pauljensenia > Pauljensenia odontolytica_B. The sequence continues at coordinate 96,259 of NZ_PKKM01000007.1, read as the reverse complement.
ATGACCCGCGAGGATCAGGTCAGCACCCCTCGACGTAAGCGCGGAGACGACACGGGTGTACGGCGCGTGGGTCACCCCCAGGCGCAAGACATCGGGTGCCGCCCACGACGAGGCCGGGGCCCCCAGGCGATCACGGTGAATATGCGCATCGTCCGTGCCCAGGAGCGAGACCGTGCCCGTCGGCAGATGAAGTGTCCCGGACGCGTTCGACAGGTCCACCCAGCCGGCCTGGCGCATCTGACGCACCATCGGCAGGTAAGGAAGATCGGGAACGACGCGCGCCGGGTGCGGCTTCGAACGGGACAAGTAGCGGCTCCACCGCTTCGGAATCGGCGAATAGTAGTCATTGGAACCGAGCACGAAGGCACCCGGGTAGGACAAGAATGGACGATACGCATCCATCACCATGTCCAGAGCATCCACGGACCCGAAGTTATCGCCGGTCGCCACGACCATGTCGAAGCGCTCCGAGGCGGCCACGTCGGACAGGAAACGCAGCAGAAACTCCTGGCCCGCGAATAGGTGCAGATCCGCAATCTGCAGGATTCGAACCTCGGGGACGCGTGCGCGGACCGGGACCTCGTAGCGTCGCAGGATTGGCATGGTGCGCTCGATCGAACCCCAGGCCAGCGCGGCGCCGCCCGCTGCCAGCCCGGCAAGCCCCAGCCCACCGACGACCGCGCCGGCGGTGCGCAGGAGGCCACGGCCTCGTCGAGAGGACGAAGCCGTGGCCTCCTGAAGCAACGCTGCCGTATCAGTCGTCATCTCAGTGGCTCGGCGACGGCGACGGAGTCGGGGACTGCGAAGGAGCAGGCGTCGAGCCGCGCTGCGGGATGGACGCGCCGATGTTCGCGTTCGACACGGCCTCCACCGGGGTGCCCGCCAGCGCCCGCGTCATGTAGGGTGCCCAAATGTTCTGGCCGACATAGGTCTCACCGAAGATCTCGGAGTGGTACACGCCGTTGATGACAACGCCGGACACTTCCTGCGAGGAGTTGTCGCCGTGACCCACCCACACGGACGTCGCGAGCGACGGCGTGAAGCCCGTCAGCCACGTGTTCGCGTGCCCGTCGGTGGTACCCGACTTCGCGGCGAAGGGCCGACCGTCGCCCAGGCGCGTCGACGTGTAGTACTGGCCGGCCGAGGCCGTCAGAAGGGCCGCCGTCTTGTTCGCAAGGTCAGGGGAGATGACCTCCTTGCAGTCCGCCGCAAACTCCTTGAGAACGTTCTCGTCGCGGTCGGTCACGGACTCGATGGACTGGGGCTTGCACTGCTGGCCGGAGTTCGCGATCGTGGCGAACACGGACGCCATGTGCAGCGGGGAACTCGACACGGAGCCGAGGATGTTGGCGGGGAAGGGGGCCGGGACCTCGCCGTCCTCCGTGATGCCCATGTCGTAGGCGGTCTCGAAGATCGAGCAGAAGTCCACGCGCGACGCCATGTTCACGAACGCCTGGTTGACCGACTGGCCGGTGGCGCGCACGACGTTCATCGTGCCGGTCTTACCCGCGAGGTCGTTGACCTGGTAGCCCTCGGTGGTGATGGAGCGGCCATCGCACTTGAAGGAGCCGTTCGGGTAGAACGTGTTGGCCGACCCCACGGTCTCGTAGGCCGAGTGTCCTTCCTTGAACCACTGCAGGAGGGTGAACACCTTGAAGGTCGAGCCCACCTGGAAGTTACCGTCGGCCGAGTAGTTTGCCATGGTCTGGCCGCTCTCGATGCCGTAGGTCGTGTTCTGGGCCATCGCGAGCACCTTGCCGGTGCGCGGGTCCAGCGACACGAGCGCGTCGTTCAGGCCGGAGGCGTCGCCCACGGGGATCGCGTTCGTCAACGAGGCGTAGGCCGCGTCCTGCTTCGCGGTGTCCAGCGTCGTACGGATCGTGATGCCCTGGGTCTTGAGCAGGCGCTCGCGCTCGATGCGCGTCGCGCCGAATGTCGGGTCCTCCAGGAATTGGGACAGGACGTAGTCGCAGAAGTATGCCTTCGAGGAGTCGGCGCCCGAGCAGCCCTCCGAGGATACCGTCGGGTGCAGCATCGAATCGACCGACGTTGCGATGCCCTCGTCGTACTCTTCCTGCGTGATGACGCCCTGGTCAAGCATCGTTGCCAGGACCGTGTCGCGGCGTTCCTGGGCGGCCTCGGGGTGCGTCAGCGGATCGTACTGGACGGGGGACTGAACGAGGCCCGCGAGGAGTGCTGCCTCCAGATAGTTCAGCTCCGACGCCGACTTGGAGAAGTAGCGCTGCGAGGCGGCCTCGACACCGTAGGTGATGGGGCCGAAGGGGGCGATGTTGAGGTAACCCGTGAGGATTTCGTCCTTCGACTGGGTCTTCTCCAATGCCAGCGCGTACTTGATTTCGCGCAGCTTGCGCTCAGTGGTCTGCTCGGTCGCTGCGCTCACCTGGTCCGCGTCGCCCTCGAGGTAGCCGCGCTCTGCCAGCGAGTTACGCACGTACTGCTGGGTGATCGTCGAAGCGCCCTGGCGGCCGCTATCGCCCAGGTTCGTCACGAGCGCACGAGCGATACCCGTGGCATCGACACCGTTGTGCTCGTAGAAGCGCTTATCTTCGATCGCGACGATTGCCTTCTTCATAACGTCAGCGATGTTGGCACTGGGCACAACGATGCGCTGCTTGTCGTAGAAGTGGGCGATCACGGCGCCGGAAGAATCCAGCAGCTGCGATTCCTCAGCCGGAGCGACCGTCTGCAGATCACCGGGGAGCTCGTTGAAGACGGAGGGAACCGACTTGGCAACGAGCGCGGTGGGGCCGGCAATGGGGACGAGCATGCCTGCTCCGACGACACCCATGAGCGCGGACACGCTCAGGAATGCCATCAGCAGCGCGAGCAGCTGGGCCGGTCGGACAGCACGAGAGTGAGAGTACGACATATTCCTAGCTTACGTGGCGGCGTGCTCATCTGGCGTTTGGCGACGCGTGAGAATTGCCTGATGGGTCACGCCTGATGGCTGCAATCGTGGTCGCAGCGTTTGCACCCACAATCGTATGTGTGTATGGTCACAAGCAGGGCTCGTAATACAGTGAAGTGGAGTTCCACGATGTCAACGCAAGGCGACGACCAAAGCTGGGTCGCCCGCGCGCTCTGCGCGTCCATCGAACCGGACGTGCTGTTCGTGCAGGGTGCGTCCCAGCGTCAGGTTCGTATGCGCTGCTATGAATGCGAGGTTCGCCTCGAATGCCTCGCCGACGCTCTCGAATCCGAGGCGAATTACGGCGTGTGGGGTGGCCTGACTGAACGGGAACGCCGCGCGATCCTGCGCCACTATCCGCACGCGGACAATTGGTTGGAGTGGCTACGCACTTCTGACGAGCCGCTCGCCCGCGAGCTGCGCAGCCCACATGTCCCAAAGGTACTGTCCTTCGTGCGCCCTCAGATGGCGGGCGGGTAGTATGGGCTCATGACTAAATGGGAATACTCCACGATTCCGCTGCTCACGCATGCGACGAAAGCAATCCTCGACCAGTGGGGCGCCGACGGGTGGGAACTCGTCCAGGTGATCCCCGGCCCCACGGGCTCCGAGAACCTGGTGGCCTACCTCAAGCGTCCGATTGAGGAAACGCCCGCCGTTCAGAACTGACGCGCAGCAGCTCTGCGCATCAACGAGGCCGTGGTCCCTCGTGCGGACATCGCACGAGGGACCATGGCCTCGTTCATATCGTCAAGCAAAAGGTTGGGCCCGACACCGCGAGGTGTCGGGCCCAACCCTGTGTAGGCTGCGGTCAGCGAGCGCGACGCGCCAGGCGATCGACGTCGAGGAGGGTCACGGCGCGACCTTCCAGACGGATCCAGCCGCGCGACACGAAGTCGGCCAGAGACTTGTTCACGGTCTCACGGGAGGCGCCGACCAGCTGGGCGAGCTCTTCCTGCGTGAGGTCGTGGGGGACGTGGACGCCCTTGTCGGTCGCGGTGCCGAAGCGGTCTGCAAGGTCCAGGAGGGCCTTGGCGACGCGGCCGGGAACGTCGGAGAACACGAGATCCGAGAGGGACTCGTTGGTGCGGCGCAGGCGCTGCGCAAGGGCGCGCAGCATGTGCTTGGCCAGGGTGGGGTTGGTGTCGAGCACGTGCATGAGATCCTCGTGCTCGAGGTAGAGGAGGGACGCCGGGGAAACGGCGGTTGCGGTGGTCGAGCGCGGGCCCGGATCGAAGAGCGTGAGCTCACCGATGATCTCTCCGGGGCCCAGGACTGCGAGCAGAGACTCGCGGCCGTCGCTGGACGTGTGGCCGAGCTTCACCTTGCCCTCGGTCACGATGTACAGGCGATCGCCGAGATCGCCTTCGTCGAAGAGAGTCTCTCCGCGACGCAGGGTCGTATGACCCATCTTCTGCTGGAGGGACACCTGCTGTGCATCATCAAGGCCACCGAACAGCGGCACCTGGCTGATGAAGTTTCCGTCACCGATCATGGTGCGGAGCTCCTTCCGCTCGTGCCCGATTGCTCGGGCGTTTCGATTTGGATTGCGCAGTGGATCCCATACGTAATACCACTCACGAGGAGGTACCGCGCATCACACCATTATGCCCTATCTATCAGGTGAAATGGGCTTCATTTCGTGTTTTGTGTGAGCTGTCTAATGAAAAATGCACTAGTTGGCGTGTGCTACCACGTGTGCTGACAGAGCCTCGGCAACCGCCTGCGGTGCTTCTTCGGGGAGGAAGTGTCCGGCCTCGCGAATGACAATCTGGGTCAGCGACGCATCCACGAACTGGGCGTCCGCCGCGTGATCCAGCGCAGACCAGGCGCCGTCGTCGCGTCCCACCAGGGACAGGACGGGCACGCGCACCGGCTCGGCGAGGAGGCGACGCTCCTCGCGCGAGATCTTGCGGGCGGCGCTCAGGCCGCGCAGGGCCGTGTGTGCGGCAAAAGGTCGGCGCAGCGCAGCGCGGTACGTGCCCGATTGAGAGACGAGGCCGTCCACGTTCCCGGGCGATGCCCACGCGCGGAACACGGTCGTCACGAGGGAGCCAGATCGCAGTGCGCGCTCGCGCCCGGTGGGCAGAGCGAGGCGCCCCTGCAGGACGCGGCCACCCGCCCAGGGTGCGCGGCCGATGACGGGCTGGACGCCGAGCGGGTGGGGAGCGGACAGGACCGCGATAGAACGCAGCTCAAGGGGTGCCAGGGCACCGATCATCCACGCGACCGTGCCACCGATCCCGATGCCGGCCACGGAGAACGAGGCCACGCCGAGAGCGCGCACAACGCCGATCACGTCGTTCGCCATCTGCTGCAGATCGCAGTCTCCGCGCGTCAGGTCGGAGGTGCCGAAGCCTCGCAAATCGAGGGCGAACACGCGAGACGTGGACTCAGCGAGGGTGGGAAGCACGTCGCGCCATGCCCACCAGTGCTCCGGGAAGCCGTGCAGGAGGACGAGGGCATGATCCATGCCCTCACCCATGTCGGCGACGTGAAATGCGGCGCCGCCAGCGCTCACGTGCCGGTGGGTCCAGGGACCCTCGAGCTCGATTGCGCTGGCGGGAATCAAGGTCTTCACTTGCGGGCCGCGTCCTTTGCTGCCTTCTTGCGGGCGCGCTTGGAGTAGAAGGCGCCCGCCGGGTTGATAGCTTCAATCGAGGTGCGCAGGGCCTCCTCCTCGCGGCCGGTGCGGCGCGCCGAGTGGGACACGTACGCCAGGCCCAGGAGCGCGATGCCCAGCAGGGCGAAGCGACCCGAGTAACCGGAGGCCTGCAGGTGGTGCGACAGGTTCGCGCCCAGGGAACCGGTGTTCGTCAGTGCGGTCAGCGCGGTCAGCGCCGACGCGGCCGTGATACCGGGGGCCATAACCCACGGAAGGCCAACGACCAGAGTGACCAGGCCCATCAGCCACGCACCGAGCGAGGAGCGGCGCGCCGTCACAAACAGGATCGCGGAGATAAGGGTCGCGCCGAGGAGCTCGCCCAGCGCAACGATGGATGCGACGCCCGTGTACATGGGGGCGGCGTCCGCCAGAGTCATGCGCGCTCCCGCATCGGCGGCCAGGTACCAGCCGGCGGGCACGAGCAGGAGGAACAGCAGGAAGGACAGCCAGTGCGCGCCCGTGCGCGAAGGCATCTCCGTGACCTCGGGAGCGGCGGAGAAGAGCTCGTCGTCCAGTCGCGGGGACTCGGACTTGTCGCCGCGCGCGGCGGTCGACGCGATCGCGGCCAGGGTTGCGGCCTCGCTGTCGTTGTCGCCCTCGCCCAGCAGGGAGCGGCGGCGCGGGCGAGCCTCGTCGGCGGCGTCCTGGTCCTCAAAGGAGTACGAGGCCTGGGCGTCCTGGGTGGGCAGCTGGGTCGTCGGCTCGGTGAAGGGGGTGGCTTCCTCGGTGGGCAGGTCGAGCTCGGCGAAGGGATCCTCGGCCTCGTCCGAGGAGACCGTCTCGTCCTGCTCGACAGGCGTGAGCGCCGGGATCGACGGAGAGGTGGCATCGTCGTCATCGCCGAAAATCATTGAGCGACGCGAGGTCAGTGTGTGCTCGGCGGCGGCGCCACCGACGGCGGATTCCTCCGCCTCGTGAGCCGCATTAGCCTCGTCGGTAGCCGGTTCGTCGGTAGAATCGTCGGCTTCGGCACCTTCCTCGGCCTTCTCAGCGGCGTCGTCCGTGCTCAGACCCATCGCCGCGGCAGCCTGCGCGGGCGTCATGACGGGCGCCAGCGTGGGCTCGGGATCGTCGACGGTCTCCACCTCGTCGGACGCATCCTCGGTCTGCTCGGCCTCGGGAGCGGCATCCTGCGAAGAGGCGTTCTCCTCGTCGACCTGCTCGGACGCGGGCTCTTCGTTGGCGGGGGCGTTGTCCTCGGCGGGCTCCTCCTGCTGATCGGCGACCTCTTCGGACACCGCGTCCGCGGAGTCGTCGGAAGAAACCTCGGCCGTGTCCTCGGCCTCATCCGTCGGGGATACGATCGGAAGGTCACCCTCCGAGGCAGTGACGACGGGCAGCTCACCCGTCGAGATCTTGTCCTCGATCGTGGGCTTGAGCGGGGCAGCAGCCGGAACGCGTCCCGTCAGTCCTCCGATTGCGACCGCCTCGATCTCACCCGTGTGGATGGGCTCGCTGGACTCGCCGATGATCGCCGACGCGTCGGAATCTTCGCCCGGCAGCTCGATCTCTTCACCGGTTAGTACCACGTTCTCGCGGTCCTCCTCGGCGCGGTCGCGCTGGATGTCAAACTCGTTCTCGGACATGCTTCCTCCTTATATCTGCCCACATATTACGGTCCGCATGCGCGCTTGCGCGCATTAGCCCTCGGCAGGCCCCTCATTCGCCGATGCGTCGTGCGACGCATCCAGGTTCTTCAGGGCGCGCACCCGCGCCCACAGCACGCCCATCGACGCGCATCCCGTCGCCATGCCGAGGGCGGCCAGGGGCGGAGAGGCGAGCGCGAACTTCGTCATGATCGAGGGGCCGGGAACGATCACGTTTCCCGTCAGCGACGCCCACACCGGCAGAATCACGTAGCTTGGCAGCACGAGGATGGTCCACGTGGCGATCTGAGTGCCCGTGATCGACCAGCGCGCACTCACCACCAACAGGGCGAAAGCCAGGCCTGCCCCGAGGGCCAGCAACGGCATGAGCGTGTGCCCCTCGAGCACGCCCTCGAGCCCCATCGCGGCAACGTTCGTCGAATCAGAAGGCGCGGCGGCCACCATCAGCACACCGGCGGCGACAGACGCCGGCAGCGCGACCGTTGTGCCAAACGCGTGACGGTGTACGCGGGCGAGCGGCATGCGTGTGTCCTTGCCCGCGCGCACCCGCACCGACTTAATCGTCAGCGCGCACGCGCCCAGCATGAGTGAGAGGCACACCGGGTATAGGCACCACAGGACACCGGCGAACATGTCCTCGGCGCCCACCGAGGACTTCATGAGCAGCGGCAGACGCGCCACTCCCAGGAACTGCGCGGCCCCCACGACGAGTGACCACACGAATGTGACGACCATGCCGGCGCTCGACTCCTCGCAGTTCAAGGCGATCAGCGCGATCAGCATCGACGCCAAGGCCATGCCGATGAGGCCCTCCACTGAGGCCAGGGGCTGCCCGACCGAAGCCAAGGCCTGCACGTCGACCATCGATGAACCCAGAAACACCAGGGCAACCGGCGCGAAAATAAAAGCGAACAACCCCGAGCGCAGGCGCGCGGAGAAGTTTCGATGCTGCAAAAGCGTCATGCCCCTAGTGTAGAGGGGTGAGTATCGAAGCCCTCGTCGACCCCGCGCCCGCCGTGCTGCAGGCGGCAGCCGCCCGCCCCGACGTCGCATCCGCCATGGACGAGGCGCACGCGGCGCTCGCCGACCTGCGTTTCAGTGAGGGGCTGCGCCGAGGCTGGGAGGAAGCACGCGCGGAGGCAGCCGTGCGCGAAGCCGCCGCCCTGTCCATCATCGAGGGTGCCCGCACGAGCGTCGACGACGTGCGTGCCCTGTCTATGGCTGACGATGGGGGAGCGGGCTCGGACCCGGGAGCCGCGCTGGCGCTGGGGATCTGGCGCTCGCAGTGGAACCTGGCCTCGCGCTTCCCTGCTCTCAACACACGTTCTCAAGGGGGCGTTCGTGTCGCTCCCACGCCCATGCCCGCGCTGATCGCGGGACTGCATAGGGATGCCTGTTCCGGCCTGGTCGCCTCAGGCCTCGTCGAGTCCCGCACGGTTGCAGTCCCCACCGATCCCGCCCTGCTCGCACCCGCCCTCGCCTACACGCGCGCCGATGCGCCCGGCCTCGCCGTCGCCGCCGCCCTGACCGCCCACTTCCGTTTCCGGCGCGTCTTCGATCCGGCCTCGTCCGTCGTGGGGGGCGGACTGGCGCGGTGGATCCTCGTCACCCGAGGCGTTGACCCGACCGGCGTGTGCGTGCCGAGCGCCTACGACGCGCTCGATCCGGCGCGCGCGGGGCGCGAACTCGCCGGGTGGGTGAGCGCCGACGAGGCCGGCCTGGCCCGGTGGATCATCCACTACTGCGTGGGAGTCGTTTACGGCGCCAAAGTGGGGCGCGACGTCGCCCGCCACGTGCAGGCGGGCCGCCTCTCCTAAGGCTGTTTCTCAGCGGCGCAGCAGCATGCAGGCCGCCGCGCCCACGGCGACGCCGACGATGAACGGCACTGCGACCTTCGCGGGGGTTGGGACCTCGCGCGGTAGGACGCGCACCGTGGACGTGAACGTGAGGGTTGGCCAGCCTTCGCGCTGCGCCATCTCGCGCAGGGCGCGGTCCGGGTTGACTGCGTAGGGGTGGCCGACGAGGCGCAGGAGCGGCGCGTCCGACACCGAATCCGAGTAAGCCGAACACTCCGACAGGTCCCATCCGCGTGCGCGAGCCAGGGCCTCGCAGGCATCCGCCTTGCCCTGCGCCTGGTTGAAGTGCGTGATCTCGCCCGTGAAGCACCCGTCGTCGTCGACCGCCGCGCGCGAGGCGAGGACCTCGTCAGCCCCCAGCATCTGCGCGATCGGGCGCACCACCTGCTCGACCGACGCCGACGCGATGACGACGACGTCGCCCGCCCGCTTGTGCTGCTCGATGCGCGCGAGCGCCTGCGCGTAGCAGACGGGCTGAATCGTGCGCTCAAGCGCGTCCTCGACCGTGGCCTCGAGGAACGCGGCATTCCATCCGCGCCCCATGCGCCCCAGTGCCTGCGCCATCTGTTCCATGCGCGACTCGTCGGCGCCCGCGAGCAGGTATGGCAGCTGCACGAGGACGGAGGTGAGCGCGGTGCGACGGTTCATGAGGCCCGCCTCGATGAACGGACCGGACAGGGCCACGTTCGAGGACGTGTCCAGAATCGTCTTATCCAGGTCGAAAAAGGCCGCGCGTACCATGGCGTCTACTCCAGCGTTGGCTCAATCCACAGGGGTCCTCCATCGGATCCCTTCTGTGCACAGGGTGGCATTTTGGGTCCATGTTGTCCACAGGGGCGCGCCTGGGTGTGGACCGGTGGGGTACTCGAGGCGCATCGTGGCTGCATGACTACCCACGATACCGAGGATCCGAGCCTCGTCGCCCTCGTTGGCCTGACCCCGCCGGACCTGGAGTACGCCCGTGACGCGGTGGAGCTCGCGGGGGCGCGCGTGTCGTCGAACCCGGCGCACGCCTCGTTAGTCCTGGCCTCACCGGGCGCGCCCGTGCCCCCGGGTGCCCCATGCGTGCGCGTCGGGGATGGGGGACAGGTGAGTCTACCCGTGGATACGGCCCTCCTCGTCTCTCTGATCGCCGAGGCCGGCCGCCGGTGGGGCAGGGCGGGCGCGGTGTGGGTGGTCGCCGGGACCGCGGGCGGGGTCGGCGTTACCAGCGTTGTGCGGCTCCTGGCCCGTGAGTGTGGGCGTCGTCGAGGTGCCCGCGAGCGTTTGTGGCGTAGGCGTGCGGATCGTGAACGCGGGGATGCGCGGGAGGTCATCGTTGTCGATGCCTCCGGGTCCGTGCCCGGGTTCGCGCGAGCCTGCGAGCACGATGCACCCGGCGTGCGCTGGGCCGACCTCGATGCGGGCGAGGACTCCTATCTGCCGTCGCTGCGCGATCACCTGCCCACTGTGGGCGGAGTGCGTGCCCTCGTCGGCGATGCACGCGGCGGGGCCGGCGCGGACGACCCGCGGGTGGTGGCTGCCTGTCGATCACTACGCGCGTCCCTCATCGTGGACGCGGGACGATGGGACGCGCGAGCTGCTCGCTGTGCGTCCGTCATTCACGCCGACGCTCTCGTCCTGCTCACGCGCGCGGACCTGGAGGGCGCGTCGGCGATGGCCGCGAGCCTCGCATCCCATCCGCCTCCCTGTCCCGCGATCACGCTTGTGTCAACAGGTCGTGGGAGGCGTAGCTCGGGGCTGCATGCGTGCGCACCCCGGCCAATTCTGCGCGCCCCCACGCACCCGGGCCGGGACCTGCGTGCCCTGCGACGGGCGCTCGCATCCCTCTCTCCGGCGCGCTCTCGCGCGCGCCCCCTCGATCACGGCGACGCGCCGTATCTGGAGGTGGCCCATGCCTAACGCCTTGATGCTGCTCGCGCGCGGCGCGCCGCCCGCCCGCGCGACCGCCGACGCGTCGCGACCCGGGTGTGGTGCACGCGAAGCCGCTGGCACGCTCGAGATGCTGCGCGCACGCCAAAAGGGCATGGACCCAGCCCTCTCCGATCTACTCGACGACCCGGCCGTCACCGACGTGCTCATTAACGGTACCCATGCTTGGATTGACAGGGGAGGGGGACTCGTGCGTGTCGACGCCGGCATCCGGGACGAGGCGGACGCCCGCCACGCCGCGATACGCCTCGCGAGCGCCTGCGGGGCGCGCCTCGACGACGCCAGCCCCATCGCCGACGGCACCCTGCCGGGCGGCGTGCGCCTGCACGCGGTCCTCCCACCAGTCTCAGGATCGGGGACCCTCATCTCCCTGCGCGTCCTCGGCACCCGTCGGCTGGGCGTCGCAGACCTCGAGGCCTGCGGGACACTGCCCGGCGCGGTGGGGATGCTCCTGCGGGCGCTCGTTGTCTCGCGGGCGAACGTCCTTGTGAGTGGGGCGACCGGCAGTGGCAAGACCACCCTCCTGAGCGCCGCCCTCTCCCTCGTCCCCTCCGGCGAACGCATCGTCTGCATCGAGGAGGTCGCCGAGGTCGCGCCCGCCCACCCGCATTGCGTCCACCTCGTCGAACGCAAGCCAAACGTCGAAGGACGAGGAGGCGTCACCCTCTCTGACCTCGTGCGCGCGGCCATGCGCATGCGCCCCGACCGCCTCGTCCTCGGGGAATGTCGTGGTCCCGAAGTTCGCGACGTCCTGACGGCTCTCAACACGGGGCATGACGGGGGCTGGGCGACCATCCACGCGAACGGGGCGAGGGACGTGCCTGCGCGGCTTGCGGCGCTCGGGGCGCTCGCGGGTATGGGGGAGGGTGCCGTCGCGGCCCAGGCTTCCAGCGCCCTCGACGCCGTCCTCCACATGCGGCGCGACGCAGCTGGCCGCCGATGGGTGTCCGAGGTCGGGGTCCTCACGCGCGCTCGCGGTCCACTCGAGTGCGCGGTCGCGCTCAGCGCCTCCGCCGATGGCTGCGTCACCACGCACGAGGCCTGGGCCTCCCTCGCCCGAAGGGTCGGACTGTGAGGGTGGGCTGGGATGCGTTCGTGGACTGCCTCGGCCTCGGCGAGGTAGCGGTGGTCAGCGTGTTCGGTATATGCCTATTTGCTCTGTGTTTACGGTGTTGTATGGCCGTGTATCGGGGAGCGCATGAGAAGCGTATCGTGCGTGCGTGGATGTACCCGCGCAGCTCACGCAATCCTGCCGATGGGGCCTGGGGGCGCAGACTCCGCTGTCTCGCGGGCAACGACAACAGGGCGAGGCACCGCGGTCGCGCCATAGGTTCGCCGACGACGCGTGAGCTCTCCCTCCTGGTCGCCGAGGTCGCGACGCGCCTGCGTGCGGGAATGCCGACGGCACGAGCGTGGTCGTTGTCCCTCGCGCGCATCGGCGCGGGAGGCGCAGTGCGCGACACTGACCCATACCCGTCGATCTTCGACGAATGGGCACGCGAGCCTCCTCGCTGGAGCGTCCCGTTGCGCGCGCGATCCCCGGATGCAGACGCTGCCAGAACGGCAGCTGCGTCCATCGCTCTGGCCTGCCGCTTCAGCAACGGCCTCGGCGCGCCCCTGGCTGACATCCTGGATGCCATCGGGGACAGCGTTGACGATGCGCAAGCCGTCGAAGAATCTCGCCGCGTTGCTTCTGCCGGTCCCCTCATGTCCGCGCGCGTCCTCGCGGCGCTTCCCCTGGTCGGAATCGTGTCCGCCCTCGCGCTGGGTGCCTCACCATGGCATTTCTACACGGGCGCGACCGTTGGGAGGGTCTGCGCTCTGCTCGGAATACTCGCGTGGGTGGCGGGCATCGTTTCGTGCCGCAGGATCCTCGCGCGGGCCAGACAACCCGATGAGGATACCGATGCTGCTCTGACCTGCGACCTCGCCTCCGCCGGGCTTGCATGCGGTGCGGCGATCCCGCGCGTCCTCGATGCGCTCGCATCGGCTAGCTCATGCGAGTCTCTCTCCTGGACGGCCTGCGCATTGCGGCTTGGGTCTATGTGGGGCGAGGCCTGGGAGGAGACCCCGGCATGGGTGCACCCGCTGCGAGACGCCCTCGAATCCGCCTGGACCAGCGGCAGCGCACCGGAAACGATGCTTGCGCGCAGTGCCTCCTGGGAACGTCGAACCCGCCTGGCGGAGGCGAAGACGCGCGCAGAAGAACTCAGCGTCCGGCTCGTTGGACCGCTCGGCGCATGTTTCCTCCCCGCGTTTCTCACACTCGGAATCGCGCCCCTCCTCGCCTCCCTCACCGGTGGTATCGGCATGTAGCTCTTATCCACAGGGGTCGCTGGGGCTCGCGAGTTATCCACAGGGCTGCCAATCCGCGTGGAACCGCAAAACTACGAGCGCGCACACTAGCTCTACGCGTCGGTAGGCGCGAGAGACGAAAGGACAGATCAATGACGATCATCGACAGAATCGACTGCGCGGTGACGCGAGCCCAGCTCATCGCGATGGCGACCGTGCAGGATATGGGACGTGCCATGAGGGCCGGATCCGGTGGGGATAGCGCGGAGGGGCGTGATCCTGAGGAGGGCGCGACCACCGTCGAGTACGCAATTGGGACTATTGCCGCCGCTGGATTCGCTGGCTTGCTCATCGTGATCCTCAAATCGGACGCCGTGCGGGCAGCCCTGGAGTCCATCATCCAGGAGGCGCTCAGCACCCGATGAACAGCGATGAGCGCGGATACGTCACCGTCGAGCACGCCATTGGCTTCCTCGCGGTTACGGTCGTCATCGGCGTCATCGTCGCCGCCGCGCAGGCTGGGATGACTGGAGCCTCCCTGTGTCAGGCGGTGCGCGAGGGCGCGCGGGCCGCCTCCATCGGACAGGCTGACCCGCAGGGAGCGGCCTCAGCAGCCTATCCGCCCGGCTCCTATGCGGTCACTCGCTCGGATGGGTGGGTGAGCGTCACCGGCACTGCCCCCTACCGCGGGGCGGCCGGCTGGATCGGGGGCATCGCCCGTTGCACGGTGACGACCATCGACGAGGGGAACCTGCCGTGACGCATGTACGGATAGCTGGACGCGCGGCTGTGTCCCGACGTGGGCCTGTCGTGTATGGGCGCGCCGGCGACCGTTCCGGCGAGGAAGGATCCGGAACGGTCAACTCGGTGGGTTTGATTGTTCTTGCGCTCGCGCTCGCGGTGGTCCTCGGCGGGATTGGTGTCGCTCATCGCGAGCGGGTGCATCTGCAGGCCGTCGCCGACCTGGCGGCCCTGGCCGGGGCGGAGCAGTCCGCCACCGCCGCATGGGAGGACGTGGGGGAGAGGCCCTGCGCGGCTGCCTCCGTCGTTGCTCGCGCGAATGGTGTGGACATCCAGTCCTGCGAGGTGCGTGATTCTGACTGCCTGGTGGTCCTCACGCAGCCAGTCAGAATCGCTGGTATTTCAACGAATGTGAGCGCTCGGGCGCGCGCCGGACCGGGCGAGTGAAAAACTCACAGGAAATTGCCAGGTTCGTTCAATGGTTCCCACAGGTGGGGTTCGTACATTAATAGTCATCAAGCCAAGGGCGACACCCACAAAGGGTGAGCCAAGAAAGGGAGCGCATCGGAAGACTTGCACTGTGTTGATGGGATACTCGAAGGGGTCGGCCTTATGGCCGGCCCCTTCGAGTATCTACAGCGCGGACTTCATGCCCCCGGCGCGCGCTCCTGGAGGTAGGTAAGCAGCGTGATAGCGCCCTGTTTGGACAGGGGTTCGTTGCCGTTGCCGCACTTGGGGGACTGGACGCAGCGCGGGCACCCGGACTCGCAATCGCAGGAGGAGACGGCCTCGAGCGTGGCCGCGACCCACGACCGCGCGCTGGCGAAGCCGGCGAGTACGTGCCCGGCGCCGCCTCGGAACGCGTCGTGAATGAACACGGTGGGCGCGCCCGTGTCGTCGTGCAGCTCGGTCGACAGGCCGCCCAGGTCCCAGCGGTCACAGGTCGCGACGATGGGCAGGATCCCGATCATCGCGTGTTCGGTGGCGTGCAGCGTGCCCGCCAGATCGGCGGCCTCGATCCCCATTGCGGCCAGCGCCGCAGGGGTGAGGGTGAACCACGTGGACTTCGTGGGCAGCGTGTGGGTGGGCAGGAAGAGCTCGATGTTACGGATGAATTCGAGCCCGGGCAGGCGCAGCAGGTCGTAGTCGGTGACCCGCGTCGACACGTTCGTCGGCCCGTGATGCCAGGTGACCGTCCCGTCCCCGCACACGTAGGTCTCCTCGATCGCGCATACCTCGACGCTCGTGTGGGTCGCCGAGCGCGTGCGCAGGGGAGTGCGCACCTCCTCGACCAGGGCGACGCGCGCGTCGTCGGCCCGCGCGGGTGGGATGATGATCGACGAGGCCTGGGCCCCCTCGCGCTCCCCGCCCCCGAGGTGCTCGGTTCCCCGGGTGCCGCCCGACGCCTTGGGCAGGAGCGCGCGCGGCCATCCCTGGGCGGCGGGAGCGGTGGGCGTGGTGAGGGAGCTGAGGGAGAGCACGTGGAAGGTGCGCCCCTGGTGGATGTAGATGGCGCCGGGGAAGACCTGGGCGTCGGCGGATGCCTGGTCGATGGTGCCGATGACGGTGCCGGTGGCCGCGTCGACGATCTGAACGTCGCCTGCGGCTCCGCGCAGGTCGGTGAGGTCGCTGGGGCGCTCGGGCCTGGTGGCGTCCCAGAAGAACCCTGAGGGCCTGCGCTTGAGGTATCCGTCGGCGACGAGGCGTTCGGTGACCCCTCGCAGTTCCGGTCCAAAGTAGGTGATATCGGACGGAGTGATCGGTATTTCGGCGGCCGCGGCGGCGATGTGCGGTGCCAGCACCCACGGGTTGGAGGGGTCGATGACGGAGGCCTCGACCTCGCCGAGAATGTGTTCCGGGTGGCGCACCAGGTACGCGTCCAGCGGGTTGTCGGAAGCAATAAGCACGGAGGTTCCGGGCGCGCCCGCGCGACCCGCGCGGCCGATCTGCTGGCGCAGGGATGCGCGCGTGCCCGGCCAGCCGACCGTGATCGTCGCGTCCAGGCCCGAGATGTCCAGGCCCATTTCGAGCGCGGACGTCGTGGCGAGCGCCCGCACTCCTCCCGTGCGGATCGCCTCTTCGAGCGCTCGGCGCTCCTCGGGCAGGTAGCCGCCGCGATACGCGCCCACCCGGCCTGCGTTCGCGGAACCACACGCCGAGAGGCGGTCGCGCACCTGAGCGGCCACGGCCTCGGCCCCCGCGCGCGAGCGCACGAAGGCGAGGAGGCGCGCCCCCTCCTCGACGAAGGCGGTGGCGAGGTTGGCGGCTTCGACCCCGGCGCTGCGCCGCACGATCGGGACCTTGAGGGTGGCCGTGCCGGGCGGCGCGTCGAGGGCCTCCAGGAAGGAAGAAATGTCGACCTCAGACTCGTCGGCCATGATCGCGCCCTGCCACAGGACGAGCTCGTGCGCGCCCGCCGGCGAGCCGTCCTCGGTGATGGCGACCGCGTCGCGCCCCGTCAGCGCGCGGCCCACCGCCGCTGCGTCGCGCACGGTCGCGCTCAGCATGACGACGCGCGGATCCGCGCCCAGGTGGTGGGCGATGCGCAGCAGACGGCGAACGACCAGTGCAATGTGCGAGCCGGTCACGCCTCGCCAATGGTGGGCTTCGTCGATGACGATGAGGCGCAGCGACGCCAGGAAACGCGACCACCGCTGGTGCGACGGCAGCATCACGTAGTGCAGGAAATCGGGGTTCGACAGGATCAGGTCAGCGCCCGCGCGCGCCCACTCCTTCGCCTCGCGCGGCGTGTCCCCGTCCACGGTCGTCGCGCGCACACGGCGCAGCCTCTCATCGACGAGGCCGGGGCTTCCTTCCGGGTCCGCGCTCGCCTGTGCGTCGGCGGGCTTGTCGTCCTGGCCAAGCAGCGCCATGAGCGAGGCCAGCTGATCCGCCGCCAGAGCCTTCGTCGGAGCCAGGTACAGGGCGGTTGGGCGGCGGTGAATCGCGGAAATACGCGACGAATCCTCGGCTTCCACCAGGTCGGAGAGGATCGGCGTCCACGCGGCCAGCGACTTGCCCGAGCCGGTCCCCGTCGCGAGCACGACGTCGCGACCCTCGCGCACAGCGTCAATGGCCTCGCGCTGATGAATCCACGGGCGCTCCACGCCGCGCCGCGCCCACGCGTCCGTGACCGCGGGCGACACCCACTGCGGCCAGTCCGCGATCTTTCCTGATCGGCCCGGCAGTGTCACGTGGCCGAGCAGCCGATCATCCCCGGCGCTCATGCGCTCCAGAACATCGAGCAGGTGCGCGGGAGAAGGAGAGGACAGGCCATCGCGCGGCCGATCGGGCGAGGAAGCCCCGGCCTCGTTCGACGAAGACGTCTCAGAAGCGGGTGAGAGGTCAGCGCTCATTCGCGCCCGGATTCACCGAGCCCCAGCGCCTCGGAGGCGGACTCCTTCACGTACTGGATCGCCGCGATACCCGTCGAAATACCCGACGAAATCGCGTCGCGCAGCTGCACGTCCGACAGTCCGGCCTCCGTATCCACGACGAAATCCGCGTACACGCCCAGCGTCCCCTCCGGCGAGGTCGCCGTGTACACCGTCGGGAAATACTTCTCGCGATTCCAATTGTCGGCCGTCGCAAACAGCGCGGGCTCCGCACTTTCCGCCGGCAGATCCGACTCCCACAGCGCGCGAATCGACAGGAAACGCCCCGACGTATCGAAAGACACCAGGAACGGAACATCGTCAAAAATCGCGCCCGCCGCACGACCCTTCTCGATCACGTCCAGCGCATAGCCCATCTCGCGCACAGCCTGAACGACCCGCTCAAAATCTGCGGGGTAGGGGGTCACCTCATCCTCGGGCACCACGTACGGAACGTTCACAGCGACACCTCCCGACCCTGGGAATCCCAATCCACGAACCCGGGCAACGTCACCTCAAGATCCGCGAAGAACCCCATAATCATCGACATGGACGTCTCAAAGAAATTATCCAACTGAGCCTGCGTGAGTCCCGACATCACCACGACGTTGCACTCCGCGATCAGGCCATACTGCGTGCCGTCCTCGAGGGGAGCCACGTACGCCTTCGGGCCCGTGCGCGTCGAATTGCAGGCCGCGACCTCGCGAGCGAGCTCGCCGAACTGCTCAGGCGTGCGCGCAATTCCGCGCCACTGAGCGCGCAACTGCAAAATCTGAGGGTTCGTCGCATTCCAGAAAAAAGCGGCATTCGGCGTCAAATACGCCAGCTCGCCCTCGTTGTAGTCGCCGAAACGCACGTCCCGAGAACGCAACAAATCCCGAATGCGATCGGTGCTGACAGGTGAAGATGTAGCCACTGACAACTCCCGCGTGAAACGTACAGAATCGGACACCCCCACTGTAACCGAGGCCTCTCTCCCGCGCGCGCCCACGTTGTCCGACAAGTCTTGACATGGGGCCTCCCGTCACTCTTCGACGAGGCCAGGGCAGGTACGCGGGGCGCCCACCCGCTGTGTGCTTGCCTTCGATTTGCAAGAAAGCGAAACCAATACACGCGCCCGCGCGTCCCTCCACTACAGTGGATACGAAATATCGCATCGACACGAACGGAGGACACCATGGACGACCCCAACGCTGCCCTGCCCTCCGACCCGGCCGTCGACGAGTCCTACACCAAAGGCTCACGCCCCGTGCGCCCCCGCGCGCGCTCGTCGGCATCCGCCGAGACCGCCGGCCGCTCCTCCCGAGCGGAGCACGCCGCCGCAACCCAGCAGCCCGCCCGAGGACGCACCCCCGCACCCCAGGCCAACGGCGAGGTACCGGCGGCGAACGCACCCCAGCCTCGTCGACTCCTGTCCGACTCCTGGTACCGGCTCAAGCTCGCCCGACGCCTCGGCGGCGTGACGATCTGCCTCCTGCTGACGATGCTCATCAGCCACGTGGCGCTCGCAACCGCGCCCGGGCAGGTCCTCGACACCATCCTCATGGAAGGCACGATGCGCTCGGCGAGCCGCTACGAGTCCTTCTCGATGCTCATCACGGGTATTGTGTCCGTGCCTGTCATGGTCGCGGCCGGCCTCGTTGTCGCCGTCGTCGCCGCTGCGCGACGTCGGCCCACGCTCGCCGGACGCGCCCTCGGCGCCGTCGTCGGTGCGAACGTCACAACCCAGATCCTCAAGGACTACATCCTCACCCGCCCCAACCTCGGAGTCACGACGGGGGCCGGAAACTCCCTGCCTTCCGGGCATACGACTGTCGCCGTGACCCTGTCGCTGGCCCTTATCGTGGTCGCACCCCAATGGTTCCGCAGCCCCTCCGCGTGGATCGGGTGGGCGTGGACCTCGCTCATGGGCGTGTCCGTCATGATGGAAGGCTGGCACCGGCCTTCCGACGTCATCACCGCCGCCCTCATCGCTGGGGCGTGGGCCCTCGCGCTGTCGCCCATCGAGCGGCGTCCCCGGCACGGCGCGAAAGTTCAACGTGTCATGGTGTGGGCGAGTCTCGGGCTCATCGTCATTGCGCTGCTGGCCACCGGAGCCGCCATGTGGGGCTTCAGTATGTCCGCCGCATCCCCCGGGTCCGGGTACGGTTTCGAGGACTTCCTGCAGATACGTCCCTGGCGTTCCCGCGTCCTCGGCGTCGCAGCCGTCGGGTGGGTGAGCGCCGTGTGCGGCCTCATCATGCACGAGGTCGACCGACTCGCGGGCGAGTAATTCCTGCTGTTGTCGCTTGTTCCCCCGACAGATCTCCGGCCGCCGTGCGGCCTGCCGGCCCGCTCGCCGTCCGCGTCGCGTGTTATTGCTTGTGGCGCCGCTGGTGTTCCGGGCGCCGTTGGGCCCGGCCGCTGTGTGTGCCGGTGGGCGGCGGCCCGCCCGCGAGTCGTCCGCGCCGCGAGCTTCGCTCGGCGCGTCGTCTCGAAGCCCGGCCAGGCCCCGCCACCGCCCACCGGCACCGCGGCAGCTCCCTCCGGCGCCCTCCACACCGGCGGCGCTTGTCGCTGATCGGTGGCTCGGTTCTGTGCCTTGAAACACGGCCAGGCCCCGCCGCCTAGCAATTTCGCATGCAATTCCCTCGAATGTGTTTCATGGTTTGAAGTCTGATTGTTGGAATTCTGCGGATTCTGCGTTGAGGTGGGGTTGAGCTGAGTTGGAATTGCATGCGAAATTGAGGGAGGGGGCTCGCACAGTGCACCGCCCCTAGCGTTGCGGGGTTTGGGCAGTGGATAATGAGGAGACGGGTGGCAAGCCGTCGACGCCCGTACAACGCCCACCCGCAGTTCCGTCCCGAAAGGACTGACATGCCTCGTCCCGCATCGGCCGTCGTCACCTCCAAGCCCGCGCGCTTCGTCCTGGCCCTGCTGCGCATCGCGGTTGGCTTCATCTTCCTGTGGTCGTTCCTAGATAAGACGTTCGGCCTGCACTATTCGACGGGCCCGTCGCGCGCGTGGATCAACGGCGGCACGCCCGCGCAGAGCTACCTGACGGGTGCGACGACCGGCAAGCCCCTGGCTTCTTTCTTCGAGTCGCTGGCCATGCCCGCCATGGATTGGCTGTTCATGCTGGGCCTCCTGGGTATCGGGCTCGCCTTCCTGCTGGGGATCGGCACGCGCCTCGCGGCAGTTGCGGGCGTCGTCATGCTGGGCTTCATGTATGCGGCGGTCGCCCCGTGGGTGTGGGGCTCCCTCAATCCGGTCGTCAATGAGCACCTGGTCTACGCGCTCGTTCTCATCCTGATCCCGCTGACCAGCGCGGGCGACACACTCGGCCTGGGCGCGTGGTGGAAGGGCCTGGGGCTCGTGAAGAAGCTGCCCTTCCTCATCTGATTCGTTCAACAGTCTCGACGAGGCCGTGGCCGGGTTTCCGGTCGCGGCCTCGCTGTGTTGGCGTCGGCTTTTATGTTGTAGTTTCCCAACAATCTCGCATGTAATTCCCTCGCACATCTTTCAAACATTGAAATCCAGTCGTTGGTATTGCAATGTTTGTGGCGGTTGTTGAATTGTCAAGAAAACGAATTGCATGCGAAATTTCCTGGGCGAGGCCGGGGTGTGGCCGGGGCGAGGCCGGGGTGTGGCCGGGGCGAGGTTGGGGCGTGGGCAGGGCGGGGCTGGGGTGAGGCCGGGGCGAGGCTGGGGTGTGAATGCGCAACGGGACGTTGGTCCCCGATGGGTGTCGAAAAAAGACGCGCGTGGCGAGCGGAACTGCTCGCCGCGCGCGTCGCGCTTCTGACGCACGTATGACAGTAGATATTGTGGTCACCGTTCGTATCAAGCACTACATCTAGTGATTGATAGTCGCGTTCCCCTAGATCTAGGGGAGCCTCACGCCGGGCGGAGGGAACCACCACCACCCACAGTGCCACGGCCTCGCCCCACGAGGGCGGAGGGTCCATGACGTGTCGATCATGCGACCGAACAGCAGTACCGGCCGCCCACCGACGCGCAGGGCAAGAGGCATCCGCCGCCCCACACAGTCCCACGACACCACACATCTCCCACCCAGTGCTCAGCAGCCTGCAGCACACAACGGAATCATGACAGGACAAGGACCATGACCAGCTCGCCCCGCTACGACGTCGACGCCATCGCAACCGTGCAGGAGTACCTCGATCGCTCAGATTGGCGGGTGAACGCCAATGCGAACCAGGGGTATTCGCTCGGCGGCCTGATCCTGAACTCGGCGGGGAAGATCGTCGCAAACTACTGGCTCGAACACGTCTACACCCCCGAAATCGGCGCCCCGCACCGCGAGGGCGACTACCACATCCACGACCTCGACATGTTCGCCGGATACTGCGCCGGGTGGTCCCTCAAGCGCCTCATCCAGGAGGGTTTCAACGGCGTGGGCGGCGCGATCGCCTCGGCCCCGCCCAAGCACTTCTCGTCGGCATGCGGCCAGATCGTCAACTTCCTCGGCACCCTCCAGAACGAGTGGGCGGGCGCCCAGGCCTTCTCCTCCTTCGACACCTACATGGCACCCTTCGTGCGCCTGGACGACATGGAGTACGAGGACGTCGTGCAGTGCATGCAGGAACTCATCTACAACCTGAATGTGCCCTCGCGCTGGGGCAGCCAGTGCCCCTTCACGAACCTGACCTTCGACTGGACGTGCCCGGACGACCTCGCGGACGAGCACCCCCTCATCGGCGATGAGGTCGTCGACTTCACCTACGGCGAGCTGCAGCGGGAAATGAACCTCATCAACCGCGCGTTCATCGAGGTCATGACGGGCGGTGACGCGGACGGGCGTGTCTTTACGTTCCCCATCCCGACCTACAACATCACGCCCGACTTCGACTGGGAGGGAGAAAATGTCGACGCCCTCTTCGACATGACCGCGAAGTACGGCCTGCCCTACTTCCAGAACTTCATCAACTCCGACCTGGACCCGCACATGATCCGCTCGATGTGCTGCCGCCTCCAGCTGGACCTGCGCGAGCTCCTCAAGCGCGGCAACGGCCTCTTCGGGTCGGCCGAGCTGACCGGATCGATCGGCGTGGTCACGCTCAACATGGCGCGCCTCGGCTACCTCTACAAGGGGGACGAGGAGGGCCTCGTCGCGCGCATGGACGAGCTCATCGACCTGGCCTCGCAGTCCCTCGAGATCAAGCGCGAGACCATCCAGCACCACATGGACCACGGCCTCTTCCCATACTCGCAGCGCTACCTGGGCACGCTCGATAACCACTTCTCGACGATTGGCGTCAACGGCATGAACGAGATGGTGCGCAACTTCAGCGATGACGCCTACGACCTGACGGACCCGCGCGGCTTTGACATGTGTGTGCGCGTCCTGGACCGCGTGCGCGAGCGCATGGTTCAGCTTCAGGAGGCCACCGGCCACATGTACAACCTGGAGGCCACTCCTGCGGAGGGCACGACCTACCGCTTCGCGAAGGAGGACCGTAAGCGCTTCGCCGACATCATCCAGGCGGGAACGCCCGACGAGCCCTACTACACGAACTCCTCGCAGCTTCCCGTGGGCTATACGGATGATCCGTTCCAGGCCCTCGAGGACCAGGAGGTGCTGCAGGGCAAGTACACGGGCGGCACGGTCCTGCACCTGTACATGGGCGAGCGCGTGTCCTCGGGCGAGGCTTGCAAGGAGATGGTGCGCCGCTCGCTGACGGCCTTCAAGGTCCCCTACATCACGATCACGCCGACCTTCTCGATCTGCCCGGTCCACGGCTACCTGGCCGGCGAGCACTTCACCTGCGAGAAGTGCGCGGCCGCCCACCCCCACGCGGAGCCGCAGGCCTGCGAGGTGTGGACGCGCGTCATGGGCTACTTCCGCCCGGTCCAGTCCTTCAACATCGGCAAGAAGGGCGAGTACCACGAGCGTCAGATGTTCTCCGAGAGCGCCGCGGATGCGCACGGTGAGCTCGTCAGCGCGTTCCCTCCCGCGGGGAGCCGCTGAGGTGGGCGCCCGTCCCCATGACGACGAGGCCGGGGCGACCCGGGAGGGCACGCTGAGCCTGGGCGTCCCCGGCCTCGTCGGGGGGCGGGCTGCGCGCGAGTGGACGCCGGACGACCTGCAGATCGCCGGCCTCGTGCCGATGTCGACCGTGGACTGGCCGGGGAAATTTGCGGCGTCCCTGTTCCTGCAGGGGTGCCCGTGGGCGTGCCCGTACTGTCACAACAGCGCGATTATCGACCCGCGCATCCCGGGGGTGGTCGCGTGGAGCGCGCTCGAGGACCTGCTGGCGCGCAGGCGCGGCCTCCTCGACGGTGTCGTGTTTTCCGGCGGCGAGGCGACCCGCCAGATCGCGCTCGGGGCGGCGATGGCGCGCGTGCGCGAGCTCGGCTTCAGCGTCGGCCTGCACACCGCGGGCCCCTACCCGCGTCGTCTCGAGGAGTTGCTCGGCGCGGGCCTCGTCGACTGGGTGGGCATCGACGTGAAGGCGACCCCGGGAAATTACGAGGCCGTGGCCGGCCGAAGCGGCGCGGGCGAGCGGGCGTGGGAGTCGCTGGGCATCGTCTTGGCCCACCCGGAGGTGAACCACGAGGTGCGCCTGACCGTCTACCCAGACGGGCCCGGCGACGGCTTCGAGGTGGCGGCGCGGGCGCGCGAGATGGGGGCGAGGACCTTCGCCCTCCAGCAGGCCCGTGACCTGGGTGCCCCCGACGGTTTTTCCGCGACGAGGCCGGGGTGGGACGACCAGGTACGCTCGCTCGCGCGGGACATCGAAACGCTGGACTTTGACAGGTTTATCTTCCGTGGGGCCTGATAGAGCTTTTGTCAAGTGACAGCGCCGCATGTTGGGAAAAAATATGGTGAAGGTTTCACTTGTGACCACTGATCGCGGTATTGTGTAACAACCTCGTGACCATGAAGTCTGGAGTTTCGATGGCTGAAGAGCTGCACTTCGACGATCCTGCGGCGGCTGCCCAGGACCCGTCGACCGACGCTGAAGCGCTGCGCCAGCTGGCGTATCGCTACCCCGAGCTGCGCCCGGCCGTGGCCGCACATCCGCACGCGTACCGCGGGCTGCTCGACTGGTTGCACCAGTTCAATGACCCGCAGGTCAACGCGGCCCTCGAGGCCCGCGACGACTACGACGGCTACATCGACTCCAACGGCTACCTTGTCATGCACGGAGATGTGTCCGGCGCGGTCGCCGGCTCATCGATCCGCACCTCCGAATCCGGCATGTACGTGCTCGGCCAGGGTGGCGTGAACTCTTACTCGCAGGTCGAGCGCACGACCCCCTACTCTGCGGTCGTCGGCTCGAATGCGCCCGTCCCGAAGGTGGGCGCGCGCGAGCAGGTGGTCGCCCAGGTGCAGCGTCAGTCCATCATGGGCAGCAAGGGAGCTCAGGATCCCGAGGCGACCGCTGTCTATCCGAGCGCGTCCTCCGGCTCGTCCTACCCGAGCGCCTCGGGAACCCCCGCGCGCGTTCAACCCACGCCGCAGGCCTACCGGGGTGCTGGCGCGTCCTACCAGGTGCAGTCCACCGCCTCGCAGGGAGCGGCCCCGCAGGAAGTCAAGGAACGTCGAGGCTTCCCGTTCATGGCCGTCATCCTCGGCGTCCTTGCCATCACGGCGGCGGTCCTCCTCGCCTTCGTTATCTACGTGTTCACGCGTGGTTACGAGGGGCCCGCGGCCGGATCGAACCCGAGCTCCTCGTCGTCCTCCGCGTCGGATCCGACCCCGTCGGCAAGTGCCACGACCGAGGAACCCGTGAAGTACCCGGCGCCCGCCGGAGCCATCACCGTTGACGCCTTCTCCTCCCCGTCCGGCAACATCACCTGCTCCTTCACCGCTGACGGCGTCAGCTGCGGCATTGGCGAGTCCGATTGGGCCGAGGACGGCTACGCCTCCTGCTCCGGTAGCAAGGTCGGCGTCCTGAGCGCCTCGAAGGATAAGGCGGGCCAGTCCTGTGAGAGCGCCGCCCCCGCAGGCGGAAACGCGCTCGCATACGGAGCTGCCGCCACCAAGGGCGACTTCGCGTGCCACTCCACGCAGGACGGCATCAGCTGCTGGAATACGAAGACCGGCCAGTCTTTCGCGCTGGCTCGCGGCGGCTGGATGACCGGCACGACCGGCGAGATCGGCCCCGAGAAGTTCACGTGGAACGACTGACCTCACGCGCATAAGGGGGCGGGCCCGAGGATATCCTCGGGCCCGCCCCTGTCATCTGCGGAAGCCTACTGCGCCTTCTCAATGGGGCCCAGGATCAGGTTCGCCCACGCGGCGTGCAGGGACTCCTGATCTGAGGGCTGGAAAAGGCCAGCGAGCGCGTCGCGGTAGAGGCGTGAGAGCTCGTGCGTGTTGTAGTAGGCGCTGCCGCCGCACGCGCGCATCGCCTGCTCGACGGCGCGCAGCGTTGCCTCGGCGGCCGCGTTCTTCGCGGCGGACAGCTGCGGCATCCAGGAGCGACCGCGGTCCACGCCCTCGTCGATGTCGCGAGCGAGCTCGCGGATCTGCGGGCCGACCGCGTTCATGATGAGGGCGGCCTCGGCGATGCGCCAGCGGATGTCCGGGTCGTTGGCGTAGGTCGTCTGGTTCTTCACCGAGCGGCGCTTCGCCACGTGATCGGCGGCCACCTCGACGGCGCGCTCACCCACGCCCTGGTAGGTAGCGGCGAGCAGGATCTCGAAGTGGGAGAAGATGCCGAAGATGACGGGGTCGGCGCTCGGTCCCGGATCCGTGATCGTCAGGATGCGCTCCTCGGGCACGGTGACGCCCTCGAGCAGTGTCGTCATGGACTGGGTGGCGCGCATGCCGAGCGTGTTCCAGTCGTCCTTGATCGAGTAGCCCTCGTCGTCGCGGTGGACGATTCCGAACACGGACTTGGGCCCCTCCTCGGTCTCGGCGCGGCCGAAGATGAGCAGGCGCGTCCACACGGGGGACAGGGAGGTGAAGATCTTGGTGCCCTCGAAGGAGTAGCCGCCGTCTGCGGTCGCGGTTGCGCGGGTCGTCGAGCCAAAGAGCACGAGGTCGTTGCCCGGCTCGGAAATGCCGAAGCCAAAGACTTCGCCGGCGGCGGCGTCGCGCAGGATCTGCTCGCCGCGCGCGTTGCCGTGGGCGACCAGGTAGCGACCGAGGCCGACGATGATCTGGTGCATGTTGATGCCCAGTGCCGTGCCGGGAGCCGCCTTGGCCAGCGCCGTCTGCTCGGCGGCGATCTCGGTCAGGCTTAGGCCAGCGCCACCGAACTCGGTGGGAACGAATGCGCGGAGGTATCCGGCGTCTCGCAGGTCAGCGAGGTCGGCCTCGGGGTAGGTGTTCGTCGCGTCGGCGTCGGCGGCACGCTCGTGGATGCGGGCAAGGAGGTCGGAATCCAGGAAGCTCATCGAGGTCCTCTTTCGGGTTGGACAGGGGACGAGGCCGGGGTGCCTCGCGCGCGTCGGCGCCCATGGAGGGGTGGTGATGCGCGACATGATCCCCGTTGCTAAGGGTGACCTTACTGTAGCGCTGGGGGTGAGGTGGGGGCGAGATGTAATGTGCCTGACGGGGCGTTGTCTGGCCTCGGGCCGCTCCGATTCGATAGGCTGGACACTGTGAGTACTCCGAACGCGCCCCGCACTGCCCTCACCCCTCGCCAGCGATTCCTGCGCGAGCGCCAGCAGCGTCAAAACATGACGTTCGCTGTCATTGGTGTCGTGATGTTAGCGGCCGCGGTGGTGGCCTCCCTCGTGTTTACGGGCATTATCCCCGTTCCTTTCGGTAACGACTTCTCGGTCAAGATCAAGTATGCCGAGACCGGTGACATTCCCTGCCCGACGGTGAACGCGAAGCCCGTCGCCCCCGATCAGGTGTCTGTCTTGGTCATCAACACGACGCAGCACCAGGGCCTGGCCTCCAAGGCAACGGAGATGCTCACAACCGCCGGATTCCAGACGCAGGAGCCCGCGAACGCAGACGTCGAGTACACGGGTAAGGTGCGCATTACCGCCGGTCCGAACGCCGTGGATAACGCATACTCGGTGGCGCGTTTCTTCCCCGGCGCACACGTGCGTCTCACCGACGCGCAGGATTCCACCGTGACAGTCGAGCTCGGAACCTTCTACGACGACGCGATGAGCGCCGAGGACGTGCAGCGAGTCCTGAAGTCCACGGACCCCGTCGAACAGCCCGCGAAGTGCCGCCCGATGTCGGGTACGCAGCAGGACTGACACGCAGCGATAAATGGGAAGGCCGCCCCTCGGGGCGGCCTTGTCGTATCGGCTCCGGCTTTTCCTGATGGGGCTCAGGTGACGGGGACACCGCGCTCAGTGGCTCGCCAGTGGACCGGCTGGCCCCCGGCCTCGGATGTTCTCCAGGAGCGCCTCGCCGTCCGAGCCGTACCAGACGGGGATGGACTCGGGGACGGTCCACAGGGCGTCGGGCACCATGGCCTCGAAGCTGCCGTGTGCCATGAACTGCTCGATCTCGGACAGGGAACGGATCGCGATGCCCGCGACGCACTGCGGGAACTCGCGGGCGAACTCCGCGTAGATTTCCGGGTCGTGCTGTCCGTCGTCGCCGACGAGGAGCCAGCGCATGTGCGGGAACATACGGGCCAGGCGGCGCAGCTCGCGGCGCTTGTGCTCCGGTCCCGAGCGGAACCATCCCGTATTCGACGGGCCGAAGTCCGTCATGAGAAAGCCGCCGGCCGGGTAGCCGGAGCGCTCCAGGAAGGAACGCACCGTCGGCACGACGTTCCACGCGCCGGTGGATAGGTACATGATGGGGGCGTGGGTGCCCTCGGGCACGCCCTCCGACGAGGCCGATGACGTCGTCAGCGTCGTCAGCAGCTGCGCCATGCCGGGGACGGCCTCGCGCGAGGATACGCGGTCCACGAAGGCATGTTTCGCGGCCGTGACCAGGCGCGGCAGCATTGACACCATGACGGTGTCGTCGATGTCGGAGACGACGCCGAAATGCTCGCGATCCGACACGATGCGCACGCGTACGGAAGTGGGTCGGCCGGCGCGGATACGGCCCTTGCGGGGGCGCTCGTACATCGCCGAGGCCGGGGCGGGCAGCGGGGTCGCCGTGCGCAGGGTGGTTGCGAGCTTGGCGGCGGTATCCTCGGACAGGCCGAGCGCACGGATGTCGCCCGCGTGCAGGACCTGAATGGTCGCGTCGTGCCATCCCGGTTCCAGGCCGTGGCCGAGCACCGTCATGTCGACGAATCCGCCGCGGTCCGCGAAGGCGAGTCGGCGCGCGTTGCCGACCGTGATGAGCACAGGCTGACGGGGGACCTGCGCGTTGAAGAACTGACGCCATCCGCGCCGGTTCTGCAGCCAGGAGCGGCCGTCGTCGCCGCGCGCCATGAGGACGCGGCCGAGGATGCGGGCGCTGCGCTCAGAGCCGATGCCGCCGAATCCGACGACGCCCGGGTAATACCAGCCCTGAGACATGGCCGCGACCAGCAGAGACGAGGCGAATTCACCCACGCCTGCCGTCAGGGCGAGCGCGAGCGAAGGAGATTCGTCGTCGATGAGAGGCGGTCGGAGGCGCATGAGGGCAATCATAGGTCCTCGCGCCCGCGTGGGCGCAAGAATCGAGGGGGATTGTGTCCTCAGTCGAGGGGGAGCTCGGGCGTCGGGGCGGCCGTATTCTTACGCAGCGCGGGCAGGCCGATCAGCATGAGGAGGACCATCGCCCATCCTGCGCTGGCCATGGTGAACAGGCCGCCGCGCGCGCCGATAGCGTCGATCGCGGGTCCCGCGACCGCGGTTCCCAGGGAGACACCCAGGCTGATCGAGGTGGACATCCAGGTGAGGCCCTCGGTGAGCTTCGCGGGGGAGACGGAATTCTGGATGATGACGTTGACGTTCGTCATCGTGGGGGCGCAGGTAAGGCCCGTGATGAGGATGACGATGGCCATCGTCCAGACGTTGAAGGCCACGGGGAAGAGGCTCATGCCGATCGCCATCGCGATCACGCCGATCACGAAGAGCTGCCAGGTGGGTCGCCTCCATGTGCGTGCGCCGTACACGAGGGCGGCCGTCAGCGAGCCGATGGAGAAGAGGGCGAGGAGGATGCCGCCGAGCGCGGGGATGCCCAGCTCCTCGGTGAAGCTGACCATCGACACTTCCATCGCGCCGAACGTCGTGCCCATGCCGATGTAGGTCGCCGCCATGACGAGGACGACGGGCTTGCGGATGACGGACTCGCGCGGGGCGCTCGGATCGTGGGGGATGATCGCGGGCTCGGAGTCACGGCGTGACAGGAACAGGAAGCCGCCCACTGCCAGGCTCGCGATCGAGATGATGAGGCCGGTCGCGGGGTGCACCGCGGTGCCCAGGACGGTGGAGAGCACGGGGCCCACGATGTAGACGAACTCGTCGACGGCGGATTCGAGGGCGTAGGCGGTCGTCAGCTGGCCCGGCTTGTGCAGGATCGTCGACCAGCGCGAGCGCACGAGTGCGCCGGGTGCGCCCCACGTGGCGCCCGCGAGGGCGGCCGGGATGAAGAGCGTCCACGCGGGGGCGTGCATGATGACGGCGGCGACCAGCGCGGACATCGACAGGACCGAGATCGTCCACGCGGGGCCCATGACGCGCAGCTGCCCGTGGCGGTCGACGCGGCGCGCGAGGATGGGCGCGCAGAGTGCCATGACGATGATGCTGACCGCGGCAACGGCGCCGGCCAGCGTGTAGTTGCCGTACTCGGCGCGCACCATCAGGATCGTTGACAGTCCCACCATGGACATCGGCATGCGCAGAACAAGGCCAGCCGCGGAGAATTTCCAGGACTGGTGGTAACGCAGAATGTCAAGATAGGTGCCGAGCATCCATTCATTGTATCACCGGGGCAGCGTCCCGAAAGCCAAGCGACATGGGGCGTACGTAACCATTCGGGCCCTCCGCGAGGGGAGGGGAGACCGCGAAAATAGCCACGGCCTCGTCGACAGGGGACGAGGCCGTGGCGGGTATCGGGCAAAGGTCTAGTCGGTCACCTCGAAGACGCCGAGCTGTCCCTTTTCCGCCAGGGAGAGCGCGTGGTTGACGAAGGCGTAGTGGCCGGCCTCGAGCGGCGTGAACTCGACGAATCCGCCCTCGGCGGCGCCCAGAGACAGGACCTGGCCCCAGCCGCCCCCGCTTCCGCCGCCTCGGATCACGTAGGCGCCCTCGCGCCACACGGTGTCGAATTGGGTGCCCACCACGTGGAAGGTGGTCGCCAGGTTCGGGCCCGCGTCCATGACCCACACGCGCACGCGCTCGTTGGTCTTGATCTGGATCGGGTGCGCCTTGTACTGGAAGGGCACGCCGTTGAAGGCCATCGCGTTGGGCTGCAGGGCCGACAGGAGCGAGGCATCTGCGGGCTGACCGTCCGCGCCCAGGTAGAGCTCGGAGGCGACCATGACGTACTCGCGGTCGACCTTGTCCAGGTCGGTCGGGTCGATGATGACGGCTCCGAACATGCCGTTTGCAATGTGCATCGACATGGGTGCGGTCGAGCAGTGGTAGAGCCAAATGCCCGCGTTCTTGGCGACGAAGGTGTACTCGAGGGTCTGCCCGGGCTCGATGGAGTGCATGACGTTATCGGGGGCGACGAGGCCCGCGTGGAAGTCCAGCGAGTGGCTCATCGTCCCGTTGTTCACGAGCGTGATGTGGAAGGTGTCGCCGATGTGTCCGCGCAGGATCGGGCCGGGAGCGTCCCCGTTGAAGGTCCACGACTCGCGCGTCAGGGAGCTCGTGACGTTCACGGTCTGCTCTGTGACCGTGAAGGTGTAGTGACGCTCGGTCTCGTTCGTGGCCGGCGGCAGCACCGGGTCGCGCGCGTCGATGGTTGCCGCGTAGTCGGTGAGGGCCGTCGCGGTGGCCGGTCCCGCGGCGGCGTCCTGCCCATGGTCGTGCCCGTGGTGGGCGTGGCTATCCGAGGCCGAGGTCCCCGAGGAAGACGAGGTCGCGCCCGTGGCCTGCACGTGCAGGGTCATGCCCATCTCGCGGTGACCCGGCAGGGAACACCAGCCCTCGACGTCACCGGAGATGACGCCGAGGTCGAGTTCCTTCGTCTCGCCCGACGCGAGCGATCCGGAGGACACGCCCGTCTCGAACACCAGGTCGTGGCGCTGGTCCCCCGAGTTCGTGAAGTCGATGATGAGACGGTCACCGACCGGCACCTCGATGTGGTTCGGCGTGAAGGCCATACCGTCGACGCCCACGGACACGTGGGTCGTGTGCCCGGTCGGCGTCACGGACGAGGCCGTGGTCCCGGTCCCCGTGCCCGTGCCCTGCGTCGTGGGTGCGGACGGGTTGGAGAGGAAGATCGCCAGCGCGAGTGCGACGACGGAGACGACGCCGACGATCGCTCCGGCCGTGCGGCTCACCGGCGAGTGGTCGCCCGTCGGGCTCATGCGCAGCTTCGGCGTTTCTTTCGACGTGGACGCCTTCGGGTTCGCGCCTCCCGACGACGGCGAAGCAGACAGGTTCAGGTCAGCCACGGCGGCCTCCTTGCGTGGTGGGGGATGAAGAGGCGGCGCGCTTGGCGCGCGCCTGGGCCACGCCGCCGCGGCCCAAGAGGACGATGTCGACGACGTAGGTGGCCAGCAGGACCACCCACGCGGCGATGGTGAGGCGCTCGGCGAGGATTCCGCCCAGGGAAGCGACGGCGAGCGCAAGGACTGCGGCCACGTTGCGAGCCGCCTCCCGGATGGGGGCCCCGGCCTCGAGCACGCTGACGCCGACGCGCACCGCGGACGGGCCGCCGCCGATGACGACGGGCATCAGGTAGGTGAGCGCGCCGACGAAGAGCTGGCCCAGCCCGGCCGCGCCCAGGATCGGCATCCACGCGAGGAATGCTGCACGCAGCCCGGTCGCGTCCGCCGATTCAAAGGCGCGCAGGGATGCAGCGGCGCCCGCGACGAGGATCCAGGCGGCGCCCAGCATGAGGGACCATGCGCCGTACTCCGCCGGCCCCTTTGTCAGCGCCACGCGCACCAGCGGAACGCCCACGCCCAGGGCGGCCGCGCCCACGACGACGAGGAGACCCACGGAGGCAACGCGCATCGACCCTGCCACAGCGCCCGTGCCGCCGACGAGAAGCGCAGCCACCCACAGGGGCAGGGCGCTCGTCGCGAAGGACACAGCCCGCGGATCCATGCGCGTACGCATCGCGGTCGGCCCCAGCGTCACCAGGGTCCCGCCCATCGTCAAGCCCACCCAACCGGCGACACCCGCCAGCGCGTGGGCGACCGTCAGACGATCCCGGGCCTCGGCCAGCCACGCGGGTGCGTCCGCGTCAAACATCGCCGCCGTGACGAAACCGGCCAGCGTCGCGCCGACCACCAGGAAGAACGCCGCCGCGATGTAGTACCGGATGATCACCGCGAAACGCGAGGCCAGGCGCTCGCGGGACGCGGTGAGCAGCGCCCACCCGTGCCAGGCCGCGATCAACCCGACAACGGTCGCGCCCGTGACGGTCGCATGCCACAACCCCGACCACATACCGCCGATGAGGAGCAGCAGGGACAGATTAAACGCCGTGATGCGCACGGTGTTGTCGCGCCCCGCGCGCCGGTCGTCCGGGGCCAGGTGTGCGAGCGCGCGCGTGAAGTACCAGGACCACTGGAAGATCCCGTTCGACAGGACGCCGAGGGTCACCAGGTGGATCATCGTCCACAGGTTCTGCGGGATGCGGCCTCGGGCGACGATCGTGACCGCAGCGGCGATGGCCGCCACGCACATCCAGACGGAAGTCGCGCGGTCGGTGCGCGGGACGCGGGGCTTGTTCATCGGGCCTCCCGAGCGTTCGCGCGCGCCCGGCGAATCGTCACCGTCAGCGTCGTGGCTACGAAGAGGAGCATGCCGACGACCCCGAGGGCGCCGCCCAGGCGCCACGGGTAGGCGGCCTCGCGTGCGCCCGCGAGGAGACGCAGGAGGAGGGAGACCTGCAGGAACGCGAAGGGGACCCACATGGCGCCGTGGTAGGGGACCTCGCGCCGGGCGACCGCCGGGATGATGACGGGCGCGTGGGCCAGCAGCATCGAGACGACGAAGCCGATCGTGATCGCGTGGACGCCGGCGTCATAGCCGTATCCGTCGAAAGCGGGCGGAGCGATGACCCACATCAGCGCCGGTACAAGCGCCCACGCGTATCCGCTCAGCATGCACACGGCCGCCAGGCGAGGCAGGCCGCTCATGCGCACGGTGCCGCGCGCGACGTCGTGCCACGCGGTGTCCGCCATGAGAACGCCGAGCGAGAGCCCGATCAGTGGGTATCCGATCGCGGGGGAGTAGAGCGCGACGGTCAGGCCCACCATGAGTGCGGCGCTCTCGGCGGTGATGCGCCGCTCGGTGGAGCCGGACGCGAAGGCGAGGCGCGCGAGCTCGACGCGTTCACCGACGATTGTGACGATCAGGAAAGCGAGCCACCAGGGCACCGCGCGCGGCGTCTCGAGGCCTCGCCACCATAGGAGGATGCCGCCCAAGCCAATGAGCGCGCCCATCAGCTGGATGAGGACCGCGTGGGTGGCCTGCCGACGGGTCCATACGTAGCAGTAGATGGCCGTCAGCAGGGCCATACCGAGGGTGATGAGGAAGCCGGGCATCATCCGCTCGGGCGCGAATCCGGGCAGGTGGGCGGCCAGGTAACGCGGAATCGGCAGGTTCGCGAGTGTCGCGCGTACGCCCTCGTTCAGGGAGATGACGACCGCGCTGATGCCGCCGGCTCCGGTGAGCAGGGGAGCGGCGTACGCCCACGCGCGACGCCCGTCGGATTGTAGGGCGACCGCGCGCTCGAGGCAGATCGCGGTGCCCAGGAACCCGTAGATCATGAGGAGGCCGTGCACGGTCCCCAGGCTTGTCGAGGCCACGGGCGCGATGGCTCCCAGACGCACGAGGGAGGCGTCCAGTCCCGCCAGGAGCGCGACGCCCGCGAGGAGCAGGAACGCGAGGCGGCCGACGGGCAGTCGGGGGATGGGTAGCCTCACCGTCGTTGTCGACGAGGCCTGGGCCGGTGCATCCGGTCCCGCGGGGTGCGCGGGTGGGCGGGATGCCTCGCTCATGTGGGCTCCTGGAGGTGGTGGGCGTGAGTCGGCCCCGGTGGGGGCGACAGTGCCAAGGTAGCCGCCCTGCCAGCAATTTTCTAGGGGTGCGGGCGGTAAAAATATGTGATGCCACAACGGGCTTGCGGTGATGCTGTGTCGATGAATGGGTGCGCTATAGGTTTCCGTCCGGTAATATTGTCAAGGTCACGCATCTATGATCACAGGAGTGGACGATGGGCGATCTTTCTTTTGTTGCCGGTGAGTTCCCGCGCCTTGCTTCGACGGCGCGCGAGGCCGCAGAGGCGGTCCGTTCGGCGCGCCCAGAGGGCGGGGCCAGTGCTTTCGCTTCGGCGATGCCCGGCACGAACCTGTCGTCGAAGATGCAGGGCGTCGAAGACAAGTTCGCGGACCAGGCAACCAAGACGGGCACGAGCCTGGACGAGCACGCCGAATCCCTCCTGGCAGCCGAGCGCGATTTCATCGCCGCCGAGGAAGAGAATGGCCAGCTCATTGGCTCCATTATCGATGGCCACAGCTATGGCGCTGGTGCCGCCGCCGGCGCTAGCGAGATCATTGGCGGCCACAGCAAGGGCTCCGGTCTGACGGGCCATAGCATTGGCGGAAAGGGTGACACTGGCACCTTCGGTGATCCCGATTATGTGGTCAGCCCCCGTATTGGCTCACAGCCCGGAGACTGGCGCATCCCGGATCCGATTGCGGGAGGCCCCGCTCTGCCCCCTGACATCTCCGCCCCTATCCGCGGTGTCATCAATGACGCGGTCGAGGGCGTCAAGGAGACCATTAACGATATCGTCGAGGGCGCCGGGGATTTTGACCCGACGCGGATTGCCGGCCCGATCATGGCGGACCCCGACTGGCTGGATGACGTCAAGCGCAAGTGACAAGCCGTGGCTGGCGCTACGACTGGCGCGCGCCGTATCGGGCGCGCAGGTGGGGCCGAATGGGCATGAGGAGGTTGTGCGCTAGCGTCCTCATCCTCGCTGTTGTAGCGGATATTCCCGGACGCGTGCCGGACTGGTTCGCCGACGCGGCTGCAGGCGCGCAGTCGTGACGAGGTCCAACTCAGCAACCTGCTAGACGATGAAGGGGGGCGGCGCTCAATTGAGCGCCGCCCCCCTCGCAACCCGCGTGAGCGGGCAACGTCAGAGCGTCAGCCGTTCAGGGCGTCGGACACGACCTGCTTGGCGGCCTCCTGGACCTGCGCCAGGTGCTCGGCACCCTTGAAGGACTCGCCGTAGATCTTGTAGACGTCCTCGGTGCCCGACGGGCGAGCCGCGAACCACGCGGACTCGGTCGTCACCTTCAGGCCGCCGATGGGCGCGTCGTTGCCGGGTGCGCGCACCAGCTTGGCGACGATCGGGTCGCCGGCCAGCTCGGTCGCGGTCACGTCGTCCGCGGACAGGGCCGCGAGCTTCGCCTTCTCCTCGCGGGAGGCGGCAGCGTCGATGCGAGCGTAGGCGGAGGCACCGAAGCGCTCGACCTGCTCCTCGTGCAGCTGCGACGGGGTCTTGCCGGTCACGGCAAGGATCTCCGAGGCGAGCAGTGCCAGGATGATGCCGTCCTTGTCGGTCGACCACACGGTGCCGTCCTTGCGAAGGAACGAGGCTCCCGCGCTCTCCTCGCCGCCGAAACCGACGGTGCCGGACAGCAGGCCGGGCACGAAGTACTTGAAGCCCACGGGCACCTCGATGAGGTCACGACCCATGGCGGCCACGACGCGGTCGATGAGCGCGGAGGACACGAGGGTCTTGCCCACGGCCGCGTCGGCGTTCCAGCCGGGGCGGTGCGTGAACAGGTACTCGATGGCGACGGCCAGGAAGTGGTTCGGGTTCATGAGGCCGTCGGGGGTGACGATGCCGTGACGGTCTGAGTCCGCGTCGTTGCCGGTCGCGATGTCGTAGGGGGTGTTGCCCTCGGCGTCGGGGGTCATGGCCTCACGCAGGGACGCCATCGCGTAGGGCGAGGAGCAGTCCATGCGGATCTTGCCGTCCCAGTCCAGGGTCATGAACGGCCAGGCCGGGTCAACCTCGGGGTTGACGACGGTCAGGTCGAGGCCGTAGTGCTCGCCGATGGCCGCCCAGTAGTCGATGGACGCGCCGCCGAGCGGGTCGGCGCCGATGCGCACGCCCGCCTTACGGATGGCCTCGATGTCGATGACCTGATCCAGCTGCGAGACGTAGTAGTCCAGGTAATCGAAGGGCTTGATGTTCGGGTCGTGCAGCAGATCAGAGCCGGTGACGCGGGGAACGTTCTTCCATTCGCCCGAGTCGAGGAGCTCGTTGGCGCGCGCCGCGATCCAGCCGGTCGCGTCGGTGTCGGCGGGGCCGCCGTGAGGCGGGTTGTACTTGAAGCCGCCGTCGCGCGGGGGGTTGTGGCTGGGGGTGACGACGATGCCGTCGGCCAGGCCGTCGCCCTCGGTGCGCAGGTTAGCCGGGGCGCCGTTCGCGCCGAGGATGGCGACGGACACGGCGGGGGTGGGCGTGTAGGAGCCGCGCGAGTCGATGCGCGTGTCGATGCCGGCGGCCGCGAGGACCTCCAGGGCGGTGCGCCACGCGGGCTCGCTCAGGGCGTGCGTGTCACGGCCGATGAACAGGGGACCGTTGATGCCCTGGGAGGCGCGGTACTCGATGATCGCCGCGGTGATGGCGATGATGTGCGCCTCGTTGAACTTACCGTCCAACGAAGCGCCGCGGTGGCCCGACGTTCCGAACGCGACGCGCTGTCCCACGTCGGTCGGGTCAGGGACGATGTCGTAGTAGGCGGAGATGACATCGTCGACGTTGATGAGGTCTTCAGGTAGGGCACGTGTGCCAGCTCGTTCATGCATAGCAACAGTGTTGCACGTTACGCCCGCTTGTGGGTAGCGCCGTCCCACGGCGTGGACTTTTCCTTGTTTTCTCTTGTTCGAGGCCGTGGCAGGCCGTCTGGAAAAGGCCAGGTGAGAGCGCGCCGTGCCCCGGCCTCGTCCGTGTGGGCGGAGGGGTGTATGCACGTATTCCCAAAAAAGGCGCCGAGCGACTATCCTATGAGATGTCGGTCACCGCAGACCGTGACTGTGTTGTCAGGAGGAACATCGTGGGATGGTTTGATTCCATCGAACATAACCGTTGGCTGAGCGGCCACATGCAGGCCCTCATTGAAGAGGCAGAAGGTGCGATCGTCGCGACTGGTTTCGCGCACCTCGACGCCGATGGAAAGCCCGATCCGACCCGATCGATTGACCTGGCCGTCACGGGTCGCATGGCCTACGTGTTCTCGCTCGGTGCGCTCATGGGTCTGCCTGGCACTCGTCGCTACGCCGACCATGCCGTCAAGGCGCTCACCAACTACTTCACGGACCCCGTCAACGGCGGCATGTGGTTCGCGATCAAGCCCGAGCCCGACGAGGATGGGCACGGCGTGCCGTGGGACGAGGATGCGCGCGTCAAGTCGCAGTACCACACGGTGTACGCGCTGCTGGGCGTGGCCGCTGCGACGGTCGCGGACCGGCCGGGTGCCCACGAGCTGCTCAATCGCATGCTCGAGGAGCAGAAGGAGCTCTGGACCGACGACTACGGCCTCGTGTGGGATCAGTACGACGAGGCCTTCAATGAGCCCGTCCCCGTCCACACCCTCGGCACCCTCATCCACACGATCGAGGCCTACATGGCCGCGGCCGAGGCCACGACTGAGCCCGAATGGCTCGACCGCGCCGAGAAGATGACGGCCTTCGCCTACAAGGTCGCCTCCAAGAACGGCTGGCGCATCCCGGAATACTTCGACGAGAAGTGGGAGCCGAGCCCCGAGGCAGGCAAGCTCCTCAACGACGGACGCCGCTACTACGAGGGCTACGTGACCGGCCACTCCATGCAGCTCGGTCGCTTCGCGCTGCAGGTACGTGCGGGTCTGCGCTCCATGGGTTGGACCGTGCCCGACTACCTCCTCGAGATGGGAACCGAGCTCTTCGAGCGTGCACGCGTCGACGGCTGGCGTCGCACCGACGGCAACCCCGGCTTCTCCAACGGCGTCAACGACGAGGGCGACCCCGTGCCCGGCGAGGACGAGCATCAGCAGTGGGTCGTCTGCGAGGGCGTGTGTGCCACCGTCGCCGTGCGCCGCGCCATGCTGGACGACGGCGCCCGCGTCTCCGACGTCGAGCACTTCGAGCACTGCTACCGCTCCTTCGTCGACTACATCCACGACTACCTCATCAGCCAGCCCGGTCGATGGGTGCGTCGCCTTGGTCCCCGCAACGAGAACGTGCAGCCCGCCAAGTCCTCGCGCTGGGACGTCTACCATGCCGTCCAGGCGACGCTCGCGATCCGCCTGCCGCTGTGGCCGCCGACGGCCCCTGCGCTCTCGCGCGGCCTCCTCGACCGCCCCGAGGAACCGGCCCCCGACAAGAAGTCCTGGAACTTCTTCGGGCTGCGCGGCTGACGCGCCAAATGTCTGATGGGCTCGGGCCCGGGGATGCGAGGGTCGCATCCCCGGGCCTCGTCCTGTAGGATGATCCGCGTCTGGAGGGCTGTCTGAGTGGCCGAAAGAGACGGTCTTGAAAACCGTTGTGTCAGCAATGGCACCGGGGGTTCGAATCCCTCGCCCTCCGCCGAGCCGGCCGCCCACGGGCGTCGCTGTAGGCGCACGTTCGCGCTCGCGGCGAAAATGCCCTAAAGTAGTCGGCACTGGAGACGTCGCATAGTCCGGTCGAGTGCGCCTCCCTGCTAAGGAGGTAGGGGTGCATAGCCCCTCGCGGGTTCAAATCCCGCCGTCTCCGCGCATAACCTCCGCGCTTCCTTCGAAGCGCGGAGGTTTTCGTATTCTCCGGCGCAGTGGGCGGGGAGTCGTCCGGTGTTTGCGCGGCTTATTTGCTAGTTGGTTTGGGAAGTGTGTTGTGCGCGGACATCGCACACGCCTTGGGAATACTGAGTAATTATCTTACTGGCGGGATCTGAGTGTAATGCATCACTAAATTCTGAGACCGACTATCACCTAATCCCTATTGCAGTGGTCATAATTTGACGATGCTGAGAATGGGGTCCTGTTAATTGTTGAGAAATCTATTGTTGTCGCTCAAAACTATGTGCTGACCAAGAGTTCAGAGAAGTTGTTACATTGTCGTTATGCCCGAAATATCAACGAAATACACCGTTGTAGTTGTGGCTCAGGCGATAGTTGTTAGGCATGGTCGCGCACTCTGGTCCTTCACTAGGCTGGGACGCAAGTCCTGTCCACATTCTGACGATAGAAGGAGAAGTCGATGTCTCGACTGCGTCCGTTCCGCGCCCGTGTGGGCGTTGCGGGTGCCGCCAGCCTGGCCGCTCTCTCGCTTCTCGTCACGTCGCTGACACCCCTCGCCCTGCGAGCCAGCGCCGCCGACGAAAGCACGCAATCGCCCGACGTAGCAACCTCCCAGGAAGCTGCCACGGCCTCGTCCAACTCTGAGGCCGCAGACGCGCCTGCCGCCGAGGCCGGGGTCGAAGCCCCCGCCGCTGAGGATGGCGCCGAGGTTCCCGCCGCCGAGGTCGCCCCCGAGGATCAGCCCCGCACGCGCCGCACCCGCGCAGTTGCGGACGACCAGGCGACCCTGGCTCTGAACGTTGTGAACGACGCAGAAACCCTGCGTAGCCACGATGCGCAGATCACGACGATCAACTTCTCCTGCTCCTCGGTGACCACCCCCTGTAAGGGAGCCTTCATCGAGCTGACGCTGCCCGGCCCCATCACGCCGGACGGCCTCAAGCTCGCCGAGCGCGGCTACACGGTCGTCCCCGTGACCGGTGACAGCGTCGCCAGGACGGCGCAATATGTTGACAAGCCCGAGGATGGATCGCGCGTCCAGCGTTACCGCTTCACGCTGAAGGATCCGCTGCCCGCCGGCACGTCCGACCGTATCCAGGTCACCTGGAACTACAGCTACTACGACGCGCCGAACAACTCGACGACCACCCAGAAGGTGACCTTCAGCGCGCAGAACGCTGAGAAGCTCGAGAACGAGCTCACCACCACCTGGACCGCCGATACCGACATCGCGATCGAGAAGAGCGGCCCCACCAACAAGGCGAACTACCCCGCCGTTGGTGGTGAGACGACCTACAAGCTGCGCTACGGCTATCAGCAGATCGACCAGGACAACCCCAACAAGGTCGGTATCCGCTGGAACGGCTCCTCGCTTAAGAACGGCCTGAACGGCCTCGGCTTCGTGGGTGTCCAGAACATCAAGGTTGTGGACCCGCTGCCCGCCAAGGCCGTCTTCGTCACGGCCTCTGACGGCGGCGTCTACGATCCGGCGACCCATACCGTCACCTGGTCCTACGACAAGTGGTTCTGGCAGAACCCGATCGAGTCGACCGTCACCGTGAAGTACCCCGAGGGTACGGTCACGCTCGATGACACGGTCACCAACAAGGCGACCATCAGCGCCGAGGTCATGAACGACCCGACGAAGACCCTGACGAAGAGCTCTGAAATCACGCACGGCTTCGCCGAGCGCAAGGTCGGTGGCCGTATTGCTAAGTCCGGCAACGACTACCAGTACCAGGTTCGCAACGTGAAGACCCCTTGGCGTTTCTCCGCCAACAACACCGGTAACACGACGCTGCACATGCACTGGGACGATACCCTGCCGTGCACCTGGTCTTCCCAGGATGCTAAGGCCGCCGGCGCAGCCTGCGATACCCCCACGTTCGTCGGCCCCTACCAGTTCAACATTCTCGGCAAGTCCGGCTACGAGGAAAATGGCGGCTGGACCTTCGAGTACTGGACCAACAAGGGCAACCACGAGACCGTCAACTACACGAAGACGACCGGCCTGACCCTGCCCGAGGGCGAGTGGATCACCCGCTTCACGATCGATACCGACGTGGCACCCCAGACCAACGCGACGATCTTCTTCTATGGCACTGTGAATCCCGCCCTGCCGACGACGGAGCCTGCGGACTTCGCCTCGCACTACAACCCTGTGTACCCTCCGGAGAAGTACTACAGCTACGTGGCCTCCCCGGATTACGTGCGCTTCCAGAACTGCGCCAGCGGTACTCTGACTGATAAGGACACCGGCACCGTCGTCGCCTCGGACGACGAGGTCTGCTCCTGGATGCGCGTGCGCGACGAGTTCCCGAGCGTCCAGGCCTACAAGGCCGTGCGCACCAACCCCGTGGTCGTGGGCAAGCCCGCCACCTTCTTCATCAACGGCACCGCCAAGCCGGCCACCGAGGGTGGCACGCCCACTCCGTTCACGATCGTGGATCTCCTGCCCGAGGGCTTCGACGTCGATGACGCTTCGGGGATCGTCCCCGAGAAGCGCTCCACGCTGAAG
Source organism: Schaalia odontolytica (assembly GCF_002847525.1). Lineage (GTDB taxonomy): Bacteria > Actinomycetota > Actinomycetes > Actinomycetales > Actinomycetaceae > Pauljensenia > Pauljensenia odontolytica_B. Next base: position 54,566 of record NZ_PKKM01000007.1, on the reverse strand, counting down.
AACCCCGACGGCACCCCCTACGACCTGAGCAAGGTCACGGTCGAGGTCGAGAAGAACTACAACAACACCGGCCGTACCCTCATCCGCTGGAACGTTCCGGATCCGGTCGAAGGGAGCCTGTACTCGACCTTCAATGTCAACGTGCTCGCGACCGCTCCGGCCGGTAAGAACACGAACGACGCCATGGCGTTCATGCCCGGCGACGGCGCGAAGGCGACCACCGAGGATAAGAGCCTGCGCAACACCAACTACTGCATCGGTAGCCGCGCGGTCGACACCTTCGACGTGAACAAGAATGGCTCGACCACCGACTACGTGTGTAACGCCGCAATCGACTTCAACGTGGCCACGACCCCCTCGATGGCCATTGCGAAGGAAGTCAAGGGCAACAAGAACCCCGACTTCGTTCCGGCCGGCGAGGTCGCCGAGATCGACCCGGGTGCCGACGGCGCCTACCGTTTCACGATCTCCAACGCGGGTAACACCCCGCTGACCAAGGTCGTTGCCTACGACATCCTGCCTTACGTGGGTGACGTGGGTGTCGGACCCGCTTCCTCGCAGGCTCGCGGCTCCAAGTGGAAGCCGAACCTGAACTCCACGGCGTGGGCGTTCGAGTCGGTGAAGGAGAAGCCGGGTCGCGATCCCGAGGTCACGGCTGTTCCGGCCTCAGACATCACGGTCCAGTACTCGACGGTTCCTAACCCCTGCCGCGGCGAGGTCCTCTCCGCGGGTGGCGCCATGAATGACGCCCCCGCCGGTTGTACCCCGAACGCGTGGGGCGACGCTCCCGCCGACCTGACGACGATCACGGGCTTCCGCCTGGTGATGAACCGCGACATCGAGCCGGGCGAGAAGATCCGCTTCATCGCGACCATGACCTCCCCGGTCAACGCCAACCTCATCGCCTGGAACTCCGTGGCCATGTCCGGCGGCTCCATGCAGAACGGCAAGGTGTCCTACCTGCTGCCCAACGAGGCCCCCAAGGTCGGCATCAACGTCTCCTCCGACGTCGAACTGAAGAAGACGGTTGCTCGGGCGAAGATGAACGGCGACGAGCCGGTTCGTGACGCCAACGGTGTCATTGAGACGGTTGAGTCTGACGATGTCATCATGCCGGGCGACTACATGCTCTACAAGGTGAACCTGAAGGCCAAGGGCCCGGCGGTTGCCTCGGGCATGAATGTTGCCGACGCTCTGCCTTCTGGTGTGGAGTACGTGTCCTCCGAGACGCGTGTCTGCCAGGATGGTGCGACGAACCCGTGCACGGGCCCGGTCTATGCGACCGCCAACTACGATGCGGCGGCCGGTACCTGGACCGCGATGGAGTCCGGCATTCTCGACACCAACCTCAACGTTGGTGGTACCGAGACGCTGTACGTCCTCGTGAAGGTCAAGCCCGCAACCGAGGGAACGACCATCACGAACACGGCGACGCTGGGTAAGTTCGATCAGATCGACTCCAACCCGGATAACAACAAGGACAGCGCGACCTTCAAGGTGGGTGGCACCCTATCGGGCACCATCTACAACGATGCCGACGCCTGGTGGACCTTCAATGACGGTGATAAGCCTTTCGAGGGTGTGACGGTCCGTCTGCTCGACGCGGACGGCAACCCGGTGAAGGACTCGTCCGGCGCTGACATCACCACGAAGACCGGTGCCGACGGTAAGTACACCTTTACCCGTCTGCCCCTGGGCTCGTACAAGGTTGAGGTTGTCCCGGGTGAGGCGAAGGTTGACGGCACCGACGTGAACCTGGCCGACTACAAGCAGACCTACGGCTACGGCTCTTCGACATCGCGCTCCCAGGTTGGTAAGGGCAAGCTCGTGACGCCCGCGCCGATCGAGCTGACCGCTGCTGCTCCCAACGTCACGAAGATTGACTTCGCGTTCGTGAAGCCGGTCTCGTTGGGTAACTTCGTGTGGTTCGACGCGAACAAGGACGGTATCCAGGATGCGGATGAGGTCGGCGTTGCCGGCGTCACCGTCACCCTGGATGGACAGCTGGACATGGATGTGGTCGTCGATGCCGATGGCAACCTCGTCAAGCCCTTGACCACGGACGCCAACGGCAAGTACGTCTTCACGAACCTGCTGCCTAGCGACTATGGCGTGACCTTCACTTTCCCGTTTGGCTACTACGAGACCGTGAGGACGGCGGGCGATGATCGATCCGTGGATTCCGATGGTGCTCAAACCTGGCTTCGTCTGAAGCAGGGTCAGGACGACATGACCGTCGATCTTGGTTTGATTGCTGATGGCACGATTGGTGACACGCTGTTCTGGGACGTCGACAACAACGGTGGTTCCGAGCCCTCGGGTGCGGACAAGCCGCTGGCCGGCGTGACCGTGAAGCTCACCTACACGACCCCCGCGGGCGTGGAGAAGACGCTGACCACGGTCACGGACGAGAACGGCAAGTACTCGTTCAAGGACCTGGCTCCCGGCGATTACGTCGTGACCGTTGACAAGGCCTCCCTTGCCACCGTGTGCCCCGAGTGCACCGCTCAGACCCACGCCCCGTCGGGCGACCTGACGGCCTCGGAGGGCCAGGAGCTCTCGCTGACCTCCAAGGTGACGCTGAGCCCCGGCGCGATGACGAACAACAACCAGGACTGGGCGTTCACTGGTGTCGCTAACACGGCGATCGTCAAGGCGATTGCGGATCCGGCCGAGGTTCCGGCGGGTGGCTTCACCCCCGGCACGTCCGTCACCTACACGCTGACCGTCACGAACGAGGGCCCGAGCCCCGCGACCGGCGTCATCGCGCAGGATAAGCTCCCGTCGGGCGTGACCTTCGCGTCCGCCGAGGGCGATGGCACCTACGATGCTGCCTCCGGCAAGTGGGACCTGAGCACTGAGGTGATCGAGAAGGGCGCGACGCGCACCCTGCGCATCACCGTCACCATCGACGCTTCCGCCGCCGGCTCGGTTGTGACCAACACGGCCACGATCGAGAAGCAGGATCAGATCGGCGACAAGAAGCCGGACAACACCTCGTCCGTGCCGCTGACCGCCGGCTACACGATCGCTGGCAAGCTCTACAACGATGCCGACGCGTCGTTCAACTCCAGCGACTCCGAGGCCCCGTACGCGGGCGTCACGGTTGCGCTCCTCAAGAAGGACGGCACCCCCGTCCTCGACAAGGACGGCAACCCGATGACGGCTGTGACCGACGCCGAGGGCAAGTACTCCTTCGTGGGTCTGCCGCTGGGCGAGTACACGGTCAGCGTCGTTGATCCGACGTCCGGTCCTCTGGCGGGCACCAAGCCCACCGAGGCCTACACCGGCCGCTACAAGACGACCGCGGACGTGACGATCAAGGCTGAAACCGGTTCCGTTATCGACGTGAACTTCGGCTTCGTCAAGCCCGCCTCTGTTGGCGACTACACCTGGATGGACGTCAACCGTGACGGCCTCCAGGACGCCGACGAGCCCGCCCTGCCGGGCGTGACCGTGACCCTGACCCGCGCCGACGGCTCTGCCGTGACCGATGCGTCGGGTAACCCGGTTGCTGCTGTCACGACGGATGCGAACGGTAAGTACGTGTTCGAGAACCTGCTGCCCGGCGAATACAAGGTGTCCTTCCAGGCGCCCGCTGGCTACGAGGCAACGACCTCGGAGGCTGGAGATGACCGCGCTGCGGACTCCAACGGAGCTTCGGCTTCGGTCACCCTGGCTCAGGGACAGACGGATGACACGATTGACTTCGGTGCCGTTGGTACTGGTGTGATTGGTGATCAGCTGTTTGTTGATGTCAACCAGAACGGTGGCAATGCCCCCGATGCTGGAGACAAGGTGCTGCCCGGTGTGAAGGTCACTTTGACTTGGACGGGTCCGGGTGGAATCACCCGCACCTACGAGACCACGACCGATGCGGATGGCAAGTACAAGTTCGAGAACCTGCTGCCCGGCGAATACAAGGTGAGTATCGATCCTGAGACTCTGCTGAAGGCTGAGCCGCTGCTTGATGTGTTGACGCATTCGCCTGCGGGTGATGTGGATGCCAAGAAGGTTGTGTCTGAGGATGCGAAGGCCGATAAGGACAAGCTGGCGCAGGCGTTCAACCTGAATACGTCGGTGACGCTGACGGGTGAGAAGAACCAGAATCTTGATCAGGATTGGGGTTTTGGTATCTCGGCTGACACTGCGATTATGAAGGCGATCACCGATCCGGATGAGGCTGCTCAGGAGTCCTTCGAGTTCACCCCGGGTCAGCGCGTGACCTACACGCTGACGCTGACCAATAACGGTCCGGGCTCGGCCACTGGTGTGACCGTTTCTGATGAGCTTCCTTCTGGTGTTTCCTTCGTGGAGGCCCAGGGCGATGGCTCATATGATGCGGCCACTGGTGTGTGGGATCTGTCTGGTCTGACCCTGGCCAAGGGTGGGGTGAAGACGATCGCGATCACGGTTGAGATCACTGGTGAGGGCGCGGGCAAGCTGGTCACCAACGTTGCTCGTATTACTCACCAGGATCAGGCAGGCGATGACCCGACCAACAACGAGTCCTCGGCCTCGTTCAAGGGCGGATACAACCTGGGTGGCACGATCTACCGTGACTCGGACGCCTCCTACTCCAAGGGCGACGACGAGCAGCGCTTCAAGGGCGTCACCGTCGCTCTGCTGAACGAGGACGGCACCCCGGTGCTCGACGCTGAGGGTAACCCCATGACTGCGACCACGGATGAGAAGGGTGCCTACCAGTTTGTGGGTCTGGCTCCCGCCTCGTACCGCGTGGTGATCGTGGATCCTGATAAGGGTGATCTGGCTGGTCTGATTCCGACCCAGGCCTACAAGGGCCGGGGCGAGACTCAGGCGTCGGTGACGATTACTGATGCGTCGGTGCAGGGTGTGGACTTTGGTCTGGTTGCTCCCGCCACGATCGGTGACCGCGTGTGGAATGACGCCGATGGTAACGGTGCGGATAACGGTGAGCCGGGCGTGCCGAACGTGACCGTGATCCTCAAGGACGCCAACGGCGTGGAGGTGGCTCGTACCACCACCGACGCGAACGGTAACTACCGTTTCGCTGGCCTGGTTCCGGGCACCTACACGGTCGATATTGAGGTTCCTGCCGGTTTCAATGCGGCGACGACCTCGATGACCGTCACGGTTGGTGAAGGTGAGGAGAACCTGGATGTGGACTTCCCGCTCACGGTGATCCCCTCCCCGACCCCGGCTACCACGGTTGCCAAGGTGCTGGCTCGTACCGGCTCGGACGCGTCCGTCCTGGGTGGTATGGCGGCCATGGCAGCTATCGCTGGCTTCGCGGCTCTGGCGGGTAAGCGCCGCCGCGACCGCGAGGACGCCTGAGCTGAGCGCGGGCTAACCCCCCACACGGGGGTGACCCCACCAAGAGGTGAGGGGGCGCGAGACCAACACAGGTCCCGCGCCCCCTCCCTTTATGTATCACTCACCCGCACCCGGCTCCCACAGCAACGCCACAATCAACCCTTGGTCAATATCTGTGTGAGCTTGGGCACTTCAGTGCCTTGTCGTTTACCTCATCATTCCTGTTGAAGCGGTCATTATTGAACGATTGTGTTGGCAGCGATTTCATGATTGTCCGATAAACCTCGGTCGCCAATGCGATTGCTTCATTAACCATCAGTTCAGCGAACTTGCTTAGAAACTGTTGAACACGATCCTCCCGACATTGCAGTCTTCAGAGCTCGCAATGCGCTGATGTGTAAGGGCTAGATAGGCGTCGGCGCCTTCACTACGCTGGTAGGCATCCTGTCCACTTTCTGCCCCATAGAAGGAGAAGTCGATGTCTCGACTGCGTCCGTTCCGCGCCCGTGTGGGCGTTGCGGGTGCTGCCAGTCTGGCCGCTCTCTCGCTTCTCGTCACGTCGCTGACACCCCTCGCCATGCGAGCCAGCGCCGCCGACGAAAGCACGCAATCGCCCGACGTAGCAACCTCCCAGGAAGCTGCCACTGCCTCGTCCGATGCGGAGGCCACCGACGAGGCCGCCGGCGCCGAGGGTGTTGCCGCCCCCGCTGCCGCTCGCGATGAGTCCGCCACCCTGGCGATGACCGTCGTCAACGACTCCACCACCCTGCGAGTCCGCGACCAGCAGATCACGACGATCAACTTCTCCTGCTCGTCGGTGACCACCCCCTGTAAGGGTGCCGTCATCGAGATGACACTGCCCGGCCCCATCACGCCGGCCGGCCTCAAGCTCATCGAGCAGGGCTACACGGTCGTTCCCGTCACCGGTGATGTTGTCGCAAAAAGCGAGAACTTCGTCGAGAACTCTGCCGACGGCGCGCGCGTGCAGCGCTACCGCTTCACCCTGAAGGACCCGCTGCCCGCCGGCACGTCGGACCGCATTCAGATTCCGTGGCACTACAACGGTAACGATGCGCCGAACAACTCCACCACCACGCAGAACGTCGTCTTCTCGGCCAACAACGCCGCCAGCGTCGAGCAGACGCTGAGCACGACCTGGACCGCTTCGACCGACGTCGCCATCAAGAAGTACGGCCCGACGAACCGCCTGTACTACCCCGCAGTCGGCGGCGAGGCCACGTACGAGCTGAGCTACGGCTACCAGCAGAACGACACGACCAAGCCGAACGAGGTCGGTACCCGCTGGGGAGGCTCGGCATACAACGGCAAGCTCGTCGGCATCGGCTTCCAGCAGGTGCAGAACATCAAGGTTGTCGACCCGCTGCCCGCGCAGGCTGTCTTCGTCACCGCCTCGAACGGCGGCGTCTACGACCCGGCCACCCACTCCGTGACGTGGTCGTACGACAAGTGGACATACCAGAACCCCCTCACCTCCACCGTGACCGTCAAGTACCCCGAGGGCACGGTGACGACCGCCGACACGGTCACCAACACGGCGACCATCACGGCCGAGGGCATGAACGAGCCGACGAATGTCGTGTCCAAGAGCTCCGAGATCACGCACGGCTTCGCCGAGCGCAGGGTCGAGGCCAGCGCTGAGAAGATCGGCACCTACAACCGCGACTACGCGCGCGGTGACGAGCTTCCCTGGCGTTTCGAGGGCAGCAACAACGGAAATACGACCGTGCACTACCGCTGGGAAGACGTCATGCCCTGCACCTGGTCCTCCGAGGACGGCAAGGCAGCTGGTGACGGCTGCGATAAGCCCGCCTTCGTCGGCCCCTACGAGTTCAAGATTTCCACCAAGTCCGGATACGAGGACATCAGCGGCTGGACCTTCGAGTACTGGACCAACAAGGGTAACCACGAGACGGTGACCTACAAGAACACCCGTACTCTCACCCTGCCGGACGGCGAGTGGATCACCCGCTTCGTCATCGAGACCGACGTCGCCCCGCTGGCCAGGCCGACCGTCGACCTGATCAGCAAGGTCTCGCGTGATGTCCCGAGGACCGAGCCCGCCGATTTTGCGAGCCACTACAACGCAGTCCTGCCTCCGGAGAAGTACTACGACACCGTGGCCTCCGAGGACTATGTCCGTATCCAGAACTGCGCGTCCGTCAAGGCAACGGATAAGGACACGGGTACCGTCGCCGTCTCGAAGGACAATACGTGTAGCTGGACCCGTATCCGCACCGAGGTGCCCGGCGTGCAGGTCCGCAAGGAACTGCGCACCAACCCCGTCGTTGTCGGTAAGCCCGCCAGCTTCATGATCGTCGCCGAGGCCCGCAAGGCCGTCGACGGCGGTGCTCCCACGCCGTTCACGGTCGTGGACCTGCTGCCCGAGGGCCTCGACGTGGACGATGCGTCCAACATTCGCGCGGAGAGCTACTCCGTCCTGAAGAACCCCGATGGCAGCGCCTACGACCCGGCCAAGGTGAAGGTTGAGGTGGAAAAGAACTTCAACAACACCGGCCGCACCCTGATTCGCTGGATCGTCCCGGATCCGGTCGAGGGCGCGTTCTTCTCGAAGTACGACGCCAATGTCCTCGCCACCGCTCCCGCCGGCGACACGACGAACACCGCCTGGGCGTTCATGCCGGGTGGCGGAGCGAAGCCCTACGATCAGGACCGCAGCGTTCGCAACCTCAAGTACTGCATGAACTTCCGCGCTCAGGACACGCTCGACCTCAACCAGGACGGTTCGACGACGGACTTCCTGTGCGACTCCAGCGTGAAGTTCAAGATCGCCACGACCGCGGGTATGACGATCGCGAAGGAAGTCAAGGGCAACAAGAACGATGACTTCGTTCCCGCCGGTGAGATCGCCGAGATCGACCCGGGTGCCGACGGCGCCTACCGCTTTACGATCGGCAATGCGGGCAATGCGCCGCTGACAAAGGTCGTGGCCTACGACATCCTGCCCTACGTGGGTGACGTGGGTGTCGGACCCGCAGCCAACCAGGCTCGCGAGTCTCGTTGGAAGCCGAACCTGAACTCCACGAACTGGACGTTCCAGTCGGTGAAGGAACGTCAGGGCCGCGACCCCGAAATCACGACGGTTCCCGCCTCGGACATCACGATCCAGTACTCCACGGTTCCCAACCCCTGCCGCGGCGAGGTCCTGGCCGTGGGTGGCGCCATGAACGACGCCCCCGCCGGCTGTACCCCCGACGCGTGGGGCGATGCTCCCGCCAACCTGGCCTCGATCACCGGCTTCCGCATCGTCATGAACCGCGACATCGAAGTGGGCGAGAAGATCCAGTTCGTCGCGACCATGACCTCCCCGGTCAACGCCAACCTCATCGCCTGGAACTCCGTTGCCATGGCGGGTGGCGTCACCGAGAACGGCAAGGTGTCCTACCTGCTGCCCAACGAGGCCCCCAAGGTCGGCATCAACGTCTCGACCGACGTCGAGGTCAACAAGACCGTGGCTCGCGTCAAGATGAACGGCAACGAGGTCGTGCGCGACGCGAACGGCCTGCCCGAAACCATCGAGTCGACCGAGGCAATCATGCCGGGTGACCACGTGCTCTACAAGGTCAACCTGAAGAACCACGGTCCGGCCGTCGCCTCGGGCATGAACGTCGCCGACAAGCTGCCCGAAGGCGTCGAGTACGTGTCCGCCGAGACGCGCATCTGCCAGGACGGTGCGACGAGCCCCTGCACGGGCCCGGCCTACGCGACCGCTTCCTACGATGCAGCAGCTGGCACCTGGACCGCGATGGAGTCCGGCATTCTCGACACCAACCTCAACGTTGGTGGTACTGAGACGCTCTACGTCCTCGTGAAGGTCAAGCCCGCAACCGAGGGAGCGACCATCACGAACACCGCGACCCTGGGCGAGTACGACCAGATCGACTCCAACAAGAAGAACAACACTGACAGCGCGACCTTCACGGTCGGCGGCACGATCGCGGGCACCATCTTCAACGATGCCGACGCCTCGTGGACCTTCGGTACCGGTGACGATAAGCCCTTCGAAGGCGTGACGCTGCGTCTGCTCGACGCGGACGGCAACCCTCTGAAGGACGACTCCGGTGCCGACATCACCACGAAGACCGACGCCGACGGGAACTACCTGTTCAACCGTCTGCCGCTCGGCTCCTACAAGGTCGAGGTCGTCCCGGGTGACGCGAAGGTCGATGGTTCCGACGTGAACCTGTCCGACTACAAGCAGACCTACGGCTACGGTTCCTCCACGGACCGTACCCAGGTCGGCCAGGGCAAGCTCGTGACGCCGACCGCGATCGAGCTGACGGCCGCCGCGCCTAAGGTGACGAAGGTCGACTTCGGTTTCGTGAAGCCTGCGTCTGTCGGTGACTACGTCTGGTTCGACGCGAACAAGGACGGCATCCAGGACGCCGACGAGCCGGCTCTGCCGGGTATCACCGCAACCATCGTGGATGCGTCCGGCAACCCCGTCGTTGACCTGGATGGTAATCCGGTTGCGGCTGTGAGTACGGATGCCGCTGGCAAGTACCTGTTTGCAAACCTGCTGCCCGGCGACTACAAGATCACCTTCACCAACCCTGTGGGTTACGAGGCGACTGTGTCGCAGGCTGGCGACGATCGCGGCGCCGACTCTAATGGCACCGAGTCTGTAGTGAGTCTTGCCCAGGGCCAGGAAGACAAGACCGTGGATTATGGTCTGGTTGGTACTGGTGTGATTGGTGATCAGCTGTTCGTGGATGTCAACCAGAACGGCGGGGGTGCCCCCGATGCTGGTGACAAGCCGTTGGCGGGCGTGAAGGTGACGCTGACCTGGACGGGTCCGGGTGGTGTGACTCGTACGTTTGAGACGGTGACGGACGCTGATGGCAAGTACAAGTTTGAGAATCTGCTGCCTGGTGAGTACAAGGTGTCGGTTGATCCCGAGACTCTTCTGAAGGCTGAGCCCCTGTTGGATGTGTTGACGCATTCGCCTGCGGGTGATGTGGATGCCAAGAAGGTTGTGTCTGGTGAGGTGAAGGCCGATAAGGAGAAGCTGGCGCAGGCGTTTAAGCTGACGGCTAACCTGACGCTGACGGGTGAGAACAACTCGAACCTGGATCAGGACTGGGGTTTTGGCATCTCGGCTGATACTGCGATTCTCAAGGAGATCACCGATCCGGATGAGGAGGCTCAGAAGTCCTTCGAGTTCACTCCGGGCGCGAAGGTGACGTACACGCTGACGCTGACCAATAACGGTCCTGGCTCGGCGACGGGCGTGACTGTCTCCGATCAGCTTCCCGCTGGCGTGAGCTTTGTGTCCTCGCAGGGTGATGGTACTTACGATGCGGCCACTGGTGTGTGGGATCTGTCTGGCCTGACCGTGGCGAAGGGTGGGGTGAAGAAGATCGCGATCACGGTTGAGATCACTGGTGATGGTGCGGGCAAGCTGGTGACGAACGTTGCCAGGATTACGCACCAGGATCAGCCGGGCGATGATCCGACGAATAATGAGTCGTCGGCGTCGTTCAAGGGCGGATACAACCTGGGTGGCACGATCTACCGTGATTCGGATGCGTCGTACTCCAAGAGTGATTCTGAGCAGCGCTTTAAGGGCGTGACGGTTGCTCTGCTGAAGGAGGATGGCACTCCGGTGCTGGACGCGAACGGTGATCCCATGACTGCGGTGACCGACGAGAAGGGTGCCTACCAGTTTGTGGGTCTGGCTCCTGCCTCGTACCGCGTCGTGATCGTGGATCCCGACAAGGGTGATCTGGCTGGTCTGATTCCGACCCAGGCGTACACGGGTCGGGGCGCGACGCAGGCTGCGGTGACGATTACGAATGCGTCGGTGCAGGGCGTGGACTTCGGTCTGCTTGCTCCCGCCACGATCGGTGACCGCGTGTGGTACGACGAGGACGGTAACGGTGCGGATAACGGCGAGCCCGGTGCGCCGAACGTGACCGTGATCCTCAAGGACGCCAACGGCGTGGAGCTGGCTCGCACCACCACCGATTCTGATGGTCGTTACCGTTTCACGGGCCTGATCCCCGGTACCTACACGGTCGACATCGAGGTTCCCGCCGGCTATAACGCTGCGACGACCTCGATGACCGTCACGGTGGGTGAAGGTGAGGAGAACCTGGATGTGGACTTCCCGCTGACGGTGCCTCCGGCTCCGACGCCGGACACCCCGGCCCCGACGCCGTCCACCACGGTGGCAAAGGTCTTGGCTCGTACCGGCTCGGACGCTTCCGTTCTGGGTGGTATGGCGGCCATGGCTGCTATCGCTGGCTTCGCGGCTCTGGCGGGTAAGCGCCGCCGCGACCGCGAGGAGGCCTAACCCCAACGCGGGCGCACACCCCACCCACACGGGGTGAGCCCACCTAGGTGAGGGGGCGCGAGACCAACACAGGTCCCGCGCCCCCTCCCGCATACCCACCCCGCCCTGACCCCATGCCCCCGCCCGGCCTCGTCAATGAACGAGGACCACAGAGCGTGTGGAACGCGCGGCGCGGGGCGCAGATGAGGGTGGGAACAACTAGGCTTGGAGGGTGACCACAGCTCTGTATCGCCGGTATCGCCCCGACACCTTTGACCAGGTGATCGGCCAGGAACACGTGACGGAGCCGCTCAAGGCGGCGCTGCGCGCGAATCGCGTGACGCACGCGTACCTGTTCTCCGGGCCGCGCGGATGCGGCAAGACCACCTCGGCGCGCATCCTCGCGCGCTGCCTGAACTGCGCGCAGGGCCCCACGGACACCCCGTGCGGCCAGTGCGAATCGTGCCGTGAGCTGGCCACCGGCGGCCCCGGCTCGCTCGACGTCGTCGAGATCGACGCGGCCTCACACGGCGGCGTTGACGACGCTCGCGACCTGCGCGAGCGCGCCACCTTCGCGCCGGTGCGTGACCGCTACAAGATCTTCATCATCGACGAAGCCCACATGGTCACGAACCAGGGCTTCAACGCGCTGCTCAAGCTCGTCGAGGAGCCGCCCGAGCACGTCAAGTTCGTCTTCGCGACCACGGAACCTGAGCGCGTCATCGGCACGATCCGCTCGCGCACCCACCACTACCCGTTCCGCCTGGTGCCACCGGACGTCCTCGGCCCCTACCTGACGGGCCTGTGCGCCGAGGAGCACATCGGAGTCGGCGAGGGCGTCCTGACCCTCGTCATGCGCGCGGGCGGCGGCTCGGTGCGCGACACTCTCTCGGTGCTCGACCAGCTGATGGCCGGCGCGATCGACGGCCAGGTCACCTATCAGACGGCCGTCGCGCTGCTCGGCTACACGGACTCCGCGCTACTGGACGAATCCGTCGACGCTCTCGCGGGCGGCGACGGCGCCGCGGCCTTCCGCGTCGTCGAGCGCATGGTCGAGTCCGGCCACGACCCGCGCCGCTTCGTCGAGGACCTCCTCCAGCGACTGCGCGACCTCCTCATCATCGCGGTCGCCGGGGACGGCGCGCGCGACGTCCTGGCGGACACCCCGCACGACCAGTTCGAGCGTATGCAGCGCCAGGCCCAGAACTGGGGGCCGCACGGCCTGTCCCGCGCAGCCGACCTGACCGACGAGGCCCTGCGCGCCATGACGGGCGCGACCTCGCCCCGCCTGCAGCTCGAGCTCCTCGTCGGGCGCATCCTTGTGCCGACTCCCACCGCCGCGCCCGCCCCTGGGCCCGTGCAGGGAACGGTCGGCATGACCGGTGGGGGAGCGCCGCGAGAGGCTTCCGCGCCGTCGTCGCATGAGGCCTCCTCGGGCCGTTTCGGCGCGCGCGAGGCCCGCGAGGCCCTGGCCCGCAAGAAGCAGGAGCGCGCCGAGGTCTCGGCCCCGGCCGCTCAGGCTCCCGCATCGTCTGCCGCGCCTGCTCCCCAGGGCATGCCCGCGTGGGGGAGCGGCCCCGACTGGTCCGCTCGCAAGCCCGCGGCCCCGGAGCCGAGCTCCGCTCCGGCGCAGTCCAAGCCGCAGGAGGCTCCGCGCCGGGAGGTCGCCCACGAAACGGCACCCGCCCGTGAGGCCGCGCCCGCCCAGGCCGAGCCGCGCCCCGCCGCGCCTCCGCAGCAGAGCAGCGAATCCGCCGCGCCCCAGCGCTCGGAGGCGCCCGCCCGCGCAGAGGCACCGGCTTCGGGCCGCGACGCAGACATGCTGCGTGGCCGCTGGAACGAGGTCGTCGAGCGCCTGTCCTCCATCAGCCGCGTCACGTGGTCGATGGTCGGCGGCAACGCCCAGCTCGGTGCCGTCGACGGCTCCCAGGTGGTCCTCCTCTTCCCCGTCGAGGCCATGGTCAACGCCTTCTCGCGCGGCCCCCGCGCGGCCGACGTCGAAAAGGCCATCAACGAGGTCACTGGCCTGACCGTGAGCGTATCCGCGCAGGTCGGGCAGGCTTCGGGCGGACCCGCGACGACCGGCCCGTCGGCGCAGGCCTCGCACCGCGGGCCTGCCGCGCAGCCGTCCCAGCCCGGAGGCTGGGTCTCGGAGCCGCCCCCTTTTGATGAGGCCGCCGCGCAGGCGGCACCCCACGGCGACCCCGAGCCGGTCGACACCGGTTGGCCGCAGCCAGCCCGTGCGCCGGAACCGGAGCCTGCGCCCGAACCCGAGGATGCAGGGTGGCCCGAGCCCGCGACGGTGACGCCGATCCGACGCGACGAGCCGATCGCGCCCGCAGCGGCACCGATCGCCCAGGTTGAGGATCCCCGGCCCGCCGAGCGTCCCGCGATGCCCGAGCGTGCCGCCCGTGCCCTCGCCCAGGCGCCTGCCGAGGCGCCCGAGGCCTCACAGGCCTCGTCCCCGAGCGGCGACGCAGCCCCGCGCAAGCACTCCTTCACGGTCTTCCGCTACCCGGGCGACCCGGAGCCCACCGAGCAGCCGGCGGGCGCACCTGCGCAGGCCGAGCCGGCCTCGTCCCCCGTCTTCGACGACGCTCCCATCGAGCCCGCCGCGCACACCCCGTCGACCCCGACCGGCTGGGGCGACCCGGTCGTGATCCCGGGCGGCGCGTCCGTGAACTTCGACGACGGCGCGGACTCGTGGACCCCGCCCGAGTCCTCGGCCCCCGCCAACGTGACCCCGATCAGCGCTGCACCGAGCGCCCCGACGCAGGCCCCGGCCTGGCTGGCCGCAGCCCCCGAGCCCACGTCGGATCCCACGCCCGGATTCGGCGCCCCGGAACCCCAGCGTGACGCCAGTCGCGAGCCCGGTACACCCCTGAGTGGGCGCGCCGCCGCCGAGGCAGCCCTGCGCGAGAGGGCCCAGCGCGAGGCTGCCGTCGTCTCCCCCCGCACCCACGCGGCCGACGACGATAGCGCCAGCATCGACGACGAAAACATTGAAAACTCGCAGACGATCGGCCTGGCAGCGGTCCTGGAGATCCTCGGCGGACGCGTCATCGAAGAGAAGATGACTGAGGGAGGATACTGACATGTACGACGGCGCCCTGGCCGACCTCATCGACCAGTTCGGGCAGCTGCCGGGCATCGGCCCGAAGTCCGCGCAGCGCATGGCCATGCATGTGCTGGATGCGGAGCCCGAGGACGTCGCGCGCCTCGTCGACGCGATCAACGCCGTGCGTGGGCGCGTGCGCCACTGCGACATCTGCGGCAACCTCACGGAAGAGGACGAGTGCTCGATCTGCCGCGACGTGCGCCGCGACCCCAGCGCGATTTGCGTCGTCCAGGAGCCCAAGGACATCCAGGCGATCGAGGGTGCGCGCGTCTTCCGCGGCCGCTACCACGTCCTCGGCGGCGTCATCGATCCGATCCACGGTGTGGGGCCCGACCAGCTCAACATCGCCTCGCTCATGAGCCGCCTCGCGGACGGCACCGTCGTCGAGGTCATCCTGGCGACCAACCCGAACGTCGAAGGCGAGGCGACGGCCGCCTACCTCGCGCGCATGCTCTCCACGATGGGCGTCGAAACTTCGCGCCTGGCGATGGGCCTGCCCATGGGCGGCGACCTGGAGTATGCGGACTCGGTGACGCTGGGCCGCGCGCTCGAAGGGCGCCGCCGCCTGTAGGCACCCGCGACCTGCGGCGTTTGTCGCGCTGCGGGCCGCGCGTCCCCCTGTTGGTGACGCACGTGTGACACAATCGTAGGGTCCATGCTGTGACAGACGAGGAGTCCATGATGGCGATGCAGGCTAGCTCAGGCGCGCCCCGAGTGCTGGTTGTTGACGACGAGGCGATGCTGGCGGACCTGCTCTCGCAGGCGCTGCGCCACGAGGGCTGGGAGACGGCCACGGCGAAGGACGGGCTGGATGCGCTGGCGAAGGCGACGAGCTTCCACCCGGACGTCGTGATCCTCGACGTGCAGATGCCGCGCATGGATGGTCTGGAGACGCTGGAGCGCCTGCGCGCTCGCGACCCGGAGCTGCCGGTCCTCTTCCTCACCGCGCGCGACGCGGTCGCGGATCGCGTGCAGGGCTTGCGTGCGGGCGCGGACGACTACGTGACGAAGCCCTTCGACCTGGACGAGGTGGCGGCCCGCGTGGAGGGCCTGCTGCGTCGCGCGGGGCGCACCCAGCAGGCGGCGTCGACGGTGCTGCAGGTCGCCGATCTGACCCTCGATGTGGACTCGCACGATGTGCGCCGTGGCGGGGAAGACATCACGTTAACGAACACTGAGTTCGAATTGCTCCGGTATCTCATGGAAAACGTTGGAATCGTGCTGTCCAAGCAGAAGATTCTGGACGCCGTGTGGAGCTACGACTTCGGCGGCCAGGTCAACGTCGTCGAGCTGTACATCTCCTACCTGCGTAAGAAGATCGACGCGGATCGACCGGCCCTCATTCGCACGGTGCGCGGCGCCGGTTACATCATGCGGGAGCCGCAGTGACGCGGCGACCGTCCCTGGCTGGGCGTCTCTCGCGCGCGCTGGCTGCGTGCGTCGCCCTCGCGCTCATCGTCATGGTGGCGGCGTCCACGTTGGTGATGCGCTCCTGGATGCTCGGCAACATGGACTCTGAGCTGCACCGTCTCTCCGAGCGTGCGGGTGAGCATCTGGATGTTGACGACGCGCCGGACGATGAGGTCGATGCGGACAACGACTCCGACGACGACGATTCTGACGATGCTGGTGCCCGCGCGGTCCCGCAGTCGGGTGGGCGTGCGCCTCGTCCCGGTGGGCCGATTGTGCCCGGTGGGCCTGTTATCCCCGGTGGGCCCAAGGGGCCGGGGTTCGGCGGTTCCGGCATCGCCGAGGGCACTCTCCAGTACGTGAGCGAGGATGGGCAGGCGGCAGGCGCGGTTGTCTCCAACTTTTCGGTGACCTACCTGAATGAGCCCGCGTTGGAGATCCTGGCGCATGTGCCCACCGATGGCGCCCCGCACACCGTGCACCTCAAAGAGTTGGGCACGTTCCGAGTGACTTCCCAGGTCGTCGATGACAAGACCGTGCTCGTCGGCGTGCAGATGGACAGCATCGATGACGTGGTCCTGATGCTTGTTGCGGTGGAGGTCGGCCTGTCCCTCGTCGTCGCGATTGCCGCCGGGTTCGCCGGTCGGGCGTGGGTGCGCCGCGAGCTGCGTCCCCTCGGTGTCGTGCGCGCGGCAGCCGCCGACATTGCGAGACGCGACCTGGCCGACGACACCGAGGAGCTGACCCGTGTCGGCGAGGAGGCCACCTCCGGTCCCGTTGAGGTCGCGGACGTCGCGGGGGCCCTGAACTCGATGATCGACGCGGTCGAAGACGGCATGGAGCGCCGCGCCCGCAGCGAGGCGAAGCTGCGCCAGTTCGTCGCCGACGCCTCGCACGAGCTGCGCACGCCGCTGGCCTCCGTGCAGGGCTACGCGCAGCTCGCGCGCCGCGACATTGACGAGGCCTCCCGGACCCAGGCGCTTGAGCGCATCTCCTCGGAGGGGGCGCGGATGGCGTCCCTCGTGGAGGAGATGCTGACGCTGGCACGGCTGGACGGCGACCGCGCTCTCAAACGCGACAATGTCGACGTTATTCCGCTGATACTGGACGCGCTGTCAGACGCCCACGTGGTCGCTCCCGACCATGTGTGGGAGCTTGGCGAGGCCGCGGACGCGCCCGTCATCGGCGACGAGGCGGCCCTGCGCCAGATCCTCACCAATCTCCTCGCGAACGCCCGCGTGCACACGCCCGCCGGCACCCGCGTGACCGTCTCCCTGACCCGCGCCACCCAGGGGACGGAATCCGACAAGGGCGCCCCGGCCTCGTCGATGGTGACCCTGCGCGTCGCGGACGACGGTCCCGGCATCCCGGCCAACATCCGCGACCGCGTCTTCGATCGTTTCGTGCGTGGGGACTCCTCGCGCACGCGCGATGGCCGCGGCTCCTCGGGCCTGGGAATGTCGATCGTCGAATCGCTCGCCCGCGCGATGGGCGGGTCCGCGCGGCTGGTCGACTCCGAGAAGGGGACCGTCATCGACGTGACATTGCCCGCCGCCTGAGCGCGCCTGCGCGGACGGCGATTCCGCGCGCTGATCAGGATCGTTGCAATTCCGGGCATTAAAGCGCTGTGTGGCCTGGGTCGCCCCGGCGCGTCCCATGTCACCTGCGCCCACATGCCGGTCTTTCGCGGCGCGATGCCTGGCGGGCCGTAGGATTGTTATGGTGGCCTGCGCCACCTGAAGACGTGCGAATCGGCACGTACAGATAGAAATGAGGCTCTAGTGGCACTGATCGTGCAAAAGTACGGCGGTTCTTCCGTCGCCGACACCGAAGCCATGAAGCGCGTCGCCCAGCGCATCGTGGACACGCACAACGCGGGACACCGCGTCGTTGTCGTCGTATCGGCGATGGGTGACACGACCGACGACCTGCTCGACGCGGCCGCAGCCCTCACGGACACCCCGCCCGACCGCGAAATGGACATCCTCCTGTCGGCCGGCGAACGCATCTCGATGGCCCTCCTCGCGATGGCCGTCAACGAACTCGGCGTCGAAGCCCGCGCCTACACCGGCGCGCAGGCCGGCATCCAGACCGACAGCCGCTTCGGAGCCGCCCAGATCGTCGGCATGGTCCCCGAGCGCGTCGCCCGCGCCATCAAGGACGGCCAGGTCGCCATCGTCGCCGGCTTCCAGGGCATCTCCAAGGACGACGACGTGACGACGCTGGGCCGCGGAGGCTCCGACACGACCGCCGTCGCCCTCGCCGCAGCCCTGCACGCCGACGTGTGCGAAATCTACACGGACGTCGACGGCCTCTTCTCCGCCGACCCGCGCATCGTCCCCAAGGCCCACCGCCTGCGCACCCTCACCCAGGAAGAAACCCTGGAAATGGCCGCGCACGGCGCCAAGATCCTCCACCTGCGCGCCGTCGAATTCGCGCGCCGCTACGGGGTCCCCCTGCACGTGCGCTCCTCGTTCTCCGAAAAGAACGGCACCTGGATCTCCGACTCCCCCGCAAACCCTGAACTCAAGGGCCTCGTGCCCGACGCAGCCCTGAAGTCTCCCGAGGAAAACGCCATGGAAAAGCCCGTCATCTCCGGTATCGCTCACGACCGCTCCCAGGACAAGATCACCGTCACCGACGTGCCGAACAGCCCCGGCGTCGCCGCCCGCGTCTTCGCCGTCGTCGCCGAGGTCGGCGCCAACATCGACATGATCGTCCAGAACCTGCCGATCTCCGACCCCACCAAGGCCAACATCACCTTCACCCTGCCCGAAGGCGACGCGCAGAAGGCCCTCGACGCCCTCGAGGCCCACCGCGACGAGATCGGCTTCAACGAGCTGCGCTACAACCCCAACATCGGCAAGCTCAGCCTCGTCGGCGTCGGCATGCGCACCAACCCCGGCGTCTCCGCGCGCCTGTTCAGCGCCCTGTCCGACGCGGGCATCAACATCGACCTGATCTCCACCTCCGAGATCCGCATCTCCGTCGTCACCCGCCTCGACGACCTCGACCGCGCCGTCCAGGCCGTCCACACCGCCTTCGGCCTCGACGCCTCCGAAACCGAGGCCGTCGTCTACGGCGGCACCGGCCGCTGACCGTTCATCGACGAGGCCCGGGCGGGCTCCGCTCATCCGCGCGGTTCCGGTGCTCCCGGAGCTTCCGAGAGTGTGCCCCGGCCTCGTCCCCATAGATTTCACCCAGCGTTCGCCCCGTCGTATGGGCGCGCGCACCAACACAAGGAGAACACCATGAGTGGATTCAATGTCGCCGTCGTCGGCGCCACCGGCCAGGTCGGCCGAGTTATGCGCGCCCTGCTGGAGGAGCGCGGCTTCCCGGTCGAGACGATTCGCTTCTTCTCGTCCGCGCGCTCCGCGGGCCAGACCCTGCCCTGGAAGGGACAGGACATCGTCGTCGAGGACGTTGCGACGGCCGACTACTCCGGCATTGACATTGCCGTGTTCTCCGCGGGCGCCACCGCCTCGCGCGAGTACGCCCCCAAGTTCGCGGCCGCCGGCGCGGTCGTCGTCGACAACTCCTCCGCGTGGCGCAAGGACCCCGAGGTTCCGCTCGTCGTCTCCGAGGTCAACCCCGACGACGTCGACAACCGCCCCAAGGGCATCATCGCGAACCCCAACTGCACCACCATGGCCGCGATGCCCGTCCTCAAGCCCCTCGTCGAGGCCGCGGGTGGCATCAAGCGCCTCTTCGTGTCCTCCTACCAGGCCGTCTCCGGGTCGGGCCGCGCCGGCGTCGCCGAGCTGACCAGCCAGATCGAGGCCGGCGTCAAGCAGGACCTGGCAGCCCTGGCCCTCGACGGCCGCGCCGTCACCCTGCCCGAGCCCGGCGTGTACGTCGCGCCCATCGCCTTCGATGTCGTGCCGCTCGCCGGCTCCATCGTCGACGACGGCTCCGAGGAAACCGACGAGGAGCAGAAGCTGCGCAACGAGTCGCGCCGCATCCTGCATACCCCGGACCTCGCCGTGTCCGGCACCTGCGTGCGCGTCCCCGTCTACACCGGCCACACCCTCACCATCCACGCCGAGTTCGCCGGCGACATCACGCCCGACCAGGCGCGCGCCCTGCTGGCCGAGGCTCCCGGCGTGCGCGTCGTCGACGTCCCGACCCCGCTCGAGGCCGCCGGCCGCGACGAGGTCCTCGTCGGCCGCATCCGTCACGACCAGGCCGTCGACGGCAACCGCGGGCTTGTGCTCGTCGTCTCCGGCGACAACCTGCGCAAGGGCGCTGCCCTGAACGCGGTCCAGGTCGCCGAGGTGGTGGCTGCGCGACTGCGCTGAGTGTTCCACTGACTGCGTGAACGCGCGGCGGCCCTCTGGGGCTGCCGCGCGTTTCCGTTGCTTGGTTGCTGTGTGGCGCCGCTGGTGTTCCGGGCGCCGGAGGGCCCGGCCGCCCGCGAGGCTAGGCGACCTCACTTCGTTCGGCGCCGCGCCTCGAAGCCCGCCCGTGCCCTCCGGTCCCTCCGGCGCCCTTCACACCGGCGGCGCTTGTGGTTCTGGTGTGCCCGGCCAGGCCCCGCCGCCGCCCACCGGCACCGCGGCAGGTCCCTTCGGTGCCCTCCGCACCGGCGGCGCTGTGTCGCTGGCGTGTGGCTTGGTGCGTGTTGTTACAAACGTCGTCAATCTGAGGTGTTTTTCGTGTGGATTTCTGATCCGTTGTTACAAACGTCGTCAATCCATCGGCTTTTTCGCTGATAATGGTGGTTTTTTGGCTTGGATTGACGACGTTTGTAACAGAGGTCCTCGTGAGGCGACTCGAATTGCGTTGGTTTGACGACGTTTGTAACGTCGGCCGTCCGCTGGTCGCTCGGCCAGGCCCCGTCGTCGCCCACCAGCACCGTGGCAGGGTCCTCCGGCGCGCTTCACACCAGTGGGGCTAGGTCGATGTGAATAGCCCTGCCAGGCCCTGCCGCAGCCAATGGGCGTCGCAGCCAGGCCTCGTCGCTACCGCACGGGTGTCGCGTCCAGACCTCACTTGCCGCATTGCTGAGACCGCACCCAATTTCGCACGTAATTCCCCTGCGACTATTTCAAATATTGAATTCAGGTCGTTGGAATTGCAACGTTTTCTGGCTTTGTTGACACTTCATCCAATCGAATTACGTGCGACTTTTCGGGCGGCTTGGCCCCACCGCCCTCAAAATTTCGCATGCAATTCTCTTGAATGTGTTTCATGGTTTGAAGTCTGATCGTTGGAATTCTGCGGATTATGGGGTCATGGTGTGGAGGGCCGATGTGGAATTGCATGCGGAATTGAGGGAGTTCCCTTTTCAGGGGCATTGCACTACTTGGGTAGGCATTGCACTGCTTAGTTGCCAGTGCAATGCTGTTCTATCTGGTGCATTGGTGCTGTATCTAGTGCACTGCTTCGTTGCGATGAAACCGGTGACACCTTTGCGGGCCTGAGTGAGTGCTGGCTTGAAACTGGTGACACCTTTGCGCGGGGAAAATGTTGGTTTTTCGGGTGTTGAGGGCTCGCAATGGTGATTGCGGTTTCATTGGTCAGCCCGGGGAGGCGAGCATTGGTGCCGGCGGTTTCACGTGGAAAATGTGAGTGCGTAGTAATGGCCTTGAACGTTTAGATTTCGAGTAGTTGCCGTGCTGGGCGTGTTCTTTCGCGCTTGGTGGCACTCCGGCCAGGTGTGCGATCCCTACGGCACCCTCCACGCCGGAAGTGGTGGGGGTTTGCACTACATGAAGCCGTCGTACAGCGTGTCGCCGGCGTGTCGGACCCCCGTGTAGTGCAATTCCCCCACGCTGCTCAGTGCTGCATCCGGTTTTGTGCGTGCACCGGGTTTCCCTCGTGTGTTCGCGGCATATCCAGCGTCGTCTGTGCCATCGGATCCGCGCCGGGACCCCAGCCCAGGGCGCGTCGACCACCTCCACCACCACACACCCATAGCCCTGTGTGATTACGCCACAACCCGGGCAGCCGGAAAAGTGATCGCAGGACTCCATGTCGAGAATCAGACCACAGGCACGTCGAGCGACAGCGATCAGATGGAAGCCCTCCAAACCGACGAGCAGATCACAACGATCAAGCGATGTAGAGCAGCAGCAGGTGGGTGAGACACCGCCCGAGGTCCTTGAAGACAGCGGGGGTAGAAGTCCGCTCATCATCAAGGACCTCGACCTCTACCCGCAACCCCCGACCAACATCCGGTCACCCATACTCAACTCGGAAGAGCCAGTTTGCCTTCGAGCGCACTCAAAGGTTTAGCGTAATAGACATGTTGGAAGAACGGTTAGAGCAAGCCCTTAGGCTCGCGATCGATCCACCCGGAGGGCTAAATACTGCGGCGTTGCGCGACCTGATCAGAGATGACGAGAACACTCAGTGGGATATCGCTACCACTGCCGAGTATTTGGGAATCAGCGCACATACGCTGCGCTATTACGAACGCGCAGGGCTGGTGAAAGTAGGACGCGACGCATCCGGCCATCGGCTTTACGATGCTGCGGCTGTACGGCGTATGGTTTTTCTTACCCGAATGCGGGTCTCTGGAATGTCGATTGCCCAACTCCAGCATTACATTTCCTTGGTTGAACAAGGTGCAGAAACAGTGCAGGAGCGTCTTGATTTGATGCTGGAGCATCGCGACATCCTTCGGCAACGAATAGAGGATCTTCAGTTATCGCTGGCAGCTACCGAATTCAAGATAGCAATGTATCAGAAAGGTTCCCGTCCATAATGAGTGATCAGTACGATATTGATTCCGTCGATAATCAGCGACGTCGTGATCTTGGATTGCAGGTTCTCTCCCGTATCGACGGAGATGCTGGTCAGAGTGTTATCGAATCACTTTCCGCGTCAAACCCTGCTTTAGGACACCACATTGCCGCATTTGCTTTCGGGGATATTTACGATAGGCCCGGTCTGGATGCACGCAGTCGCCAGCTAGTAACCATTGGCGTATTGACTGCATTAGGCGGATGTGAACCTCAACTTAAAGTTCATGTTGGAGCGGCACTCAATGTCGGGATTTCCGAAGAGGAAATTCAGGAAGCTATCCTGCACGCATCAGTGTACTGCGGCTTTCCGCGAGCACTGAACGCTACTTTCGCAGCACAGGAAGCAATTGAGTCACGGCGGAACTACGACAGGTAAGTTGATGCGGAGGTGCTGTATGCATCAATTTCCGTTTCGGTCTAGTTGGCCATCAACTTGAAAAAGAATTCTGGGTTTCCTGTCGAGTAGTACTGGTACCAGGTGTTGATTGTCTCTACCGGGTAGACGTCAAGGTACTCCAGTATGGCTTTTGCCCAGTCCAGCCCGGCGGCTGAGTTGGCGGTGATGAGGTTCTTGTCCACCCAGACGTTTTCAGTAGCGTCCCGCATAGTGGTGTAACCGTGGGTGGTCGGCCTGTTGCTTGTTATGGGTGCGCCGTGTGATCCTTCGAGAAAGCTCGAACTCGTGTGTGGAGACGATCTGTCAGTCCATTGGCATCTAGGCAAAGGTGCTCTGCGCACTCGTGGAGTGCTCTACCCGGTTCACGATGTTGCTCTACGTGCCTAACGGACACGCAGTCGTCGAGGTTGACGATGTCATTATCGATAAGTGTGCAGGCTTACCTGACTCCTTGCGTTTGTTACTGAGGTGGGACTGGGGCAGCGATCTGGCTTAGCGTGGCAAGATTGCCTCGGAGCGTGGGGTTTGATGTGTACTTGTGTGACCTGCATTGGCCCTGGCAGTGCGCAATGAACGAGAACACGAACGGGCTCCTGCATCGATTACATGCCCAAAGGCTCTGATCGTTGGCCCCCGAGCGAAGCAGCCCTGGACGTCATCGCTGACAATCGGGGTGAGCGCCCCGGCAAAACGCTCAACTGGGACACACCCAAGCAACGCCTCGAACTGCTGCTCAGGACATAACCCGTCTTGCAACCACCCCTAGAATCCGGCCTCTCCCTCCTCGAACGGGGGTGTGATAGTTCCGTGTCGGTCGATAATTCGCGCGGGCTTCAACGGCGCGTCTCGAACGACATTGAGGAGCCGGTCGAAGGTTTCCATCGCGGCGTGACGTTTGGAGGGAACGAACTCCAGAGCGGACGCGTACGGACTGATCTCGTGACCCTTACCTGACAGGGTGTTAGCCAAGCTTGCTAGCGGGTTGGCTCGTGTACCTTCTTCAATAGCTCTCACGATCCAGGAGCGACATTCGTTGACATCGTCAGCCCAGGTACGGAATACCTGCCCGGTGAGTTCTTGGTGCCAGGAGTAGTCGTCCGAACTGCTGGTTAGTGTCCATCCCGGCCACAGCGCATCGAAATCCTCCAGGTGCATGTCCCTGTCCTGGAGCGACCACCAACGCAACGAGCGTGCTTGGTAGTCCACGAATATCCCGGTGGTCGGAACATAGTCATCCGTGGTCTGCTCCCACGCATCCGATTCATCCGGTAGCCGGGAGGCGACCTCGCGAGCCAAAGCCAGGAAATTCTCAGGACCGCATCCAGTAAGGTCATCCAGGAAGCCGTAGGCGCGCCAGGTGACCATGGTGCCGTCTGCCATGCGCACGGTGATGGGATCAACTCCGTGCCACTCATCCCATGGCTCTAGACCGGGCGCGCGATCACACGGCAAACGATCAGAACGGTGTGTGAAGATGGTGGCCGGATCGACGCCCGCAGCCCAAAGAGTTCCACGGGTTCCTTCGGCTGACCAGGCGGCCGTCCACCCAGGCCAGGTGTGCTCAACGAGGTAGTTGATAAGTCGAGGCATGTAGAGTGCCTCACTCTCCTCTGCCCACACCACCAGTTTCCTGGTCTCGTCGATCAGAAGTGTGCCCTCAATCCACGTCGCCCCCTTCCAAGCATGCGGATCATCAACACCCATCGGAGACATACGACGCACACGCTCGTAGGTGGCTTCCATACCGTCGATCGCAATGTCCAGTCCGACCGTTTGGGCCGCCGAGTGGTTGTAGTAGATCTCCCAACCAGAGTAAGTCTTAAGCAAAACACCTAACCGGGAACCCATCGTGACACCTCCAAGCGGGAGAACAATTTGTCCGACACTATACGTTCCTGAACGTCCTTGCTAGCCGGTGGTGCGCTCGATCAGGGTCGTGCACGCACTGGCCTGGCCACCTGCGCCACTACCA
The DNA here is from genome assembly GCF_002847525.1 of Schaalia odontolytica. GTDB lineage: Bacteria > Actinomycetota > Actinomycetes > Actinomycetales > Actinomycetaceae > Pauljensenia > Pauljensenia odontolytica_B. Next base: position 29,312 of record NZ_PKKM01000007.1, on the reverse strand, counting down.
CACAAATCGCTTACACCCATGACACAGTCGACCAACATTGGTCAGATACCCGCAAACGAAAAGACTCCGGATTTATCAAATCCGGAGTTGAAATGGAGCGGGCGACGGGAATCGAACCCGCCTCTGAAGCTTGGGAAGCTTCCATTCTACCGATGAACTACGCCCGCAATTCATCGTCCCGAAGGAATCGACCCGTCGATCATATCGTCACGCCGGATGGCCGCGCAACCGGCGCCACCCGGCACTCAGCCTCCGCACCATCGACACGCGGACGTGCCCGATACACTGAGGTCGCCCAACTGATTGGAGTTCCCATGCCTCGTCCCGTGGTGGCGGCCGCGATCGTCGATTCGCTGCGTGAGCCCACGATGCTGCTCGCCTGCTCACGCGCCTACCCGGAAGAGCTGCGCGGCCAGTTCGAGCTGCCCGGCGGCAAGGTTGAGGACGGCGAGGACCCAACAGCCGCCCTGACGCGCGAGATTGCCGAGGAGCTCGGTGCCCGCGTCATCATCGGTGAGCGCGTGTGTCCCGAGGAGGGCCAGTGGTGGCCGATCTTGGGCGGGCGCGTCATGGGCGTGTGGCTCGCCGAGGTTGCGGCCGGCTCGCCCGCACCGCATGTGGGTGCGTCGCATCTTGAGGCCAGGTGGGTGTCCCTCGCGGACCTCGCCGCGCTGCCGTGGATCGTCGCTGACCTGCCGATTGTCGAGGCCGTGGTCGCCCGCTGCGCTCGCTGACAGTCCGGCGGTGCGCTTGGGGGGCGCCGGTAACGGGTGTGGGTGAGCGTCGCAACCGGTGTCGTTGCCTGAACATGCAGTTCATCCCGCATGCCCTCCCATTTGACGACACATAGGGGAAAGATGTCAGAATAAGTGCATGCCGAAGATTATTGGGGAGTCCCTCGCCTCTCACCGCGAACTGACCCGCACGCGCCTGTTTGAGGCTCTGGGGTCGCTGATGGGGGAGCAGTCCTTCGAGTCGATCACCATGAGTCAGATCGCCGAACGTGCGGGTGTTGGGCGCACGGCGGTCTACAACCACTTCGCGGACAAAGAGGTGTTGCTGCTCGCCTACATGCGCGAGGTGACCAGTGAGTTTGCGCGTGTCCTGACGCAGCGCCTCGAAGCTGAGCCGGATCCCCTCATGCGTCTGCGCATCTACATTCGCTCCCATCTGCAGATGATCGGCCGTTACCACGTGAAGGCCGGCATGGGTCTGCGTCGCCAGATGTCCGGGCAGGGTGCCTCGCACCTCCATGATCATGCGGGCCTTGTGGGTGAGGTCCTCATCGGCATTCTCGACGAGGCCATGGAATGCGGGCTGATCGCCGAGCAGAATACCCTCGGTGCGGTTCACCTGATCCACGCGACCCTGCAGGGTCAGCGCCTCCCCAAGGACCCGGACCATCGCGAATCCGCGCTTGCTCTGGTCGAGACCTTTATTTTGCGAGGCCTGGGCGCTTCGGAGGAGAATGTGTGTCAGGTCACCGCGCGCGCTCTTCCTTCGGGGGAATAGTTGGCGCACCGCGCCCGTTGAGTAAGACAGTTCATGCGAGGCCCACGGGCCCGCCCCAACGACCGTCGGATAAGCCGGCGACAATAGGAGAATCATGGCTACCGTTACCCTTACGCAGGAGAACTTCGAGCAGACCGTGTCCGCCGGCGGCATCGTCCTGGTGGATTTCTGGGCAACCTGGTGCGGCCCGTGCCGCCAGTTCGGCCCCATCTTCGAAGAGGCCTCCGAGAAGTACCCGGACATCGTGTTCGGCAAGATCGACACTGACGATCAGCAGCAGCTGGCGATGGCCGCGCAGATCACCTCGATCCCGACCCTCATGGCCTTCCGTGACGGCATCGCAGTGTTCCGTCAGTCCGGCGCCCTGCCGCTGTCCGCCCTGGAGGATCTGATCTCCCAGATCCAGAACCTGGACATGGACGACGTGCGCAAGAAGATTGCCGAGTCTGAGCAGAAGTGACGACGCGCAACTAACTGAAAGGGGCCCCGAGGCATCGCGCCTCGGGGCCCCTTTCGTCTACTAACGTTCGGTACGTATGCCTGCGCCACTGACGCGCCGCCTGTGCCGCTTACGCGCTGAGCGCTCGCGGGAGGCGTCGGGTGATGAGCTCACGGTCGGCGTGGTCGCCCACCATGAAGGAGTATTCGCCGACGATCTCAAAGCCGTGGCGCGCGTAGAAGCGCTGCGCCCCGTAGTTTTCGCTCCACACGCCGATCCACAGGGTGCGCGGGCCGTCGCGCTCGAGCCACTCGAGCGCCGTGTTGAGTAGGAGCGTGCCGCGTCCGCCGCCCTGGTGTCCCTGCAGGATGTAGAGGCGCTGGATTTCCCCATCGTCAGGCGACACGTCCGGGTGGGGCAGGTGTGCGGGGCATGCGGTCACGTAGCCGATCAGGGTGTGAGGGCCAGACGAGGCCGGGGCCTCGTCACCGGTTTTCGGTGCGCCCGGGTGGGCGGCGGGGGAGGAGTGCCCAGGCGCTGCCACGGCCTCGTTGGGTGAGTCTTCGACAAGCAGCCACGTCGCCCGGTCCGGATCTGCGAGCTCGGCGCGCAGGACATCGGGCGTGTAAGCCTCGTCGAGGAAGACCGCCAGGTCTGTGGGGTCGTAGAGGTGGCCGAAAGTCTGCGTGAAGCAGGTGCGCGAGAGGGAGGAGAGCGCCTCTGCGTCTGCGGGGGTGGCGCGGCGGATCATGGCTGCCTTTCGTTGATTCCTTACCCATCGTAGAGGCGAGGGAGCGCTCCGCCCAGCGGTCGGGATAGACCCTGAGAAAACCCTGAAAAGACGGGGATAGCGTTGCTGCGTGAATGAGGCGCACCTTACAATTGGGCGACGCCGTTCATCGAAGGAGACGCACGTGGCACACAAGACCCGCACCGCCCAGGTGCTCGACATCGTCAAGGTTCTTGCCTGGGTAGTTATTGCCGTGGCCTTGGTGAAGTTCGCGTTCTTTCCTGCCGCGCAGGAGGATAAGAGCACTGACGGCATGGACCCGGGCGGCAACTTCGGGCAGATGACGATCGAGGTGGGCCGCGCCGACATCACGAACACTGTGAGTGTGACGGGTACGATCCAGGCCGACGAGCCGGTCGTCGCCCGCGCGACCCTGGATGGCAACGTCGTGCGCACCTTCGTCAACGACGGTGACAAGATTGCCAAGGGCGACGCCATCGTCCAGATCCGCAAGGAATTCCCCGGTGAGACCCGTCAGGTCACCGACGAGGAAGGCAACGTGAGCGTCGAGACCTCCGAGCCGACCTACAAGTACGAGACCGTTGTCTCGCCCGGTGATGGAACGGTGTCGACGGGCGTGCTGGTCGGCCAGCAGTTCGCGATCGGCGACACGGTTGCGACGATTGCGCCCGCGACCTTCTCCGCGGTTGCCTCCCTGAGTGCGGACCAGATGTACCGCCTCCAGGACGCCCCGTCGACCGCGACCGTCACGATTAAGAACGGCCCCGCGCCCTTCGAGTGCTCGGGCGTCAAGCTGGTAAGCCCGACCGGCAAGGCGCAGGATCCCAAGGCGAATGCCGGGTCCGATAACGGCGCCTCGTCCTCGACGGATCTGAAGGCCCGCTGCGCGATCCCCTCCGATCAGACGGTGTTCGCGGGCCTGCAGGTGACCCTCGAGATGACGGCGGGCTCGGCGACGGGTGTCCTCGCGGTGCCGATCTCCGCGGTCGAGGGCCGCTACCAGTCCGGCACCGTCTACCTGCCGACCGACGACCCGACGAAGCCGGAGAAGCGCGCGGTCACCCTGGGCATCACGGACGGCAAGATGGTCGAGGTCAAGGAGGGGCTGACGGAGGGCGAGGAGATCCTCGAGTTCACCCCGACCTCGAACAAGGACAACCAGGACGGGCAGACCGGCCCCTATGGCGGCATGGACTCTGGCATGGCCGGGGGCTCGGGCGGCACGGCGGGCACGCAATGAGTCTCGTGTGCCTGCGGGATGTGACCCGCACGGTGACCCTGCCTGACGGGGATGACTTGCACATTCTGCGCGGCGTCAACCTGGACGTCGCGCAGGGCGAGCACGTTTCCATCGTGGGCCGCTCGGGCACCGGCAAGTCCACGATGCTCAACATTATCGGCCTGCTGGATACCCCCACGTCGGGCACGTACGAGCTGGACGGTGTGGATACGACGCGCCTGGGCGAGGGGCGCCGCGCGCGCATGCGCGGGGAAGATTTCGGCTTTGTGTTCCAGCAATTCAACATCTTCTCGGCGCGCACGGCTGCCGAAAACGTCGAGGTTCCCCTCCTGTACGCCCCCGGCCCGCAGCTGCTGCGCAGGCGCTCGATCGCCGTCGACATGCTCGAGCGCGTGGGCCTGGGCGAGCGCGCGGACTCCTACCCGGGCGAGATGAGCGGCGGCGAGCAGCAGCGCATCGCGATCGCGCGCGCCCTCGTGCGCCGCCCGCGCGTCATCCTCGCCGACGAGCCGACGGGCGCCCTCGACCCGGATACGGGCCGCGTCGTCATGGCCCTCCTTGAGGAGGTCGCCCGCGAGTCCAACGCCGCGCTCATCGTCATCACGCACGACATGGCCGTGGCCGCGCGGGCACAGCGCGCCTACGAACTCTACGACGGCACGCTGCACGAGGTCGAGGATCCTTCCGCTCTCGCGCACCGCGCGGAGGCCGGGCACGGTAGCGACGAGGCCGGGGCCGAGCAGGTGGGCACAGAACCCGCTGTGGCTGAACCTCCGCTCCCGCCCGCCGAGGGAGACCCGGAAGCCGAGCAGGCCTCGGCCCCCGCAATGTCGGAGGAGGGTGAGCAGTGAACGCCGTTAGTCAGATCCTGGGTGCGCTCATCGAGGCCTGGGGCGAGGTCAAGGTCCAGAAGGCGCGAGTCGTCCTCTCCCTCGTGGGCGTGGTCGCGGCTGTGGCCGCCATGACGATCGTCATCGCGCTCGGCGACCTGCTCCTGCAGTCCTCGCGCGAATTGGCGGAGCTCTACGAGGGGCGCTCCGTCACCCTGCGCCTGACCCCCGAAAGCTCCTCGAACGCCTCGCAAGGACCGGCGGCCGGCGGCCCCGATCAGGATGCGTCCGATCCCGCCTCGGCCACCGGCGCGCAGACGGCGAAGCGACCCGACGAAAAGGACACCATCGGCGAGGCCATGGGCACCCTGGCCGAACGCACGGACATCCGCTACTGGTCGCGCTTTTCCAGCGGGGGCGGCGACATCGTCGAAACTCGACAGGCGCGCTCCAGTGGACAATTCCGCGGCTATCCCCTGACGAAGATTGGCGACATGGTTGACGGCGTCGCGTTCCAGGGCGTGGACCCCTCCTATGCGGTCATCTACCGCACTCGTATGCTCGCGGGACGCTGGGTCGAGAGCAGCGATGCCGACCAGCGCCTGATTCCTGTCGTCATTTCGCAGACTCTCTGGGATCAGCTGGGGCGCGCCCCCATCGACCAGGTTCCGATCGTCCTGCATACGAGCGACGGTGTCGCGATGCGCGTCGTCGGCGTCACCAAGTCGAAGAGCTCCTTCGACATGCCCACCGTGTTCGCGCATTACGACGCGGCGCGCGTCTCCTTCCCGCAGATGACCTCCCCGGCCATGATCGCCTGGGTGGGCACCGAGAACGCCGACCAGGCCCGCGAGACCCTGCCGCGCGCCCTGGCCTCGATCCTCGGCGAGGGCTGGAAGGTCTCCGTCTCCGGCGGCGAACACGAGGACATCGGGGAGGAACAGCTGGGTACCATCTCCAACGTCATCATGATCATCGGCGGCATCATCGTGTTCCTGGGCGCCCTGGGCCTGCTGAATGTCGCGATCGTGACCGTGCGCCAGCGCGTGCGCGAGATCGGTATCCGTCGGGCAGTCGGCGCCTCCGCGGCACGCGTCTTCTTCGCCGTCTTCATGGAGTCCGTCGTCGCGACCTTCGTCGCCGGCGTCATCGGCGTGGGCATCGCGGTCGTCGTCGTGCGCTTCCTGCCCCTCGAGGCCCTGGGCGTCACGCTCAGCGACACCCCGGCATTCCCCGCCGGGGCCGCCATCGCGGGCGTTGCCATCTCCACGAGCATCGGCGCCCTGTGTGGCATCATCCCGGCGCTCGCGGCCGTGCGCATCAAGCCGATCGACGCGATCCGCTACTGATTCATTGACGAGGCCGTGGGTGCCTCCCGGGACCGCGGCCCTTGGGTGAAGGGTCCCCGGCCTCGTCCCTGCCTATGGGTCATCGAGGGAGGGTGACCCGATTCGTGTCCTGGTCGTAGACGATCATGCCTTCTTTGATGAGGGCGCGGTAGACGCGGGTGGGCTGGTAGCGATCCCCGCCGTCGATACGGGCGACGTCGAGCACGCGGCGCTTGGTGAGGCCTTCCTTGCCCTCGAAGTGTGCGGTGCGCAGGGCTTTCATGATGCGGCCACGTGCCTGGCGGTCGGTGCCCGCGTAGGGCTGGGGCGTGGGGCGCTTCTCGTCCTTGGGGTAGCCGGCGGCGGCCCACGCGCAGTTGTCGTGGATCGTGCACTGATCGCACGACGGGCTCAGCTGGGTGCAAACCAGGGCGCCGAATTCCATGAGAGACAAACTCACCTCGGCTGCGTCGTGCCCATTTTCTGGGAGAAGTTGCTCGGCGCGGTTATTTTCTGCTTTTGAAGGGGTTGAGTGGGGAGGGAACTCCCGACCGTCCAGAAATCTGACCAGCACGCGACGCACGTTTGTGTCCAAGACCGGCACCCGGATTCCGTGCCGGAATGCGAGGAGTGCGCTGGCGGTGTAGGTGCCGACGCCCGGCAGGAGGGTGAGTTCCTTCATGGTGAGAGGAACCTTGCCGTCGTGCTTCTCGACGATCGTCGCGGCGCAGGCTTTGAGGCGCAGGGCGCGCGACGGGTATCCGAGGTTTGCCCAGGCAACAATGATGTCTGCCGATGATGCAGCCGCGAGGTCAGCGGGAGTGGGCCAGCGTTCCATCCATTCGAGCCAGATTGGCTGGACCCTCGAGATGGGGGTTTGTTGGCTCATGATCTCAAAGACGAGGGTTCCCCAGTCAGAGACATCGGCTGTGCGCATTGGTAGGTCGCGTTTGTGCGTCGTGAACCACTGAGGCAGGTCGCAGTGGAGTGCGCGTGTGGCCTCCGCCGTTGGATTTATGAACACTCAGTCAGTCTATGGAACAAAGCTTCATTGTGACGAACGAAGGGAATTTAGCTGTGAGCTGATGCATAAAATTGGGGGATTGTTGTACAAAATCGAAAGGGTCCGCTAGTCTGACCATGTTTTTGAAAAACGCCCCTTGCGGGCCCCATCAACACATAGGAGACAACATGTCCGCTCCTCAGCAGCCCGGCTACAACGCTCCCGTCCAGGGCAAGTCCCGCATGGTCGCCGGCCTTCTCAACCTGTTCTTCGGTGGCTTCGGCATCGGTGACTTCTACCTCGGCTACACCCAGTACGCCATCTACAAGATCGTCATCTCCCTCGTGCTCGTGGTGCCGGCCGTCGTCCTGGATCTTGGCTTCATCTCGACCATCTTCAGCCTGCTCTACTACGCGTGGGGCGTCGTTCTGCTCGTCGTGGCCATCATGACCTTCCTGGGCAAGTGGATCTACGAGAAGGACGCCAACGGCGTTCCCACCGTCTGAGTTGTGCCTGTGTGCGCATTAAGCGCGCGCTAACAACGTCACGCGCGGGGCTCGGCTTCATGCCGAGCCCCGCGTTTTTTGTCCCGACTTGGCGGGTATCCGGGGGCAATCAGGGGAGATTCGGGGTGGACGCAGCTTCCGCGCCTGAGCCTGTGCACGCTAGGCTGTGTCAGTACGGCCGTTCGCGGCCCCCACGACAATCGAAAGGCTCACCCATGACGACGCCCGACCCGCAGGCCACCCCCTTCAACCCTGAGGATCCTGCGAAGGTTACCGTCCCCGAGGTTCCCTCGGCCGATTTCTCGATTCCCGATGCTCCCGCCGTCGAGGATGCCGCGCAGATCCCCGCGCCCGAGGTTCCTACCTTTGAACCTGCTGCCGAGGTCCCCGTGCCCGAGGTTCCCTCCTTTGAACCTGCTGCCGAGGTTCCCGCGCCCGAGGTTCCCACCTTTGAACCCGCCGCCGAGGTGCCCGTGCCCGAGGCGCCGAGCTTCCCCCAGGCCTCGGCCCCCTCTTTCGATGAGGCCACGGCGACCCCCGGCTCGACCACGTACGGTACGGCCTACGATGCGGCTTCCGCCCAGCCCGGCCCCGATGCCGCCGCGAACCAGGCGCCCTACGGTGCACAGCCCGGCTTCACGCAGCCCGGCTTCGAGCAGGCCGCCTACGCGGCGGGCCAGCAGGCCTACGGCCAGCCCGGTTACTCTCAGCCCGCGTACGGCCAGCCCGTCGTCGCCGGCCCGCCCAAGCAGTGGATCGTTGCCCTGCTCCTTGGCCTCTTCTTCGGCGGCTTCGGTGTCCACAACTTCTACCTGGGCTACACCAACCGAGCCATCATTCAGCTGATTCTGACGATCATCGTCATCGGTGCGCCCGTCACCGCCGTGTGGGTCCTCATCGAGCTCATCATGATCCTCATGCGTTCCGGCTCGTACGGCTACGACGCGCAGGGACAGCCCCTGCAGTGACCCGCTGAGGCTGTTGTCGCGGCGCTGAGTATGCGACAATCGAGTCATGCTGCTCAGTGACCGCGACATCAAAGCCTCCCTGGACTCCGGGCGTATCCAGCTCGACCCGCTGGACCGCGACTTGGTTCAGCCGGCCAGCATTGACGTGCGCCTGGATCGCCTGTTCCGCCTTTTCGATAACCACCGCTACCCGGTGATCGACCCCGCGGCGGACCAATCGGACCTCACCCACCTGGTGGATGTGGGCCCCGACCAGCCTTTCGTGCTGCACCCCGGCGAGTTCGTCCTGGGCGCCACATACGAGCTCGTGACCCTGGGTGATGACATCGCTGCGCGCCTGGAAGGCAAGTCGTCGCTGGGACGCCTCGGCCTGCTCACCCACTCGACCGCCGGCTTCATCGACCCGGGTTTCTCCGGCCACGTGACCCTCGAGCTGTCGAACACGGCGACGATGCCGATCCTGCTCTACCCCGGCATGAAGATCGGGCAGCTGTGCTTCTTCGACCTGTCCTCCCCGGCTGAGCACCCCTACGGCTCTCAGGGGCTGGGCTCTCACTATCAGGGTCAGCGCGGCCCGACGCCCTCGCGCACCCACGAGCGCTTCACATGCACGCGCATCGAACGGTGACACTCTATGTCGGCCATTCCTCCCCCGCCGCCGTCCCGGCTTGAACGCATGCGCGCCGAGCGCGCTGAGCGTGCGGCCCGCGAGCTGAGCTATCCGCCCGCGCCCGAGCCCGCTGACCTGCAGGCTCCGCCCCCGCCGGAACCCTCCGATCTGCAGGCTCCCCCTGCGCCGGAGTCGCCTGTGTCGACGCCCGTCATGGGGATCCCGCAGGCGAGCAGCGCCCCGCAGGGCGGCGGTAGCGCCGAGGCAGTGGCCGGCATTCCGCCGGTCGCGCCCTCCCCGACGCGCACGGGTGTTATCCAGGGTGTCGCTCTGCCGGGCATGACCCCGCGCGAGCAGGTCACCAATAGGGACGAGGCCCCCCAGGCCTCGCCGGTGAGGCGTTCCCTCAAGGAACGCATGGCCGCCGCCCCCCATTCTTTCGCCGATCCGACGCCGATGAGCGTGACGGATAATCCACTTATCCAAACCAATGTCGGCCTGACGACGATGACCTCGACGGACGCGGCCTTTCAGATCGACGCCGACGGCGAGGTGACGAGCGCCGAGGCCGCCATCCCGATTGCCGCCGCCATCGAGCTGGACGAACCCGCGGGCGTCATCGACCTCGACGACGCGCGCAGCCATCACCTCTTCCTCGTTTCGGACGCGGTCGACCCCGCCGAGCTTGAGGCCCTCGCGATCTCCATGTGGGACGAGGCCGGATGGATCGCCCCGGGTCGCCTGCGCCTCTCCTCGGACGCCGAGCTGGAGGGGCCGTGGACGCTGGACCAGCCGACGCGCACGGCGTTGGGCACCCCGGCCTCACTGTCCAACGCGTGGGTCCTGCGCTGCCCGCAGGCCCATGCCCGCCAGCAGAGCAACGGCGTGATGGGCGAGTGGGACAAGGCGTTCCCCGACGGTGTGCCCACGGGCCTGGAGTATCGCGTGCTCGAGGCGCTGCGCCGCATGGCCCGACGCCTCGCCGGTGGTCTGCGCATCGCCGGCAGCGGCTACGTGATGGTCCCCGACGCCGACTCGGCCGTGAATCTGACGGTGTACTCGCCGCGCTGGATCAACCCCGAGGACCTGCTCTCCGCGATGCGCGAGCGCGCCGGATTCGACCAGATGAAGGACGCGCGCGACATTACGCCCGAGGCCCCCAAGCCCGCCCCGCTCAGCCCCGCGCAGGTCGAGCAGATCGAAAAGCTGAAGGCCGAGCTGGGGCCGGTGCGCAAGGACATTGCCTCCAAGATCGCCAAGGCCCGCGAGGAGCTCGAGGCCCAGCACGACAAGCCGCAGGTCGTCGACGGTTACGCCCTCATGAGCCCGATCGGCCACCGCTCGGACATGATGATCGAGGTCCACGCCGTGCCCACGCCGCCGCGCGTCCTGCGCTGGGAGCCGTGGACGGCCGGAGCCATCATCGAATACCAGGTTCGCTGGCTGCCCACCTCCGCGCCGACGCCCGGTGCGGGCGCGATGAGCCGCACCGCGCGCCTCGAACGCCTGCGCTCCACCCAGGACGTGGAGAAGGCCGCCGGAATGATCGCGACCCTGGTGGGCGGCAACGTCATCGACGAGGATGGCTTCCTCGTCGGTCTTGAGGAGATTTCACCGGAGGGTGAGGAATAGGTCGCATTCGTGGAAGGCGCGTTGCATGCCCGCTAGGGTATGTGTGTTTGCAAACCACTATGAACGAAAGGGCACACCATGAAGCTCTCTGCACGCAACCAGCTCCCCGGCACCGTCGTTGAGGTCTCCGAGGGCGCCGTCAACGGCATCGTCAAGATCGAGGTCGCTCCCGGCCTGGTCATCTCCTCGTCGATTACGAACGCCGCCATCGAGGAGCTCGGCCTGACCGTCGGCTCCAAGGCCGTCGCCGTCATCAAGGCCTCCAACGTCATCGTCGGCGTCGAGGACTGATTTTCTTTCGTTAAAGGGTGGCCCCGCAGGATTTCCTGCGGGGCCACCCCTTTCGTTTGTGGCGCTTGCGTGCGCTACGTGATGCGTGGGTGCGCGCTGTGCTGCAGGGCGTGTGTGCGTTACTGCCCGCGCTTGACGGACTCGAGCAGCATGACGGCCACGTCCCGCACCTCGGGGAGCTTCGCGCCGGGCGAGGCCGTGGCGGCGTCGTTGTTCGCGCCGCCCTGGTCGGCGTCGGAGGAGACGAAGCCGGCTGATGTGCCCGAGGCGGAGCCGAGCATCTGGGAACAGAAGGGGCAGGCCGTCGCGACGACGTCCGCGCCCGTGGCCGCGGCCTCGACGATGCGGGCATCCGCGATACGGGTCCCGCGCGTCTCCTCGAACCAGGCGTGCGCGCCACCCGCGCCGCAGCACATCGCGCGGTCGCGGTTGCGCGGCATCTCGACGAGCTCCACGTTCGGCAGGGAGCCCACGAGCTCGCGCGGCGGCTCGTAGACGCGGTTGTGGCGGCCCAGGAAGCACGCGTCGTGGTAGGTGACCTTCAGGGGTGCGCCGACTGAGGGAGTGGTGCCCGCGGACTGCGCCCCGGCCTCGTCCGTGGCGTCCGTGCCCGCGGAGGCAGGCGAGGCGGTGGGGGCCACGGGCGTGAGGAGGCCGTCGCGCACCAGGCGGTTCAGGAGCTGCGTGTGGTGGACGACGTCGAAGGAGCCGCCCAGCTCCGGGTACTCGCCGGCGATCGTGTTGAAGCAGTGCGCGCAGGAGACGACGATCTTCTGGGGCTTGGCTTCCTTGAGCGTGTCGATCGCCTGGGCGGCCAGCATCTGGAAGAGCGCCTCGTTGCCGGCGCGGCGGGCCGGATCGCCCGTGCAGGACTCGCCCGATCCGAGGACCGCGAAGGACACGCCCGCGGTGTGCAGCAGCTCGGCGACGGCGGCGCTGGTCTTCTTCGCCGTGTCGTCGTAGGCGCCCGCGCAGCCCACCCAGAACAGGTAGTCGACCTCGGAGGCGTCCTCGATGTCCTCGCCGACGACGGGGATGTCGAAGTCCAGCTTCTTCGCCCAGTCCATGCGCTTGCGGGCGGGCTGGTTGTAGGGGTTCGCCTTGGATTCCATGCCGCGGAACGCGCGGCCCAGCTCGCGGGGGAACGCGCCCTCCATGAGGACCTGGTGGCGGCGCAGGTCGAGGATGTGGTCGATGTGCTCGATGTCGACGGGGCACTGCTCGACGCAGGCGCCGCAGTTCGTGCAGTCCCACAGGACCTCTTCGGAGACGACCTCGGGGACCAGGGGAGCGGTCACCGCGGAGACGCCCTCGGGCCCGGTCGCGCCCGACAGGGACAGGGCGGAGACCAGGTCGAAGGAGTGCGGCGAGGCCGGCACGCCCTTGTCGAGGAGGACCTCGCCGTCGCCCAGCTTTTGGTGGCCCTCCTCCTGCTCGACGATCTGCACGTTGGAGGCGGACTCCATGTGGTCGCGCAGGCCCATGATGAGCAGCTTGGGGGAGAGGGGCTTCTGGGTGTTCCACGCGGGGCACAGCTCCTGGCAGCGGCCGCACTCGGTGCACGAGTACAGGTCCAGGCGGGCCTTCCACGAGAAGTCCTCGATTGTGCCCACGCCGAGGACGGTGTCCTCGGGGACGTCGTCGAAGTCGTCCTCGCTGGTGACCGGCTTGCCGTCGATGAGCATGTGGTCGGCCGGTCCCAGCGACTTCGTCCCGTCGGCGTTTCGGCGCGTGTACAGGTTGAGGATCGCGACGAAGCGGTGCCAGGCGACGCCCATGCCGGTCTGGATGCCGACGACCGTCAGCCAGATTATGGAGGTGAGGACCTTGAGGGCGCTGACCAGCACGATCGCGTTCGCCAGCGAGGCGGCCGAGGAGGAAGCGGCGGCCGCGAAGAGCGCGCCGAGCCAGGCGGTGAGCGGGAAGTGCAGGGCGGTCGCGTGGGCCTCGAGGCCCGGCGTCACGCTGAACAGCGCGTATTCGAGGCCGCGCAGGGCCACGACGCACGCGCACACGATGAGGATAACCCACTCGACGAAGAGCGCCTGCCAGCGGGTCGAACCCAGGAAACGGGAGGCCAGGCCGCGCGGGGAGGAGTCGCGCGGGTGGGGCGTGGCCAGGGACGAGGGAGGGGTGCCTTCCGGGTCGGCCGCAGCGGCAGCGCCGTCGGGATCGTCGTTGGAGAGGGCCGCCTCGGCGGCCGTGCCGCGCCCGGCGCGCTGGCGCACGATCATGAGGAGAATGATGCCCGCCAGGCCGCCCCACGCGAAGACCTCGGTGAGCCACTCCCACGGCGCGAAGTGGCCGAGGAGGGGCAGCGTGAAGGTCTGGACGCGCAGCTGCGCGTAGCCCGTGACCAGGGTGAAGAAGAGGATCGGGAAGGAGACCATGACCAGCCAGTGGGCGGCCTTGATCCAGGGGCGCCCCTTGAACTCGCGGTGGGTGAGGGCCGCGGAGATGACGCCCCACGCTCGCTTGCCGACGGGGCTCAGGCGTCCCGGGTCGGGCGTGCCCGCCGAGACCGTGCGCCACATGTGTGTCAGGCCTCGCGCGAACGACAGGATGGCCAGGGCGCTCACGAGCAGGGCGAGTCCCCACATGATGGCGCTCAGCGTTGGATTGGCCACGTTTCCTCCTCAAGATTGCTGCACTCCATTGTGTCATCTCGACACTGGAGAGACCGATTCTGCCCCGCAAAGCGTGCGCAATTACGCGCTGCGTACGGGCTCCGTCGCGCTCTCGTGTGCCCGCCACAACGTGGATTCATGTCACGAGGAGGGAAAAAGTGTGGGAAAGTGAGAGCGTGCTTCCCGTCTCGCAGCCAGACATGACACTGTCCGACCAGGAAATCTTCGGAGACGATCACCCGCATGATCACTGCGGCGTCTTCGGAGTGTGGGCCCCGGGCGAGGACGTTTCCCGCCTGACCTACTTCTCCCTCTATGCCTTGCAACACCGCGGCCAACAGAGCGCCGGTATTGCGACATCGAATGGCAAGCAGATCCTCGTGTATAAGGATCAGGGCCTCGTGTCGCAGGTGTTCTCCGAGCAGTCCCTGCAGGGCCTGCGCGGCCACATCGCCCTGGGCCACGTCCGCTACGCGACGACCGGCGCGGACGTGTGGCGCAACGCCCAGCCGACGCTCGGCCCCACCCCCACGGGCACGCTCGCCCTGGGCCACAACGGCAACCTCACCAACACGGTCGAGCTGCGCGAGCTCGCTGCCGAGATCGCCGACGACGGCGAGGACTTCGAACGCGGCGCCTCCACCGATACCTCCCTCGTGACCGCGCTGTTGGGCATGGCCGACCGCATCCCCGGGCCGACCCCCTTCATCGCGTCCCCGTCCGTGACGCCTTCGAAGGCCGATGGGGACGAGGCCGCCCCGGCCTCGTCGGTGGACGACCTTGAGCCCGCGCCCCTCGTCGGCGCCGCCCTGAAGGTCCTGCCGCGTATCAAGGGCGCGTTCTCCCTGGTCTTCATGGACGAGCACACGCTGTACGCAGCGCGCGACCCGCACGGCTACCGCCCGCTCGTGCTCGGCCGCCTGGCCTCCGGCTGGGTTGTCGCCTCCGAGACCGCCGCCCTGGACCTGTGTGGCGCGACCTTCGTGCGCGAGGTCGAGCCCGGCGAGCTCATTTCGATCGACGCGTCGGGTGTGCACTCGCGCCGCTTCGCCGTGCGCCGCTCCAACACCTGCGTCTTCGAGTACGTGTACCTGGCCCGCCCCGACACGACGATCGGCGGGCGCCGCATCGTGGCCGCGCGCCACGAGATGGGTGCCGCCCTGGCGCGCGAGAACCCCATCGAGGCGGACCTGGTGATCCCCACGCCCGACTCGGGCACGCCCGCCGCGATCGGCTACGCGCAGGAGTCCGGCATCCCCTTCGCCCAGGGCCTCGTGAAGAACGCGTACGTGGGCCGCACCTTCATCCAGCCCACGCAGTCGCTGCGTCAGCTGGGCATCCGCCTCAAGCTCAACCCCCTGCGCGAGGTCATCGAAGGCAAGCGCCTGGTCGTCATCGACGACTCGATTGTTCGCGGTAACACGCAGCGCGCGCTCGTCAGGATGCTGCGCGAGGCCGGGGCCGCCGAGGTGCACATCCGCATCTCCTCCCCGCCGGTGCTGTGGCCCTGCTTCTTCGGTATCGATTTCCCGACGCGCGCCGAGCTCATCGCCTCGTCCATGAGCGTCGAACAGGTGCGCGAATCCATCGGCGCCGACTCGCTGGCCTACCTGTCGATCGACGGGATGGTCGCGGCCACCGGACAGGGCAACTCCCTGTGCCTGGGCTGCTTCACCGGCGAATACCCCGAGACGATCCCCGCCGGGACGCCCGTGCCCGGAACCCCCGAAGCCACCCCCTGCTAACCTCCACGCCCGCGACGCAACCCCTGCGCCGCGGGCGTTGCTCTCACCCCGACCACCCAGATACGGCCTCGTCGAGCGCCATCCGCGAAAGGCATCACCCATGACCGACACCCCCCTGGACTATGCGACCGCTGGCGTCGACACCGCTGCGGGCGACCGCGCCGTCGAGCTGATGAAGAGCGCGGTGGCCGCCACCCACGACTCCACCGTCCTGGGCGCGACCGGCGGATTCGCCGGCATGGTTGACGCGTCGGCGCTGCTGGGGATGGAGAAGCCGCTGCTCGCGACCTCCACGGACGGCGTGGGCACGAAGATCGCGATCGCGCAGGCCATGGACGTGCACGACACGATCGGCCAGGACCTGGTCGGCATGGTCGTCGACGACATCGTCGTGATCGGCGCGCGCCCGGTCCTCATGACCGACTACATCGCCTGCGGGCACGTCGTCCCCGAGCGTATCGCCGCCATCGTCACCGGCATCGCGCGCGCCTGCGAGGCCACGGGTACGCCCCTCATCGGCGGCGAGACCGCCGAGCACCCGGGTGTCATGGAGCCCGACGACTACGACATCGCGGGCGCCGCGACCGGCGTCGTGGACGCCTCCAAGCTGCTGGGCCCCGAGCGCGTGACGGGCGGCGACGTCGTCATCGCCATGGCCTCTTCGGGCCTGCACTCCAACGGCTACTCGCTGGTGCGCTCCGTCGTCTCCCGCGTCGGCGCCTCGCTGGAGTCCCACGTGGCCGAGTTTGGCCGCACCCTCGGCGAGGAGCTCCTCGAGCCCACGCGTCTGTACACGCGCCTCTGCCTCGACCTGGTCGAGCGCTTCGGTGTCGAGGGGATTCATGCCTACTCGCACGTGACCGGCGGCGGCCTGGCCGCAAACCTGTCGCGCGTCCTGCCGGTCGGCGCGGTGGCGACCGTCGACCGCTCGACGTGGACCGTGCCCGCCGTGTTCGACTGGGTGCGCCGCGGCGGCGACGTCACCTGGGTCGGCATGGAGGACTCCCTGAACCTGGGCGTCGGCATGGTCGCCGTCGTCTCGGCCTCCGTGGCCTCCGAGGTCCTGTCCGCGATCAACGAGGCCGGGGTGGCCGCGTGGGTCCTGGGCTCCGTCACGTCGGCGGGGATCGATGGAACCGTGGCCGGCTTCGGGTCGGTTGCCGACCTCGGTGCTGATTCCTCCGGTGTGCGCCTCATCTCCGGCACGAAGGGCGTCCAGGCGGGCGCCGTGCTGCTGCACGGCGAGTACCGCGTCGGCTGAGCGTTGCGTGGCCTGAGCTGAGCTGGGCGGCGCGCCCGTGTTGAGAGCGTTGCCGCACGAGAGGGGTCGAGGCCTGCGGGCCTCGACCCCTTATCGTGTGCGCGCATACAGATGCATGTGTGCCTGGCTTTGTCCTGTGTGGGCGTGTAATTTGCTGGGTTCTGGAGGGGGCTGTCGAGAGGCCTCCGTCACCCCGGCATCCCGCACTCGGTACGGAAGCCGCGTTCTGGCTTGTTCCTAAGTGGTGTTACACCATTTAGCTGGGTATTACACCACTTCCCAGGCGGTGTAATGCTCCCTAAGTGGTGTAATGCTCCCTAAGTGGTGCACACCTTATCGAGTATGGGCATAAAACGCGCCTCGGATAATCACGTGTGCGTGCTCAGAAATAGCGTTTCGGGTACGCCAAAGCGGCGGACCGGTTCTCGGTCCGCCGTGTGGCTGAGCCGTTACTTAGTGGAGGAACCACCCGTCCAGAAGGACTCATCGAGCTGCTCCGGATCGATGTCGTCCTCTTCCGCGGGCATCTCGGCGAAGTCGGCGTATTTCGAGTAGAGGTCGTCGTCGATTGCATCGTCCTCTTCGGGCTCGTCCGCCGGCACGTGTGCCAGGTACGAGTCCTCATCCGCCAGCTCGCGCTGAAGTGCGTTTAGGTCGGTGTCGGGGCTGAAATACTTCAGCTTCCGAGCGACTTTCATCTGCTTAGCCTTTTGACGGCCGCGCCCCATGGCGTCGACCCCCTCCGCGTCGTTCGGGTCCGCGTAAAGCGGTTCCCTGGGTGTTCAAAATGTTTCGTGGGACCATCATAGCTAATGACGGGCCTTGACCTCACCTTGGATTGCGTTTTGCGCGCTCAGCGGAGCGACTCCAGGGGCGCGGAAGCCCACGAAACTAGGGAAATAGAACCGGCGCAACCCTCGGCCGGTGTGGCCGGAGTTACGCCGGTTCGCGTCAGTTGGTGCTTACAGAGCCTCGGTCAGGTCGGACTTGAGGGCCTCGAGCGTGCGCGCGGCGGCCTCGTGGGCGGCGCGGCGGGCCTCGCGACGCGAGCGACGCGATGAGCGGGTCGCCAGCAGGACGATCGCGCCGATAGCACCGACCGCGGACAGGGCGACGATGCCGACCTTCTTCAGGGCCTCGGCGTTGCCTCCGGCGGCGTCCTGCAGGGTCAGCGACGCGGACTGCTTGAAGGACGCGAAACGGGCCGTGGCCTCGTCCTTCGCCTCCTGGGCGAGGGCGGCGGGCTGGACGCGCGCGTACAGCTGGTCGATCGTGGCGGCCAGTTCGGCGCGCTGACGCTCGAGGTCGGCGGTGATCTGAGCTTCCGTGCGCGGCTCGGCGGGGGCGGCCTCGCCGACGGTCACGTTACGAGTATCGAGGTTGGTGCTCACTTGCCCAGTCCCTTCTCGATGGCTTCCTTGGTGGCGGCGACGGACGCGGCCGGATCCGGGCGGTGCTCCTGCGCGCTCTTGAGGGAGCGGGAGCCGACCAGGGCGAGGATCAGGACGATCAGCAGGAGGATCGCGACGACGATCAGCGACGCTGCCCACGCGGGGACGACGAGCGCGAGCGCGACCTCGATCGTGTGGAAGATCCATCCCAGCAGGTACAGGGCGAAGACCGCGGCGACCAGGAGGAGGGCGATGCCCTTGCCGCTCTTGGATGCGAAGGCACGCAGCTTCGCCTTGTTGAGCTCGATCTCGCCGCGGATGATGCTGGAAAGCTGTCCGGTGACGGACGCGAAGAGGGTGCCGATGCTGGGGCGCGCCTCGCCGGAGGCGCGTGCGGGCTCTGCGGGGGGCGGGTACTGCCCGGGCTGAGGGGTGGGCTGAGTCATGGATGCTCCTGCGCGTACGGGTGAACGAGGCGAGGCCTCGCCTGATACGCCTAGTGTCTCACGAAGAATGACGGCTCGCAGTGACCGTTACGTTACTCCTGCGGGGCGATCGAGCCCGGGAGGTCGGAGAGGATCTTGCGGGCGCGCACGACCAGGTCGGAGACCTCGGGCTCGGCCATGGCCGGGTCCTCGGCTTCGACGACGGGGATGCCGCGCATCGCGGTCTCGGTGCGGGGCTCGGGCGAGGCCTGGGGGACCTCGGTCGCCTGGGTTGCTTGGGCGGGAGCTGCCTCCACGCGGGTGGGCGCTGCCTCCACGCGGGTGGTCGCGGCGTCGAGGGCGGCCTCGGCTGCTTCCTCGGGTTCGGGGGCCTGCTGAGCGTCCGAGGTCTGCGCCCCGGCCTCGTCGGCGGTGCCGAGCGGGTGCCACGCGGGGGCCGAGGCGGACCCGGTGGGGGAGATGACCTCGTCGAAGGAAGCGGGCAGGGCCGAGGGGATCGGGCCGAGGAGAGCCTTCGGGTCCTCGGGGTTGGCCTCCAGGGAGGCGGCGATGAGCGCGGCGGAGGGGCCGGGAGCGTCGAGGGTGACGCGGCCGTTCGTCAGCAGGATTGCGCGGTCCGAGGCGGCGGCGACCTCCACGGACGGGGTGGCGATGACGACCGCGCAGCCCGCGTTCGCGAGGGAACGCAGGAGCGGCTCGAGCTCGGTGCGGGCGGCCGGGGGCAGGGAGATGGGGTCTTCGATGAGGAAGACCTCGGCGCCGGACACGATCGCGCGGGCGATGAGGGCCTTGAATCGCTCCCACTCGGAGAGCTCGGAGGGGCGCAGGTCGACGCGCTGGGCGAGGCCCGTGATCTGCAGGGCGCCCACGAGGTTGTCCCAGTCGGCGACGGAGCCCGTCGCGGACAGGGGTGCGAGGATGTTCTGGCGGATCGTCAGGGACTCGTCGAGCGGGGAGTCCGCGCGGATCAGCGCGACTGAGCCGATGCGGCCCGCGAGGCGTGCGGCCAGCGAGCGCGAGGGCGCGGCGACGATGCGGCCGGCCTGCGGCTCCTCGAGGCCCGCGAGGATCAGGAAGAGGGCGCGGGCGCGGCGGCCCGTCGGGTCCAGGATCGCGCTCAGCGAGCGGGCACGGAAGCCCAGATCAATATTGGCGAGGAGGACCGCGCCGGTCACATGGTCCGTGTAGGTGATGCCCAGGCCGGCGACCTGGACGCGGCCGCCGCGGCCCTTCGCGGAGAAGGAACGACGCGAGCGGTACCAGGGGCGCGGCTCGGCGGGCGGCAGGTGCACGGGGGCGGCGACGACGAGGTCGTTGCGGGCGGCGCTGTTGGCGTTCGTTGCCGCGCCGTTGGCTGTGGTGTTGGCGCTGTTGGCCGGCGTGAGCTCCTGGGTGGGCTGCTGCGGTGCGGCCTGCGGGGTCGCGGTCTCGGGCGCGATGTCGCTGACGGTCTCTGCGGCGGTCTCCGATGCTGCCGCCGCGTCGGTGGCGAGCGCGGCGGGGGTTGCCTCGGCCTCGTCGGTGGCGACGAGGGGGGTGGGGGACACGAGTGTCTCCTGCAGGTCCTGCGCGCCGTCGTCGGCGAGCGTTTCTGCGGGGGTGTCGGCGGTGGGGGCGTCGGCCTCGTGGGTGGCGCCGCTGAGGATCTCCTCGAACGACGAGAGGGCGCTGCGCGGGGCGGGCGCCTCGTCGGAGGTGTGGGTGGGGGTCGAGGCGGCTCGCTCGGCGCCGGTGCGGGCGGCGTCGGCCGTCACGTCGGCCAGCTCCTGGCTGTCCGAGCCATGCAGGTTTTCACGCGGGTCATTCGACATGCCCCCATTGTTTCAGGATCGCGCCCCATGTGTCGCAGTGGCGCGCGGAAGTGGGTGGGGTGGCCTCGCCGAAAAGTCCTCGTGGATGTGGCTTGCATCTCCGATCGTGCCGGGGTAGCATGGTTGCAGATCAATTCTTAGTAAGAGCCGACTCGTTAGCGGCTCCGAATGCTCCACCGGGTCCTTCTCCGCGAAGGGCCCGGTAATTTTTTAAAGCGTACGCAAATGTGTGTGCGGTGTGACACTATGTGTTCCATGAATGATTTCTCAGAAAATGTCCCGGGTATCCGCTACCGTGTCGGCATCGATGTCGGCCTGAAATCTATTGGCTTCTGCGCGGTTGAGGTCGACCGCAACGATCAGCCCATCAAGCTGCTGAACTCCATGGTTTTCATTCACGACGCCGGTGTCGATCCGAACGAAAACAAGGCAGCGAAGAGCCGAAAACTGACGGCGGGTGTTGCCCGGCGAACGAGGCGCCTCTACCACACTCGCCGTCAGCGATTGGCAAATCTGGATCGTGTCATCTCCAAGGATTTCGGGTGGCCGCTGCCTGATCAGTCCACATTCAAGTATCCGACAGAGCCATGGCATGTGCGCTCGCGACTACTCGAGGGGTATATCGCCGACGACGATAAGAGAAAGACAGCGTTGTCGATCGCGCTGCGTCACATGGCTCGCCACCGCGGCTGGCGTAACCCCTACGCCAAGGTTGAGACGTTGCTGCAGTCCGCAGAGCCGAGTGAGTTTCTGAAAGGACTCAACGAGCGAATCAGTACCTCCCTCGGTAGGGATTTTCCAGCCGACACGACCCCCGGTCAGCTAGTGGATGCGTATCTCGCTCACCCCGACTATGTGAAGGCCCCTGGCACGCCGAAGCTGCGTGGCCCCGAGGGTATTCTCGAGGGTAAACTCCACCAGAGCGATAATGCGGAGGAAATCCGCCGGATCTGCGACGTGCAGCAGATTGATCCTGCTGACCGTGATCGGCTGATCCGAGCCGTTTTTCAGGCGAAGTCCCCTAAGGGGAGCGCGAAGGAGCGTGGCCTCGTGGGGCACGATGAGCTGCCGGGTCAGGGTAAGCATGTGCGTGCGGAGAAGGCACACCCTGTATTCCAGAAGTTCCGCATTGTCAGTGTGTTGGCGAACCTGCGTGTTCGTGAGGGGCGCGCGGAGCGGCCGCTGACTCCGGAGGAGCTGCAAGGTCTGACTGACTTCCTGCTGATTGCTGGCCTCAAGCAGGAGGTCACCTGGCAGGATCTGGCGGATAACTTGGGAATCGAGCGTTCGGATCTGCGTGGTACAGCGAAGGCCTCGTTCGATGGGTCGCCGGTCCTGCGTAATCCCCCGACCGACGTCACCACCGAGAAGATCATGGCCGGCAAAGTCAAGTGGCTCAAGGAGTGGTGGAAGGACGCGGATGATGAGCAGCGCGGCTACTTTGTGGACGCCTTCTCGAACTCCGGCGGCTCCGAAGATACCAGCGACGTGAACGATGAGGTCGCAGAGCTGCTCGAGCAGGCGACAGAGGGCGACCAGGTCGAATTCGAGAAGATTTCACTACCCCAGGGGCGAGCGGCATACTCGCTGGATAGCCTTCGTCGCCTGACGGACAGGATGCTGCGTGACGGCGTAGATCTCCACACTGCACGTCGCCTGGAGTTCAATGTCGGAGATGACTGGAAGCCTGCAGTGGAGCCGATCGCTGCGCCGACAGGCAACCCGGCCGTCGATCGCGTGCTCAAGCAGGTGAGCCGATGGCTGCACACTGCAACGGAGCGCTGGGGCGAGCCGACGGTCATCAACATTGAGCATGCGCGTGACGGTCTCGGGTCCGAGAAAGTTGCGCGTGAGCTCATGCAAGAAAATGAGAAGCGCCGTAAGGCGAATAAGGTAGCTGTCGCGGTTATGGCAGAGAAACTCAAGCTGTCGGGCAAGATTCATCGGTCTGATCAGATCAGGTATTTTGCGCTGCAGAGGCAGAACTGTCAGTGCCTGTACTGTGGTGCATCGATTTCGTTCGCTACGGCAGAAATGGACCACATCGTCCCGCGCGCAGATGGGTCCTCGACGAACGATCGTTCCAACCTGGCTGCGGTATGCCGTACGTGTAACCACAAGAAGGGGGCCATTCCTTTTGCCGCGTGGGCGTCGTCCGATCATACGAACGGGGGTGTCTCTCTGAAGGGCGCTCTTGATCGTGTGAAGATGTGGCAGCGTGATAACGGCATGTCGCCCAAGCAGTTCAAGCAGCTGCAGCGCGAGGTTTCGGCCCGTCTCAAGTCCCGTAAGCCGGATGAAGAGTTCGATGGTCGCTCGATGGAGTCCGTTGCGTGGATGGCTGTTGAACTGAGGACTCGTATCGAGGGCTTCTACCGTACGCGTGACGAAGAGGCTGTGCCTTCCGTGGGTGTTTACCGTGGCCAGCTGACGGCGGAGGCTAGGAAGGCCTCGGGCTTTGAGAGTCGAGTCAATCTGATCGGTGGCAGAGGCAAGACTCGTTTCGACAGGCGTCACCACGCGATGGACGCACTCGTCATCGCGCTGATGAATCCGTCGGTGTCCCGCACGCTTGCCTTGCGTGTGAACATGCGCGACGCGCAACGTCTTGCTGGCCTAGAAGAGACGTGGAAGAACTTCTATGGGAAACCGGGCGAGGCGTCGCAGCGCTTCGAATCCTGGCGTGAGTCGATGCTTCGCGGCGTCGAGCTCTTCAATATTGCGTTGAGTGACAACGCAATTCCCTTCAATGAGAACATCCGTCTCCGAATGAATTCGAGCGCCGTGCATGAAGATACGCTGTTTTCCTTCTCCCATACGAAGCCCGTGAAGAAGGGTTCAACAACCATGAAGGAAAGGGGGGTGCAATGTGCGCTTGGAGATGCTATTCCTATTGATTTGATTGACCGCGCTGAGACTCCGGCTTTATGGACAGCTCTCACCCGTTGCTCCGATTTTGATCCCGTCAAAGGCCTTCCCGAGAACCTGAATCGGACAATCGTCGTAAATGGCAGGCACGTAGGACCAACGGAGCTACTGAACTTCTTTGGTTCTCCTTCAGCGTGCTTGAAGGTGCGGGGCGGATACGTCAAGCTTGCAAACTCGATTCATCACGCAAGGATTTACCGCATTGATGGCAAGAAAACAACGTATGCGATGGTTCGAGTCTTCCAGGTGGATCTGCGCCGCATGAAGCACCAAGACCTCTTCACGACACCACTCATGCAGTCGAGCATCTCAATGCGTACTTCGGAAACTAAGATTCGCAAGGCAATCGCTGATGGGACAGCCACGCAGATTGGATGGCTAGTTGAGGGCGATGAGCTGCAGCTGAATCCATCAATGTATGGTGATGGTTCTATCGCGAAGGTGTTTTCCCGGTATCCCGAGCTCACTGCATGGCGGGTAGCGGGCTTCAAATCGGCCTCAAAGATTCGAATTAAACCCTTGTTACTCTCGAAGGAGGGGTTTGTTGATGATAAGGATGCTGCGAGGCTTGGCATCGAACCAACACCAGACGAGGTGCGTAAAGCAGTTGACGATCCCGGCTGGGTGACTGCCATAAACGTATTGCTCCAGGCAGGTGGTGTTCGAGTGATTCGGCGAAACTGCCTGGGTGAGGAGCGTTGGCGCTCATCAGCATCGTTGCCCGTATCGATGATGCTGGAGTGATGTCGGATGGCAGAGCAGTGGCGTGTGATCGACCTGTGTGGTTTCGAGGGTGAGCTTCGATCGACGCGTGGTGGGGTGGAGGTGTGCCCTGAAAAGGGAGTATCAACGACTATTCCCGTCGCTGAGGTTGCTGTTGTCCTCGTGGGTATGAAGGTCGCTCTCAGCGCCGCTGTTCTGCATCGATTAGCTGAGGCCGATGTCGCTGTGCTCTTCTGTGACTGGAGGGGTATCCCGGAAGGAGGCTGCTACTCGTGGTCAGATCATGGCCGAGTAGCAGCCCGTCATCGAGCCCAGGCGGAGGTATCGCTGCCTCGGAAGAAGAACGCGTGGGCCCGTCTGATTCGAGCAAAGATTGAGGGACAAGCCTCGGTTCTGAAAAACCTCAAGATTCGGGGAAGCGGCGAACTGCTCGCGCTCGCGGATCAGGTTCGTTCGGGTGACCCCGGAAACGTGGAGGCCCAGGCGGCTCGCCTGTACTGGTCGCGCGCCCTCGGAAAGGGTGTCGGGCGTCAACCGGCAGCCGGCCAACTGATCGGTGCGAACGCCTGTTTGGATTACGGGTATTCAGTGCTGCGTGGGCACCTGATGCGCGCTGTTCTGGCGGCGGGGCTGGCGCCCGCGCTTGGAGTCTTCCACCGCGGCCGAGGCAATGCCTTCGCCCTTGCCGACGATTTGATCGAGCCCTTTAGGCCGGCGATTGATGAGGTCGCCCTGCAGCTCCCGCCCACGGCATCTCCTTCGGATCGCCCGGTGAAGCAACTTCTAGTGGCGGCTGCCTGCCAGCGCTTTGATCAAGATGGGCACGGTATCCCGGCCGTAGCCGAAGCCCTGGCTCAGTCTTTCGGTCGTTACGTGGAGGGAGACATCGATCGCCTCAATGTGTTCTCGTGGCAGGGACCGTCGTCTGTGGGTACGGAGAACTGACATGGCGGATGACGCTATGTGGTGCTTGGTGATGTTCGATCTCCCCGTGGAGACGAAGAAACAGCGTCGCGAGGCAACGCGTTTCCGCAATGACCTTCTGGATTGGGGCTTCTGCATGGTGCAGTTCAGCGTGTACGTGAAGTACTGGCCGACCGGTGGGCAGGATCATGCGACGCTGCGGGCGATCAAGACTCATCTGCCGGAGGGTGGGCAGGTTCGGGTATTGGCACTGACGGATCGGCAGTGGGCGACGGGGCTTCGTTTTGAGAACGCGAAGCCTCGGAAGGAGCGCGGCTCGCCTGAACAGCTCATGATTTTCTAACGAAGATCCCCTGGTTTTCCGCTATTTTTCAGGGAAAACTAGGGGATCTCAGTATATCAAAGGGGATCGGTGATCAATTCTCAGCATGGCTGAGCGCATGCCATCGAAGGTGGCAGTATATCAAAGGGGATCGGTGATCAATTCTCAGCTGGCGACACGTATAAGCCGGTCTGTGAACAGTATATCAAAGGGGATCGGTGATCAATTCTCAGCCAAGGTTTTGCGCATCGACAGCGCCCATCAGTATATCAAAGGGGATCGGTGATCAATTCTCAGCACAGCTTGCCCCGCTTGAACCGGACAACCAGTATATCAAAGGGGATCGGTGATCAATTCTCAGCTTTTCGGCGCGAAGCCGCTCGGGGCGATCAGTATATCAAAGGGGATCGGTGATCAATTCTCAGCGCCCGGCATGGTCCCGACGGTGGTTTTCCAGTATATCAAAGGGGATCGGTGATCAATTCTCAGCGAGAAGATCGCAGCTCGCAGCCTCTCGACAGTATATCAAAGGGGATCGGTGATCAATTCTCAGCTCGCACGGCGAGCTGCTGGTAAGTATCACAGTATATCAAAGGGGATCGGTGATCAATTCTCAGCAGGCCGGCGAAGACCTCCTCCTCGACCTCAGTATATCAAAGGGGATCGGTGATCAATTCTCAGCGTGAATGAAGCGTGTCAGCTCACGACGCCAGTATATCAAAGGGGATCGGTGATCAATTCTCAGCAGGCTGGCCGCGTCCTGCTCGTCAACGGCAGTATATCAAAGGGGATCGGTGATCAATTCTCAGCAGCTCGTAGGTGATGAGCTTGCCGTTGTCAGTATATCAAAGGGGATCGGTGATCAATTCTCAGCACCTCGGGCGCTCGGGCGCGGGCAGCAGCAGTATATCAAAGGGGATCGGTGATCAATTCTCAGCTCATTCTGATCTCGGGCATGGTTGCCGACAGTATATCAAAGGGGATCGGTGATCAATTCTCAGCGAGCGCGGGCACGGCCGGCGCGGCCGTGCAGTATATCAAAGGGGATCGGTGATCAATTCTCAGCGACGGCGCGTGGGGATGGGAAGCCAGTACAGTATATCAAAGGGGATCGGTGATCAATTCTCAGCCCGGAACCGCTGTGCAGCTGGGCTCTACCAGTATATCAAAGGGGATCGGTGATCAATTCTCAGCGTTGTGGTTGGTAATGGTCACGTGGGCGCAGTATATCAAAGGGGATCGGTGATCAATTCTCAGCTATCGCCGTCGCTTGGTCGCGAGGTCGGCAGTATATCAAAGGGGATCGGTGATCAATTCTCAGCCCGGCTCCAAGCAGCCGCCGACCGTCGACAGTATATCAAAGGGGATCGGTGATCAATTCTCAGCACGAGCTGTAGACTGCCCATATAGGTAGGCAGTATATCAAAGGGGATCGGTGATCAATTCTCAGCATCTCGACGCCGACCGACATGTATCCGGCAGTATATCAAAGGGGATCGGTGATCAATTCTCAGCCCACCGCCCGGTGTGCGCGCCGAAGAACCAGTATATCAAAGGGGATCGGTGATCAATTCTCAGCACCCCTGGCAGGCGTGGGTGATCGACAACAGTATATCAAAGGGGATCGGTGATCAATTCTCAGCTGTAATACGCGAACTTGTAAACGCGACGCAGTATATCAAAGGGGATCGGTGATCAATTCTCAGCATGTGATCGTATTGCTCGATCGCGGCTTCAGTATATCAAAGGGGATCGGTGATCAATTCTCAGCTCTCCGCTTCGATGGTGTGGTCCCCATCCAGTATATCAAAGGGGATCGGTGATCAATTCTCAGCATGGCGGCGTCGACGTAGTCGTTGATGTCAGTATATCAAAGGGGATCGGTGATCAATTCTCAGCGTCGCCGAGTAATGGCGCAGAGCGTGCCCAGTATATCAAAGGGGATCGGTGATCAATTCTCAGCGTCAATCGGGAAAGACCGCGCTCATGCGCAGTATATCAAAGGGGATCGGTGATCAATTCTCAGCTTGTCTTTCCCTGGCCGTTCGCGCCCACCAGTATATCAAAGGGGATCGGTGATCAATTCTCAGTCGGGCGTCTACTTCAATCAACCCTTGGTCAGTATATCAAAGGGGATCGGTGATCAATTCTCAGCTCCCACAGTTCGAGTTCTCGTTTCCAGCCAGTATATCAAAGGGGATCGGTGATCAATTCTCAGCGCATCATGGACGCGCGGCGTCAACAAGCCAGTATATCAAAGGGGATCGGTGATCAATTCTCAGCCGCCTGGCTCGCGAAGAGATCGACAAGACAGTATATCAAAGGGGATCGGTGATCAATTCTCAGCCGGTCCGTGATGTCCGTGTCGAGCGGCGCAGTATATCAAAGGGGATCGGTGATCAATTCTCAGCCTGCAGCTGCTCTCCGGCGGGCGAAACTCAGTATATCAAAGGGGATCGGTGATCAATTCTCAGCGTGGCACACAGCAACATCTTCGAGAACGCAGTATATCAAAGGGGATCGGTGATCAATTCTCAGCGCACGTCCTGACGCTCCTCAATGGTGTCCAGTATATCAAAGGGGATCGGTGATCAATTCTCAGCGCGCCGCCGTGGCGCTCCTGAGCGCGCGCAGTATATCAAAGGGGATCGGTGATCAATTCTCAGCGGCGGCGGCGATGACGTCGAGGTCCTGGCAGTATATCAAAGGGGATCGGTGATCAATTCTCAGCCGAGGGTGACGGTCTTGGTGGTAGCCGACAGTATATCAAAGGGGATCGGTGATCAATTCTCAGCCGAGCATCGAAAGTCACGTGACCGCTGACAGTATATCAAAGGGGATCGGTGATCAATTCTCAGCTGGCGGGGTCGCCGGACCAGTCCAAGGCCAGTATATCAAAGGGGATCGGTGATCAATTCTCAGCCTCAAAAACGGCGCATATACCGGGAATTCAGTATATCAAAGGGGATCGGTGATCAATTCTCAGCCCAACCGCAAGCTGTACCGTTTCGCGGGCAGTATATCAAAGGGGATCGGTGATCAATTCTCAGCCGCTCGCCCCTCGGCCTGACAGTCGATCCAGTATATCAAAGGGGATCGGTGATCAATTCTCAGCCGCTCGCCCCTCGGCCTGACAGTCGATCCAGTATATCAAAGGGGATCGGTGATCAATTCTCAGCAACGGCTCGTACACGTTCCGCGTCTGATCAGTATATCAAAGGGGATCGGTGATCAATTCTCAGCTCACTATCGTCCGCCTGAAGACCTACCTCAGTATATCAAAGGGGATCGGTGATCAATTCTCAGCTCTGGCTCTGGCACCTGGCCAGGCCTGACAGTATATCAAAGGGGATCGGTGATCAATTCTCAGCCGCAAACTACGACACTGCAGCCGCCGCCCAGTATATCAAAGGGGATCGGTGATCAATTCTCAGCCCCTGCACCAGTGGCAGATCACGACCGGCAGTATATCAAAGGGGATCGGTGATCAATTCTCAGCGCCCGGGCACAAGGGTCGAGATAGAGACCAGTATATCAAAGGGGATCGGTGATCAATTCTCAGCACTTCGGTTCGCCGGTCATGAGCGGGTGCAGTATATCAAAGGGGATCGGTGATCAATTCTCAGCGTCCGCGCCCGATCGCGCGGCGTGCCCACAGTATATCAAAGGGGATCGGTGATCAATTCTCAGCAGCCTCATAAACGGACCCGTCCCCTGCTCAGTATATCAAAGGGGATCGGTGATCAATTCTCAGCACTTCGGTTCGCCGGTCATGAGCGGGTGCAGTATATCAAAGGGGATCGGTGATCAATTCTCAGCAGGTGTTGTTGTGGGCCATCCAGGTGAACAGTATATCAAAGGGGATCGGTGATCAATTCTCAGCAACACGTCGAAACCTACCAGACCCCCACCAGTATATCAAAGGGGCTCTTCATAATTGAGGGTGTAGTTGGGGTCTGAATCCTCCGGTTTCGAGGAGTGCTCGGGTGATGTAGTGGTTGAGGTTTCGGAATCCGAGTGCGGA
>NZ_PKKM01000006.1 GCF_002847525.1 Schaalia odontolytica | reverse complement strand
GTTTGATATGGGTGCGGTCACCGTGTGATCCTTCGAGAAAGCTCTCTACTTCTGACTCGAAACGATTTGGAGGCACAACGATGACCGCTCCTCATATTATCGACCCTGCTGGCCTGCTTGGCGAGGCGTTATCCCAGGCGTCCCCAGATTTGATGCGTTCCCTGCTCCAGCACGTGATCAACGCGTTGCTCTCAGCGGACGCTGACACCGTGTGCGGGGCCCAGTGGGGCCAACAAGATCCGCAGCGTCACACCCAGCGCAATGGGTATCGCTACCGGCCCCTGGATACCAGGGTCGGCACCATTGACGTGGCGATCCCCAAGCTACGCTCAGGCACCTACTTTCCAGAGTGGCTGTTGCAGCGCCGCAAACGCTCCGAAAACGCCTTGATCACAGTGGTTGCTGACTGCTACTTAGCGGGAGTATCCACACGCCGCATGGACAAGCTCGTCAAAACCCTGGGGATCACAGGACTATCGAAGTCCCAGGTCTCACGTATGGCAGCCGACCTGGACGAACACGTGGACGAGTTCCGCCATCGCCCCCTCGACGACGCTGGGCCTTTCACGTTCGTCGCCGCTGACGCACTGACCATGAAGGTGCGCGAAGGAGGACGCGTCGTCTCGTGCGCGGTCCTGGTTGCCACCGGAGTCAACAATGACGGACACCGAGAAGTACTGGGGGTGCGCGTATCCACCAGCGAGACCGGCCCGGCGTGGAACGAGTTCTTCGCCGACCTGGTCGCCCGAGGCCTCACCGGCGTGCGCCTGGTGACCAGTGACGCCCATCTGGGCCTGGTCGAAGCCATCGCAGCGAACCTACCCGGAGCCACCTGGCAACGATGCCGCACCCACTACGCCGCGAATCTCATGTCCATCACCCCCAAAGCGCTATGGCCCGCCGTCAAAGCGATGCTGCACTCGGTGTACGACCAACCCGACGCCGCCTCAGTCAACGCTCAATACGACCGACTCTTGGACTACGTGCACGACAAGCTCCCCGCTGTGTGTGATCACCTCGATCAAGCCAGGGCAGACGTCCTCGCCTTCGCGTCCTTCCCCACCGGGGTATGGACCCAGATCTGGTCCAACAACCCCAATGAGCGCCTCAACCGCGAAATCCGCCGACGCACCGACTCCGTGGGGATCTTCCCCAACCGCCAGGCCATCATCCGCCTGGTCGGAGCCGTCCTAGCCGAACAAAACGACGAATGGGCCGAAGGCCGACGCTACCTCAGCCTCGACATCCTCACCAAATCACGACTCACACCCCAACCCACCCAACAGGAGGAACCCCCACTCCAACTCAGCGCATAACCCACTCCGAAGGACACAAAACGATTACACCACTCCACAGGACTTGACCTCTGAGCCTCTACCAGACGTCCGATAGCCTCGCAGGAATTAGCGAGCGATTGCCCCCCCCTTCTCCATATCTCCGTTTGTTTGTGCATGCTTATCGGAGTCGAAGCCAACGTCGGCCACGCGCCACCTCCATGAAAACCGGACCACGAAAACGTGTTCCACGGAACACGACGGGATGACTGCAAGCATATGACCACTTGTTCACATTGACAAGCGCGTCCGAGGAATCCCTCAACGCAACCACTATGGGTGTGGGCCCGGCCAATCGGCCGGGCCCACACCCATCAGTTGTTAAGGGGCACTCCCCCGTCAGCCTCGCAGCGTCGGGTCGGCGGCCAGCACGCCGGCAACCTCCTCGCGCGTGGGCGAGTAGGCGCCCTGGTACAGGATCGTGATGCCGGAGGTGATGATACCGCGGTGGATGGCGGGCAGGATCTGGTCCCACGAGGCCTCGCGCAGGCGCTGCTTCGCTTCGCCGGAACCCAGGAGGCCCGCGTCCACCAGGCCGGAGATGAGGCCTGCCATGAGCGAGTCGCCCGCGCCCACGGTGTCCACCAGCTCAACGTCCAGCGGGTCGACGACGAGCATGTCGCGCTCGGCGGCGGCCTTGATGTAGACGCCCCAGGGGCCGCGCGTGCACAGGATCAGCGACGGGCCGGACTGCGACCACTCGCGGATAACGTCCTCGACGGGGCGGCCCGGGTAGAGCCACTCCAGGTCCTCATCGGAGGCCTTCACGACGTCCGCGAGGGCCACGATCGCCTCGACGTGCGGGCGGGCCTCGTCGGGGGTTCCCAGCAGGGCGGGACGGATGTTCGGGTCGTAGGACACGGTGCCGCGGATGGCCTGGCGCTTAACGGCGGCCAGCACCTTGTCGGCGCCCGGCTCGACGACGACCACGTAGGAGCCGGTGTGGACATGCCCGACGGTGTCCGGGTCCTCGACGGCGGGAACGTCCCACGTCAGGTCGAACTCGTAGGTGGCGTGACCCTTCTCGTCGACGGCCGCGTGGGCGACCGTCGTGAACTCGGCGCCGTCGCTACCGGGCGTCAGGGTGACACCGGCGGCCTCGGCATGGGCGCGCACCTTGTCGCCACGAGCGTCGCGGGCGAACCAGGTCGCCAGCTCGGACTCGTGACCCAGCCGGGTGAGGCCGGCTGCGACGTTGAGCATCGATCCCCCGACAACCTCGACGGGTTCACTGTGTGGGCGGGTGATCTCATCGATGAGAGCTTCCCCGATGTTCACGATTCTAGTCATTCGTCAACCCCAGTTTCTCTTCCATTTCTTCGAGCGGAATGCCCTTGGTTTCGGGCATGACCTTCAGCACCCAGAATAGCTGACCGACCATCGCGAGGAAGAAGATCCCGAACGCGAAGCCGCCGCCGAGCTTATCCGTGAGGACCGGGAAGGCGTACGTGGTGATGAAGGCGAACACCCAGTGCGTGAGGGATCCCAGGGACTGGCCACGGGCACGCACGCGGTTCGGGAAAATCTCCGAGATGAACACCCAGATGACGGAGCCTTGGCCGAAGGCGTGCGAGGCGATGAAGCCGAGCAGGCCGAGGAGGATGAGCCACACGGGGGCAGCGCTGCCTTCCTGGAAGACGCCGCCCTCGTATGCGAACATCATGCCGGCGAGGAAGCCGAGGGAGATCAGGTAGCCGATCGATCCGACGATCATGAGCTGGCGGCGGCCGAGCTTGTCGATGACGGTCAGGGCGGCCATGGTGGCGATCAGGTTCATGAGGCCGACGATGACGGAGCCGATGTAGGGGAAGGCGTCACCGAGCACCTCGGCGCCGCCGGCGAGCTTCATGACCTTGGGCGCGTAGTAGAGGATCGCGTTGATGCCGGAGAGCTGGTTGAACATCGCGATGCAGAAGGCCATGAGGATGACCTTGCGGTAGCGGCGCGTGAAGAAGGCGACCTTGCCGCCGGTGGCGTCCTCGGCGATCTGCGCCTTCATCTCGGCGATCTGCTCGCTGCTTTCTTCCTGCGTGGAGGTGAGGCGCTCGGAGATCTTCACGGCGCGTTCCTCGTGTCCGTGAGCCAGCAGCCAGCGCGGCGTCTCGGGGACGGTGGCCAGGAAGATGAGGAAGAAGACGGCGGGGACGGCCATGACGCCGAGCATCCAGCGCCACGCGGTGTCTTCGTGCGCAATCTCGCGGATGACCGCGTTGGAGGCGTAGGCCAGGAGGATACCGAAGACGATGTTGAACTGGACCAGGCCGACCAGGCGTCCGCGCACGCGGGCGGGGGCGATTTCGGCGGTGTAAATGGGAGCGACCACGGAGGACAGGCCGACGCCGACGCCGCCGAGGAAGCGGAACACCATGAAGAAGGTGATCGGGAAGGCGGACGAGGCCGAGACCGTGCCGTCAGCAGCTGTCACCAGGGTGGGCACAGGCGCCAGGGCCGTGGCCAGTGCACCCACGCCGAAGAGGATGCCGATCCAGAAGAGAATGGGTTTACGGCCAAAGCGGTCGGCGAGTTTTCCGGCGACGATTGCACCGACGATAGTGCCAATGGTTGCAATGGCAACGATCATGCCCTCACCCATAGAGGAGAGCGCGTAGAGCTCGGTGAGCTTTTCTTCCGCGCCGGAAATGACCGCTGTGTCAAAGCCGAAGAGCAGGCCGCCGAGGGAGGCAACGATGGCGCTTCGAATGACCAGAGGCGGAATGGATGTGGATGATGCTGACGACTTGGAAGTCATGCTGGCTCCGCACTGTGGGGAAGGGACGCGCGTGGCGCCGAGGCCGCTCGTGGCCTCTGCTGGGAGCCTAAGAAATTAATTGGTCAGACAATTAGGACCTAGGAAGCAGTTATGCGAAAACTGAAAAGAAAACGAGAGGAAAACCGCCCCACAGGAGAAGAAAAAGTAACGACGCTAACACAAGAGGATGCGCGCAACCATCCGCCATGTGAAACGACGATCAAATCTCGATCGCGTAGAGCCTGGTCTGGCCGACCGTGCGGAATCCGAGGTAGTCGTAGATGGCGAGAGCACCCGTATGGTTCGCAGACCCCACTCCCGTACCCGCACGATCCATACCGTCGCGCTTCTGCGCCCACATCGACGCCAGGATCAGGGCATCCGCAACACGGCTCTCACGCCACTGGGACAGGACGCACAGCTGGTCGATGTACCCCTCGCGCCAGCCCAGAGCCGCCCAATCCTGCTCGTACCGCGATGCCAGCAGGAAACCGGCGACACGGGGACGATCGCCCGTCCGGTCGACGGCGACGAACGACCATTCGGGAGCGAAGGCCGTGCGCCCCTGCATCCACTGCTCCTGGGTGAGCGGAGGCCGACCCCACTCGGACTCGTTGAGGCGGTTCGCCGCGCGCAGGGCGGGTTCCTCCCACTGGGGGCCCCAGGCCTCGACACTCATGTACGAACCCAGGGCAGGAACCGGCGGAAGACTATCCAGGGAGGCACGCAGCTCGTAGTAGGTGCGCGCCCAACGGAAGCCGTGCACCTTCAGCTGAGCCTCAAGATCGTCCTGGCCGGCCTCGACGTGGCAGGTGATCTGAGCCGAGGCATCGCCCTCAACACCAGCGAGCATCTGTCGGGCGGTACCCTCCTGCCAGTCGACGATCGCATTGCCGAGGCCGATGCGCCGGAAGTCGGGATCCACTCCCCCGACGCACACGCACTCCACGCGCCCGGGGAAACGAAGGACCACCTGCGCAAAGGCGACGATGCGACCGGCCGCGATACCCTTGCGGGCGATGCCGACGAGGCCTCGCCACTGCGATGCACCCGAGAGCATCTCCTCAACCTCGTCGGGGCTAGTGCGATACGGCGGGTTGTCGCGAGCCTCCATGCGGGCGAAAAGAGCAGAAAGACCGACGTGGTGAGCTGCCGTCAGCTGCTCCCACTCGATCCCATGATGCTCGCCCGGGAAGGGGACGAACTCGGGGGCATTTGCTCGCTGCGCGAGAGGAATGCTCATGCTCGCCTCCTTCCGTCTCTACTGGTCGATCGTGTAATAAACCTCGGCGGCTTCATCGACGAAGCCCAGGTGCTCGTAGATATTATGCGCGCCATCGGGACTCGACATGTCGACATCCAGGCCAATACGGCACGCTCCCGAGGCCGACGCTGCCGCGACCGTGTGCCCCACGAGGGCCGTCGCCACAGAACGACCGCGGTGAGCCTCGGCGACGCCCAGCAGGTAGATGTAGGCCTCCGGACGTCCCGTTGCCACCCAGCGCTGCGCGGGGCGACCCGTGATCGCGTAGCCGACCACCTCGCCTTCAGAATCGACGGCGACGAAAGACCACCTCGGGTCGAAGTGGTTCATCGCGTCGTCCCACCACAGGGCACGCAGTGGGGAACGGAACGCCTGCTGGAAGGCCTCCATGTGGATGGCACGAATCTGATCCTGCGGAACCTGATTCCACGGCAGGATCCCGTAGCCGTGGCGCGGCTGCGGTGCGACTTCACCGCCGGCAAGGTCGCGGTACATCACCTGATAGGTGCGCTTGGCGAAGAAACCGGCCGCGATGTAGAGGCGGCGACGGTCGGTCATGTGCGCGTCGACGAGATTCGAGATAGATACCGGCACCTCGGACTCGGCGCCGAATTCCTCGACGAGCATCTGGCGGGCACGCCCGTCCTGCCAGTAGAGCAGGGCGCGTCCCACGCCCCGACCACGCCAATGCGGGTGAATGAAGGCGCTGACGACGGCGGTCGCAGCCTCATGGATACCGCGCAGCACGCGCACGGACGCCACCGCGCAGATGTTTCGTTTCGCGTCGAGGCCAACGATCGTGTCGACCCAGTCGCGTCCGTTCTCGCCCTCCATCATGTCCGCGATGTCCTCGACGGAGGTGCGCCGAATGGCGTTGTCGTCGTCTTCAATCAGGGAGATGAGTGCGTACACGGCGGGCGCGTCGCGGCCAATCATGGGCCGCCAGCGCAACCCGAGGTGATTGCCCGGGTACGGGACGGACCCGGGCGGCGTGAGTCGCTGCGCAAGTCCTGTCATGCGTAACATCCTACCGGCTGATAGGGCCTTTAGTCACACTGATGCTTGACATATGGTCAACACACATGAACGTTTGTGCAGCACGCGGGCAATTATGCCCGTCATTACGCGTCGATGCGCGTACGATCCAGCCCCGCGGACTCCTCGACGATAAACTCCTTGCGCGGCCCCACGGTCGAGCCCATGAGCAGCTCAAACACGTCCTCGGCCTGACGCAAGGCTTCCTCGTCGGCCAGCGTGATACGACGCAGCGACCGGTGCGCCCGATCCATCGTGGTCTCCGCCAGCTGGTCAGCGTCCATCTCACCCAGACCCTTGTAGCGCTGAATGGGTTCCTTCCAGGTACGGCCCGAGCGACGCAGGGCGGCGAGCTTACGGTGCAGCTCATCCTCGGAGTAGGTGTAGATGTACTCGCGCTTCTTGCGTCCCTTGCCCGCGACCTCAATGCGGTGCAGGGGCGGGACGGCGGCGTAGATGCGGCCGGCCTCGACCATGGGGCGCATGTAGCGGAAGAACAGGGTGAGCAGCAGGGTGCGGATGTGCGCGCCGTCGACGTCGGCATCGGTCATGAGGATGACCTTGCCGTATCGAGCCTGAGACAGGTCGAAGGTACGGCCCGAGCCCGCGCCGATCACCTGGATGATGTTGGCGCACTCGGCGTTGGCCAGCATGTCCGCGGTCGAGGCCTTCTGCACGTTGAGGATCTTGCCTCGAATCGGGAACAGCGCCTGGTAGTGGGAGTTGCGCGCGGCCTTGGCCGTGCCCAGGGCGGAGTCGCCCTCGACGATGAAGAGCTCGGTCTCCTCGACGTCCTCGAGGCGGCAGTCCGCGAGCTTGGCGGGCAGCGAGGAGGTTTCGAGCGCGTTCTTCTTGCGCGAGATCTCCTTGTGCAGTCGCGCGGAGACGCGCGCCTTCATTTCGCCGACGACCTTCTCCATGAGGAGGGAGGTCTGCTGCTTATCATCGCGCTTGGAGGAGGCGAACTTCGCCTTCAGCCAGTCGGAGACCACGCGGTTGACGACGGTGCGGATCTGGGGCGTGCCCAGTGTTTCCTTGGTCTGGCCCTCGAACTGGGGCTCGGGGAAGCGCACGGTGATGACGGCGGTCATGCCGGCCTGGACGTCGTCCTTTTCGGGGCGCCCGTCCTTCGCGCCGACCTTGAGCTTACGGGCGTTCTTGTCGATCGCGGCGCGCAGGGTCTTGAGGACCGCCTGCTCGAAGCCGGTGACGTGGGTGCCACCCTTGGGGGTGGCGATGATGTTGACGAAAGACTGGACGGTCGTGTCGTAGCCGATGCCCCAGCGCAGCGCGATGTCGACCTCGCAGGTGCGCTCGACCTCGGTGGCGCGCAGGTGCCCGGTCTCGGAGTCCAGAGCCTGCACGGTCTCGTTGTAGGTACCCTCGCCCGTGATGTGCCACGTGTCGGTGACGGGGCCGTCGGAGGCGAGCCAGTTCGCGAAGTCGACGACGCCGCCGTCGAAGCGGAAGCTCTCGTGGAGTTCCTCTTCGCCGCGCTCGTCGTAGCAGTTGATGGTCAGGCCGGGCACGAGGAACGCGGTCTGGCGGGCGCGCGCCAGCAGGTTCTCCCAGGAGAAGCCCTCGGTGGACGGGAAGATCTGGAAGTCCGCCCAGAAGCGCACACGCGTGCCGGTCTGGGTTTTCTTCACCTTGCCGACGGTCTTGAGGGTCGAGCCGTCCACGAAAGGCTTGAAGGGCGAGTTGGGGGTGCGCTGCTTCGAGTCGTCGAATTCGCCGGGTTCTCCGCGACGGAAGCACATCTCGTGGGTCTTGCCACCGCGGTCGACCTGCACGTCGAGGCGGGCCGACAGGGCGTTCACGACGGAGGCGCCGACGCCGTGGAGGCCGCCCGAGGCTGCGTAGGAGCCGCCGCCGAACTTACCGCCGGCGTGGAGCTTGGTGTAGACGACTTCGACGCCCGTCAGGCCCTGTCCGGGCACGATGTCAACGGGGATGCCTCGGCCGTTGTCGGCGACGGAGGCGGAGTGGTCGGGGTGCAGGCGCACGTCGATCGTGTCGCAGTGGCCTTCCAGGGCCTCGTCGACCGCGTTGTCGATGATCTCCCAGAGGCAGTGCATGAGGCCCCGGTGGTCGGTCGAGCCGATGTACATGCCGGGGCGCTTGCGCACGGCCTCGAGCCCCTCGAGGACCGAGAGGTGCCGTGCGTTGTAGTCGGATGCGTCGGTAGGAGTCACGATGTGCATCATATGTGGGTGGGCGCTCGTTTGTGGCCAACGGTGCGCGTGGCGCGGGTTCTGGGACGCTTTCCACGATTGACGAGGCCGGGGCACGATCGCGCTAGTGGGCGCGCTTTCCGGGTCCGTTGGGGCTTATTGAAGGAGGGTTTGCGCTCCCCGTTTCGTTGTATCGGCGTGCGGGCGGTCGATTGCGCCCCGGGTGAACAGGGGTGCGCGGGGCGGAGTGATGGTGTGTGATGGAAGCATGAACGCACAGACTCTTGAACGCCCCGTACTGGACGAGCCGCAGCTGAATGCGGCAAATCGTTGCGATGCCTGCGGCGCTCGCGCCTGGGTTCGTGCGACGATGCCTTCGGGTGGCCAGCTCTACTTCTGCGGCCACCACGCAAACGAGCACCTGCCCTCGCTGGTGGGCGGCGGCGCGCAGATCCTGGACGAGCGTCATTTCATGAACGACTGATAGCGAGCTTCCCGCAGCGGCGGGACGCACGGCGTGAAGGCGCGGGCGGGGACCGACGGGGTCCCCGCCCGCGTTTTTCTTGTGCACATCATTGACTCAGCCCTCCCTGATGACTACGTCACGAAACCACCCCTGACCCGCTCTGTCGCACATCTCCCTCGCGCGCCTGTCAAAAACCGCGTGGTACAGTTGCGAGCCGCTTTCGGGCACAAAAGGTGGCGAACTGACATACTTTCGCCCGCATTGGAGCATAGCCATGAAAATAGCGTGGAACGAAATTACATATCAACCAAAGAAGTTCGTTCTCATCGAGTTCCTGATCGCCACGCTCATGTTCATGGTCGTGTTCCTCTCGGGCCTCACCAACGGCCTCGCCGCCTCCGTGTCCGCGCAGATCGCGAACTACGGTCCCCTCACCTACGTCCTGTCGACGGACTCCGATGGCGTCATCCCCTATTCGTCGGTGACTTCCGACGACATCGACGCCCTCGAAGCGGCCGGGATGCGCGACTACGCGAGCCTCGTCATCCAGCGCGCGACTATCACCCAGGGCGACGACTCGAACACCCTGGACATCACGTACTTCGCGACGGATCACAACGACGGTAACGTTCTCCAGCCGACCCTCATCGACTCCGACCTGACGATCTCCATGCTCGGGGATAACGAAGTCATCCTCGACAGCGCGTTTGAAAACGAGGGCGTCCGCGTCGGCGATCGAGTGATTGACAAGATCTCGGAGCAGGAGCTCACGGTCGTCGCCTTCGCCAAGAGGGCTAACTACGGATACAGCGACATCGGCTTCGTCAGCTCGCAGACCTACGCGGGTATGCGTACCAAGACGGATCCGAACTACCGGTGGCAGGCCCAGACGGTCGTGACCTCGGATGAGATTGCGGAGGACGCCCTTCCCACTCACCTGATGACCGCCGACCGCCAGCAGGTCATCGACAAGATCCCCGGCTACAAGGCCCAGAACCTCACGCTCAAGATGATCACGTGGGTACTCCTCGTGGCCTCGTCCGCGATCCTGGGCGTCTTTTTCTACATCCTCACCCTGCAGAAGCTGCGCCAGTTCGGTGTCCTGAAGGCGATTGGCATGCCGATGCGCACCATTACCTACATTCAGATCTCCCAGCTGACGATCATCTCGATCATCGGCGTCGTGATCGGCCTCGGCCTCGCCGCCGCCATGGCGCCGTTCCTGCCGAGCACCGTCCCGTCGATCATGACTCTCGCAGACAGCGTCACCGTCGCGATCAGCTTCGTCGTGACGTCGATCCTGTGCGGCGCGCTGTCGCTGCTGAAGATCAAGAAGGTGGATCCCATCGAAGTCATCGGCGGAAACGGAGAATAAAGTGGCAATCATCGAATTGGATTCGATCGGAAAGTCCTACGCCGACGGCGACCAGACGCACCGCGTGCTGAGTGGCCTGAGCCTGAGCGCCGACGCCGGTGAGTTCGTGGCGATCCTGGGGCCCTCAGGTTCCGGAAAGTCGACGCTCCTGTCCATCGCTGGCCTGCTGCTGTCGGCCGACGAGGGGCGCATTTCCATCGCCGGCCAGGACCTCACACAGCTGAGCCAGAAGCAGTGGACGCGCAAGCGCCTGGAGCTGCTGGGCTTCATCTTCCAGGACCACCAGCTCCTGCCCTACATGCGCATCGGCGACCAGCTCGAGCTGGTCGCGAAGCTCAAGGGCGAGAAGGACAAGGCCGCGCGTCAGGCCGAGGTCCGTTCCCTCATGGAGGACCTGGGTATTGAGGCTTCCTACGTCAAGTATCCGCGCCAGATGTCGGGTGGCCAGAAGCAGCGCGCGGCGATCGCTCGCGCCTTCATCGGCAACCCGCAGCTGATCCTGGCAGACGAGCCGACCGCGAGCCTGGACCCGGATCGCGGCCAGGAGATCGCCCAGCTGATCTGCAAGGAAGTGAAGTCAAAGAATAAGAGCGCCATCATGGTGACGCACGATCGCTCGATCCTGCCCTACGTGGACACGATCTATGAGCTCACGCACGGGACGCTGACCAGGCTCGAGGCCTGAGAGCGGCCTGAGTATAAGGTCTAGTCCGCCAAGCGCTGGGACACCACCGTCGTGACGCCGTCGCGCATCGTGACGCCGTAGAGGGCGTCCGCGATCTCCATCGTGCGCTTCTGGTGGGTGATGACGATCAGCTGCGAGGTCTCCTGCAGTTCCTTGAAGATGGCGAGCAGGCGCGTCAGGTTCATGTCGTCCAGGGCGGCCTCGACCTCGTCCATGACGTAGAACGGGGACGGGCGCGCCTTAAAGATCGCCACCAGGAACGCGATCGCGGCCAGGGAACGCTCGCCGCCCGACAGCAGCGACAGGCGCTTCACCTTCTTGCCCGCAGGCCGAGCCTCGATCTCGATGCCCGTCGTCAGCATGTCGTCCGGATCAGTGAGCACCAGGTCGCCCTGTCCGCCCGGGAACAGCACGCCGAACACGTGCTCGAACTGCTCGCGCGTCTCGGCGAACGCCGACGCGAAGGCCTCCTCCACCAGGCGATCCACGTCCTGCACGATACGCAGCAGATCCGCCTTCGAAGCTTTGAGGTCCTGGACCTGATCCACCAGGAACTTGTGCCGCGAGGCCAGCGCCTCGTGCTCCTCGAGCGCCAGGGGGTTCACGCGCCCCAGCTTCTCCAAGTCCTTCTGCGCCTTCGCAAGGGCACGCTCCTGCTCGGCGCGCACGTACGCGCTCGGCTCGGCGGCCGCAGCCTTCTCGACCTGGTCGGGGTCGAGCGGCAGCATTGGCACCAGCGTCTCCGGACCAAACTCCGCGAGCAGCTGCTCGGGTTCGAGGGACAGCTCCTCCAGGGCGCGACGCTGCAGGTCCTCGACGCGCAGGCGCGTCTGTTCGGCGGCGATCTGCCCCTGGTGGGCCGAGGCCGTGGCCTCCGACAGCTCCGCGCTCAGTCGGTCCAGGGCGCGGCGTGCGTCCGAGACCTCCTGGGAGACCTGGGAGCGACGCTCACTCAGGCGATCGCGCTCCGCGGCGGCCTGAGCGAGGGCACGCTCGGCGGCCTCAAGGGCGAGGCGGGCGGCTGCCTCCACGTCCGAGGCCGTGGCCAGCTCCGTCTTGCGCGCAGCCTCGCGCCGGGCGTAGCGGGCGCGCTCCTCGCGCTCGGCGGCGGCGGCCTGGCGCAGGGAGCGGGCGCGGGATGCGGCGCGCCGCGATTGTTCTTCGAGGGCGCGCAGTGATAGGCGCGCCTCGTTTTCGGCCTCGCGGGCCTCGCGCGCGGCGCGGGATGCGGCGTCCGCGCGGGCCTGAGCGTCTTCGAGGGACTCGGGCGGGGCGATGGTGTCGGCGCCGTCGAGGCGTGCGCGCGCGGCAACGTCCTGCTCGCGGGCCCAGGTCACCTGCTCGTCGGCTCGGCGGGCCACGTCGTGGGCGCGCTCGGCCTCGGCTCGGGCGGCCTGCGCGGCCGACTGGGCGCGGGCGAGTTCCTGGGCTTCCTTGGCACGCTGCGCGTCTTCCTCGCGCAGGGCCTTCAGGGCGTCGTTTGCCTCGCGAATGCAGCGGTCCAGGTGGGCGTTTGCCTCGCTGAGCTGCTCGGAGACCTCGGCCATGCGAGCCTGGGCGGCCTCAGCCTGCGCGCACGCCTCCTCGTAGTCTGCGCGCACGGAGAGCACGGAGGAGGCCTGGCGCCCACCCTCCACCGACCACGAGCGCAGCACATCGCCGCCCGACGTGACAACGGCGCGCACGCCGGGCACGCGCAGCACCTCAGCCGCGGCATCGAGGGAGCACGAGACGACCCCTTCCAGCAGGGACGCGAGGGCCGCGGCTGCGCCCTCGCAGGTAACGACATCGGACAGCCACGTCGCTCCCTCGGGCAGGTCGGCGCGGACGGCCCCGCTGGTCCCATCCGCGGAACCGTCGGAAGGGCCGGAAGAATCAGATGCCACGACGAGCCGCAGCGAGCGCCCGGCCGCGCGGGCGGCGTCCAGCTCGCCCAGGCCTCTGGCCAGGGAGTCGACGACGACTGCGTCGGCGAAGGGGGCGAGCGCGGCGGCGACGGCGTCCTCGAAACCGGGGGTGACGTGCAGGAGGGGCGCGACCTGGCCGAGCACGCCGGGGCGTCCCAGCAGCTCGGCGGTGCCGTCCTCGCGGGCGAGCAGCTGCTCGAGGGCGTCGCGGCGCGCCTCCCAGCGCGCGCGGTCGGCCCGTGCCTCGCGTTCGACGCCGAGCAGCTCGTCCACGCGGGCGCGCGCGGCGTCGCGGCGGGAGGAGGCCTCGGCGTGTGCGCGGGCTGCTCCCCCGCCGGCTTCTTCCTGGGACAAAGACCCCTCAGCAACAGAAGCGCCCGCACCAACAGAGCCCACAGACGACGCGGGCACGGCCTTCTCGGCGGCCTCGGCACGCTCCTGAGCCGCACGGTAGGCACCCCACGCGCGGTCGGCCTCGGCGATCGCGGCCTCCAGGCGAGACGCGGCCGTGGAGGCGTCGCCCGTCAGGCGCGCGACCTTCTCGCGGTGGTCGGCGATCACGCGGTTGACGCGGGCCAGCTCGCGGGACGCGGAATCGTCGGCGTCCTCGGCGGCCTCGCGCGCACGAGTCGCTGCGGTGAGCGCAGAGCGCGCGGCTTCAACCTGGCCGGCCAGGGCCGCGTCCTCGGCCCCGGCGACGCGGGCGCGCTCGTCGAGCACATCGGGGTCCTCGCCGCCCGGGGGCAGCTCGGGAGTCGCGCGCAGGGAGACCTTCTGGGTCGCGGCCATGAGTGTGCCGCGCAGGCGCTCGGTGATCGTGGTCAGCGCCTGCCAGTCGGAGGATGCCTGCTCGAGTGCCGGCGAAGACGCACGTTCCGCATCCTCCAGGCGCGCAAGCTCGGCGCGCGCGGCAGCTATCTGTTCCTCGAGCGACGCGCGGCGGGCTTCGGCAGACTCGTCCGATGCCTCAAGCACGGACAGCTTCGACAGCGCAGAGGCCAAGTCGTCGGCCAGCAGGCGGGCCTTCGCGTCACGCACGCGCGCCTGAATGAGGGACGCGCGACGAGCAACCCGCGCCTGGCGGGCCAGAGGCCCCAGCTGGCGGTGAATCTCATTCGTCAGATCCAGGACGCGCACGAGGTTCGCGTCCATGTCGGCCAGCTTCTTGAGCGCGCGCTCCTTACGCCGACGATGCTTCAGGACGCCCGCGGCCTCCTCGATGAACCCGCGACGCTCCTCGGGCGTCGAGGACAGAATCGCGTCGAGCTGCCCCTGGCCGACGATGACGTGCATCTGACGGCCCATGCCCGTGTCGGAGAGGAGCTCCTGCACGTCCAGCAGCCTCGCCGGAGTGCCGTTAATGGAGTATTCGGAGCCGCCCCCGCGGAACAGGGTGCGGCTGATCGTCACCTCGGAATACTCGATGTCGAGCAGCCCGTCGGTGTTATCAATCGTCAGGTCCACCTGGGCGCGCCCCAACGCCGCGCGCCCAGATGTCCCCGCGAAAATCACGTCCGCCATGTTCCCGCCACGCAGCGCGCGGGCACCCTGCTCGCCCATGACCCAGGCGAGAGCGTCGACGACGTTGGATTTACCCGACCCGTTGGGGCCGACGACGCACGTGATGCCCGGTTGGAGGGCGAGCGTGGTCGCACTGGCGAAGGACTTAAAGCCCCGCAGCGTCAGGTTTTTGAGGTACACCCTTGCAGGTTAGCCGTGTCTCAGTAAATCTCCGGGAACCACAGGGAGATTTCGCGCGTTGCGTTGTCCACAGAGTCCGAGCCGTGGATCAGGTTCTCCATGTGGGGGCTGTTCCACGCGCGACCCAGGTCTCCGCGGATCGTGCCCGCGGGGGCCGTCGTCGGGTCGGTCGACCCCATGAGGACGCGCATGCCCTCGACGACGCGCTGGCCTTCGACGATGATGGCGACGACCGGGCCGGAGCTCATAAACTCCAGGAGGCCCTCGAAGAAGGGCTTGTCCTTGTGGTCGGCGTAGTGCTCGGCG
This sequence comes from Schaalia odontolytica, assembly GCF_002847525.1. Classification (GTDB taxonomy): domain Bacteria; phylum Actinomycetota; class Actinomycetes; order Actinomycetales; family Actinomycetaceae; genus Pauljensenia; species Pauljensenia odontolytica_B. Next base: position 160,822 of record NZ_PKKM01000006.1, on the reverse strand, counting down.
AGCAGCTCGCGGGAGGCGATCATGAGCTTGAGGCCCTTGATCGTGTAGCCTTTGGCCTCGATGCGGCGCAGGATCTCACCGGTCAGGCCGCGGGCGTAGCCGTCGGGCTTCACGACGATGAGGGTGTGCTCCAGGGTGGGGTCGAGAAGGTGCTGGGGCTCCAGCAGAACACTCTTAGCGCTCACATTGTCTCCTTTGATTCTGGCGTTTGTGGTGTTGCGCTTTCCAGCATATCTGTCAGCGCCGCGACCGCCGCTGTGGCGTCTGCCCCATTGGCTTCGATGTGGACGCTCTGACCTTGGGTGATACCCAGGGCCATGAGCTCCAGGACCGACCCGCCGTCGGCCCCGTTGACAGTGACCTCGGCGTCGAAGGTGCCCGCCAGGCGCACGAAGGCGGCGGCGGGTCGCGCGTGCAGACCGACGGGGTCTGCGACGACCGCGTCCCCCTGCGCCCACGTCGACGAGGCCGGGGCCCCTCCCCCGCTGAGCTTCGCGGGAGCGGGGCTGGGCGCCTCCTGGGCGGGCACGTCGTCCACGCGGGGGGCCAGGGCGGCTGCAACGTCGGCGACCTGGTCGAGGTCTTCGCCAAGCTGGGCCCGCACGGAGGATGCCACAGCTCCTTCGACGAGGCAGGTGTCGACGAAGCGCACGCGCTCGGGCTCATCGCTCATGTCGATGACGGATTCGACGGTCATCGTGGCCGAGCCGAGGTCGGTCAGGACGATGACGCCGCTTCCCTCACCGTCCACGGCAGCAAGGGCGGCCTCGACGGCACGCTCCACGAGGTCGTAGGAGGTGCCGATGCGGCCGTCGTCCGTACCCCCGGCGGCCTCGAAGTGCACGTCGGGGGCCATCTGGGCGGCCAGCTCGCAGACTCCGTTGGCCAGGGAGGCCGAGTGGGAGACGATGACGTAGGAGACGCGCACGCTCATGCCGCGCCGGCCTCGCCCGCTGCGCGCACGGCGGCGCGCAGGATGAGGGAGGTGGAAACCGCGCCCGGGTCGAGGTGTCCGATGGAGCGTTCGCCCAGGTAGGAGGCGCGTCCCTTCGTGGCCCGCATGGGTTCCGTCGCGGCGGCGCCGGACTCTGCGGCGGTGGCGGCGGCCTCGAGGACGGCCGCAGGATCGCTACCGGCCTCGGCGGCCGCGCGGGCGGCCTCGAGGGCCGGAGTCCACGCGTCCACCATGGTTTTTTCGCCCGTGGTGGCCTTGCCTCGCGCCTGGATTCCGTCGAGCGCGCCCGCGATCACCGCAGCGACGCCCGCGCCGTCGAGTTCACCGTCACCGGCGGCCTTCGATGCGCGCAGGAACGCGGTCCCGTACAGGGGTCCGGCGGCGCCGCCGACCGTGGACATGAGGGTCTTGGCGACCGTCTTGAGGACCTCGGCGACGCTGCCCGGCTGGGCCTGTCCCAGTGCCTCGACAGCGGCCTTGAATCCGCGGTCCATGTTTTCGCCGTGGTCGCCATCCCCGATGGCTCGGTCCAGGTCCACCAGGTAGTCGCGCTGCTCAGCGACCTGCGCCGCCGCCAGCTCGATCCACCGCAGTGCCCACGCTGCATCTAGGCTCATCGTGTTTCTCCTTGTTCTGCCTCGTTGCTTACTTCCAGGCGACCGTGTTCACGGGCGCGTCGAAGAGCTCGAGGAGCTCATCGTCGGCGCGCATGAGGGTCACGGACACGCCGGGCATCTCCAGGCTGGTGACATAGTTGCCGACCATCTGGCGGGCGATCTCGATACCGTCCTTCTTGAGGAGGGCAGCGAGGGCGCGGAAGCAGATGTAGAGCTCGGAGACGGGGGTGCCGCCCATGCCGTTGACGAGGGCCACGACGCGCTCGCCTTCAGTCAGGCCGAGGTCTTCACGCACGCGCTCGTAGAGTTCGGCGACGAGGCTGTCTGCGGTCTCCATGGAGCCGCGGCGGTATCCGGGCTCACCGTGGATGCCGATGCCCAGCTCGATCTCGTCCTCACCCAGGTCGAAGGAGGGCTTGCCGGCGTGGGGCACGGTGCAGGGGCCCAGGGCCAGGCCCATGGAGCGGGTCTGGTCGTTAACCTTGGTGGCGATGCGGGTGACTTCCTCGAGGGAGTCTCCGCGCTCGGCGGCAGCGCCCGCGATCTTCTCCACGAATATCGTGCCGGCGACGCCGCGGCGCCCCGCTGTGTAGAGGGAATCCTCGACGGCCACGTCATCGTTGACGACGACCGATGAGACCTTAATGTCCTCCATGTCGGCCAGCTCGGCGGCGGTCTCGAAGTTGAGGACGTCGCCCGTGTAGTTCTTGACGATGTGCAGGACGCCCGCACCGTGGTCGGCGGCCTTCGTGGCCTCGAGGATCGGGTCGGGGGTGGGCGACGTGAAGACCGCGCCGGGCACGGCCGCATCCAGCATGCCTTCGCCGACGAAGCCCGCGTGCAGGGGCTCGTGTCCGGATCCGCCGCCGGAGACGAGGCCGACCTTGCCCTCAGCCTTGGGGACGTGACGGGTCACGAAGTCGGGCGAGTAATGGACATCGACGAGGTCGGGGTGGGCCAGGGCGAAACCTTCGAGGGTTTCGCGGACGACGGCGTGGACGTCATTGACGAGCTTCTTCATGATGCCTCCTTGCACATTGCTCATCTGTACTTGTATGCGTGATCAATCGTGCCACCTTTGAGCACGAAATCCCAACCGTGGCGGCCGCCACGATGCGGCCGCCTTGGTTGGGTTACATCCTAGCGTGGGCTGTGACCGGCGAGGGCCAGCATTTCCCCGGCCAGCATGACCGAGCCAAACACGAGAACTCCGCTACGATCCGCGGGTTCAGCCCCGGCCTCGGCGACCTCGGCTGCACGATCGACCGCGTCGGCCAGCGACTCGCGCACGTCTACCCGGTCAGGACCGAAGACCTCCTCGGCGATCTCAGCCAGGCGCGCGATGTCGGCTGCTCGCTCGCCCGGCATCTGCGTGACGACGAGGTGATCGATGAAGGGTTCGACCTCGGACAGGACGCCTTCGACGTCCTTGTCCCCCATCGCCGCGTACACGCCCGCGATGCGCGCGAACCCAAAGGACGATTCCACGGCCTCGCGCAGGGTGGCCGCACCCGCAGGGTTGTGCGCGGCGTCCACGATGATCGTGGGCGAATGACGCACGACCTGCATGCGTCCCGGGCTGGAGGCGTTCATGAGGCCCTGCTCGACGATGCGACCGTCCAGGCCGCGGCCGCCCATGAAGGCCTCGACGGCGACGAGGGCCGCCGCCGCGTTATGGGCCTGATACTGGCCAAACAGCGGGACGAACACGTCCTCGTAGACCGCGGATGGCGTGCGGATCGTGACCATCTGGCCGCCGACCCCCATCTGGCGATCCACGACCTCGAAGTCGCGGCCCTCGACGCGGGCGATCGCGTCGACGGAGCGGGCCTGCTCGAGCAGGATGTCGAGGACTTCCTCCTCCTGAGCCATGATGACGACAACCTGGCCGGGCTTGATGATGCCCGCCTTTTCGCGCGCGATTTCCTCAATCGTAGAGCCGAGCCACTTCGTGTGGTCCAGGGCGATCGGCGTGATGACGGAGACGCCCGCGTCAATGACGTTCGTGGCGTCCCAGCGCCCGCCCATGCCGACCTCGACGACGGCGGCGTCGACCGGGTAGTCGGCGAAGGCCGCGTACGCCATGATTGTGAACACCTCGAAGAAGGACAGACGGGGGCCGCCCTCCTGCGAGCTGCGCTCGTCCACCATGCCGATGTAGGGCTCGGTGTCCTCCCATGCGCGCACGAAGCCCTCGCGCGTGATCGGGTGGCCCTCGAGCGAGATGCGCTCGCGCACGTCGAGCAGGTGCGGGCTCGTGAAGCGGCCCGTCTTCATGCCGAAAGCGGTGAGCAGCGAGTCGATCATGCGCGACGTGGAGGTCTTACCGTTCGTGCCCGTGATGTGGATCGACGGGTAGGAGTTCTGCGGGTCGCCCAGGATGTCCAAGGCGAGCTTGACGCGATCGAGCGTGGGGTCGATGTCGTGCTCGGGGGCGCGCGCGACGATGGACTGGTAGATCTCCTGCACGCGGGCATCCAGGGCGACGTCCTCCTCGGCCTTCGCCAGCGCGGCCTCGTGGGATGCACGCTCGTCGCGTGCCTCGGCGGCGTCGTCGGCGAAGTCCTCGTCCACCTCGCCCTCGATCTCGGCGAGGACGGACGGGTCGGGGCCGAGCAGCAGCGAGTGCTCGACGAGTGCGCGCAGCGCGGCCTCGCGTTCGCCCTCCTCAGCCTGAGGGTCGACGCCCTCCCCCGCCTCGGTCTCCTCGACCTCGTCGGCCGCTTCCAGGTACGGGATCAGGTCGGCCGGGATGCCGCCCTGCTGGTCCTCGTGGGTGGGGTCTTGTCCGAAGAACGATTCGCCTGCCATGTTTCCTCCGCTGCTCGCAGTGTCTTCGCTATTTTACCGGGCAAGGCGCGGCGGGCGGCTTGTTCCGCCGGTCACGGCGCGTTGTCGCGCACAGTCCGCGCGTCGTCATCGACGAGGCCGGGGCGGGTGTCTCCGGGAACCTTCGTATTCGCCGCAGGCCGATCGACGGCACCGGGTCGGCGAAGACGGATAGGATTGCTTCCATCAAGGTTTTCCCCTCAAGGAGGCAACACGTGGGTAAGTGGTTTGGTCAGGCCAGCGAAATCGAAGAGCTGCGCGCCGAAAACCGCCAGCTGAAGGAACAGGTCGCGAACCTCGAGGCGCGACTGCGTGCCGCTTACGCGGACGCTGGGGTCACGGCTCTCGCCGGCTCCTCCTCCCCCGCCCCCGAGGCAGCGGTCCCGCAGGCCTCAGGTCCCGCCTTTCCAGCCGGTGCACCCAACCCGGCCTCGGCCTCGTTCCCGGAGCTGAGCGCAGCCGAACTCCAGATGATCGCCGAGGGCAGGACTCTCTACGCCGTCAAGGCCTACCGGGACCGCACCGGCGTCGGCCTGAAGACGGCGAAGGCAGCAATCGACGCCGCCCGCAGCGCGTCGGCACATAGGTGACCGTTTCTCCGGTGACGCTCGCTCATGCGGATAGGTTGTGCGCTTGCGGATAGGTTATGCAGATACGGATAGGTTATTAACCTATCCACATGCTCGTAACCTATCCGCATCATCGTCACCACCACTTTCCGGAGGCACTGCAGCACTCCGAACGACAAAATGGCCACGAGGATACCTCCACATTCTCAGACTGCTTCACGGGTAAGAACAACACGCCGTCACAACAGTAATTACACATTAACTATTCAGGTTAGGGTGTCATCATCCACGCAGGCGCGTGACCCCATCACGCATCAATTGCCACGGAGGCACCCATGAAACAAGCGATCATTGCTGGAGCGTGCATCATTGCACTCGCTACCCTCGGAGCATGCTCAAACACTACTGAAAGCTCGGCTTCGAACACGCCAAACCAGCCAGTTAGCTCGGCCGCACCTACTACCGAATCCCCGGCCACACCGGCGAACCTGACGGGCACCTGGAAAGAAAAGAACCCGAACGAAGACAGCTACCAGATCGCTAGAGTCACCGCTGACACCATCGAGATCTACTGGCACACGTCCGACAGTGACGCTCTGTACTGGGCGGGTAGCTACATTGCCCCGACAGATTCGAAGACACCGTACACGTGGGATTCCGTCAACGATACAGAAAAAACCGGATCTGCAATTCTTGCATCCTCTGACGAGACCAAGACCTTCACCTACTCCGACGACACTATCTCCTACAGCGTGACAGCGCTGGGAGTCACCAAGAAGGTCATCTTGGAGCGTGCTGACATCGATGTTCCCTAACGAAATTTCCATCTGATCAACGCACAAGGTTGGGGCCGGGAGATTTTCCTCCCGGCCCCAACCTATGCATGCGGGCGGGCCGCGCTTTCGCGCAGCCCGCCCGCCTGAGTAGCGACAGCACTCAGTGCTTGGCGACGCTCACGGTGAGCTTGTCGCCGGCCTCGACCTCAAGCGACAGAGCGAGGGTCTCGGCGGCGATCATGTCGCGCCAGGTCTCCACGTCGGCCACGTGATCGGCGGGAACCGTCAGCGACAGGTCGATGCGGTCCGCGATGTGCAGGCCGGCGTTCTTACGCTCGTCCTGAACGGCGCGCACGACGTCGCGGGCGTAGCCCTCGGCCTCGAGCTCAGGGGTCAGCTCCGTATCGAGCACGACGAAGGTGCCCGACGCCAGAACGTCCGCGACCTGGCCCTCGGCGGCGTCCACGGAGGTGGACACGGAGAACATGTCGCCCGTGAGCACCAGCGGCGCCCCATCCAGCTCGACGGAGGCGAAACGGCACTCGCCATCCACGACCTCCCACTCGCCGGACTTCTGAGCCTTGAACAGCTGGCTCGTCAGCTTACGGACAGCCGGATCGAAGGCGCGCGGGTTCAGCGCCAGCTCGGTACGGACGCTCAGGCCCGAGTCCTGCGGCGCAGAGAAGACCACGGACTTCACGTTCACCTCGGAGGCGATCAGATCCGCGAAGGGCTCCAGCGCAGCGAAGTTCTCCGACACGACCAGCAGCGAGGCCAGCGGCTGGCGCACGCGCAGCTGGTGCGTCTTACGCAGCGCGTGGGCTGCCGACACGATCGAACGAACCTCATCCATCGCGGCGACCAGCTCGGGGGCGTCCACGGCCTCGTCAATGACGGGGAAGTCAACGAGGTGCACGGACTCGCCGCCCGTCAGGCCGCGCCAGATCTCCTCGCTCAGCAGCGGCAACAGGGGCGCCGCCAGCTCCATGAGCGTCACGAGGGCCGTGTACAGCGTGTCGAATGCGGCGCCGTCCTCGTCCCAGAAGCGCTGACGCTGGGTACGCACGTACCAGTTCGTCAGAACATCCAGGTAGTCGCGGATCGCCTCGCACGCGCCGGCCACGTCGTAGCCGTCGAGCGCGCCGCGCACGTCCTCGGCGAGGGTGCGGGTGTGGGCCAGCAGGTAATGGTCCATCTGCGCCAGCGCGGCCACGGCCTCGGGCGACGACAGATCGATGCTCGAGGCCTCGTAGCCCTCGCCCTTGTTGCAGGCACCCGCGTACAGCGTGAAGAAGTAGTACGTGTTCCAGATGGGCAGCAGCACCTGACGGACGGTATCGCGGATCGACTCCTCCTTGACGATCAGGTTGCCGCCGCGCACGACCGGGCTCGACATGAGGAACCAACGCATCGCGTCGGAGCCGTACTTGTTGAACACCTCGGCCACGTCCGGGTAGTTACGCAGCGACTTACTCATCTTCAGGCCGTCGTCACCCAGGACGATGCCGTGGGAGACGCACGAGCGGAACGCGGGGCGATCGAAGAGCGCGGTCGCCAGAACGTGCAGCGTGTAGAACCAGCCGCGCGTCTGACCGATGTACTCGACGATGAAGTCGCCCGGGTAGTGGTTCTCGAACCATTCCTGGTTCTCGAAGGGGTAGTGCACCTGCGCGAAGGGCATCGAGCCGGACTCGAACCAGCAGTCAAACACGTCGGAGATGCGACGCATCGTCGACTTGCCCGTCGGGTCGTCCGGGTTCGGGCGCGTCAGGGAGTCGATGAAGGGACGGTGGAAGTCCGTGACCTTCACGCCGAAGTCGGCCTCGAGCTCCGCGATGGAACCGTAGACGTCGGTGCGTGGGTATGCCGGATCATCCGAGACCCACACGGGGATCGGCGCACCCCAGAAGCGGTTACGCGAGATCGACCAGTCGCGGGCGCCCTCCAGCCACTTGCCGAAGATGCCGTCCTTGGTGTGCGCGGGGGTCCAGGTGATCTCCTGGTTGAGCTCCACCATGCGGTCGCGGATCTCGGTGACGCGGACGAACCACGAGGACACGGCCTTGTACATGAGGGGCTTGCGGCAGCGCCAGCAGTGCGGGTAGGAGTGCACGTAGGACTTCTCGCGCACCAGCACCGCGCGGATCTCGGGGGCACGACGCGCGATGGGGCCACCCTGCTCGCGCAGGTCGGCGACCACGTAGCGGTTCGCGTCGAAGATCTGCATGCCCTCGTAGTCGCTCACCTCGGAGGTGAAGACACCGCCCTCGTCGACGGGCATGACGAGGCCAATGCCGTACTCCATGCACGTCCACATGTCGTCCTCACCGAAGGCGGGAGCCTGGTGGACGAGGCCGGTGCCGTCCGTGGTCGTCACGTAGTCGGCGGCGATGATCGACCAGCCGTTGGGGCCGGGAGCGCCACCCTCAGCGCGGCGCTCGGGGGTGTCGAAGTAGTCGTAGATCGGGTGGTAGTGGGTGCCCACCAGCTCCGAGCCCTTGTAGGTGGCCACGACGGCGGGTTCCTCGCCCAGCTCCTTGGCGTAGGCGGGGATCAGGTCGGTGGCGATGAGGACGCGCTCGCCCGCGAGGACACCCTCGTGGTCGGAGGCGACCTCGACGAGGGAGTATTCGATCTCCGGGCCCACGGCGACGGCCGAGTTCGAGGGCAGGGTCCACGGCGTGGTCGTCCAGATGAGGGCCAGCTCGGGGCGCGCCGAGTCTTCGCGCAGCTTCGTCTCGAGACGCAGGCCCACCGTCACCGTGTTGTCGGTGCGGTCCTGGTACACGTCGTCGTCCATCTTGAGCTCGTGATTGCTCAGAGGCGTGCGGTCGTTCCAGCAGTAGGGCAGGACGCGGTGGCCCTGGTAGGCCAGGCCCTTATCGTAGAGCTGCTTGAACGCCCAGATCACGGACTCGGTGTAGGACATGTCGAGCGTCTTGTAGTCGTTCTCGAAGTCCACCCAGCGTGCCTGGCGGGTGACGTACTCTTCCCATTCCTTCGTGTAGCGCAGGACGGAGGAGCGGCAGGCAGCGTTGAACGCCTCGATGCCGATGCCACCCTCGCGGGTGATCTCGGTGACGTCCTCGATGCCGAGCTGGCGCTGCGCCTCGAGCTCTGCGGGCAGGCCGTGCGTGTCCCAGCCGAAGCGGCGCTCGACGCGGTGGCCCTTCATGGTCTGGTAGCGGCCCACGACGTCCTTGACGTAGCCGGTCAGGAGGTGACCGTAGTGGGGCAGGCCGTTGGCGAAAGGCGGGCCATCGTAGAACACGAACTCGTTGGAGCCATTCTCGCCGGCGTCGCGCATCTCAATGGACTTGCGGAAGGTGTCGTTGCTGGCCCAGAACGCCAGGGTGCCCTCTTCCATCGTGGGGAAGGAAGGGCTGGGGTCCACCTCGTCTTGCCGGTGGCGGGGGTAGAAGCCGTGCTTCGTCATGAGTGTCCTCGTCTCGCGCCTATACAGGGACGAGGACCGGCGTCGCCGGCACCCGCGGTACCACCCCGCTTGCCGCTCCCTCGCCGGGTGCGGCCGCTTCGTTGGGGCTGTGTCGGGCCCTCCCGTCCGGTTCTACTGGAGGGTACGAGGCCGTGGCCGGCTTTCGCGTTCCTCTTTCTTCCGGATGCTCCCCGGTGATACCCCGCTGAAGCGGGCCGGATCGTAGCGAAAAACCAGTGTAGCGAAGAAACATCGGTACGCCCACCGGGCGGCGAGTCTCTCTGCCCACAGCGCACAGAGTGTCGCCCGGCGCGTGGTCGGCCTCGGCCCGCCGCCACTGCCCTAGAGTTGTGGGGTGAGTGTGATGGAAACGAAGAGCCCGGCGCGCCCGTGGGGCGCACTGATCGGCGCGTTTGTCCTGGTGGCATTGATCACCGTGTGGGCGGCGCAGGGCGTTCTGGCCGGAACAGGCGTGCCCATTGGCCGCGCTGCGACGATCGCCGTGGGCATGACTTTGCAGGCGATCCCCTTTTTGCTCTTGGGCGTGTTCGTCGCAGAGCTCATCGAGGCCTTCGTTTCCCCGTCACTCATCGCCCGCGTATTCCCGACGAACCCGGTCGCCTCCGTGTTTGCCGCCCTCGTCGCGGCATTCCTCCTGCCGGTGTGCGATTGCTCGGCGGTGCCGATTTTCCGTTCGCTGCTACGCAAGGGTGTTCCGCTGTCGGCTGCAACAACCCTCATGCTGGCGTCCCCTGCAATTAATCCCCTGGTGATCGCCTCGACCTATTACGCCTTTGGGTCGTGGTCGTTAGTGGTGGCGCGTATCGGGTTGAGTATCATCGTCGCGCTCACCGTCGGCCTGTCCATGTTGTTCTCCGCTCCGCGCGCACTGCGCGAGGATCATGATCTCCATGAAGGCGATACCTGCGGGTGCGAGGGCGGCTGCGCGGTCCCAGATCGATCGTTCTCGGGCGTGCTGGGCGCAACGGGTCAATCTTTCGGCAGGATTCTCCCCTACCTGCTGGGCGGAGTCGCCGCCTCGACGCTTGCTCAGGTCTTCTGGCCGGTGTCATCTCTCCTCGCAGGCATGCCGGCAGCTGGTGCGCTGGCGCTCATGATGGGTGCTGGTTTCGCCCTCTCCCTGTGTTCGTCTTCTGACGCGGTCATCGCCCGATCCCTCGCATCTCTCGCCCCAACCGGCGCGCTCATGGGATTCATGGTCTACGGGCCGATGATGGACGTGAAGAACGTGGCCCTCCTCGCTTCGCAATTCCGCGGCGCTTTCGTGGCTCGTTTGTTCATGACGGTGACGGCGGTAGCTGCGCTCGTGATTGGCTGCGCCTGGTGGGCGGGGGTGCTCGCATGAAGCTTCTTGATCGCCTCGCTCCGGTTGCGGAGTCCCTGTCGCTGGCCGGCCTGGGTGCCGGACTGCTCTGGCTGTCGCTGTCGGGCCGCTACGCGTCCTTCGTTCCCCCATCCGCACGCCTGGGGATCATCGTCTCGGGGGCCGGCTTGCTTGCCTGTTCGCTCGCCTTGTCCGCTCGGCTTGGGGCGGGCGAGCACGAGCACACCGACACCGAGCACGGTCGTCGCGCACTGACGCGTGCCCTGGTCGCGCTTCTGGCGAGCGCTCTCATCGTTCTCCCCTTCCGAGTCTCTCCGTCGGAGTTGGCGTCCACCGCGTGGAGCGCCCGCGGGGCCGATGCGGGCCCGGCCTCCGGCCTCGACGCCGGGGATGACGAGGGCACCTCCGCGTCATCTTCCTCTTCGGAGGGCGACGCTTCCCCCGCCACTACTAGCCAGAGCGGGAACACGTCTCAGGTGCCATCGACGGGGACGCTTGAGCTGACGACGGATAACTTCTACAGCCAGGTTGAGGAGTTGATCGCCAACGGGCGCGCCCACGACGGCCAACACATCGACCTCGTCGGTTTCGTGGTGAGCCCGGAGGCGGCGCGCGGGCAGGCCTCGATCCCCCGAGTGACGGAGGAAGAGAGCTTCGCGGTGGCGCGCATGGCGATCTGGTGCTGCGCGGCTGACGCCTACCCAGTCGGTTTCGCGGTGCGTTGGAGCGGCCCCACTCCCGAGGCGGACAGCTGGGTGCGCGTGAGCGGCACGCTGCGGGTGCGCGGCACGAAGGCGCTCGTCATCGAGGCCGATTCGGTTGAGGTGACAGACGCTCCAAACCCGGAGTTCGTCATCCAGTCACGATAAACCCAATTGGTAATGCGGCTCACTCTGAGTCTTTTTGTCCGTCTCAGTGGACGCAAAACCATGCGCGTACAGTGAAGTGTGAGCGAGCGTACGCTGTTCGTCGCCCGCCACTGGGAGAAGGAGTCACTGATGACCCACACACCGCGGGATATCCCCGACAACGTACGCAACGTCCTGGTCATCATGACCGACCAGCACCGCACCGACACAATCGGCTGCCTGGGCAACCCCCACGCGCAAACCCCCGTCATCGACGCGATGGGCGAATCGGGCTTCGCCTTCACCCACTGCTTCACCCCCACGGCTATCTGCACGCCGGCGCGCGCCTCGCTCCTGACCGGCAAGCGCCCGGGCAAGCACCAGGTGCTGGCCAACCCCGAGTGGAACATCGCCTACCAGGTCTCGATCCCCGAGGGCACGTGGACGTACACGCAGGAGCTGCGCGATGCCGGTTACAACGTCGGCATCGTCGGCAAATACCACTGCGGCTACAACCTGCCCGACAAGTTCGGCGCAGACGACGACACCTACTGGGGTGCCGAAAACCCGGTCGCCAACGAGAAGTACGTCGCCTGGCTCGAGGCCAACAACCTCCCGCCGGTGCGCGCGCACGACCTGTGGCGCGGCAAGCTGCCCGGCGGGCGCGATGGCCACATCATCGCCGCACGCCTCGACCAGCCCGAGGAGGCCACCTTCGAGCGCTTCCTGGCCGACCGGGCGATCGAGAAGCTTCGCGAGTACGCGGCCGACTGGAAGGACTCGAAGCAGCCCTTCTGCCTCGACGTGCACTTCTTCGGCCCCCACCTGCCCTACTTCCTGCCCGACGAGTGGTTCGACCTCATCAATCCCGACGACGTCGAGCTGCCGGAAAACTTCGGCGACTCCCTCATCGGCAAGCCCCCGATCCAGGAGAACTACGCGACCTACTGGTCCACGTCCTCGTTCACGAACGAGCAGTGGAAGAAGCTCATCGCGGTCTACTGGGGCTACACGGCCATGATCGACTTCGAGATCGGGCGCATCATGGACGTGGCGCGCGAGCTAGGCATCCTGGACGACACGGCGGTCTTCTTCTGCGCGGACCACGGTGAGTTCACGGGCTCTCACCGTCTCAACGACAAGGGTCCGATGATGTACGACGACATCTACAACGTGCCCTTCATCGCCCACATCCCCGGCGTCTCGACCGTGGGACGCTCCGACGCATTCGTCTCCCTCATCGACCTGCCGGCCACGGTGCTCGACATCGCTGGCCTGGACACCTCGCTCGTGGAGGACGGTCGCTCGATCGTGGACCTGACGCGCGGCGGGGACGTCGAAGGCTGGCGCGAGGACATCGTGTGCGAGTTCCACGGCCACCACTTCCCCCTCCAGCAGCGCATGCTGCGCACGCGGGACTTCAAGCTCGTCATCAACCCCGAGTCGATCAACGAGCTCTACGACCTGCGCCTGGATCCGGCCGAGATGAACAACGTGTACACCGTGCCCGTCTACGACGAGATCCGCAGGGAGCTGGCCACCAACCTGTACCTGCAGCTGCGTGAGCGCGGGGATCACTCCTTCGCCAAGTGGATGGCGGCGATGACGGACTTCGACATCCCGCTGGTGAACACGGCTCGCTCCGACCTCGACGAGGTCACGAGCGACTAACCCCCTGCCTCGGCGGCGGGAGGACACGCATGATCCCGCCGCCGAGGCCAACGCGCGCCCTGCACACCCCACACAGTGACGCGTATCATAGCAACTGTCAACGAGGCCGGAGCCCCCAAGCGGACACCAACGACGAAGCGCCGGGAAGGAGAGGCATGCACTACCCCACACGCAGACCACTACCCACCCTCGAAGACCGCATCGTCGCCCACCTGGCCAAAGCCCCCGCAACGCGCTCCCAGCTGTGCGAGGCTCTCGACACCTCGCGCACGAACCTGGGGCGTGCGCTCACCACCCTCCTCGACGAGGGATCGGTGACGCCCGTGCGCACGAACGCCCCCGGACGAGGCCGCCCCACCCAGCTCCTCACCCTCAACTCCTCGGCAGCCCACTGCGTCGGCCTGAACGTCACGCGCACGTCGTGCGCGGGCGTCATGCTCTCACGCGCTGGCACCGTCCTGGCGGCCGTCCACATCGTCTCCCCCGCCTCCCCTTCCCTCCAGCTCTCTCTCGAGCAAACCTGCGAGGCATTGGCCGCGAGCGCAGCCCGTCAAGGGATCGACACCTCGACGGTGCGCGCGGTGGGCGTGGGTGTTCCCATTCCGATGGGGCGTAACGCCAGGCTTTCCTCGGACGCGTACCCGACTATGGAGGAGCTCAGCGAGCTCACGCGTCGCTGGTGGGATCCTCTCCCGATCGTCGACAACACCGTGCGCATGGCTGCGCTTGCGGAGGCCCTGTGGGGCGCGGGCGCGGACACGTCCTCGTTCATCTATCTGCGCCTGTCGGGAGGCGTAGGCGGCTGCGTCGTCTCCGATTTCCGCCTCGTTGGCGGGGCGGGCGGCCTGGCCGGGGAACTCGGACACATGACGGTAGGCGCCAATGACTCACCCTGCGCCTGCGGCAAGCGCGGTTGCCTCGAAACGCTGGCGTCCGTCCCGGCGCTGTGCGAGCGCGCGGGGGTTCGCGACGTCGCGGAGCTTCGCGCCGTCGTCCTCTCGGGCGATCCGCGCGCACGCCAGGCCCTGGATCGCGCGGCACAGGCTGTCGGCTATGTCTTAGGTTCGGCTGCGCTCCTCATTAACCCGCGGGCCATCATCGTGGCCGGCGAAGTCGTCGACGCGTTCCCGTCCCTGCGAACAGACATCGCAGCTTCCATGTACAAGGAGCTCCTTCCCGTCATGGAGTGGGACATCGACGTCGTCGGTGCCGCACTCGGACCGTTGGGGGCCGCTCAGGCCAGCGCCTACATCGCCGCCCACCCCTTTGAGGAGGACGGCGCAGCCGCCCACCACCCCGAGGAAGGCTCACCCCGGGAGGCGGGGCCATCCTCGTCAATGGAGGCGCGCAGCGATCATGGGGGCAGGCCGTGACGCGCTCAATCCCCTTCTCCGTCGTCACCAAACCGACGGGGGCCGCGTGCAACCTGGATTGCCAGTACTGCTTTTTCCTGTCCAAGGAACTGCTCTACGACGCGGCGGCACAGACCATGTCGGAGCAGACCTTGGAGCGCTACGTCGAGGCGTTCCTCGAGTCGAGCCCCGACGGCGAAGTCACGATGCTGTGGCAGGGCGGGGAGCCGACCCTGCGCGGCCTGCCTTTTTTTGAGCGGCTCATTGAGCTGTGTGAGCGCTACCGTCGCCCCACCCAGCAGGTGCGTCACGCCCTCCAGACGAACGGCACGCTGGTGACCGACGAGTGGGCCCGCTTTTTCACCGACCACAACTTCCTCGTGGGCGTGTCCATCGACGGGCCCGCGCCCCTGCACGACGCCTACCGGCTCAACCGTGGCGGGCGCGGCACCCACGCGATGGTTGTGCGCGGCTGGGAGGCCCTCACCCGCGCGGGCGTGGAGACGAACATTCTGTGCACGGTCAACGCCGCGAACGAGGACCACGGGGAGGAGGTGTACCGCTACTTCCGCGATGATCTGGGGGCCCGCTACCTGCAGTTCATTCCCATCGTCGAGCGCGTGCGCGCCGCGGACCTGGCCCAGGCCGAGCGAGGCTGGCGCTCCGGGACCTCTGCGCTCCTGTACCGCCAAGACGGGGACTGCGTCACCAGCCGTTCCACGTCCCCCGCTTCCTACGGGCGCTTCCTGTGCGAGGTATTCGACCAGTGGCTGGCCGCCGACGTCGGCGAGGTCTTCATCCAGGACGTGGATTCGACACTGTCGGCCATGTTTGGATCGGCCACGGTGTGCGTGCATGCGCCCCAGTGCGGGGCGAACATGGCGATGGAGTTCAACGGGGACGTGTACGCCTGCGATCACTGGGTGGAGCCGGATTGGTTGGTCGGCTCGATCGACTCCTCGTCCTTCGCTCAGTTGGCCTCGTCCGACAAGATGCGCGAGTTTGCACGCCTCAAGCCCGGCCTGGACGACGAGTGCCGCGCATGCCCGCACCTGCGGCTGTGCTGGGGAGGGTGCCCGAAAGATCGTTTCGTGCGCCGCGGGGAGTCCACGCATAACTACCTGTGTGAGGGATACCGGGCGTTCTACGCGCATGCCACCCCTGCCCTGCGCGCGATGGGCATGCTGATCGCGGCGGGCAGGTCGGCCTCGGACATCATGGACCCCGCGGTTTCATCCTCCCTTGGACTATCTCTCACCACACCTATTCGGAAATGACCAATGATTGTTGAAGCGCTCCTCATCGGCGCATTCGTCGGCATCGTCGTCGGCTCGCTCGGCGCGGGAGGCGGCATCTTGTCGGTGCCGATCCTCGTCTACATTCTTGGGCAGGATCCGCATCAGGCGACGGGCTTGTCCCTCATCATCGTGGGGCTGACAGCTACCGTCTCGCTGGCGACGCGCGCTCGCAGCGGGAACGTCGCATGGCGCGAGGGCGCTCTGTTCGCCCTGGCTGGCCTCGTGGGCACGTGGGCGGGATCGGCTCTCGGCCCGCTCGTTTCGGCGCGTGCCCTCATGCTCTCCTTCTGCGCTCTCCTGGGAGCGGTCGCGGTCTTCATGGTGCGCTCCCAGATGCGCCCATCTGCCTCGTCCTCTTCAGACGAGGCCGGGGGTGCCGCTGACGTTCAGGGGTCCTGGACGCTCGCGACCGTGTGCCGGGTCGTCGCTCTGGCGACGCTAACGGGTTTCCTCACGGGATTCTTCGGTGTCGGCGGAGGCTTCGCAATCGTGCCCGCACTGCATCTGGCGCTGCGATACCCGATGAAGCGGGCCTCCGCGACATCCCTGCTGGTCATGGTCATCACCGCCGCCTTCGGGCTGGCGTCGCGCACGGCCGCCGGGACCCTGACGATCACCGCCGAGGCCGGGGTCATGGTCGCGCTCTTCGCCGCAGCATCGATGGGAGGAGGCATCGTGGGAGCCAGGCTCACCAAGAGAGTCTCGAACCGGGCTCTCGGCCTTGTCTTCGCCACACTTCTGGTGTGCGTGGCCGCCTCGACGCTGGTGGCCACACTCGCATAAAAGGCGCGCGAGACGAATGTCGTCTCGCGCGCCCTCATCGCTCAGCTGGCGGTCGTTCCTTCGCCCTGGGTTGAGGTATCCCCACTGCCCGGGTTTCCATTCTTACTGCCGGGGCCTCGGCCACCCTCCGGAGGAGGTCCCGGTCGAGTGCTGCCAGTGTCTCCCTGCTGCGAGCCCGGCCCCTGCTGGCCATTACCGGGGCCCTGCTGCTGACCACTACCGGGACCTTGCGGACCATTACCGGGACCCTGCTGCTGACCGTTACCCAGTCCTTGCTGACCATTACCCGGCCCCTGCTGGCCCTTGCCGGGGCCGAAATCCTCGTCCTCGTCACCGTCACCCTGGTCGCTGACACCGTCCTCGTAGCCCTGCTCGTAGAAGTCCTGACCATCGCCCACAACGGCCGCATGCGTGATGATGCCCGCGCCGAAGCCGACGGACAGCACTGCTGCTGCGGCGCCGGCGATGGCCGCGCGCTTGCCCCACGAGGTCTTCTTCGATGCAGGCTCGACTGTCGCGGCGCTCGCAGCCACGGCCTCGTCACCCGCCTGATCGTCGGCAGAAGCCCCCGCGACAGACTCCAGGGGCGTGCCAGCAAACGCATTGCTGGTTTCCTGCTGAGTAACGGGAGGCATCTGCGTCGTTTCCACCTGAGACGCATGGGTGGGTAGTACCTCGGTCTGCTCCGCAACCTGAGGCTCTGACTGGGGCAGGATCGAGGTGCGCTCGGTGTCACTTGACAGGTTCTTGTTGTCGTCCGCCATGGGGACGCTCCTTTCTGCTGATTTGTGCATCATTGCTTCGCAGATTAGGAGCGATACATAAGCGGACGTTATGGCGATACTGTGAAAACACTATGAAATCTAATGTGTTACACATCACTTGATTTGGCTTGCGCGATGCACCACCTCACATCTATTCTGCAACGTTCGCCTCCCGACGATCCCAGTGAAGAGGTGTCCCATGTCTACGAAGACTCTGACCATCACCACGCTTGCCGCAACGTGCGCACTCGCCCTCAGCGCCTGCGGCTCCTCCACTCCCGAGCCGAGCGAGACCCCAACCTTCACCCCCGACACCCCGACGAGCACAGCTCCAGCACCAGAACCCTCCAATTCACCCACACCGGACAGCAATTTCGCCGAGCTAGAGGGAAAGCCCATGCACGGCATCATCATCGAAGAAGAGCTGGACGGACAGCACCGCGTGCGCGCAATTGACCCAGTCACCTACAAGTCGGTAGCGACACGCACCTTCCCCCCAATCGACAGACTGGCGGAACAGCCGTTTCAGTACCACTGCTTCTATAACAGCTGCTACTCCCCAGACTTCACGTACGCGACCAGACGCAAAATGAACCCTGTCAACGAACGACTGTCATACAACACGGGCTTCATCGATACCACGGGCACCTTCACGGATGTCAGCGCGATGATCCCACTGACGGACGACGACAGGGATGTCAACGACGGCTACGGAACATTCTCAGCCGACGGATACTTCTACCTACAGCGCGTCTACACCACGCGAGACGGCAACACCTCGATGATCTACCGACTCAAGCCGGGAGAAACAACTCCCGAGCTCGTCAGCACTGTCGGGCAGGAGGACGAAAAGAACCTCTACTTCAATCTGTTGAAGGGAACCGAGTTGTCGACGAACAAGAAGTATGTCGACACACATACGAACGACGGCAACCTCTTCTGTTGGAAAGCCAACGAGACAATCTCCGTTGACAACATGTGCTACCAACTACATAAAGAAAAGGGACTCGTCGCTTTCCAGGCGACCACGCTCGACAACAAGCCTCGCCGCGAGGAAGACCGCATCGGAGAGAAGGTCATCTTCAAGCCAGAACTGCAAATCGAAGAAACCATCAGGGAGTACAGGCCATTCGTCAGCCCAGACGGGTCTCAAGTCGTCTTCGATCTGTACCTCAAGAATCCCACCGGCAATGATTGGCTCCCCATCAGATCCATGCACATCATCAACGCCGATGGTACCAACGACCGTACGCCCGATCCGACCGCAGAACAATGGGGCGCATTCCAGGTGATCGGATGGGTTGAGTAAATCAATACACGTCGGACACACAGACCCGAGGCCGGGACCGCAACGCGCACCCCATCGCGCGAGCGGCCCCGGCCTCGTTCCATGTATGCAACCTGGGAGCCTGCCCTACTCTGCGGTGGTATTCCGAGCCACGAGGGTGTTCGTTGCCTGCGCAACCGGGCGCACGATCATCGAGTCGATGTTGACGTGGGAGGGGCGCTCCAGGGTCCACACGATCGCCTCGGCGACATCTTCGGCGACGAGAGGGGCGGCGACGCCCTCGTAGACGCGGTCGGCGGCCTCCTGGGAGCCGAGCCGGTTAAGCGAAAATTCCTCGGTGCGCACCATGCCGGGTGCAATCTCGATGACGCGCACTGGCTCGCCCACCAGCTCCTGACGCAGCGTGTTCGCGATGATGCGTTCGGCGTGCTTGGCGGCGACATACCCGCCGCCACCCGGGTAGGTGTCGTGGGCCGCGGTCGAGGTGAGGAAGACGAGGTCTCCCCCGCGCTCGCGCATTCCCGGCAGGAAGGCGCGCGAGCAATGCAGGGCGGTGAGCACGTTGCGATCGAACATCGCGCTCCACCGGGCGGGATCACCCTCGGCAACACGGTCCACGCCGATGGCTCCGCCAGCATTGTTAACGACCGCATCCACGGGGCCACCCTCGAGGACGCGGGCCGCCATCTCCTCCACCTGCGCCTCATCCGTCAGGTCGACAGCCCAGTACTCGCAGCCAATCTCGGCGGCGAGGGCCTCCAGGCGTTCGCGGCGCCTGGCCACGGCGACAACCCTCCACCCCCTCTGCGCCAACACGCGGGCGGTGGCCTGCCCGATTCCGGTGGAGGCTCCAGTGACGACGACGCGGCGAGAATTGCTCATAGGACAACAGTAATATCCCCGGGTACGCACCGTCGTGCACACCCGGGGATACTCGCTGGTGTCTCAGCCGTTGGGCAGGCCGTAGGCCTTGTGGATCAGCCAGATCGGGTGGACGACGTTCGCGCCCGTGGCCGTGCGCAGCTGCCAGCGGCACGTCTCCGTGTCGCAGGCGGCCAGCTCGGCGTTGACCTGCTTGATGAAGTCGAAGACGGGGGCGCCCACGGCCTGGGCGATCGCGTACTTCTCCTTCTTCATGCCGTAGGTGCCCGCGATGCCGCAGCAGGGCTGCTCGGAATCCTTGACGGTCACGCCGGGGATGAGGCTCATGAGCTCGATCGCCGGCTTGCCCAGGCCCTGGGACTTGACCTGACAGGGGGCGTGGTATGGGATGGTCACGTCGATGCGCTGGAAGTTCGTATCCAGTTCACCCTTGTCGTACAGGTGCAAAAGGAACTCGCTGATGTCCCAGGTACGGCTACCCACGTCACGCAGCTCCGGGGTGTCCATCTCGAGGATCTCGTGAGCCTCGTGGCGCAGCATGCCGCCGCACGAGCCGGACGCGGAGATGATCGGGGCGTTGCGGTTGACGCTGCGCAGGTCGTTGGTCAGCTTGGAGACGTACTTGCGCGCGTCGTCGTACAGGCCGTTGGACTGCAGGGCCAGGCCGCAGCAGCCGTGCTTGGGGACCAGGACCTCATAGCCCAGGTGCTCGAGGACCATGACCGAGTGGATCGAGGTCTCGACCTCGAAGTACTGGCCGGCGCATCCGTGGAAGAAGATCACCTGGCCGCGCGTACCAGAGTTCGGCAGGGGCGTGTGCTTCTTGAACCAGGATTCGAAGGTACGCCCGTAGGCGCGCGGCATGGGGGCGGAGCGATGCACACCAATGATTGCCTCCATCACCATGCGAATGGGCTTCACGTCGAGCGCCCAGTTCGCGATGGGGGCGACCGGGGTCATCATCGTGCCAATCAGCGAGGTGCGCCCAATGAGGCGGTCGCGCATGGGGATGCCGTGGGCTTCCTTCATGGCGGTGCGGCGGTGGTGGATGATCTCGGTGACCTTTACGCCCTGGGGGCACACGAGCGAGCAGGTGCCGCACGAGGAGCAGTAGTCGATGGACTTGTCCACCATCTGCCCGTCCTTGCGGAAGCGCTCGGCCTGCGGGCCGGAGTACTTGGGGCCGGCGAACAGGTCGGTGACGCGCATGACCGGGCACTGGGTCTCGCAGATCGTGCACTTGACGCACGAGTCGAGGCTCGCGCGCAGCGCGGCGTCACCACTCAGGGCGAAGACGTCCTCTTCCTCCACCCCCGGGCCCATCAGCGTTGACATTTCCAGGGTCATTTCAGTTCCTCCACGATCGAGTCGACGGCCGCGAGCGCGCTGGCCAGCGCGATTCCTTCGCCGCTCTTTTCGCGCCAGCGGGTGGCGCCGGCCAGGTTGCCTCCGGCCGCGTACAGGTTCGGGCACACGGGCGTGCCTTCCTCGTCCAGGACGCGCATGTTGTCGTCGACGGCGAGGCCGGACAGGAAGAGGGGCTGGTCTTCGCCCCAGAAGTCGGCGTGCAGGAGCTGTCCGGAGGCGCCCATGACGGGCAGCCCGCAGATGGTTTCGCGCACAGTGCCGTAGGAGTCCATGTCCAGGGCACCGGATTCGAAGCCGCCGGCGGCGAGGATCAGGGATCGGGTTTCCACGATGGTGGAGCGTCCCGCGCTGGCGTATTCGACTGCGCTGACTCGTCCGTCTGCCGTGTGCACGGCCTTGATCGGGGATCCGAGGATGACGCGGCACTTGTCGGAGGCGATGCGGGTGAGCAGGGCGTTCAGGCGCATGCCGGGCACCGACGGGGGTTGGATCGGGATCTCGAAGACGGGGTGACCAAGCTTATCCGCCAGGTCGCGCCAGGCATTCGCGTCGTCGAGGCCGAGGACGGCGGGCAGGCCGACGATCTCTCCGTCTTCGAGGAGCGGGCGGATCTGGCCTGCCAGGCGCGCTCGGTTGTCCTCGTGGTCGAGGCTGCGCGCGTGGTTGGTGCCGGTCGAGTCGACCTCACCCTCGCGCACGACATAGTCGACGGACAGGGCGCGCGCCTTGATGGGGGCGCCGTCGGGGCCGTTCTGGCGCGTCAGGTTCTCAGCGACGAGGCCGGGGTAGAAGTCCTTGAATCGCGTCAGTCCCACGATGGCGTAGCGCGCGCCCGCCTGTGGGATGCCGGCCTCCATGGAGGGCGGGATCAGGCAGGTGGGGCGCAGCGCGCCAACGCCGGTGGGGATGCGCACGTTGCGGGTCTCGTCGCCGATGAGCACATCGGAACCGACCAGGTCTCGCAGCCACGCGACGGATGCGCCGACGAAGTCGGGGGTGACGTGGCTGTAGGGGTGTGTGGGGCGGGATGCCACGTGGCCTTCGAGAGCCTCCAGGGGTGCCTCGACCGGCTCGGGGCGGTAGCCGAGGATGTCGACCGTCCCCGTGCCGAGCTGAATGCCGCCGACACCCTTCGTGACGAGGGTGACGCTCAGTCCGGAGTCAGCTGCCTTGATTGCGGCGGCCAGGCCTGCCAGGCCAGCGCCGATAACGACGACGTCTCTCATCGAACAACCTCCTCGCTGGGTGCGGGCAGGTGCTCGACGTCGAGCGTGCCCTCGTGGATCCAGGCATCCAGTGCGGCCTGCCTGGCTTGCTTGCCGAATATGATGGGCCACAATCCGATCCAGCGGTTCTTCAGGAAGAGACGCAGGAGGGAGTTGGCGCGCATCGAGTCGATGTCGCCGCGCTCGTGGGCGATGCCCGCGGCGCGCTGGGAGCAGAAACCGCCCTGGCAGGGTCCCATGCCCAGGCGCATCTGGCGGCGAACGTCATCGAGCTGGCCCTTGGGCAGGGTGTCCATGACGTTTTCGAGCATGGCGCGCGTGGCCATCTCGCACTCGCAGATGATCTGCTCGTGGGAGGGGGATTCGTTACGCGATTCGACATTGTCGAGGCGGTGGCCGATCGTGTAGAGGCGCTCTTCCTTGGCGGGCGGGACGGCCTCGTCGGCGGTCTTGCAGGCGCGCTTCTCGCCCATCTCCTCGCACATGATGTCCACGATGCGCTCGGCCATGAGACGGTAGGTGGTGAGCTTGCCGCCCGCGATGGTGAGCATGCCGTAGACGCCGTCGCGCGTGTTGTGGTCGATGATGCTCATGCCGCGCGCCATGTGGCGGGTGTCGGTCGCGGACACCCGCGAGTCCTTAACAAGGGGGCGCGCGCCAGCCCAGGCATGCACGGCACGGGACTTGCGGAAGCCGGGGATCATGGCCTCGCCGGAGTCGAGCATCTGCTGGACCTGGTCGGCGGGGATGGAGAGATGATCCGGGTCGTCGGCCTTGAGGTCAGTCGTGCCGATGATACACACGGTGTGGTCGGGCACGAGGATGTCACCGTCGGCGGGCCACACGCAGCGGTTAATGACCGAATGGCTCAGGCGGTGGTTCATGGCGATCATGATGCCGGCGCCGGGAACGACATCGACGCCGTGGCAGTCGGCCATGGCAGCGATCTGTCCGGCCCAGGGGCCGCCGCAGTTCAGGACGAAGCCGCACTCGATGCGCACGTCCTCGCCCCCGCGCTCATCGTGGACGATGACGGCGCTGATGCGCTCGCCCTCGCGTTCAATCGAGGTGACGCGGTGGTAGGTCAGGACCTGTGCCCCGTAAGCCTGCGCGGAGCGGATCGCTCCCCAGGTCATCTGCCAGCCATCGACCGTGCCATCCTGGACCTCGAAGGCGCGCTTGATGCGCGGGTCCAGACGAGGTTCGCGGCGCAGCGCCTCGGCGATGGAGATTTCGGCGGCGGGCACCTTTGCAGCCGCTGCGCGGGCCAGGAACTGATCCGCATACTCCTCATCATCCTGGGCGGTCACAACGAAGAGGCCGCCGGTGGCCTCGACCGCGTTAGCGTTGATGCGCTGGACGATCTCGTTTTCTTCGGCGCACTCGGTAGCCGACTCGGGATCGGATGCGATGTAGCGGCCGCCCGAGTGGAGCAGGCCGTGGAAGCGACCGGAGGTTCCCTGAGCGATATCCGCCCGGTCGACGAGGACGGCTGAGAAGCCGCGCATGGCGACGTCGCGGACGACGCCGGCACCGGTGGATCCGCCACCGATGACGCACACGTCAGTGCGAAGTGTCTTCACCGTTAAAAATCCCTTCACCTCTTGATGAGGAAGTGCCTCATTGCTCCCTCCATGATGCCCTTTCCCCACCCATTTGCACGAATGTACACAAGACTCTGCACATATGTGCACGATGAGTGTGAGTCACACTCACATTCGCACTCAACCGCACAATTCCTGCCAAAAATAACGAATAACATCCCATGAACATTACGTAAATATGGGTGGATGTTGCCCGGGGACCACTCACCTCACCCCATCCCCGTTTTTCCCCCTAGAGTTAAGGCATGACGAACACACTGTTGGCCCGAGTCCTCGACACCGCGTACACCGATTCAGCGGTGCGCCCCCAGGATGACTTCTACCGCCATGTCAACGGCACTTGGCTGGCGACGCACACGATCCCCGCGGACCGCCCCATGGACGGGGCCTTCCACACGCTGCGCGACGCCTCGGAAAAGTACGCGCGCGTCATCGCCCAGGATGCCGCCAATGGCACTCTCGATGATCCGGACGCACAGCGCATCGCCACCCTGTGGACTCAATTCCTCGACCGGGACACCATCGAAGAAGCAGGAGCCATTCCCCTGCGCCCCGACCTCGACGCGATCAACGCCTGCGCGTCCCACGAGGAACTCGCCCGCGAGATGGGTCGGCTCATGCGCGAGGGCATCGGGGGCCTCGTCGGCGCATACGTGGGCACCGACCCGCACGACTCGTCGCGCTACATGATTTCCCTCGTCCAGTCCGGTATCGGCCTACCCGACGAGGCCTACTACCGCGAGGAGGACTACGCACCGATCCGCGAGGCCTACGTTGCACACACCGCCCGCCTCCTCGGCCTCGCCGGGATGCCCGACTCCGAGGGCGCAGCGAAGCGCATCATGGAACTGGAAACCGCGATCGCCTCGCACCACCGCGACTCCGTGAGCAACCGTGATCCTCTGCTGTCCGACAATCCCACGCCGTGGGAACAGCTGGCCACGCAGGCTCCCGGATTCGACTGGGACGCATGGGCGCAGGGCGCGCGCATGCCCGTCGCCGGCCTCGTCGTGAACGTCGACCAGCCCGACTTCCTCTCGGCCGCCGCCGCCCTGTGGGCCAACACCGACCTGTCCGTGCTCAAGGAGTGGCTGAGCGCCTCGGCGATCGATTGCCACGCCTCCCTCCTGTCGAGCGATTTCGTGAACGAGAACTTCGACTTCCATGGCCGCACCCTGTCCGGCACGGAAGAGCTGCGCCCGCGATGGAAGCGCGCCCTGGGCCTCATCGAGGCCTACCTGGGCGAGGCCATGGGCCGCGCGTGGGTGGCCCGCCACTTCCCGCCCAACGCCAAGGAAGCGATGGACGCCCTGGTGCGCCGACTCCTCGACGCCTACGGCGAGTCGATCCAAGGCTTGGACTGGATGAGCGAAGACACCAAGGTGAAGGCGCTGGACAAGCTCGCGACCTTCAACCCCAAGATCGGCTACCCCGTCAAGTGGCGCGACTACTCGACGCTGCACCTGGACCCCGAGGCCACCATCGTCGAGAACGTGCGCGCCGCCAACGCCCACGCCACCGACCGCGAGTGGGCCAAGCTCGGCCGCCCGGTGGACCGCGACGAGTGGTACATGACCCCCCAGACGGTCAACGCCTACTACAACCCGACCCAGAACGAGATCGTCTTCCCCGCCGCGATTCTTCAGCCTCCGTTCTTCGACACAGAGGCCGACGACGCGGTGAACTTCGGCGCGATCGGCGCGGTCATCGGTCACGAGATCGGGCACGGCTTCGACGACCAGGGATCACGCTACGACGGGGAGGGAAACCTGTCGAACTGGTGGACGGACGAGGACCGCGCCGCCTTCGAGGAGCGCACACACGCCCTCATCGAGCAGTACGACGCACTCACCCCGGCCATCCTCCTTGAGCAGGGCGAAGAGTCGGAGGAGGGCGGAGAACGCACGCTCCCCCACGTCAACGGTGCGCTCACGATCGGCGAGAACATCGGTGACCTCGGTGGCCTGACCATCGCGTGGAAGGCTTGGGCCGCCTCGCTCGCCGAGCAGGGGCTGACCCCGAGCACCGCTCCCGTCATTGACGGAATCTCGGGTCCGCAGCGCTTCTTCTACTCGTGGGCCCGCGCCTGGCGCACGGCCACGCGCCCCCAGTTCGCGCGCCAGATGCTGGCCATCGACCCTCACTCCCCCGCGGAGTTCCGTTGCAACCAGGTACTGCGCAACCTTGACACTTTCGCCGAGGCGTTCGACGTCACCCCCAGCGACAAGATGTGGCTGGAGCCCTCCCAGCGCGTCACCATCTGGTGAAAGCGTGTCCCAGCCGACAAAATGCGGCGCGCCCCGCGCAATCACACCCAACACATGACAACATAGGAATGTTGAGCGCAACAGCGCTCCCATTCCATCGACGGAAAGGCAACCCATGCCAGGCCTGAACCTGACTCGCGAGGAAGCGACCGAGCGCGCCTCGATCATTTCCTCTGTGACCCGCTATGAGATCTCCCTGGACCTCACGCGCGGAGACACCGACTTCGGTTCATTCACCCGCATCGAGTTCGACGCGCGCGAAGGTGCTTCCACGTTCGCTGACCTCGTGTCCAACAACGTCCACTCGATCACGCTGAACGGCAATGCTCTGGACCCCTTCTCGGCCCACCAGGACAATCGCATCGCGCTGGAGAACCTTGCCGAGCACAACGTCCTCGAAGTTGAGGCGTCCTGCCAGTACATGCACACGGGCGAAGGCCTGCACCGCTTCGTCGACCCCGCCGACGGCCAGGCCTACACATACTCCCAGTTCGAGGTTCCCGATGCCCGTCGCGTCTACACGACCTTCGAGCAGCCCGACCTGAAGTCCACCTTCACCCTGACGGTCAAGGCCCCCAAGGGCTGGAAGGTCTTCTCTAACGCGCCGACCCCCGCCCCCGAGGAAGAGGGCGAGGCCTGGGTCTACCGCTTCGCGACCACCGAGGTCATGTCGACCTACATCACCGCGATCGTCGCTGGCCCCTACGAGGGCACGACGGCCACGCTGACTTCCTCCGACAGACGCACGATCGACCTGGGTGTCTACGCACGCGCCTCGATCGTCGAGCACCTGGACGCTGACGAGATCATCGAGATCACCCGTCAGGGCTTCGAGTTCTTCGAGGGCGCCTACGGCATCCCCTACCCCTTCACCAAGTACGACCAGATCTTCGTGCCCGAGTACAACGCGGGCGCGATGGAGAACGCCGGCTGCGTGACCTTCCGTGACGCCTACGTCTTCCGCACGCGTCCCACCGAGGCTCAGATGGAGGCTCGAGCCAACACGATCCTGCACGAGCTGGCGCACATGTGGTTCGGCGACCTGGTCACCATGAAGTGGTGGAACGACCTGTGGCTCAACGAGTCCTTCGCCGAGTTCATGAGCCACCTGGCTCTGGCCGAGGCCACCAAGTACACCGAAGGCTGGACGGGCTTCATGGTCCGCAAGGACTGGGGCCTCAAGCAGGATCAGCTGCCCACCACCCACCCGATTACGGCCGAGATCCGCGACCTGGCCGACGTCGAGGTCAACTTCGACGGCATCACCTATGCCAAGGGCGCCTCCGTGCTGCGTCAGCTCGTCTCCTACGTGGGACGCGACGCCTTCTTCGCGGGGCTGCACGAGTACCTGACGAAGCACTCCTACGCCAACGCCACGCTGGACGACCTGCTCTCCGAGCTGGCCGCCGCCTCGGGCCGCGACCTGGCCTCGTGGTCGAAGGTGTGGCTGGAGGAAGCCGGCGTCACCCTCCTGCGTCCGGTCATCACGACCGCCGAGGACGGCACGATCGAGCGTCTCGAAATCACTCAGGAAGCCTTCTCCGATGGCGCCTCCCTGCGCCCGCACCGCATGGGCGTGGCCGGCTACTCGCTGACGGAAGAGGGCACGCTGGCCCAGGTCTTCCGCGAGGAGCTCGACATTGACGGCGCTTCCACGGTGATCGAGGCCGCCGCGGGCATCGCTCGCCCAGACTTCATCCTCGTCAACGACGGAGACCTCGGCTACGCCAAGGTCCGCCTCGACGAGCAGTCCCTGGCCTTCGCGATCACCAACATCACCAAGTTCACGGATTCGCTGACCCGCGGCGTCGTCATGGCCTCCGCGTGGGACATGACCCGCGACGGCGAGATGCCGGCACGCGACTACCTGAACCTGGCCCTGCGCGCCGTTCCCGTCGAGGACAACATGAGCCTCCTGACGCTCACCCTGCGTCACATCGACGAGGCCGTGCGCACCTTCGTGGCACCGAAGTACCGCGCCGACGCCGCAGAGGACACGGGCCGTCGCCTGCTCCTCCTGGCTCGCACTGCCGCCTCCGGCTCCGACGCGCAGCGCATGCTCGTCGCCGCCGCGGCCCGCAACGCGACCAGCCCCGAGCAGTTCGAGGCCATCCGCGCCCTCTACGACGGCACCCAGACCCTGGACGGCCTGGATCTCGACGTCGACCTCAAGTGGGACCTGCTGATCGCCCTGGTGCGCGGAGGCGCCGCCACCGAGGAGGACATCGCAGCCCTGGAGGCTACTGACGACACGATGACCGGCCACCAGAACGCGGCCGCCGCTCGTGCGGCCCGCGAGGGCGAGTGGATCAAGGCCGACGTGTGGGACAAGGTCCTCACCGACACCTCGATCCCCAACGACACCCGCTGGGCAATGATCTCGGGCTTCTGGGCGCAGGCGCGCACCAACCCGTCGGCATACGCCCGCTACGTGGGCGAGTACTTCGAGGCCCTGGCGGGCATCTGGGAGACCTTCACCTTCCACACCGCCGAGGATCTCACGACGCTGCTCTTCCCGAACGCGCTGGCGGGCTACGCCCCCGAGGTCGACGTGGTCGCCTCCGGCAAGGCCTGGATCGAGGCTCACTCGGATGCCTCCGCCGGCACGATCCGCATCATCCGCGAGCTCATCGACGTGTGTGAGCGCCAGATCGCCAACCAGGCGGTGGACGCGGACTGATCCGTTCCTCGTAGACGCCAGGGGGCGTGGCCATGTGGCCACGCCCCCTTCGCTTGCTCCCCCGACAACACGCTGGAACAGAATGGCCAGCAGCCAACAGGGAGCTTCAACCTGTTGGGGAGGATTCAACCCGATCAGAAGGGGTTCAATCTTCCTGATCGGGTGTACCGCCACTGAGCAACAGGCCACCATGCAGGCAATCCTCATGCCCGCCCGAAAAACCGCCCGGTCCACTCCCCCAGTAAACGATCATGCTTCAGACACAGATCCACAGGTACGAAAAGCCTCCCGTTTCTTGGAGATCTCCAAGAAACGGGAGGCAGTTCAATGAAGGATGAAGCCGAGGCTGAAGAGCGTTGCGTCAGCGCTTGGCTCGACGCGATGCGACGACCGCACCGATACCGGCAACGAGGACGGCGACCGCACCAACGCCAACCCACACGCCCGAGGCACCGGTGGCAGCCAGCGTGTCACGACGCGTCTCGGCCGGGGTCGAGGCCGGAGCATCAGGATGCGCGGGACCAGAAGCAGCCGGCGTCACCGGAACCTGAACAGAGGGAACCTGGGTAGCAGGATCCTGGGTCACAGGGTTCTGCGGGGCAGGAGCCTGGGTGGCAGGATCCTGCGGGGCGGGAGCATCAGCTCCGGGGGCAGGCGTCTGCCCGCCATCAACGGAGGGATTCGAAGGCGCGGGAGCCGGAGTGCTCGGGTTCTGCGGGGCCGGAACCTGGGTCACAGGGTTCTGCGGGGCCGGAACCTGGGTCACAGGGTTCTGCGGGGCGGGAGCCTGGGTGGCGGGGTCCTGCGGGGTGGGAGCCTGGGTGGCCGGATCCTGCGGGGCGGGAGCCTGGGTGGCCGGATCCTGCGGGGCCGGAGCCTCGATACCGGGGGCAGGCGTCTGCCCGCCCTCACCGATCGACGGGTTTACAGGGCGATCCGAGGCATCGACGGACAGCGTCGTGCAGCGCGTCAGAGCCTCGCGATACTCAGCGGCGGTCAGGTAACGGCCCGCCTGGCCGCCAGCCTTCAGAGTCACGCCACCATCCTTTTCAGGACGGACGGAGGTCTGGGCGGCGATGGAGTCAGCGACGCGATCAAGCTCCGCATCAATGTCGGCGAGGCTCACTGACGGCTTCTCATCAGCCATGGAAGCGAGGTAGGCGTCGAGCGCACCCTGGGCCTCGTTCACGGAGGCCTGAGCGTCGATTACCGCCTGCTGCTTATCGGCATCAGCGGTGGTCTCAGCGGGAGCGGGCGTCGAAGTCGAGGGAGCAGCAGATCCAGCCTTGGCAGGAAGGCTCGACACGTCGACAGGGAGGGCGACACCGGGAAGCGAGCCCACCTTGTTCTGCCAGGAGTGGGCACGCTGCGCATCGCCGCCACCAGCCAGACCGGAGACGTAGTTCGTGTTGTCAGCATTGAAAGCGCCACCGTTGAAACCGTAGGCGGAGGCGGTGTCGCCCGTGGTGTGGAAGCGGGAGACGTTAGGCGAGCCGCCGGTGATCGCATAGAACTTCTGCGTGCCGTAGATGCGGGTGAACTGTCCGTGCTTGGCAATGTGCACGCCCACGCCCACGACATTGTTCTGAGCGAGCATGTTCTTGTCATGGCCCGAGGAGTTCTTCCACTGATCGAAGAGTGCGTCCGCAGCCTGCATCGGGTTCTTGGTGGTGCCGTAGGCGCCCCACTTGTCCCCGAAGTTCTCACGGTGATTGTAGGCAATGTTCTCGCCCGCGTAGGACGTATCACCACCGTCGAGCTTGCCCGCACCGAAGTACTTATAGTCGGGGTCATGATTGAAATTGTCCGTGTCGGACATATGCTGGCTCCACGCGCGCGCATCCGTGGTCACAGTGTCAGAAACAACCAGCTCAGGCAGGCCAGCGTTCGCACGGTAAGCATTCATCTTCTGAACGATGAGCGCTTCAATGATGCGCGCCTGGGTGGCATCGTCGACCTGAGACCAGTCAACCCAGTCGAGGCCGCGATCGGTCGTGGCCGACGTTGCGGCAGCGGCATCGCCAGCCGAGGGAGTGGACTGGAGCGCCGCCTGCTGAGCGGCCTCGAGGGCCGCCTGAGCATCAGCCAGAGCTGCACGAAGCTCAGCCTCGCGCGCAGGATCGGCGGCGGAAACAGAGGAGCTGCCTGCCGCTGCAGCAGCGTAGCTGGCAAGCAGAGGGTTATATTCCGCGGTAATGCGGCCTTCCGCACCGGACAGAGAGTTGCAGAACGCATCCTCGGACGTCGCCGTCCCCTCAGCGAGGGTGGGGATAACAACGAGGGATGCTGCTATTGTCGTGGCGGCGAGAACCACCGAGGTATGGGTGCGAGTGAGCTGGAACGACATTGGCAACCGGCCTATCACTATGAGACAAATACAGATAAATCTTTCCATGCGGTACGCTGTTTTTCAAGGTTTTTTGAGTAAATCATTACAGGCAAATACACCATTTTGCAACGCTTTTTAGGTTTGACAGATTTTGAACATCCCACATGCCGATACCAAAACGTTATATTTCAGATAAAACAACTGACCAAGCTGCAACCACAAGCACGACCACTGCTCAAGCAATAAAAAAATCGACATCCGAAACCGGATGTCGAAATTTTCTGTGGAGCTAGGGGGATTCGAACCCCCGACCTCTTCCATGCCATGGAAGCGCGCTACCAACTGCGCCATAGCCCCGTTATTTAGTTCGTCGCCCTGGCGACCTGATAAATAATAGCGAACACTCGGACAATTGCGCAAATCCAATGCAGTGCCCCTCGTCACAACTGATAAAAACCTTGGTAATCTGCGGCAACGAGGGGCCCGAGCGTCGTCATGCTCCGAGGATGTCCTCACGCGAGCCAATATTGTGCGAGGCAAGCCTCCACCCGGTCACAGCTGCGCTCTTGGAGGTCGACATCCCTACGGGCACGAGTTCCGACCAGTGGCAGTTGTCCACGCCTCGCAGTCCGTTGAAGACCGCCGGATCCAGGCCCAGCAGCGACACGATGCCACGCGCGATCGCGGAGCCGTGCGAGACCACGATCAGCGACTGATCATCGCGGCACACCCGCGCGGCCTCCAAGACAGCATCGCGCACGCGCGCACCCACCACCTCGGAGCGTTCCACCTCGGCGAGGTCACACTCCCCCTGCGCGCGGTACTGGGCATAGGCCTCGGGCTGCTCGCTGGCGATCTCCTCGTAGGTCTTACCCTCGAAGCTTCCGTAATAGCGCTCCGTGAGCCGTTCATCGAGCTCCGGCCCTTCGCAGGGGTAGCCCGCGATATCGAACACACGGGCGACGATTGTCGCGGTATCGACCGCACGCCCCAGGGGCGAGCTCACGATACGCACTCCCCCGTCGTCGTAGCTGCGCCCATCTTCGGCGGCAATCATGCCAACCTCGGCGCTCGGCTCGCACAGGCGGCTCACCAGCACACCGGCGGCGCCCGCTGCCTGGGATCGTCCGGCCTCGTTCAGGGGCTTATCGATGCGCCCTTGGAAGCGCCGCGCCAGGTTGAAGTCCGTCTGCCCGTGGCGCATCAGGACGATTCGCGAAGCACTCACTGCGCGGCCTCCGCACCGTGTGCAGCCGCACGCTCCGCGGCAGCGGCACGAGCCTCGTCAGTGTCAACGTCGATCGGCACGGCCGGGCAGTCGCCCCACAGGCGCTCGAGAGCGTAGTACTCGCGCTCGTCCTCGGACAGGACATGGACGAGCAGATCCGAGTAGTCCAGGAGCACCCACGTGCCCTCCGCACGCCCCTCGATGTGGGCGGGGCGGCGCTGATGCTCGGCCCAGATACGATCCATGATGTCCTCGGCGATGGCGCGCACCTGACGGTCCGTCGGCGCCGAAACAACCACGAAGGCATCCGCCAGGGCGAGCTTGCTGGTCACGTCGACAAGCACCGGGTTGATGCCGCCGCGGTCGTGCGCGGCGCGAGCAACCAGGCTCGCCAGTTCTGCGGTAGCGTCGGGAAGGCTCACGTTTCTCCTTGGGTTAGGACCGGTACAGGCCGTATTTGTTGATGTATTGGACGACGCCGTCGGGCACCAGGTACCACACCGGCTTTCCCTCTTCGACGCGCGTACGGCAGTCCGTCGACGAGATCGCCATGGCGGGGACCTCCAGCAGCGACACGGACTCGTGCGGCAGGCCGGGATCCGACAGGTTGTGCCCGGGGCGCGTCACGCCGATGAAGTGCGCCTGCTCAAAGAGCTTATCGGCGTCCTTCCACTGCGCGATCTGCGCCAGTGCATCGGCACCCGTGATGAAGTAGAAATCCGAGTCCGGGTATTCGCGAGACAGGTCCGCCAGCGTATCGATCGTGTAGGTCGTTCCACCGCGGTCAATATCGACGCGCGACACGGCGAAACGCGGATTCGATGCGGTAGCGATAACCGTCATCAGGTAGCGATGCTCGGCCGAGGTCACGCGTCGACCCGCCTTGAAGGGCTGCATCGCGGCCGGAACGAACACGACCTGGTCAAGGCCGAAGACGTCCATGACCTCCGAGGCCGCAACGAGGTGACCGTGGTGGATCGGATCAAAGGTGCCGCCCATGATGCCGATCGCGCGGCGCCGACGCAGCGCGCGCGGGGGATGCTGGGGCGAGGCCGGGGCTGCGGTGGCCCCTGCTGTGGCCTCGGTGGTCTTTTCGATCGAGGCCTCGTCGGAGGCCTGCGCCGTGTGGTTATCCTGCGCGCTCACGGGCGGATCGTTCCTTCTCCCTCGTAGATCCACGTGGTCGTGGTCAACTCGGTCAGGCCCATGGGTCCGCGCGCGTGCAGCTTCTGGGTCGAGATACCAACCTCGGCGCCCAGGCCCAGCTGTCCGCCGTCCGTAAAGCGCGTCGACGCGTTCACAGCAATCGCAGCCGCGTCAACGCCCGAACGGAACGCACGCACGGCGGCGACGTCGGAGGCAACGATTCCCTCGGTGTGGCCCGAGGAATAGCGACGGATGTGCTCAATCGCCTCGTCAACATCGGTGACGACGCGCACCGCCAGGTCCATCGACAGGTATTCGGTCTCCCAGTCGACCTCGGTGGCGTCAACAATCATGTCCGCGTCAATCGACGGCTGGCCATCGACGATGGCCCGTGTGGCCTCGTCAGCGTGAATCGTCACGCCCGCAGTCGTTAGGCGAGTAACGGCAGCGACGAGGAAACGCTGAGCGATGTCGGCGTGAACCAGGAGTGTCTCCGCCGCGTTGCACACGCCCACGCGCTGCGTCTTGGCGTTCATGATGATGGCCTCGGCTGCCTCCAGGTCGGCGGAGGCATCCACGTACACGTGGCAGTTCCCGGTGCCGGTCTCGATGACCGGAACACGCGACTCCTCGACGACAGCGTTAATGAGCCCCGCTCCCCCTCGCGGAATCAGCGCGTCAATCGCACCGCGTGCACGCATCATCGCACGCGCGCCCGCGCGGCCCCACGGATCCACAGTGGTAATCGCATCAGCAGGCAAGCCAACAGAGGTCAGCGCATCGCGACAGACCTCAATGAGAACGCGATTCGAGGACTGCGCGGCGCTTCCGCCGCGCAGCACGACCGCGTTGCCGGCCTTAATCGCCAGTGTCGCGGCATCAATCGTCACGTTCGGACGGGCCTCGTAAATGATGCCAATGACGCCCAGAGGCACTCGCTCCTGCGTGACGCGCAGGCCGATGTCGGTGCGCATTCCGCGAACGACCTGACCGATCGGGTCGGGCAGACCCGCGATCTCGCGGACGGCCTCGGCGATTCCACGAATACGACCGGAGGTCAGAGCGAGGCGATCCAGCAGGCCCTCGCTCATCTGCTCCGCGCGACCGCGGGCGACATCTTCAGCATTAGCGGCCAGGATCTGGTCACTGCGCTCCACCAGCGCAGCGGCAATCGCCTCAAGACCGCGATTCTTCGCCTGCGTGGTCGCATTCGCGAGAGCGCGAGCAGCCGTGCGGGCGGCATCCGTCACCTGGGAAATATCTGCAGCAGTATTCACGTGGCCATGATGACACACGTCAGCACCTCAAGCCGCGTCAGTCAGCGCTCAGCGCAGAAAATACGTCGCCCAACACCGCCAGGTCATCGCGGTGAATCGCGGGCCTGGGATGCTCGTGTCCGGCTGCTGCCAGCTCGGCAGTACCCGAACCGGCAATCTCGGCCAGCGTGTCGGAGTCGTATCCAGAGACTCCACGAGCGACAAGACCCGTCGGCGAGGCAACATCCACGACATCGCCCGCCTCGAAGTGACCGAGCACCGAGCGCACGCCGGCCACCAGCAAAGACTTCTTGCCGACCGTGATCGCGTGCGCAGCACCCTCGTCAACGATGATCTCGCCGCGTGACGGTGCCACGTGGGCAATCCACAGGCGGCGCGAGGCCGGACGCTCCTGGGAAGGCTCGAACCACGTGCCAACCTTCTTGCCCGCGAGCACCGACTCCAGAGCATCGGCGCAGGCGAGCTGCACGCCGATGCCGCTGGTGGTCGCCAGCATCGCGGCCTGCACCTTCGTTGCCATGCCGCCCGTGCCCACGCGCGAGCCCGCACCCGTCACGAGCACGCTCATGAGGTCGTCCGCGCTCTCGACACGTTCGATCAGCTTCGAGCCCGGGTGGTCCGGAGGAGCCGTGTAGAGGCCGTCGACGTCCGTCAGCAGCACGAGGGCGTCGGCCTTGATCATCTGGGCAATGAGCGCGGCAAGACGATCGTTATCGCCAAAACGCAGCTCGCGGGTGGTCACCGCGTCATTTTCGTTGAGAATCGGGACAACACCGAGCCCGAGGAGTCGCGTCAGCGACGCGCGCACGTTCGTGTAGTGGTCGCGGCGCATGACATCGTCGGTCGTCAGCAGCACCTGAGCGGCATCCAGGTGGTGCGCCTGGAAGGCGGCTGTCCACCGTGCCATCAGGAGCCCCTGCCCCATCGCGGCGGCGGCCTGCACACTCGGCAGGTCCTTCGGCTTGGAGGTAAAGCCGAGCGGATCAAGGCCCGCCGCGACCGCGCCCGACGACACGATGACGACCTCGCGGTCCGCCCCGCGCCAACGCGCCACGAGGCGCGCGACCGAGTCGATACGATTCAGATCCAGGCCGCCGTCCTCGCGCGTGAGCGACGACGAGCCGATCTTAACGACGATGCGAGAAGCCGCGGACACTCCGCTCATGACTGATCCGACGCGTCGGTCCAGTGCCCGGCCTGGCGCTCCGTCCATAGCTCGTCACGGGCAGCGGTCTTGGCATCCATGACCTGGTGGTACACCTCGCGGCGCTCCTTACGGCTCGGACGCGCGTTCTGATCCAGGCGCAGGTCGGTGCCGCGCGAACCCAGCAGCTCCGGTCCGGTTGTGAGGGTCGGCTCCCAATCGAAGACGACGCCTCCGTCCAGGTCGCCGATCACGACGGTGTCGCCGGCGACCGCGCCGGCCTTCATCAGCTCGTCCTCGACGCCCGCGGCGTTCAGGCGATCCGCAAGGTAGCCCACGGCCTCGTCATTCGCGAAGTCGGTCTGACGCACCCAGCGCTCCGGCTTGTCGCCGCGCACCTGGAAGACCTCTTCGCCATCCTTACGGGTCTTGCGCACCGTGATCTCCACGCTACGCCCGACGGCCTTCGGACGGATGACGGGGCGGGCGGCCTCGAGGGCGGGACGCTTCGCGCGTTCCTCCTCAACGATCGCGGCCAGAGCAAAGGACAGCTCCTTGAGGCCCTCGTGGGACACGGCGGACACCTCGAGGACGGGCCAGCCGAAAGACTCCAGGTCCGGGCGCGTAATCTCGGCGAGATCACGCCCGTCCGGGATGTCGATCTTGTTCAAAACGATGACGCGGGGGCGCTCCATGATCGGCACGTAGCCCTCGACCTGCGTCAGGTCACCCTGGTAAGCCTCCAGCTCTGCCTCGATGATGCGCAGGTCCTCAACCGGCTCACGATCGGTCTCGAAGGCGGCGGTGTCGAGCACGTGCACGATGACGGCGCAACGCTCAATGTGGCGCAGGAAGTCGAGGCCGAGGCCTCGGCCCTGAGAGGCACCGGGGATCAGGCCGGGGACGTCGGCTACCGTGTAGCGCGTATCGCCGGCCGACACCACGCCCAGGTTCGGGACCAGCGTCGTGAAGGGGTAGTCGGCAATCTTCGGGCGCGCCGAGCTCAGGGCCGCAATCAGCGATGACTTACCCGCCGACGGGAAGCCGACGAGAGCCACGTCCGCAACGGACTTCAGCTCAAGGATGACGTCGCGCTCCTCGCCGGGCTCGCCCAGCAGGGCGAAGCCGGGGGCCTTACGAGCCTTCGATGCCAGCGCAGCGTTGCCCAGGCCGCCGCGGCCGCCCTCGGCGACCACGTAGCGGGCACCCGCACCCGTCAGGTCGGCGAGCAGCTCGCCCGACATAGACTTGACGACCGTGCCCTCGGGAACCGGCAAGATGATGTCTGCGCCGGTCTTTCCCTGGCGGAAGTCACCCATGCCGGGCGTACCGTTATCCGCACGGCGGTGCGGGCTGCGGTGGTAGTTCAGCAGCGTGGTCTCCTGCTCGCTCACCTCTAGGATGACCGAGCCGCCATTACCGCCGTCACCGCCGTCAGGGCCGGCCAGCGGCTTAAACTTTTCACGCTTAATCGAGGCAACGCCGTTACCGCCGTTGCCACCCATCGCGTGCAGAGTCACGCGATCCACGAAGTCTGCCACTATTGCTCCTGACGACTGAAAATGAATGTTGAAAAGGGCGCCCGGCAACGCCGGACGCCCTTTATGCGCGCGGTCTCAGGCAGAGACCGGCGAAACGCTGACGACCTTGCGATCGCGCTTGCGGCCGAACTCAACCGCACCGGCGCGCAGGGCGAACAGGGTGTCATCCTTGCCACGGCCAACGCCGTCGCCAGGGTGGAAGTGGGTGCCGCGCTGACGAACGAGGATCTCACCAGCGTTGACCAGCTGGCCGCCGTAGCGCTTCACGCCGAGGCGCTGCGCGTTCGAGTCGCGACCGTTACGGGAGGAACCAAGGCCCTTCTTATGTGCCATCAGTTGCTACTTTCTGCTCGTGGGAACGTCGGGTTCAGGCGATCTCGGTGATCTTGACGACCGACATCTTCTGACGGTGTCCCTGGCGCTTGCGGTAGCCCGACTTGTTCTTGTACTTAATGATGGAAATCTTGGGGCCCTTGGCCGAGTCAACAACCTCAGCCTTGACGGAAACCTTGCCCAGCTTGGCTGCGTCAACGGTGATGGCGTCGCCATCCACCAGCATCAGCGGCTGGAGCTCGATGCTCGAACCGATTTCTTCTGCCAGCTTGTCGACGACGACGACGTCACCGACGGACACCTTTTCCTGCCGGCCGCCAGCCTTGACGATCGCGTAGACCACGTTGGAGCTCATCTCTTCTCGTATTCGTAACCGGAATCGCGCCTCGAAACTGCCGAGGACTTGTCTCATTGTCATGATTCCGTTGGCGCTTGTTGCGCCGACGATCAAATTTAGCCGATTCGCACGCCGGATTGCAAGCCGGCACGGTCACGGGTGGGTGTGAAGTGCTGTGCGATTCCACACCCTGCGCTCGGGGGAGGGATGATCGCCCCTCCCCCGGCGCCTGGAGCATTAACCGGCGTCAACGATGCCGGTCGATACGGCGCGACGACGACGCTTGACGCGCGGCTGATCGCTCGCCTCGGGAAGCGCAATGTCATCAGTCGACTTGGTCGGCACCGCCGGGGCGCTCACCTCAGCGCGCGCGGGCAAGTCGATGACGACGGGGGCGGGAGCCGCGTCGGGCTCGACAATGCCGGTCGAGACGGCGGCACGGCGCTTGCGAGTCTTGCGCGGCGCGGCGGGCGCCTGGGCGGGAGCCTCCTCCACGGCCGGAGCGTTCAGCGGCGCGGTGGCGGGAGCCTCGTCTGCCTGCACCTCGGGAACAGCCGTCTGCGCGGTGGCGCGGCGACGGGTCTTCTTCGGTGCGGGCGCCTCGGCCGGCTCCTCGGACGAGGCCGTGGCAGCCGTGCGGGATGCGCGGCGACGGGTGGCCGGAGCCTTCTCGCGATGCTCGGGCAGCTGAATCTCGGAGGCATCCTTGGCGGGGGCCGCAGGCTCGTCCGAGTGATCGACCGGCTCGGGCAGGTCGATGTGTACGGGCAGTTCGGGCAGCGGAGCAGACTCGGCGACGCGGCGGCGACGACGAGGACGCTTGGTCACGCCTTCCTCAGCGGGGGCCTCGGGCGCTTCAACCTGCTCGACGGCCGAGGCCTCGGGTTCCTTCACCTCGGTCGACACAGCGCGCGTCCGACGCTTCTTCGTGGGAGTAGGCTCCTCAGCCGCACTCTCCTCTTCCTTACGAGTCGACGCAGCGGCGATGGCGCTCAGGGCTTCCTTGGCGCGCTCATGGTCGGCATTGTCCTCGATACGACGAGGCTCGGCCTTCTTCTGCTGCTTCTTCGACCCCTTCGCACCCTTCGAAGACTGCTCAGCTCCGGAGGTCTCCACCGGATGCTGATGGACGATGAAGCCGCGACCCTCGCAGGCCTCACACGGGGAGGAGAAGGCCTCGACCAGGCCCTCACCCACGCGCTTACGGGTCATCTGCACGAGGCCCAGAGACGTAATCTCGGTAACCTGGTGGCGCGTACGGTCACGTCCCAGGCATTCCACCAGGCGCCGCAGCACGAGGTCACGGTTGGATTCGAGGACCATGTCCACGAAGTCAATGATGACGATGCCACCAATGTCGCGCAGGCGCAGCTGACGGACGATCTCTTCGGCAGCTTCGAGGTTATTACGGGTCACCGTCTCCTCGAGCGTGCCGCCGGCGCCGATGAACTTGCCGGTATTGACGTCGATAACGGTCATTGCCTCGGTGCGATCGATGATCAGGGTGCCGCCCGAGGGCAGCCACACCTTACGGTCCATGCCCTTGGCGAGCTGCTCGTCGATGCGGTGCGCGTGGAAAACATCCTCCGTGCCCACCCACTGTTCGACGCGATCGGAGAGCTCGGGGCTCAGCTCATCCACGTATTCCTTGACGGTCGCGTAGGTGTCGCGACCCTCGATGACGAGCTTCGAGAAGTCCTCGTTGAAGATGTCGCGCACGACGCGCACGGCCAGCTCAGGCTCCCCGCGCAGCAGCGTCGGGGCGCTCTTCGTGTTGGTGCGCTTCTTCTCGATATCCTCCCACTGACGGGTCAGGCGAGCGACATCATCGCGGATCTGCTCCTCCGTCGCGCCTTCCGCCGCAGTACGAACGATGACACCCGAACCCGACGGCACGACGGCCTTGAGGATCTTCTTCAGGCGAGCGCGCTCCTTGTCCGGGAGCTTGCGGGAAATACCCATCATGGATCCGCCGGGGATCAAGACCAGGTAACGGCCAGCCAGGGTAATCTGCGACGTCAGACGCGCACCCTTGTGTCCAATCGGATCCTTCGTCACCTGAACGAGGACGGGGTCACCGGACTTGAGAGCGGCCTCGATACGACGAGGCTTGCCCTCCATACCGACGGCGTCCCAATTGACCTCACCGGCGTACAGGACGGCGTTGCGGCCACGACCCACGTCGACGAACGCCGCTTCCATCGAAGGAAGGACGTTTTGGACGCGGCCCAGGTAGATATTGCCGACCATCGAGGACTGCGTACGGCGCGCGACGTAGTGCTCGACGAGCAGGCCGTCTTCGAGGATCGCGATCTGGTCGAGGCCGTCCTGGTCGCGGATGACCATCGTGCGCTCGACCGACTCGCGGCGCGCGAGGAACTCAGACTCGGAGATCGTGTGACGGCGACGTCCCTCACGCCGTCCTTCGCGGCGGCGCATCTTCTTTGC
Organism: Schaalia odontolytica; assembly: GCF_002847525.1. Taxonomy (GTDB): domain Bacteria; phylum Actinomycetota; class Actinomycetes; order Actinomycetales; family Actinomycetaceae; genus Pauljensenia; species Pauljensenia odontolytica_B. The sequence continues at coordinate 120,481 of NZ_PKKM01000006.1, read as the reverse complement.
CTCGAGGCGCGTGGAGCCCTTCAGGGCCTGCACCTGGTCGGCGGGGTCTCCCCCCTCATCCGAGGACGAGGAGGACGAACGGGCGCGACGACGGCGACGACGACGGGTAGAGGACTCCTCGTCATCCGAGGAGTCCGATTCGTCGGCGGAAGCGCTCTCCTTGTTTGCGCCATCCTCAGCGGGGGTCGAGGCTTCCTCCGCTTTCTTGGAGCGACGGCGGCGACGGGTCTTAGGCTCGGCGGGAGCTTCCTCAGCCTGTTCCTCGGCGGCGGGCACCTCAGAGATATCCGCAGCCTCAGCCTCGTCCGCAGCCTTCTTGGAGCGACGGCGACGCTTGGGAGCCGCTTCCTCTCGAGGAGCATCTTCTTCTACGGTGGCAGACTTGCGACGACGCTTGGGTTCAGGCTGGTCCTCAACGATAGCCGCAGGGGCAACCTCGGGGGCAGCCTGGAAAACGGGGGCCTGGAACAGCAGCGAGGCGGCGGGCGCCACGGGGGTCGATTCGGTTGTCACGATTCTCCAATGGTGGGCGCGCACCCCGTGCCTGGACGCACCCTTTTTCATCGCCCGCAAGGGGCGGAAACCTAGTGGAGCGCAGTTGCGCAGCTGCCGGCGGCTCATGAAGACGTCATCGCTCGGCTCTCGTCACGGGGGCACTCCCGTGACATCCATTCACCCCCTATTGTCGCACAACACAACGATCCATCGACGACAGGGTGATCAGAACAACGCGAGACCAGCAAAAATCTATTGGATAAACCCGTAAAAAATAATCGGACACATATGTCACAAAAGCGCCTCAGAACCGGCATTTCAACCACTGAGCATCTCACTTTTGGGCTACATTAATACCAACCCGTGACATAGGTCCCACGGACTTTGGACACGGGACAATCGACCCCAATCCCAACACGAGAAGGTCCCATCATGACCCTCGCGCAGACAGCGCTTGACGCGGTCACCGTCGGACGATGGCAGTTCGGTGTTACCACCGTCTACCACTTCGTCCTCGTGCCGCTGACGATCGGCCTGTCCCTGCTGGTTGCCATCATGCAGACCGCGTGGCACCGCACCGGCAAGGAATACTGGCTGCAAGCAACCCGCTTCTTTGGCAAGCTCCTCCTCATCAACTTCGCGCTCGGTGTCGCCACCGGTATCGTGCAGGAGTTCCAGTTCGGCATGAACTGGTCCGAATACTCCCGTTTCGTCGGTGACATCTTCGGCGCTCCCCTGGCCGTTGAGGCCCTCCTCGCCTTCTTCCTCGAGTCCACCTTCCTGGGCCTGTGGATCTTCGGCTGGGGCCGCCTCTCCAAGGGCATGCACCTGCTGACGATCTGGTGTGTCGCCCTGGGCACCATGTTCTCCGCGGCCTGGATCCTCGCGGCCAACGCGTGGATGCAGCACCCCGTGGGCGCTCGCTTCAACCCCGAGACCGGCCGCGCCGAGCTCGACGGCGTCAGCGGCTTCATGGAGCTCATCACCTCCGGCGTGTACCTGAGCGAATACGCACACGTCATCACCTCCGCCTGGCTGGTCGCCGGCTCCTTCGTTGCCGGCATCTCCATCTGGTGGATGGTGCGCACCGCCCGCGAGGGTTCCGACGAGGCCATGGCTCAGTCGCGTGACATCTGGCGCCCGATCGCCCGCTTCGGCCTGACCGCCGTCCTCATCGGCGGCCTCGGCACCGCCGCCTCCGGCCACATTCAGGGCCAGGAGATGGTCGAGGTTCAGCCCATGAAGATGGCCGCTGCCGAAGGCATCTGTGTGGACACCGAGGGCGCGGCCTTCACGATCGCCCAGTTCGGCTCCTGCCCCCTCGGTGACGACGGCGCACAGCCCACGCAGTTCATCAAGGTTCCCGGCGTTGCCTCCTTCATGTCGCACAACTCCTTCACCGCCACCTCTGAGGGTGTCGCGGACGTTCAGGAGCGCATGGTGGAACTGCTCAACTCCGATCCGAACTTCACCGCCAAGTACGGCGACGCCTCGCAGTACGACTTCCGTCCTCCGCAGATGGTCGCCTTCTGGTCGTTCCGCTTCATGATCGGCCTGGGCATGCTGGCCTTCCTGCTGGCGGCATGGGGCCTGTGGGCCACCCGCGGCGGTCGTACCTCGTCCAACAAGTGGCTGAGCGTCCTCGCCCTGGTCAACCTCCCCCTGCCCTTCGCAGCCGCTTCCTTCGGCTGGATCTTCACCGAGATGGGTCGTCAGCCGTGGGTTGTCGTCCCGAACCTGCAGGCCCTGTCGATGGGCTCTGACCTCGGCTCCGTCAACATGATGACCGACATGGGCATCTCCCCCAACGTTCCCGCTGGCCAGATGCTCACCTCGCTCATCCTGTTCACCCTGCTGTACGGCGTCCTCGGCGTCATGTGGTACATCCTCATGAAGCGCTACGCCGTCGAGGGCATCCACTCGACCAAGGCCGACAAGGCCGAGGACGAGGCTCCGACCGACCTGTCCTTCGGCTACTGAGAGGAACACCGATCATGACTCTGTCTATCCTGTGGTTCGTTCTCATCGCCGTTCTGTGGACGGTCTACCTGATTCTCGAGGGCTTCGACTTCGGTGTCGGCATGCTCCTCCCCTTCGTCGCCAAGGGCGACCGTGAGCGCACCCAGACCGTGCGCACGATCGGCCCCCACTGGGACGGTAACGAGGTCTGGCTGCTCACCGCCGGTGGCGCCACCTTCGCTGCGTTCCCCGAGTGGTACGCGACCATGTTCTCGGGCATGTACCTCGCCCTCTTCCTGATTCTCGTCTGCCTGATCATCCGCGTCATGGCCCTCGAGTGGCGTTCCAAGGTCGCCACCGAACAGTGGCGTCACGCGTGGGACTGGGCGCACACGATCAGCGCGTGGCTCGTTCCGATCCTGCTCGGCGTTGCCTTCGCTAACTTCGTGCAGGGCATGAAGATCGAGGTCGTCGACGTTGCTACCGGCACCGTCATCGACCCGACTCTGGTGGATCAGTCCCTCGCGGGCGCGACCCACCAGCTGACCGGCGGTTTCTTCTCGCTGCTGACCCCCTACACGATCCTGGGTGGCCTGGCTGTCATGGCCGTGTGCCTGGCTCACGGCGCTCAGTTCCTGGCGCTCAAGACGACGGGCGAGGTGCGCGACCGCGCCAACGCGATTGCCGCTCCTGCGACGATCGCCGCGACCGTCCTGGCCGCCGCGTGGCTGATCTGGGGCCAGTTCGTCTACACGACGAACGTTCTGGCGTGGATCCCGCTCGTGGTCGCCGCGCTCGCAATCATCGCCTCGACCGCTCTGTCTCAGGCGTCGCTGCGTCGTGAGGGCTGGTCCTTCGTGGCCTCCTCCGTCGCAATCGCCGGCGCTGTCGCGTGGGTCTTCTCCTCGATGGCCCCCGCCGTCCAGAAGTCCTCGATCAACCCGGCGTACTCGCTGACGATTGATCAGGCCTCGTCGACGACCTCCACGCTGACCGTCATGACGATCGTCACGGTCTGCCTGCTGCCGATCGTCCTGGTCTACGTCTTCTGGTCCTACTGGATGTTCCGCGCTCGCGTGGGTGCCGAGGACGTCAAGACGCAGACGGGTCTGCTCCTCAAGAAGGTTCGCGTCGGCGAAAACTTCCTCGCTGGCTGACCTCCTCGCTGATAGATGCGCCCGGTCCCTCACGCAGGGGCCGGGCGCATTCGTCTACGCCGCGCGCTCAGGGCGGGGACCTTTGGCCCATGACGAGGCTTTTTCAGGCACAATAGATACGTGCGTCCCTTTGATCCTCGTTTGTTGCGTTATGCCCGCTCAGCCCGTGGGCCCATCGCATTGACAGCCCTTCTGGGAACGATCACGGCATTGCTCGTGCTCGCCCAAGCGTTGCTCATTTCCGCGGCCCTCTCCCCCGTCGTCTCGGGCAGCGCAACCCTGCGCGACGTCCTCCCTATCATCGGTGGCATCGCGGCTGTCTTTGTCTGTCGCGCACTTGTCGTCGCTGCTCGTGAGGCCGTCAGTACGCGTGCGGCGGCAGCAGCAGTGTCCGAGCTGCGCGGACGCGTCGTCGACGCAAGCATTGCTCTCGGCCCGCGTTGGCGGGCGACGAACGGCGCTGAAACGACGACGCTGCTGTCGACCGGCTTGGAGGATCTGCGCCCCTACTTCGTCTCTTTCCTGCCGCAGCTGGTTCTCGTCTGCACCGTGACTCCGGCAGCGCTCGGCGTCATTCTTCTCCTCGACTTCTGGTCGGCGCTCATCGCGCTCCTCGTTATCCCGCTCATCCCGATTTTCATGATCCTCATCGGGCGTTTCACGCAGGCAGCCTCGGAGGACAAACTCGCGTCGATGAAGCGCCTGACCGCCCAGCTCCTCGACCTCATGTCTGGACTGCCGACGTTGCGGGCCCTCGGACGAGAAAAGGCCCCGCGCACCCACCTGCGTGCTCTTGGAGCGGCGAACACGAAGGCCACGATGGCAACCCTGCGTGTCGCTTTCCTCTCGGGCGGCGTCCTGGAATTCCTCACGACCCTGTCGGTGGCTCTTGTCGCCGTCGAGGTCGGCATGCGCCTCGTGTTCGGTAACATCTCACTGTTCCACGGCCTCGCAGTCATCATGCTGGCACCCGAAGTCTTCGAGCCGCTGCGTCAGGTCGGCGCCCAGTTCCACGCCTCCGCAAACGGCGTCACGGCCTCGCGCGCAGCCTTCGACATCATCGAAGAGGCTGAGTCGGTCGACTCCCCCGGTGCTGCGACCTGCCCCGACCTCTCTTCCACGCAGATCGTGCTGGACGGTGTCGGCGTGCGTGCGCGCGGCGCCTGGGCCCCCGCCCCGACCTCGGGCATCATCGCTCCCGGCATCGTGACGGCGCTATCCGGCCCCTCGGGTGCCGGAAAGTCGACAATCGTCGCCTGCCTGCTGGCCGATATGACCCCGGATGCGGGTCGCATCATCCTGCGCCAGACGGCCTCGGCCTCCAACGACGAGGGAATTGCGCTGTCAGACATTGATCCCACCTCCTGGCGTGATCAGATCTCCTGGGTTCCCCAGTCCCCCACCCTCGTGCCGGGCACAATCCTGGACAACATGGGTGGTCTGCCCCTCGAGGACCTCGAGACTGCAGCAGCGGCTACCGGCTTTGACACCGTCCTGGCCACCACTCCCGACGGGTGGAAAACCACGATCGGCACCGGCGGTGTTGGCCTGTCCGTTGGCCAGCGCCAGCGCCTGGCCCTCACGCGCGCCCTCGCCGCCCACTCCCAGCTCGTCATTCTTGATGAACCGACCGCCCACCTCGATGCCCTCAGTGAGGAGACCGTCGTACGCGCTATCGATGACATGCGCCGCGAGGGACGCACCGTGATCGTCATCGCCCACCGCGCAGCCATGATGGAGGCCGCCGACTCCGTCATTGCCGTCCGCTCCGCCGCCGACGAGGAGGCACACGCATGAACCTCTTCCTGACCCGCACTGAGTCGGCCGCACTGCGCCGCTGTATCTCCATGCTCCAGGTGTCGCGCTCCGGGTTTGTTCTCTCGCTGCTCCTCGGTGTCACGGCCCTCGGATCGGCCATCGCGCTCGGCGGCACCGCCGCATGGCTGATTGCTCGCGCATCCCAGCAGCCTCCCGTCCTGTATCTGACCGTCGCCGCCACCGCGGTGCGACTGTTTGGCGTCTCGCGCGCGCTTGCCCGCTACCTCTCCCGTCTCGCCTCGCACAAGGTCGCATTGGCGGGCATGGACGCGCTGCGCGGTAACCTCTACGATCGACTGTCCGAGGCCCCGACGGCAACGCTGACAACACTGCGACGCGGCGACCTCATGACACGCGCCGGCTCAGACGTCGACGAGGTGGGAAACGTCGTCGTCAAGACGCTGCTCCCCTCCCTCGTCGCTGCCATCGTGGGCGTGGGAACGGTTGGTGTCGTCACCGTCATTTCTCCCGCCGCTGGGGCAATTCTCGCCTGTGCTCTCATTATCTCCGGCATCGTGGCGCCCGCGCTGATCGCGCGATCGGTTCGACTCGCAGAATCGCAGGGGGCGCAGGCCCGCACCGACATTGCCGCCACCACACTCGCGGTGCTGGAGGGCGCCACCGAGCTGTCACTGGCGGGTACTCTCGACCACGCGAAGCACTCTCTCGCTCGCTCCGAGAGCCACCTGTCCGCCGCTCTGGCCCGCTCGGCGCGTCTGTCTGCGCTGGCTCGAGGCCTCGACGTGTGCGCGATGGGCGCAGCCGTCATCGGCGCTCTGCTGATCGGCATTCCACAGACCACATCGGGCGCTCTCGCTCAGGTACTCCTCGCCGTCATCGTCCTTGTCCCACTGTCGTCTTTCGAGGGAGTCGCCGAGCTAACCCCCGCCGCTGCACAGTTGGTGCGAAGCGCCCAGGCTGCGACCCGCATCTGTGCCCTTCTCGAGGATGAAGCAACCCCTGAGCCGCACGACATTCCCGAAGGACACACCGTCATCGAGGCACGCGACCTGTCCATCGGCTGGCCGGGTGGTCCGACGCTGGCCAGCGGCATTTCGCTCACGCTGCGTCCCGGTTCTTCCCTGGCCATCGTGGGAGCCTCCGGCATCGGGAAGACCACGCTGCTGGCAACGCTCACGGGCGTGATCCCGCCCAAGTCTGGATCCGCTCTCATCAACGGCGTCCCCGCGTGGGGAGCGAACCGCGACCAGCTCACCGACCACATCACGATGACGGCCGAGGACGCCCACGTCTTCGCGACCACCATCTACGAGAACCTGCGCGTCGCCCGCGCATCGCTCACCCGCGACGAGGCCTCGGACCTTCTGACGCGAGCTGGCCTCGATCAGTGGGTCGAGTCTCTGCCTGACGGGATCGACACGGTCATCGGCTCCGGTGGAACGACGGTGTCGGGAGGCGAGCGCCGCCGCCTGCTCATGGCTCGCGCCCTTGCGGCTCCCGCTCCTATCCTGGCGATCGACGAGGCATCCGAACACCTCGACGCCGCCACCGCGGACCGCCTCATGGAAACGCTTCTTACTCCGTCCGCTGACCGCGCTACCCTGGTCGTCACGCACCGACTGAGCGCACTCGACCAGGCCGACCACGTCCTCGTCCTGTCTGCCCCCGAGCCCGGCGGCTGTGCACGCGTCGCCGCGCAGGGCACGCACGAGGACGTGACACGTACTCTGCCCGCCTACCAGTGGGCTCTCGAGCAGGAGGAACAATGAGCCACGAACGCACGGATTTCACGCTTCTCCGAGCGGCTCTCGACCTGACGAGTTCGCTCGACCTGAAGTCGGGACTGCAGAACTTCGTTGATCAGGCCTGCGCGCTGACCTCGTCGCCGCACGCTACGATGTGCGTGCTCGACACCTGGGGCGCCACCACCCTGCGCCTGGAGCACCACGACTCCTACCCTGCCCCGCCCGTGCCCGAGTCACTTCCGGCGGTCATCCCCGTCAACACACCGCTCCTCGTCAACTCCCCGCAGGACGCGCCCGACATCGATCTGCCCGCCTCCACCCCGCCCTTCCTCGGGGTCTCCGTCCTCGTGCACGAACAGGTCTACGGGCGCCTCTACCTGATGGGAAAGCCCGGCGGCTATACGGACGAGGACGCGGCCGTGGTCGCAGCCCTGGCCCCCGCGGCCGGGATCGCCGTCGAAAACGCGAACCTCTATGCGGATTCCAAGCGCACCGCCCGATGGATTAGCGCCTCCCAGTCCCTGACAACGACGATGCTGGAGGGCGCGGACGAAGAAGAAGCTCTCGAGCTCATTGCGAAGACGGTGCGCGAGGTCTCCCACGCTGACACCGCGATCATCGTCCTGCAGTCCGTGGGCGACACCTGGGCTGCCGAAATCGTCGACGGCAAGAACGCCTCCACCCTGCTTGGCCTGACCTTCCCGCCCGAGGGACGCGCGATGAGTGTTCTGCACGAGGGAACCGGTATGATCGTCGACTCCATGTCGCGCGCTCAGACGATGCGAGTGCCGCAGCTGGCGGCCTTTGGTTCCGCGCTCTACGCCCCTCTGCGCTCGCGCGGGGTCTCCTCCGGCGTGCTCATCCTTCTGCGCCAGATCGGTGCCCCGGAGTTCGACGCCTCGGAGCTCTCCCTCGCGGAGTCTCTCGCCTCCCAGGCGACGCTCGCCCTCGAGCTTGCCTCCGCTCGCCACGCGCAGGACGTGGCAGCGCTGCTCGATGAGCGTGACCGCATCGGGCGCGACCTGCACGACTTCGCCATCCAGCAGCTCTTCGCGACCGGCATGGCCCTGGACGCGGCCAAGCAGAAGGTCGCAGCCGGCCAGGCAGATCCCGCCTCCGTCGAGGTGCTCATCGATTCGTCCCTCGCCTCCATCGACGAGGCGGTCCGCCAGATTCGCACGATCGTGCACAATCTGCGCGAACGCGACAAGGCAGTCGGCCTCGTTGAGCGCATTCGCCGCGAGTCTTCGCTCACCCGATCCGCCCTGGGTTTTGCGCCGTCTCTGGTGATTACCCTCGACGGGACCGCCATCAACTCCGACCTGGACAACGAGCTGGTCGTCATCGATGAGTTCGACGGACGCGTCGACCCCGACCTCTCCGACGACGTCGTCGCAATCGTGCGCGAAGGCCTGTCGAACATTGCCCGTCACGCCCACGCGACTGCGGCGACCGTGTGCGTGGACGTCTCCGGGCAGGGAAAGTCCGGGCGCGTTCGCATCACAATTTACGATGATGGGCGCGGCATCGATCCGAGCCGGACACGTAACTCCGGGCTAGCCAACATGGCCGAACGCGCCCGTCGGCACAACGGCAGCTTCGACACGGACACGGGCGACGGCGGTGTCGGCACGCAGATCCGCTGGATCGCACCGCTCGAGGGTTGAGCTGTCGCGACCGCGAAGATGACGGTGGGGGTGGATGTTCCAATTGGAACATCCACCCCCACCGCGTTGTGACGAGAGCTATCTATCTCCCGGTTCTCAGCTGAGTATCACCCCAGCCACCGGCCGTCGCTCCCGAAGGTGTACCAGCGCCAGCCAATCCAGTGGCCACCCGTGTACATGTCGCCTCCGGTCCCGAAGTAGTACCAGGCGCCGCCGATCTGCTGCCAGCCGGTGGCCATCTGGCCCGAGGCATCGAAGTAGTACCAGGTGCTTCCCATCGGCTTCCATCCGATAGTCATAGCTCCACTGTCGCTCAGGAAGTACCAGCGCGAGCCCATCTGGAGCCAACCGGTATGCATCGCGCCAGACGGATCGAGGTAGTACCACGCACCGCTCGTGTAGAGCCAACCAGTCTTCATGACACCGTTAGAGGCGAAGCAGAACCACTTGTCTCCCACCATCTGCCAGCCGGTGACCATCGCACCGGTCTCGGGGGTCAGGTAGAACCAGGATCCTCCGAGGTTGACCCAACCGGTCATCTGAGCGCCAGCCCCGTTGTGGTAGCGCCACGCGCCGTCCCAGTACACCCAGCCCGTCAGCATGTAGCCGTTCTGGTCGAAGCGGTAGACGTTGCCACCGAGCGTGAGAGTCTCGTTCTTGGCGTAGCCGCCCGAGGTGATCTTCCACCACCAGCCGGCGCCGTCGTTCATCCAGGTGCCGACAGTGTGATCAGGCGCGGGTGCCGGGTCGGGAGTCGGGTCCGGGGTGGGTGCCGGGTCGGGAGTCGGGTCCGGGGTGGGTGCCGGGTCCGGGGTGGGCGCGGGGTCCGGGGTCGGATCCGGGGTGGGAGCCGGTTCCTCGGCCAGGGCGAGGGTCACGAGACCCGATTCGGCGAACCCGGCCTCGTTCATGGCCATGACGCGGATGACCGAGCCGTTGTTCTCTCCGTCGATGGTGAGGGTCAGCTCGGGGCCGTTTTCCTCTTCCAGGATGGACCACGAGTCGGATCCCTCGCGCTTGATCTGCCAGAACAGTGTCGGGGCGGGCTTGCCGGTCGCCTCGGCTTTGATCGTAACCTGCGTGCCTTCCTTGGCTGTCACAGTGCGGAAGGCACCATCGCCGGAGATCTGCGCATCCTCCGCGGGGTTGGCGGTCACGGTGAGGGGCTTGATGACCGGGGGCTCCTGATCGCCGGGGTCCGGCGTGGGAGCCGCTGCCGCGAAGGCCTCGACCTCAGCGAGCGCGAACTCGCCGAACTCGGTGGGCTGGATGACGCGGATGAAGCGCGCGTCGAAGCCCTCGAAGTCGACCGCGCTCGGACGACCTCCGACTCCGTCAACCTTGATCATGTGGACGCCGTCCACCGCGCCGGCAGTCGCCGGGTTGAAGTTACCGGACAGTCGCGTCGTGGAGGCGACGACCCAGAAGTCGTGCAGGCGCTGGTCGCAGGAGATTCCCTGGCAGTTGTCGGAGGAGGAGCGGTTCCAGACGTTGACGACGCCCAGGGGGTGGGTCTCGCCGAGGTCGACCTCCCACCAGGGGTTGGCCTGCTTGCCCGTGTGGGCAACCGATCCGTTGTCCCACACGCCGTCCGTGTTGCCGTCGACGGCGCGTGAGGCGGTGCCTCCCCAGCCGACCGAGGACATGGACGCCGTCTTGTTGAGGGCCAGGTTGTCGCTGCCCTTGGTGACAGTGAGGGTCGCGCGCTGAGAGGTCGTAGAGCCGTTGGCATTCGTGGCGACGGCGTAGAACTGTGCGCCGTCATCCTCGAGCGTCGTCGTCAGGGTGTACATGGCGTTCGTGGCGTCCGGAATCGCCGTTCCTTCGCTTGCACCCTTGGGGACTCGGTACCACTGGATGGTGGCGGCTGGTCGGCCCGAGGCGACGACAGTGAAGGTGGCGCTCTCACCCGCCTGCACGGAGACCGAGGAGGGGTCCGCGGCGATGACGGGAGGCTGGGTGGCCGCATTCTCGCCGTAGACGTGCAGGGTTGCGCTCACGGAGCGCAGACCGATCGGGTTGGCGTAGTAGGAGGGGTGTGCCAGCTCGAGACGCAGGGGCGTCACCTTGCCGGGCTCAAGAGTAAGTCCCTCGCCGACTTCTCCGGCCTCGATCTGTGCACCGGTCACCTCAATGGACGTGGTCCCAAGGGTGATCTTGTAGGTCGTAGAGGCGTCGAAGTTGCCCGAGAACTTCAGAGTCAGGTCGGTGATGGCCTTGTCCGTCTTGTTCACGAGGTAGGCGTCGTACGCCTGTGCGCCGGAGTAGCGCAGTGCGGAGGCGCGTCCGAAGAACTGCTCCGAGGAGATGGTTGCGCCGTCAACGGCGGTCACCGTTTGCGTGGGCACGTACGTCGGAGCGCTATCGAATGTCACCTTGACGACGGGGCGCAGGTTCGGCTCCGGGTTCTCACCCGACATCGTCACCGTGAGGGTGGTTCCATCCTGGGTGAACTCAAGCGAACGGTCGGTGCCGTCCACGGTCACAGCGGTCACGTGGCCACCGACGCTGGGAAGCGTCAGCGTCTTGCCAGGGCTCCACAGCTCAGGGAAGAAGTACAGGTCGTTGCCCTTGGTCATGACCTTGCCCCAGTTGGGGGCCGGGTACCACGTCGGGCGGGCTCCCGTGATGGCGTCGGGATGGCGCTGCATCCACTGGCCCACCTCGGTGACGACTCCGGAGTCGAAGGCGTCGATCGTACCGTCACCCCTGGGGCCGATGTTGTAGGCGAACTGGCCGCCCGAGGCAACCGTGCCGATGAGGTTGTTGATCAGCTCGCGTTCCTTGTAGCTCTTCGCGCTTTCGTCGCGGTTAGCCCACGAGCAGTATCCCCAGCAAGCCGGGTAGATCGAGCGAATCGACTCCCAGGGCCCCATGTGGAAGTCCGTGGTCACCGAGTTGTCGCCGCCGACCTCGAAGTCGCCGGCCTTGTTCCACACGCGGGAGTTGACCATCGTGTCAGGCTGGAGCTCGTGGACCCACTGGGCCATGCGCTGGGACTGTTCGGCGGTGGGGCCGCCCATGTCGAACCACAGCTCGGCGATCGGGCCGTAGTTGGTGAGGAGCTCGGTCAGCTGGGGCTTGATGACGGTCGTCATCAGATCTTCATCGATGGGGTTGACGTTGCCGTAGGGCTCGGGGGTCTGCTTGGTCCAGTCGATGATCGAGAAGTAGAAGGCGAGCTTGACGCCGAGCTTGTTGCACTCGGTAGACAGCTCCTTCATCGGGTCCTTGCCGTAGTTGGACTGCTTGACGATGTTATAGTCGGTCGTCTTCGTGTCCCACATGGCGAAGCCGTCGTGGTGCTTCGACGTGATCATCAGGTACTTCATACCCGAGTCGTGGACCGTCTTGCAGATGGCGGAGGCGTCGAAGTTTGCAGCCAGGTCCTTGGCCTTGAGCAGGTAGTCGTCGGTGGGGATGTTCTCCCAGGCCTTGATCTGCTCGGGGTAGCCCATGCCCTGGCGGTGGCCGTTGTAGTAGCCGCCGTAGACGGAGTAGACGCCGAAGTGCATGAACATGCCGTACTGGAGTTCTTGCCACTTGGCGATCTTGGGGGTGGAGCTCAGTGGGACCGCTGCGGGGACGCCGGTGGGCGCTGGTGGCGCGTCGGCAAAGGTGGGGGCGCTCATGGGTGCGAGCACCAATGCCGTAGCGACCGCACAACCGGCAAGCATTCGCTTGAGGTTCACGGGGTGTCCTTTCAAGGGGTAATGGTGGACGACAGTGTCCGTCCTCAACGGTGAGGATGAGGCGAACGTTACCCCACAGAGCTTTCCCATGAATCAGTTTGATAGTAGCTTTCTCACAAATCAGTGATTCCCCTGTTTAGTTCGAAACTAGAACGGCTATACAATTCAAGCTTCCCTCCGCGCGGACATACGACAAGCGGGCCGGATGATCCGACCCGCTTGTCATCCTCACTCCCCGCAGGGACGAGGCATTGGCTCAGTTACGCCACGCGGCAGCCCTCTGCCCAGCGACCCAGGCGGCGACCTGCGTGCGACGCTGCAGGCCCATCTTGGACAGCAGCGACGTGATGTGGTTCTTCACGGTCTTCTCCGCGACACCGAGCTTCTCACCGATCTCACGGTTCGAGAGGCCATCACCAATCAGGTCCAGGACCTTTCGCTCCGAGGGCGTCAGATCAGCCGTCGGATCCTCATGATCGACGCGCCGACGCGTGAGCGTACGCTCGTCCAGTAGGACGCGGCCATCTGCAACCGCCTTGATGACGTCCGTGATCTCCGCTCCGCGCACAGTCTTGAGGATGTACGCACGCGCACCAGCCTCGAGGGACTCAGCCAGGGCCTCGTCATCATCAAACGACGTCAGGACAACCGGGAGGATCTGCGGATGAGAGGAGCGCAGACGGTTCATGATGTCGATACCCGTGCCGTCGGGCAACTGCAGGTCAACGAGGATGACATCGGGGCGCACGAGGTCGGCGCGACGCACCGCGTCCGCAACGGACCCAGCCTCAGCGACAACCTCGAGGGCCTCGTCTCGATCAACGATCTCAGCAATGCCGCGTCGGACGATCTCGTGATCGTCGACGATCATGACGCGCGTACGCGCAGCGGTATTTTCACTCACGTGTCTGATTCTAACGGTCAGGAGGGCGAACGCCCTCGGTTACTACTGTTTACTGCCCCGGAGACAGGCGGCTCATCGCATCCTGCGCGGCCGCGTTCTCCGCGTGCTTCTTCGACGAGGCCTGTCCGGAACCGATCGCATCCGAACGCTCGGAGACGAAGGCTTGCGCCGTGAAGACACGCTGGTGATCCGGCCCCTCACCCTCCACCTCGTAGGAGACCTCGCCCAGGCCATGCGCCTGCGCGTACTCGATGAGGATCGTCTTCCAGTCCTGGTGCTGCCCGCGCGAGGGGGCATCCACGAGCAGGAAGCTCAGGCGCTCGAGGATGACGCGGCGTGCCTCTTCCAGGCCACTGGTCAGGTAGGTCGCGCCGATCAACGCTTCAAAGGTGTCGGACAGGATGGAATCCTTATCGCGCCCACCGTGCATCGATTCGCCTTTACCGAGGAAGACGAAGTCACCCAAGCCAATGCGTCGGGCCGCCGCAGCGAGGGGTTGCTGCGAGACGGTGGCTGCGCGCATGCGCGACAGGTCCGACTCGGCGACGTCGGGGTACTGCTCATAGAGCTTTTCCGCGATGACGATCGACAGCACCGAATCACCCAGGAATTCGAGGCGTTCGTTGTTGGCGATCCCGCCGGCCTCGTTCGCGTAGGAACGATGCACGAGAGCGAGCTGCAGGAGCGGGGCATCGATGCGAGTCCCCCATGCTTCCACGAGGGCATCGGTGTCCGTGCGCGGCGGTACCGGCAGGTGCTTGGAACGGCCCATCAGGAACGCCCCGACTCGGAGTCCTCCCCCAGCAGGGACGCCAGAGAAGCCAGGCGCGGATCAACGACAAAGTGGTCGTGGTCCTCGGGCAGGTCTGCCCACTTCTCGCCGCACACGTCGCACAGGCCCGCGCAGTCGGGCGCGCACAGCGGGCGGGGATCAACGAGGGGGACGATGGCGTCGCGCAGCTGGGTCTCGATGGAGATCGTGTCGCGCTCACCGATGACGAACAGGTCGTCTACTTCCTCATCCTCATCGTCCGTGGGAGTCAGGGCGGGGGCACCGGGTTCGAAGTAGACTTCGGCGCTTGCGACATCGTGATGGTCGCGCACCTCGTCGAGGCAGCGCACGCACTCTCCGACGAGGTCGACGGAGGTGGCCAGCTGAACGAGAACACCGTCCTCGACACTGGTCATATCCACGGAGATGTCCAGCGGAACGCCCGGAACGGCAGACATGGAGGGAGTCCCCAGGTCATCGGGAGTCGCCCACACGAGATCCTCGTGCAGGGTGGACCCGAGTGCGCGGGGCAGGCGCGCCAGGGACAGAACCAGCGTCTTGTCACTCATTGGTCAGGTCCACATCGGTGACGTCGACGCCGCGACGCTCGGCAATCGTGCGACGGCCAGCGTCCGTGCGGCGCGCCAGATCGGAGATGAGGTGGGCGAGCTCATCGAGGGAGTTCGCAACGTAGTCGTCGGCGCCCTCGCGCAGCGAAGCTGCCGATCGCTTCGCCTCGGAGACGATCTCACGCGCGCGGTCCTCAGCCATGCGCACGATATTCTCGGTGGAGACGATGCGCGCAGCCTGTGCGTTTGCATCGGCGATCGTGGCCTCGGCATCCGAACGTGCCTGAGAGATCAGAGCGGTCGCCTCATCCTCGGCGCGCGAACGCGTGCGCTCCGCTTCTTCCTCCGCATCGGCCAGGATCTGCGCGGCGCGCTCGTTGGCCTGGTCGAGGGTGGAGGACGCGCGCGAGTTCGCCTCGGCAATGCGGGTCTCGGCGGCCGAGTCCGCGCGGCCCAGGACGGCGTCAGCATCGGCCACGACGGCGTCGGCGGCGACGAGGTCTTCCGGTAGAGCCTCGCGAGCCTGATCCAGCAGGTCGAGCAGCTCGGCCTTGTTGATCATGATCGAGGCCGACAGGGGGACGGTACGCGAGGACTCGACGAGGTCCTCGATCTGATCGAGGGCGGCGATCACCGTGGAGGGACCGTAGACGGTTTCCTCGTTCCACTCGTCCTGAGTCTGGTTGTCGGTCGTGTCAGCCATGGCTGCCTCCTGCGTTCCACCGGGCATGATTCAGCTTCTATTGTCGGTCAGATATCGCTCAACTGCTGGAGGGACA
Source organism: Schaalia odontolytica (assembly GCF_002847525.1). Lineage (GTDB taxonomy): Bacteria > Actinomycetota > Actinomycetes > Actinomycetales > Actinomycetaceae > Pauljensenia > Pauljensenia odontolytica_B. The sequence continues at coordinate 104,963 of NZ_PKKM01000006.1, read as the reverse complement.
TACCGAGAAATATCCTTTTTGAGACCTAATAACTCACGGATAGCACTCGACGAGACGTGCGCGAGGGCGGGACGGGTGGGGATCCACCACGTATCGATGCCGCCGACCTCGTCGTTGAAGAAGGCCTGGGGCGCCTCGTAGTCGAGGTCGGTCGCCGAGCGCACGCCCTTGACGATGAGGGTTGCACCAAGGCGGGAGGCCTCGTCCATCGTGGCGCCCTGCAGCAGGACCACGTCAACGCCCGTCAGGTGAGCGGTGGCGTCGCGAATAAGGCTAACGCGTTCAGCGGGATCGATGAGTCCGCGCTTCGCGGGGTTCGCTCCGACGCCGATGATGAGGCGATCAGCGACGGCGCTCACGCGCTGCGCAACATCGAGGTGCCCGTTCGTGAAGGGGTCAAAAGAACCGGGGAACAGCGCGATCATCACTCCCCCTCATTCTCATTCATCGACGAGGCCGGGGCATCCGCGAGCGCATCCGCACCGTCCTCGGGTTCGTTCGTGGGCAGGGGCGGACCGGCGAAGTAGGCGACGGTTTCGCCCCAGGTGCGATGATCCTCCAGGACGAGGAACGGGGGCCACGTCGGGGCGGGAGCGCGTGTCGAGCGTTCGACGACGATGAGGGCGTCGGGGCTGAGCCACGGGCCGAGCAGGGAGAGCACGGCGGTCATGTCTGCCTCGGCGATGTCGTAGGGCGGGTCGATGAAGACCAGGTCGATGTCTCCGCGCAGGTCCTCCCCGGTGCGCGCGGCCAGGAACGAGCGGGCATCGGCCGTGACGACGCGGGCGGGCAGGCCCGTTGAGCGGACGTTGGAGGATGCGACGCGCGCCGCCGCGGCGGCTTTTTCGACGAGGATTGCGTGGGCGCTCCCACGCGAGAGGGCCTCCAGGCCAAGCGCCCCCGTCCCGGCGTACAGGTCCAAGACGGTGGTCCCATCAAGAACATTCATGTGGTCGAGGCGCGAAAAGAGTGCCTCGCGCACGCGCTCGGACGTGGGGCGCGTGCCGGACTTGGGCACGGCGAGGGTACGCCCCTTGGCGCTACCTGCGACGATTCTGGTCATGCCTCTACCCTACCGGGCACGCCTCACGAGCGTTGCATCCACTCGACCTGACCTTCGGATGCCCCGCGCAGGGCACGCGCCAGCTCCGGATGACACTCGAGCATTGGATCGGCGTCGAGGAGAGCATCGGCTTCCTCCTTCGCCGAGCGAATGAGGGACTCGTCGCGACGAACGGAGAGGAAGCGCAGGTGCGTGGCTTTGCCCGACTGTCCCGCGCCGAGCACGTCGCCTTCCTTACGCAGGCGCAGATCGGCCTCGGCCAGCTCGAAACCGTCTGTCGTCTGCGCGAAGGCCTGCAGCCGCGCGAGCCCCGACTCGGTGAGTTCGTGTCGATGCATGGCGATGCACAGGGAGGGAAGGTCGGAGCGCCCGACGCGGCCGCGCAGCTGATGAAGCTGCGCGAGACCGAATTGCTGAGCGTCGAGGATCACCATGAGGGTCGCTTCGGAGACATCGACGCCGACCTCGATGACGGTCGTGGCGACGAGAAGCGGAGCACGCCCGGCAGAAAAGTCCTCCATGATCTGTGCTTTCACGGGCGCGGGCGTGCGTCCTGTCAGCTCATGAATGGCCACGCCCGCGAGCGCGTGGTGCCCGCGCAGGTAGGCGGCGACTTCTTCGACGGAGGCCAGCGGTCGCGCGTGCTCTTCGTCGGCGTCGCTCACATCGTCACTGGCGTCGATGCGCGGGCAGACGACGTAGACGCGCCGCCCCTGAGCGATTTCCTCGGCGGCTCGCGCCCATGTGCGCTCCACCCACGCGGCGTTTGCGGCGTCGGCGAGGTAGGTGGCCACGGGCGTGCGTCCCTTGGGCATGCCGCTCATACGCGTCTCATCCAGGTCACCAAACACCGTCATCGCGATCGTGCGCGGGATCGGAGTCGCCGTCATGACCAGCTCGTGGACGCCGCGGCCATCTTCACGAGCGCGGCGCAGGGCGGCGCGTTGCTCGACGCCGAAGCGATGCTGTTCGTCGACGACGACCAGGGTAAGGTCGGCGAAACGCACAGATTCTTGGAACAGGGCGTGCGTGCCGACAACGATGAGTGGCTCGGCGGAATTCATGGCCATTTGAATCTCGCGGCGGGCCGCCGGGGTGGTTGACCCCGTCAGGAGACGCACGTCGGGAGCCTCCTCCCCCAGTGGGGCGAGAAGGGCACGCAGGGAGGCCGTATGCTGCTCAGCGAGCACCTCGGTCGGGGCGACGAGTGCGCCCTGATGGCCGGCTGCGACGACCTGCAGGAAAGACATGAGCGCGACGACTGTCTTCCCCGAGCCGACATCTCCTTGTAGGAGGCGCTGCATCGGGATCTCGCGCTCGAGGTCGGCGCCGATCTGTGCGACAGCATCCTTCTGAGAGTCGGTGAGCTGGAAGGGCAGGGAATCGCGGAAACGGTCCAGGAGCGGAGAGCTGTGAGGGGAGGCGACCGCCGGGGTCGCGCGCGCTCCGCGTCGGCGCATCGCAAGCCCCACCTGAAGCACAAATGCTTCCGTGAAGGCCAGGGCACGGCGGGCCTGCTGGTAGTCCTCGTCCGTCTCGGGCTGATGCAGACGACGCAGGCACTGAGCGTGTGCCGGGATGCGAACGCGTTCGCGCACCTGCGCGGGAACCGCGTCGGGAACATCGCTGTCATCGAGCTGGTCGAGAACCATACCAACCGCGCGGGCGATCGCCCACGATGCCAGGGACCCGGTCGCTGGGTAGATCGGAATGGGGCGCGAGGCGATGCGCTCGATGTCTTCCCCGTCAACTCCCTCGAAGGACGGGTGAGTGAGCTGCAGTTTGCCGCGGTAGGCCCCCACCTTACCTGCGAAAAGAAAGGACTGGCCCGGAGTCAAGATCCTCTCAATCGGCGCGAGCTTGTACTGGTTTTTGGCAAAAAACGTCGCGGACAGGAACTGAAGGCCGTCGGTGAGGGTGACCTCCAGGCGTACACCCGATCCGGAACGGTTTGCAATCAGGTGAGCGGAGGCAACCTCGGCGAGGATCGTGACGTCTTCGCCCTCACACAGGGAGGACAGGGGCGTGAGCCGACCCCAGTGGTAGTACCTGCGAGGCGCCACCATGAGCAGGTCGCCGACCGTCGCAACGCCAGCGCCCTCGAGCGCTTTCGCGGTCTTCTTGGGCAGGCGCAGGGACAGGGGAACATCGAGCGCGCTCACGACGAGCACCCGGCCACGAGGCTTGCCCCGCTCTGTCCGCCGTCCCATGTCTCCAGGTCGATCGAAGACGACGCATCACGCGTGGACAGCAGCTGACGCACCGTCGCCACCGTGTAGGGACCGTCATCGTCACGCGAGACCAGCAGGCGCCACGACTGTCCTCCCCCACGCGCGGCCTCGGCCAGAGCCTCGGCGATCCCTTCGGGGTCACCGTCCAACGGCAGCGGGGCGCTCGTCCACGCGGAGAGGGCATCGTGGGCGCCGTCGCGCAGCATCCGTGCAAGCGTCGGGGCGGCCGCGATGCCACCGGGCTGCGGAACGAAGAGCGGGGCACAGGCACGAGCAACCGCGAGGACACCGAGGTCATCATTACTGGCCGCCCGCAGAATTGCGGGTACACCAGGCGCGGAAGCAGGAAGAACGGAGGCAACTGTACCGACCAGGGCGGCACTGGCCTCGTCGCAGGGAGCCACGAGCGTCACCCCTGTGCGCGAACTGGCCGCGGAGACAATGCCGGCGGCATCGCTGGAGTTCAGGTTCAGAAAGACGACGGCTCCGGCACGAGCGAGGTCTTCGACCAGGCCGGGGGCACGCGTGCACGCGATGACGCGCGCACGCTCGACACGCCGCATCGGGCGACGCTGCAGGAGGCGCACGCCGCGGTGGCTCAGGCCCTCGTCGGCCAGCTCGTCGATGCCAATCTGCGCGTCCGGGCGCGCGTCGCAGACCTGGAAGCGCACGACCTGCCCGGAGGTGGGGTGTGCGGCCAGCGGGGCAGAGGTGTCCACGTGCAGGCGCCACTCCCCCATCCCGAACAGGTCAACACGACCCACGTAGGACAGGCGCGCTCCCAGGCCACCGAGGCGGGCGAGCAGCGCGCGCAGGTCTTCCTCGGTTCCTTCCACGATGATGTCGACCGTGAAGTCGCGTCCGGGCGGAGGCGAGGCAGCCTCAGGGGCTCGCGAGTGACGCTCGGCCAGGTCGGCAAGCATCGCTGTGAAGGACTGCAAGATTCCGGCGTCGTCGCGCATGGCAGCATCGATGCACGCGAGGACCAGGGCAATGAAAGCACCACCCGGGTCGATGCGCCCCGTCGCCTCATTCGTCGCCTCCACGAGCCCGATCTGCGCCTGGGACGAAAAGCGCGAAAACACATCCTCGACCTCGGGGAGCGTATCGCCCATCTCGTGAAGCTCGCGAACGGCACCGCCGAGCATTTCAACGAGGGCGTCCGACCACTCGATAGACGAGGCAACGGGCGTCAGGGATGCCGCCAGCATGCGGCGCGCCACGAGAGGAGTCACCCTGTGCTCGTCCCCGAGGGCACCAGCCCACGCTTCAAACAGCGCACCGAGCGCAAGGCCGCTGTGCCCAAGGCCTCGACGGATGATCGTCTCAACACCGGCCTCAAGCGCCACGCGCAGGTGGGCACGGGGTTCGAGGGAGTCCATCGCCGCGGCGAGGGCAGCCATCGTGGCCGCAGCGTTCGTCCCCGTATCACAGTCGGCGCCATCCCATCCATCCAGGTCATCCAGGAAAGGCGCAAGCCTCGCCGCTTCCTCGGCACCGGCGCGGCACGCCTCGATAATGACCGCAGCATTGAGCTCCATGACTCCCCTTTCCTGCCCCGTCCCATTGTCCCCGCGACGGTTGCTGTGTGCGACCTGACACGACCGATCACCCGTGCGACTTGTTGAAAGCGCGCATCATCCGCTATTCTGTCATGGTTGCCTTCGGTTCAAGCACCGGAGGATGCGTTCCCCGCGACCGTGGGGAACCAAAGACTGAACTGGAAGACATACCGAGGAGAACATCGTGGCTGCCGTTTGTGACGTGTGCGGTAAGGGACCCGGCTTCGGCAAGAGCGTGTCGCACTCGCACGTTCGCACCAACCGCCGGTGGAATCCGAACATTCAGCGCGTTCGCGCCCTGGTCAATGGGACGCCCAAGCGCCTGAACGTCTGCACCAAGTGCCTGAAGTCCGACAAGGTTGCGCGCGCGATCTGAGTCGACGACACTGACGTAACGCTGGAGGGGCGAGCCAATGGCTCGCCCCTCCAGCGTTTACCTATTCCAATCAATGAACCAAGGTGCCATCGCAGGTATGGTGAATGCCCGTGACTCCTCGTCACGGGCATTCACCGTTGAGTGTTGCGCCGGGCAACGGAACCGAGGGTTACAGAAGCTCTTGTGCCAAGTCGAGCGGGGTTCCGAAACGGTGGTTCGTGATCGAGACCGCCTGCTCGCGCAGGAAGGGCAGCAGCTCCGCATGCGGGCACGACGTCACGTCACCCGTGTACAGCGCGACGTCGGGGCTTCCCGAGCTCGCACGGCTTGCATGCGCCCAGCGCTGTGCCGATGTCTCATCACGCGGGCCAAGGACGCGCACGCGCATCCCCAGGCCACCCGAGTTCGCCACCATCGACAGGCGCGACTCCCACGAGCTCGCATCCTCGACAGTCACCTCAATGTCCATGGACTCCAGCAGCTCCAGCACGGGCTGGGGCAGTGTGTCGGCGACCGACAATCCGATGGGGCCACCGGCGAGGAGGCCGGCTGCCAGGACACGAACAGTATCTACCAGCGGCGTTCCGCTGCCCGCTCGCAGCAGAACCGGCGTGGGACGGTAGCGCAGGATGTTACGCTCACACGCCATGCCGGTCACGTCGCGATTCGCCCCGTAATCACAGGCCCAGGCGGCCGCGTCTGCGCGAACGGCACGGGTCAGCTCGGCCGCTTCTTCCTCGCTCAGATGTGGCGCGACAGCTCCGCTCAGGGCGAGCACACTCGGGGCAAGAGTCTCAGCGTTCGTGGCTTCCACCGCAGCGGTGGCACCGCGGTCCGACTCGATGTCGCCCAGACCCAACAGGTACGACGGGCCGCCGGCCTTCGTGGTCGATCCGATGGCCGAGCGCTTCCACCCACCAAAGGGCTGGCGGCGCACGATAGCGCCGGTGATGCCGCGGTTGACGTAGAGGTTACCGGCCTCGATGCCCTCCAGCCACGTGGCCAGCTCGGCACTATCGAGGGTGTGGAGGCCCGACGTCAGTCCGTAGTCGACCTCGTTGACGGCGTCGATTGCATCCTCGAGGGTGTCCACGCGCATCACGCCGAGGACGGGTGCGAAGTACTCGGTCAGGTGGAATTCGCTGCCGGGCACGACGCCCGCACGGATACCAGGGGTCCACAGCCCATCACCCAGGTAGCGGGGCTTGAGCACCCAGTGCTCACCCTCCCCCAGAGTCGTCAGGCCTCGCACCGCCTTCTCATCGTCGGGCACGACGACGGGACCGACCTGAGAGTCCAGAGATGACGGCAGGCCGACCCGCAGCGAGGCTGCCGCATCCACAAGCTGGCGCGCAATACGCGAGGAGCGTCCCGCCGAGCCAACGAGGATCAGCAGTGAGGACGCCGAGCACTTCTGTCCCGCGTGCGCGAAAGCCGAGTGGACGATGTCGCGCACCGCTAGATCGGGGTCAGCCGAGGGGGTAACGATGATGGCGTTCTTGCCACTCGTCTCACCCAGCAGGTGCATGTCGGTCTTCCAGGAGCGGAACAGACGCGCCGTGTCATACGAGCCGGTCAAGATGACGCGGTCGACACCCTCATGCGTGACCAGATGGCGCGAGACGTCCCCGTCGTCGAGCGGGGCGAGGGCCACAAGCTCGCGGGGAAGCCCGGCCTCGTGGAAGGCCGCAACAAGCTCCGCGGCGCAGCGCTTGGCCGGCGGGGCCGGCTTGAGAATGACGGAGCTGCCCGCCGCCAGAGCAGCTGCGACGCCGCCCACCGGAATGGCCACGGGGAAATTCCAGGGCGAGGCGACGACAGTGACGTCCACGGGCACAAAACGCGCCCCCGACATGTACGCCTCATCGGCGAGCTGCAACGACGCATTCGCGTAGTGATGGCAGAAGTCGATCGCTTCGCTCACCTCAGGATCGGCCTGATCGATAGTCTTGCCGGCCTCGGATCCGGCAACCTCGATGAGCTCGCCCCGGCGCGCGGCAAGAACATCGCCGACGCGATGCAGCGCGGCTGCGCGCTCCTCGGGGGTCAGGGCCTGCCAGTCACGTGCCGCCTTGGCGCTGGCCTTGATGAGACCATCGATCGCCTCGCTCGAGGACAGCGCCTGCTCGCCAGCGCGCACGGCCTCGACACCCCGCGTCGAGGTGGGGATGGCCGCAGCGATGTCGCGCGCCCACTGGCGGTTAGCAGCCAGAGCGGGATCGGAGTCCGCTTCGGAGCTAAATGGACGACGCGCGCGCTCGGCAAGGCTCCCCCGCTCGGGGCCCACCCCTGCCTCGCGCTCGGCCAGACGGTCCTGGACACGGTTGGGAACGGGCAGCGGCGCGTCCGGATCAACGTCGGACAGCGCGGCGAGGAAGCGGTCGCGCTCACGGGCGAAGACATCCTCGTTCGTGGCGATGTCGAAGACCCCGGACATGAAGTTCTCGGGTGCGGCGTTCTCCTCGAGGCGGCGCACCAGGTAGGAAATGGCGACGTCGAACTCACGAGGATTAACGACCGGGACGTAGAGAAGGAGGGAACCAACGTCACGGCGCACAACCTCTTGAATGCCAGTAGCCATGCCGGAGAGCATCTCGAATTCAACGCTGTCTTCGACGCCGCGCGCGGCGCGCAGCTCATAGGCGAAGGCAATATCAAAGACGTTCTGTCCGGCCACACCCAGTCGGATCGCACGGGTACGCTCGGGCGTCATCGCCCAGCTCAGCATCCGCTTGTAGTTGGTGTCGGTAGCCTGCTTGGACGGCCACGTCGTCAGCTCCCAGCCGTGAATCTCGGCGTCCACCCTCTCCATGGACAGGTTCGCGCCCTTGACGATGCGGACCTTAATACGCGAACCCCCCGCGTCCACGCGTGCCCGTGCCCACTCCTGGAGACGCTGGAGGGCACCGAGCGAATCAGGCAGGTAAGCCTGTAGGACAATACCGGCCTCGTAGCTGCGCATATCCGGCTGATCGAGGATGGCCGTGAACACCGCGATCGTCAGGTCGAGGTCCTTGTAATCCTCCATGTCGAGGTTCAGGAAGGTCCCGTTGTCGCGAGCGAGGCGGTAGAGCGGCAGGAGGGCACTCACGCCGTGATCGACGACCTCCTCGAAGCCCCACGGGTTGTGGGGGCCGGTCACCGCGGAGACCTTGATGGACACGTAGTCGACATCTTCACGGGTCACGAGGCGCGAGACCTCAGCCAGGCGATGGGCCGCTTCCTTTTCGCCAAGCACAGCCTCACCGAGGAGGTTGACGTTCAGGCGGTGACCGCCCTTGCGCAGGCGCGCGAGCGCGGGGCCGAGGCCCTTGTCGGTCGCGTCAACAACGAGGTCGCCGACGATCTCGCGGAACACTCGGCGCGCAGTGGCTGTCACAGTACGAGGAGCGAGGAGCGAAGCAGTCGAGCCGAGGCCCATCGCCGCAGCCAGAGCCGGGGGCAGGAAGTTCTTGCGGCCGGCCGACAGGCGCTTCATGGCCGCGCTGGCGACGTCCAGGTCCGCGGGACGCACGACGTCGTCGACGAATCGAGTGGTGAAGGTCAGACCATCCGGATCGGCGAGGATACGGGACAGGAGCTTGGCCGAGCGCGGCGTGGGCTCATGGGCTGACTCGTCGGCCCACCGGCGCGCGCGTAGAATTGCGCGCTCCCCCAGCGCCCACAGGTCATCGGGGCAGCGTCGAGCGTTGGAATCGTGGTGGGACGGGGTGGGAACAGCGGTGTTCGCCATGCGTAGACCTCCAGGCGTGGATGTGCGACGGTTTATCGGCCTCGCGTGGAGCGTCAACGCTGGACACGCTCAGCACAACTCCCGACGTTGTGAAGGATGCTGGTTTGTCCATCGTAACGCGCGTCAGGCTTACCTGGGCGGGCATCACGGAACGCCGACACGATCTATCAAGGGACCTAAGCCCCAAATCCCGCGAAACACTCACAACGCCAGATCATGAGTGTTGCTTCTCACATAAGGCCCGTCGCCCTACGCGGCGACGCCCCGCCTCACTCGGGGCGAATGAGCCACCGCTCTTTCATGTCAACGGCGACGCCAGCCATGACCTCGTGCATATTGAGCGTACGACCACCGTCCGCGCGCGAGCAGAGCCACTGGACCTGAAGCCCGTCCGATATCGCAACGAGGCGGCGCGCGATCTGCTCACTCGGAGCGTCCTCACGCACCTCGCCCGTGGTCTTGCCGTGCTCGAAAGCCTCAACGAGGTAGGAAATCGCACCGATGAGGTGCTCGCGGAACCAGGGGTGCGCCTGATGCTTCGAATCGATGACGGCGGCCGACATCGCCGTGTAGAGAGCCACGCCGTCGGGGTGACGCTGGTTGTGCGCCACCATATCCACCCAGGCGTCCAGCGCGGCCTCGGCCCCCTCCTCGGGGCGCGGGAGTCGGCTGACTATGCGGCGATCACGCTCATCCAGGACTGCGGCGAGCAGCTGGTCCTTCGAGGAGTAGTGATGCAGGAGCCCCGCCTTCGAAATATCGGAGGCGCGCGCGATGTCTGCAAGCGAGGTTGCCACGTAGCCCTGCGTTGAGAAAAGGGTCAGTGCCTCCGACAGGATGCGCGCCTTCTTATCCTCGCTACCGGCCTTCGGACGGCCGGGCCGACGGGTGCTCGTTGCCTTAGCATCGTTGCTCATGCGGGCTGCTCCATGTTCATTGTGACAGAGTTACCAAAAACCCATCATAGCGTGCAACCGCCTACGCGCCACCGGGTATGCGAACTTCTTTCGTCGAGTCCGCATACCCGGTGCGTCGATAGTCTCATTCGAGGCCTTACTATCCGAATCGAACATCGAACTGGGGCTTGCCCGACGCGTCCAACTCGGGGATTCCGTCCTTATCGGTCTTCAGCTTCGCGGTCACGCGAAACGTCATGTCATGCCGCTTCGACCCGCTCAAGGTGCCCTGGATCGTGTACGTCGGCTCGGCGACGTACACACCCCCATCCGCCACACTCACGGTCGTGGGCATCGTCTTGAGCTCCAGGAAGGACAGTGGCCGAGAACTAATCGCACCCGGGCAGGCGGTGTCAGTGCGGCCAGAGACGGTCGCACACGAGTTGATCAGCGGACCCATAGCCTCGAGCGCGGCGGCAGCCACCTTGTCGTTATAGACGCCCTCCAGGTACACCCGTGGGCCGGTGCGCGTGCTGTCAAAGTCCTCGTTACCTCTAACCAACACCGTCTGGGGCTCAGCGTCGATATACTCGCCCGTCTCCTCCGGGGTGACTGTGTAGACGCCCGGGTAAAGCACGATGTATGCACTGGAGGATTCCGTCAGCGTCGCGACCGACATCTTTTCACCACCGATCGAGAAATGCGTGACCTTTCTTGGCTCCACAAACACCCGCTCAATCATCGCGTTCTCAATCTTCCAGTTGGTCACCAGACCAAAGGTCTTCTTCTCCTCACTGACGCGGAACCAATGGGTGAAGCGTTCGCCGCCGAGGCGTATCGTCGCCTCCACCACGCGCTCCTTGGAGTTCTCCTCGTCGTCAACAGTCACGTCCTCCACCTCGATGCGGGCACTCGCCGAGGCCATAACCTTGTCGGAGAGGAAACCACGCTGGTCGTCGGGCAGCCCCGGATCAACCATCGCCGTCGCAGCGCTGGCCTTACCGTCCGCGAGCAGATCAAGATACTGGCGCACCTTCGCCTCGGGCGTACTCGTCCAGTTCGCAACAGTGAGGGCAATGGTTCCGACGATGACGACAGCAACGAGGGCCACAGCGCCCACGACGATGCGCTTGATACGACGGTGGCCCGTGTCCGACATCGGCGTGACCGTCACCCCGGTCTGAGGAACATCGGCCGCAGGGTCGGCCGCGTACTGGGGGTTGCTAGGAGTAGAAGGAGGCGTCGGAATCCCCGAAGGGTCCGGGGGCGAGGGCACCGCGCCTTGATTCGAGTCGTACTGCCGCTGAGACATTGCTCGTCCCCCACTCTCTTCCGCACAGATGGAATGCCCCCGACACGGTCGAATACTCGCCCAATGGCGCATCGGAGCCGCTAAATTTTCTCATACGGTATTTATTTCATCAACTGAATAATTGATGCACGAACGCATGGAAAACGCACGCGTGTCATCCCACCATGAGAAAGCGACGCCCCACCAAGGTTCCCCCGCCTGCACAAGGAGGTTTCGCGGCGGATTCAGCGCTTCTGCATCGTCACGGTGATGTTCGGTTTCCCGTCGATATCAACCTCCGGAATACCGTCCGCATTCATGATGACCGTTGCCTGTACGCGGACCGTCAGGTCGTGCACCGAGCCGTCCTGATAACGGAAGACGGCGTCTTCAAGCTCGTATGTTCCATCATCACTGGCGCTAGTCAGCGTCTGCGGTGAGCTCAGCAGCTCAATCCCCGTCACCGCTGAGGACCGCAGCTCAACTGGGCAGGAGGGACGCATGTTTGTCCCGAGTGTCGCGCAGTCCTGTAGGTTCTTGTGCGCAACGCGAAGGACATCGCCCCGCAAAGAACTCGCCAGTTGCCCGTTGAAAGACACGGATGTCGTCTCATAAGACGAGGCATGTGATCCGTTCTCCACAACCACCTGAGTTGCTTGAGCATTCACATACGGTCCAAGGCCTTCCGGCTGGAAGGTGTAGACGCCCGGAAAGAACAGATATTCGACCGGAGAAGAGTCGGAAGAACCGGCGTTTGCTGACACGCCACCGACGCTAAAGGAAGGAACGCGCAGACCAGAGACGGGAACCTTGACAAACAAGCCATCACGTATCTTCCAGACAGACGAGTCACCTTTTTCCTTGTGCCGTCGCTCCAGCGAGAAGGTATGAGTAAAACGGTCGCCATTGAGGCGCAGCGTTGCCGTCACTTCCTTCGTGTCGATGCCTCCATCGCCATAGGTCGGCTCACTGACCGATTCGACGACAATCCGAGATGAGGCGGCCGTTAGTACCTCGTTCGTCAAAAACAGACGCTGTTCGTTCGGGATGCCCGGGTCGACCATCGCCAGCGCGCCCGCTGCATCCCCCTCGGCCAAGAAGCTGAGATACCGACGCACCTCACCGTCGGGGGTTCCTTCGACGCGCTCGATTACCCACACAACCGGCATGAGAGCGAAGCTGAGGGCGAAGAGAGCAACGATTCCGACAAATGTGTTCGCCTTCTTGCGGCGCTTGGGCTCCATTCCCCGATACGCTGCAAACAACATTCCGGCGGACCCAAGGTTGGATCCACTGTTGGGCACAGCTCCGGGAACGCCGAACTGCGGTACCGCCTTCTTCCTCCACATTGAGAAGCCCCTACATCCTCGGTAACTACTTCGTAGGGGTAGCGTACGCCATCACTGTCTCTCGCACAAAGAAACGCTGCGGGCTGTGTGTCCTTCCAAAGCGGAGACGACCTCGATGGCCTCCGACAGTCAGTTAGTTGAAGCGCACCGTCGTGTTTTCGGTGGCGGAGGTACCTGTCCCATCAATGGCGACGACCGTCTGGGGGTCGACACTGCCTCCATCACTTCGACCTTCGGGCGTCAGGGTGTAGACACCGGGGAAGAAATAGTACTCCTGCCAACCTGTCGACAGCGGCTCGACGCCCGCGGAATCACCGGTCACGCTAAATCCGGGGACTCCATCACCCGTCACGGCCACGTGCACCAACAGATCGTCGAACAAGTACCACTCCTCCGGACGGTCCTTCGTCGGCTTATGGTGATAGACGGTGAAATCGTGAGTGAAACGCTCGCCGTTCACGCTCATCGTCGCCCGCACCGTCGCGCGGGAGACCACGCTCCATTTACTGGTCAGGCTTTCGACCGATTCAATGGCGATACGAGAGTCCGAGGCCGACAAGACATCATTCGTCAGGAAACGCTTCTCGCGATCTGTCATCGGCCTCGTGAGCATCCCAAGCGCTGATTCCGCGTCCCCATCGGCGAGGTAGGTCAAGTACTGCCGCACGGTGTCTTCGGGATTTGTACGCGGCACATCCATCAGATAGAACACGCCGAACACGAATAGGCCGCAGATAACCACGAGGATGACTCGCACCTTGGTATCAGCCTTGCGCTGTTTCTGAGAGACGACAGGAGGCGGCGCCGAGGACCATCCTCCGACAGGCTGCCCCGGTTCGCCCACATGCATCGCGCTCATCGCGCCCTCTTTCCCAATGCTCCGCTACGAGGTCTCAGTCAACTGCGTCGTCGTTCGGATCAACGACGGGCAACGCCTTCGTCGGCGGCACGCATGCATCGCCCTGCAGCGCGGGTAGGGACAGGCCGGCGGTCGCCGGAATCTCCTCCGACGACTCCGCGAGCTTGCGTGCCACGCGCGACATCGGACGGGACGAGGCCTGGGAGCCTTCCGTCGCTCGATTCATCCTCACACTATTCCTCTCTGGCACCGATGCCATTCATGTCATCCAACAGCGAGGACGCGTTCCTCGCGGCCCACATCACACTAGTCTACGGAATCGGCAGCGAAATGATCCCATGCCCCGCGCAGGACCGCCCCATCCATCATCGCCTGAGGTTCTTCCTCAGCCCGGCATGCTCGCACCGCGCCGACAACGCGGAAACCATCGGGCAGCTGCGCATCCGGCGGGAAAACGGCGATCATGCCATGTTCCTCTCCCCCTTGCAGGACCCACCGCACGGGATCGACCGCGCAGACGCGGGCTGCGGGAGCCAGGTGGGATGCCTCCGCCTCGATGGCGTCACGATCAAACTCAATGACGACGCCCGAGGCCTGAGCGATGCGCGCTGCGTCCGTCGCTGGTCCATCCGACAGGTCCATCATGGCGCGAGCGCCCGCAGCCGCGGCAGCCACGCCAGAGCCCAGCGGAGGCCTCGGCGCACGGTACGTTCCAATGAAGGGCGCCAGATCGCCCAGCTGCGCTTCCCCTCGCGCTGACGGATCGACGTGCCCACCCTCCAGGAGATCGAGGCCCGCGTAGGAGTATCCAAGGGTGCCGCTGACCGCGACGACATCTCCGGGGCGCGCGCCATCACGGCGTACCACCGGGCCCGGGCAATAGCCGAAGGCCGTGATCGAAATGACGAGCTTCTCCCCCGCACTCAGGTCTCCGCCCACCACACCGGCTCCGACCTCGCGCGCGCGGTCCCCCAGGCCTCGAACAACGTCCAGGAAAACGTCCGCGTCCATGTCACGCGGAGCCACCACCGAGGCGACGAGGGCCGAGGGGCGTCCGCCCATCGCATCGATATCCGCGAGGTTCTGAGCGGCAACGCGCGCGCCGACCTCGTAACCGGTCGACCACGACAGGTGGAAATGCTGATCCTCCACCATGACGTCCGTCGTCACGATGAATGATCCTTCGGGAGCCGCAACCTGGGCGCAGTCGTCGCCGATGCCGATCATCGTGCGCTCGCCGCGCGGGAAAGACTCGCGGAAATGAGACACCAACTGTGCCTCGGATAGCTCAGCTAACTTCATAGGAACCAGACTAGTCGCGGGCGCAGCTGCGCGCCGCAAAGCCGCCTCAGTTCTCGACGCATCGCACAGTCTGGGAGGTAAAGAGGCAGGTCGCGGCCGCGCTGGCCACGTTGAGGGACTCCGCGTCCCCCGTCATGGGAATGGACACGAGGGCGTCGCACAGGCGCATCTCGTCGCCCGAGAGGCCACGTGCCTCGTTGCCGAACACCCACGCGTGCGACTGGGACAGACGCGAGCGCGCCGACACTCCCTGCACGAGGAGGTCGGACAGGCTGAGCGAACCGGCACCACCGCTGGTGCCCAGCAGGGCCGCGCTGCGACCGTGAATGAGTGCACGTGCATCCGCGAAAGACGGAACCACGCACACGGGAATGTGGAAGACGGAGCCGGCACTCGAGCGCACGACTTTCGGGCTCGCGGCGTCCACCGTGCCCGCGACGGCCACGACACCGACCGCACCGAATGCGTCGGCCGTACGGATGATCGTGCCGACGTTGCCGGGGTCGCGTCCCTGAGCGATCACGACGATCGTCTCACCAACGCTCGGCTCGGGCATCTCACGGGAAATCGCATCGAGTGAGGCAACCGCGCAGATGCCCTGCGAGTCCCCCGACAGGGCCACGGACACCTCGGCGGTCACCCGATGCACCCAGCGCGTCGCGCGCCAGGCGGCTTCCACAACGTCCGCGTGGGTGTCCCATGCGTCCTCGCGCACGTACACGTCACGCACCGCATCCGGTCGGTGCAGGGCTAGTTCGCGCACTGCCTGAGGGCCCTCGACAAGCATGAGGCCCGAGCGTGAACGCGCCGAGCGCCCGACCAGACCCGATACCCTACGCACGCGATCGGCGCGGGGATTATCGAGAACGGTCAGGCGCTCGGCGAAAAGGCTCACCTATCAGGCCTTGGGGGCGTTGATGTCGGCGGGCAGCGCGTCCTTGGCGACCTTCACCAGGGCGTTGAACGCGTTGATGTCGTTGACAGCCAGCTCGGCCAGCATGCGGCGGTCGACCTCGACGCCAGCCAGGTTCAGGCCCTGGATGAGGCGGTTGTAGGTCAGGCCCTGGGCGCGGGAGGCAGCGTTGATGCGCTGGATCCACAGACGACGGAAGTCGCCCTTCTTAGCCTTGCGGTCGCGGTAGGAGTAGACGAAGGAGTGAGTGACCTGCTCCTTGGCCTTGCGGTACATGCGCGAGCGCTGGCCGCGGTAGCCGGAGGCCTGCTCGAGTACGGTACGACGCTTCTTCTTGGCGTTGACAGAACGCTTAACACGTGCCATTTTCTACTGTTCTCCTCTTACTCGAGCTCAGATGCCCAGCATGCGCTTGACGCGCTTGACGTCAGCGGTCTCCAGGACCTGGTCGGTCGCCAGACGGCGGGTCTTACGGCTGGACTTGTGCTCCAGCAGGTGGCGGGCGCCGGCCTGCTCGCGCATGATCTTGCCCGAGCCGGTCGTGCGGAAGCGCTTCTTAGCACCGGAATGAGTCTTGTTCTTCGGCATTTCTATTCCTTCGTTGTGAGGCGATGGGTATCGCCGTCAGTCCTGTTCGTCAGCCTTGTCGGCTGCCACTCGGGCCTGGTCCTTGCTGGCGCGCTCCGCGCGCTTGCCCCGGCGCTCAGCGCGCTCGGCCTCGCGGCGCTTGCGCTGCTCAGTCAGGGCGTCAGCCTTGCGCTTGGTGGGGGCCAGCACCATCGTCATGTTGCGCCCGTCCTGACGGGGCATCGATTCGACGGTGGCAAGGTCACCAATCTCCTCGGCGAGGCGCTGCAGGAGGCGAACGCCAGCCTCGGGGCGAGACTGCTCTCGACCGCGGAACATGATCATGACCTTGACCTTGTCGCCGGCGGACAGGAAGCGCTCAACATGGCCCTTCTTGACGCCGAAGTCGTGATCGTCGATCTTCAGTCGGAAGCGGATTTCCTTCAGCTGCGTGTTCGCCTGGTTGCGGCGAGCATCGCGGGCCTTCTGGGCGGCTTCGTACTTGTACTTGCCGTAATCCATGAGCTTTGCGACGGGCGGCTTGGCGTTCGGCGCAACCTCAACCAGGTCGAGCCCGGCCTCTTCGGCCAGACGCAGCGCGTCCTCAACTCGGACGACGCCGACCTGTTCACCTCCGGGTCCCACGAGGCGAACCTCGGGGACTCGAATACGCTCATTGATGCGAGTCTCGCTGATGAGCGGCTCCTTCCACAGAATCCTTATGCGTGTAACGAAAAGCCTCCGTTACGCGACGCGCACGGAGGCTTCCATAGGGTCAACACACACGGGTGTTGACCGTCGTACCCGATCCCCTGCGCAACGCCCTTGCGGGCGGCATCCTCTCTGTCGAGAGGCGGGTATCCAGGTGGGATTTCTCCGCTTGCGTTCCGGGCTTTCGCCCAGACGGTCATATGTACTCTACCAGAAACAGCACAAGAGCGCCAGATCAGCAATCATTGCACGCCTCACGCTGTGCTGGGACTACTCGATGCCGATTCAGCGCAGCACGGGCGCGATCTCGACCCGGTCGGCCGCAGCGATGAGGCGCGGGTTCGACCCCAGGGCGTTCAGGGCGGCCGACAGGCTTTCTTTCATTGACGAGGCATCGGCCCCCTGCGCGAAAGACGTGCGATCCACGGACACGAGCACGCGCGTGAGTCCGTCGCCCGCGTAGGCGATCTCAACGTCGGCGATGGCCGGGCACGCCGCGGAGGCCTCGGCGAGCAGGAGCTCACGCAGAGCCTCGTCGCACCAGGCAGGCAACCACTCATCCCCCTGCGCGAGCGCGGCCACGGCGGGACGCGGCAGTAGCACCGCGTCGGTACCCGGGTTGACGACAATGCGCCCACCCGTCTCGACGAGGGCGGTCAGCCCGATCGTGCGGAAGTCCAGGGCCATCGGACGGTCACCGGGGCGGTGAGCGGACAGTGCCTGCGCCGACGAGTAGATCGCGAGCGCCTCCCCCGCAGGGGTCTGCGCGCGCACGAAGTCGATCGGATTATGACCGTTTTCGCCGGCGTGAACGCCCGTCACGCGCGGGTCTGGTTCGACGTCGATGGGAACGATCACGCGTTCAAAGACGAGAGCATCGACGAGCGCCTCAAGCCTGGCCGCCCCCGCGTCGCTCCCCTGCCCCAGCGCGAGCGCCCGGGCGGTCCGAGGAAGCCCCTGCCCCACGTCTGCACGGTCGTGGCTCATCATCGACAGGCGCTGCGCCAGTCGGTTCTTCTGTTCCTCGGTGAGAGAAGGTGGCGTGTGAGTCATGAGAGTTCCTCGTATCCGGCAACGTCCAGCGCATCGGCCAGAGTGAATGCGCCCTGGTACAGGGCCTTTCCGACGATCGCGCCCTCGATGCCGAGGGCACGCAGGGCTTCGATGTCGGCCAGGGAGTTGACCCCACCCGAGGCGATGATACGTGCGGGGGTCTGGTCCGCGACGCGGGCCAGCAGGTCTCGATTGGAACCATTCATCTGACCGTCACGAGTCACGTCTGTGACGACGAGGCGGGCCACACCCGCCTCATTCAGGACGCCCAGGGCTTCCCAGACGTTGCCGCCCTCGCTACTCCCGCCACGCGCGGCCAGGCGATCGCCGCGCACGTCCAGGCACACGGCGACGCGCTCACCGAAAGCGTCAACGGCCTCGCACACAGCGTCGATGTCACCCAGAGCCTGCGTCGCAATGTTGACGCGCTCGGGGCCCATCGCCAGCCCGGCCTCGATGGCCGCTCGGCTCGTGATGCCTCCCGACAGCTCGACGCGCACGGGAACCTCACGGATCACCCGGGCGAGCAGCTCAGAGTTTTCGCCGCGACCGAACGCTAGATCCAGGTCCACGAGGTGCACCCAGCGGGCCCCGGCCTCGTTAAACGAACGAGCGACATCAATCGGGCTCCCCCAGGAGCCCTCGTCGATCGATCCGGAGGACAGGCGCACGGCCTGACCATCCGTCACGTCGATCGCGGGCAGCAGTTCGAGGATCGTCATGATTGCTTGCGTCGCAGCCAACCGAAGGGGCCACCGCCCTGGCAGCTGCCGTCGGCGGCCACGGAATCCTTATAGTCGGCGGGCGTCGTACGACCCAGCAGGAGATCCTCCGTCGCCGCGGGCATTGCACCCAGCAGCAGGCCCGCGGGAATCGTCTCCTCGGGCTCGCCGCTCACGTAGCGCTGGGCGGAGATACGACCCGAGACGCCCGGCTCCACGCCGTCCCCCTCGACGAGCCAGCTCATGAGAGCGACCGCCCCGTACTTCGACAGGTTTGAGACGGCGCGGGCCACGCGATCCACCGCGTCGGGCATCGGACGCTGGCCGGTCAGCAGAGCGTCGAGTTCCTCCTCGTCGGTCGGCGTCGTCTCGACGCGCAGCCACACGGCGGTCCACGGCTTGAGACGCACGATCGACTCACGCACACCCGTCAGCGCGAGCAGCGAGTGCAGCGCCTCCGGATAGGAAATCGGGGCGAGCACGAGGGCAACCGACAGGCGGCCACCCTCCAGGTGCAGGGACTCGTCAACGGGAGTGTCGTCCGGATCGAGGGACGGCAGAGAATCGCCCGCGGCAGGCGTCGATCCCAGCGATGCAACCAGCGACTGGAACTCCGCATCGATATCGTCGTTGTGAGCGCTCACCGCTCCTCCTTATACTGTGTGTCTCTACCCAAGGATACTGTCCATCCACGCCCTCGCGCGTGATGCGCTCTCCACCAGCGAAAGGATTCACCATGAGCACACCGACGATCCCCGTGCGCGGGGAGATCAAGCTCGGCCAATTCGTCAAGCTCGCCTCCCTCGCGGAGGACGGCGCACAGGCCCGCGAACTCATCCAGGCCGGCGACGTGACTGTCAACGGCGAGGTGGAGACACGCCGCGGCCATCACCTGAGTGCCGGCGACCTCGTCGAGGTCGACGCCCCCTGGGGAAAGGCCTCCGCTATCGTCGGATCCGCCTCCTGAGCACGCCCGTCGACGACGCGAGCCGAGTCCCATCGGGGCCCGGCTCGCATCATATTAGGACGAGGTCACGACCCCACCCGCGCCGACGACTGCCTTGATGTGGCTGAAGAAGGCGCTCGTCTGTTCGACGCGCAGCTTGGGATCCAGCTCGACGACCGTCGTACGCCCAGGCTCCGTCAGGTGCAGGCGCACCGGGGAACCGCCGGGATAGGACTCGAGGACACCGCGCAGGTCGGTGAGAAGCTCGGGCGTGCAACGCGCGGCCGGCAGGCGCAGGTCGAGGGGCAGGTCCGCCCCACCTGACAGATCCAGGAGCGTCATCGACTGGCCGTAGATGGTCATACCCTCTTCGCGCACGTTCACCTTGCCCTCAATCTGGACGATGATGTCCTGCGCGAGGTAGGTCTGAATCGACTCGTAGGAGCGCGGGAAGAAGAGCACATCCACCGAGCCCGACAGGTCCTCGATGGTCGCGATCGCCCACGCGTTACCCTGCTTCGTCACCTTCGTCGTCACGCCCGAAATAAGGCCCGCGATCTTCACGACGCGGTCCGCCATCGCCCCGTCGGAGCCGACGACCTGGGCGATCTCGTAGTCTTGGTGGCGAGCCAGCGCTGCCTCCACGCCGCGCAGCGGGTGGTCGGAGACGTACAGGCCCAGCATCTCGCGCTCGGCCGCCAGCTTCGTCTTGCGATCAAACTCGGGGAGGTCCGGGATGTCGATCGTCAGACCCGAGCCCGTGTCCTCATCCTCCCCCAGAGCGCCGAACAGGTCGAACTGTCCGATCGCCTCGTTGCGCTTAACGTCGATGATCGCGTCCACGGCCTCGTCGCAGCGCGCGAGGAGGGCACGGCGCGTGTGCCCCATCGAGTCGAAAGCGCCGGCGCGGATGAGGGACTGGATCGTGCGCTTGTTGCACACCACCTGAGGCACCTTGTCCAGGAAGTCCTGGAACGAGGCGAACCGCCCCTTCTCAGCGCGGGTTTCCACAATCGCATCGACGACCGGGCCGCCCACGTTCTGGATGGCGTTCAGGCCGAAGCGGATCGCCTCGCCGTCAGGCGCAAAGTTACCCATCGACGCGTTCACGTCCGGAGGCAGGACCGTGATGTCCATGTGACGGCACTCCGCCAGGTACAGGGCTCGACGATCCTTGTTGTCCTTCGTCGAGGTCAGCAGGGCGGCCATGTACTCCGTCGGGAAGTTCGCCTTGAGGAAGGCCGTCCAGTAGGAGACGAGGCCATATGCGGCCGAGTGGGCCTTGTTGAAAGCGTAGGCGGAGAAGGGAACGACGACGTCCCACAGCGCCTTGATCGACTCCTCGGAGTAGCCGTTATCGACCATGCCCTGGCGGAAGCCCTTGAACTGCTGGTCCAGGACCTCCTTCTTCTTCTTACCCATGGCCTTACGCAGAATGTCTGCCTGGCCCAGCGAGTAGCCCGCCAGCTTCTGGGCGATCTGCATGACCTGCTCCTGATACACGATCAGGCCGAATGTCGTACCCAGAATGTCCTCGAGCGGCTCCGCCAGCTCCGGGTGGATGGGCGTGATCTCCTGGCGCCCGTTCTTACGCAGCGCGTAGTTCGTGTGGGAGTTCGCACCCATCGGGCCGGGACGGTACAGGGCGCCGACGGCCGAGATGTCTTCGAAGTTGTCGGGCTTCATGAGCTTGAGGAGGTCGCGCATACCGCCACCATCCAGCTGGAAGACGCCGAGGGTGTCGCCTCGTCCCAGCAGCTCGTAGGTTTTCTTGTCGTCGAAGGTCAGGTGGTCGAGATCCGGGTCCGGCTTGCCGTTGAGCGCGATGTTCGCAAGGGCATCGGACACGACGGTCAGGTTACGCAGGCCCAGGAAGTCCATCTTCAGCAGGCCCAGCGTCTCGCACGTCGGGTAGTCGAACTGCGTGATGATCGCGCCGTCCTGCGGGCGCTTCATGACCGGGATGATGTCGGTGAGAGTGTGGGAGCTCATGATGACCGCACACGCGTGCACGCCCCACTGGCGCGTCAGGCCCTCCAGGCCGAGCGCGTACTGGACAACCTCGTGCGTGTCCGGGTTCTCCTCGTAGAACTTACGGAACTCCGCGGCCTCGGCGTAGCGCTTGTCCTTCTCGTCGAAGATGCCGTGGACCGTGATGTCCTTGCCCATGATCGCCGGGGGCAGCGCCTTGGTGAGCTGCTCGCCGACCTTGAAGTCCTTGCCGAGGATACGCGCGGAGTCCTTCAGGGCCTGCTTGGTCTTAATCGTGCCGTAGGTGACGACCTGGCTGATGCGGTCCTCGCCGTACTTGCGCTTGACGTAGGC
Source organism: Schaalia odontolytica (assembly GCF_002847525.1). Lineage (GTDB taxonomy): Bacteria > Actinomycetota > Actinomycetes > Actinomycetales > Actinomycetaceae > Pauljensenia > Pauljensenia odontolytica_B. The sequence continues at coordinate 83,064 of NZ_PKKM01000006.1, read as the reverse complement.
GATGACTTCGTCGCGCCTGCGTTCGTCGAAGTCGACGTCGAAGTCGGGCATCGAGATTCGCTCGGGGTTGAGGAATCGCTCGAAAATCAGGCCGTGCTCGAGGGGGTTGAGCTCGGTGATCTTCAGGGCGTAGGCCACCATCGAGCCCGCGCCCGAACCACGGCCAGGTCCCACGCGGATGCCCTGGGACTTCGCCCAGTTGATGTAGTCGGCGACCGTGAGGAAGTAGCCGGGGAAACCCATCTTGATGATGACGTCTTCCTCGTACTGGGCCTGCTTGCGCACGTCGTCCGGGATGCCGCTCGGGAAGCGATCGCGCAGGCCTCGCTCGACCTCCTTGATGAACCACGAGGTCTTGTCTTCACCCTCGGGCACTGGGAAGTCGGGCATGTAGTTGGCGCCCTCCTTCGTGGTCGTGAAGTGCACGTCGCAGCGCTCGGCGATCTCGAGGGTCGAGTCGCAGGCGCCGGGCAGCTCGCTCCACAGCGCACGCATCTCGTCCGAGGAGCGGATGTAGTAGCCGTCGCCGTCGAACTTGAATCGGTCGGGGTCGTTGATGCGCGAGCCCGAGTTGATGCACAGGAGCGCGTCCTGGATCTTGCGGTCCTCGCGCTTGACGTAGTGCGCGTCGTTGGTCGCCACGAGGGGCGCGTTCATGAGCTTGGCGATCTCGAGGACCTGCTGGTGGGTGCGTCGCTCGATGTCGATGCCGTGGTCCATGACCTCGACGTAGAAGTTCTCCGCGCCGAAAATGTCGCGCAGCTCCGCGGCCTCAGCCACGGCCTCATCCCACTGCCCCAGGCGTAGGCGCGTCTGCACGGCGCCCGAGGGGCAGCCCGTGAACACGATGAGACCCTCGTGGAACTGGCTGAGCAGCTCCTTGTCGGCGCGGGGCCACTTGCCGAACTGGCCGTCCGTCGAGGCGTAGGACCCCAGGCGGAAGAGGTTGTGCATGCCGGTCGTGTTATACGCGACCAGGGTGAGGTGGTTGTAGGAGCCGCCGGCGCTCACGTCGTCGGAGCGCTGCCACGGCTCGCCCCACAGGACCTTCTGGCGATCGAAGCGCGACGTCCCCGGCGTCACGTACGCCTCCAGGCCGATGATCGGCTTGACGCCCGCGTTCTTGCAGTTCGTGTAGAAGTCGAAGGCGCCGAAAAGATACCCGTGATCCGTCAGGCCAATCGCAGGCTGCCCGAGGCGAGCGGCCTCCTCCGCCATCGCTTTCGTCTTCGCCGCCCCGTCGAGCATCGAATACTCGGAGTGGTTGTGAAGGTGCACGAAGGAATCAGCCATGCGTCGATTCTACTGTCCGGGGCGCGCGCACCCACGGTGAACGCCCCGAGCGGAGCGGTCGTTCATCTCACGGCGTGACGGCTACGACGAGGCCGGGGCCGGGAAGCGGGCAAGCCTCGCCATCGGGGGATCAGTCGCGCGGGTGGCGCAGCTCCTCAAGGGCATCCGCGAGATCAGCCGGGTACGGGCTGGACACGCTCATCGGCATGCCCGTGCGGGGGTGGGCGAATCCGAGGCGAACGGCGTGCAGCCACTGGCGGGTGAGCCCCAGGCGCTCCGCCTGGGTGGGGTCGGCACCGTAGAAGGTATCGCCCACGCACGGGTGCCCGACAGCAGCCATGTGGACGCGGATCTGGTGGGTGCGTCCCGTCTCCAGGTGTACCTCGGTGAGCTGGGCGCCCGCCATGAGCTCGAGCGTGTCGTAGTGGGTGATAGCGCGCTTACCACCGTCGATGACGGCCATGCGCCATTCGCGGGAAGGATGACGACCGATAGGCGCATCGATCGTGCCCGAGGCCGGGTCGAGGTGCCCGGCCACAACGGCGTGGTACACCTTCTCAATCGTGCGTTCCTTGAACGCGCGCTTCATGACCGTGTAGGCGAGCTCGGACTTGGCGACCATCATCGCCCCCGAAGTACCCACGTCGAGGCGGTGCACGATGCCCTGACGCTCGGGCGGGCCGTAGCTGGTGATGCGATAGCCAGCCGCTTCCAGGTTCCCCAGAACCGTGGGGCCTTCCCAACCGGGGCCGGTGTGTGCGGCGACGCCGACCGGCTTGTCGACGACGACGATGTCCTCGTCGTCGTACAGGATCGCCATATCGGTGACCGGCGTCGGCTTGTTCTCGGGTTCGGGGATGCTCACCTCGATAATGTCCATAGCACCGAGACGATCGGACTTTCCCGCGCTCACGCCGTTAATGAGGACGTGTCCCTCCCCCGCCAGCTCCGCGCAGCGCGAGCGCGACAGGCCGAGCATGCGGGCCAGAGCAGCGTCGACCCTCTCACCCACGAGGGCGTCGGGGACGGGAAGCATACGCGAACTCACTGCGCGTCCTCCTTCGAGGGCTCACGGGAGAGCGCGAGGGCCAGCAAAGGCGCCCCGAGAACGATCCAAATATCCGCAACGTTGCCGACGAACCAGGTGCCGTAAGCGATGAAGTCGGTGACGTGTCCTATGCCGAAGCCAGGTTCGGCAGTCAGTCGATCAATGAGGTTGCCGACGGCACCGCCCGTCAGCAACACGATTGCCAGCAGGGTCGACGCACGATGAACGCGCCGAGCAAGCACGACGAGAACGCCAATGATAACGACGGTGAAAATCGTGAGAATCCAGGTCTTCCCAGCCGCAAAGGAAAAAGCGGCGCCCGAGTTGTGGACGAGCCGCAAAGAAAGCCACTCCCCGATCAGAGGGCGCGGCTCCTGCCCGTCGAGGGCAACGCGCGCCCACATCTTCGACGCCTGGTCGGTAACAATCGCGGCCACAAATACGAGGCCCGCGTAGATCCACGTCGAACGGGAGTGGGTCGGGTGGGAGGAGTCAGCCATGGTTCCCTATCTTAAACGAGCGGCGGCGGCGCACCGCGAAGTGCACCGCCGCCGGTCAAAGCGATTGCGATCAGTTCTCGCCGTTGCCGACCTCGTTGAGGAGGGTCTCGAGGTGGCTGCGCAGGTTCGTGCGGTACTCGGCTTCGAAGGTACGCAGACCGTTGATCTTGTTCTCGAGCAGCTCGCGCTCCTGGTCGAGCTGGGAGAGCAGCGAATCCTTCTGCTTCTGAGCGTCGGCAATGATCGCCTCGCGCTCGGCGTTGGCCTCGGCGATGATCTTCGCGGACTGCTCTTCGCCGTCGCGCACGTACTCGTCGTGGACGCGCTGGGCAAGGGCCAGCATCGAGGTGGCGGACTCGGCGTCCTGAGGGCCGGTGATGGCCGGGGCGGGGGCCGGGGTCTCGACGACCGGAGCCGCAACGGGGGCGGGGGTCTCGGCCGGGGTGTAGTCGGAGTTGGACAGCTCGGCAATGCGACGCTCCGCAGCTTCGAGCTTCTCCTTCAGATCCTGGTTCTCCATCTGCAGGGAGTAGATGGTGGAGACAACCTCGTCGAGGAACTCATCAACCTCGTCCTGGTCGTATCCCTCGCGGAACTTGACGTACTGGAACTTCTTGTTGAGGACATCCTCGGTGGTGAGCAGGGCCATTTCTTCGCCTCTCGGTCGTTTCGATTGGACGCGCGGGAGCCGCACGCCTGGACGACCGGGAAGGCCGCCCGCTATCACGTCACGAAAATAATAACTGAAATTGTCACACTAGCAACATCCATCACGAGAAGAGGTCCATTTTTGTGGGGCCTCTCATCTCGAGATTTAGGTACTACAGGCTCATGAAGTACAGAACATTAGCCAAACGCTGCGTAACGATGAGGACCAGGAACAAGACCATGAAACCGACATCAATCGCCATGCCGCCACCGACGCGCAGCGGCGGAACATAGCGCCCAATCCAACGAATCGGAGGATCGGTCAGCGCGTAGAGAACATTCGCAAGAACGAGCAGAATCCCACTCGGGCGCCATCCGCGCGCGAAAAACTGAACCCAGTCCAGAATGACGCGCGCGAACAGCACCATCATGTACAGGTTGATGAGGACGCTCAGCCCCCACCCGAACCAGCCGAGGATGATCACAGAGATTCTCAGCCCTGGTTATACAGCGAGCCGCGTCGGCCCGACGTGTTGTCGCCCTGGACCTCGACGGAAGCCGGGGACAGGAGGAACACGCGGTTGGTGACGCGCTCGATAACGCCGTGCAGTCCGAAGGTCAGACCGGCGGCGAAGTCGACGAGGCGACGCGCCTCCTCTTCACCCATGTCGGTGAGGTTGATGATGACGGGCGTGCCATCGCGGAACGCCTCGCCGATCGTCACGGCATCGGAGTAGGCGGTGGGGTGGATCGTCACGATGCGCGTGAGGTCCTCAGCCGGCTCCTCACGGCGAATGCTCGTCAGGGTCGGGCGGGACACGGGAGTAATGTCGGCCACGGGTGCTACCTCTTCCACCTCATCGAATTCTTCGAATTCATCGATGGGCTCCTCGGGTGAGTACCAGCCCATGAACTTACGTGCGCGTGCACCGAACGACTCGCTCATTGTTCCTCCTTCAGCCGATGCATAGCCACAAGCTACAGTTACCGAGCGGCCTCGCCTCGCAGGGCGCTCGGCGCGTCGCGAGTAGGGGTGCTGGCGACCCTCATCACGGGGCATTCATCGACGAGGCCGTGGCACAGCGTGGCACGTTCACGGGACCCTCGCGGACGGGAGCCGAGGTCAGGCGGGAACGATAATCAGCGCTTGACGCCCGCACGAGGAGTCGCGGCGATAGGAGAAAAGAGAAGGGTCTTCTCGGGTGCATCGCGCATCGATATCGACGTCCACCCCCAAGGCTTCAAGGGAGGAGGCTGCGGCATGAGGCAGGTCAAGCGCGGAGGTCCCCCAAGACGTCAGAGTGCGAATGCCGGGCATGAGGGCCTCGCTCTCCTCGGCCATTCCTGCGGGCACCTCGTAGCAGCTCCCACAGATTGCCGGGCCAATGAGAGCGTCGATGGGACCGTCAGCGAGGGAGCGGATGCGCTCCACCGCACGAGCGATGATTCCTCCGAGGAAGCCGCGCCTGCCCGCATGCACGGCCGCGACGATCTGACCGGAAGCGGCAGAAAAGACGACGGGGAGACAGTCGGCTGTTTGAACGGCAAGGGCAGGAGCCCCCTGACAACCGCGAGCGTCGATGACGACGCCATCGGCATCGACGGGACCCCACTCCCCCGGCGCTGGATGCTCGAGCGCGGCCTCACTATCCACGTTAACGAGCTCATCACCACACACCCGAAGAAGCTCGACCCGGGTCGAGTGAGTTTGATCCATCCAGACGACGTCGCGGCCCAGCCGTTGCGCGAGCGACTGACGCCGCTCGCGAACGAGGGATGGATCATCACCCACATGCAAGCCAACATTGCCGCATAGCGCACCGGTGCCCGGGTCCACCTCAGTAAGGTGGACCCGGGCACCGGCCCAGAGCTGTTCAGTCATCAGCGCAGGAAGGGGGGAATATCCAGCTCTTCCTTCTCCGGGGCCTCAGGGTAGACGCGAGGAACCTCGAAGGAGTGCTCGGACTCGGACTCCTCGTATTCCACGGCCGCAGGCGCCTCGACGGGGGCAGGAGCAGCCTCGCGAACCGGCGCTGCCACGTCGGCGCGGTGCAGCGGGCGACGCGTGGACACCTGGCTGATGCGAGTGGTCTCGGCAGCGGGAGCCTTCGCCTCGGGAGCAGCGGGACGCTGCTGAGCGACGGGTGCCGCAACGCGGGCAGCGGTGGGACGCGACAGCTGAGCGTCGGTCGCGTCGTCGAAGCCGGCAGCGATGACCGTGACACGAATCTCGTCTCCGAGGGCATCGTCGATGACGTTACCGAAGATGATGTTGGCCTCGGGGTGGGCGGCCTCACGCACAAGCTGCGAAGAAGCGAAGACCTCCTGCAGGGTGAGGTCGGAGCCTCCCTGGAAGAACATGAGCACGCCGTGCGCACCGTCGATCGACGCTTCGAGCAGCGGAGACGAAATCGCGCTCTCGACAGCGCGTAGCGCGCGATCCTCGCCGGTCGCGGCACCGATGCCCATGAGGGCCGAACCGGCATCCTTCATGACCGACTTGACATCGTTGAAGTCCACGTTGATGAGGCCCGGCGTCGTGATCAGCTCGGTGATGCCCTGAACACCCGATAGGAGGACCTGGTCGGCAGCGCGGAAGGCATCGAGCACGGAGATGTTCGCGTCGGAGATCTCCAGGAGACGATCGTTGGGGATCACGATGAGGGTATCGACCTCTTCGCGCAGCGTGGTCACGCCACCCTCGGCCTGGGCTGCACGGCGGTTACCCTCGAAGGAGAAGGGACGCGTGACGACGCCAACCGTCAGGGCGCCAGCGTCGCGGGCGATCTTGGCGACGACGGGGGCAGCGCCAGTACCGGTGCCACCGCCCTCACCGGCGGTCACGAAGACCATGTCCGCACCCTCGAGCGCAGCGGTGATTTCGTCGATGTGGTCCTCGGCAGCCTTACGCCCGACCGCGGGATCCGCGCCGGCTCCCAGGCCGTGCGTCAGTTCGCGGCCGATGTCGAGCTTCGTCTCGGCATCAGACATGAGCAGAGCCTGCGCGTCAGTGTTGACCGCGATGAACTCAACGCCCTTGAGGCCGACCTCGATCATTCGGTTCACGGCGTTAACTCCGCCGCCCCCGACGCCGACGACCTTGATCACTGCCAGGTGGTTTTGCGGTGTCGCCATGGATGTCTCCCTTGCATCAGACCCTCAACCTTTAGTTGAAGGTTGATGTTTAACGTGCTTCGTGTCGGAAAGAAGTTAGGGGTCCGCGAGCGATCCTTCAAGCCAACACGCGGACAACAAAGAAGGCTTAACTGGTCACAGGGTGATTCGGCGATGACACGTCGTAGGTCGTCGCCTTCACATTCGCCAGCAACGTGGCGAGCACTCTCGCCTTTTGAGGCGCATCCGCGTTCGTTCCCCACTTGACAGTCTGACCGCCACGCAGCGTGAAACTCACCTGCGTGCCCGTCGACGTCACAGTGGCCACCTGCGCGCGCGTACTGTCATCCAGCGCGCCCAGTGCTGAGGCGATATCGGCGGCACCGACACTGCGATCTTCTGGCAGCGTGACCACCGGGTAGTCCCCCGCACTGGCAACCTGCTGGAACGCCACACCCTGGTCGTCCACCAGCTGATAGCCGCCGGTGCCTGCCTCCACAGCCATAGGCGTACGCATCGTCACGGAGATACGCAGGCTCGTCGGCCACCGACGAGTGACCGTCGCCGAACGCACCGCAACATTCGATTCGACCGCGCGCGCAACCGCAGACGTGCTCAGACGCGTCAACGGCACGCCCTCAAAAGACGCAATCGACGAGCGCACGGAGTCAGCGGTCACGAGTGCGCCGTCCTCACCCGAGACGATCACCGCTGACGAAGAGAACGCAAAAATCGGCGAGAAGAACGCAACCCATGCACCGCCGCCAGCTAGAGCGAGCGTCACAAGTGTGAGCGCAATACGACGCGCAACGAGCATACGACGCGCACGATGACGCTCGCGCAGGCGATCGCCCAGGTCCGCCGCTTCCTCGCCTCCCAGCACGGACGCAGCATCGGCAACCGGCAGTGGCCGGTCAACCACCGAGCGCGCGCGGCGGCGCTCCACCAGCGAGACGGGACGGCGGGTCGTTTTCTCTGCCTCCCCAACTTCCTCGGGCTCGGGCGTCGAAGCGATAATCTCGTCGAAAGGTGAGCCGGCCTCACCCGTATCAGACGGACGCTCGTCACGAGGGCGCGAGCCCCCCGGACGCCTTGGGGAAGGCGGCCTCATGCCTCCATCCGCTTCCACTCATCCAGCACGTCCGACGCGCAGTGAGTGATGGAACCCGCACCCATCGTCAGGCACAGGCCACCCTCGGGGGTCAGCGAAGCGGCCAAGCGAGCGGCCTCGTGCATGTCCTCGATGTAGGACGCCCCCTCGATGCGCGACGCGATCAGCGTGGAGTCCACGCCGGGTTCGGGATCCTCGCGTGCACCATAGATACCCGCCAGGACGACGTGGTCCGCGCCCGACAAGGCCTGCGCAAAGCGCTCGGCGAAGATACGGGTCCGCGAGTACAGGTGCGGCTGGAACACGACGGTGACCTCACCCTCTCCGGAGACGACCTGCGCCTCGCGGATCGCAGCCTCGACCTCTGTCGGGTGATGGGCGTAGTCATCAAACAGGCGACGCGTACCAACCTGGCCACGCGCCTCGAAGCGACGGGCCGCGCCCGTGAACTCGCCCAAGCCATCGGCAATCACCTGGGGTTCGAGCCCGCACTCAATACCGGCCACCCACGCAGCAGTCGCATTGAGAACATTGTGTTCACCGGGCACTCTCAACGTCAGCGACGCGCTGCGCTCCCCCCACGTCAGGGACGCGCCGGCTCCGTGAGCCTCGACGCGTACATCGGAAATCACAACATCGGGTGCCTGGAGCGCGCGCTCCGCACGCCCGTACGTCACGACGCGCAATCCTTCGCTGCGAGCAGAGTCCGCCAGACGCACAGCGCCCTCATCCTCCGCACACGTCACCAGAAGGCCACCGGGGACCAAACGACGAGCGAACTCGACGAAGATCTCTTCGAACTCCTCGCGCGAGTGGTATCGGTCCAGGTGATCGGGCTCCACATTCGTGACGATCTCGATCGCCGGAGAGTAATTCAGGAACGACCCATCGGACTCGTCGGCCTCGGCAACGAACACGTCGCCGGCACCCAGGTGAGCACCCGTTCCCAGCTGCGGCAGCACGCCGCCCACGGCGACGGACGGATCCAGGCCGCACGCCGACAGCGCGATCGCCAGCATGCCCGACGTCGTCGTCTTTCCGTGCGCGCCAGCAACGCCCACAAAGCGCATGCCCGACGCCGCCAGCGCGAGCGCCTGCGAACGGTGGATCACCAGCTGGCCGCGCTCGCGCGCGATCTCCAACTCCGGGTTGTCTTCGCGGATCGCGGTCGACACAACGACCACAGAGGCCGGGTCCACGTGCGAGGCCTCGTGCCCGACGAACGCGCGCACACCAACGGAGCGCAGATGTTCAAGAACCGCGGATTCCTCGCGGTCCGAGCCCTCCACGGTCGCACCGCGCGATACCAGCAGCTCGGCAACAACGCTCATGCCGGCACCGCCGATACCAATCAGATGAAAACGATCCTGCAGCGTCGGCTCACTCATGGCCGCCCTCCTTCACCTGTTCCAGGGCCAGATCAGCCAACGCGCGAGCCGCACCCGCGCGGCCCAGGGACTGCGAGGCGGCAGCCATGTCCGCCAGACGCGTCGAGCCCAGCAGCGGGAATACATTGCGGCGCACGAAGTCAGCCGTGAAGTCCTTATCGTCGATGAGCTGCGCTCCACCGGCGGCCACGTGGTCCGACGCATTCAGGCGCTGCTCGCCGTTACCGATCGGCAGCGGCACGTAGATGCAGGGCAGGCCCAGGGCCTCCATCTCGGCCACGGTTCCCGCACCCGAACGGCACACGACGAGATCCGCAACGGCCAGCGCGTCCTCCATCGTGGTCAGGTAATCAATGACGTGCCAACGATCCGACAGGCCCGCTGCCTCGACGGCGGCGCGCACAGGCTCATCCTTGCCCCGGCCCGTCAAGTGCACGACCTGGGCACCCTCCGGAAGAGCATCGGCGGCCCCGGTCATCGACTCATTGACGTGCAGTGCGCCTAGGGAACCACCCGTGACGAGCAGCGTCGGCACATCGGGGTTCACGCCCAGACGCTCGGCAGCCTCCCGGCGCGCCTGCGCCGCCCCCTGCGCATCTTGGCGGCGGCTCGCCAGATCTGCAATTGCCGCACGCAGAGGCAGGCCCGTCACGACCGTGTTGCCGCTACGCGCACTCAGAGGGGTCGATGGGAAGGTGAGGGCGACGACCGCCGCATTGCGCGCTCCCACCTTGTTGGCCAGGCCCGGGCGAGCATTCTGCTCATGGATGACGATCGGGACACCCGCGCGCTTGGCCGCGATGTACGCGGGCGTTGACACGTAGCCGCCGAAACCAACGAGGACGTCGGCCCCTTCCAGGGCACGCGAGCAACGCTTCACGGCGTCCGAGAAACGCGACGGCAGGGTGAAGAAGGCGAGGGAAGGACGGCGCGGCAACGGCACGCGAGGAATCTCCACCAGTGGGAAGCCGGCAGCCGGAACCAGATCCGACTCCAAACCAGCCGACGTCCCCAGAACCACGACCTCGGCACCACTCTCACGCAGCTGTGCTGCTGTCGCGAGCAGAGGATTCACGTGGCCGGCGGTCCCGCCGCCAGCCATCACAACCTTGACCATAAGCGTCTCCTTTACGCGTGCGTAGCCCCAGTTTAGCGAGCCGCGCGCCGACGGGGTGCCACGCGGGGGTCGCGCCCCGCCGACGCCTCGTCCGGCCGACCGATCATCCGCATGCCTGCACGGGCGCGCGCAAACGACGCCACGACCGCGATCGCAGTGATCGTAAAGAGGAAGGATGATCCGCCGTAGGACACCAGCGGCAGCGGAACGCCGATAACAGGGCCCAGACCCGTCACCGACAGCACGTTAATGGTCGTCTGAACGCCGATCCACGAGGCGACACCCGAAGACACGACGACGACAAACAGATCCGAGGACTCGCGGGCCACGCGAATCATGCCCCACACCAGCAGGCCCAGGCACACAAGGACAGCGAGGGTGCCAAGCAGGCCAAATTCCTCGCCGACAATCGCGAAGATGAAGTCCGTGTGGGCCGCCTGCAGGTAGTTCCACTTCTCTCGCGATGCCCCGGGGCCAAGTCCAGTCAGACCACCCGAGCCCAGCGCCCATAGCGAATGGTCGATCTGTTCGGGAGCCGACTCATCCGGGCCTTTCGACGTGCCCGGCAGGATCGCGAGGATACGACGAATACGAGTGGGGTTCGACAGAACGAGGAGCACCATCGTCGGCACAGCGAGCATGACGAGACCGCCGAACCAACGCTTCGGCAGGCCGGCCACCCACACGGCACCAAGAGCGCCCACCGCAACGACCATCGCCGTGCCCATGTCGCGGCCGAGCATGACCGCACCCAGGGCGATAAGGATGGGAAGGCCAACCGCTACCGCCATCGCGCGCAAATCCGAGCGCTTCGACGCCGACTTCGAGACCATCAGTGCCAAGAAGACGATGAGCGCGAGCTTCAGGAATTCCGACGGCTGGGCCATGATCGGACCGATCTTCACCCAGTTCGCGTTACCGCCCTCGGAACGGCCCAACGGGCTCAGGACCAGCGTCTGGAAGCCGAGCGCCCCCACAAACATGACCGGCGCGAGATAGACGAACCAGCGCTGGGGCACCAACTGGACGATCATCGCGATCAGCAGGGAGACGACGATGATGAGCAGCGGGCGTGCATACGCCGTGTAGGGGTTCTCCCCCTGCGCGATCGACGTGACCGTTTGCGCCGAAAAACCCATCACAAGACCAAACACCGAGAGCACGATGGCCGGAAGGACGACGAGATAGTACGTCGTCACCGGATCCTCTTGACGTTCCTGGCCGGACCCAAAACGGATTCGAGGCAGCGTGACCGTCGGGATATGCCACCCCCGCTTATTCGTCGCCACCGGCGCTCCCCCACTGGGTAGCCAGGCGCGACACCGCGTCAGCGAACGCATCGCCACGCTGACCGTAGTTGTCAAACTGATCCCACGACGCACACGCGGGTGCGAGCACGACGGTATCGCCCGGCATCGACAGTGCCACAGCCTCGTTCACGACGGAGAACATCCAGTCCTCGTGGCCGTCAACCTCTACGAAGGGAACCTCAGGGGCGCCTTCCGCCAGGGCAGCAACCAAGGCAGAACGGTCCTCGCCGATAACGACGACACCGCGCAGGATCGGCTCGACCTGCTTGATGAGCTCCGTGAAATCCTGACCCTTCGCGTCGCCTCCAACAATCCAAATCGCGCTGCGAGGAGGCAGCCCCGCCAGCGAGGCGCGTGCGGCGTGAGCGTTCGTGGCCTTAGAGTCATCCACCCACGTCAGATCCGCAGCATGGGCGATGATCGCGCGGCGATGACCTGCCGGACGGAAGGACCGCAGCCCCTCCTCCACGGCCTCGGCCTCGACGCCGTACGCGCGGGCAAGCGCGGCAGCCGCCAGCGCATCGCACAACACGGCAGCCGACGGGTGCGCCCCGTAAGCCCCCGACAGATCGGACACGTGCGCGAGGGCAGCCGCCTGCCGCGCGCGGTTCTCCACGAATGCGCGGTCGACCAGGAGCCCCTCAACGATGCCGAACTGCGACACCGAGGGGGCTGCGAGCGTCAGGCCGATGGCGCGCGCACCCTCAACGACGTCCGCGTTCTCCACCATGGCCTCAACGCGTCGATCGGACGCGGGATAGATACACGCCTTGATCGTGTTCTCGTAGACGCGGGCCTTGTCGGCTGCGTAGGCCTCGACGCTCCCATGCCAGTCCAGGTGATCCGCGTCCACGTTCAGACAGACCGACGCCAGCGGCGACACCGTGTGTGCCGTGTGCAGCTGGAAGCTCGACAGCTCAACCGCGAACACCTCAGCATCGGAATCAATGGCCCGCGTGATCGGAGTTCCGATATTGCCGACCTCTTCCACCTTGACGCCCGCGCTTCGCAGGATCTGACCGAGCATACCCACGGTCGTGGTCTTGCCGTTCGTGCCCGTCACCGTCAGCCAGGGACGTCCCGCGTGCGGGCCCTCCTCCTGCAGACGCCAGGCGAGTTCCACCTCTCCCCACAGGTCGATTCCTGCCTGCTCGCAGGCAGCAAACACAGGATGGTGCGCGGGCACGCCCGGGGACACGACGACGAGGTCGGGGCCGGCCTCGATGATCGCGCTCGTGAGGGCGGTCGGGTCCTGCTCAGCGTGGACCTCAACACCGGCGACGTCGTCAAAGAAGAGTGACTGCCCGCCGCGCGCGTCAAACGCACGCACCTGCCAGTCGCGGGCAAGCAATGCTCCCGCCGCACCCTGACCAGACTTGCCCCAACCGACAACAGCAGCGAGACGACTCATCGACGAGACACCCACTCCGCGTAGAACATACCCGCACCGGCGACCGCGACGATCGCAGCAATCAGCCAGAAACGAATCACGATCGTGACTTCCTTCCAGCCCAGCAGCTCGAAGTGGTGATGCAGAGGAGCCATACGGAACACGCGCTTTCCGGTGGCTTTGAAGACGCCGATCTGGATGACATCCGACAGCACGACAGCCACGAACAGACCGCCGACGATGATGGCGAGCAGCTGGGTCTGAGTGAGGATCGACAGGCCGGCGACCGCGCCACCCAGTGCGAGAGCGCCCGTATCACCCATGAAGATCTGCGCAGGCGACGCGTTCCACCACAGGAAGCCCGCCAACGCACCGATCAGCGCGGCACAGAAAATCGCCAAGTCGAGAGGGTCGCGCGTCGAGTAGCAATTCGCCTGATTCGCGCCCAGCTGCGTGCATGCCTGAATACGCTGGAAGTAGGTGATGAAGGTGTAGGCCCCGAACACGAAGATGGACACACCCGCCGCGAGGCCGTCCAGGCCGTCGGTCAGGTTCGTCGCGTTCGACCACGCCGTCACGATGAGGTTGGTCCAAATGAGGTACAGAACGATGCCCAGACCCAGGCCCGCAAAACCCAGGGTCAGGGCAGTGGGACGCGCGAAAGAAATCTCGAGCGTACCCGCGTACTCACCGAATTCGTTCGGCATGATCAGGGTGCCCAGCGCAAAGAGCGACGCCACTGCAACCTGTCCGATGATCTTCCCCGACGGGTGCAGACCGAGGGAACGCTGACGCATGATCTTGATGCCGTCATCGAGCAGGCCGATGACGCCCAAGCCCACGAACAGGAACACGAGCAGCAGGCCGGACCACGACGGGCCCGCACCGGCGACCGCTGAGCCGATCAGCCACGCGACAACGGTCGCCAGAATGATGACGACGCCACCCATCGTGGGCGTGCCACGCTTGGTCAGGTGCTGGGTCGGACCGTCCTGGCGAATGAACTGACCGTATTGGTGCAGCACCAGAAAACGGATGAGCAGCGGCGTGCCCGTCACGGACAGCGCCATGGCGATAATGAACGCCGAGATAAGTCCAATCACCGGTTCGTTCCCTTCTCTCGCAGGATGTCTGCGACCTGCCACGAATGTGACCCGTAGGAGCCTTTGACGAGGATGACGGCGCCATCCACGGCGTGTTCAATCACCAGGCGCGCGGCCTGCTCGGGATCCGATGCGACCTCACGATGAGGCACGCTTGGTGCTCCCTCTAGATAGTAGTGGGCATCCGAGCCCAGGCCAATGAGTGTGTCGACACCCGCATCGGCGATCAGCGACCCCACCTGCTCGTGCAGCGGCTGGGAGTCTTCACCCAGTTCCAGCATTTCTCCGAGAACAGCAATCTTGCGAGCGTCCGAGCCGATCGAGGCCAGCGCCGCGATGCCCGCGCGCATCGAGTCGAGGTTCGCGTTGTAGGAGTCATCGATCAAAGTGATCTCTGTGCCCTCCACGGTGAGCTCGTGCACGTCCATGCGGTGGGGGCTCAGGGCACGGGCGCTCGACAGGACTGCGGCCACGGTCTCCAGGCCGACGCCGAGGGTCAGCGCGCCGGCAGCGGCGGCCAGCGCGTTCGCCACGTGGTGCCGTCCGACGATCTTCAGGTCGATCTGCGCTTGGCCCTGAGGGGCCACGAGGGTGAAAGAAGCACGATCCGCACGATCGAGGCGCACGTCGAGCGCGCGCACGTCGGCGCGAGGATCGCCCGAGGCGGAGAAGCGGATCACCTCACCGGTTGCCAGAGGTGCCATTGCCTCGACGTTCGGGTCGTCGGTGTTGAGAATGACGGGACCACCCGGACGAGTGCCGCGGATGAGTTCGGCCTTTGCTGCGGCAACTCCCTCGAACCCGCCGAAGCCGCCGACGTGGGCATGTCCCACGCACAGCTCAATGGCCACGTCCGGGGCGACGATGTCCGTCAGGTAGGTGATGTGGCCGGGGCCCGAGGCGCCCATCTCGAGAACGAGGTGACGCGTCGTTTCATCAGCCAGGAGAACGGTTAGCGGCAGGCCGACCTCGTTGTTAAAGGAAAGCTTGGGGGCCACCGTCGGCCCGTCCTCGCTCATGATCTGGAGCAGCAGGTCCTTCGTCGTGGTCTTGCCCACCGAACCCGTCATCGCAATGACGTCGAGGTCGCCCCCGCTGCGCAGCTTGTCAACGTGTGCCCGCGCCAGGGCTCCCAGCGCCTCGGTCGAATCATGCACGACGATCTGAGCCACGGCCTCGTCGACTTCATGCTCAACGATGACGGCAACGGCACCGCGCTCGACGGCGCCCGACACGAAGGAGTGCCCGTCGGCGGCCTCGCCGCGGCGCGCGACGTAGAGCGATCCCTCGCCTGCCTCACGCGAGTCAGTGACCACCGGGCCTGTCACGAGCACATCGGGACCGACCAGGCGACCCGACACTGCCTCAGCAATCCACTGTGCTGATGTCTGCATGCTCTACTCCTTCAGACTCACGGCGTCGTCGGATACAGGTTAGCGGACGACGTGGAGGCGGGGATACCCAGGTTGCCGACGGCGGTGCGCGCAATGTCGCCAAACAGCGGCGCCGACGAATCGGATGAGACCGACGCCACCCTCGGGTTGTAGAGTACGACCGCGATCGCCAGACGCGGAGCATCCGCGGGAATGATGCCTGCAGTCGTCGACACAAGGCCCGATGCGCCGTCAATGATCGTTTCAGCGGTACCGGTCTTGACACCCACCCGGTATCCCGGAACCTTGGCCGCACCAGCGGTGCCCAGGTCATCTTCGACGACGGATTCCATCATGGTGAGCAGCTGCGAGGCCGCCGTTGCGTCCATCACCTGCACCGGCTGGCTCGTGTCGGGAACCTCGACCGTTCCATCCGCGTTCGTCCACGACTTCACGATATGCGGAGCAATGCGCACTCCCCCGTTCGCGATCGTCGCCATCGCGGATGCCTCCTGCATCGCGGTGATCGCGTAGGCCTGACCGAACATCGTCACGTAGCGGTCACGCCCCTGCCACTGATCCGAACTGCGCATCAGGCCAGCGGACTCGCCGGGCAGCTCAATACCCGTCTCCTGACCGAAACCAAAGGCGCGCATCATGGAGTAGCGCTGCTCATCGCTCATCGTCTGACCGATCAAGACGGTGCCGGTGTTTGACGACTCCGCAAGAACGCCCGTCGCCGTCAGAGTCTCGCCATCATGCTCATGGAAATCGGTGATGGGACCGCCCGCGTCGGGCAGATCCAGGGCATAGGGCACCTGGAAGACACTGGTGGGCGTGATCGTGCCCTGGTTGAGGGCTGCACCCACGGTAACGAGCTTGCCCACGGAACCGGGCTCAAAGGTGTCCTGAACGGCGTGCACCTTCTGGGGGTTAGCGTTGTCGGGTTCCTTGGAGTTCGAATCCGCCATCACGAGCACGTGACCCGTTGCCACGTCCTCGATGACGACCGCACCCCAGTCGGCCTGGTGCTTCGCGACACGCGCATCCAGCAGGTCCTGGACCTGATGCTGCAGGTCAGCGTGCAACGTGAGCTCCACGTTGCCACCGTTCTTCGGCTCGACGGTCGTCTTCTTGCCGCCGGGCATCACCGCACCATTGGGCGCAATCTCGAAGGCCTGTGCGCCGGGCGTACCCGTGAGCAGCGCGTCGAACTGGGCCTCCATGCCGGAGGAGCCCTGCCCCTCGGCGTTGACCGTCCCAATAACGGGGGCTGCCACGTTGCCGTTGGGGTATTCGCGCTCGAAGACGGACTCCCACTCAATGCCGTAGATGTCAAGCTTGCGGATCTCGCGATAGGACACCGCATCCACGTTGCGCTTGATGTACACGTAGGTGGAGTCACCCAGCATCATGCCGCCAAGCTCCGCCTCGTTCATGCCGAGGATCGGAGCCAGGAGGCGCGCCGCTTCCGCAGGACCACGACCGACCTCGTTACCATCATCGTCGCGGTGAACGAAGGCACGAATGTTCACCTGGTTGACGGCGATGTCGTACGTCTGGATCGAGTTCGCCAGGACGACGCCCGTCGCGTCGGTGATCGTGCCGCGCGCAGCAGCCACCTCCGTCGAGGAGGTACGCACGCGCTGGCCCTGAGCGGCCAGAGACGGCCCCTCGATGATCTGCAGCTGAACCAAACGCACGCCACAGATACACAGGGCACCAACAAGGATGCCTACGATCCATCGCGAACGGGTAATGACGGTATCCATTGGTACTCGCCTTCCGGGTTACTTCGCGGGAGTCCCAGCCTCGACGGTACCAGTTTCGAGGGTAATGAAGCCCGACTTACCCGCGGGCACCATTCCGTTTGCCTTCGCAGCCTTCTCGAGCTCCGTCGGCGAGGCCTTGCGATCGAGTTCCGCACGCATCGTCCACGACTGGGCCTCCAGCTCGTTGAGGACGAGCTGCTGCTCGCGAATCTCGAACGAGGTCTGAGCCATGCGCGTATTGAGAACCATCGACACGACAACGGAGGCCACAGCGACGGCCACGAAGAGCATGAGGATCGCGGCGACCGAACGGCGAGGACGGGTTCCCTCGACGATGCGCAGCTCGTGGGCCTCTTCGCGGCGCAGCTCGGGACGCGCTGCAGGACGTGCCTTCGCAGTTGCTGCACTCATGAGAGGTCCTTCCATTCGCGGATGAGTTCCGCACCGCGCAGTCGCACGGATGCGGATCGGGGGTTGTGGTCTTGTTCGGCCTGATCGGCCTTGTTTGCACCCTTCGTCAGCAGGCGCAGGCTGGGAGCCATCTCCTCGGGGATGATCGGCAGTCCAGGAGGAGCGCTACTGGTCGACCCGCGACGCAGAACATCCTTGACTATCCGGTCCTCGAGACTCTGGTAGGACTCCACGACCAGGCGTCCACCCACTCGAAGGCTTCCAAGGGCCCTGGGAAGCGCCCGTTCGAGGATGGTCAGCTCGTCGTTGACGGCGACGCGCAGCGCCTGGAAGGTGCGCTTGGCAGGGTTACCGCCGGTGCGCCGCGCGGGGGCGGGGATCGCCTCGCGGATAATGTCCACGAGCTCCCCGGTGCGCGTGATCGGCGCAGTATCGCGGCGACGGATGATGAGCCGAGCGATACGCGGCGCAAATTTCTCTTCGCCGTAGGTGCGCAGGATTCGGATCAGTTCACCTTCCGAGGCCGTGGCCAGCAGATCGGCTGCACTGGGACCGGTGGTTGAATCCATCCGCATATCCAGGGGCGCATCCTTGGAGTACGCGAAGCCACGCTCGGCCTCGTCGAGCTGCAAGGAGGACACACCCAGGTCCATGAGGATGCCGTCCACGCGCGCACCCTGACCGAGCTGGTCCTCGACCGCCTCATCAATGTTGTCGTAGGTGGTATGGACCGCGCGGAAACGCGTCCCAAAACGCTCAAGTCGCTCAGAGGCGAGGGCGATCGCCTGAGGGTCGCGGTCGATGCCGATGACCGTCAGGTTCTCGAAGCGCTCGAGCGCACCCTCGGTGTGTCCACCCATCCCCAGGGTGCCATCCACGAGGACAGCGCCGGGACGATCAATCGCGGGGGCCAGCATGTCGAGGCACTCCGTGAGGAGTACGGGAACGTGGCGTTCGCTCGCGGGGCGCGACAAATCGCGCACCGAGTCCGATGCATCGCGCATGCCGCGCCTCCTTTACGTCTCTTGCGATCCGTGCACCCAGGTCCCCCACCGTGCTCCGCCATCGGGGAAGTGATGTCGGAACAGCGGGCGGAGACCTGAGAACACGGGTCAGAACATTCCCGGAATGATCTCTTCCGCTGTATTGGAGAAGACCTCTTCCTGAACCGCGAGGTAGTCGCGCCAAGCCGAGGCGTTCCAGATTTCGGCTCGCGATCCCGCGCCAATGACGGCGAGTTCTCGATCCAGACCCGCATACGCACGCAGGTCTGCGGGGACGCTAATACGCCCCTGCTTGTCCGGAATCTCCTTATAGGCTCCCGAGAGCATCACGCGGATCCAGTCACGCGCCTGCTTGGACGACAGGGGCGCGCGGCGCAGTTCCGCGGTCATGTTCTCGAATTCCGCGGCAGGGAATGCATAGATGCAGTGCTCTTGGCCGCGAGTGAGGACGATTCCACCCTCCATGTCCTCGCGAAAGCGCGCAGGCAGGAACATGCGACCCTTGTCGTCGAGCTTGGGCTCGTACGTACCGAGGAACATGTCACCGCCCTCCCCTGTTCGGAACTTTCCCCCACTTTAACCCACTACACCCCATGTTTACACAAAAACTTACGGCGTGGCGTGAAAAACATAGTCCAGAAACGGCTTGGTTTCAGGGAAAAATTCAGGTGGAGAAAAGTGGGGGAAATCTTGCACACATTCGGTGCGTCACGCCCACGACAACACCTCTCACCACTGGCCGTATCATCGGATGAAGGAGCGCATTTTCATTGCAATCACAATGTTTTCACGAGGTTTGGGCGCACTCAGAGAACAGCGCCCCCCTCTCAGGGAGGACAGTGGGGAGCGCGGCGGGGAACCCCGGGGAGCAGGGTGGGGAGCAAGGTGGAGGAACACCGAGCGACTCACACAACACCACAGAGCAGGGAATCTCAGGTGGATCCGATGGAACGTCTCAGCCCGTATTCGCCACAATCACATGCGACATATCAAAGTGGGGCGCCCCGGTCTCCCGGCGCGCCCCACTTCGTCAGCTGTGTGCGTACGACGTCAGTCGTTATCCTTTCGATTATCCCAGCGTCGTTCCTGATCCTGGATGAAGGAATCCCAACCACCGCTCTCGTTCTTCTTGTCGGAGGCGGACTTCTCGGTGGCACTCGCCCTGCCCCCGGGCCGCGACAGCGCATAGAGCACACCGGCGACGGTCAGAGCAAAACCGGCGACCCCCAGGAGGATCGACAGCACGGAGTAGCCCAGAGAGACAGCGGCAACCAGAACGATCATGCCCAGGACGGCGCCCGTCAGGCCGAGCGCGATGCGCCGCGGACCACGAGGTGCCGCAGGCGCCTCGGATTCAGGTTCGTCAGAGACAGGGGCAGACATCTGCGAGGCCAACGCCGGGTCTTCCTCGCGCAGAGATGCTTCCATCTGCTCAAGGATCTTCTTCTCATACTCGGTGAGAGCCATTGGGCGCCCCTTTCACATGGGTGTTACCGACAGCTTAGCGCGTCCACGATGCCAGAGACTAACTGGCCTTACAGGAGGGTCCCCTGCTGCGGCTCGCCAACACCCACACCTGGCCCATCCGTGCCCGTGCTTCGTCGGTCAGAGGAAACCTCAGTGGAGGACGCCTGCCGGTCATCCGCGCCGAAGGACCGCCTCTCGGGTGTTTTCTTACCGAGCAGGGTGGCCGGAGCGAGCGCGCCCGCGCCAAACTTCGTGCGAATCTGATCCATCGCCCGCTCCGAAGCAGCCGGGCGCTCGTCACGATCCAGAGTGACGGCCACTCCCCCGGAGCGTGCCTGCAGCCCCTCAACGCGCACACCAAACAGGCGCACCCCACCAATTGGCATGTCCTCGCGCGCAAAGAGCTCACGCGCAGCCCTCGCGATATCTCGCCCCGTGTCCGTGGGAGCCACAAGGCTCACGCTGCGCGTGATCGTATGAAAGTCCGCGCCGCGCATCTTGATCCCAATAGTCCACCCGACGACCCCACCCGCGCGCAGCCGGCGCGCGCAATCGTGGGAGGCCGCCAGGATGAACTCCTCGATCTGCGCCCGCGAGCGCACGTCCTCCTCAAAGGTGCGTTCCATACCAACAGATTTTTCGGCGCGCGCGGGGGCCACCGGGCGCGGATCGATGCCCCACGCGAGGTCGTGCAGGTGATGGGCGGAGGCGACCCCAAGAAGCTTCGTCAGGCGCGCGAGGGGCGCGTGGGCGAGGTCGCCGATCGTATCGATGCCTTCGCGGTCGAGAATCGCCCCGGTGCGGCCGCCCACTCCCCACAGGGCCCCCACGGGGAGGCCGTGGAGGAATTCGACCGTGGCCTCGTGCGGAATGAGCAGCAGGCCATCGGGTTTTGCGTGCGAGGAGGCGATCTTCGCAACCGACTTGGTCGAGGCGATGCCGACGGAGGCGGGAAGGCCAACGCTGTCGCGGATGCGCGTGCGGATGAGGGTCGCGATCTCGAGAGGCGATCCGAGGCGCCGCCTCGCCCCGGACACGTCGAGGAAGGCCTCGTCGATGGAGACCTGCTCCAGCGCGGGAGTGATTGTCGCGAGGATCCCCATTACTTCCTGTGAATAGCGCCGATACAGGCCGTGGCTGCCGGGGACGAAAGCCGCATGGGGGCACAGGGCGCGGGCGCGCGAAGTGGGCATGCCGGCGCGCACGCCCAGGGCGCGGGCCTCGTAGGTGGCGGAGGTGACGACTCCGCGTCCGGACGTGCCACCCACGATGATGGGGCGGCCAACGAGGCTGGGGTCCTCGCGCATCTCGACCTGGGCGAAGAAGGAGTCCATGTCAACGTGGAGGATCGGGGTAGCAGAGTCGTCCGAACCCCAGTCGCGTTTGGCGCGCGCGTCCCTAGGAGCGTTTGACATGTCACCTCCTGCGCCTGTGGCCGTCGTCCATGGTTACAGTGTCCACCATGGCACGCTCATCTTCGTCACGCGACATCTCCTTCGACACGGATTTCGGCTCGGCGCGTATCCGGTGGGACGGGCCGCGCGCGACGCTGTTCCTGGGAGACGTGGAGTCGTCGGCGGTCGACACGTCGGATCCCACCTACCTGGAGTTTGAGTACATGCAGCACATGGATGCCGTCGTGTCCTCGCTGTGGGAGCCACAGGAGCGTTTCCGCGCACTTCACGTGGGTGGCGCGGCGTGCGCGCTCGCGTGCGCCTGGTCGGCGTCGCACCCGCAGTCCCGCCACGTCGCCGTCGAGGTCGATCGCCTGCTTGCCGACCAGGTACGCGAGCACTTTCCCATCCCCAAGGCCCCGCAGGTCAAGATCCGCGTTGGAGACGGGCGCGCCGTCCTTGATCAGACACGCGAGGATTCTTTCGACGTCATCGTGCGCGATGCCTTCGCGTCGGGGGTCACCCCCGATCACCTGCGCACGCGTGAGTGCGCGCAGCGGGCACGCGCAGCACTCACCGCACGGGGCATCTACCTGGTGAACTGCGCACACGGCGGACCGGCTAACGCGCGCCACGACATCGCGGCGCTACAAGAAGTCTTCCCCTTCGTGGCGTCCATCCAGGACCCGAAGGTCGGGCGGAGCGGACGCCGCGGCAACGTCGTCGCCCTGGCGAGCGCCACAGACGTCGTCGACGTTGATCGCATCGATCGCGCCCTGCGCACGCTGGCACTTCCGGCGCGCATCACACGTCCTCGGGACCTGGAACGGTGGGTGGCTGGAACTCCCGCGCTCACGGACGCGCAGGCGGGGTATCCGCAGGCCGACTAACGAGGCTGTGGCGCGCAGGCGGAGACACGCCCCCAGGGCATGGGCTCAGCCCGCCGCCGACGCCGCTCTCTTAGGCGCGGTGACGCGGAGAGGAAGGACCGGGACCCTCTCCCCTGCGGCGTGCCTCGACGCGAGCGAGAACATCTTCGAGGGTGTCGGGCTTAGCGGGTTCCTCGACCTCTTCGGCGCGCGGCGCGCGCTGGACGGACTCGATTTCTTCATCCTGGGCGCGAGAGACCTGCGCGAGGTAGGCCTCAATGACATCACCGATATCCTTCGGGGTCTTCTCCTCGGCGCCGGTCACGGGAGGCTGCCCCATGCCGGGAAGCGGGATCGCCCCTGCGCCACCGGTCCACGCATCGAAATGTTCTTCGAGGGCGGACACGGTATGCGAGATCTCCGGATTGCCCTCGACGAGCTTCTCGATGCTCTCCTGATCCTGGGCGGCCCCCTGTTCGAGATCACCGACAGGCAACGACAGGTCCGCAAACTTCGCGAAGGAGGTCAAGAGAGCCGAGGATGCGGCCGGGTAGCCGGTGTCCGCCATGTAATACGGCACCGCCCCGAGCAGCGCGAGCCCGCCAATTCCCTGCTGTCCCATGCGGATCTGCATGAAGGTGGACAGCGGCGAGGGGAACTGCATGTGATTCGAGATCGCGTTGGACCCCGACGGCAGGAGCGACTCGTCCGTCGCCTGGACGTGGACGGGCGTGGGACGCGTGTGCGGCACACCGGAGGGAACACCATGCAGCGAGAAGGTGATCTCCACACCCGCGCGTTCGCAGATATCGCGAATCGCGGCAGTGAAAGACTCCCAGTGGGCATCCGGCTCCGCACCATGCAGGACCAGGATCGGATTGCCCATGTCGTCTTCGACGAGGTCGAGGACAGTCTGCGGCATCACCATGTCCGGGGAGGACACCCAGTTATCCACGGTGACGATAGGCCGATGCGAGCGGTAGTCCATGAGCGTGTCGGCATCAAACGTGGCGACTCGCTCGTTATGCAGGGAACGCAGCAGCTGGCGGATCGCCATGCGCCCCGCCGCTCCGGCGTCAATCGCCCCATCGAAATGAATGAGGAGAATCTTCGCCTTCGCGCCGGCGGCAGGACCGTCGGCATACAGGTCAGTGGCATTCATACTCACGTCTCCTCCTCATACTCATTCTTCTGCCTCATGTCTAACGTACCTGTGCTGCACCCGCCACGTCACGCGGGAATCAATTTTGAGCTTGGGGCGAAGTCGCACACACGCGCCGGACAGTGGAAGCGCCGACGGCAAAAGTAGGGGACAATAGAGGGCCACAGAAACGAGGAGGAGCCATGGCCACGAGCACTCATGACGAGTCGTCGACCGACCTTCCGTTGCCCGAACAGGATTTCGTCGACCGCGCCTACGAGCGCCTGGATGCGCTGCGGGCCTCCTACCGCGAGCGCCAAGGACGCGTTCACTCCACCCACGGCGTCGGTAATGCGCAGGGCTGGACTGAACGTGAGGCCCTTTCTGCTCACCTGGGGGAGATGGCTGCTCGCCTCGAAGGCGTAGAGGAACGCCTCGTGTTCGGCCGCCTCGACATGGTGGATCAGTCGGTACGTCACGTGGGTCGTCTGTCACTGTCACACGAGGACGGCACTCCCCTCCTCGTGGACTGGCGCGCGCCCGCCGCGCGTCCCTTCTACCAGGCCACGTCGGCCGAGCCGGACGGCGTCGTACGCCGCCGCCATATTTCCACGCGCGACCGTCGAGTCACCGGCCTGGAGGACGAGCTGCTGGACGCATCGAACGCGTCTGGCCTGGAACTCCAGGGCGAGGGTGCCCTCATGCATGCGCTGAGCGAGGCCCGCGACGGCCGCATGGGCGACATCGTCGCCACCATTCAGTCCGAGCAGGACCGCATCATTCGTGCGTCCGATAAGGGCCTCATGGTGGTGCAGGGCGGTCCCGGCACCGGTAAGACGGCAGTCGCGCTGCACCGCATCGCCTACCTCCTGTACGCCCACCGCGAGCGCCTCGAGCGTTCGGGCGTTCTTCTCGTCGGCCCCTCGCGTCTGTTCCTGCGTTATATCGAGCAGGTGCTCCCCTCCCTGGGCGAGACGGGTGTCGTCTCGGTGACGTTGGGCGATCTGGTGCCCGGTGTGCATGCTCGAGCCGAGGACGACGAGGCCGTGGCGCGGATCAAGGGCCTGCCAGCGTGGGCGAAGATCGTCAAGGAAGCCGTGCGCGCGCTGGCCAAGCTCCCCAAGGAAGACCAAGTTCTGCGCGTGTGGAACCGCGAGGTGACGCTGACGCGCACCGACGTGGAGAGCGCGAGGCGCAGGGCGAAGCGTTCGGGCCGCGCGCATAACGTGGCGCGAGAGTCCTTCGCGCGCGAACTCATGGACGTTTTGGCCCTGCGCCTGGCGCGCGAGGCCGGGGACGCGGACTCCGAGGGCGGCGTCGATCCCGAGGTCAAGCGCTCGTGGCTCATCGAGATCCGTGATTCGGTGGATTGCAGGCGTGCGATCAACACGGCGTGGATGCCGACGAGCGCTCAGACTCTGCTGCGTCGCCTCTACGCTCGCCCCGAGGTGCTCGCGGCGGCAAACCGTAAGGCTGGCTCTCCTCTGCGCCCCGACGAGCTCGCTGCCCTCGTGCGCCCCCGCTCGGCGCCGTGGACGGTCTCGGACGTGCCGATCCTGGACGAGTGCGAGGAGCTCCTCGGCCCCATGCCGTCGTCTTCCTCCTCGTCGCGCGAGGCCGACGAGGGAGCGATCGAGCGCGCCCGCGAGGCGATCGAGGCCCAGAACCTGGGCGGCGGCATCGTGACCGCCCAGATGCTCGCCGAACAGGTGGCCGGGCAGGACACCTGGACGCCGCTGTCCGAGCGCGCCGCCAAGGACCGCACGTGGGCGTACGGCCACATCGTGGTCGACGAGGCTCAGGAGCTCTCTTCCATGGCTTGGCGCGCCCTGCTGCGCCGCTGCCCCTCCCGTTCGTTCACGGTCGTGGGTGACCTCGACCAGCGTCGCGGCTCCAAGCGCCCGCCCACGTGGGAGAAGGCACTCGGCCCTGCCGCCCGCGCCCTGGCAGCCGAGTACGCACTGACGGTCTCGTACCGCACGCCCGCGACCCTCACGACCCTTGCAGAAGGTGTCGTTGCGCGCGCCGGCGTCCCCGTCCTCTACCCGATGACTGCCGTGCGCGACGTCGAGGATTGCTACCGCGTCACCCACGTAGACGCGCCCGAGGACACCCCGGCCTCGTCGAAGGACAACAGCCCCCTGTGGCACGCCGTCGCCCAAGCCCAGCGCGAGGCCGAGGAGCGTCTCGATCGCGAGGCGGGGACCTCCCGCGGCCGCATCGCCCTCATTGTCGGCAACGAACGCGCCCGCGCGTGGGGAGCCGACGTGGACGGCGAGACGGCCCTCTCCGAGCGCGTCAGCCTCCTGTCGGCCGTGGCCTCCAAGGGCCTCGAGTTCGACTCGGTCATCCTCGTCGAACCCGCGGAAATCCTCGGTGATGGCGTCGGTGACCTTTTCGTCGCCCTCACCCGCGCCACCCACGACGTGCACGTCATCCACTGCGCTCCCCTGCCCGCCGGCATGGAAGAGTGGTAGGAGCGACCACACCCTGACACCGCGTGTCCCTTTCCGCTCCCGTCTGCCATGATGGGGACATGACACGCGCACTGCTCCTGGAAAACCCGCACCACGTCGCCGACGATATTTTCGCCAAGTTCGGCATCGAGGTCACCCGCGTGACGGGCGCCCTGTCCGAGGACGACCTCATCGACGCGCTCGAAGGCGTGGACTACCTGGGCCTGCGTTCCAAGACCGAGGTCACCGAGCGAGTGCTGCGCGCGCGCCACGAACTCAAGGCCATCGGAGCCTTCTGCATCGGCACAAACCAGATCGATCTGGCGACGGCTACCGAGATGGGCGTCGCCGTGTTTAACGCCCCCTACTCCAACACGCGCTCCGTCGTCGAGCTCGCCATCGGCGAGATCATCGACCTCTCGCGCCGCGTCACCGTCAAAAACTCGCGTCTGCACCGCGGCGTGTGGGACAAGAGCGCGGACGGCGCCCACGAGGTGCGCGGGCACACCCTGGGCATCATCGGCTACGGCAACATCGGCACCCAGCTGTCAGTCCTGGCCGAGGCCATGGGCCTCAACGTCATCTTCTACGACGCCGCCGAGCGCCTCGCCCTGGGCAACGCCACGCAGATGCCGACCATGGAGGCCGTCCTGCGCGAGGCCGACATCATCTCCGTGCACGTGGACGGCCAGGAATCCAACACGAACCTCATCGGACGCGTCGAGTTCGAGCTCATGAAGCCCGGTGCCCTGTTCATTAACCTGTCTCGCGGTCACGTCGTCGACGTTGATGCGCTACACGCCGCGCTCGTGTCCGGTCACCTGGGCGGTGCGGCCATCGACGTGTTCCCCGAGGAGCCACGTGCCAACGGCGACCCCTTCGACTCGCCCCTCGCAACCCTCGACAACGTCATTCTCACGCCCCACATCGGCGGCTCGACGGAGGAAGCGCAGTACGACATCGGCCGTTTCGTGGCCGCTAAGATCGGCGAGTACCAGGCCAGTGGCTCCACGGACATGAGCGTGAACCTGCCGAACCTGACGATGAATATCGGCAAGCGCTCGCGCTACCGCGTGCGCCTCATCCACCGCAACGTGCCCGGCGTCATGGCACGCGTCAACCAGATCTTCGCTTCCTCCGAGGCGAACGTCGACGCCCAGATCCTGGCCACTGTGGACGAGGTCGGCTATGTGCTCACCGACATTTCGGCGGGCCTGGGACGCGAGGCACTCGAGGAGCTCAGCCACCTGCCTGAAACGGTCCGTCTGATCGCGACGCCGCTATAAACTGTCGCGTTCATCGCGTTTCCACCTGGTCAACAGGCACGGCGGTTACGGTATCGTAGGTATATCGTTTCCAAAGGAGGACAGATGGACCTCACGTCGCAGCTGCGCGGCCTGTACGCGCCCGGTGTTGCCTACGAGATCGCAACCCCCGAGCGCCCCATCCCAGAGATGGTTCTGGAGGTCGCTTCGCGCTACCCGGAGCGCGCTGCCATCGACTTTTTCGCACGCCAGCTCACGTACGCGGAACTCGCTCAGGAGATGCGCCGCTGTGCGGGCGCCCTCCATCAGGCGGGCGTGCGCCCCGGCGACCGCGTCGCCCTCATCATGCCGAACTGCCCGCAGCACGCCGTCGCCGTCCTGGGCACGATGCTCCTCGGCGCCGTCGTCGTCGAACACAATCCCCTGGCGCCCGAGGGCGAGCTGGAGGGCGAGTACGCACGCCACGGCGCGCGCGTCACAATCGCATGGTCAAAGACACTAGAAAAGCTCACCTTCCTCGGCCGCGGCCACACCACCTTCTCGATGGACCTGACGACGGCTCTGCCCACGGCCTCGCGCCTGGCGCTCAAGCTCCCCGTCAAGGCCGCCCGCGATAAGCGCGAACAGCTCTCCAGCCCACGCCCCAGTTGGGCGCGCTCCTGGACGCGAGCCATGCGCTCGGCCACCCCCTGGCAGGGAAACTGCCCCTCCACCATGGACGACGTCGCCCTCCTCATCCACACGGGCGGCACCACCGGAGTCCCGAAGGCCGCCGCGCTTACGCACGCGAACCTGTCGGCAAACGTCGAGCAGTCGATCGCATGGGTTCCCGTCCTGCACGAGGGCGCCGAGGTCTTCTACTGCATCCTGCCCCTCTTCCACGCCTTCGGCTTCACAATCGGTTTCCTGGCGGGCCTGCGCCTGGGCGCGACGATCGCCATGTTCCCCAAGTTCGACACGGCAATGGTCCTGGCGGCGCAGCGTCGCCTACCGTGCACCTTCTTCCTGGGTGTTCCACCCATGTACGAGCGCCTCCTGGCTGCAGCCGAGGGCACAAACGTGGACCTGTCATCCATCCATTTCTCTCTGTCGGGCGCGATGCCACTGTCGGCCTCGCTGGCCGACCAGTGGGAGCAGGCGACCGGTGGCCTGATGATCGAGGGCTACGGCATGACGGAGGCCTCCCCAATCATCCTGGGATCACCGCTCGCTTCCTCGCGAGCACGCGGGGCGCTGGGCATCCCCTTCCCCTCCACCCAGGTGAAGATCGTGGATCCAGAAAATCCGAGCCGCGAGGTCACCGAGGGCGAGGTCGGTGAGCTCATCGCGCGCGGCCCCCAGGTTTTTTCGGGCTACTGGAACCAGGACGATGAGACCGCCGAAGTATTCACTCAGGACGGCTGGCTGCGCACGGGCGACCTGGTCCAGGTGCGCGACGGCTTCATCTACATGGCCGACCGTCGCAAGGAGATGATTAACTCCTCCGGATTCAACGTCTACCCCTCACAGGTCGAAGAGGCCGTGCGCTCAATGCCCGGTGTCCTCGACGTCGCGGCCATCGGCGTGCCAGCCGGCGAGTCCGGCGAAGACGTCGTCGCAGCGGTTGTACTCGAGGCCGGCGCGTCCGTAACGCTCACCGACCTGCGCAAGTGGGCAGAGAAGTCCCTGGCCCACTACGCCCTCCCCCGTCAGATCGTCGTCATGACGGAGCTGCCTCGCTCGCAGCTCGGCAAGGTCATGCGTAAAAAGGTACGCGAGCAGATCATGGGCGCGCAGGCGGCAGCAACGGATGCCGTGGCGGGTGCGCGCGAGGCCGTGGCGGGTGCGCGCGAGGCCGTGGCGGGTGCGCGCGAGGCCGTGTCCGAGAAGGTCGCCGAAGCACGTGACGCCGCTTCCGAGGCCATGGCCGGAGCCCGCGAGTCCATGTCCGAAAAGGTCGCCGAGGCGCGAGAGGCTGCATCCGAAGCAGTGGCAGGTACCCGCGGCGCCGTCTCCGATGCTGTCGCAGGGGCCCGCGAGTCCGTGTCCGAGGCTGTCGCAGGAGTTCGCGGAGCACTGAACGATGAGCAGCCGCGTCCCGTGACTGACGAGCAGGTCGACAGCTCGGATGCGCCTGAGCAGGCACTCGAGCACTAGCCGCACCTGACGAACAGATAAAAAAGTGCCCGGTCCCCGCGTGGGGACCGGGCACTTCTCATGTCACACGATCAGTCATCTCCGAGCAACGTGGGTTCATTGGAGACGGAACGCTTACGAGGGGCGCGAGCCTTGCGAGGCTTCTTTGTGGGCGCAGGAGCAGGAGGCACGGCATGGGTCGCGACCTCGGGGACGTCGGATGCAGACCCATCACCCTGGGAGCGCTCACGCAACGCGTGAATGGCCTGCTCAAAATCGTCGAGGGTATCGAACTGGCGATAGACCGAAGCGAAGCGCAGGTAGGCGATGACGTCCAGGTCCCTCAGGAACGGCAGAATCGCCTGACCGACCTCGTTCGTCGACACGTTAGAGACGCCGGTGGAGCGCAGCTGTTCCTCCACCTGCTGAGCAAGGATCGCGAGCTGATCGTCTGATACAGGCCTGCCCTGGCAGGCTTTCTTCACGCCCGAGACAACCTTGTTGCGGGAGAATGACTCGACGACGCCGGAGCGCTTGACGACCTGGAAGGATGACGTTTCAAGCGTCGTAAAACGCTTCTTACAGTGCGTGCACTCACGACGGCGTCGAATCGAGGCGCCGTCGTCCGCGATGCGCGTATCGACGACGCGCGAATCCGGGTTATGACAGAAAGGGCAGTGCACCCCTCAACGGTACACGTTCAGACACCCATCTGTCACAGGAGTCCCACGCGTCACCGTCATCGGACAGGAACGACGACACGCTGCCCGGGCTGCAGAGCTCCCTCAACGTCATTGAGGCGCTCAATATCAGCCACAACCTCTTCGAGTGGACGATCCGTCTTCACATTCTGCGCAAGCGACCACACGGAGTCACCACTGACAACAGCCTTCGTGACCGTCGGGCCATCGTAGGCAGCGGGCTGGATGGCCAGACCGAGGGCGCCGGCACCCACGGAGAGCACGAGCGTCGCAAGCGCGCCCGCAACAATACTGCGGCGAGAGGAGCGGGCGCGAGTACGCGGCGCAGCAGGAGCACGCAGGAATGATGGATCGTCACCGCGCTGAGCATCGAGACGACGACGCGCAGACGGAGCGGTGGAGATGTCACGAACGGTCGCCAGTGGCGCCTCCTCGACAGTACGAAGCGGAGAGCGACGCGCAGGGAACGAGACGGCAGTCTGCGTTGCAACGGGAACACTCATGAGAACCTCCAGAAAACTCAATCGAACATCTGTTCGTCGAACACCTGTACGATAGCAGGCGCCGTGCGCAATGTCGAGACGCACTCGAACATATGTTTCATTTTGCGTGAAATCGGCTTATCCTTGACGTATCCAGTGGACACCGAGCCATGCACATCTGCGTCCACCCCGATGCGAAGGAGAGGCCATGACGGAGCGCTCGATCAGCGATCGACACCGTGCGATCTTGCGAGTTATCAACGAAAAGCTGGCGTCGAGCGGCTTTCCTCCCTCTGTGCGCGAGATCGCATCCGCAGTCGGTTTGGCTTCACCGTCGACGGTGAAGCACCACCTCGACGCACTCGAGGCCGACGGGTACCTGGTCCGCGAGCCCGGTCTGCCTCGTGCCCTCGATCTCACCGATCGGGCACGCACCGAGCTCGGCATCGCTTCCTCGTCGCAGCCTTCCGAGAAGATTGTTCGTATCGAGGTCCCCGTCTCCCACGTGGAAGAGGAAGGCACGGCGATTCCGCTCGTTGGACGCATCGCTGCGGGTGCCCCCATCACGGCTGAGCAGCACGTGGAGGATGTCTTCCGTCTTCCCACGTCCATGACCGGACACGGCGATCTGTTCATGCTCGAGGTGAGCGGCGAGTCGATGGTCGATGCGGGCATCTTCGACGGGGACTACGTTGTCATCCGCTCGCAGAACGAGGCCCGCAACGGAGAATTTGTCGCCGCCATGATCGACGGCGAAGCAACAGTCAAGGAACTCTCCATCACGGGCGGTCACGTATGGCTACTCCCCCACAACCAGGACTACTCCCCCATCCCCGGCGACGAAGCCACCATCCTGGGCAAGGTCGTGACCGTTATCCGTTCTCTCTGACGCACCGCATAAGACAGTGGCACCACCCAACAAGGGTGGTGCCACTGTCTTATGCGAATGAGACTCAGAAGCCCAGGTCGCGGGCAACCTGACGCAGGCGCTGGGCCGAGGCGGTCAGACCGTCGCGCTCGTTGAGCGTGAGCGGCGGGTTAAGGACGCGCCCGGCGCCGTCGCGGCCCACGATGGTCGGGGCAGCCATGACGACGTCCGAGATGCCCTCCCAGTCCTCGAGCAGGGTCGAGATGGTCAGGACTCGCTGCTCGTCACGCAGGACAGCACCCGCGATGTTCGCGGCGGACAGACCGATCGCGTAGTTCGTCGCGCCCTTGCCCTCGATGATCTTGTAAGCGGACTGAACAACCTCCTGCGCGATGGAGTTGCGCAGCGCGGAGTCGAAGACGCCACCGGACAGGGTCGGGCCCCACTGCGACAGCGGGACGTTGCCGATCTCGGCGCTAGACCACAGGGCGACCTCGGAGTCGCCGTGCTCACCCGCCACGTACGCGTGAATGTTCTGGGTGGCCACACCGGTCTCGCGCGAGACCAGGTAGCGCAGACGGGAAGTGTCGAGC
Organism: Schaalia odontolytica; assembly: GCF_002847525.1. Lineage (GTDB taxonomy): Bacteria > Actinomycetota > Actinomycetes > Actinomycetales > Actinomycetaceae > Pauljensenia > Pauljensenia odontolytica_B. The sequence continues at coordinate 51,131 of NZ_PKKM01000006.1, read as the reverse complement.
ACAGTGCCCGAACCGAAGACCTGGTTGCGGGGCAGGCCCGTGAGCTTCAGCGCCACGTAGGTGACGACGTCGACGGGGTTCGTGACGAACATGAAGCGGGCATCCGGAGCCACATTCTGCAGGTTCGGAACGATCTTCTTCATCAGGTTCACGGTCGAACCAGCCAGCTCCAGGCGGGACTGCCCGGGCTGCTGCTTCGCGCCAGCCGTCACGATGATCAGGTCGGCACCACGAACGATTTCAACGTCGTCCGAGCCTTCGATCGAGCCGGCCGGCGTGAACTGGATGCCGTGGGCCATGTCGAGGGCTTCGGCCTCAACCTTGGCTTTGTTGATGTCCTGAAGAACGATCGAGCGGGCGTCGCCGCGCATCGCACAGGCGTACGCGACCGCCGTGCCAACGGCACCGGCACCGATGATGGCGATCTTGGAAGGACGTCCGGAGGACTTTGACGGGTACAGGGTCTGCGCTTTGTTTTCCACGAGTGTCTCCTAGAGTCTGCGGGCACCTTTATTGTCTCAGATAGGGGCCCGTGCGCGCCCGTTATCTGCACGACGTTTTACTGGCTCGAGGAGCACCCGCCCCTACTGGTTAGAACCCTTCGCGAGGCGTCGCAGGGCACCGCGAACAACGTCCGGATCCATCGTCGGCCACATGGCAGGCAGGGAACGCATGATGAAGCCGCCATAGCGCTTGGTCACCACGCGCGGATCGAGGATCGCCACGACGCCCCGGTCGTCGGTCGAGCGCAGGAGGCGCCCCACGCCCTGGGCCATCATGAGCGCCGCATGCGTGAGCGAGACCGACACGAAACCGTTACCGCCCCGGCGCTCGACATCCATCGAGCGGGCGCGCGAGACGGGATCATCCGGGCGCGGGAACGGGATCTTGTCGATGACGACAAGGCGGCAGGCATCCCCCGCGACGTCGACGCCCTGCCACAGGGACATCGTGCCGACCAGGCACGAGTCACGTTCCTCGCGGAACCGCTGGATCAGCTGTGCCAGGGTCTCTTCACCCTGCAGGTAGACGGTCAGGTCCGTACGCTCGCGCAGGGCCTGCGCTCCCGCCATCGCCCCGCGTCGTGACGCGAAGAGGGCGAGCATCCCGCCGCCCGAGGCCTGCGCCAGTTCCACGAGCTCGTCGAGCAGCTCCTCGGAGGGGCCGTCTCGCCCCGGCAGCGGCAGGTGGGTCGCCACATAGCGGATTCCCTGTCGACCGTGGTCAAAGGGGGAACCCACGTCGATACCGTGCCACGGCACCCCAGAGACCGCCATGCCGGCCTGGGCGGCCATGAAGTCGAAGTTTCCACCGATCGCGAGGGTCGCGGAGGTGAGGATCGCCGGTCGTTCACCGATGCCGGTTCCACCGATCGCCGCCGATACATCGAGGGGCCCCACCGTCAGTCGCGCATTGTCCGATTCGTCCTTCGTGATGTAGGCGATCGACTGGTCGGGGTCTCGTCCCCACGCGTCAAGAGCTCCGATCAGCTCGTCGATAGCGGCGCGGGCCAGGAGCTTGGCGGCGGGTTCTCCCTGCGCCTCGGAGACCTCGTGGCTGGCGCGACGGGCCGCGCCGTCCAGCACGATCATCGCATCGACGAGGGCGCTCGGCCGGTATTCCAAGAGCCCCGCCTCCAAGGGGGCCATCGCTGCACCCAGCCCGGCCCCGGCCTCGTCCAGGTCGGTGGAATCGATCGAGAGATTCGAGCGCAGGGAGCGGGCCACACGGCTCACGCGGGCGACCGTCAGGTCGGCTGCAGCCTGGGAGCGCACGCGGTCGGCCAGCTCGTGGGCCTCGTCGATGACGACGGCGTCGTACTCGCCGAAGAGTTCGCCCTCACCACACGCGTTGATACCAAAGAGCGAGTGGTTCGTGACGACGACGTCCGCGTCCGCGGCCTCCATGCGTGCCGCCTGCGCGAAGCACTCGTCGATGAGCGGGCAGTGCTTGCCCAGGCACTCGGGTTTGGCGACCGAGGCGTGGTGCCAGGCGCGATCCGAGACGCCCGGAACCAGGTCGTCGCGATCCCCCGTCGTGGTCTCGCTGATCCACTCGCGGATGCGCAGGATCTCCTTGCCGAGCTCGCCCGTCGGGCCGACGCTCACGTCCCGATCCTCGAACAGAGTGCCCTCGGTAGGGTACCCGCCGTCCAGCTTGTGCAGGCACGCGTAGTTCGACCAGCCTTTGAGCACCGCGACCTTCAGGCGCGCGCCCGTCTGTGAGGCGACCGCATCGACGACCACCGGGGCGTCCTTGACGAGGATCTGGCGCTGCAGCGCGAGCGTCGCGGTGGAGACCACCCCGCGCACGCCGTTCGTCGCGCAGTGCGTCAGCAGCGGCACCAGGTAGCCCACGGACTTGCCCGTGCCCGTGCCCGCCTGCACGAGAAGATGCTGGCGGTCCTCCAGGGCAGCGGCGCCTTCGGCGACCATCGAGGCCTGCCCCTCGCGCGGGGACCCGCCCATCTGGGCGACGACCGCGTCGAGAACGCGACCCGAGGCCTCGACCAGGTCCGCGCTCACTCCCCGCTCACCGCCGCGTCACCCACGGTGCCGCCCACCGCCTCGCGGGCGATGACGGCAGCCAGGGCCTCGTCGACGCGCGCGACGATCCGGGTGCCCGTCTCGACGTACTCCTCGCGCTCGACGTCGCCCTCCTCGTGGATGCGGTGCACGAGTGAGCCGGCCGAGTACGGCAGGATCGCATCGACGGCCACGCGTGGCCGGGGCAGCATGTCTTCGAGGGCCGCGCGCAGCGCCTCCACGCCCCAGCCCGTGTGTGCGCTCAGCGGAACAGCGTTCGGGAATACGGTGCGCAGCAGCGCGATCTGCTCGGGCGAGGCAAGGTCCGCCTTGTTCAGCGCGATCAGCTCCGGGATCTCCGAGGCGCCCTCGATAGTGTCGATGACCGCGCGCACGGCCTGCACCTGGGAGACCGGGTCGGGATGGGCGGCGTCCACGACGTGCAAGATGATGTCGGCTTGGCCGACCTCCTCCAGGGTCGAGCGGAATGCCTCGACCAGCTGGGTGGGCAGGTTGCGCACGAAGCCGACCGTGTCGGTGAGGGTGTATTCGCGACCGTCCGCGGCGCGCGCACGGCGCACCGTCGGGTCCAGCGTCGCAAACAGCGCGTCCTGGACGAGGACGCCCGCGTCCGTCAAGCGATTGAGCAGCGTCGACTTGCCCGCGTTCGTGTACCCGGCGATGGCCACCGAGGGCACTGCGCCACGGCGGCGCGAATTGCGCTGGGTTCGACGGGCGGGTTCCATGCGCGCGATGTCCGCGCGCAGCTTCGCCATGCGCGTGCGGATGCGGCGACGGTCCAGCTCGATCTTGGTCTCACCGGGGCCCCTGGAACCGATACCCGCGCCGCCCGCGACGCGGCCGCCGGCCTGACGGGACATCGACTCACCCCAGCCGCGCAGGCGCGGCAGCAGGTACTCGAGCTGCGCGAGCTCGACCTGCGCCTTGCCCTCACGGGACTTGGCATGCTGGGCAAAAATGTCGAGGATGAGGGCCGTGCGGTCGACGACCTTGGCGTCGACAACGTCCTCCAGCCCACGACGCTGGGAGGGGGCCAGCTCCTCGTCAACGATGACGGTGTCGGCCTCGACGCCGCGCACGATGTCGGCCAGCTCGCGGGCCTTGCCAGACCCCAGGTAGGTTGCGGGGTCGGGCTTCATGCGGCGCTGGATGATGCCGTCGAGAACGCGCGAACCGGCGGTCTCCGCGAGCGCGGCCAGCTCACGCAGCGAGTTCTCCGCCTCTTCCTCACTCTGCGTGGTGCGCAGGCCCACGAGCACGACCTTTTCGAGTCGCACCTGGCGGTATTCGACCTCGGAGATGTCCTCACGGTCGGAGGCACCTGTGTCGACGCGGCGCGTGCCCGCGCGGGCCTCGCGCTCGAGGGCACCGGCGTCCTGGGAGGTGTCCTGACCCGTCGTCGATGCGAGCGCCGTTCCCGAGCGCGCGAGGATACGCGCGACAACGCCGTTGACGCGCTGGTCGCGCTCCTCTTTCGAAGAGTCCGCACCTGTATGGGTCGTGTCCATAACCATCCTTTTCGTGGGGGATTCTAGTGTCGCACGCGCCGCCCCCATCTGCGCCTGCGCGCGCGGGCGCGATAGGCTTTCTTCCGTGGACGAACAGTATTTCACCGACTCTTCCCCTGCGAGCGCGGAGGAAATCCGTACGATCGAGGTGAGCGCACGCGGCTTCGACCTGTCGATGCGCGTATCGTCGCGCGTCTTCTCAGGCTCTAAGCTCGATCTGGGCACGCGTCAGCTCCTGGAGATCGCCCCGGACCTGCCTAAGGACGGGACATTCCTGGACCTGGGCTGCGGGTGGGGTCCGATCGCGACGATCATGTCTCTGGAGTCCCCGAACGCCGCCGTGTGGGCGGTGGACGTGAACTCACGCGCGGTGGATCTGACGCAGCGCAACGCGCAGTCCAACGGGGCGAACGGCGTGCGCGCACTCAAGGCGGAGGAGGCGCTGACCTCCTCGCAGCAGACAGACACGCTTTTCGACGTCATCTGGTCGAACCCGCCCGTGCGCATCGGCAAGGACGCGATGCACGAGATGCTGCTGGCATGGCTGGGCAGGCTTGCCCCCACCGGCGTCGCCTACCTGGTCGTCCAGCGCAACCTGGGCGCGGATTCGCTCATCACGTGGCTGAACGGCCAGGGCTTCCAGGCCTCGAAGTACGCATCCAAGAAGGGCTTCCGCATCATCGAGGTCCGCCCCGCCTGACACCCGCCTCTTCCCCGACGAGGCCGGGGCCTCGTCGCGCTCCCCGGTGCCGTTTTCTGGATGCCGGTCTCAGGGCAGGCAGATCTCCGCAACTCGGGTCGCGGGTCCGGTGAGGAACACCGACGCGTCCGTGATGCGGGGGCTCTCTCCCGTCCAGTCGATGACGCCGTCGAGGCCGACGATAACCGTTCCGCCCGGAATGTCCACGACCCACTGGCTGGGGGCTTCGGGGCCGCGTCGCAGGGCGGTGGCCAGGGCCGCCGCGCAGCACCCGGTGCCGCACGCCTGTGTCTCCCCCACGCCTCGTTCGAGCACGCGCATCTCGATGTGTCCGCTCTCCGCACCGGCTTCGGTCAGGTCGACGACCAGCTCGAGGTTGGTCCCCGCCTGGGGCGCCGGATCATACGAGGGGCGCTGGGCCTGCGGGATCTGGGAGACGTCAACGGTCGGCAGGAAAACCTCGCGCAGGGTTTCCTCGTCGGCAAGTTCGACGACCGTGTGCGGGTTGGGCATGTCCACCCAGATACCGCCCAACACGCCGTCGATGCCCGGGACTCGCACGTCGATCGTCTCGCGCGCCGGAGACGCCGCCGGACCCATGTCGACACGGTAGCTCGCCCCCTGCCCCTCGTCCTCCGATTCGGGGGTCACGCGCTTGATGCCGCCGCGCGTGGCCACATCCAGCGTCTGTCCAACCGACAGATCCACGAGGCCCTCGCGACGCAGGTGATCAACGAAGACACGCACGCCGTTGCCGCACATCTCAGCCTTCGAGCCGTCCGCGTTGCGGTAGTCCATGAACCACAGGCCGTCACGTTCAACCGCCCGGATAAAGCCATCCGCACCGATCCCGAAGGCCGGCGAGCACAGCGTCGCCACCTCGACCTCGCTGGGGTCGTAGTCGTCGTATTGGTCCGTGGCAACGACGAAGGAATTACCGGCACCGTGGGCCTTGACAACGCGGGCGTGGGCGGGCAGCTGCGTGTTCATCATGACTCCACCGTAGCCCCCGGCTCCCGGGCGCGCAGCCCCCGCCCGTGTTACGAGCGCCCCAGGGTGGCCTCGGCCTCGCGCTGCGTCAGCTCGACGACGTGGCGCACCACGGCCTCGTTCGAGTCGAAACTCTCCACGTCCAGCCAGTGCACGCGAGGATCCGGTCGCAGCCACTTGACCTGGCGGCGTGCCAGCTGACGCGTGGCCAGCGCGATAGATTCCACGGCCTCGTCCTCACTCATCTGCCCATCGATGACGGCGAGCGCCTGGGCGTACCCCGTCGCCCGCGACGCGGTCTTCGCCTCGCGCAGGCCCACATCGATGAGGGCGCGCACCTCCTCGATGAGGCCACCGTCCATCATGGCGCGGGTACGCACCGCGATGCGCTCGTCGAGTTCCTCCATCGGGCGACGCAGCGCCACCATGAGTGAGGGCGCCACGAACTCGTGGCGCGGCATGGATGCCGAATAGGGGCGCCCAGTCAGCTCGATGACCTCAAGGGCGCGGATGATCCGGCGGGCGTTGTGCGGGTCGATACGCTCAGCTGAGATCGGGTCGAGCTGGGTCAGGCGATCGTGCAGGCCGCGCGACCCCATCGGCCCCTCGGCTTCTTCTTCGAGTCGGGCGCGCACGGCCGGGTCCGTGCCCGGGAACTCGATGACGTCCAGGAGGGCGCGCTGATAGAGGCCGGAGCCTCCCGCGACCACCGCGACGCCCCCGCGCTCGTGAATGCCCGCTACATCGGCGCGCGCGTGCTTCTGGTAGGCGGCCACCGATGCCTCGTCCCGAACCTCAAGCACGTCGATCTGGTGATGGGCGATCCCGCGGCGCTCCTCCACCGGAGTCTTAGCCGTCCCCACGTCCATGCCTCGGTAGAGCTGCAGGGCGTCCGCGGAGACGATCTCGCCCGCGCCGCTCGCACCCAACGCACCCGGAAGCACGCAGGCCAGCTCCAGGGCCAGGTCCGATTTGCCCGAGGCCGTGGGCCCCACAACCGCGCACACGACGTCCGACGCGCGCCTCACCGATGTCTCCATGGCCACCAGTGTACGGGTGGCTCCCACAGATACCACCCAACAACGGCTAGTCTTAAGACCATGAGCACAACTGACACTCTCCCGGTCACCCTCGACCGGGTCATCGAAGCGGTCGAGGCCGTGGGGCTTATCCCCTTCGTGTCCAACACCGGCCAGGTCGCGGCCATCCTGCCGAACCGCACCGTCCGCATCGCTGTCCCCGAGGGACACCCCGTCCAGGGAGTCGCGGACTACCCGCGCTTCTTCGACCCCTCGCACGCCGACGCCATCGCCTCCGCGGTACGCCGCCTCAATGCGTCGACCTACCTGCCGAAGATCACCTCCGGCACGACCGAGACCGGCGCCATTGCCCTGCACCTGCAGCACACCTTCAACTGGGTCGTGGGTGCCACGGATGCGCAGGTTCACGCCGAGGTCTCCCAGTTCATCATGGCCGCTGTCGCCATGATGAACCAGCTCGACATCATGTTCCCCGACCAGTGGACCAAGGAGGGCTCCAATGCCTGAGTGGAAGAGCTTCACCTTCGGCGATGACGGCGAGGCCAAGGCCTCACCGCTGCCCACCCCCGCCGCTCCCTCCCCCGCGATGGAAGCCGACGAGTACGCCGCCAAATGGGGCACCGAGGTGTCCGAGCTGACGATCGAGCGCATCGAAAAGGTGCTCGAGGGCGACGGCCTGCCGCACGGTTCGAATGAGTTCATCGCCGTCACCCAGCTGGAGGACGTGCAGTTCCAGATTCATCGCGAGCCCGCGGATGCCCCCTGGGCGCAGATCGAGACGCGCATTGCTGTGCCCGGCGAGGGGCACACGGAGGTCTCCCTGCAGGAAAAGGCGAACCAATGGAACAACGCCCACCTGCAGCCGACCGTCTTCCCGATCGAAGATGGCGATGGCTGGGCCCTGATGGCCGCGTCGCGTTTCTTCGTCGGCGAGGGTCTGTCGGATCGTCAGATCCACGCGATGCTGCGCCGCGGCCTGATCATCGGCCTGTCCGCCGCTCAGGAAGTCCCCGCGCTCTTTGGTGAGGGTGCCGAGGAGTAAGCCTCCGGCTCGACGCAGATGAGTAGTGCCCCGTTCCTCCACCTGGAGGAACGGGGCACTCTCAGTTGAGTGTGCGCCGACTACATGCGAAGGCGCGGCAGGTACCGCGTGTGCGGAGGGGCCACGGGTCGCATAGGGGGGCTCGAATCGACCCGCACTACCGAGAGTGCTCCCGCATGTCGATCGCCTCGTCGTCGTGACGATCGCCACGACACAAAAGTAACTCAGGAGTCGTGGGTCACACATTTGTTTGATGAAGACATTTTCCCATCTTTTGTCACCATCAAGCGAGCAAACGTGCAGTATTTCTGGTGGGTAGCCAATACGTGAGCCTCCCCAGGTCGTTCACCTGAGGAGGCTCGAAGCGGTTGGGTGCCCGATCAGCTCGGGGGACCCACGCGCAGCGTGGGAATACCCAGCGATACCGTGTTGTCGGGTTCGTCCGAGGCCTGGCGTGCCTCCCACGCGTCACCGGCGCGCGTGCGGCGCACCTCGAACAGGCCGCCCTGCGCGCCCGAGTCAGCGATCAGGTGGTGCGGCGCGCCGTAGGTGACCGTCGCGCGGATCATGTCGCCCGGGCGCGGACGATCCGCCTCGGCCATACCCTCGGGCAGGGCGACGTGCACGAGACGGTTGTCGCGGGCGCGTCCCGAAATACGGTGTGTGGCACCATCCTTACGGCCATCACCCTCGGAGACGAGGACCTCGACCTCGGTCCCGGCCAGCGCGGCGTTATCCTCGGCGCAGATACGCTCCTGGAGCTTGATGAGACGCTGGTAACGCTCGAGCGCAACGTCGTCCGGCACCTGATCCTCGCGGTCCGCCGCGGGCGTACCCGGGCGTGGAGAGTAGAGGAACGTGAAGGCGGAGGAGAAACGAGCCTGCTCGACGACGTCGAGAGTCGCCTGGAAATCCTCTTCCGTCTCGCCGGGGAAGCCGACGATGATGTCCGTCGTGATCGCAGCCTCCGGGATGGCGGCGCGCACGCGCTCCAGGATGCCCATGAAACGATCACGGCGGTAGGAGCGGCGCATCTGACGCAGGATCGCATCGGAACCCGACTGCAGAGGCATGTGCAGGCTCGGCATGACCGTGGGAGTCTCCGCCATCGCCGCAATCACGTCGTCCGTGAAGGCTGCGGGGTGAGGCGAGGTGAATCGCACGCGCTCAATGCCCTCGACGCGGCCGACAGCGCGCAGCAGGTCAGCAAACGCACCGCGCTCGCCGAAACCCACGCCGTAGGAGTTGACGTTCTGTCCCAGCAGGGTCACCTCGATGGCACCCTGGGAGGCGACGGCCTCAACCTCGGCGAGAATATCGCCGGGACGACGGTCGCGTTCCTTGCCGCGCAGGTGCGGGACGATGCAGAACGTGCAGGTGTTGTTGCAGCCCACGGAGATGGACACCCACGCGGCGTACGCGCTCTCGCGATGGGTGGGCAGGGTCGACGGGAAGACCTTGAGGGATTCCTCGATCTCGACGGCGGCCGCGCGGTTATGCTCGGCGCGGCGCAGCAGCGCCGGGAGCACGTCGATGTTGTGCGTGCCGAACACGGCATCAACCCACGGGGCCTTCTCGACGATGCCGTCGCGCATCTGCTGGGCGAGGCAGCCGCCGACCGCGATCTGCATGCCCGGGCGCGCTCGCTTGACGGAGGCGAGCTGGCCGAGATTACCGAAGAGACGGGTCGCGGCGTTCTCGCGCACGGAGCAGGTGTTAATCACGATGACGTCGGCTCCCATGTCGCCGGCGTCGGTCGCGCGGGCGGCGGCCTCGGGGACCTTCTCAACGGGAACGAGGCCGGCCTGCTCCAGCAGACCCGCCATGCGTTCGGAGTCGTGTTCGTTCATCTGGCAGCCGAGCGTGCGCACCGCGTAGGTGCGGGGAAGCACGGTGCCGTCCTGCATCATCGTATTCATCGCATTGAAGTTTAGTCGTCAGCCACTGTGGCGGCGAAGTCGAGCACGTCACGCACGAGAGCGAGGGCTGCGCCAATCGCACCCGCACGCACGGCCGCGCGATCACCGCCCAGGTGCAGAAGGCGGTGCTCCTCCCCCGTCGGGTGCGCACAGGCGATGTGGACGGTCCCCGCTTCGAGTCCGTCGGCGGGACCAGGACCTGCGACCCCCGTCGTCGACACACCGATATCCGCGCCGAACAGCAAGCGCGCGCCGCGAGCCATCTGGCGAGCGACCTGCTCATCGACCGGACCCGTCGCCGCCAGCTGACTCTCCGAGACACCCAGCACCGAGGCCTTCGTATCGACCGCGTAGGTGCAGGCACCGCCTCGCACCACGTGAGAGGCGCCGGGCACGTCCACGAGGCGCGCAACGAGACCACCGCCCGTCAGCGACTCCGCCGTCGCGATCGTCAGCCCACGCTCCGTCAGCTCGCCGATCAGCTGAGCGAGCTCCACGTTGCTTATCTCGGTCACAGTCCCCACTGCCAGGTCTCCTCTGCGCTTTCGTCGTCGTCACTCCACGTATCGAGGGCCTCGCGCACCGCCGCGGCCGCGACAGACGGCGAATACCCCTTGCGCGCGAGCATGGAGCTCAGTCTACGGTAGGCGGTCTCACGAGGAACGCCCGCGAGAGAGCGACGCTTGCGGGCCACCAGCTGCGCAGCACGCTCCGCCTCGTCGTCCCGATCAATCTGAGAGAGAGCCCGCTCGATGGTCGCGGAGTCGAGCCCCTTGCGCACGAGGACCTCGCGCAGCGCTCGACCAGACGCACCCGTCCCGGAAAACCGCGAGCGGACGAGCGCATCCGCGTAGGCCTGATCATCGACGAGGCCAACAGCCTCCAGGCGGCCGACAACCTCGGTAGCGAGCTCCGCGCTGAAGCCTCGCCCTTCAATCGCGCTGGTCAACTCGAAGCGAGAACACGCGCGCGCGTCGAGCTTACGCAGGGCGACTTCGCGCGCGGCCTCGATCGCCGCCGTGCCCGTCAGGGCCGCATTGCGTTCGCGAGCGCGCGCAAGCCGCTCGCCCGGGGAGGAACGCCTGCGACGCTCCTCCCCCAGCTCGGGATTATCTTCGGGATCCAGATAGCGGACCACGACTCAGAAGCCCGCATCCTCATCAGGATCAATGTCGGGCACGTCCTGGGACGCCTGGTCCGGATCCGGGGCCTCGCCAATACCCAGCGAGACGAGGATCTTCTGCTCGATCTCGTTGGCCAGCTCAGGGTTGTCCACGAGGAACTGACGCACGTTCTCCTTGCCCTGGCCCAGCTGGTCGTCCCCGTAGGTGAACCAGGAGCCGGACTTGCGCACGATACCGGCCTCGACACCCATGTCGATGATCGAGCCTTCGCGCGAGATGCCCTTGCCGTAGACGATGTCGAACTCTGCCTGCTTGAACGGCGGGGCCATCTTGTTCTTGACGACCTTGGCGCGCGTGCGGTTACCGACGGGGGCGCCGGCTTCCTTGAGGGTCTCGATGCGGCGCACGTCGATGCGCACCGAGGCGTAGAACTTCAGGGCCTTACCGCCCGTCGTAGTCTCCGGGGAGCCGAAGAAGACGCCAATCTTTTCGCGCAGCTGGTTGATGAAGATCGCGGTGGTGCCGGTGGCGGACAGGGCGCCCGTGATCTTACGCAGGGCCTGGCTCATCAGGCGGGCCTGCAGGCCGACGTGGGAGTCACCCATCTCGCCTTCGATTTCGGCCTTGGGCACGAGGGCCGCGACGGAGTCGATGACGATGATGTCAATGCCACCCGAGCGGATCAGCATGTCGGCGATCTCGAGGGCCTGCTCACCCGTATCGGGCTGAGAGACCAGGAGGGAGTCGGTGTCCACTCCCAGGGCGCGCGCGTAGACGGGGTCAAGGGCGTGCTCGGCGTCAATGAATGCGGCGTTGCCGCCGGCCTTCTGGGCGTTGGCGACTGCGTGCAGAGCGACCGTGGTCTTACCGGAGGATTCGGGGCCGTATACCTCAATGACGCGGCCGCGCGGGAGGCCGCCGATGCCGAGGGCGACGTCGAGTGCGAGGGAACCCGTGGGGATCACCTGCACGGGCGGGCGATTGTCATCGCCCAGGCGCATGACGGAGCCCTTACCAAACTGCTTGTCGATCTGTGACAGGGCGACTTCGAGCGCCTTATTGCGGTCGTTGGTCGCGGGCTTTGCGGCGGGTGCTTTACGGGCTGCCATGGTGATCCTTTCGTCTGCGGCCTCTCCGGCCTGCGGGTGTCCTGGCCTGGAATGCCACCCCTCTCCGAGGCGACATGACGAGTATGCGACCGGCCATCGTCATCTGCGTCCCGCGCGCGTCACCCCTGTGGATGACACGCGTCGGAGCGTCGTCGCCCACAAGCTTAAATGGAACACATGTTCGACTACTGTTCGACACGCCGTCTGCGCGACTTGCAGGTATCGATCACAGGAATCGAAATGACAGAGGTTCAGCGCCCTCGCTCGCGCGGATCGACACGATGAATCCAGCGCGCATCCTCGCGCCCGGTTTCTTCGCACAGGGTTGCCCAGACCTCATCCGGATTCACGCCGATGGACAGGGCGTCGCGCGCGGTGGCCCCCAGAGAGGCGAGGTAGAGATCGGAAACATACGAGCGGCCGAGGGCTGACCCGAAGGTCGCCTCGACCGCCTCGTAAAACTCAGAGTGCTTCACGCGTCAGGAAATCAGCGTGACGGGCATGATGTCGTCGGGCACCGCGTCGGGGATGACCGCGCCGTCGATGATCGCCATGCGCTCGGAGACCTCGCGCAGGACGAACCAGAGCGGAACACGCAGGGCCGAGGTGATGGCCTCAAGCAGTTCCGAGGACGCTTCCTTCTGCCCGCGCTCAACCTCGGACAGGTAGCCGAGGGAGACCTGGGCCTCAGAAGAGACTTCGCGCAGGGTTCGACCCTGGCGCTGGCGGATGCCACGCAGAACATCGCCCAGCTCGCTGCGCAGCAGCGGGGTTTCGCTCAGTGTCTTTTCCATAGTGTTACTGTAGCCGTTCTGTTGTGAGGAGTGCAGTGTTAGTTCGCGCATCGAAACGCTGTGACGCTGCGCGTTCATTCCTCGCCTTGCATTCATACCCGTACAACGCGAGCCCTCTCAGGATTATTCCGCCGCCGAGTCGATGAGCGCATGCATTGCGTCACCCACGCTCAACTCTGGACGTGCTGCCCCGCAAGGCCACGCTTCGGAGACTCAGAAGCGGCTTCCTGGGTCGCAGGCACCTCCGGAGCCTGAACCTCGGCCTCACCCGCGGACGAACCGCGCATGAGGCGCACCCCCTCGATGACGTACATAACGCCCGAGTAGAGCGTGAGCGCCAGGGCAACACCTGCAAAAATCTGGCCGAGGCGGATCAGGATAACGACCCACCCCTCGTTCACTTCATTCAACGCCGTGAAGTGTGCCCACGGGATTAGCAGCATGCCCAGAGCGATCATCTGCATGAAGGTCTTTAGCTTGCCCGCCTGATTCGCGGACACGACGACGCCGCGGCGCAGGAAGAAGGCGCGCATCGCCGTGATGCCGAGCTCTCGAACGGCAATGAGGATCGTCAGCCACCAGGGCAGGAAGCCCTGGTAGGACAGCAGGGCGAAGCCACACAGGGTCAGTGCCTTGTCGGCGATAGGGTCGGCGATGCGACCGAAGTCGGTGATCTGACCCCACGAGCGCGCGAGCTCTCCGTCGAAGCGGTCCGTGATCGCGGCGACGGCGAAGACGAAGAAGGCCGCCCACAGCGCGCTCCACGACTGACTTTGCAGCCCCAGAACGACGAAGATAGGGACGAGGACCAGACGCAAAACGGTCAGCGCGTTAGGCAGGTTCACCACGGGAACCTTGCTGTTTCGCTGCACGCGCGACACATTATCGCTCATGACCGTTTCCTTTCCTCTCAGCGGCCTGTGAGCTGCCAAGCGTCCTCGTTATCCTCGGGCTCCTCATCGACCCAGTCGGGCGAGGACCCACCAAAGTTATGACCAGAGTACGGGTCAACCCCGCTGCCGCGCGAATCGCCGGCGGATGCCGTGCCCATTTCGTAACCGGAAGCGGGCGATTGCGTGGGAGCGGACGAGGCCGGAGCTTCCCCCGCAACAGCAGCGGGTGCACCGATGGCCGGGCTGGGTGCCCCCTCGGGAGCGGCCGGAGCGGGCGCGGGGGCGGGCTCAGGCTCGGCGATGCCGGCTGACTCTCCGCGCAGCATGGCAAGGACCTCGGGCAGCTGTTCGGGGGTGACGAGCACCTGGCGTGCCTTGGATCCTTCGGAGGGGCCGACGATTTCGCGCGACTCGAGCAGGTCCATGAGGCGACCGGCGCGGGCGAAGCCGACGCGCAGCTTGCGCTGGAGCATCGAGGTGGAGCCGAGCTGGGTGGAGACGACGAGCTCGGCTGCCTGCAGCAGGTCTTCGAGATCGTCTCCGATGTCCTCGGCGACCTTGGCTTCCTTCTTCTCCGGCACGACGTCGTCGCGGTAGTGCGTCTCCATCTGGCTCTTGACGTGGGCGACGATCTGGTGGATCTCGGATTCGGAGACCCAGGCTCCCTGGACACGCATGGGCTTGGAGGCACCCGCGGGCAGGTAGAGGGCGTCGCCCTGGCCGATGAGCTTTTCGGCGCCGGGCTGATCGAGGATCGTACGCGAGTCGGTCAGCGAAGAGGTCGCGAACGCGAGGCGCGAGGGGATGTTGGCCTTAATGAGGCCGGTGACGACGTCGACGGAGGGGCGCTGCGTGGCCAGGACCAGGTGGATGCCGGCGGCGCGCGCCAGCTGCGTGATGCGCTGAATCGACGCCTCGACGTCGCGCGGCGCGACCATCATGAGGTCGGCGAGCTCGTCGACGACCACGAGAAGGTACGGATAGGGGTGCAGCGTGCGCTCCAACCCGGGCTTGGCCTGCACCTGTCCGGCGGCCACCGCCTTGTTGAAGTCGTCGATGTGCTTGAAGCCGTAGTCCGACAGGTCGTCATATCGCGCATCCATCTCCTTGACGACCCATTCGAGGGCCTCGGCGGCCTTCTTGGCGTCGGTGATGATGGGCGAGATGAGGTGCGGGATGCCCTCGTAGATCGTGAGTTCCACGCGCTTGGGGTCGACCAGGATCATGCGCACCTGCTGGGGCGTCGCACGCATCATGATCGACGTGATCATGGAGTTAACGAAGGAGGACTTACCGGAACCGGTCTGGCCGGCCACCAGCATGTGCGGGGTCTTGGCCAGGTTGGTGACGACGTAGCCGCCTTCGACGTCCTTGCCAACGCCGACGACGAGCGGGTGCTGGTTGCGCCGGGCCGCAGCCGAGCGCAGGACGTCGCCGAGGGCGACGTTTTCGCGGTCGGCGTTGGGGATCTCGATGCCGATGGCGCTCTTGCCCGGGATCGGCGCGAGGATACGAACGTCGGCGGAGGCCACGGCGTAGGCGATGTTTTTCGACAGGTTGGTGAGCTTGTCAACCTTGACGCCGGCGCCGAGGACGACCTCGTAGCGGGTGACTGTCGGGCCTCGGGAGAAACCGGTGACGCGCGCGTCGACATTGAAGTCGGCGAAGACCTGTCCCAGGGCCGCGACAACCTGGTCGTTGACGGCGGATCGGGTCATGTGGGGCGGTCCGGAGACCAGGAGGTCCTCCGAGGGCAGCGTGTAGCTGATCGAGTCGTCGAGGTTGGGCTGGAAGGCCCCCTCGGGTTCGTCGGTGATCGGCGGGGGCGCCGACTCATCCTCGGGCTCCGGTTCGGGCTCGGGCACGTGCGCGGGCACCTGGACGGGCGCGGGGGCCACGGCGGGACGCATCTGGGTGAGCATCTCGGTGGGGGCGTCCGGCGTGGACTGACGAGGCCGGGGCGCGGGAGTCGGGGCGGGCGCGGGAGCCGCGATGGGGCCGGATTCCAGCAGGCGGGTCTCCCCCACCGACTCGGTGTCGGTGGCCTTGCGGAAGGACTCGTCTCCGTCGTATTCGTCGAGGAACGCGTCGTCTCCGGCCGCGAGGTCTTTGCGCGCCTTGCGGCGCGCTTCCTTGGCGGGATCGCCGCCGACCTGATCGGCTGCCTCGGCGTCGCCCGCTGGGCGCTCACCGCTGAGGTGGGCGGCGAGGTCGCGCAGCCGCGCGGGGACATCGGCGACAGCCGTCCGCGTGGCGAGCAGGATCGAGTAGGCCAGGAGCAGGATCATCAGGGCTCCCGCACCCCAGCCGGACAGGAGAAGGGCCAGGGGGCGCGCGACGAACCAGCCGAGCAGGCCACCAGCCGCCTCAATGCCGGGATCGGCACCCATCGCGGGGTTGCCGCGGGAGATGTGCACGAGGCCCGTCAGCGCCGCGGTGATGCCGATACCGCCGGCCACGTGGTGCGGCAGAGCCGAGCGCCCGGAGCGTGCCGAGACAAGCTCGACGGCGAGGGCAATCAGGACGAGGGGCAGGACAACCGAGAAGATACCGAACAGGCCTGCCGACGCGTGGTGAATGGCATCCCCGGCCTCGCCGGAAATCTGGAACCACTCGCGCAGCGCGATGACGATGGCTGCGGCGACCGCAACGAAGGCGGCGGCGTCACGCTTGACCTGTGAATCAGTCGCCTTCCACATGCGGACGGCGCCAACGGCCGCACGACCGACCGCCGAGAAAAAGCGCGCCAGGAAACCCGGCTGCGTCGGCTCGGGCTGGGGCGTGTGAGCGGAGCGAGAGGCGCCTCCCTTCGCGCGCGGGCGCGCGGGAGCCTTGCCTGACGAGGAGCGTGGAGACGATTGTGCCATGATCGTTCCACCATATCGCCCACGGTGCCCCCGCTCCGCCAGGCGCGCCGCGTGAGATCAGCGCAGGATGTTCGTAACAACCCCGGTTTCGAGCACGTTCTCAACCTGATCACGGGTGGGGACGGGCAGGGCCGACTCGTGGGAAATCGCAAGAGCCGCGCCCGCGTTTGCCATCAGGCACGCGGTCTCCAGGTCGTAGCCCATGACGAGACCCGCGCACATCTCGGCGATGTGCGTATCCCCCACGCCCGCGGTGTCCGCGATGGGCGCCTGGAACGCAGGAATCGAAATGACGGGGGCGTCGGCGAACTTCTGCAATTCGCAGCCTCGGTCCCCCGAACGCCGCACCGTGGCAGCGTCGGGACGCATGTAGGTGCGGATCGTCGATCCGTGCTGGTTGGCGTCCAGGATGCCGGCCAGGGCAGCGGCCTCCCAGCTGTTCATCGTCACGACGTCGGCGCGCGGGAAAATCGTTTCCCAGGCCTCGACGGGCACCTGGGCAACAGCCGGAGACACCGAGACGACGAGGGTCACGTAGGGAGGCAGAGCGGCGGCCCACTCGCTGAGCTCGGAGGCGGCGTGCGCGCTCGTCATATCCGATGCGGCCACATGTACGACGTCGCCCTCGCGCAGCTCGATACGGTCGAGAGCCGCGCGCGACGGCTCAGATTCGACACCGGCCGTCACGACCGAGCGCATCGAGCCGTCCTCGACGATCAACTGGATGACCACGCCGATGTCACCAACCAGCTCGGGGGTCAGGACGTCGACGCCGGCCTCGACCAGCTGCTGACGCACCGCGAAGGAGTTCGGTCCCGTGCCCAGGGGCGAGGCGGCAGCCGCGGGCACCCCCATGGCAGCTGCGGCGCACAGGGTCGTAAAACCGCCGCCGGGACGCGAACTAGCCGCATCCGCGTGAACGGACCCTCCTCGCTCCGGCATGTACGCGATATGCATCGGCAACACAAGAGCGACAGAATGCGTCGAAATGAAACGACCCGACACGTAGATTCCTTCCTTCAAGCGCGCGCTAACGCCCAGCACGCCAGGGCCTCGTCAATGAAGAATGCCTGCCTACTGCTCGGTCACGACCGGGACGATCATAGGACGACGACGCAGACGGCGCGCAACCCAGCGCCCGATGACGCGGCGCATGGCCTGCTGCAGAACGTAGGGGTCCTGGCCGCCGGGCGCCGCCGCATCCTTGAGCGCCTGCGTGACGTCGGGGAGGATCTCCTCAAATACCGAATCGTCCTCGGCCATGCCGATCGCGCGAATCTCCGGGCCGGCCAGGACCATGCCCGAATCGTGCTCGACGACCGCGAAGATCGAGATGAAGCCCTCCGACCCCAAGGTGCGGCGTGTCTCCAGCTCGTCCTCGGAGATTTCTCCGATCGAGCGGCCGTCCACGTACACGTACTCGCAGGGCACGATGCCCGACACGCGCGCGACGCCGTCCTTGAGGTCGACCGTCACGCCGTCCTCCGCCAGAACCACGTTCTGCGGGTCGATGCCCGTCTTGACTGCCAGCTGACCGTTGCCCACCAGGTGACGGACCTCGCCGTGGATGGGCATGACGTTCTTGGGCTGAACAATGTTGTAGCAGTAGATGAGCTCGCCGGCGCTCGCGTGACCGGACACGTGCACCTTCGCGTTCTCCTTGGACACAACGCGCGCCCCCAGGCGGGTCAGGTCGTTGATGACGCGGTACACGGAGTTCTCGTTGCCGGGAATCAGCGAGGAGGCCAGGACAACCATGTCGCCCGGCTCAATCGTCACGGTTCGGTGCGAACCCACCGACATGCGCGACAGGGCAGCCATCGGCTCGCCCTGCGAACCGGTCGCCATGTAGACGCGCTCGGAGGGCGGCAGCTCACCGATACCCTTGAGATCCACAATGAGACCCTCGGGAATCGACAGGTAGCCCTTCTCTTCCGCGATGCGCATGTTGCGCTCCATGGAGCGGCCCACGAAGGCCACGCGACGCCCGTGGTGGGCAGCGGCGTTGATGACCTGCTGGACGCGGTGCACGTGCGAGGCGAAGGAGGCAACGACGATCTGGCCCGTGGCCTCGCCGA
This sequence comes from Schaalia odontolytica, assembly GCF_002847525.1. Taxonomy (GTDB): domain Bacteria; phylum Actinomycetota; class Actinomycetes; order Actinomycetales; family Actinomycetaceae; genus Pauljensenia; species Pauljensenia odontolytica_B. Next base: position 32,521 of record NZ_PKKM01000006.1, on the reverse strand, counting down.
ACACCTGGTCGAGGACCGGGCCGATCTCACGCTCAGGCGTGATGAATCCGGGCACCAGCGCGTTCGTGGAGTCCACCATGAACAGGTCGACACCCTCCTCGCCCATGCGGGCGAAAGCGCGCAGGTCGGTGAGGCGACGGTCCAGCGGCAGCTGATCCATCTTGAAGTCGCCCGTGATGAGGACGTTGCCCGCATCGGTACGCACGAAGACCGCGAGCGCATCGGGGATCGAGTGGGTGACGGAGACGAACTCAAGGTCGAAGGGTCCGACGGTGAGGCGGTCGCCCTCGGCGACGACGTTGAGGCTCGGGTCGGGCAGGCGGTGTTCGCGCAGCTTGGGGGCGACGAAGGCCAGGGTCAGGTCGGAGCCGTAGACCGGAATATCGCTGCGCAGCTTGAACAGGTAGGGCACCGCGCCAATGTGGTCCTCGTGGCCGTGCGTGAGGACGAGGCCGACGACGTCGTCCATGCGATCCTCAATCCAGGAGAAATCCGGCAGGATAAGGTCGACGCCGGGCTGGCTCTCCTCGGGGAAGAGAACGCCACAGTCCACGACCAGGAGCTTGCCCCGATACTCGAGGACGTTCATGTTGCGGCCGACCTCGCCGAGACCTCCCAGCGGGATCACTCGCAGTGCGCCCTCTTCCAGGGGCGCGGGTTCGCTGAGGTTCTCGTACAAAGACTTCATGATGCCAGTCTGCCACGTTGGCGCTGCTTTGCCCGCATCGGGAGACATGTTGGGCAGGTCGCTCCCCTCACATTTGGCGTATTCGGGGACGCCGAGCCGTTAGTTCTCGCTCAGGTGTCCGTCTTCCATGGTGTAGCAGCGGTCGGCAAAGCTGCGGGCCTCGGCCTCGTGGGAGACAACAAGGACGGCGGCCCCCCGATCCGCGGCGTCGCGCAGGAGGGTAAGGACGGCAGTCGCGTTCGCGCTATCGAGGCCGGCGGTCGGCTCGTCTGCGATGACGATGGCGGGGTCCATGAGGAGGGCGCGCGCGATCGCCATGCGCCGCAGTTCGCCGCCCGACAGCTCGGTGGGTGCGGCATCGGCGAGGTCACCCAAACCCACGGCGGCCAGCAGCTCGCGGGCACGATCCGCGGGTGCCTCGGCCTTGGCGTAGAGGATCGAGGGGAGCAAGACGTTGTCAAGGACCGTCAGGGCACGCAGGGCCGTGTGCCCCTGGGGGACGAGGCCGATGCGCTCGTTGCGCAGGCGCGAGCGCTCCTCGTCGCGCAGTGAGTACAGGTCCGTGCCGTCCAATCGTACGTGCCCCGCCGTCGGCGTGAGGATGCCGGCGAGCATGTTCGCCAGGGTGCTCTTGCCGCTGCCGGAGTGTCCCGAGACGAGGGTCAGTAGGCGTTCCTCCAGGTCGATATCCAGCGGGTGGACGGCCGTGAATAGGCGCTTTCCCCCGCGGGCTCGGGCGAATTCTTTCGTGAGTCCCGTTGCCTCGATGATCATGTCATTCCCCTTCCTTCAGGGCCAGGCTGGCGTCCATTGTCGTCACGTACCGTAGCGCTATCCACGAGGAGACGAGGGCGACGAGGCCCACCGACGCGAGCGCTCCCAGAGCGAGCAGCGCCAGAGCGGGCAGCGACGGGACGAGGAATCCCCCTCCCAGACTTTGACGTACGAGCCCGGAGAAGGACATGAGGAGGACACCGGAGACGATGATGCCGCCGATGCCACCGAGTGCGTTGACCGCGAGGGCCTCGCGAATGATGATGCGCGAGATCATGCGACGGTGTGCACCGGCGGCGATAAGAGTCGCGAATTCTCTCCTGCGCTCGACGACCATCAGGACGAACATGAGGGTGATCATAAGCAGGCCGGCTCCCCACGCGACGGCGATGAGGGTGGTGACGGTGCGCGAGGTTGCGTCCAGTGACGCCGCGATGCCGCTCACCAGCTTCGTCGAGGTGGCGACCGAGACGCCGGGGACCTGCTCACGGATCTGCGCGGCCACGGCCTCGGCGTCGTATCCAGGTGCCACCTTGACCATGACCGAGGAGATGATGCGGTCGGTTTCGAGCGTCGAGTACTTGTTGAGTCCCTTGCGCAGCGACGAGTCGATAACCTTCTTCGCGGTCTCAAAGTTCATGTAGACCGCGTTGTCGAGGGTCGATCCGGTCGGGTCGAATTGGCCGACGACCCGCAGGGTGTTGTCGAAGAGCTGGAAGTTCTCCGGGTCGTTGGCGAGCACGTTGGCGCCGACGATCACCTCATTCTCCCCCAGCTGCGTCTGCCCGACGGCGTCGTTCATCCACGGCTGGATCGTGAAGTCGGTGGCCGGGTCGTAGGCGATCACCTGGTAGCGGCCCGAGCAGCAGCTCGCCCTCGCCGAGGCGAGGAACAGCTGGGAGGAGGCGGCCTCGACCCCATCGACGGCGGCGACTGCCTCGCGCGTGGACGCGTCCATGTAGAAGTACGACGGTTCGGCGTTCACGAGGAAGGTCTGCGCGTCGAAGTCGGTGTCTGCCTCGTCGGGCGTCACCATGATGTCGGCTCCGAGGCGCGACTGAGTCGTGCGCAGGCCATGTTCGATACCTTGGACGACCAGCGTTCCACCAAAGATCGTCATCGTCATGAGCATGGAGAAGAAGACCAGAGTCCCCGTCCGCACGGGGTATCCGCGCAGGTTCATCCACGGTAGTCGCGACAGCGACAGCATTGCGTCATTCCTCCTTGACAATTGTCCCTAGATCAGGACCGATTTGTTCCCCGCGGCCGCCCGGCTCACCCGAGCGAGCGCGAGCCGAGTGCCGACGATGCCCACGCAGGTCACGACGACGATCGACAGCCCGGCGAGAGGCAGCGACGTAGCGAGGACATGAAGAGCCTCAACCACGCTCCTCTCCCCCACCAAGGGCAGGACGAGGGCCGCGAGCCCTGTGCCCACGAGTGCACCCGCCGCATGGAGGAGCCCCGATTCCCGCAGCATGATGCGGCTGACGATGGCGCGTGAGGCTCCGATCGAGCGCCACACGGCGAGTTCCTGGCGGCGTTCGTTCATGAGGCTGAGCTGAGCGACGGCGAGCGCTCCGAGGAGCACCAGCCAGATAGCCCCCAGCACCCCGATTGCGACGAAGCGATGCGATCGGATGCCCGCCCCCGCATCAACGAGGGCCTCGCTGCTGCGCACGGCTTTCACCTTGCGCACGTAGAGGTTGATCCAGTTGGTAACGCTCTCGATCGCGTCACTGTCCGAGGCGCGCACGAGCGCCGCGGAGTAGTCGGTAGCCGGGTCGAGGGAAGCGTCGACGTCTTGCCCCGCCGCGGAGGCGTCCGCGACGATGTCGGCGAGAGTGTCCATGGGGACGAAGACGGCGCTGTCCAGCTCCGATCCGGTGGCGAGCAAATGCGCGCCGATCGGGCGCTCGCGCCCAAAGACGGAGAGGGTTTGCCCGTCCGCGCCGGGCACGGCGCTACCGACGAGGACCGATCCGCGCGGCAGCGACGTCCCTTCCCCCTCGGCAATCCACGGCGAGAGCACGAAATCCGTCTCAGGTTCGAAGCCGACGATCCACCGAGTAGTGCCATCCGCCAGCGTTTCGGACACGTAGAGCTGATAGGACACCGCGGCGATGTCCTCGTTGGACGACATGCGCGCCAGAGCCGAGCGCGGCTGGTGGCAGACCACCGGGGTTCCGAGCATGAGGAGGCGCTTCTTCTCCACCCGGTTCAGGCAGGTCGTCGGATAGACGACGAGGTCTGCTCCGAGCCTGCGCTCAGCCAACGACAGCTCGCTCCTCATCGCATCGACGAGGACGAACCCACCGAACACACAGGCTGCCTGGGCGAGTGCCAGGATTGCAATGACGAGGGATCGGATGGGGTGGGCGCGGATGTTCATGAGAGGAACTCGGCGCAGTGACAGCGCCTTGCTCATCGGCTCTCCTCACCAGCCCCCGCGACGTTGATCCACAGGGCCGGGCGCACCCCGTACTGCAGGTCCACATTTGCTCCACTGAGCGAGGGAGTGCCCGAGGCATCAACGAATTGGGTCGCGAATCCGTAGGTTCCAGGAGAGCGCAGCCACCAGTCGGCCGTGCCATCCTCGCTGACGCTCAGAGGCCCGGCGGCTGCGTGCTGGCTCGCGAGGGCCACTCCGATGTCACTGCGCGCAGCGGGCGTGTTGAAGTAGATGACGCTCTCGGTCTCGCTGAGCGCAAAGACCCGATCGTCGGTCGCGGCCCCGCCACTCGCGCCGGTGATCGACTGATCCGCGTTCTCGTTGTGCACCGTCTCGATGAGCCCTCGCTGAACGGGGGTGAACGCGCCCTCGTAGAAGTCGCCGTTCATCCACGCACGCAAATCGGAGTTCTCCCACGTGACTTCCTCGAAGGGCACGTGGTGGTACTGGCGCGCCTCGAGAACGTCTGCACTCAGGAGCAGGAGCTGGCCATCGATGTTATCGAGGACGATCCACTGAATCGGCTCCGGCCCGTTATCCGCGTTGCCGTCCTGCTCGTAGGACCCGAAGGACACGGTGTCGCCCTTGGATGCCGAGCGGTACGGCAGCGCGGGATCGGCTTCGACGAGGGCCTGCGCTCGCTGGGCCGCGTCACCGTACCCGCCGAGCGCATGGAAGAGCTCGTACGCCCCCTGGGTATCCCCGGCCTCGTCCAGGGCGACGGCCTCGCGATAGCGCACTGCGTTGCGCACGACGATCGTGAGAACGGCGACGAGGGATAGCACGAGGAGAACCGCGCCGATGCGCACGGTTGTCGAACGTCCTAGGGCCCTCACGCCGCCATTGTCTCCTATCCGGGGCGATACGTCAGGCGGAGGGCTTCGCGTCCTTCTTCCAGGACGCCACCAGGGCTCCGATACCGCTGCCGGCGACCAGGACGCTCATGATGCGCACGAAGGGCTGGAAGACGGTGTGGCAGCGCATCGTCTTCATCGCGCACAGCGGGCAGATCCCGCCGGGGATGAAGAACACAACGACGCTGGCGATGACCGCGAGCGCGAGCAGGGCCAGGCGCGCAGGCTTGTTCTTGACGAGGGAGGAGGCGCCGTACAGTGCGATGAGGCCGACGGCGCTGCCGGCCACCATGTTCTGGCACTGGTGGCAGTGCATCCACGAGCCGTCGGCCCGTTGCTCGCACGCCGAAAAGACGGTCACACCTCCGGCGAGCAGCAGGGCGCTGAGAGCGGCCGGGACCAGGGGAATGATGACGTCCTTCTTTGCCACGGTATCCATTCCTTGAAGACAACGATCAGTATTGATGAGCTTTACCTAAGTATATTAAGCATAACTTTCAACACTCGTCAACGAGCAATAATGCCACCATGGCGCCCCGAACATACACCTCGCCCCCGCCGGGTCTCGACGGGGGCGAACTATATGTCAGAGTAGACCAGCGGTGCACAGGGCGCGACGCAGGGCCGACACCTCATCGTCGCTGATGCCCACCATCGGCAGGCGCACGGCCGGGCTGTCGATGACACCCTGGAGCCACAGGGCGTACTTCGCCATGACCGCTCCCTGTCCGCCGCCCATGATGGCGTGCACGAGGGGACGCAGAGAGTACGACAGCTCGCGCGCCTCCCACACCTGGTCGCTGTCGAGCAACTCGATCATGCGACGGTACTGGGCCGAGGCCACGTGCGTGACCACGGAAATGAAGCCCGAGGCACCGCCCGTCATCCACGCGAAGTTCAAGCCGTCGTCGCCCGAGTAGTACTCCAGGCCCGTGCGGTGCATGCGCTCCACGCCGGTCTCCACGTCACCCGTCGCGTCCTTGACGCCCAGGATCCGCGGGTGCTGGGCAAGGATATCGAGGGTCGCGTCAGAGAACGCGATGCCCGTGCGCCCCGGAATGTCATAGAGCATGACGGGCAGGTCGGTCGCATCCGTCACGGCGCGCACGTGCGCACGCAGGCCCTCCTGGGAAGGACGATTGTAGTACGGGGACACGATCAGCAGACCGTCCGCTCCGTGCTCCTGAGCGCCCTCTCCGATACGCACCGCGTGCGCAGTGTCGTTCGAACACGCGCCGCACAGGATGAACGCTCGATCCCCCACGGCCTCACGGACGGCGTCCGTCAGGTCGTTCTTCTCCGGCTGGTGAGTCGTCGGCGACTCGCCCGTCGTGCCGGACAGCAGAATCGTGTCACACCCTTCATCGACCAGCTTGGTCGCCAGGCGCTGCGCAGAAGGCAGATCAATCTCGCCGGTGTCGGTCATCGGCGTGACCATGGCGGCTGCGAGGGAACCGAAGCGGCGGGGAGGAATGTTACTCATGCGTTCCATGATACGCATGGCCCCTCACAATGGGCGCGCACCGCCCCCGACGTGGACGGAGCACCACGCACGCAGCCGCGTGGCGTCGCTCGCGCCGTGGGCCCTTAGTCGCGCTCCGCCCACCACATGTGCTGCGTGGGGCCATCGCCCAGCACTCGCACCGCGCCCGAGGGCGCAAAGCCCGCCGACGTGTAAAAACGCTGGCGCTCCTCATCATCCACGCCGACCCACACGCGCAGCTGGCCACTCGTCAGGTCCGCGACCGCCGACAGCAGGCGCGACGCATGCCCCGACCGGCGGAAGTTCTTATCCACCGCCAGCTCATACACCTGCGTCGCGGCCACCGCCGCCTCACCAGACTCAGCGTCGGGGGCCGAGGCTTCCCCGGCCTCATCAGGACCGGCCAGAGCGAAACCCACGATCGTATTGCCGTGGAGGGCGACGAGGAGGGCGGTACCGCCCGGCCGCGGAGAGGCCAGCGTCGCCTCCCACTGGGCGGCGAGCGCCTCCTCGGTAATGCCCTGGGCATCGAGGGCGTCCTGCCCCATGAGGGAGCGCCAGGCCTCGCGCTGCAGACGAGCGATCGCGCGCGCGTCGCCGCTCTGAGCGGGGCGCACGGAGCGGTCCGGACCCGCGCTGCGGCTCACAGGCCCATCACCTGGTCGAGGCCAATCGTCAGGCCCGTGCGGCCGACCACGCGGCGCACGCCGAGCAGGACACCGGGCATGAAGGAGACGCGGTCGAAGGAATCCGTGCGGATAACCAGCTGCTCGCCCGCGTTGCCCAGGAGGATCTCCTCCGAGGCGGTCAGGCCGCGCAGGCGCACGGCATGGACCGGAATGCCATCCACACGGCCACCACGGCTGCCGAGCTCGTCGGTTTCGGTCGCGTCGGGCATCTCGCCCAGGCCGGCCTCAGCGCGCGCCTTCGCGATGCCCCGCGCGGTCGCCACGGCGGTGCCGGAGGGAGCATCCACCTTAGCGGGGTGATGCATCTCGATGACCTCGGCGGACTCGAAGTAGGGGGCGGCCATGGCGGCAAACTTCATGGCGAGCACCGCGCCCATCGCGAAGTTCGGGGCGATCAGGACGGCGCGCCCAGCGGCCTGCGCATGCTCGCGCACGCGCGCGTAGGACTCTTCCGTCCAGCCGGTCGTGCCCACGACCACGTCAACGCCCGCGTCGAGGAGCGCGTGCACGTTGGACTCGGTGACGCTGGGGATCGAAAAGTCGACGGCGACCTGCGCGCCGTTGACGCTCTGCGGCGTGATCTCGTCGCCCGCATCGAAGAGGGCAACGACCTCCATGTCCGGGGCGTCGGTCACCGCCTGAACGACGGTCGAGCCCATGCGGCCTTTGGCTCCTGTCACTGCGACGCGAATCATTGCGCTCTCCTTCTTACGGTTATGTGGCTGTCTTCAGGGTATTCCCGCGTTCGGCGCGACGAGCGCGGATGGACAGGGGGTATCTCACTCCCCCACTGTTCACTCGGTGGGCAGGACGAGGGCGCGGCAATCCAGCTTGGCGATGAGGGAGGCCGCCAGGGCGCGCACGTCGGCGGATTCCACCGCGTCGAACTCGGCGAGGGACTCATCGATGGGCCGGTAGCGACCGATGATTTCCGAGCGGCCCAGTCGCATCATGCGCGACCAGTTGTCTTCGAGGCCCAGGACGACGCCTCCGCGCACCTGTCCGCGCACGCGCGTCATCTCTTCCTCGGTCGGGCCGTCCGCGGCGAGGTCTTCCAGCTGAGCGCGCATGATGGCCTCGACCTCACCAACCTTGTCGGGGCTGCAGCCCGCGTACATGCCGAAGGTTCCGGTGTCGGAGTAGGCGACGTCGAAGGCGTAGGTCGTGTAGGCCAGGCCGCGCTTTTCGCGCACCTCCTGGAAGAGGCGCGACGACATGGAGCCGCCCAGGACCGACAGCAGGACGCTCATGGTCGGGCCCGCCGGGTCCGTTGCCGCCAGGCCCTCACAACCGATGATGACGTGCGCCTGGGTGACGTCGCGGCGGCGGGTGATGTCCTTGTCGTGGTCGGCGATGGGGTTCACGGTCGTGGATCGACGAGGCCGGGGCGAGGCCGCGCTGCCCACGTCCCAGGGCGATCCCTCCAGGGCGGCCTGCACGCGCTCGCACACTGAATCGTGGTCGACGTTGCCGGCGGCGGCGACGATGAGGGATGAGGGGCCGTAGTGGGCCTGGTAGTGCTCCCAGACGTCCGCGCGCTCGACCTCACGGATGGCCTGGGGCGTGCCGCCGACGGGGCGTCCGATCGGGCGGTCGCCGTGGACGGCCAGCTGGAAGGTGTCGTGGACCGTGTCCGTGGGCGAGTCCTCCCCCATCGCCAGTTCGTCGAGGATGACGCCGCGCTCCATCGAGAAATCTTCCTCGTCGAGGCGTGAGTCGGTGACCATGTCGGTCAGCGTCTCAATCGCCATGTCGAGGTCCGCGTCACGCACGCGCGCCCAGTAGGCGGTGTGCTCGCGAGCAGTCTCCGCGTTTGACTCGCCGCCCACGCTGTCGAAGGCGACGGCGATGTCAAGGGCGGAACGCTTGTTCGTCCCCTTGAACAGAAGGTGCTCGAGGAAGTGGGTCGACCCGGCCGTGCGCGGCCCCTCGTCGCGCGACCCCACGGGCACCCACAGGGACACGCCCGCGCTCTTCGTTGCGGGAATCTCCTGGGTCAGGACACGCGTCCCGGCTCCCAGGATCGTGCGTTCAATGCGGGTGTCGCCATCCTCGATGGATAGGCGGGCCTCGTCGAGCGGCAGCGGCTTGGGCGTCATACTTCTCCTCTTGCGTCCCCCATAATCCGGGGGTTGGCACGAAACGTTCACAGTGTAGCCGCAAAAAGGCCGGTGGCCGGGCGGAGCACACGCTCCGTCCCGGCCACCGGTCCGATTTAGCTAGCGGGAGCTACTCACTCCTCGGAAGCGCCATCCTCGCGCTCGTCGTCACGGCGGCGACGGGTGCGGGTACGGGGGCGACGCTCGCGACGCTCGGAGCGATCGCGGCGCTCACGGCGCTGCTCGGTCTGCTCGCCCTCGGCGGCCTCGAGCTCGCCGGCCTCGCCGTCGATGACGGCGTGCAGGCTCAGCTTGCCGCGGTCGCCGATCTCAGCGATCTCGACCTCGACCTGCTGGCCGACCTGCAGGACATCGTCCACGGAGTCGATGCGCTTGCCGCCCACGAGGCGACGGACCTGCGAGATGTGCAGGAGGCCGTCCTTACCGGGGGTCAGCGACACGAACGCGCCGAACGAGGTGGTCTTGACGACCGTGCCGACGAAGCGCTCGCCGACCTCGGGCATCTGCGGGTTCGCGATCTGGTTGACCATCGTGCGGGCGGCCTCGGCGGAGGCGCCGTCGGAGGAGGCGATGTAGACGGTCCCGTCGTCCTCGATGGTGACGTCAGCGCCGGTCTCGTCCTGGATCTGGTTGATCATCTTGCCCTTGGGGCCGATGACCTCGCCGATCTTGTCGACGGGAACCTTGACGGTGATGATGCGAGGAGCGTTGGGGCTCATCTCATCCGGGCCGTCGATCGCCTGGTTGATCAGGTCGAGAATTGCCAGGCGGGCGTCGCGGGCCTGGGCCAGCGCGGCGCGCAGCACCTGGGAATCGATGCCGTCGAGCTTGGTGTCCAGCTGCAGGGCCGTGATGAAGTCACGGGTACCGGCAACCTTGAAGTCCATGTCGCCGAAGCCGTCCTCGGCGCCCAGGATGTCGGTCAGGGTGACGGCCTTGAACTGGCCATCGACCTCACCGGTCATCAGGCCCATCGCGATGCCCGCGACGGGGGCGCGCAGCGGCACGCCGGCCTGGAGGAGGGACAGGGTCGAGGCGCAGACGGAGCCCATCGACGAGGAGCCGTTGGAGCCCATGGTCTCGGAGACCTGACGGATCGCGTAGGGGAAATCCTCACGCGAGGGCAGGACGGGAACCAGGGCGCGCTCGGCCAGGTCGCCGTGGCCGATCTCGCGGCGCTTCGGGGAGCCGACGCGGCCAACCTCGCCCGTCGAGAACGGAGCGAAGTTGTACTGGTGCATGTAACGCTTGGCGTTGACGGGCGACAGGTTGTCGATCTGCTGCTCCATGCGCAGCATGGCCAGGGTGGTGATGCCCAGGATCTGGGTCTCGCCACGCTGGAACAGGGCGGAGCCGTGCACGCGGGGCAGGACCTCGACCTCGGCGGAGAGGGAACGGATCTGGCGCGGGGTACGGCCGTCCATGCGGATCTCTTCGCGCAGGGTGCGGTTACGGATCGTGGCCTTCTCGAGCGAGCGGAAGGCAGCCTTGAGGGCCTTCTCCGACTCGGGGAAGCGCTCGGCCAGGGCCTCAAGCATCTCTTCCTTGACGGCGTCAACGGCCTCGTCGCGAGCGAGCTTGCCCTCGGTCAGCAGGGCCTGGGCGACCTTCTCGGCCGCGAACTCCTCGACCGCCGCGTACTCTTCGTCGGTGTAGTCCAGGAACAGCGGGAACTCAACGGTCTCCTTGGAGGCCTTCTCGGCCACCTTGAGCTGAGCCTCGCACAGGGCCTTGATGAAGGGCTTGGCGGCCTCGAGGCCGTCGGCCACGACGTCTTCGGTGGGGGCGGTGGCGCCAGCCTGAATGAGCTCCCACTCGTTCTTGCCGCCGCCGGCCTCGACCATCATGATCGCGACGTCTTCGGAGCCGTCTTCCTTGGTGACGATGCGGCCCGCGACAACGATGTTGAACACGGAACGCTCGAGCTCGCTCCAGCGCGGGAACGCGACCCACTGGTCGTCGATGAGCGCCAGGCGGGTGCCGCCGATCGGGCCGGTGAAGGGCAGGCCGGCGATCTGGGTGGACATGGACGCGGCGTTGATCGCCAGAACGTCGTAGGCGTCGTCCGGATCGATCGTCAGGACGGTCTCGACGACCTGGACCTCGTTACGCAGGCCCTTGACGAAGCCGGGGCGCAGCGGGCGGTCGATGAGGCGGGCGGCCAGGATGGCCTCGGTGCCCGCGCGGCCTTCGCGGCGGAAGAAGGAACCGGGGATGCGACCCGCGGCGTACTGACGCTCTTCAACGTCGACGGTCAGCGGGAAGAAGTCGAACTGGTCCTTGGGGTTCTTGCCCACCGTGGTGGCGGACAGAACGGTGGTGGAATCGTCCAGGTAGGCCAGGGCAGAGCCGGCGGCCTGCTTGGCGAGACGGCCGGTTTCGAAGCGCACGGTGCGCTTGCCGAAACGGCCGTTATCGATAATCGCCTCTGCGGCGATGATGTCGGAGCCTTCCATCATGGGGCGTTTCTCCTTGGTTTGTTGGTGTCGCGCTCCACTTCGGCCTTCGATCGAAGCCCACGGATAGACGCTCCGTAGGCCACTGTCGAAAACCGGCGGCTTTCGCGCGAGAAATAACGGTTTGCCCGAGGCGGGCGTGTGAAAACCGGCCCGTCTCCGCTACGGGAGGCGGGCCGACCCAAAATCAGCGGCGCAGGCCGAGACGCTCGATGAGCGAGCGATAACGCTCGATGTCGATGTCAGCCAGGTAACCCAGCAGGCGGCGACGACGGCCGACCAGCAGCAGCAGGCCACGACGGGAGTGGTGGTCGTGCGTGTGGGTCTTGAAGTGCTCGGTCAGATCCTTGATGCGGCGGGTCAGCAGCGCGATCTGCACCTCGGGGGAACCGGTGTCGCCCTCATGGGTCGCGTACTCGGCGATGATCTGGTCCTTGACGTCCTTGCTCAGCGGCACAGGCTTCTCCTTTGTGTTCGTTGCGCGGGGCATCCGGGCTTTTCCCGGGTGCTGACAGTCCGCGGCCGGTGTACGGCCTTTCTACAGTAGCACGCCACCGGCATTATCCCCACAATGAGCGACCAACCTAACGATTCTGCCTTCTCACGAGGCCTTCTCCCCTCCCCGCTCTGCGCTCCCCCGGCCTCGGGCTGGGTGCGTGCGCCCCCTTGGGAGCGAGACCAGGCGAAGCGGAGGGCGCCCTATCGCGCGGTGACGGAGTCGGGATCGACGCGCCCGGCGACGCCGATGCCGAGGACGGAGGCCGTCTGGCGCAGGTCATCGTCCATCTGGGTGAGCAGTTCGTCGAGGGAGTCGAAGGAGAGCATGGGGCGGATGCGCGATACGAAGGTCACCGCGATACGTTCGCCGTACAGGTTGAGGTCGGAGCGGCCCAGGACGTGAGCTTCGACGGTGCGTTCGACGCCGTTGAACTGGGGGTTGGTGCCCACGGAAATGGCGGCGGGGAGGAACTCGGCGGATTGGGTGCCGGGCACGGCGCGCACGACCCACCCGGCGTAGACGCCGTCGGCGGGGATGACGCCTTCGACGTCCTCGGACAGGTTTGCGGTCGGGAAGCCGAGGGTGCGGCCGCGCTTGAAGCCGTGGCACACGGTGCCGCGGATGCGGTGAAGATGGCCGAGGACGCGGGCGGCACCGGACACGTCGCCGGCGGCGAGGAGCTCGCGCACCCACGAGGAGGACCAGCGGCGCCCCTCGGGGGCCTCGATGTCGGTGACCGTAATGACGTTGAAGCCGTAGCGGCGCCCGAGCTCGCGCAGCGTGTCGATGGTGCCCGCGTTGCCGCGTCCGAAACGGAAGTCTTCTCCGACGACGACCTCGCGCGCACCGCAGCGCTCCACCAGGTACTCGTAGACGAACTCGTCGGCTTCGAGGCTGTAGACGCTTGCGTCGTAGTGGGCGACGAGCGTGGCGTCCAGTCCTGCGGCGGCCATCGCGTCGAGGCGGTCGCGCAGCGGGGAGATCAGCTGGAGGCCCACCTCGGGCTTGTGGACCTGGATCGGGTGCGGGTCGAACGTGATGGCCACGGCTTCGACGCCGAGCTTATGGGCGCGCTCGATGCAGGTGGAGATGACCTTCTTGTGTCCGTTGTGCATGCCGTCGAAGTTGCCGATGGTCACGACACTGGCTTCGTTGCCGGGGATGTCAGTGAGGGAATACCAAACGTTCATGAGTCTCTTTCTAGAAAACCAGGACGGTACGCAGGCGAGTCCCGTCAATGCGGAGCAGGCCGAGAACAGTGCCGTCGGGCGCGACGGCGGCGATCGGCGCGGCCTCCTCCTCAGGGGTGCTCTGCGGGCAGTAGCCAGCCTCGACCGCCCACTGTGCCAGCTCGTCACGCGAGCGCCTCGGGGCCTGGCCGTGCGCGAACGCCCCAGCCTCGGCGTCGGACAGGAGGAGCGAGGGGAACATCGTGCGTGCAGCCTCGCCCAGGGGGACGAGGGGCAGGACCGGTTCTGCGTCCACCTCCCCTTCCGGGGTGGCTGCCCCGACGGCGGCGCTCAGTTCCTCGAGCGTCATCGCCGTCTCCAGGGGCACGTCGCCCACGCGCGTGCGGCACAGCGCGGTCAGGTGGGCACCCACACCGAGCGCCTCGCCGGCGTCGCGCGCGAGGGCGCGCACATAGGTGCCCGAGGAGCACTCGACGACGACATCAACATCGACCACGCGAACGGGGCCGGAGGGAACCTGTTCGTCGGGCGCATTGTCCGCGTCGGATTCCTCCAGCACGCACTCGACGGGGCGCGGGGGCGAAAGGACCTCCAGGCGCGAAATGCGCACCGGACGCGCCGCCAGCTCGACGTCTTCACCGGCGCGGGCAAGCGCGTAAGCGCGCTTGCCGTTCACCTTGATCGCCGAGACGGTCGAGGGCACCTGCATAATGTCCCCGCGCAGCGGCGCGAGCGCAGCCTCGAGCTGCTCCTCACTCAGCGAGGCGCAGCCAACGGCCTCGGTCGCGACGCCCTCAGCGTCGTCCGTGTTGGTGGCGACGCCGAAGCGGATCGTCGCCCGATATTCCTTCGAATGACCGCTCACCCAGGTGAGCAGCTTCGTCGCCTTGCCAATGCCGATGACGAGGACTCCCGTGGCCATCGGGTCCAGGGTGCCGCCGTGCCCCACCTTGCGGGTGTGGGCCAGGCGTCGCACGCGCGAGACCACGTCGTGGCTGGTGAGCCCCTGCGGCTTGTCGATGACAAGCAGGCCGGGACGAGGATTATCGGGGCGACGAGCCATGAGGGTCAGGCCCAATCCTTCGCGTCGGCCTCGTCCTCTTCGTCGTCGTGACGGTAGGGGTCGGCGTCGCCGGCGTAGGTCGCACCCGCGGACGCGGCAGCGATGGCCTCGTCCTTCGCCTTAGCCTTTGCCAGGGCGTCCTCGAGCGCGGCGGCGCTCTCGGGCAGGGCATCGGGGATGAACTCCAGGGTCGGGGTCAGGCGCAGACCTAGCGCCTTGCCCACGCGGGAGCGGAAAAGACCCTGCGCGGACGCGAACGCGCGCGCTGCCTTCTCGCGCTGCTCGTCGTCACCGAGCACCGTGTAGAAGATGGATGCGTGCTGCAGGTCGCCCGTCACGCGCACGTCCGTGATGGTCACGAGCTCCAGGCGAGGATCCTTCACCTGGCGTCCGATCATCGACGCAACGGTCTGCAGGATTCGCTCCTGCACCTTTCGAACGCGAGCTTCGTCAGCCATCGCGCCCTCCTTCCGGGCGGTATGCCCTGGTCAAAACACTTGGGTGGGAGAAGATCGGGGTCCGAGCGTGCCCGGACCCCGATACTTCAAGCCATGCGATCAGTCACGAGCCTTCTCGCGCATCTCCCAGGTCTCAATGATGTCGCCTTCGGCGATGTCCTTGTGACCCAGCGTGATACCGCACTCGTAGCCCTCGCGGACCTCGGTGACGTCGTCCTTCTCGCGACGCAGGGACGCGATCTCGAGGTTCTCGGCGACAACCACACCGTCGCGCACCAGGCGAGCCTTGGTGCCGCGCTTGATCGTGCCGGAGCGGACGATCGAACCGGCGATGTTGCCGAACTTGCCGGAGCGGAAGACCTGACGGATCTCCGCGGTACCCAGCTGGACCTCCTCGTAGATCGGCTTGAGCATGCCCTTGAGAGCAGCCTCAATGTCGTCGATCGCAGAGTAGATGACGTTGTAGTACTTGATCTCGACGCCCTCGGCATCCGCCATCTCGGCCACGCGCTCGGCGGGACGGACGTTGAAGCCGATGATGACCGCGTTGTCGACGGTCGCCAGGTTGACGTCGTTCTGCGTGATCGCACCAACGCCGCGGTGGATGATACGCAGCGCGACCTCGTCGCCCACGTCGATGCGCAGGAGCGAGTCTTCCAGGGCCTCGACGGCACCGGACACGTCGCCCTTGATGACCAGGTTGAGGGTGTCGACCTCGCCCTCGGCCAGGACCTTGTCGAAGTCCTCCAGGGAGACGCGCTTGCGACGCTTGGCCAGCAGGGCCTGACGCTCAGCAGCCTCACGCTTGTCGGCGATCTGGCGGGCCGTGCGGTCATCCGACGCGACCAGGAACGAGTCGCCGGCGCGCGGGACGGACGTGAGACCGAGGACCGCGACGGGCATCGACGGACCAGCCTCGGAGACGTCGTTACCGGCGTCGTCGAACATCGCACGCACGCGACCGTAGGACGAGCCGACCACGAGGGAGTCGCCCACGTGGAGCGTGCCGCGCTGGACGAGCATGGTCGCGACTGCGCCGCGGCCCTTGTCCAGGTTCGCTTCGATGGCGACGCCGCGCGCATCGGTGTTCGGGTTGGCCTCGAGGGTCAGCGCCGCGTCGGCAGTCAGCAGGACGGCCTCGAGCAGCTCGCGGATGCCCTGGCGCTGCTTGGCGGAGATGTTCACGAACATGACGTCGCCGCCGTACTCTTCCGCGACCAGGCCGTACTCGGTGAGCTGGGAGCGGATCTTCTCCGGGTTCGCCGTGTCCTTATCGACCTTGTTCACCGCGACGACGATCGGAACGCCGGCGGCCTGCGCGTGGTTGATGGCCTCAACCGTCTGGGGCATGACGCCGTCATCGGCTGCGACCACGAGGATCGCGATGTCGGTGACCTGGGCACCGCGGGCACGCATGGCCGTGAAGGCCTCGTGACCGGGGGTATCGATGAAGGTGATCGGGCGGGCGGTGCCGTCCTCAGCCTTGACTGTGACCTGGTAGGCGCCGATGTGCTGGGTGATGCCGCCGTGCTCGGTGTCGACAACGTCCGTGTGACGGATCGCGTCGAGCAGCTTCGTCTTACCGTGGTCGACGTGACCCATGACGGTGACGACCGGCGGACGGGGCACCATGTTCTCGGCGTCGTCGAGTTCTTCGGCCTCGAGGTCGATGTCGAAGGACTCGAGCAGCTCGCGGTCCTCGTCCTCGGGGGAGACGACCTTGACGTCGTAGCCGAGCTCCGCGCCCAGGGCCTCGAAGGTGTCCTGGTCGAGGGACTGCGTGGCGGTTGCCATCTCGCCCAGGGCGAAGAGGACCGTCACGAGTGCCGCGGGATTGACGTCGATCTTCTCGGCGAGGTCAGCCAGCGATGCGCCCTGGCGGATGCGGATCTGCGCGCCGTTACCGCGCGGGATCGACACGCCGCCGATGACGGGTGCGTTCTGCTGCTCGTACTCTTGGCGCTTCGCGCGCTTCGACTTGCGTCCGCGCTGCGAACGGCCGCCTCCGCGACCGAATGCGCCCGGCGTGGAGCCGCGACCGCCGCGGCCACCGCCGCGGGGACCGCCGAAGCCGCCGCCGTTGTTCTGGGGTGCGCCGCCGCCTGCACCGGCGCCGGGACGCGCGCCGCCGCGACCGCGGCCACCGCCGCGACCGCCGCGCTCTGCGCCACCGTTACCGGAGGCGGCGTTACGAGCGAAGTTCGCCTGGCCGGGCATCATACCCGGGTTGGGGCGGTTGCCGCCGGGACGCGGGCCACCGTTACCGGAAGCACCCTGACGCGTAGCGCCGGAACGCGGGCCACCGTTACCGGAAGCACCCTGACGCGTAGCGCCGGGACGCGGGCCACCGTTACCGGAGCCACCCGGACGCGGGGTGCCGGGACGCGGGCCACCTGAGCCACCCGGACGGGGCATGCCCTGCGAGGATGCGTAGGGGTTGTTGCCCGGGCGCGGTCCACCGGGACGGGGGCCGCCGGGGCGAGCCGGGCGCGGAGCGTCGGTGCGACGCGGCGCGGGCTTGGGGGCGCCAGCCTCTGCGGGCTTACGGCCAGCGGGCTTGGGGGCACCTTCGGGCTTCTTGGCACGAGGCTTGGGCGCGCTCTTCGCGGCCGCGGCGGGCTTAGGCGCGCCGGGCTTGGGAGCGTCCGCCTTGGGAGCGGCCTTGGGGGCCGCGTCAGCGGTCGCTTCTGCGGGAGCCGCAGCCTTCTTTGCGGCGGGCTTGGCCGCACTGGGCTTGGGGGCCTTAGCGGCGGGCTTTGCGTCCGCCTTCTTGGTCTTGGGGGCCGCCGCGAACTTCTCGCGCATCTGCCGCACAACGGGCGGTTCGAGCGAGGACGACGACGACTTGACGAATTCACCTGCTTCCTTCAGGTGACCCATCAGTTCTTTGCTGGTGATTCCGAGCTCTTTGGCGAGCTCGTGGACACGCAACTTTGCCACATTTCTCCATTCCGGAAGCGTCTCCGGTCCGGAGACGCCTTACTGATATTGCTGGCAGCTCATCGCTGGGTACTCATCGGGTGCCCATCAGCTTCCAACCCGCTTCCATTTTCTCGGCGTTGATGGCCCGTGGCCATCACTGGTGGTTGATCAACTCCTCCACGTCGTCCCACACGCCATCCGGAACGTTTCCCGTTCGGAACGAGCGCGCGAGGCCGCGTCTGGCTCGGGCTTTCTGGACACACCCCGCGTCGGGGTGGATCCAGGCTCCTCGGCCTGGAAGAGTCGCCGTTCGATCAAGGTGAATCGATCCGTCCGGCGAGCGAACGATCCGCACGAGGGCGGCTCGGTTCGCGTGCGTGCCGCATCCAATGCAAGTGCGCTGGGGCCCAGGGGTGGGCACTGGCGGCACAGAATACGACACAATCCCCTAGCTTAGTCCAGCTAGGGGATTGCTCGTCTCAGATTCTATGAGCGACTTGTCACGTCGTCGGGGGTCGAGACGCGCGAGGCGATCGCGTCATCGCCGGTTTCCGTGTCGGCGTGGATGTCGATGTGGTAGTTCGTCAGGCGCGCGGCGAGGCGAGCATTCTGGCCTTCCTTGCCGATCGCGAGGGAGAGCTGGAAGTCCGGAACGATGGCCGTCGCAGTGCGGTTGTCCACGGAGTGGACGACGACGCGGGTGACGCGGGCCGGAGACAGCGAGTTGGCGACGAAGCGCGCCGGATCGTCGGAGTAGTCGACGATGTCGATCTTCTCCCCGCCCAGTTCAGCCATGACGGAGCGCACGCGCGCACCCATCGGGCCAATGCATGCCCCCTTGGCGTTGATGCCCTCGCGGGTGGCGGCGACGGCGATCTTCGTGCGATGTCCGGCTTCGCGGGCGATGGCCTTGATCTTGACGAGGCCCTGCTGAATCTCGGGAACCTCACGCTGGAAGAGGCCGGCGACGAGGTTGGGGTGGGTGCGCGACAGGGTGATGCGCGGGCCGCGCTCGGTGCGCTCGACGCCCACGACGTAGGCGCGGATGCGGTCACCGTGGCGGTAGGTCTCACCGGGAACCTTCTCACCGTCGGGCAGGACGGCTTCAAAGTCGTCGGAGACCTGGACCATCGTGGGACGTCCGGGACGCGGAGCCTGGACGGTGCCCGTGATGACCTGGCCTTCGCGTCCGGCAAAGTCGCCGAACACGCGCTGGTCATCGGCGTCACGCAGGCGCTGCATGATGACGGAGCGCGCGGTCGACTGTGCGATGCGACCGAAGTTCTTCGGGGTATCGTCGAATTCGCCGATGGGGTTGCCGTCTTCGTCCTCGTCCATGGCCATGACGGTGACGCGGCCGGTCTTCTTGTCGATTTCGATGCGGGCCTGGGAGATGGCACCGGGCAGGTTGTGGTACGCCTTGAGCAGCGCCTCTTCGATGGCATCGACGAGGGTCTCGAGGCTGACACCCTTTTCGTTTTCCACCATCCGCAGAGCGGTCATATCGATTTCCATGGTCTCCTACTTCCCCGTTCCAAAGTCGACGCGGGAGCGCGCCTTCCTCATGTCCTGATAGTCAATGGTAGTCGTTTCACCGTCAACATCGATCGTTGCGCTGGTCTCGTCTGCGGCAACGACACGTCCGGAGACGTAGCCACCGGCGCGCAGCTTGATGCGCACGAGACGTCCGATCTGTCGCATCCAGTGTCCGACCTTCGTCAGCTCACGTTCGGCCCCGGGAGTCGACACTTCCAGCAGGTATTCACCGTCGATCGGATCCGCTGCATCCAGGGCTTTCGACACGGCGCGGGACACGTCCGCGAGCGTGTCGGAGTCGATTCCGTCGGCGCCAATGGGCGCTTCGACGATGACCCGCAGGAGCGGCATCGCATCGGAGCGTGAGCGGGTCACTGAGTCCAGTTCCAGTCCCGACTGTGCGACCACGGGAGCCAGCAACTCCTCGAGCGGTCCCTCTGACGTGGACGATGCCATATGCGCCTATCTTTCTCTCGCGTACGCGGGTCAGTTCCCTATCCTACCCGGGGGTGTGGGATGATGCGGGTGTGCGTTTCGCAAAACTGACTTTGACCACACATCGTCTCCCCAGCCTCATCGCGACCGGAGCGGCGCTCGTTGCGCTGTCCGCGTGCTCGTCCTCGTCTTTGCCGACTCTGTCCGGTTTTGACGCGGTGCGTGACCAGGCCGCGCGCACGGAGTCTGCGGCATCCGATCGGGCGACCCAGCTCGCCGAGGTCGCGACGGACTGTGCGTCCTGCTCGGCGGCTCTGCGCGCCGTCGCGTCGGCATCGGGCGAGCGACTCGAGGCGCTCGGCGGACTGTGGGATCCGTGGGGCGGGGCAACGCCCGAGGGCCAGTCCGCTCCGGCAGCAGTATCCGAGGCACCTACCGACGTCTCGGCGTACGTGTCGTGGCTGGCACGCACGGCCACGCGCGACCTTGAGATCGCCGCCAACCCGGACAAGACCTCCGCAGAAGAGGCACGCACGCTCGGCGCCTCGGCGCTCGGACGCTACGCGAGCGCCGTGACGCTCGCCCAGGCGTACGGCATTGAGCTGGATGCTGGCCTGGACCAGGCCCTTCTTGTCAATGACCGTGTGAACGCAGCCTCGCGCCAGGGTGTCCAGACCTGGTCTATTGATCTCTTTGATGCACCGGCGCTAACCTCGTCGTTCGCACCCTCCGGCAAGAACCTGGCTGCCTCGCAGGAGCTGTCGGCTGCGGTCGCGACCTGGGACTGCACGGCGTCAACTCTGCCGAAGGCCCAGGTGAGCGCGGGTACCCTGACCGACGCCTACGCCGTGTCGGGCGAGCTTTTGGTGCGCGCAGACGTCGCCCTGCGCGCCGGTGCGGCGGATATGCGTACGCCTCGCTGCGACCTTGGTTTCCTCGATGCCCCGTCCCTGGCCGTGAACTTGCTGGCAGCAGACGCCGCGATGTTGACCAGCGACTCCGCTGATGTGCGCGCAGCGGGGGCCAGTGCGGCGATGGCAGACATTGAACAGTGGGCGCCTCGCACGACGCTGCCTGCCCTGATCGGCACGCGCTGAGAATCGCCACCAGCGCCGAGTAGGCGCTCCGTCATACACGCAACAGGGCCGCTCCCCATCCGGGGGCGGCCCTGTGTCATTGCCTGGGCTCAGACCCTGGCTGCGATGTCGTCACCGATCTGGGAGGTGGAGCGCACGAGCGGCGTTCCGGCCGCCGCGGCCTCGGCACGCGCTGCCATGTCGGCGTCGATCGCCGCGCGCACACGCTCGGCTTCCTCGGCGAATCCCATGAAGTCGAGCATGAGCGCGACCGAGGAAATGGTCGCAGTCGGGTCCGCCTTGCCCTGCCCCGCGATGTCGGGGGCGGAGCCGTGCACGGGCTCGAACATGGAGGGGAACTCACGCGCGGGGTTGAGGTTGCCGGACGCGCTCAGGCCAATGCCACCGGTGACGGCCCCGGCCTCGTCAGTGAGGATGTCGCCGAAGAGGTTGTCGGTGACGATGACGTCGAAGCGGCCCGGGTCTGTGACCATGTAGATGGTGGCGGCGTCGATGTGGCAGTAGTCGACGCTCACGTCGGGGTATTCCTCCCCCACCTCGTCGACGATGCGGCGCCACATGTGTCCGGCGTTGACCAGGACGTTGTGCTTGTGGACGAGCGTGAGGTGCTTCTTGCGCGAGGCGGCGGCCTCGAAGGCGTAGCGCACGACGCGCTCGACGCCGTAGGCAGTGTTGACGCTGACCTCAGTCGCGATTTCGTGGGGGGTGCCCACGCGCACGGCCCCGCCGTTGCCGCAGTAGAGGCCCTCGGTGCCTTCGCGCACGACGACGAAGTCAATGTCGCCGGGGTTGGCCAGGGGGCTGGGCACGCCCTCGTAGTACTTCGAGGGGCGCAGGTTCACGTAGTGGTCGAGGGCGAAACGCAACTTGAGGAGCAGACCGCGCTCGAGGACGCCGGAGGGCACGGAGGGGTCACCGACCGCACCAAGCAGGATGACGTCGTGGTGCTTGATGGCCTCGAGGTCCTCATCGGTGAGGGTGTCGCCTGTCGCGTGCCAGCGCTCGGCACCCAGGTTGAAGTGGGTGGTGGAGTAGTCGATGCCCTTGTCCGCCAGGACGCGGTCCAGGACCTTGAGGCCTTCGGGGACGATTTCCTTACCGATGCCGTCACCGGGGATTACTGCGATGTTCAGTGTCATGTCTCCATCTTCCCCCGCGTCTCCCCCGCGCGTCCGGGTGGTTCCAACCCGTGGTCTCTTTGGGCCGTGACGTCCCCCATAGACGAGGCCGGGGCCGGGAGGGCACTCACGCTCCCCCGGCCCCGGCCGAGACATCAGGTCAGATCAGATCCACGCACCCGAGGATGCGAAGTAGTACCAGCGACCGTCGATGGTCTGCCATCCGGTGACCATGTGGCCATCACCGGCGAAGTAGTACCAGGTGGAACCGATGTGCTGCCAGCCGGTGAGCATGGCGCCCGAGGGGGCCAGGTAGTACCAGCTGCCGGCGTGCTGCCAGCCGGTGCGCATCGCACCGGAGGCATTGAAGAAGTACCAGGTGCCGTCGACCTGGGCCCAACCGGTGGCCATGGCGCCGGTCGCGGGATCCAGGTAGTACCAGCTACCGGCGTCCTTGAGCCATCCGCTCACGCGGGCACCGAAGCCGTTGTAGTAGCTCCACGTGCCGCCCTGGTTATCCCATCCGGTAACCATCATGCCGTCCGCGTCGAAGCGGTAGGTGGCATCGCCGATGGTGATCGTCTGGTTCATCGCATAGCTGGAGTCCTCCAGCTGCCACTTCCAGCCCGAGCCGGTGTTCACCCAGTGCGCGGGGGTCACCGCGGGGGCGGGCTCGGGGGTGGGCTGCGGTTCCGGAGTCGGATCCGGGGTGGGCTGGGGTTCCGGAGTCGGATCCGGGGTGGGCTGCGGCTCGGGAGCGGGCTCCTCGCCGGGATCGGTCAAGCCAAGGTAGGCAGCGTCCACGCGCATGAACTCGATGTTCTTGTAGCCGCCGGACTCATACAGCAGGCCCCAGGTGCCGTCACCGAGGGGGTGCAGCGTCGAGTAGGCCATCTCGCCGCTCTCGAAGACCTTGCCGTCGTTCCAGGTGAAACCGTCGTCGTAGGACACGCGGATGGTGCCGTTGGCGCGGGCGCTGGAGGAGTCGGCGTTCGAGAAGAGCAGGACGCGAGCGCGGGCGGAGCCCTCGGGGGCATCCGGGTAGGCGCGCACGATGGAGGCGTTGTTACGCGGGTCCGTCAGGTCCCAGTTGTGGCGGAAGGGACCCCAGGTCTGCCCGCCATCGTAGGAGATTGCTTCGAGGCGCTGACCGGCGGTGCCCTGCGTGCGCGAGTTGAGGAGCAGGCGACCGTCGGAGAGCTCGACGACCTTGTTTTCGTCGGCACTGCCCTCGGTCGGTGCGCCGGGCTTCCAGGTCACGCCGTGGTCGTCGGAGTAGACGGAGACGGCCATGAGCGAGGTCGTTCCGGAGTTGGCAACGGCGTACTGCTGGATGAGGCGGCCGGCGTGGGCGCCGTAGCGCAGCTGGATGCCTTCACCGGAGGAGGCGAAGCGGGTGAACCACTGTCCTTCGTATCCGGCGGTCACCTGGTCGGTGATGGTGCGCGGGTTCACCCAGGTTTCGCCGTTGTCGTGGGACTCGACGACGTGGGCGTGCAGGATGTTACGGGCCGCGGGATCGGTGCCCAGCTGGGACTGGAAGAGGCCGGCGTCGTAGGACTTGACCGAGAACAGGAAGATCGTTCCGGTGGTGCGGTCCACGACGAAGGAGGGGTCGGAGTAGCCGATCTTCTCCGCACCGGGGGTTCCGGCGAGGGCGGCCTTGATGGGGGTCCAAGACTTACCGCCGTCCTTGGAGATGCGGTAGACGATGGAGTTGGCCTGGGGCGCATCCTGACAAGTGTTGGGGCGACCGTCCCACGAGGCGATGATCCAGCCATTGTTGGCGGTGGTCAGAGCGGGGATGCGGTGGCAGCTAAATCCTGCGAGGCCGGGGGACGCGAGGCGAACCTTGTCACCAATCGCGTAGTCATGCGGGGTTTCCAGCGGATCCGGGGCCGGGGGACGCTCGCCCTGGGCGACGGTCACCGGGTCGGCGTTGGCGGTAATGCCACCGGCGATGACGTCGGTGCCGTTACGGTCACGGGTGGCCGCCCACGTGGTCATCGGGGTGAAGGTGCCGGCCGCAACGTCGTCGGCGGTCACGGTGTGCGTGGCGGTCGTGCACTGCTTGGTGGTGTGCGCGGCGAGGTTGTGCCAGCGGCAGTTCGGAGCGCCGGTGGTGAGGACGCCGGACAGGTTCGAGTCCACCGGGAAGACGGTGAGCGCGCTGTCGGTGTTGTTGGTGTAGGTGACGGTGATGGTGATCAGGTCACCTTCGTACACCTTGTCTCCGTGGGAGTCGGTGCGCGTGACGGTGACGGTGATGGGGGCCGAACCTTCGTCGGTTGCCGAGGCCGTCACCGGAGCAGCTGCACCGGTGTCACTGGTCGGGGTCGCGAGCGCGGGAACCGAGAGAGTCGCGCACAGCAGCACGGCTCCCGAGGCAGCCGCGAGGGCGCGCCCGTAGTGGCGGAGGGTCATCATTGGTCCTTCCGATATGGGTTGTCAATCAGCGGTCAGTGAGTCATGACTCACTATCCACGAGATTCATCATACAAATTTAGATGCTCGCTAACCAGTTATAGGACAGACAATTTTATCAACGTCTAGGACAATTACCTTAGAACTATCAAGATTCATGCATGACCGTCAGACTCCCACCCCACAACAGTCCAAGATGCTCAGAACCCTCACCCCGCACCGCACAACAACACCAACCCCTCCCCCGTCAAACAAACCAACCCAACAATCAACACACCTCACCTGGACAGACTGACCAACATCAAGCAGTGGAACAGACCATAACTAGTTGCCCAGCAATCACTTACCTGTAAACTAGTTCTGTCAATCAGTCTTTCGTAGTAAGGAATGAGCGTGCGCCCCTCCCGTCGAACTCTGACACGCGTCGCGTCAGCCGCCGTCGCCTCCCTCGTGATCGTTGCGCCGATCTCCACCGTCTCCAACGCAGACGCCCTCTCCCCCGCTCCCCTTCCCTGGGTAAACGGCGCGGACGAGGCACCGGCGAACTGACCCCGCGGAAACCCTGCCAAACGTAACCGCGCCTGTGAGCACAAAAGAGCCCCGACCTCGTCCCACATTGGGAACGAGGCCGGGGCGTGACGCTATCCGAAACGGAGAGCGAGATCAGCGCGCGGCGCTGCCCTCGGTGTAGTCCTCGTCGGAGTCGGTCCAGCCGAAGGCCTTGCGCAGCTTCTGGCCGGTCTTCTCGATCGGGTGGGCCTCTTCCTCGGCGCGCAGCGCCTTGAACTCGAGGGCGCCGTTATCCTGATCGGCGATGAACTTGCGGGCGAAGGTGCCGTCCTGAATGTCGGCCAGAACAGCCTTCATGGCCTCCTTGGAGGACTCGCCAATGACGCGCGGGCCGGAGACGTAGTCGCCATACTCAGCGGTGTCAGAGCAGGACCAACGCTGCTTGGTGATGCCGCCCTCGTTGATGAGGTCGACGATCAGCTTCATCTCGTGGCAGACCTCGAAGTAGGCGATCTCGGGCTGGTAGCCAGCCTCGACCAGGGTCTCGAAGCCGGCCTGGATCAGGTGGGAGACGCCGCCACACAGGACAGCCTGCTCGCCGAACAGGTCGGTCTCGGTCTCTTCGGTGAAGGTCGTCTTGATGACGCCGGCGCGGGTGCCGCCGATGGCCTTCGCGTAGGACAGGACGAGGTCCCAAGCCTGGCCGGAGGCGTCCACCTCAACGGCGACGACGTCCGGGGTGCCCTTGCCCTGGGTGTAGGTCTCGCGGACCTTGTGGCCGGGGCCCTTGGGGGCGACCATGACGACGTCGTGGCCCTCGGGGACCTCGATGTAGCCGTAACGGATGTTGAAGCCATGCGCGAAGAGAAGGGCGGCACCTTCCTTCAGGTTGGGGGCAACCTGCTCGGCGTACACGTAGCGCTGGACCTGGTCGGGCAGCAGCAGCGAGACGACGTCGCCCTCGGCGACGGCCTCGGCCACGTCCTTGACCTGAAGGCCGGCGGCCTCAGCCTTGGCCCAGGAGGAGGAACCGGGGCGCAGGCCGACGACCACGTCAACTCCGGAATCCTTCAGGTTCAGCGCGTGCGCGTGACCCTGCGAACCGTAACCAATGATGGCAACCTTCTTGGACTGGATCAGCGACAGGTCTGCGCCGTCGTCGTAGATGATTTCTGCCATTTTCATTTCTCCTTCAGTTGATCCGTGATCGAGCGCGACCCGCGGCCGATAGCCACGGCGCCCGACTGGACGAGTTCGGTGACGCCGTAGGGCTCCAGGGCCCGCAGCAGCGCCTCCAGCTTGGATAGGGAGCCGATCGATTCGATGACGACCGACTCGGGTTGCACGTCGACGACGTGTGCGCGGAACAGGTCCACGATCTGCAGGACCGAGGTACGACGGGTCTCGTCAGCCTGGACCTTCATCATGAGCAGACGCCGTTCGACGGAGTCTTCGGGTTCAAGCTCGACAACCTTGAGGACGTTGATGAGCTTGTTGAGCTGCTTGACCACCTGCTCGATGGGCGCGGAGTCTGCGTCCACGATGATGGTCATGCGGGAGATCTCCGGGTGTTCGGTCTCTCCCACGGTCAGCGACTTGATATTAAAGGCGCGGCGGGCGAAAAGCGCGGCGACGCGAGTGAGCACGCCGGGCTTGTTTTCGACCAACACGGCCAGAGTGTGACGATTCGTCATCAGTCTTCCACCTCCCAGTCGGGCGCCATGCCCTTGGCGTAACGAATCTCATCGTTGGACACGCCCGCGGCGACCATCGGCCAGACCATCGAGTCCTTGGAAACGCGGAAGTCAATGAGAACGGGGCGATCGTTGATCGACATGGCCCATTCGATGGCCTCGTCGACCTCGTCGATGGAGCGAACGGTGCGCGCGGCCATGCCGTAGGCCTGCGCGAGCATCTCGAAGTTGGGGATCTGCTCGCCCTCGACGGGGTTGAGCGTCGTGTTCGAGTAGCGCTTGCCGAAGAACAGGGACTGCCACTGGCGGACCATGCCCAGCACCGAGTTGTTGATGAGGGCAACCTTGATCGGGATGTTGTTGATCGTGCAGGTGGCCAGTTCCTGGTTGGTCATCTGGAAGGAACCGTCACCGTCGATCGCCCACACGACCTTGTCGGGGGCCGCGACCTGGGCGCCCATGGCTGCGGGGATGCAGTAGCCCATGGTGCCGGAGCCGGAGGAGGAGATGAAGCTGCGCGGGTTGTCCAGCGTGATGAACTGCGCGGCCCACATCTGGTGCTGGCCCACGCCCGTCACGTAGATCGCCTCGGGGCCAACCTTGTCGGAGAGCTTCTTGAGGACCTCCTGGGGCGCCGTCATGCCGTCTTCGGGCTCAGCCCATCCGATCGGATACTTGGTACGCAGTCGGTCGAGGTAGCGCCACCATCCGGAGATGTCCGCCTTGTTGTCCGACGAGGCCTGGGCGATTTCCTCGGTGAGGATCGGCAGGGCGGTCGCCAGGTCTGCGACGATCGGGATGTCGGCGTGGCGGTTCTTCGAGATCTCCGCGGCGTCAATGTCGATGTGCACGACGGTGGCGCGGGGCGCGAAGGAGTCGAGGCGGCCCGTCACGCGGTCGTCGAAGCGGGCGCCGAGCGCCACGATCAGGTCGGCGCGCTGGAGGGCGCCGACAGCGGCCACGGTGCCGTGCATGCCGGGCATGCCGAGGTTGTGGCGATCGGAGTCAGGGAACGCGCCGCGGGCGGTCAGCGTGGTGACAACGGGGGCATTCGTGACCTCGACGAGGTCGGCGAGAGCGTCGGTGGAGCCCGAACGCACGATGCCGCCACCCACGTAGAGCACGGGAGCCTGAGCATCGGCGATCGCACGGGCAGCCGCGCGCACCTGCTTCATGTTCGGCTTGTCCGCGACGCGGTAGCCGGGCAGGTCGAGGGCGGGAGGCCAGGAGAAGTCCATCTCGGCGACCTGCGCGGACTTGGTGATATCCACGAGGACCGGGCCGGGGCGACCGGTGCCCGCGAGGTGGAAGGCCTCGGCCAGGCGCGCGGGGATCTCCGCGGGATCCGTGACGAGGAAGGAGTGCTTGGTGATGGGCATCGAGGCGCCGACGACGTCGGCTTCCTGGAAGGCGTCGGTTCCGATCAGGGATGCGCCGACCTGGCCGGAGATCACGACGATCGGGACCGAGTCCATGCAGGCGTCGCCCAGGGCCGTCAGTACGTTGGTGGCGCCGGGGCCGGATGTCACGATCGCGCAGCCAACCTTACCGGTGGCCAGGGCGTAGCCTTCGGCGGCGTGGCCCGCGCCCTGCTCGTGACGGACAAGAATGTGGCGGATGGACGTCGACGCCAGCAGCGGGTCGTAGGTCGGCAGAATTGCGCCGCCGGGCATACCGAACACGTCGGTAACGCCCAGGGCCTCGAGGCTGGCCACGATAGCCTCGGCTCCGGTCATGCGGGTGGTGTTGGCGGTGTCGCTCACCATTCGTCCTCTCAATCGTTGGGACCGTCTCAAAGAAAAAACCCCGTCAGGTCCGGCAGATGCGCGGATGCGGGGATTTCGGCGTGCGATCCATCCTCACGTTACACGGCAGGCATCGCACGCCCGGGTACGATGACCAGGGCGAGGATTCCAATTCCGCGAACGTCGAGCATGTATTTACCGTATCTTGCCTGAGCTCTACGCTCCGCGTCATCTCATTGTGCGGACCTTTGGGTTCTGATCGCCATCTAGGACGATGGACTGAGATGCACAGCACGTATTACTGGTTTAATTGACTCATACCTCATATCACAATCCACAACACGGAGATTTCATCGTGCACCAGGTGTTCGAGATTCTGAGCGAACAGCCAGTTCTGTTCCTCTTCCTTCTCATCGGTATAGGCATGGCGTTCGGCCATGTGAAAATCAGGGGCATTAGCCTCGGCGCCGCCGCCGTTCTGTTCTTTGCCATCGCGTTGGCTGCGTGGGCGCAGTCCTACGACATCGAGCTGCGGGTCACCCCCCAGCTGGGCACTCTCGGCCTGACGCTCTTCACGTTCGCGATCGGCATCAACTCGGGTGCGTCGTTCTTCCACAACTTGAAGACCGCCGTCGGCCCGATTCTGTCGATGGTTGCCCTCTACGGCATCACCGCCACCGTCGGCCTCTACCTCGGTAAGGCCATGGGTATGGACGTTCCGCTCATCGCCGGTACCTTCGCGGGTTCGGTGACGAACACGCCCGCTCTGGCCGCTGCCGGCGAGGCCTCCGGCGATCCAGCACGTGCGACGGTCGGCTACTCGATCGCCTACCTCTTCGGCGTCATCGGCATGCTGGCAGCTTCGATGGCTGCACTGCACTACGGCCGCAACGATAAGGATGCCCCCTCTCCCCTGTCGAACCGCACGATCCGCGTCGAGCGCGACGACCACCCCTTCGTTGGCGACATCTACGAGAAGCTCGGTGAGAAGGTCTCCTTCTCCCGTCTGCGCCGCGGCGAGACCGGCCCGATCACCCGTCCCCAGATGTCCGACACCCTGGATCCTGGTGACCTCGTGACGGTCGTCGGCCCCCGCGAGCTCGTCGCACGTGCGGCAACGGAGCTCGGCCACGCGTCCTCTCACTCCCTCATGCAGGATCGCTCCTACCTGGACTTCCGTCGTGTGACGATCTCCAACCCGAAGGTCGCCGGACGCACGGTCGCCTCGCTCGGTCTTGCCAAGGAGTTCTCCGCGACTATCTCGCGCGTGCGCCGCGGCGACGTCGACATGGTCGCCGAGCCGGGCCTCGTCCTCCAGGAGGGGGACCGTGTGCGCGTCGTCGCCCCCACGTCCAAGATGGCTGAGATTACGAAGTTCTTCGGCGACTCGTCCCGAGGCCTCACGGACCTCAACCCGATCGCCCTGGGCATCGGCATGGCGCTGGGCATCGCAATCGGCGAGCTGCCGATCCTGACCCCCTCCGGCGAGTACTTCTCGATCGGTTCCGCCGCTGGCACGCTCATCGTGGGCCTTATCTTCGGCCGCGTCGGCCGCATCGGCCCCATTGCGACGGCTCTGCCCTTCACGACCTGCCAGGTCATGGCTGAGCTCGGCCTGCTTATCTTCCTCGCGCAGGCGGGTGCCAAGGCAGGCGGCCAGATCCTCGAGGCCTTCGAATCGGGCGCCTGGATCCGCATCTTTGCTCTCGGTGTCGTCATGACATCGATTATGGCGGTCGGCCTCTACTGCACGATGCGATGGGTGTTCAAGATGGGCGGCACGAAGCTTGCCGGTCTGCTCGGTGGCGCGCAGACGCAGCCCGCCGTCCTCGCTTTCGCGAATGGCCGTACCAACGCAGATCCTCGCGTGTCGCTCGGTTACGCGCTGGTCTACCCGGTGGCCATGGTCGGCAAGATCATCGTCGCTACGGTCCTGGGCGGCATGTAGCGGCAACGTCTCCCGCGGGTTCGAACCCGCGACGCAATGGGGCTGGCCCTTTCGGGTCGGCCCCATTCGCATGCCTCGATCCCCTCTCCCGAGCCCGTACCGGGCACCGCGCCGCTCATGTGGAGGCCGTGGCCCGCACGAGCTGCAAGGCCGAGCTGCGCTACACGCAGGCGGTCACGGGGGTACCAAAAGCCGACACGTGGCCTGCTAGGCCTGGCTGCAGTGCCCGTGGGCGGTGGCGGGGCCTGGTAGCCAGGAACCAGAGCCTGACTTGCCGCGCTCAGCTGATCAATCCTCGCGGCGTCGCCTTTGTTCCGGGCACCGCATGGCCTGCCCGCCCGCTCGTCGCCCGCGCCGCGAGCTGCGCTCGGCGCGTCGCCTCGAAGCCCGGCCAGGCCCCACAGGCCCTGCGGCGCCCTCCACAAGGGCGACGCTTGCTCAGTACGTTGTCGTGGCCCTGTATACCTGCCAACTCGGCCTACGCACAAACGAAGCCGCGACCGGTTTCCCGGCCACGGCCTCGTCAATGAATGAGCGTCAGCGCGAAATCAGCGCGACGAGCACTCGAGCGGTCACCGCCGCCACGCACACGATTGCGATGTTGCGGCCGACGGCGCGAATCTCGTCGCGGTCGATCTCGTACTCAACCTCAAACGACGGCGGCTTCAGGCCCGCTTCGATCTCGAATTTCATGCGTGCTCCTCCTCGTATTCCCACAGGTTCGGGACTCGTTCTTGCTTCTCGACGAGCCAGTTCTTATCCGTCAGCATACGGGAGAGCGCGAGGCCCATGCCGATCGCGACGATCGTGAACATGACCGTGAAGAGCGCGGCGAGCGCATCGTCGATCTGCTGGTTGTTCAGGTAGGTCAGAGCACGATAGAGCGGCACACCGGGGATCATGATGACGACAGCAGGCACGGACAGGGTCACGCGCGAGAAGCGCGTCCTGCGGGCCACGAAGACGGCGAGAAGGCCAGCTGCGAGCGCGGCGAGGCCGACGGCAGCCGGGGCAGGAACGCCGAGTTCCAGGTGCAGGGCGATACGAGCGGTGTTGATAGCGGCACCGATGAGCGCAGCCGTCGCACACACGCGTTGCGGTGAATTGAAGAGCATCGCAAACCCGTATGCAGCAACAAAGCTAGCGAGGAAGCGCAGAAGGTAGTGCAGCCATGGAACGAGCGATACACCGTACTCGGGCGTCACAGACCAGCCGAAGACAGCCGAGATCGCCCAGACAGCCACGCCCGCTGACATGACGAGCATCGTCACGTACACGAGGCGACCGACGCCACCTTGGAAGTCTTGTCGCACCAAATCGATCAGGCCAGTCACCAGCGGGAAACCGGGGACCAGGAAGAGCAGCGCGGAAATAAAGCCAGCCTGATGCGTGGACTCGATGCCGAGGAACTGTTGAGCGGGAGCAACCAGCAAAATGTAGATCATCGCTGCAAGGGCACCGCACGCCATCCACACGCCGAAGTGGTTCATGTGGCGGATCAGCATCTGACGACGCAATGCCTGTCCGAAGAAAGACGCGACAGCGACAGCAGAGCACTCGACCCATCCCCCACCGTTGAGGAATGCAAACGCCGCACAGGCGAGGCCTGAGGCAAGCGCGTTCGAGAACCAGTCATAGAGGCCGGGAACCTTCGCGATCTTGTCCAGCTCGTCCGACACATCCTCGACTCGCACAGACTTGCCGTGCAGGGACGCCACGTAGTTATTAATACGGTCAATCTTGTCAGCGTTAACGCCCATGAGGCGCTGCTCAGCGAGCTCCGTGCGGAAAGTTCCGTTCGCATACGCGGTCGCGATAATCTCCGTGTACGTGACCTGTGCTCGGTGCTCAGAAATGCCGACGGCGCGTGCGAGATCAGCCATTGACTTCTTGACGCGATAGGCGCTCGCGCCAAACGACAGCAGCATCTGGCCGAGTCGGAGAACAACCTGGGACTGATGAGCAAGGCGATCGTGCGCCGCCATGCGCTGAGCGAGAACCTCGTCTTTGGGACCGTGATGGTGAGGCCCGTGCGGATGTGGAGAAGTGACCATGGGAATAGCATCGCACGCGTAGCGCCGTTATGTGGGCGACGTTGGTCCGTGACGTGTGGTTTTTCATCTAGTGGACACACGCGGAGATAAAACGCAGACGGATACGCCACCGCTGCGACACGATTAGCTGCGTCAGGCGCGCACCACGAAGTCGGCCGGTGAGGAGATAATGCGCGAAGGGCCTCATCCGTGTGGATGAGGCCCTTCGGTTTGAGGTGTGTTGTGGCGGTGTCCTACTCTCCCACAACCTGGCGGTTGCAGTACCATTGGCGCTGCCGGGCTTAGCTTCCAGGTTCGGAATGGAGGCTGGGC
>NZ_PKKM01000005.1:133156-203690 GCF_002847525.1 Schaalia odontolytica | reverse complement strand
GCCTCAACCCCAGAACCACAGACACGAAAAGCCTCCCATTCCCTGGACTTCAATTTCGATGTCCAAGAAACGGGAGGCAGTTCATTTGACGAGGTCGGGGCTTCGTTATGTGGGCCTGGTGCCGGAACGTGGGGGAGTGGTTGGCGTAGGTGTGCTGACCGTGCGAATAAGCGTACGGGGGAGTGGTTATACGTGGGTTATAGGTCATAACGTGTTGGTCGCGGTTCGGTCCCGGGCATCGGCGTGGGCGGTGTCGTTGGGCTAGCGCGCTCGCGCCGCTGTGCCACAGACAGGACGTGCCCCTTTGGGAGGACTCCACCTGATCGGGAGCATTCCACCCGTTAGGGAAGATTCCACCCGATCAGAAGGGGTTGAATCTTCCCGATCAGGTGTAACACCTCATCGGTCACAAGCGTCGTCTCGGAGCTGGCCGCCCGTGACGTCCCCCGTCATTGCTGGCGACGCCTCACCGGCGTTTATTGGCACGCCGCCGTGCAGCTCTGCACCGGTGAGGGGCATTGCACCCGTGAACAAGCCTGCCGCCAGGGGTAATGGTGGGGGTTTTGCAGCATTAGGAGCCTCCCTTCGGCGTGTCGCCGGCGTGTCGCGCTTCTAATGGTGCAAATCCCCCCGTTTGGTGGCGGTGAGGTCTCGGTTCGCGGTAATGAGGTAGCGGTTCTGGGTGGTGAGGCGCCCACGTCGCAGACCACCTCGGTGAAAAACGTTGACAACGGGGTGTTGCGGCTCAGGCGGTCTGCTTGTTGGACACAACAGTGCCCGGCCTGGCATGTACTTCGCACGCAAACCGCTGACTATGCGCGTTAACCCCTTGATGTGCTCGTGGGCGGCGCTGCCCACGTGCATGTCATCGGGTTAACGTGCGAGGTGTCGGGCCCACGTGTGCGGAGGGGAGTGCAGACAGCTAGCACGCCTCGGCGAACTGCGCTCCTGAACCTGAGTGTCCATACCGGGCCACGCGTTCGCCCACACATCAGGTGCGTGGGGGGTATTCGTACCCCCACGATGAAACAATCGCCGTCAATGTTAATTTTCGACTACCAACAAGCCGAAAAATCACCACAAAACCAACACGTTTTGTCCTTTAACCCTCGTTATGTGCGCCTGGTGCCGGAACGTGGGGGAGTGGGTATACGAAAGCGGGCCGCCCGTTGGGCGGCCCGCT
Source organism: Schaalia odontolytica (assembly GCF_002847525.1). GTDB lineage: Bacteria > Actinomycetota > Actinomycetes > Actinomycetales > Actinomycetaceae > Pauljensenia > Pauljensenia odontolytica_B. Next base: position 202,507 of record NZ_PKKM01000005.1, on the reverse strand, counting down.
TCATGTCAAACGTGCGTTTGATCAGTCAGCGATCGAGGCGACGCGACGAGCAAGCTTCGACTTGCGGTTCGCGGCCTGGTTCTTGTGGATGACGCCCTTGGAAACGGCGACGTCCAGCTTGCGCGAAGCGATACGCAGAGCGGCGAGAGCCTTGTCCTTGTCGCCGGCCTCAACGGCCTCGCGGGTCTGACGGACCAGGGTCTTCAGCTCGGACTTCACGGACTGGTTACGAACGCGGCGCTTCTCGTTGGTGAGGATGCGCTTCTTCTGGGACTTAATGTTTGCCACAGTCGGATTTCTCCTTGATGTATGTCTGACAGGGTCGGTGAGGGCTGTGTCAAGACCGGGACTTAGGCGTGGGGACACCCGCAAACGGTCCTAACCAGACCCCCTGCCCGACCAGGCCGGGAGTCCAACGACCGATCATACCAGGGCAGGGGCTTTTCGTCATATCCCTCAGCGCTTTCGCGCCTCGTAAGGTCGGTCACGTGTAAGCGTCAGTCGCCGTGAGTGCGGTAGTGCTCCTCGAGGGCGTCGACGATGAGCTGCCAGGTTGCCTTGGGCAGGATCGAGCCTTCGCGGCGCACGTCGGTGGCCTTGACCCACAGGGCCCGGTCGAGGCGCACCTCGGAGGGACGGCCCTTCGAGTCCCAGTCGCCCGCGCCAATGTCAAGCCAGTAGCGTCCGGCGGCGGCCTCCTGGGCGGCGTCGCGCGTGTGGTCCTTGCTGGTCAGCTGCAGGAGGTACACGCCCTCACCCTGTGCGCCGATGACGACGGCCGGGCGATCCTTGCCGACGGAGGAATCCTCCTGGTAGGGCACCCAGGTCCACACGACCTCGCCGGGATCCGCGTCGCCGTCCATGACGGGCGTGTACGAGGCGTGGGCAAGTGCGTCGGCGATGCTGGCTTCGCGGATTGACGTCTGGGGGCGATTGGAGGTCGCCGGGTCCTCGTAGTGATGGTGGGAACCGGAGTTCGGTCGAGATGACGAGGATGAGCGAGGCTTGGGAGTCGAAGACTTCGGCTTGCTGGTAGACGACGTCGGCTTGCTACTCGGCTGACGCTGGCTCGGCTTGGAGGCGTTCGACTGTGCCTCCTCTGCGGCGCCAGAAATAACGCCGAGGAGGAAATTGATGAGGCCCCTGATGAATGAATTCATGGCACCAGCATACGGCAGGGGTAGCCCCTTTAGTTTTATCCACAGGGGCTCTGTGGGAGGGCGGGTTATCCACAGGGATTGTCGTTATGGATGACAGTGCGACATCGTTAGTTTCATTCTGGATGTGTTCGCAGCTGAACTCTCAATGAAGAAAGGTGACGACGATGTCCACTGCAACGATCCATGGTCCGAAGGTCTCTCTCGATGCGTTCGGGAGGTGCGCTGTCGCCCCCGGTTCACCCGATGACGCCGCTCGCTCCCGCCTGATGGACGCGGTGCGATGTGCTTCTGGCGGAGGACTGGAGAAAGCTATCGAACGCGCGGAGCAGGTATATGACGACCAGGAGGTCTCGATTGAGCTTCGTCTCGAGGCGGGAAAACTGCGCATCGACTGGTATGCCGCCCTGGGCTCGTATGACCGATGCCGCCGCGCGGCGGGGGAAGCTGCCCGGCTTGGTTCCAGAGAGCTGGAACGTGACCACCCCCTCGTCCTGATGCTCCGTAACTCCGAGGCCTACTGGCTCTCGGTTCTGGGCTTCAACGACATGGCAGCTCGGCGTTTTTCTGCTCTGGTCGCCGACGTGAAAGCCTGCCCGGGCCTCGACCCTCAGATCGCATTCGCCATCCGTAACAATTCTGCAATGCCTTGGAAAAACACGGGTAAGTGGAACAGGGCTGCGCGCGTCTATCGTGAGCTTCTCGCAGACATGGAAGGCGCCGGGGACGAGGCCGACATGACGCTGCTGACCGTTCGCGACAACCTCGCTGAGGTTCTCTCCGCGGACCGCCAGTACGACGAAGCTATCCAGCTCTACGAGCACAACATGGACGTGTTGCTGACGGTCGCCGAACGCGGCGATTGGCGGGTGCTGCGCCTGCGAAACGAAATCGCGCGCAATACGTGGATGGGAGGTGACCGGGAGGCGGGCGAGGACCTGTGGACCGTGTTGGCCGAAGATTGCCGGCGATACCTGGGAGATCGTGACCCCCTGACGGCGCGTATCCGCACCATCTTGCTCACCCTGGCAACCATGCGTGGGGATGACGAACGTGCAGAGAGGATCGCACGTAAACTTCGTGACGATCACCCCGACGACTGGGAGGACTGCGACTTCACGGAGGCCGTCTCCATTATCGCGCAGGCCGAGATGGGCGATGGTGACACGGTGTGACGCGCGGCCACTGTGCGCGACTTCCCGCGCCTGAACTGGCACAAAGGCCTACGACAATGGGACGATATGGAGGTTAACGACTTCACGGAGGTTCACGTGCCCATCCCCACGCCCGCGCAGCAGGCGCAGATTCGCCCGGCCCATACCCCGCAGGGGCAGATCCGTAACTTCTGCATCATCGCCCATATCGATCATGGGAAGTCGACGCTCGCGGATCGCATGCTCCAGCTGACCGGAGTTGTCGAAGCGCGCGAGATGCGCGACCAGTACCTCGATCGTATGGACATCGAGCGCGAGCGCGGCATCACGATCAAGAGCCAGGCGGTGCGCATGCCGTGGGCACACGAGGGTACCCCCTACGCGCTCAACATGATCGACACGCCCGGTCACGTGGACTTCACGTACGAGGTCTCCCGTTCCCTGGCCGCGTGCGAGGGTGCGGTCCTGCTCATCGACGCCGCGCAGGGCATTGAGGCCCAGACGCTCGCGAACCTGTACCTGGCCCTCGAGAACGACCTCGCGATCATTCCGGTCCTCAACAAGATCGACCTGCCGGGCGCCCAGCCCGAGAAGTATGCGCACGAGGTTGCCCAGCTGATCGGCTGCGACGAGAGCGAGGTCCTCAAGGTTTCCGGCAAGACAGGCGAAGGCGTCGAGGACCTCCTCGACCGCATCGTGGAGGTCGTGCCCGCCCCCGAGGGCACCCCCGACGCCCCGACGCGAGCGATGATCTTCGACTCCGTGTACGACACCTACCGCGGCGTCGTCACCTACGTGCGTGTCGTCGACGGCGTGCTCTCGACCCGTCAGCGCGTGCGCATGATGTCCACGGGCGCCACCCACGAGCTCCTCGAGCTGGGCGTCATCTCGCCCGAGCCGAAGCCCGAAGAGGGCATCGGCGCCGGCGAGGTTGGATACCTGATCACGGGCGTGAAGGACGTGCGTCAGTCCCGCGTCGGCGACACCGTCACCAGCCAGGTGCGCGGCGCAACCGAGGCTCTCGAGGGCTACCGAGACCCGAACCCGATGGTCTTCTCCGGCATCTACCCGGTCGACGGATCGGACTTCCCGGACCTGCGCGACGCCCTCGAGCGCCTCCAGCTCAACGACGCGGCGCTGACCTTCGAGCCCGAATCCTCCGCGGCCCTCGGCTTCGGCTTCCGCTGCGGCTTCCTCGGCCTGCTCCACCTGGAGATCATCCGCGAGCGCCTGGAGCGCGAGTTCAACCTCGACCTCATCGCGACCGCTCCGAACGTCGTCTACCGCGTCGTGACGGAGGATGGCACCGAGGTGCGCGTCGACAACCCGAGCGAATTCCCCGAAGGAAAGATTTCCGAGGTGCGCGAGCCCGTCGTCAACGCGACCATCCTGACGCCCACCGAGTTCACGGGCACCATCATGGAGCTGTGCCAGGAGCGCCGCGGCTCGATGCAGGGCATGGACTACCTGAGCGAGGATCGCGTGGAGCTGCACTATCAGCTGCCCCTCGCTGAGATCGTCTTCGACTTCTTCGATCAGCTCAAGTCCCGCACGCGTGGCTACGCCTCCCTGGACTACCAGGAGAGCGGCGAGCAGAGCGCCGACCTCGTCAAGGTCGACATCTTGCTCAACGGCGACCGTGTCGACGCGTTCAGCGCGATTGTTCACCGCGATGGTGCCTACAACTACGGCCAGCGGATGACGAAGCGCCTGAAGGAACTTATCCCTCGCCAGCAGTTTGAGATCCCGGTGCAGGCCGCGGTCGGTGCGCGAGTCATCGCTCGCGAGACGATTAAGGCCCTGCGCAAGGACATGCTCGCCAAGTGCTACGGCGGCGACATCAGCCGTAAGCGCAAGCTGCTCGAGAAGCAGAAGGAAGGTAAGAAGCGCATGAAGTCTATCGGCCGCGTCGACGTGCCGCAGGAAGCCTTCATCGCCGCCCTGACCTCCGACGTTCCGACGGGCAAGAAGTGAGCGGGGAACAGGGGAACGAGGCCGTGGAGGCTCACGCTCACGTCGGCCAGTGCATGGACCGTCGCCCGGGAGATGCCCCCGAGGGCACGGTCTTCATGAGTCGTACGAAGTCGTTTACGCGGCGCACACGCGAGCTGCCCGCGAACCTCGCGCGCACGTGGGAAGCACACGCGCACCGCTACGTGGTGGAGCCGCGTCGCGGCGTCGGCTACACGACGGTCGCGCCGGATTTCACGCTCGATCTGGCCGAGCTCTTCGGGCGCAGCGCACCGGTGACCCTCGAGATTGGCTCGGGCACGGGTGAACAGATTGTCGCCGCGGCGGCCGCTCATCCCGAGCGTAACTTCCTGGCCCTCGAGGTCTGGGTTCCGGGCATCGCCAAGCTCGTCTCCAAGGCAGTCGAGGCCGGCGTTGACAACATTCGTGTCATCGAGGCCGACGCTGCCCAGGCGCTGCCGATCATGCTTGAGGACGCGTGCCTGGATGAGGTCTGGACGTTCTTCCCTGACCCGTGGCGTAAGGCTCGGCATCGCAAGCGTCGCCTCGTCTCCGATTCCTTTGCGCTCGAGGTCGCGCGCCTGCTGCGCGACGGGGGAGTGTGGCGCCTGGCTACCGACTGGGATGACTACGCCTGGCAGATGCGCGACGTTATCGAAGCGTGCGAGCTCTTCGAGAACCCGCACGTGGGAGAGCGTCCAGATCCGGAGGATCCGCAGCCGGAGCGCGGTGGATTCGCTCCGCGCTTCGAGGGCCGCGTCGTCACCCACTTCGAGACCCGAGGCATCGATGCGGGCCGTCATGCCCACGACATCGTCGGCATTCGCCGTCCCCGTGGCTGACATCGTGACGGCTGGAGCGCACTCGTGAGCCCCGCCCAGCCTGAGGGTGAGCGTTGGTCGCCTGACGGCTCGCTGGACCCTGGCCTCGTCGAGGCTGATCGCGGCCGCCCTCTGTCTCTCTATGTGCACGTGCCCTTTTGTCGCGTGCGCTGCGGGTACTGCGATTTCAACACCTACACGGTCGGCTTCGGGCCGGGGGCACAGGTGGGGGACTACGCCCCCTCCGTTCTCGCTGAGGCTTCCCTGGCGGCCCGTGTCATGTCCGAGGCGGGGCTGCCCGCGCGCGAGGCTCGTACGGTGTTCTTTGGCGGTGGCACTCCGACGATGCTGGATACCACCGAGCTCGTCGAGATCCTGACGGGCCTGCGCGAGCGCATCGGCATCGCCCCAGGAGCGGAAGTGACCCTCGAGGCGAATCCCGACACGGTGACGCGCGACGGGCTCGCGCAGCTCGCGGATGCGGGATTTACGCGAGTGTCTTTCGGCATGCAGTCCGCCGTGCCCGCGATTCTCGCGACCCTGGATCGCACTCATACGCCCGAGCGAGTCCCCCTCGTTGTCCAGTGGGCAAAGGAGGCGGGCCTGTCGACCTCGGTGGACCTCATCTATGGGACGCCAGGGGAGAGTCTGGCTGACTGGGAGACCTCGCTGCGCGCCGCCCTGTCGTACGAGACCGATCACATCAGTGCATACGCTCTCGTTGTCGAGGAGGGGACGAAGATGGGGGCGCAGGTGGCCAGGGGAGAACTGCCGACCCCCGACCCCGACGACGAAGCCACCAAGTACGAGCTCGCCGACTCTCTCCTCGGCGAGGCCGGATACGCCTGGTACGAGATCTCCAACTTTGCGCGCGCAACCGAGGCTGACCATGCTTCGGGGCTGCCGTCGACCCACTGTGAACATGCCTCTGCCCACAACCTCGCCTACTGGCGTGACTGGGACTGGTGGGGCTTTGGGCCGGGTGCTCACTCCCACATGGGACGTACGCGCTGGTGGAATGTGAAGAATCCAGGGGCCTATGCGGGGCGCGTGAGGGCTGGACAGTCGCCGGCCTACGCTGGCGAGATCCTCGATGCGGACGCGCGCGAACTGGAGCGCGTCATGCTCGGGGTTCGCACCTCTGAGGGGGTCGCGATCAAGGGGTTGCCGGGTCTGTCAGCGCCCGACGTGGCAGGCGTGCCGTCTGGTGGTCGCATTGCTACGCTCATAGCCGAGGGACTCATCGATGGGGCAGCGGCACTGTCTGGGCGTGTCGTCCTCACGCTTCGCGGACGCCTGCTGGCGGACTATGTGACCCGCGAAATCATGGGCTACTGACGAGTAGTTGGCGCCCGTGCAGCGGAATATGCATCTGGTGGTAAACACTCTTCTGAGATAGCCAGTTCCGCGATGTAACTTGTAATTGTATTGATACAAGCATAACTGCGGCAATGGTTGTTAGCTGTTTGACAGTTGGTCGGCGTGTGCTATGTGACAAGCTAGCATTACGTCGCAATACTGTTGACATCATGGTTGAAATATGTTTGCCTTGATGTGTCATGTGAAGCCGAGTAATTTGCAGGGTTCCTCCATGAGGGGGCTTGTGAAGAGCCGTATACAAGGAAAAGTGTGGTATTGTGACTCTTCGGTACGCTGTCATTGCTGACATCGTGGGCTCTCGTACGCTGACCAATCGTGCAGATGCCCAGAGAATCTATGAAGCCGCTCTTGGGGGTGCGAGTGAGGGCCTCGCGCTGCTGCAGGCTCCGTATCCGACGGTCGGTGATGAATTCCAGGCGGTCGCCTACACGCTCGAGGATGCACTGCTTCTCACCTTGCGCGCGCAACTCCTCCTTCCCCCGCAGCTCCAGCTTCGCTTTGGAATTGGTGCGGGTCGGATTGAAGAGTTCTCGTCGGGTGTTCATCGGCAGGCTCCCGCGCGTTCGCGCGGCTCGGAGTCCGCTCAGCTTCAGGATGGTTCTGCGTGGTGGGCGGCTCGCGCTGCGATCAACCGTGCACACGACGTTCAGGATTCTTCGAACCCCTTCATCCGCACCTGGTTCATGGCGCACGCCTCGGTCGAGTCCGCGTTCCCGCGCCACTGCCAGACCTGCATCAATGCGCTGCTGAGCCTGCGCGATCACGCGATTCTCAAGCTTTCCGCGCGTCATCGTCGAATCACGGCTGCACTGTTGCTCGGTAAGACCCAGGTGGAGATCGCTCGGGCAGAAAAGCTGTCGCAGCAGGCTATTTCTGACTTTGCCCGGGGCACGGGGGCGGGGTTGATCCAGTCCTCACTCATCATCGCGGAGGCCGCACGTGCATGAAGTTCTTCTCCTGGGCATTGCCGCCTCGGAGCTAACTGTTCTTCTCACTTCTGACCCGCGCCGCTGGTCGCGACGCCTGTCGCTCTTTCTGACGCTGCTTCTTGCGGTGATCTGCTACTCCTGGTTCATCCTGGGGGTGAGTGCCGTTGCGAACGCAATCGGCGCGACTCTTGCGGTCGTGTGGTTTGCGTGGGACCTCGTCGATCCGTCGGCGCGCGGCGTTCTTGCTCGCTGGGCGTTGGCATCCGTCGGCTTTGTTGCTCTTCTGAGCCTGGACCCGCTGAACTTCCCTCTGCTGTCGCTGCGCTCCGGGCGTCCCATCGACCTCATTATTACGGTTCTCTTCCTGGTAACGGGACCGGTTAATCACCTGATCACCGCCATCCTGCAGTGTGCGCGTGGCCGTGCGTCCGATCCGGTGCCCGGGTGGATTAACGCGCCCGTCCTTCCAGCGATGCCTGACGTAACGCCCGAGGAAGGGGACGATAGAGAGGAGGAATCGGAGGTTGTAGAAGCCTCCGTGATCTCTGGCGCTCTGCCCGTCCTGGGCGTGGAGGTGGACGAGGAAGAAGTGACGGCTTTGCGCGGAGGGCGCTGGATCGGCCCGCTCGAGCGCCTTCTGATTATCGTTTTGGCTGGCGCGGGCGCGGAGGTTGCTATCGCTGCCGTCGTTGCTGCCAAGGGAGTCATTCGTTTCCCTGAAATCTCGCAGGATTCGACGGGAGAAAAGGCTGAGGAGTTCCTCATCGGCTCGGTGTCTTCGTGGATTCTGGCCGCCCTCGTGGCGATGCTCATTCGTGTCGTGAGCCTGCACTGATTCTCGTGCCGCTAGAGTATGCCGGGTGAATAGCTCAGACCCCTACGGCCGCAACATTTTCGCCCACGACCCGCATCGTGACGGGCCCGGGGCGAGGCATCCGCGCTCGCAGGCCGTCCACGTTGAGATTGGTATGGTCCTCGAGGACGTTGCCTCCGGATGGGTCGGAGCCGTGACGCGGGTCGAGAAGTCCGGCGGCATTCACCTTGTGGAGCTTGAGGATCGGCGTGGCGTTCGTCGGTCTTTCCCTTTGGGTCCCGGTTTCTGGCTGGAGGGGCGTCCCATCGAGGCGCTGCCTCCCAGCCCGGCTCCAGCCCAGGCCTCGTCGAGCACGCAAGTCAGCGCATCGGGACGGCGTATCACGAACTCCGGTTCGTTTGCCCCTGCCTCGAGCGGTCCCAAGGTCGCAAAGCGCTCGCGCATATGGGTGGAGGGGCGTCACGACGCCGAGCTCGTGCAGCATGTCTGGGGCGAGGACCTGGCCGAGGCGGGCATTGCCGTTCAGTTGCTTGAGGGAGTCGATAATCTCGAGGCCATCCTGGAGGTGTTCGGGCCGACCGATACGGCGCGCGCGGGCATCCTCGTCGACCACATGGTGCCCGGATCGAAGGAGTCTCGCATTGCCGAGGCCGTGTCGGCGCGCTGGCCGGGAGCGGTTCTCGTCCTCGGGCATCCGTTCGTTGACATCTGGCAGGCCGTCAAGCCCGCCCGCGTTGGCCTCGAGCGGTGGCCCGATGTTCCGCGAGGTATCGACATTAAGCATGGGACCCTCGAAGCTCTCGGGTGGCCGCACGCCGACCAGCGCGACATCGCCCTGGGGTGGAAGCGGATACTGTCCACTGTGCGTACCTACCGCGACCTTGAACCCGCGCTGCTGGGGCGGGTCGAGGAACTCATCGACTTTGTCACCGTGCCCTGGGCGCAGTAGGACGACGGCGCTTCTGTGTGAGGTTCACGCAGGGCGCACACCTGGCGAGGCCCTCATGTCGCCCCCGATTGGCTGCGAGGAGTAGCATTGGCACTCAGGAAGCAGGAGTGCCAGAACGGGAGGAGGTGGCATGACGCGCAACAGTGCACAGAATCGCAGGCTTGATGTCCTGCGTGCCATCGTCACCCAGTACGTGGCTACCCGTGAACCCGTCGGCTCCAAGGCCATCGCCGCCGGAGGCCTCGGCGTCTCATCGGCGACGATCCGCAATGACATGGCGGTGCTGGAGGAAGCCGGCCTCATCTACCAGCCTCACACCTCCGCAGGGCGCGTCCCGACTGACCGTGGCTACCGCGTGTTCGTCGATCGACTCGCCGAACTCAAGCCAATGAGTGGGCCGGAACGCCACGCCCTCGAGACCTTCCTGGCCGAGTCCGTCGATATCGATGACGTCGTGGAGCGATCCGTTCGCCTCCTAGCTCAGGTCACGCACCAGGTGGCACTCGTGCAGTACCCGGGGGCGCGCGTGCGTGTCCTCAAGCACCTCGAGGTCATCGCGCTGGCCCCCGGCCGCGTCCTTGTCGTCGTCATCACCACGGACGGCGAGGTCGGCGAGCGCAGCCTCACCCTGCACGCGGCGCTGGATGAAGGGCAGCTGCGCGAGGTACGCGAACACCTACGCCACCACTGCGATGGTGCGACCTCCGCGTCCGCGCAGGCCTGCGTTGACGAGGCCACGGCCTCGGCCCGGCCTGAGATCGTCGGCACAGTCGCCGCGATCGGCGCCGCCCTGACCGATGTGTTGAGCGGTCAGAGCGAGTCAAAGATCGTTGTCGCGGGTGCCGCAAACCTCGCCCGTGGGGCCCTCGACTTCCATGACATCGCCCCGGTTCTGGATGCACTCGAAGAGCAGGTCGTCCTCATGCGTCTCTTCGCCGAGATGGACCCGAGCGACGAGGTACACGTGAGTATCGGAGCGGAGAATCCACACGATGGCCTCGCCGAGGCCGCTGTCGTCACCGGGACCTACCGAGCCGGCGCCGATGAGAGCGTTGGGAGTGCCCACCTGGGCATCGTCGGCCCCATGCGCATGGATTATGCGCGCACCATGAGCTCGGTGCGAGCGGTGGCCGCCTACCTGTCGCGCTACCTTGCCCAGGAAACTGCTAGCTAGCTCCGCCGCGAGCCGAACCCCATGACGATAAACGGATGACCCCACGAGAAGAAAGAGCAAGCGTGAGAGACTACTACGAGGTCCTCGGCGTCGCCCGTGACGCCAGCCAGGATGAGATCAAGAAGGCCTACCGCAAGCTCGCGCGTAAGCTGCACCCGGACTACGCTGGCGCGGACTCGGAGGAAGCCTTCAAGGAGCTGTCCGTCGCTTACGAAACTCTGTCGGATCCCGAGAAACGCCAGATGTATGACATCGGCGGCCCGGATGCGCTGCGCGGCGGTGGAGCTGGTGCGGGCGCCGGATTTGGTGGATTCTCGGACATCTTCGAAGCCATGTTCAGCGGCGGCTTCGGTGCCTCCACTGCGGGCCCGGCTTCCCGCGTGCGTCGTGGCAAGGATAAGCAGGTCATCGTTGACATTACTCTGGAGGATGCGGCTTTTGGAGCCGCAAAGGAAGTCTCTTTCGATACCTATGTGAAGTGCGACTCCTGCCAAGGCTCGATGTGCCAGCCGGGCACCTCGCCCACGCAGTGCGCCACCTGCCACGGCTCGGGCTTCGTGACGCAGATCCAGAATTCGCTCTTTGGACGCATGCAGACGCAGGCGCCGTGTCCGTCCTGTCAGGGATACGGCGACACGATCGCCACGCCCTGTGTGGAGTGCTCGGGCGCGGGACGTGTGCGCACGCGCCGCACCCTCAACATCAACATCCCCGCGGGTGCCAGCGAGGGGACCCAGATTCGCGTGAGCGGTGAGGCCGAGGTTGGCCCGGGTGGTGGCCCCAACGGTGACCTCTACCTGTCGATCCGCGAAAAGAAGCACCCGGTCTTCGATCGTCGCGGGGACGACCTGCACACGTGGATCACGATCCCGATGACGACGGCGGCACTCGGAACCGAGTTTGAGCTCGAGACCCTTGACGGCAAGAAGACCGTGACAATCAACCCGGGTACCCAGCCCAACGACGATATCGTCCTGGAAGGCCTGGGTGTCGGGCACCTGCAGCGCTCGGGCCGCGGCTCCATGCACGTGCACGTCGATGTTCAGATTCCCAAGAAGCTCGATGACAAATCCCGCGAGCTACTCGAGGAGCTCGCGAAGGTCCGTGGCGAGGTACGCGTGGAGCCGCATCGCCAGCAGTCCTCGTTCTTCGAAAAGATCCGCGACACTTTCATGGGGTGATGCGCCGTGACGCTGCCCGTTTTCCTCTCTGAGGACCTGACCCCCTCGCTCGACGCTCTGTCTGTGGGAGAGGCTGCGACCCTCGCGGGAGCCGAGGGACGTCACGCTGCGTCCGTGCGTCGTATCGGCGCAGGGGAGTGGGTCGACGTCGTTGATGGCGCGGGAGCGCGCGCGACCTGCGAGGTGAGTGGGAGCGATAAGTCTTCGCTGTCCCTGGTCGTTCGCAAGCTCGTGCGCGAGGATGCCCCGAAGCCCGAGGTCATCCTCGTTCAGGCGCTGGCCAAGGGTGGGCGCGACGAGGCCGCCGTCGAAATCTGTACGGAGATCGGCATCGACCGGGTGATCCCGTGGGCCTCCCAGCGTGCGATTGTGCAGTGGAGGGGCCCGAAGGCCGAGAAGGGGCGCGCCAAGTGGGAGGGCGTTGCCCGCGCTGCCGCCAAGCAGTCGCGCCGCGCCTACGTCCCGGTTGTTGAGGACGTCAAGGACAGTCGTGAGCTGGCCGCTTGGGTCGTCTCTCTGACGGACGAGGCCGGGGTGGCCTTCGTCTGCCACGAGGAGGCCACGGATTCGCTCGGGGCTGTGCTCGCACAGGTCCAGGAAGCGTCCGCGGACGGTGATCTTCCCGCACGCATCGCCCTCGTTGTGGGGCCCGAGGGCGGCATCGGAGCCGAGGAGACCGCGCAGCTGGTGGACGCGGGTGCCTCCACGATCGGGCTGGGAGACAACGTCCTGCGTTCGTCCACGGCCGGCGCGGTTGCTCTGACGCTGATCCGCGCCGCCGCGGGGAAATACTAGGATTCGTCAGCTCTCGAAGCCGGCGATCCGCGCGCTGAGCGTGTGAGTCTCGCCCGCGCCCAGCGCGACCACGTCAGTGCCGGAGTTGAAGGCGTTCGGTGGGCAGCTCATCGGCTCGACGGCAACGCCCACGCGGTTGATGTAGTCGGCCGAGTAGACCTGTAGCCAGCGCGCGTCAGACGACAGCGATACGCCCACGCCCGAAGCGGGGTCGCGCAGCGTCACGGCCCAGGTGCCCTCGGGCAGGCCGGCGAAAGCGTTATCCAGGCGGGAGGTACCGATGATGGCGGGAGAACGGAAGTCCAGCCCGAAGGAGGCCACGTCGTGGGCCGCCACCGGGATCATGGATGCGTCGGCCTCGTAGATGATCGACGCGGGGTTCTCGAGTTCCAGCTCGTCCGCCGGTACCCCGTCAACGGCCAGGTAGGGGTGGAAGCCGACGCCGTAGGGGGCGGTGCCCTCTCCGATGTTCGTCGCCGACAGCTCGACGGTGAGACCCGTGTCCGCGTCCAGGCTGTAGCGGGCGGACACCGCCAGCGTCCACGGGTAGGAATAGCGCGCCGCGATGAGGGTGCACAGAAGGACCGAGGAAGTTTCGGCCTCGGCAATCTCCCACTCCTGGAAGGCCACGAAACCGTGCAGCGACGTGCCGAACGTCGGCTCGTCCACCGGCAGGTCGTAGGACGTGCCCTCCCACGAATAGGAGCCACCCGCGACGCGGTTCGGCCATGGCATGAGCACCTTGCCCAGGTATCCCGGGGGACACTCATTCACGGCGTGGGGCACCACGAGTTCATGTCCGCGGTAGCGCAGGCTAGCCAGACCGGCGCCGACGGTGACGATCCGCGCCTCGTAGTCCCCGGCCTGTAAAACGATCTCGCGCCCCGATGCGCCACGATCCATCATCGATGCTCCTTCGCATTCACTGAACATGAATAACACCCATTCTAAACGGAGTTGAGTCGTCTGCGTCACTACGAAAAGCGTATCCTTATAGAGAATGAATCTCGATTGAAAGGAACGCCTCGGCCCATGGCACACGAGATCACCGACGAATTCGTCGCCTCCCTACACGCATCCTCAGACTCCGCCCGCGCGGTCGCACGCAACGCCGTCGCCCACGCCGGTGTCGAGCCGGTCGCCTTCGACCGTGCCAAGGTGGTTGCCACCCCCACGGTCGTGTCCCACAAGGTGGACGACTGGAAGGTGACGTCGCAGAAGAAGTCCGGTCGCTGCTGGCTCTTCTCCTCCCTGAACCTGCTGCGCTCGACCGCGCGCACCCACCTGGGCCTCAAGGACTTCGAGTTCTCGCAGAACTACGTGCTGTTCTGGGACAAGTTTGAGCGTGCCAACTTCTTCCTCACTGACGTCATCGCCACCGCGAAGACCGAGGAACTCGACGGCCGCCTCCTGCAGTTCCTGCTCGGCGATGTCCTCTCCGACGGCGGCCAGTGGGACATGGCGGTGTCCCTCTACCTCAAGCACGGCCTCGTCCCCAAGGTCGCGATGCCCGAGACCGAGTCCTCCGGCCACACCGCCCCCATGAACGCCCGCCTGAAGGTCGTCCTGCGCCGCACCGCCCTCGAGCTGCGTTCCCTCGTCGAGGCCGGCGCCTCCGAGGAGGAGATCCTCGAGGTCAAGGAGGCCGCGCTGGCCGACGTGTGGCGGATCCTCGTCATCTGCCTGGGCGAGCCCCCGGCCTCGTTCGAGTGGGAGTGGCGCGACGACAAGGGCGAGTTCCACCGCGACGGCGTCCTCACCCCGCGCGAGTTCTACGAGCGCTACGTGGACGTGGACCTCACGCAGTACGTGTGCCTCGTCGATGACCCGCGCGCCGAGCACCCCAAGGGCCACACCCTGACGGTCGACCACATGGGCAACGTCGTGGGCGGGCGGCCGATCCTCTACGTGAACACCCCCGTCGAGCAGATCCGTGAGATCACGGCCTCCATCCTGGCCTCGGGCCGCGCCGTCTGGTTCGGCGCTGACTGCGACCAGCAGTCCGACCGCGCCTCCGGCCTGTTCGTCGAGGGCCTCTACGACTTCGACAACCTCTTCGGCGTGGACTTCTCCACCTCGAAGGAGCAGCGTGTCAACACGGGCGAGTCCGCGATGAACCACGCGATGCTCTTCACGGGTGTCGACATCGACGAGGAGGGCAACGCCCGCCGCTTCCGCGTCGAGAACTCCTGGGGCGAGGAGCCCGGTGAGAAGGGCTTCTTCACGATGGACGCCGTCTGGTTCGACGCCAACGTGTTTGAGGTGGCTGTGCACGTGGACGACCTGCCCGCCGAGCTGCGCGCGGTCATCACCGAGGAACCGCTGCACCTGCCGGCCTGGGACCCGATGGGGGCGCTGGCCTGAGCCCAGTAGCCTGACACACGCAGCGGGGCGTGAGCATCGTCCTCGTTCGCAATATGGCCTCCGTGAGCGCGGGGCGGGTGGAGTGGGACAATTGTTCCGCGATACCCGCCCCGTTATCTGTGGAGGTCACATGAGCACTGACGTGACCCGCGACTTTGCGTTCGGCCTACCCAAGGCCGAGCTGCACCTGCACCTGGAAGGCACCCTCGAACCCGATCTGAAGCTGGCCCTCGCCCGTAAGAACGGCGTCGACATCGGTCAAAGCACCGTTGAGGAGGTTCAGGCCACCTACCAGTTCAACGACCTCAGGCCCACACCTCGCGCGGCATTTCGATTGAGACGGTCATTCGCGGCTACTACCGCGCCGTCGTCGAGGCGCGCGAGTCGGGCCTTTCGTCGACCTGATCCTGTGTTTCCTGTGCGATGTGAGCGCGCAGGCTGCCCTCGAGACGCTGCAGGCTGGCTGCCCTACAAGGACATGTTCATCGGCGTGGGCCTGGACTCCGACGACCCCGCTTACTTCGGTGGCTACATCGCCGACTACTACTTCGCCCTCGCCGAGCGCTTCGGATTGGACTGCTCCGCCCTAGCGCGAATCGCGCGCAATTCGATCGAGATCAGCTGGGCGCCGGACCAGGACAAGGAACGCCTCCTGGCCGGGCTCGAGGCGTTCGAAGCGGGGGAGGGGCTCGTCTTACCCCTGACACGGGGCCCCCGCCTTGCGCCGTGCACGGGACGGGTACGGCGCGGGGAGGACTTCGTGATTCAGTGAGAAGTATTGAGTTATCGCCATAGGGGGAGTTAGACTGAAATGGTCGTTGCACATAATCCCGAGAATGGAGAGACAATGACTGATTATATTGCAATCGCAAGTTTCCCGACAACCGCGCAGTCCTACGAGGCGTTCTCCAAGTTGACTGCCCAGGCCGACCGACTCGGCATCGTGTCCGGCGCGATCGTCGAAGTGGACGATTCGGGGCACGTATCCATTCCTGAGGCCAGTGACTCCGCATCCTCTTTCGGCTTCGGAACTGGTTCGGTGATTGGTCTGGTCATTGGCGCCCTGGCCGGCCCCATTGGCATGCTGCTGGGGTGGGGTGTGGGCGCGCTCGCCGGATCCACCGCAGACCTGGCGCGTGCGGATGCGCACGAGTTCGCGCTGTCCGAGGTGGCCTCGCGCATGGTTCCGGGATCGAATGTCGTTGTCCTTCAGACCACTGAGGACAATGTTGAGCTGCTCAACGGCGAGGTGGCGCGTCTCGGTGGCGCCGTCATCCGCCGTTCACTGCAGGAGACGATCTCTGAGATCAAGGCCGAAGCCGCAGCCATCGAGGCGGCGGACGAAGCGGCCCGCAAGGCGTTGCGCGAACAGCGCCGGGAGGAGGTGGAGACGGCGTGGAAAGACCGCGTCGCCGACCTCAAGGAAAAACACGAGACGTTCGTCGCTGGTGTGAAGGAGAAGGTGAGCGGTTTCTCCCACGGCGACGCCAAGTGAACGCGTGTGTTGTCCGGGATTGATATTCCGGTTCTGGACGACGCGGTGGGCACCGCCGCCAGAGGTTGAGAGGCCGTTGCCAGACCCCGGTCCCGTTGTCACAATTGGCCACGGCGTGGACGCCCGTAGGGCACCGCGCCGTGGCCTGTCATTATGTAGTCATGAATTCCCACAGGCCGACGTTGTTGATTTCCAACGTCCTGCCGGCACGCCCGGGGGACGAGGCATACAACAACATCTGCATGCGCCTGTGGGATCGTCTCCTTGAGGCCGCGCTGCCGAACTGGAACGTCATCCGCGAGTACGCGCAGGAAGATGGTGCCGAGGGCGCCGCCCTGCGCGCCCAGCACGCGGACGCCATCATCATCATGGGCGGCGAGGACGTCCACCCCAGCCTGTACGGCGCCACCCAGGGCTACGAGGCCGAGGGGCGTCACTGGTACCGCGCCGATCGCGGACAGATCGCCCTCGTCGACTACGCCGTGCGCACGGGCACCCCGCTGCTGGGGATTTGCCGCGGCATGCAGATCATCAACGGACGCAAACCCGTCCTCAAAGCAACCGAGACGCACGACCGCGCCTACAGGGAACGCGACCAGCACCTACAGTGGCGGCAGGCTGCCCTCGGTTTCAACGGGTACGGAGGCGCGACCAAGAATGACGGCGAAGGCGAGTATGAGCGCGTCCACATGGACAACGACAGCCTCTACAAGGGATACGCGCGCTCGACTGGCGCTCACGCTGGACGCACCCCCGGACAAGCACACAAAACGCCCGGCGTGAAGCCACCCGAACACATGCGCAAACCCGGCACCGACAGTGGTGAACTGTTCGCCGTGTGGGAGGGCCGCAAACGGTCACTACCACCCGACTGGGAGAAAAGCAGCCTACGCGCAACCCTAGAGGCCACATCCGCGCCTCCCCCTCCGCCGCCCGCGACCGGGAGCAGCGTTCCACCGCCACCGCCCCCACCCGCGCCTCCCGCCCCGCCGGTACCACCACCGCCCGCACAGTAACCGGCAACACAAAAAAGGGGGGGAGACCACGCGTCCACCCCCAACCGGCAAGGCCGGAACACACAGCAAAAGCCCCGCAGACACACCCAACACCCTCATCAAGGGGGCTGGGTGAGCGTCTGCGGGGCTTTCGCACGCCTAAGCGCACTCGCCCACGAAAACGCGTCAGAAGCGCATACAGCGAATCTTATGGCAACGGTGAGCGCCACGTGTGAGACGTGACCGAACATGCGGAGACATCTAAGTCACGCCACCATGCGCGAGCACGCCAGACACGCGAGCGCATCCACCTAGTTCTCGAACCACGTGAACGGCGGCCGTCGTGTCGGCCCGTTCGCTATGTGATTTCCTTTCGCGCGGGGCGGGTGGAGTGGGACAATTGTTCCGCGACACCCGCCCCGTTACCTGTGGAGGACACATGAGCGCCGACGTGACCCGCGACTTCGCCTTCGGACTGCCCAAGGCCGAGCTGCACCTGCACCTGGAAGGCACCCTCGAGCCCGACCTGAAGCTGGCCCTGGCCCGCAAGAACGGCGTCGACATCGGTCAGTCCACGGTCGAGGAAGTCCAGGCGACCTACCGGTTCAACGACCTCACGTCCTTCCTGGCCGTCTACTATCCGGCCATGGACGTTCTCCAAGACGAGGACGACTTCCACGACCTGGCCGCCGCCTACTTCGAGCGCGCTCGCGCGAACGGTGTCGTGCGCGCCGAATGTTTCTTCGACCCGCAGGCCCACACCTCGCGCGGCATCGCCATCGAGACGGTCATCCGCGGCTATCACCGCGCCGTCGTCGAGGCCCGCGAGGCTGGCCTGTCCGCCGACCTCATCCTGTGCTTCCTGCGTGACATGAGCGCGCAGTCCGCGCTCGAGACGCTCCAGGCGGCCCTGCCCTACAAGGACATGTTCATCGGCGTCGGGCTTGACTCCGACGAGCGCGACAATCCGCCCACGAAGTTTGCCGAGGTCTTCGCCCTGGCGCGTGAGGCCGGCCTGCACGTGACGATGCACTGCGATATCGACCAGGTTGGCTCGATCGACAACATCCGCGCGGCCCTGATCGAGCTGGGCGCCGAGCGCCTCGACCACGGCACGAACATCGTCGAGGATCCCGAGCTGGTCGCCTACGCCCGTGACCACGGCATCGGCCTGACCTCGTGCCCCCTGTCCAACTCCTTCGTCACTGAGGAAATGAAGGGAAAGGAGATCGTCGAGCTGACCGCCGCGGGCGTCAAGGTGAGCGTCAACTCGGACGATCCCGCCTACTTCGGCGGCTACGTCGGCGACAACTACCTGGCGCTTGCGCAGCGTTTTGGCCTCGGCCGCGCGGACCTGGAGCGCATTGCCCGCAACTCGATCGAGATCGCGTGGATCTCGGACGATGAGAAGGCCGAGCTGCTCGAGCGCGTGGACCGCTTCGTGTCCGAGAACTGACCATCGACGAGCGAGGCCGGGGCTCAGGGCCGTGAATGCACGGATCCGCCCCGGCCTCGTCGTGCGTGGGGCAGCGTTACTTTCCCGTCGTACGCAGGGATGGACACGCGCTGTCACAATTGGCCACCCCGTGAACGCCCCGCGCGCTCGGTGCCCAGTGCTGACATGATAGGGATCATGACGAACCA
Organism: Schaalia odontolytica; assembly: GCF_002847525.1. GTDB lineage: Bacteria > Actinomycetota > Actinomycetes > Actinomycetales > Actinomycetaceae > Pauljensenia > Pauljensenia odontolytica_B. The sequence goes on along the minus strand of NZ_PKKM01000005.1, from coordinate 183,684 downwards.
CACGAAGCCGACGTTGTTGATTTCCAACGTCCTGCCGGCACGCCCGGGGGACGAGGCATACAACAACATCTGCATGCGACTGTGGGATCGTCTGCTTGAGGCCGCTCTGCCCACCTGGAACGTCATCCGCGAATACGCGCAGGAAGACGGTGCCGAGGGCGCACCCCTGCGCGCCCAGCATGCCGACGCCATCATCATCATGGGCGGCGAGGACGTCCACCCCAGCCTGTACGGCGCCTCCCAGGGCTACGAGGCCGAGGGGCGCCACTGGTACCGCGCCGACCGTGGACAGATTGCCCTCGTTGACTATGCCGTGCGCACGGGCACCCCGCTCCTGGGAATTTGCCGCGGCATGCAGATCATCAATACGGCGCTCGGCGGCACGCTCGAGCAGCATATCGAGGGCGCCCACGGCACTCACACGAACAACCGGATCCTGTCCGATCACCGCTTCATCCGCCACAGCGTGCGCGTCGGCGAGGGAACGAACCTCGAGCGCGCACTCGCGCCCGTCCTCACCAACTCCGAGCTGATTATTTCGTCGGCGCACCACCAGCGCGTTGCGCGCCTCGCGCAGGGCCTCCAGGTCAGCGCGCAGGCCCCCGACGGCACGATCGAGGCCGTCGAATCGCTGGACGCCCCCGTCATCGGCGTGCAGTGGCACCCCGAGGATCCCGCCGCCGACATCTCCCAGCTGCACGCGCTCCTCGGCCACCTGGACGCGCGCCGCGCTCCCCGCCTCGAAAGGGCGTCGACTACCCTGGTCGCATGACCATCTCCCCGGGAACGAACTTCGACGACCCCCGATTCCGCGAGGACGAGCGCACGCCCGCCCAGCGCCTGGAAGCCGGCGACTACTACGTCGCGGACGATGAACTTTCGGCACTCACGAAGCGCGCGGTTCGCCTCCTGAGCCTTTACGAGCAGGCCTATCCCACCGACCCGGACATTGCCGCCTACCTGCTTGCCCAGGTTCTCGGGCAGGTGGGGGAGGGCGTCGACATCCGGCCTCCGCTGCGTGTCGACTATGGGTACAACATCTCCATCGGCGACGGTTCCTGGGCCAACTACGGGCTGACCGTGCTCGACGTCGCCCCGGTCGTCATCGGCGCCGACGTCCTCATCGGCCCCAACTGCTCGCTCTACACGGCGATCCACCCGACCGAGCCCGGGCCTCGTCGCGCGAAATGGGAGTCCTCAGCCCCGATCACCATCGAGGATAACGTGTGGCTGGGCGGCTCCGTCGTCGTGTGCCCGGGCGTGACCATCGGTGAAAACTCGATCATCGGAGCAGGTGCCGTCGTCACGCGTGATATCCCCGCCAACTCCATCGCTGTCGGCAACCCCGCCCGTGTCATCAAAGACCTGGACCCGACCACGCCGCGCGCGATTGAAGCGGCGGGTGTCGGAGTCAACGCACACACGGGAGATCACGCATGAGTATCCTGCCGATCTGTATTACCGGCGAGCCTGTCCTGCACCGGGCTGCAGCTCCCGTCGAGTCCTTTGATTCGGAGCTGCACGACCTCGTCGCCGACATGATCGAAACTATGCACGCCGCACCCGGCGTCGGCCTCGCCGCACCTCAGGTGGGCGTCGGCTCCCAGGTGTTCGTGTGGAGGTACGGCGGTGCCGGCTCCTTCGACTCCCACTACCGCGACGTCCTCCAGCTCGATGAGGGACCCGCGCGCGGCTTCAACACGGCCCTGAGCGGCGTCGTCGTCAACCCCACGCTCGGCCTCGTGTGGGACACCGAGGGGGCGGGAGCCATCCTGCCCGCGCAACCCGATATGGTGCGCGAGTCCGAGGGCTGCCTGTCCGTCCCCGGCTACGGCTACCCCCTGCGCCGCGCGCTCGGCGCGGTCCTGCGCGGCTACGACATCGGCGGCAACGCCATCGAGGTCAGCGCCCGCGGGTGGCTCGCTCGCATCTTCCAGCACGAATACGACCACCTGCAGGGCACTCTCTACATTGACCGCCTCGAGGCGCCCTATGCCGATGAGGCCCAGCAGGCCATCGTCGAGCGCGGGTGGGGAAGGCGCGGACACACGTGGACCCCGGGGGAGCGAGCCTAAGCCGCTTCCTCCCGGGGTCCCGGTACGTTCGCGTCAGTGGACCAGGAATCCCAGCGAACGGAAGTAGTTGCGGACCTCCTCGGTGGCCTCGGGCGTGGGGGCCTTCGTGTCCTCCAGGTGGTACTCCAGTCCCAGCGAGTGCCACTTGTCCTTGCCCAGCTGGTGGAAGGGGAGGACCTCAATACGATCGATGACGTCCTTCCAACGCGAGACGATCTCGCCGACCTGGCGGACGTTCTCCGGGTCGTCGGTCAGGCCCGGAACCAGCACGAAGCGGATCCACATGCGGGTCGTACCGCCGCGAGCCGCGATGCGATCGCCGAACTCGATCGTGGGCGCCAGGGAACGGCCAGTCGTCTTCTTGTAGGTCTCCTCGTTGCCGCTCTTGACGTCCAGGAGCACCAGGTCGATGGCATCGAGCATCTCGTCGTCGCAGTTTGCGCCCAGGAAACCGGAGGTGTCGATGCAGGTGTGCACGCCCATCTCCTTGGCACCCATGAGGATGCGCTTGGCGAACTGGGGCTGCATGAGGACCTCGCCGCCGGACAGTGTGATACCGCCCTTCGTCGTGCGGAAAATGCGGCGGTAGCGGGCAATGCGCGAGAGCAGCTCCGTGTCGGACACGGGAGCGCCGTCCTTCATGAGGAAGGTGTCGGGGTTGTGACAGTACAGGCAACGCAGCGGGCAGCCGTTGAGGAAGACCGTCATGCGCGTGCCGGGGCCGTCAACGGCGGTGACGAGCTCCCAGGAGTGAATGGAACCCAGCGTGCCCTCACGCATGCGGCGCAGGCGCTCGGAGCGCTCCAGGTCCGTGATCTCCTCGAGACCTTCGACGCCAGCGCCGACGGTACGGGATTGGGGAGCTTGGAAATCCTGCTCACGGAACGTGGGGAGGGCGATGGGCTGCGACATGATTCCTTCTTCGCGGTTGAGTGGGCGCGGTGGTCGTGATGGGAACGAGGCCGTGGATCGTCAGCGGTGCGCGCTGATAAGGGCAGACATAGTAGTGGGGCGTCGAGCGTTGCCCGACGCCCCACTCCAATCAGCTATCAGGCCGAGTGGTGGAAGGTGCGGGACAGAACGTCCAGCTGCTGCTCACGGGTGAGCTTGACGAAGTTAACGGCGTAGCCGGAAACGCGAACGGTCAGGTTCGGGTACTTCTCGGGGTGCTCCATAGCGTCCTTCAGCGTGGACTCCTCGAGAACGTTGATGTTCGCGTGGTAGAGGCCTTCCTTGTCGCCGCGCTCTTCGCGGGCGGCCTTCATGTCGGCGAGGCGCTCTTCGTAGGTCTTGGTTGCCATAACATTTCTCCTTTTGTGAGACTCCGGCGGTGCCGGCTTGGGTGGGTCGCAGTGCGGCTCACCCACGAGTGGTGGGTGGCGGGGATCAACACGGGTTGCGCATCGATCCCCGCCAATGGTGGATCAGTAGCCCTTGGTACCGTCGTAGGCGCAGGAATCGTCCGGAACGAAGCCGGCGTCGAGGATGCCGACCAGGTTCTGGATCTGCTCTTCCTTGGAACGGCCGAGGCCCTGCGGGGTGATCGTGTTCGTCAGCGAGATGCCGTCGAGCGCGTCGTTGTAGTCCAGCTTGCCGACCGACAGCATGGAGGCGACCATGCCGTGCGTGTCGATGCCGTTCTCCGGGTTCGCGCCGGGGGCGAAGGGGGTGCCCTTCTGGTGGCCCGACGGGAAGGAGCCGGTGGCCTTGCCGTAGACGACGTTCGAGGTGATCGTCAGGACCGACTGGGTCGGGACCGCGTCGCGGTACATGGGGATCGCGCGGATCTTGTCCATGACGGTGTGGACGACGGTCGCGGCGATGTCGTCAGCGCGGTCATCGTCGTTGCCGTAGGTCGGGAACTCGCCCTCGGTGCGGTAGTCGACGACCAGGCCGGTCTCGTCGCGGATCGGGTAGACCTTCGCGTACTTGATGGCTGCCAGAGAGTCGGCAACGATGGACAAACCGGCGATGCCGCAGCCCATGGTGCGAATGATCTCGGAGTCGTGCAGCGCCATCTCGATGGACTCGTAGGCGTAGCGATCGTGGCAGTAGTGGATGATGTTGAGGGCCTCAACGTAGGTGCCAACGACCCAGTCGAGCATCTCCTCGTAGCGCTTCCACACGTCATCGAAGTCGAGCGGGCCGTCACCCTGGACGGGCTCGTAGCCTTCCATGACCTGCTTGCCGCTCATCTCGTCACGGCCACCGTTGATGGCGTAGAGCAGGGCCTTCGCGGCGTTCACGCGAGCACCGAAGAACTGCATCTGCTTGCCGACCTTCATGGGGGAGACGCAGCAGGCGATGGCGGCGTCGTCGCCCCAGTGGGCGCGAATCTGCGGATCGGACTCGTACTGGATCGACGAGGTGTCGATCGAGATGAGGGCGCAGAACTCCTTGTAGCCACGGGGCAGGTTCTCGTCCCAGAAGATGGTGATGTTCGGCTCGGGGGCCGGGCCGAGGTTGACCAGCGTCTGGAGCAGACGGAACGAGGTCTTGGTGACCAGCGTACGGCCGTCGTCACCGAAGCCGGCGTCCGACCAGGTGGCCCAGTAGGGGTCGCCCGAGAAGATCTGGTCGTAGGCGATGGTGCGCAGGAAGCGGGTGATGCGCAGCTTGATGACGAGGGCGTCGATGATCTCCTGCGCGCCGGACTCATCCAGCGTGCCGTTCTTCAGATCGCGCTCGAAGTAGATGTCGAAGAAGCCGGACAGACGGCCGATCGACATGGCGGCACCGTCCTGGGACTTCACGGAGGCCAGGTAGCCGAAGTAGGTCCACTGCACGGCCTCGCGAGCGTTGGTGGCCGGGCCGGAGATGTCGTAGCCGTAGGACTGCGCCATGTTCTTCAGCTTCTTGAGGGCCTTGATCTGCTCGGAGTGCTCCTCGCGGTAACGCGCCCAGTGCTCGGAGAAGGGCTCGTTCGCGTAGCGATCCTTGTCCTTTTCCTTCTCGGCGATGAGGTGGTCAACACCGTAGAGGGCGACACGGCGGTAGTCGCCGATGATGCGGCCACGGCCATAGGCATCCGGCAGGCCGGTGATGATGTGGGAGGAACGAGCGGCACGAATACGCGGCGTGTAGATGTCGAAGACCGCGTCGTTGTGGGTCTTGCGGTACTTGGTGAAGATCTTCTTCACCTCGGGGTTGTACTCCATGCCGGCCTCGTGGATGGCCGTCTCGACCATACGCCAGCCACCGTTCGGCATCATCGCGCGCTTGAGGGGGGCGTCGGTCTGCAGGCCGACGATCACGTCGTCGTCCTCGCTAATGTAGCCCGGCTTGAAGGCGTCAATGTCGGCGGGGGTGTCCGTGTCGATGTCGAGGATGCGCACCTTGCGCTCTTCGGAGAGGTACTTCTCTTCGAGAGTGTTCCACACGCGCAGGGTCTTCTCTGTCGGCCCTGCCAGGAACGAGGCGTCGCCCTCGTAGGGGGTGTAGTTCAGCTGGATGAAATCACGCACGTCGATCTCATCGCACCAGTTACCCTTTACGAAACCTTCCCAGGCCTTCTGGTCTGCTGTCGTCATTCTTCCTCTTCTCGGATGTCCGTATCCCGTTGTGGGGACGGTATGTCGGGAGCAAAACTCCCATGTGCGTCGGATTCCAACGCTTAGGCCTATTGTCCTACGGCTTGGGGACTCTCCACAACCCATATCGACCGACAGTCTATGTTGTCCGTCTCAGGATGTGGGCCCAAAGTCTCCGTCGGTCAAATTGTGGGACCAAGGTCCTTAGGAGAGGGGAGGGGCTTTGACCGCCTACACTGGTATCAGTGCCCGTCCCACAAAGGAGAAAAAGTCCTATGTCTGCACCCCGTCCTGTCCTCGGAGTTGGCGTTCTTGGAGCCGGAACCGTCGGTAGCCAGGTCATTCGCATCCTTCAGTCGAGCCGCGAGGATTTCGCCGCTCGCTCGGGCGCTGAAATGGAGGTGCGCCGCGTCCTCGTCCGCAATGTGGATGCCCCGCGTGACGCTCCGATCGACCGCGAGCTGCTGACCACCGACCCGGCCGAGGCGATCGACAACATGGACCTCGTCGTCGAGCTGATCGGCGGCATCGAGCCCGCGCGCACCCTCGTGCTGCGCGCCCTCAACCGGGGCATCTCGGTCGTCACCGGCAACAAGGCGCTCCTGGCCGCGCACGGCCCCGAGCTGTACGAGGCCGCCGCATCCAACGGAGCCGACCTCTACTACGAGGCCGCCGTCGCAGGCGCCGTCCCCGTCGTGTACGGCCTGCGCGAGTCCCTCGCCGGCGACCGCATCACGACCGTGATGGGCATCGTCAACGGCACGACGAACTTCATCCTGGACGCGATGAGCACCAAGGGGCTGAGCTACGAGGAGGCTCTCAAGCAGGCGCAGGACCTCGGGTTCGCCGAGGCCGACCCCACCGCGGATGTCGAGGGCTTCGACGCCGCCGCCAAGTGCTCCATCCTGGCGTCCCTAGCCTTCCACACGCGCGTCGGCATTGACGACGTCGCCGTCGAGGGCATCTCGAGCATCACCAAGGAAGACATGGAGGAGGCCGCGCGCGTCGGCCACACCATCAAGCTCCTGGCGATCGCCGAGCGCCGCATCGGCGAGGACGGCCGCGAGGGCGTTGCCATGCGCGTCCACCCCGCGCAGGTCCCCTCCGATCATCCTCTCGCCTCCGTCGACGGCGCCTTCAACGCGATCCTCGTCGAGGGCGAGGCTGCGGGTCGCCTCATGTTCTACGGCCAGGGTGCGGGCGGTGCTCCCACGGCCTCGGCGGTCCTGTCCGACCTCGTCGCCGCGGCGCACCACCGCGCCTTCGGCGGGCACGCCCCGCGCGAGTCGGTCTACGCCCACCTGCCGATCCTCGATCCCGGCTCGACGCACACCCGCTACCAGATCCGCCTCCAGGTCGAGGACCGCCTCGGCGTCCTGTCAGACGTTGCCGGAATCTTCGCCCGCCACGGCGTCTCCATCCAGTCCGTACACCAGCGCAACGACGAGGTGCCCGGCGCCTGCGTCATCGTCGTGACTAGCCACCGCGCCCGCGAGGCCGACCTGCGCGCCGTCGCCCGTGCGCTGTCCGTCTCCGACGCGGTGCGCGAGGTGACCTCCACGATCCGTGTTGAGGGTGAGTGACGTGCGCCTGCGTGATGACTTCGTCGCGGTGAAGGTTCCCGCGACCAGCGCGAACCTCGGCCCCGGATTCGACTCCATGGGCCTGGCCCTCGACCTGTGGGACGAGGTGTCGGTCCACGCGACGACGGGGGCCACCTCGGTCGTCGTCGAGGGAGAGGGAGCTGGGAACGTCGAGCAGGGCGAGGATAACCTCGTCGTGCGCGCCCTGCGCCTCGCGCTCGACCGCGCCGGCGCGCCCCAGGTGGGCGTGCGCATGCACTGCACGAATCGCATTCCCCATTCTCGAGGTCTGGGTTCCTCTGCGAGCGCCATCGTCGCCGGCGTGACGCTGGCGCGGGCCCTCATCGGTGACGCCGACGTGCTCGGCCGCCAGGAGATCCTCGAGATCGGCTCGCAGATGGAGGGCCACCCCGACAACGTGGCTCCCGCCGTCTTCGGCGGTGCGACCATCTCCTGGATGAACGAGGAGACCTCCGAGGTGGGCAGCGTACGCCTGACCCCGCCCGAGGGCATTCACCCGGTCGCCTTCATCCCGGACTTCGAGCTGCGGACCGCCGCCGCTCGTGCCGCGCTGCCCGCAACCGTGCCCCACGGCGACGCGAGCTTCAACGTCGCCCGCGGCGCCCTGCTCGCCGCCGTGCTCTCGGGCAATGCGCAGGCGAGCGGGGGAGCGGACCTGCACGCGCTCCTCATGGAGGCCACGCGCGACCGCCTGCACCAGGAGCAGCGTCGCGCCGCCATGGAACCCTCTCTTGCCCTCGTCGACTGGCTGCGCGGCGCTGGCTTTGCCGCCGTCGTCTCCGGTGCGGGCCCGACGGTTCTCTCCCTGGAGTCCGTCGGCGCCGACATCCGCCGGGATGCCGCGGCTGCCGGGTGGCGAGTCGTCCCGATGGGCGTGGCTCCCCAGGGCGTGCAGATCACCCGCGGAAGCCTCTCGAAGGTGGAATTCTGAGCATTTACGCGCTGTGAGTTTCTGCGCAAGCACCGCCAGTCGTGCCGTCTGATCGACAGCGGGCTGGCGGTCTTGCTATATTTTTTTCAGGTCGAGACGAATGTTCGACTTCGGCCTTCGCGATGCGCCTCTTTTGCGCATCTTCCTGATCAAGCTTTTTCGTGTGCTTGAGCAATCACCTCGCCCGCTGTGGGCGCATTCCAGTAAGGATCACTTCGTGAGCAACGAAACCTCCGCCGAGACGACCACGTCGCTGTCGGCGATGAAGCTGCCTGAGCTGAAGGCTCTGGCCGCCTCCCGCGGCCTCAAGGGCATCTCCCAGCTTCGTAAGTCCCAGCTGATCGAGCTGCTGAGCAACGGAGCCGGCGCCTCGACCCCGCAGGAAAAGGGTCCCCGCGAGGACGCCCCTGCCTCGTCCAAGAAGAAGGCTGTCAAGGCCGAGAAGCCGGCAGCCGACAAGTCGGCTGAGCAGGCTCCCGCCGCCGACGCGCCCGCCGAGGCTCCGCGACGCTCTCGCCGCCGCCGCGCGGTGAGCCAGGGCGCCGTCGAGCCCGCGCACGTCACCCTCGACCTGCCCCTGCCGGCAGCTGAGCGCACCGAGCCCACCCCGGAGCCCGACACGACCGTCGTCGAAACCGTCCTGAACATCGAGCTGCCTGACGGCGATGACACCGAGGCACGTCGCCCCCGCCGTGAGCGCGGCCGCCGTGGTCGTCGCGACCGCGAGAACCGTGAGAACCGCGGCGAGGGCCGTGAGAATCGCGAGAACCGCGAGAACCGCGGCGAGGGTCGTGAGAACCGCGAGGCCCGCTCCGCGCGCGGCGGCGAGGACAACCTCGCGCCGATCGCCGGCATCCTCGACATCCAGGAAAACCACGCCTTCGTGCGCACCTCCGGCTACCTGCCCGGCCCGAACGACGTCTACGTGACGCTCGGCAACGTGCGCCGCTGGGGCCTGCGCGCCGGTGACGCGGTCGCCGGTGCCGTGCGCCTGCCCCGCGAGGGCGAGCGTCAGCGCCAGAAGTACAACGCCCTCGTGCGTGTTGACTCCGTGAACGGCATGACCATCGAGCAGGCGCAGGCGCGCCGCGAGTTCGGCAAGCTGACCCCGGTCTACCCCTCCGAGCAGCTGCGTATGGAGACGTCGCCCAAGGCCTACACGCCGCGCGTCATCGACCTGGTCGCCCCCGTCGGCAAGGGCCAGCGTGGCCTCATCGTCTCCCCGCCCAAGGCCGGTAAGACCATGGTCATCCAGCAGATGGCCAAGGCCATTGAACTGAACAACCCCGAGGTGCACCTCATGGTCGTCCTCGTGGACGAGCGCCCCGAAGAGGTCACCGACATGCGCTCGATCGTCAAGGGTGAGGTCATCGCCTCCACCTTCGACCGTCCCGCATCGGACCACACGACCGTCGCCGAGCTTGCGATTGAGCGCGCCAAGCGCCTGGTCGAGCTGGGCCAGGATGTCGTCGTCCTGCTTGACTCGCTTACGCGTCTGTCGCGCGCCTACAACCTGGCCGCGCCCGCCTCGGGCCGTATCCTCTCCGGTGGCGTGGACGCGTCCGCACTGTACCCGCCCAAGAAGTTCTTCGGCGCTGCCCGCAACATCTCCGAGGGCGGCTCGCTGACGATCATCGCCTCCGCGCTGGTGGAGACGGGCTCAAAGATGGACGAGGTCATCTTCGAGGAGTTCAAGGGCACCGGCAACATGGAGCTGCGTCTGTCGCGTCAGCTCGCCGAGCGCCGCATCTTCCCCGCGATCGACCTCAACGCGTCGGGTACCCGTCGCGAGGAGCTGCTCTTCAAGCCCGAGGAGCTGCGCATCATGTGGAGGCTCCGTCGCGTCCTGGGCACCCTTGATCAGCAGCAGGGCCTCGAGCTGGTCCTCGACAAGCTCAAGGAAACCCAGTCCAACGCTGAGTTCCTCATGCTCATCCAGAAGACGACGCCCTCCGAGTGATCGGCGGGTGAGAGCGGGGCGAGTGGCGAGAGCCGCTCGCCCCGCTCTCTTTTCGGTCCGCGCCTGAATACCGGACAACTGATCACGGCCTATGTCAGACTTGGGGCATGGTGAACGCGACACCGAATGTGGTCAATGCGCAGGCGACACGGGAGTCCTCGCGCCGGTCCTGGAGTGCTGTGCGCGGATGTGCGCGCCTCGTTCTTGGTCTCCTTCTCGTACTGCCGGCCCCCCTTCAGCTGGCGATCGCCATCTATGACCATGCCCATCAGGGGATGGGAGAATCGGTGGGCTGGCCGAATTGGACCGGCTGGGTCATGGCGCTGTGCGGAATTGGCGTGCTGTGGCGCGGCGCCGGTCTTCGACGCTCGGGGCGTCAGAAAAAGGCGGAGATCGCCGAGAAATGGGCAGCTGTGGAGAGGCAACAGGCGCAGATTGAGCGCGTGTTTTCCTCGCTCGTGGGCGCTGGGCACTACGAGAGCGCACTGACTGCGCGCTACGAGCTTGCCCGAGCTGAACGTGCCAGGCTCAGCGCTCGGATTGCCGAGCACAGGTCACCGGGGTTCTTCGCGTCGCTGAGCGAGGCGTCGGGAGGAGCGGAGGATGAGATCCTTGCGCAGATGGAACGCCTGGCGGACGCGGATACCGCGATCATGGCGGCGCGCGACTTTTTTGGCCTCGCGCCCGGCTGGCGCGACGTGTGGAAGACCGAGATCGGCCCGATCATCGAAGACCTGGACATACTCGACGACGTCGCAGACACCCTCGAAAATGTCAACACGGAGCCGGGTATTCTGGCGGAGATTGAGGCGTTCAGGGAGCAGGTGGGAGACCGCAAGGATGCGGTGAACGACCTCGGGACACGCCTTGAGGGCGGGCAGATCGCTCCCGATCAGGCCCTCGAAGAACTCGATCGGATGACCAACGAGGCGCGAGCGCGCACCGCCGAGCTCATCGAAGCGACTCTCGCCACCGACGCCTCGTCGCGCGGACGGCAACGCTACATGCGATGGAGGAGCGCGGGCATCAGGCTCACTGCGGCTCACGCGGAGTACGACGCAGCCTATTGGAGCCAGGACGCGGACACTGACATCGAGTACAACCCGGCGGCCACGATTCGACTGACCGCCAACTCGGCAGGCGTTGACCTGGAAGGACTGCCGGCTCCTGCGACCGGTGTCCTGACGGCTGGTGGCTCGTCCGTCTATCTGCTGCCCATGTATCTCGACCGATACGTGAGCGGCGATGTGGACGCGCCAGGCGACGGTTCGTCGTCCGCCTGAGAGAGACGAGAGCCGCTCGTCCCGTTTTCTTGTCTCGAAAACGACTGCGCCGCCAAGCATTTCCCTGACCGTCGTGTCAGAGTGAATGTATGACGTCTTCTACGAGCGATGCAACGAACACCGGTCCTGAGGGGCGCGCCTCCCGGATCATGAGCCTCAGCGCGCGCGGTTTTCTGCGCGTCGTGGTGGGGGTGCTCCTGCTCCTGGTGACGCCTGCGTGGTTCGCAGTGTCGTACTACGAATACAGTAAGCCGACGGCGCAGGCGTCCAACCTGATCGCGCCCGTCGTGGAAATTCACGACGAGACCCATAGCTTTCAGAGCATCGACGGCCGCCCCCTGAGCGTCGTCCTCGAGGGGATCGGCTTCCTGCGGCCCACCCACCTTGTCATCCTGTCCACCGACAACTTGACCGATGACAACTTGGACGAGGCAACACTCAAGTACGCACGCGCGAAGCACCCGGAGTGGATTGCGCGCAATGGCTACAAATGGGCCGACGGCTATTTCATTCTCGCGGTGTCTCCCACGCACCGACAGGTCGGCACCTACTTCGGTGAGGACGTTGCCCCGGTCCTGTCGATCCAGGACAGTATTCAGAATGCGGCGAAGGACGATTTCCGCAACGGGCGTTGGAGCCAGGGTGTGGTTGCTGCGGTCACTGAGGCGGCAGCTCTCATGCCCAATGCGGAGGGTATGAGCCTTGAGAATCGCGTGCAGTGGCCCGGATGGAGGGGATGGGTTGCTACCCTCGGCGGAATCGGGATTCTCGCGCGCGGGCGGAGCCTGCGGCGCAAGGCTCAGCGAAACGCGCAGAAGGTTGCTGACGAATGGGAAGCTCTGGAACGTCGCCGCGGTGATGTCGAGCGCGCATTTGTGGCGCTGCTCGATGCTGGTCACTACACGACGGGGTTGTCCGCGCGCTACGAGTGTGCGCGAGCCGAATACGAGCGGGTGCGGGCCCGAATCGCCGAGGCGCAAACGACGAGCACTCTCGGAATGCTGAGCGCGCGAGCTTCGGATGAGACGGATCTGATTCTTGAGGACCTGCGTGCGTTGGCGGACGCAGACCACGCAATCTTGGCTGCGGGCGACTTTTTCGCGTTGGCGCCCGGCTGGCGCACCGTATGGGACAACGAAGTTGGCCCGGTCTTCGAAGATCTGCTGGCTGTCGACAACGTCGGGGTCAAGGTGCGCGACCACGTGAAGAGCCCGAAGGTGCACGGGGCGACCAAGTCGCTGTTCCAGTGGACGAATGAGCAACGTGCGCTGCTGCTCGGCCTCGGCACCCGTCTCGAGCGCGCCGAGGTCACCCCGGTTCAGGCTCTCGAAGAACTCGACCGGATCGCGAATGAGAGCCGCACGCGCCTGGCGGATGTGGTGACGAGCGCGTTAGCGCTCGACACCTCAACGGAGGGGAAGCAGCGGTATGCCAGGTGGCAGAGCCCCCCAGCCGAACTCGTGAATGCAGCCGAGATGTTCTACAACGGCTCCTACCTCAGCGAGGGTGCTACGCACGAGTACAACCCCGCGTCGACGATTCGACTGACCGCGAACTCCGCCGGTGTTAACCTCGCGGCATACCGGGCCAACACGTCGAGTCGTTTCAAAGACTACGACAGCTACATCTACGTGAGGCCCCTGTACCTCGACGAATACGTGATCTCTAGCGGCAGTTCCTCGTCGAGTACGTCGAGCGCGAACTACGGTTCCTCTTCGGGTGGCTTCTCAGGATCGGGCTCGTCCTCGTCCTTCTGAGACGTGGAGCGATACCCGGCAATTGAGTGCTATCCGTGCCAGAGTGGAGCCATGACATCGATAGCGCCAGGCGCGCTCACTCAGGCTCCAGAACGCCCCACGACAACGTGGCGCAGTCTGCGCGGCTTCCTGCGGATTGTGGCGGGTCTGCTCCTGTTCCTCGCAACCCCGGCGTGGTTTGCTATGGCGTCCGCCGTTGAACTTCCGCAGAGCCTCGTGTGGCCACCCTGGTACGCGTGGGCAGCCTCGATCGCGGGGATCGTCGTGTGGGTGCGGGGGTGGATGCTGCGACGTCTCGCCCGCGAGAACATGCGGCGGGCGGCCGAGGAGTGGGGTGGTCTGGAGAAACGTCACCTGGAGGTGGAGCATGCCTTTCTTCCACTCCTCGGGGCCGGGCGCTACGACCGAGGTCTGACTGCGCGCCTCGAGGCAGCTCGGTACGAGCGCGACAGTCTGCGCGCTCGTATCGCTGCGGAGGCTTCGATTCCGTTCCTCGCTTCGCTGAGCGCCGCAACGGCTCGGGAAACAGCGATGATCGTGGGGGATTTCCACGCTCTGATGGACGCCCACGCCGCGATGATGGCCGCGTGCGATCTGTTCGAGCTGACTCCTGCCTGGCGCAGGGTGTGGGACAACGAGCTGGGGCCGGTGTTCGAGGACCTGACCGTCGTTGAGACCATCACGCAAACTGTCCAGAGGCGCAGCAAGGAGCCGATGGTTCTCAGCATGGCATCATCCCTCATACTGTGGCTCGATGAGCAGCGCCTGGCCGTCAACGACCTGGGGGCGAGCCTCGAGCGCGCCCAGATGGATCCCGCCGATGCACTCACGCAGCTCGATCGGATCGCCGACGAGGCCAGGGTGCGCCTCGTGCGCCTCATCGAGGCGGCTCTCGGTGCCGACACGTCCATGATTGGGCAGAGGCGTTACAAGCGCTGGAGGAAGGGCGCGGGGGAGAAGCTGCGCACCAACGAGACGCGCTACCTCGGCGCGTACCGGATCGCCGGCGTGACGTACACCTACAACCCCGGCCAGGCGATACGGCTGACTGCAAACAGCGCGGGTATCAACCTCAAGGGGAGTGCGGCCCACTCCACCGCGCTCTTCACGGCGTTTGGCGCGCAGCTCTACGTGCCTCCCGCATACCTCCACCGCTACCTCGTGTGGGACGGGACCTCGCGGTACGGCCCCTCTCAGGCGAACTACCTGACGTCGGCCGCAAACCTCGGTCCGCGCGGGCGCACACGCTGAGCTCCGTGCTCGGTGTCCGCCCATAGCCGATGTCACGCCTGCGGGGGCCTTCCCTCGTTGAAGGGGGTGGGGGCGTGTGCGATAATGTCGTGTCGGCTTACCGGTTCACCGGCATGCCCCAGGCGCTTGTTGGCGCGCTGGAAGGCGAGTCCCCGCCAGATGCGGGGGACGCTGCATGTCCGGACCCGGGGCACCAAACGATCCAGGAGAAACTCCATGAAGCAGGGTATTCACCCCGAATACGTGGACACCGTCGTGACCTGTACGTGCGGCAACTCGTTCCACACCCGTTCCACCATCACCTCCGGTGAGATGCGCGTGGACGTGTGCTCGGCCTGCCACCCGTTCTACACGGGCAAGCAGAAGATCCTCGACACCGGCGGCCGCGTCGCCAAGTTCGAGGCTCGCTACGGCAAGCGCGTGCGCCCCTCCAAGTGAGGGTGAGCGGCTAGCTCAACGGCGGTGTCGTTGGCCCTATGGCCGACGGCGCCGCCGCTTTGTCAACTGTATGGAACGAAGGAAGTGGTGAATCGTGGCCGCGACGGATGAACTCGGTGCCCTGGGCCCCCTGCTGCAGGAATACGAGCAGGTCGAGGCGCAGATGGCGGATCCCCAGACGCTGGCGGACCCGCAGCTGATGCGCCGAGTCGGCCGACGCTACGCCGAGCTTGGCCGCGTGAAGGCTGCTGCCGATAGGCTCTCCTCCGCCTCGGGAGACCTCGAGGCCGCC
The DNA here is from genome assembly GCF_002847525.1 of Schaalia odontolytica. Classification (GTDB taxonomy): domain Bacteria; phylum Actinomycetota; class Actinomycetes; order Actinomycetales; family Actinomycetaceae; genus Pauljensenia; species Pauljensenia odontolytica_B. The sequence continues at coordinate 168,563 of NZ_PKKM01000005.1, read as the reverse complement.
CGAGAGCTGGCCGCCGAAGATCGTTCCTTCGCCGACGAGATTCCCGCCCTCGAGGAAGAGGAAGCGGCTGCCCACGAGGCGCTCGTGAAGATTCTGGCTCCCCGCGACCCCGAGGATGCGATGGACGTCATCCTTGAGATCAAGGCGGGTGAAGGCGGCGAAGAATCCGCTCTGTTCGCCTCCGATCTGGCCCGCATGTACGCCCGCTACGCGGAAGCGCACGGCTGGAGCGTCACCGAGATGAGCGCGACCCACACGGAGCTCGGCGGTTTCAAGGACATCACGCTCGCGATCCGCGCGAAGGGCACGCCCGCTCCCGACGAGGGCGTGTGGGCGCACCTGAAGTACGAGGGTGGCGTGCACCGCGTGCAGCGCGTCCCCGTCACCGAGTCGCAGGGCCGTATTCACACGAGCGCCGCAGGCGTTTTCGTCATGCCGGAGATCGAGGACGACGAGGAGATCGTCATCGACCCGAACGATCTGCGCATCGACGTCTACCGGTCCAGCGGCCCCGGCGGCCAGTCGGTCAACACGACCGACTCCGCCGTGCGCATCACGCACATTCCCTCGGGCATCGTCGTCTCGATGCAGAATGAGAAGTCGCAGCTGCAGAACAAGGAGGCCGCGCTGCGCGTGCTGGCCTCGCGACTGGCCGCCGAGGCGAGGGCGAAGAAGGAAGCCGAGGCCTCGGCCCAGCGTTTGTCCCAGGTGCGCACCGTGGATCGCTCGGAGCGCATCCGCACCTATAACTTCCCGGAGAACCGCATCGCGGATCACCGCACGGGCTTCAAGGCTCACAACCTGGACGCGGTCCTGTCCGGCGCGCTCGATGCCGTCATCGCTTCGCTGCAGGAAGCTGATGAGGCTGAGCGCCTGGCTGCCGCCGCTCAGTCATGATTGGAGGAGACATGGGGACGTGGTCCATCACGGACGCGCGTGCGTGGGCACGCGAACGCCTGACGACGGCCGGCATCGACTCGGTCGATGCGGACGTGCGTGAGCTGCTCGAGTGGGCGTGTGACGCCTCGTCCCAGTGGGAACTGCCGGCGGAGCTGAACGAGGACCAGGCCGAGAAACTGCGCTCGGCGGTGGGGGAGAGGGCCCTGCGTATTCCCCTTCAGCACGTCACGAGTCGCATGTTCTTCCGTGGCTTGACCCTGGCCGCTCGCCCCGGTGTGTTCGTCGTGCGCCCGGAGACCGAGGTTCTTGCCGGCCTCGCGATTGACGAGGCCATGTCGGTCGTCTCCCGCCGCGGTGAGGCTCGAGTCGTCGACCTGTGCGCCGGCTCCGGCGCGATCGGGCTGGCGGTGGCCATCGAGACCACCCGCACCGAGGTATGGGCAGTTGAGAAGGAAGCCGAGCCCTTCGCCCTGGCCTGTCAGAACCGTGACGCCGTGGGCGTTCCCTGCCTTCATTTGGAGCGAGGCGACGCGACGGATCCAGCCACGCTCGCGCACCTGGACGGGATGGTCGACGTCGTCGTCACCAACCCGCCCTACGTTCCCGCCGATGAGATGCCCACGCAGCCCGAGGCCAGTGCCGACCCCCACGTCGCCCTGTACGGGGGAAGCCCGGACGGGACCGAGATCCCCGCGCGCGTCGCGCGACGCGCCCTCACCCTCCTGCGCCCCGGTGGCGTCCTACTGATGGAACACTCGCCCACGCAGGAAGAGGCCATGGCGGCGCTCGCCGCCGAGCTGGGGATGACGGATATTACGACGCTGCCCGACCTGGCTGGCAGGCGTCGTTTCCTGAGCGCCCGCGCGCCCGAATCGACGAAGCCCACCGCATCCGTGACACAATGAACACGATGAGTACTGAGACGATCCTGAGCGCCGTTCCTTCCCTGAGTGAGGCTGACCAAGCGCGCGCCCAGCGGGAGCTGCGCGACGGCCATCTCCTCGTCGTACCCACGGACACCGTCTACGGCATTGGCGCGGACGCTGCCAACCCTCAAGCCGTCGCCGCAGTCCTGGCTGCCAAGGGCCGCGGACGGCAGATGCCGCCGCCCGTGCTCGTCGCGTCCGTCGACGCGATCGACTCGCTGTGCGTCGATGTGCCCGAGGCCGCCCGCGCCCTTGCGCGTGCCTTCTGGCCCGGCGGACTCACCCTCATCCTGCGCGCCCGCCCCGACCTCGGGTGGGACCTGGGTGAAACCGGCGGCACCATCGGGGTGCGCATGCCGAACCAGTCGGCCCTCCTGCGCCTCCTGCATGACTTCGGACCAATGGCCGTCACCTCCGCGAACCTGACCGGTCAGCCTCCCGCGACCTCGGTCGAGCAGGCCGTCGGATACTTCGGAACACGCGTGTCCGCCTACCTCGACGGTGGCCCCACACAAGGTTCCACGGCCTCGTCAATCGTTGACTTCGCGCACGATGCGCCCCGGGCTCTCCGCCTCGGGACCATCTCCCTGGATGACCTCAGCGCCGCCGCTGGCGTGCCCATCGCCCCCGTCGAAGGGGCTGCTTCGTGAAGGTCTACCTGCTGCTGGGTGCCATTGCGATGGCCCTGACGATCCTGCTGACCCCGGCTGTGCGCTGGGCGTGCTTGCGGTTCAACATCTTGCCGCCCGTGCGTGGGCGTGACATCCAGAAGACACCGATTCCGCGCCTCGGCGGCGTCGCGATGACGATCGCACTGATCATCACGATGCTGCTTGCCTCGCGGATCCCCTACATGGCGCCACTTTTTACCACCACGGTCCCGTGGGCCGTCATGGCCGGTGCCGGTGCCATGTGCATCCTCGGCATCATCGATGACATCATCGAGTTGGACTGGATGGCCAAGCTCGGCGGTCAGGTGCTGATCGCGGGTGGTATGGCTTTCGGCGGGGTGCAGCTGGCCTCGTTCCCGATTTTCGGCCTGACGCTCGGATCCTCCCGACTGTGGCTCTTCGTCTCCGTCTTTTTTATTGTCGGCATCATGAACGCCGTCAACTTCATCGACGGACTTGACGGCTTGGCCTCCGGCATGATCGCGATCGGTGCGGGGTCCTTCTTCGTCTATTCCTACATCGTCACCCGGCTCATGGGCGCGGCCTCCTACGCGACGACCGCTAGCCTCATCGTGATCGCGCTGCTCGGAGTGTGCGCAGGCTTCCTCTGGTTCAACTTCCACCCCTCCTCGATCATGATGGGCGGGGGAGCGGAGACCATGGGCCTCGTCCTGGCTGCCGCCGGCATCATCGTCACCGGCAAGATCGATCCCTCGCTGCTCGGACGCCAGCAGATGATCGTGTCCGCGCTGCCGCTCATCCTGCCGCTGTCGGTCATCTTCATGCCCGTCCTCGACCTGGTCGTCACCTCGATTCGCCGCATGAGCCGAGGCAAGAGCCCCTTCGTTGCCGACCGCTCCCACTTCCACGACCGTCTCCTCGTTGCCGGGCACTCTCACCGCGGGGTCGTTGCGATCCTGTGGATGTGGACCGCCATCGTCTGCGTCCCCGCAGTCGGGCTCCTCGTGTTCGAGTGGTGGAGCGTCGCGCTCGTCGCCATCATTGCGGCAGCAATCGGTGTGGCTGTCACCACCCGTGAATTCCCCAAGGAAGACCCCGCCCACGAAGAGGTTTCCGCATGAGCTACCTGCTCGCTGTTGTCATGGTCGTCATCATCTGCGGCGCGCAGTGGTTCTTCACCTCGCGCGCTCTGCGCTCGCCCTCCCACTTCATCGGATGGGTGACCGGCGGATACGCGGCGAAGATCGCTCTGCTGGCCATCGGACTGTATGTTCCGCGCGCCCTGGGCATGGACGTCCGGGTGGCCGCAATCGCCACGATCATCGCGATTATCGTGTCCTCGACGGTCGAGATGATGGTCATGATGCGCAAGCGCACGATGAACGTGGACGCGCCGAGCGACACTCAGTAACCCTTGCGCGCGCTAGGCGGCCCCTTCTCTGTATAGAATGGTTGAGTTGCCCCGGCAGCAGACACAAACCAATGGAGTTGAGATGAAGGAGGCACATTCAGTGTCCGATCACGCGCCTGCTCGCCGCACCGCGTCCAAGCCGCGTTGGTATTGGGTGAGCCTCGCGATCCTTCTCATCGTCATCGCACTCACCGCCTACCCTGCGTTCACGCAGCACCCCCACCAGCCGGCCCTCGGGGACTTTTTCCCGACCGTGATTTTCGGTGAGGGAACGTTCTTCGAGTTCAACCGACTGACTCTCGCCCGCGTCATCATGGGCCTGGTCATCTCGCTGATTCTCGTTGCAGTCGCGCGCAAGCCTCAGCTGGTGCCGACCCGCGGACAGATGGTCATCGAGGGGCTCGCCGGTTACATTCGCGACAATGTTGCTCTCGACATGCTTGGCCCCAAGACCGGTCGCAAGTTCTCCGGCTTCATTGGCTTCCTGTTCTTTGGCGTCCTGTCGATGAACATTGCGGGCATCATCCCCGGCATCAACATCGCGGCCTCGTCGGTCGTAGCCGTCCCGATGGTCTTCGCGCTCATTACGTACGTGACCTTCATCGGTGCGGGTATCTCCAAGCAGGGCGTCGGCGGTTTCTTTTCCTCGCAGCTTTTCCCGCCGGGACTGCCCGTCCCCATGTATCTGCTGATCACGCCCATCGAGTTCCTCTCGAACTTTATCGTTCGCCCCGTCACGCTGACCCTGCGTCTTCTGTGCAACATGATCTCGGGCCACCTCCTGCTGGGTATGACCTACTTTGGAACGGCGATTCTGCTCCACGAGCTCTCCGTCCTGTCTGCCGCGTCCGCGCTGACCGGTGCCGCCATGTTTGTCATGACGGGCTTCGAGGTCTTCGTTGCCTTCCTGCAGGCGTACATTTTCACGATCCTGTCGACCGTGTACATCAAGCTTTCCGTCGAACATCACTGACCCCCAACGCCACCCGGCGTTACTAACAGAAGGAAACCACTATGGGAACCGCAGCATTCGCCTACATCGGCTACGGCCTCGCCACCCTGGGCCCCGGCCTCGGCATCGGCCTCATGGTCGGCAAGACCCAGGAAGCGACCGCCCGTCAGCCCGAGGTTGCCGGCCGTCTCTTCACCAACATGATCATCGGCGCCGGCATGGTCGAGGCCCTCGGCCTCATCGGCTTCGTTCTGCCGCTCATCGTTAAGTGATCGCCATGCACCAGATTGTCGCCGCGTCGGACCAGGAGGTCGGCGGCCTCGCCGTCATCCTGCCGCCGCTGTACGAGATTTTCTGGTCGGCTCTCGTTCTGCTTATCGTCCTGCTCCTCGTCGGACGCTACGCGCTGCCTCGCATCTACAAGACGATGGACGAGCGCGCTGCGAAGATCGAGGAGGGACTCGGCGCCGCCGAGCAAGCGAAGGCCGATCAGGCTGCCGCTGCGCTCAAGCGCGAGGAGATCATTCGAGAGGCTCACGCTGAAGCGCACACCATCCGTGAGCGCGCCAACGACGAAGCGAAGGCCATCGTGGCCGCCGCGCGTCACGAGGCAACCAGCGAGGCCAACCGTATTCTCGAGGCCTCCGAGCGTCAGATCCTCGCCGAGAAGCAGGCTGCGCAGATCTCCCTGCGTTCCGAGGTGGGTCTGCTCGCCTCCGAGCTGGCAGAGAAGATCATCGGTGAGCACCTCACCGACACGGCCCTGACTTCTCGCGTGGTCGATCGCTTCCTTGACGAGCTCGAGGCCGACAGCGCCCGGGTCGAGGAGAAGCGATGACACAGATGCGCACGATCGAGTCCGTCCCCTTCGCGAAGGAGCTGGCGGCGGCCCTGGCCACACCCGGCACCGACCCAATGCGGGTTGCCGAGGATTTTTTCGGCCTGGCCGACCTGTTCAAGGAGAACACTCGTCTCGCGCGTGCAGCGACCGACCCGGCGCGGTCGGTCGCAGATAAGCAGGGGCTCGCCTCCACCGCGTTCGCTTCGCACGTGACGGCTGCGACGCTGTCCGTCGTGAATGCGGTCGTCGCCGACCACTGGCGTCATCCGGCGGATGTGGCGGACACGCTCGAGGTGCTCGGCATCCTTGGCGTGCTCAATGCTGCGGGTGCTCACAATGCCCTCGATCAGGTCCGCGAGGAGCTGTTCCAGGTCCGCTACTTCCTGGCACACAACCGCGAGGTGCGCGTGCGCCTGTCGGATACGTCCAAGGGCAACTCTCACGAGCGCGGGGATATCGCAACCAAGCTCTTTGGCGAGTGCATCAGCGTCTGGACAATGCGCCTCGTGCGCCGTGCTGTTGGCCGATCGAACCACGGTCGTCTGCTGCACAACCTGCGTCGCTACGCTCAGTGGGCCGCAACCATGCAGGACCGCCTCTTCGTCACGGTCGCCACGGCCTCGACGATGAGCGATGCGCAGGTCGAGCGCCTGCGCACGATCCTGACGAAGCGCTACGGCACGCCCGTTGACCTGGCGATCTCGGTCGATCCTGAGCTCATTGGCGGCTTCCGTCTGCGCGCGGGCATGACCGCGATCGACGCCTCGTTGGCCAGTCGCATCAGTGCAGCGCGCGACGCGATCGCCAGCTAGCACTTCTCGTACACACATTAATTTCTTTTACCTAGTTAGGAATCCTCATGGCTGACCTCAGCATCTCCCCGGAGGAAATCCGCGGAGCACTGGACTCCTTTATGGAGTCCTACCGTCCGGCGGACGTGGCCACCGAAGAGGTGGGTCACGTCATCGAAACGGCCGATGGTATCGCGCACGTCGAGGGCCTGCCCGGCACCATGGCGAACGAGCTGCTGCGTTTCGAGGACGGGACGCTGGGCCTGGCCATGAACCTCGACCAGCGCGAGATCGGCGCCGTCGTCCTCGGTGACTTCGGCGGCATCGAAGAGGGCCAGGTCGTGCACCGCACGGGCGAGGTTCTCTCGGTTCCCGTCGGTGACGGCTACCTGGGTCGCACGGTAGACCCGCTCGGCCGCCCGATTGACGGCCTCGGCGAGATCACGGACCTGGACGGGCGCCGCGCGCTCGAACTGCAGGCCCCCGGCGTGATGGCGCGTAAGAGCGTCCACGAGCCCCTCGCGACCGGCCTGAAGGCCATCGACTCGATGATCCCGGTTGGCCGCGGCCAGCGTCAGCTGATCATCGGTGACCGCAAGACCGGCAAGACCGCGATCGCCCTTGATACGATCCTCAACCAGCGCGAGAACTGGAAGAGCGGCGACCCGAACAAGCAGGTGCGTTGCATCTACGTGGCGATCGGCCAGAAGGGCTCGACCATCGCATCCGTGCGCTCCACGCTCGAGGATGCTGGCGCTATGGAGTACACGACCATCGTGGCCTCCCCGGCCTCGGACCCCGCCGGCTACAAGTACATGGCCCCCTACACGGGTTCCGCCATTGGCCAGCACTGGATGTACCAGGGCAAGCACGTCCTCATCGTCTTCGACGACCTGTCCAAGCAGGCCGAGGCCTACCGTGCGGTGTCGCTACTGCTGCGTCGCCCGCCGGGCCGCGAAGCCTACCCCGGCGACGTCTTCTACTTGCACTCCCGCCTGCTGGAGCGTTGCGCGAAGCTCTCGGACGCCCTGGGTGGCGGTTCGATGACCGGCCTGCCGATCATCGAAACCAAGGCGAACGACGTGTCGGCCTACATCCCGACCAACGTCATTTCGATCACCGACGGCCAGATCTTCCTGCAGTCCGACCTGTTCAACTCGAATCAGCGTCCTGCCGTCGACGTGGGTATCTCCGTGTCCCGTGTTGGTGGCGCGGCCCAGCCCAAGGCCATGAAGAAGGTCGCTGGTACGCTCAAGCTGACGCTCGCGCAGTACCGCTCGATGGCCGCCTTCGCCATGTTCGCTTCCGACCTGGATGCGGCGACTCGTCGTCAGCTGACCCGCGGTGAGCGCCTCATGGAGCTGCTCAAGCAGCCTCAGTCCACGCCTTACGCGATGGAAGACCAGGTCGCTTCGATCTGGATGGGCACCAAGGGCTACCTCGATGACATTGAGGTCGAGAACGTCCTGCGCTTCGAGCGAGGCCTGCTCGACCACCTCCACGCGAACTCCACCGTGCTCGATACGATCGCGGCGACCGGCGACCTGACCTCCGAGACGGAGGAGGCGCTCAAGAACGCCGTCGAGGAGTTCCACCACCAGTGGATCAGCGCCGGACGTGGCGCCGCCGGACTCGAGGACGGCGAGGTCGTGGCTGAGCGCACCCGCGAGGAAATTTCGCGCGGTCGCACGAGCGAGAAGGCCTAAGCGATGGGTGGACAGCAGAGGATCTACAAGCAGCGTATCGCCTCGACGACGACGCTCGCGAAGGTCTTCCGCGCCATGGAGATGATCGCTGCGTCTCGCATTGGCGCGGCGCGGCGCGCTGCCACCGAGGCGGGGCCTTACGAAAAGGCCCTGACCCAGGCGGTCGCGGCGGTCGCGGTCCACACGGACCTCGACCACCCGCTGACCGAGGAACGCGAGGATACCAATCGCGTGGCCATCCTGGTCGTGGCATCGGATCGCGGTATGGCCGGAGCCTACTCGGCGACCATCCTGCGCGAATCGGAGAAACTCATCGCGGACCTGCGTGAGGACGGCTACGAGCCCGTCGTCTACACCTTCGGTCGCAGGGCCTCGGCGTACTTCCGCTTCCGCGGCGTTGACATCGAACGCGAGTGGGAAGGGGAGTCGGATTCTCCGTCCCCCGAGACCGCGCGTGAGATGGCGAACGTGCTGCTCGAACGTTTCCTGGACCCGGACCCGGATACGGGCGTTGGCGCGCTGCACCTCGTGTACACGCGCTTCAAGACCGTGATGAGTCAGGTGCCCGAGGTACGCCAGATGCTGCCGCTGACGGTTGTGGACGCCCCCGAATCAGACGAGGAGCGCGCCACCGAACGCGGCTTCGCGGACGATCCGTCCTTGGCCCAGCCGGAATACGAGTTTATTCCGTCTGCGGAAGCTGTTCTGGACACGCTTCTTCCCCTGTACGTGGAGGCGCGTATCCACAACGTGCTCCTGCAGTCGGCAGCGTCCGAGCTTGCATCGCGCCAGCGCGCCATGCACACCGCGACGGACAACGCGAACGAGCTCATCACCAAGTACACGCGTCTGGCGAACTCGGCCCGCCAGGCGGAAATTACCCAGGAAATCACCGAAATCGTGGGCGGGGCCGACGCTCTTAACGCGAGCTAAGCCCTTCGAGACACGGAGTAACACCATGACTGATACACATGCAATCGCCGAGGGACGCGTCGCACGCGTCGTCGGCCCTGTCGTCGATGTCGAGTTTCCCCCGGACCGCATCCCGCCGCTGTACAACGCGCTGACCGTCGAGGTGAACCTCGCAGGCCAGGGCGAGGGCGAGTCGACCTTCACGATGACCCTCGAGGTTGCCCAGCACCTCGGTGACAACCTCGTGCGTACCATCGCGCTGAAGCCGACCGACGGCCTCGTGCGTGGCGCCCCCGTCACCGACACCGGCGCCCCGATCACCGTGCCCGTTGGCGACGTCACGAAGGGCCACGTGTTCAACGTGACCGGCGACGTGCTGAACCTTGAAGAAGGCGAGACCCTCGAGGTCACCGAGCGCTGGCCGATCCACCGTCAGCCCCCGGCCTTCGACCAGCTCGAGGCACGCACCAAGATGTTCGAGACCGGCATCAAGGTCATCGACCTGCTGACCCCCTACGTGCAGGGTGGCAAGATTGGCCTCTTCGGCGGTGCGGGCGTCGGTAAGACTGTCCTCATCCAAGAGATGATCCAGCGCGTGGCCCAGGACCACGGCGGCGTCTCCGTGTTCGCCGGCGTCGGTGAGCGTACCCGTGAGGGCAACGACCTCATCGGTGAAATGGAAGAGGCGGGCGTCTTCGACAAGACCGCCCTCGTCTTCGGCCAGATGGACGAGCCGCCGGGCACGCGTCTGCGCATCGCCCTGACGGGCCTGACCATGGCGGAGTACTTCCGCGATGTCCAGCACCAGGACGTCCTCCTGTTCATCGACAACATCTTCCGCTTCACCCAGGCGGGCTCCGAGGTTTCCACGCTGCTGGGCCGCATGCCCTCGGCCGTGGGTTACCAGCCCAACCTGGCTGACGAGATGGGTCTGCTTCAGGAGCGCATTACGTCGGCCGGTGGCCACTCGATCACCTCGCTGCAGGCGATTTACGTTCCCGCCGACGACTACACCGACCCGGCCCCGGCGACGACCTTCGCCCACCTGGATGCGACGACCGAGCTCTCCCGTGAGATTGCGGCCAAGGGTATTTACCCCGCCGTGGATCCGCTGGCCTCGACCTCGCGTATCCTCGACCCGGCCCTGGTCGGTCGCGAGCACTACGACGTCGCCACGCACGTCAAGGCCATCCTGCAGAAGAACAAGGAGCTGCAGGACATCATCGCCATCCTCGGCGTCGACGAGCTGAGCGAGGACGACAAGGTCACCGTCGCGCGTGCTCGCCGCATCGAGCAGTTCCTGTCGCAGAACATGTACATGGCCGAGAAGTTCACGGGCGTGCCCGGCTCGACCGTGCCGCTGTCGGAGACCATTGAGGCGTTCAAGCGTATCGCCGAGGGCTACTACGACGATGTTCCGGAGCAGGCGTTCTACAACTGCGGTGGCATCGATGACCTGGAGCGCAACGCTCACGAGCTGGCCAAGGAAGCCTGATGGCATCGGGCAAGTCCTTGCAGGTTGAGGTCGTCTCCCACGAGGGACGCCTGTGGCACGGCGCGGCCGCGTCCGTCCAGTTTCCGACGGTCGACGGAAGCCTCGGTGTCCTGCCGGGCCGTCAGCCGCTCCTCGCCCAGCTGAGCGAGGGAACTGTGACGGTGTCCCGCGCGCACGAGGTCGTGTCTTTCCAGGTCACTGGGGGATTTGCCTCAGTCGACTCGGATTTCGTCACGGTCGTGGCCGACCACGCTACAGTGGCAGAACAGTAATTCGACGCAGCGCGAGGAGGACCTCATGAGCCTGATGACGATTGTGATCTGGTGTGCGGTTCTCCTCGCGTGCGTCGGGGCGATCCTGTGGGTGTACATGAATGTGCGCGCCCGCAGGATCGTTTCGCGTCTGGGTGCTTTCCGCTGTTGGTCGCGCCCGGACGTTCACTCTGGCTGGACGGCTGGCATTGGCGTGTATGGCGTCGAGGAGCTGTCCTGGTATCGGCTGGTGGGGCTGACCTTTAAGCCGGTGTATTCGATCCCTCGTCGGGGCATGGAGGTCTCGGCCCCGATTGCGCACTCGGCCGACGGTTCCGTCGTCGAGGTGCGACTGGCGTATGGTGACCATCGTTACGAGGTGGCCGTAGAACGCTTGACATATAACGGATTGGTCTCCTGGGTGGAGTCCGGTCCTCCGCGCCTGGTCTGAGCAGGATTGGTAAGCTCGCGGGGTGCGTATTGTTATTGCTTCCTGCACCGTTGATTATTCCGGTCGTCTGAGTGCCCACCTGGATGCCGCTAAGCGCGTCATCATGCTCAAGGGTGACGGCTCTGTCCTCATCCATTCCGAGGGCGGTTCCTACAAGCCGCTTAACTGGATGACCGCTCCCTGCACGGTTTCCATGGGGGAACCCGGCGAGGACGAGGAAGGCGTCGAGCAGGTCTGGACGGTTCAGGCCGACAAGACTGACGACAAGCTGATCATCCGCATCCACGAGATCATCGCGGATGTCACCGAGGATCTGGGTGTGGATCCCGGCCTCGTGAAGGATGGCGTCGAGGCGCACCTGCAGGAGCTACTCGCGGAGCAGGTGCCCCAGATCCTTGGCGACGGCTGGGAGCTGGTGCGCCGCGAGTTCCCCACGCCCGTGGGCCCGGTGGACCTCATGGTGCGCGACGCCGACGGCAATCACGTGGCGATCGAGGTGAAGCGCCGGGGCGGCATCGATGGCGTTGAGCAGCTGACGCGCTACCTGTCGCTGCTGGGGCGCGATGCGCTCCTCGGCGATGTGACCGGTATTTTCGCAGCCCAGGAGATCACCAAGCAGGCGCGCACCCTCGCCGAGGATCGCGGTATCCGCTGCGTGGTACTCGACTACGACGCGATGCGCGGGGTGGATGACCCCGAGTCTCGTCTGTTCTGATGGAGGCATCCCGTCGTGTGAGCCTGGGGAGAATCATCGCCCAAGGACTCGTCCCTGCGACCGCGGCGCGTTCGCCGCTGGACACCGTTGAGAATCTGGCGGCACTGCAAGGTCAGCAGGCGAGCGCGATCCCGTGGGCGATTGGCGTGCGCTGCGCGGGAGTGTCGCGCGCTCGCGTCGAGGAGTCATTCGCACGTGGTGAGCTGGTTCGCTCCTGGCCGATGCGCGGCACCATTCACGTGACGAGCGCCCGTGACCACCATTGGCTGCGCCGTCTGCTGCGTCACCGGCGTGCGGCGTGGGAACGCCAGGCGCTTTCTCTGGGCCTCACCGATGCTCTCGTCGAACGTGCGGCGCAGGTTGCGTGTGACCTGCTGGATACCTCACCCCAGGGAGTGAGCCGCGCCGAGCTTGTCGAGGCGTGGGGTAGTAGGGGGATCGATACGGTGACGACTTCTTCCGCGCAGGACGGGCTACGGCGTCGCCACCTCATCATGCGCCTGAACCTGGACGGTGTGCTTACCGCGGGGCCCGTGCGCGCGGGTGAACACCTGATCGTTGACGCGCGCTCACTTCCGGCCGCCCCCGGGGTCGCGAAAGGAGAGCCCGGGCACGAAGAAGCCCTCGCGGTCCTGGCAGCGCGTTACGCCTGGGGGCACGGTCCCATCGACGAGGCGGACCTGGCTAGGTGGACCGGGTTGACTCTCACCGAAGCGCGCCGAGCGTTGGCCGGGGCGCGCGTGGCGGGGGAGAGTATAGGTCTTCCTCTTGCGGAATATGGAGCCGGTCTGGCTCGCGCAGATCTCGCAGATCTCGTGGAAGACTTCCGCGCTGAGGCGGAGGCGATGCTCGCGCTGCCCTCATTTGATGAGTTACATGTCGGCTACAAGGACCGCTCCTGCCTGACGGACGAGGCGGGCGAGGCTTTGATCTGCCCGGCGAAGAACGGCATGTTCCGTCCGATTGCTGTCGCAGGTGGACGCTTGGTTGCCGTGCGCGCCCCCGGTAGCCAGGTTGTGACCGCCGACGGCTGCGGGACCTATGAGGAATCAGCGCGACGAGCGTTCGATGACTGGGAGAAATGGTTGTCTGAGACGCAGCAGTGATGTGTCAGGTGTGCCACAATTAATGCATGACTACTTCTGTGTTGCGTGGCCGTCTGGTCCTCGAAGATACCGTCGTTGAGGATGGAATCATCGAGTTCGACGGCGCGACTATTACCCGTGTGTGTCCCGTTTCCGAGTACGAGGGCGAGGCGCCCGAGGCCAGCGATGCGACCTACCTGCCCGGCCTCGTTGATGTGCACTGTCACGGCGGCGGCGGAGAGTCCTTCCCCAACGCCGAGACCGCCGAGGAAGCCCTCGTTGCGGTCCTCGAGCATCGCCGTCACGGCACGACCTCCCTGGTCGCATCCTGCGTGACCGCCTCCGCCGAGGTGCTGCGTGCGCGCGCGAAGACCCTGGCCGAGCTGGCGAAGGCCGATGAGCTCGCCGGCATCCACTTCGAAGGGCCATTCGTCTCCCACGAACGCTGCGGCGCCCAGGATCCGACGTTTATCGTCGATCCCGACGCGGACCTGACGCGCACCCTCATCGAGGACTGCCAGGGCTACGCGCTGTCCATGACGCTGGCCCCCGAGAAGCCGGGCGCCTACGGACCCGGCTCGGTTGCCGAAGCCCTCATCGATGGGGGAGCGCTGCCGTCGTGGGGACACACCGATTCCAACTCGGTGAAGGCTCGCGAGGCCCTGGCCTACTCGCGTGAGCGTTTCGCGCAGGTAGAGACCAAGCGCGGCCCCCGCGCGACGATCACCCACCTGTTCAACGGCATGCGCCCGCTGCACCACCGCGACACCGGTCCAATCGCCGAGTTCCTTTCTGATGCCGCTCGCGGCGGAGCTGTCGCCGAGCTGATCTGCGACTCCATCCACGTCGATCCTTCGCTCGTGCGTGACGTGTACGAGCTGGTGGGCCGCGAGCACGTCGTCCTCATCACCGATGCGATGGCGGCCGCCGGCATGGCCGACGGGCAGTACACGCTCGGCCCCCAGGACGTCATCGTCAAGGATGGCGTTGCACGCCTCGCGCAGGGGAACGCCATTGCCGGTGGCACCGCACACCTCATGGACTGCGTGCGCGTCGCCGTTACCCGCGGCGGCATCCCGCTCGTGGACGCCGTGTACATGGCCTCCGTCCAGGGCGCCACGATCCTGGGCGACGACACCATTGGCTCCCTTGCGCCCGGCAAGAAGGCTGACATTGTCGAGGTCGACTCTGACCTCGCCGTGCGCCGCGTCTGGCGACGTGGCACTGTGGTTGCGTGAGAGGCAAGCGAAGCAAGAAACGACCGTGGGGCGAGGCGCGTCCATTGCAGATGGACCGCCTCGCCTCCGTGCCGCGTACGGAACGCGGCCCCGACGGTGGCGATTATCAGGTGCGCCGCCTGCCCGGTTCGGCAAAGGACTACACATGCCCTGCATGCTTGCGTCCGATTCCTGCGGGGACGGCGCATGTCGTCGCATGGCCCGAAGAAGCACCTTTTGGCTTGCCTCAGGGTGTGGATGGTCGTCGTCACTGGCACTCGGAGTGCTGGCGTCGACGCCTGCGTCCACTGTGACGTATGGATGTGATGCATCACTGCCCCGCGTGCGAATTCGGCCGTCAACGGGGTTAGCACGTAAAGTGGAGGCTGAAGAATACCCGCAGTGTGGGTGTTGGACGTGAGGAGCAACCGTGGAACTCTTTAAGCGATACGTGGCGGCATCGTCGATGGGCGTTGTGGCTCTCGTATGCGTGCTCGTCGGGCTGCTCGGTGTGACCGTGCTGCGGCCGCCGACGCATCAGGTCTCGTCGGTCGTGTCTGCGACCGATCTGATCATGACGCGTGGCAACGTGCTGTCGATCGTGAAGGACGACGTGACGGTCACCGCGACGTCGAAGTCGGGTGCACCCGTGACGCTGAGCATCGGCACCACGCAGGACGTCAAGGGTTGGATCGGCGACGCCGCCTACACCGAGGTTATCGGTGTGGAGTCGGACCGTACGAAGCTGAAGGCCGAGTCGCACGATGCGATTGGCCCGTCTCGCATCCCGTCGCCCACCCCGGCCCAGTCGGGGGCTCAGTCGGGCGTCCAGTCCGGTGCGCAGCCCCTTGCCGAGCCGTCGTCCGCCGACCTCGTGCAGCAGCTCGCCTCCTCCGACATGTGGTTCAAGCAGGCCAGCGGTGAAGGCACCGTGAGCCTGGACCTCGAAAACGTTCCGTCGGGTCGTTCCGCTCTTGCCGCGTCGGCCGCCGGCCCCGGCGACCTGACGCTGACGCTGACCTGGAAGGTCGAGCAGACCAACACGCTCGCCATCATTGCGTTCCTTGCCGCGTGTGTCTTCGCGCTGATCGCCCTCGCCCTGTTCCTCACCCGTTGGCAGCTCCTGCGCCTGCGCAAGATCCGCGAGGCCCGCATCGAAGAGCGCCGTAAGGCTGACTCCCTCGAGACCTCCTCGATCAACTCTGCGGCCGTCGCTGAACGCGTGGCTGCCGCTCGTGACTCTGCCCCGGCGCACGCTCCCGTTGAGGAGCCTCCGGCGGCCGACGAGGCCACGGTATCGAACGACTCTTCCACCGACGCCGCCGCAGCGATGCCCGTCGAGGAGAAGGCTCAGTGGGGTGCTGCGGTCTACACGCCCGCAGCCGATGAGTCCGCCGAGAATGCGCCCGCCGAGGAAGAAGGCGCCGACGGGGCCTCGTCCGAAGAAGAAGCCGCCGGTGAAGCTGCCCCGTCCGAAACAGACGATGCGACCGAGGCCGCCGACAGCTCCGATGAGGCCGCAAGCAATGAGCCCGCGAGCAACGAGGTGCCTCAGGACGATTACGTTCCCGACCCGCTGACGGACACCTTCGAGCGCCGTGGACGCCACGGCCTCGACAACGGCCCGATCGATCAGGATCCGCCGGAGCGCGCCACGACCGACACCGGTGTTATTGACCTCTCCGGTATCCGCGGTGGCCGCACGCTGCCTTCGCGCCGCGCCCTGCGCGAAGCGCGCAACAACGGCGAGCAGACCGTCGTCGTGGATGGCCAGGAATTCAACACGGGCCTGATTCCGATCACGCGTCCCCGCGCCGCCGAGCCGGCCGCCCCGACCTCGGCGCCCGACGATGACGCGTCGAAGACCGGTGGCTGGACCTCGATCATGTCCGGTTGGCTCAAGGACCGTCAGGAAGGCAAGTGATGAAGAGAAGGACCGTCGCAGCGGCGGCAACCGCCCTGCTCATGGCTTCGACGCTGGGGCTCAGCGCCTGCTCGAACGAGATCGTCGCCCAGTCGGGCGATGAGGTGCAGAGCGCCGCGAATCTGGACCTCGAGCGCATCTCCTCCGTCCTTGACGCAACCGGGCAGGCCATGACGAAGGCCGATGCATCGCTGAATGCAGCCGACCTGTCGGGTCGCGTCGCTCAGGGCGCGCTGGACTATCGCACCGCGCAGTACGCGCTGGCCACGGCCTCGGGTCAGGCCCCGCAGGCCCTGGACTTCACCCCGGCGTCTCTGGCGATTACGAACTCCGATTCGTGGCCGCGCGCGATTTTCAACATCTCCGCGTCCTCTACGACTGCCCTGCCCGTTCTGCAGGTCTTCGTGCAGGACTCGGCACGTTCGGATTATCAGCTGACGAACTACGCTCGTCTGCTCGGTGGTACGCAGCTGACCCTGCCTCCCGTGGGCACCGGCTCGGCCTACGTGACCGGTGATTCTGAGGGATTCGTCGTGAGCCCGCAGGCGGCTCTCGCGCAGTACATTACGATGCTGAACTCGGGCACCCAGGACACGTCGCAGTTCCCCGCTGACGACTTCACGAAGACCTATCTCTCCGGTGTCAGTGACCTGAACTCGTCGGTGAGCGCTGCCGGCAACGTGACCGCCGCGGCAACCGCGACGGACTACCCGATCTCCGGCCTGGTGCTGCAGGATGGCTCGGCTCTCGTGGCCGCCAACTTCAAGTACACGCTGACCTACCAGCGCACGGTCGCGGGTGCGACCATGAACCTGGGTGGAAAGACCGCGACGATGAGCTCGGGCGGCACGACGGTGGAAGGCACTGCGACCGCGGAATATATCGCCACCGTCCTCATGCGCATTCCCTCGAAGACCGCGGGCGGAACCCCGCAGGTTGTCGGCGGCGAATACACGATTGTGTCCGTGGCCCTCGATCCTTCGTCGAGCCCGGGCTGATTTTCACCCACAGCGCACACGTCGTCCCCGCGGCTTAGAGTCGTGGGGACGACGCATATCATCGTTCCTAGCACCAACTGTTTTGACGAAGAGGACACCATGACCACGCCTGACCCTCGCCCCGCATCTGAGACGACGCCCATGCCCGCAGACTCGCACGGAGCCGTCGACCTGTCGGCACGTTCGAGCGCGCCCACCGCCCCGGAGGCTCCCGCGTCCGCAGCGGGGGAGGGCCTGCATATTCCGCTCATCACCACGACTGACGAGGAAAACTTCCAGGACGTCATGTCCACCTCCCAGGCCGTGCCGGTCATCATGGTCATGTGGTCTCCGCGCTCGCTCGAGTCCAAGCCGACACTGGCCATGCTCGAGGAGATCGCGCGTGAGCAGGCGGGCAAGTTCCAGCTGGTCGAGGTCGACATCGACAAGGCTCCCGCGATCGCCCAGGCATTCCAGATCCAGGGTGTGCCCACGGTCGTCGCTCTTGTTGGTGGGCGCCCCGTTCCGCTGTTCCAGGGTGCAGCCGCGAAGGAACAGGTGCTTCCCATCGTGACGCAGGTGCTCGAGGCCGCCGCGCAGATGGGCATCACGACACGCATTGCCGTGGCCGCGGAAGACACGGTCGCCCCGACCCCGCCCGAGCACGAGGCGCCCCTGGCCGCCGAGGACGCTGGTAACCTCGACGAGGCCATCGCCGGCTGGGAGAAGGTCATCGAGCTGAATCCGCGTGACGAGGCCGCGAAGTCTCATCTGTCCCGCGTGCGTTTCGCGGCGCGGGCTTACGGCGAACAGAACACGGATGACCCTGCCGCCCGTGCGGATGCTCTGTTCGCTGCGGGTGATGCCGCTGGAGCCTTCGACGTGCTGCTCGATCTGTTGGCGACTACGAAGGATGACGAGGAGCGCGACGCGCTGCGCCTGCGTCTCCTGGACCTCTTCCGGGTCGCGGGATCGACGCCCGAGGTCTCCAAGGCCCGCACGCGCCTTGCAATGCTCCTCATGTGATACCGTCGAGCTAATGAGCGAATGTGCAAGGAGGCACCCGTCATGGCAGCATGGATCATCGTCGCAGTCGTCTTCGTTGCGGTCGTCGTGTGGTACGGATGGCATTCCACGCACAACGAACTGACGAAGAAGATTAACCGCGAGACCGACCCGGAGGCCAGGCGCGAACTGATCAAGCTGCAAGGGCAGATCGATCGGGGGAGGGCTGGCTTTTAAACGCCGCCCGTATGCGTCGCCATGTGCTGTAGCTACAACGACTAGGCAATGTGAAGGCCGGAGCAGGAATCCCTGCTCCGGCCTCACCCGTATCAGCCTACGGCGTCAGCGCACCTGCGAGGCGGGCACCAGCCACACGGCGCCCAGCGGCGGCACGCGCAGCGACGCGGAGACCGGGCGGCCGTTCCACGGGGTGTCCTCGGCGATGATCGTGCCGACGTTGACGACGCCCGAGCCGCCGAACTCCTCGGAGTCGGTGTTCAGGATCTCGACCCACTCGCCGCCGAAGGGCAGGCCCACGCGGTAGCCCTCGTGCGGGTTGCCGGCGAAGTTCGAGATACACACGACGACCTCGCGGTTGCCCGCATCGTCCGAGCCCTTACGCAGGTAGGAGATCAGGTTGTGGTCGCCGTCCGAGGCGTCGATCCACTCGAAGCCCGTGTAGTCGTCGTCCCACATGGCGGGGGAGGACGCGTAGATCTTGTTGAGGCGCTCCACCAGAGCAGCGACGCCGGCGTGGCCCTCCTGATCCAGCAGCCACCAGTCGAGGGAGTAGGACTCGTTCCACTCCTGCTCCTGGCCGATCTCCTGGCCCATGAAGAGGAGCTGCTTGCCCGGGTGGCTCCACTGGTAGGCGTACAGCGAACGCAGGCCCGCGAGGCGCTGCCACTTGTCGCCGGGCATCTTCGAAATCAGCGAGCCCTTGCCGTGCACGACCTCGTCGTGCGACAGCGGCAGCACGTAGTTCTCGGAGAAGGCGTAGACCAGCGAGAAGGTGAGCTCGCCGTGGTGCCAGCGGCGGTTGACCGGATCCTCGCTCAGGTAGCGCAGGGTGTCGTTCATCCAGCCCATGTTCCACTTCATGCCGTAGCCGAGGCCGCCGCCGGACGTCGGGGCGGTCACGCCGGGCCACGCCGTGGACTCCTCGGCGATCATGATGATGCCGGGGTGACGACGGTACGCGGTCGCGTTGGCTTCCTGGATGAACTCGATGGCCTCCAGGTTCTCGCGGCCACCGTACTGGTTGGGACGCCACTGGCCGTCCTTGCGCGAGTAATCCAGGTACAGCATCGAGGCCACGGCGTCGACGCGCAGGCCGTCGATGTGGAAGTCCTCGAGCCAGTACAGGGCGTTGGCGACCAGGAAGTTACGCACCTCGCGGCGGCCGAAGTTGAAGACGTAGGTGCCCCAGTCGGGGTGCTCGCCGCGCAGCGGGTCCGGATCCTCGTACAGCGGGGTGCCGTCGAAGCGAGCCAGCGCGAAGTCGTCCTTGGGGAAGTGGGCGGGGACCCAGTCCAGGATGACGCCGATGCCCTCGCGGTGGAAGGCGTCCACCAGGTAGCGGAAGTCGTCCGGGGTGCCGTAGCGCGAGGAGGGCGCGTAGTAGGAGGTCACCTGGTAGCCCCACGAGCCACCGAAGGGGTGCTCGGCCAGCGGCATGAACTCCACGTGCGTGAAGCCCATCTGCTTGACGTAAGGGACCAGCTCGTCGGCCAGCTCGCGGTAGCCCAGGCCCTGACGCCAGGAGCCCGCGTGGACCTCGTAGATGGACATCGGGCCATCGTGAACGTTGCGCTCACGGCGGGCCTGCATCCACTCCTGGTCGGTCCACTCGTGGAAGTAGTCGGTGACGACCGAGGCTGTGGCCGGGGGAATCTCGGTGGCGCGGGCCATCGGGTCGGCCTTCTCGAACCAGTTGCCGCCGGGGCCCTGGATCTCGAACTTGTAGCGGGCGCCAACGCCGACCTCGGGGACGAAGATCTCCCACACGCCGGATGAACCCAGCGAACGCATGGAGGTCTGCGTACCGTCCCAGTAGTTGAACTCGCCGACGACGCGCACGGCGCGGGCGTTGGGAGCCCACACGGCGAATGCGGTACCGGTGGTCTCACCCAGCTCGTCGGTGTAGGTCTTCACGTGCGCGCCCAGAACCTTCCACAGGTCCTCATGGCGGCCCTCGGAGATGAGGTAGGTGTCCATCTCACCCAGGGTCGGCAGGTAGCGGTAGGGATCGTCGCGCACGATCGTGTCCTCGCCATAGGTGATGGACACGCGGTAGGCGGTGATCTCCTTGCCGGGCAGGGCCGCGACCCAGATGCCGCCGCGCTCGTGCGTCGCAGCGTAGGCGCCGGTGGGGGTGATGATGTCGACCGCGTCGGCCAGGTGCGCGACGACTCGGATGGTGACGCCGTCGTCACCGAGGTGGGCGCCCAGCACAGAGTGGGGCGAGTAGTAGGAGCCTGAGGCAACGGCGTCGAGAATGTCGTCATTGACCGGGATCGGCGTAAGTTCGAAGCTCATGGATTTTCCTTACTCCAGAAGGGTGAACCGCTCAGTTCACTGGTGCTGATAAGTCTAACGTCTGACCGGCAAAAAAGGGAGCCGGGTCTCATATTGGTGGGGTTATGGAGGGGTGTCGTGCGCCCGGCGCGGTGACGTGGTAGCGCCGGGCGCACAAGCTTTCTTAGGCCTGCGCCCAGGGCGAAGAGTGCGCGGGCTCGACCTTGAAGACGTGGCCCAGGCGCGTCACGGGGGACAGCGACACCCAGTTGGACGAGCCCCACACGTAGGAGCGTCCGTCCAGCTCGTCGACGACCGTAATGTGACCACCCGGGGTGGCCAGGCCCATCGCCTCCAGATCGAGCTCGACCGAGGCGTCCACGCCGTTGTGCGGATCCAGGGAGATCACGCAGATGACGGTGTCGGGCTTGCCGTCCGACGTGAACTTGCCGGGCACCTGACGCGAGAACGCGATGAGGCGATCCGAGGACGTCGGGTGGATGCGGATCTGGTGGAGCTGGCGCAGCGCGGGGTGCTTGGCTCGCGCGGCGTTGAGCAGAGTGAACAGGCGTGAGATGCCGATCGGCTCGGCGTCCTGCCAGCGGCGGGGGCGGAACTCGTACTTTTCGTTGTTGTTGGGCTCCTGGTAGGTGCCGCGCGGCTCGTTCTCCACGAATTCGTAGCCCGAGTAGATGCCCCACGTGGGTGCACCGAGCGCGGCGAGCATCGCGCGGATCGCGAAGATCGCGGTGCCACCGTCCCACATCTGCGGGGTGAGGATGTCGTGCGTCGTGGGCCAGAAGGCGGGGCGCATGAGGTGCGCCGTCTCTTCGGAGACCTCACGCAGGTATTCCTCGATTTCCTCCTTGGCGGTCCTCCACGCGAAGTACGTGTAGGACTGGTCGAAGCCAATCGCGCCGAGGGTGCGCATCATGGCGGGGCGCGTGAAGGCCTCCGCCAGGAAGAGCGTGCCCGGGTACTGCGCCTTGATGTCGGCGAGCAGGCGCTCCCAGAAGGGGATGGGCTTCGTGTGCGGGTTGTCGACGCGGAAGATCGTCACGCCGTGGTTGATCCACAGCTCGATGACGTCGCGCACGGCCTGGTAGATGCCCTCGGGATCGTTGTCGAAGTTCAGGGGGTAGATGTCCTGGTACTTCTTCGGCGGGTTCTCCGCGTAGGCGATCGTGCCGTCGGCGCGGGTCGTGAACCACTCGGGATGCTCCTTGACCCACGGGTGGTCGGGGGAGCACTGGAGGGCGAGGTCGAGAGCGACCTCCAGGCCGAGGCCTCGGGCGCGCTCGACGAAGCGGTCGAAGTCGGCGAAGTCACCGAGCTCGGGATGGATGGCGTCGTGGCCACCCTCGGGGGAGCCGATGCCGTAGGGCGAACCCGGATCGCCGGGAGCGGCCTCCAGGGAGTTGTTCTTGCCCTTGCGGTGCGTCGTTCCGATCGGGTGGATCGGGGTCAGGTAGACGACGTCGAAGCCCATGCCGGCAATGCGCGGCAGGTCCTCCGCGGCGCTCGCGAGCGTGCCGGAGACCCACGTGCCGTCGGGGCGCTGGAAGGCGCCCGCCGAGCGCGGGAAGATCTCGTACCACGCGCCCGCCAGGGCCTTCGTGCGGGCCACGTCGAGCGGGTACACGCGGGAGGAGTCCAGCAGGTCGCGCAGCGGGTGGTCGCGGAAGATGAGACGCACGCGTGAGGAGATGCCAGCGGAGAGGCGCTGCTGGGCGGAATGGCTGGTGTCGCGCAGGCGGCGCGCCGCGTCGGTCAGGACGTCAATGTCCGAGGCCGGGGGACGCTTCTGGGAGGGGTTGCCGTAGGCGGTGCCTTCGGCCGCACGCTCCATGAGGAGGGCACCCTCTTCGAGCATGAGCTCGACGTCGACGCCGGCGCCGACCTTCACCGTCGCGTCGTGGCGCCACGTCGCGTAGGGATCCGACCAGGAGTCCACGCGGAAAGACCACGCGCCTGGGGTGTCGGCTACCACCCAGGCCTCGTACCGGTCGAGGCCGGGGGCGATGTCCACCATGCGCGTGCGGGAGTATTCACCCCCGTCCGGGCGCAGCAGGACGGCCTCGGCGGCGAATGCGTCGTGTCCTTCGCGGAACACGGTCGCACGAATGGGGAAAGGCTCGCCTTCGGTCGCCTTGGCGGGAAGTGTGCCGTCCTCGATGACGGGGAACACTTCAATGATCGGGATACGGGGCAACAGTTTCTCGCTCACGAGACCCACAGTAGCCTATGGATGCGCGCGCGTGAAAGTGAGGCCCATGCCTCGGCGCACTGATCGATGTCCTTATGTTCTGTCAAGATTTCAACTGTCGTCCGAAAGGGCGGAATTCCAACAGAAACGACGGAGGGTAGCCCCTGTATGTCCAGGAACTACCCTCCGAAAAGACGCAGCGCTCAGTAGCCGCTGTTCTGCAGCCCCGCCATGATCGCACCACCAAAGAGGATGAACATCAGGATCGTCGCGACGATGCCGATGATCTGCCAGATGAACATGGCGCGCGCGAAGTTACGCTTCGCAGGCGAGCCGCCGGAACCCAGGGCGAGAATCAGCAGGTAGATGAAACCGACCACCGGAATGCCGACCAGGAACAGGGTGAGCATCCATGCGCCGACGGAGTCGTCGGGGTGCTCGGGGAACTGGTTGTATGCCATAAGTTTCTCCAAAATGGTGTGGGATCAGTAGACCATCTGCATGGCCGTGCGGACCTCGGACAGGGTCTGATCGGCCTGTTCGTTCGCGCGCTCGTTGCCGGCGTGCAGGATGGACAGCAGGTAGTCCTCGTTCGCGATGAGCTCGGCGCGGCGCTCACGCAGGGGAGCGAGCATCTCGTTGAGCGACTCGGTGACGAGAGACTTGAGCATGCCGGCGCCCGCGTCTCCGATGCGGTCCGCGATGGCCTCGGGGGCCTCGCCGGTGGCCAGGGAGGCCAGCATGAGGAGGTTGGAGACCTCGGGGCGACCCTCGGGATCGAAAGTAATGCGGCGCTCGGCGTCGGTCTTCGCCTTCTTGAGGATCTTCGCGGTCTCGTCCGCGGTCATACGCAGTTCGATCGTGTTGCCGCGCGACTTCGACATCTTCTGGCCGTCCGTGCCCAGCAGCAGCGGCACCTCGGAGAGGAGAGCCTCGGGGCGGGGGAACACGGGGCGCTCGGGGGTGGCGCGGCCGTAGCGCTTGTCGAAGCGCTGGGCGATCAGGCGAGCCTGCTCCAGGTGGGGGAGCTGGTCCTGGCCCACGGGCACGATGTTCGCCTTGCAGAAGAGGATGTCGGCTGCCTGGTGGACCGGGTAGGTCAGCATGAGGCCCGTCATGGCGCGGCCCTCGGTAGCCTCCAGCTCGGCCTTCACGGTCGGGTTGCGGTGCAGCTCCGATTCGGTGACCAGGGAGAGGAAGGGCAGCATCAGCTGGTTGAGGGCCGGAACTGCCGAGTGGTTGAAGATCGTGGAACGCTCGGGGTCGATGCCCGCAGCCAGGTAGTCGGCGACGAGGCCGAGGACGCGCTCACGGATCGGGCCCACGCCATCACGGTCGGTGATCACCTGGTAGTCGGCGACCAGAACCCAGGTCTCAACCCCGCGGTTCTGCAGCAGTACGCGGTTACGCAGCGTGCCGAAGTAGTGGCCCAGGTGCAGGTGGCCGGTCGGACGGTCTCCCGTGAGGATGCGGAAACGCGAGGGATCCTGGTCGATTGCCAGGTCGATCTCGGCGCTGCGGGCCTTTGAGCGGGCCAGCGAGGCATCGGAGGTTGCGGTTTCCAGGGCATCTTCACTGCGAGTCATGCGTCAATCCTAACGAGTGGGTGGAAATGAATGAAACTTGTGGTGCTCAGCGTTCGGGCTGGAAGGCGACGTCGGAGAGCAAAATCGTCACGGACAGCGGTTCAATCGACAGCGTGGAGCGCGGAGCGACGTGCTCGACCTCGAGGGAGAGAACCCCCGGGTCACGCGTCTCGCCGATGCCGCCCTGCGAGGGCGTCGCCCACACGGTCGAGTAGGCGACCAGCCAGTCCAGGTCGTGACCCTCGGGCAGGGTAACCTCAGCACCGTCCAGGTTTGCGTTGATGATGATGAGCGCGTCGCGGTCGCCCCACTTGACGCCCGAGCGCAGCATCTGGAAGGTGCGGTGACGCGCATCCGTCCAGCCGTAGTCGGGCATCGGGGTGCCCTGCGCGGTGTACCAGGACAGGTCGGCGATCGTGTCCCCGCCGTAGGGGGTGCCGGTCGCGAAACGGTCGGGACGCAGGACCGGGTGCGCCTTACGCAGCGCGATCAGCCAGGACACGGTGTCGATCTGCTTCAGCTGGCCTTCGGCCAGATCCCAGTCGACCCAGGAGATCGGATCGTCCTGGCAGTAGGCGTTGTTGTTGCCGTACTGGGTGCGGCCGAACTCGTCGCCGCCCGTCAACATGGGCGTGCCCGAGGAGACGAACATCGTCGCCAGGATGTTGCGCTGAGAACGCGCACGCAGGTCGGCGATCGTCATGTTGGACAGGATCGCGTAGGGCGTCATCTCGTTGGGGTGGGTGGCATTGACAGCCAGCGTTCCCTCGACTCCGTGGTTCCACGAGCGGTTATCGTCCGAGCCGTCGCGGTTGTTCTCCAGGTTCGCCGTGTTGTGCTTACGGTCGTAGGCCGTCAGGTCCGCGAGGGTGAAGCCGTCGTGGGCGGTCACGAAGTTGATCGAGGCGCGCGGGCCGCGAAGACGGCCCAGGCCGTGTTCGAAGACATCCTGGGAGCCCGACAGGCGGGTCGCCAGGTCGTTCGGGCCGGAAACGATGTGGCCCGAGGCCTGGGCGCGCACGTCCGCCAACCAGAAGTTACGCAGGGCGCCGCGATAGTGGTCGTTCCACTCGGAGAAGGGGACCGGGAAGTTGCCGGTCTGCCAGCCGCCCGGGCCCACGTCCCACGGCTCGGCGATCAGCTTCGCGTGGGCCAGGACGTCGTCTGTGGCCATTGCGATGAGGAGCGGGTGCATGGGGCTGAAGCCCGTCGAGAAACGGCCGAGCGTGGCCGCCAGGTCGAAGCGGAAGCCGTCCACGCCCATCTCTCGCACCCAGTAGCGCAAGGAGTCCATCACCATCTGAATGGTCTTCGGATGGTCCATGTTGACGGTGTTGCCCGTGCCCGTCACGTCGATCATCTGGACTGGACGCGAGGTGGTGTGACGGTAGTACATGTCGGAGTCCAGGCCGCGCCAAGACAGGGAGGGGCCGGCGTCGCCGCCCTCGCACGTATGGTTGTAGACGACGTCGAGAATGACCTCGATACCAGCCTGGTGCAGGAGGGAGACCATGCCTCGGAACTCGTCGACAACCGCCTGGGCACCGCGTTCGCGCGAGGCCTCGGTCGCGTAGGAGGGCTCGGGCGCGAAGAAGGAGAGAGTCGAGTACCCCCAGTAGTTCGTCAGGCCTCGTTCAGTGAGGAAGGGTTCGTCGCACTTAGCGTGGACGGGGAGCAGCTCGACGGCGGTGACGCCCAGGTCCTTCAGGTAGGACACGGATGCCGGGTGGGCCAGACCCGCGTAGGTGCCGCGCAGCTCCGCGGGCACGCCGGGCATGTTCTTCGTGAAGCCCTTGACGTGGATCTCGTAGATGACGGTCGTTTCCCACGGAACGCGGGGCTGGGGGCTGATCGGGAAGGAAGGCTCGACGACCACCGAGCGCGGCATGTACGGCGCAGAGTCGATGGGGGAGCGGCGCAGGGGGTACTCGGAGGGGTACAGCTCGTCGTCGACGCAGTGCGCGTAGACCGCAGGCTTCATGTCCACGACGCCGTCGACGCCACGGCCGTAGGGGTCGAGGAGGAGCTTATGCGAGTTGTAGAACTGGCCGCCGTCCGGGTCCCACGTGCCGTGCACGCGGAAACCGTAGCGGGTGCCCGCACCGTATCCGGGGATGTGACCATGCCAGATGCCGGTCTTCGGGCCGAGCAGTGCGAAGCGGGTCTCAGCCCCGGCCTCGTCGAAGATGCACATGTCCACGCCGGCAGCACCCCTGGCGACCACGGCGACATCGAGCCCGTCGCCCGACGGGAAAACCCCCAGACGGGTGGGAACGGGATTGGGTTCGGTGACGCGCACGGTGGGGACGCTGGACGAGCCGGAACGCTCGGACATATAACAGTGCCTCTTTCTTACAGTTTATTGGCTGCACCATAGCCTGATAGATACAGCCATCTTCCATCATACGTGACCGTTAATTAAGCGGTCGGATTAGGGGGCCAGCTGAGGGTATGAACAGCGGCACGCGCTGGTGAGGCAACCCTCATATATATGGGCGTGCTGCGCAGAATGTGGCACGCTAGAAGTCATGAGAATTGTCGTGTGTGTGAAGCATGTCCCCGACATGCAGTCCGAACGCCGTTTTGAGGGCGGCCGCCTGGTGCGCGGTGAGGACGATGTGCTCAACGAACTGGACGAGAATGCCATCGAGGCAGCCGTCCAGCTCAAGGAATCCGAAGAGGATGCGGGTCGCGAGGCCGAGGTCGTCGCGCTGACGATGGGCCCCGAGGACGCTGAGGACTCCCTCATGCGCGCCCTGCAGATGGGCGCCGACCGCGCCTACATCGTCTCCGACGAGTTCCTCGAGGGCTCCGACGTCATCACGACCGCCTCCGTGCTCTCCGTCGCGATCGCGAAGATTGCCGAGGAGTGTGGCCCCGTTGATCTCGTGATCACCGGTATGGCCTCGCTGGACGCGATGACCTCCATGCTGCCCGCCGCCCTGGCCGCCAAGGCCCACATGCCGCTGCTGGGCCTGGCCCGCTCCCTGAACGTCGAGGACGGTGTTCTCACGATCGAACGCGCCGTCGACGGCTACACCGAGACCGTGCGCGCCGCGCTGCCCGCCGTCGTCTCCGTCACCGACCAGATCAACGAGCCGCGTTACCCGGCCTTCGCCGCTATGAAGGCCGCCCGCAAGAAGCCGCTGGACCAGTGGGGCATCGACGACCTCGTCGAGGTTCCCGGTGGCGAGGCTCTCGTCATGCGCCGCGCGCTGACCGCCGTCACCCACGGCGAGGAGAAGACCCGCGACGGCTCCGGCACGATCATTCAGGACGCCGGCGAGGGCGGGCGCGCTCTGGCCGACTACATCCTTTCGGTGGTGAAGTGACATGACGCAGCAAATGAGTTCTCCGATTCTCGTTCTGGCCGACCAGGTGGGCGATCACCTGACGCCCCTGGCCCGACAGGCCGTGACGCTGGCCGTGTCCCTGACCTCTGCCGACGTCGTCGCCCTGTCCCTGGCAGCCACCCCCGACGTGGCCGCGCTGTCGGAGCTGGGCGCGACCCAGCTGCTGCACGCCGACCTGGGTGACGCCGCGCGTTCCTCGGTCGTCGCCTCCGACGCGCTTGTGTCCGCGCTGGCGAGTGGCAGCTTTGGCCTGGTGCTCCTGTGCTCGGACTACCGCGGTCGTGAGATCGCTGGCCGCGTCGGCGCCCTCACCGAGGCCGGCGTGGTCTCCGGTGCCTCCTCCGTCGGCTTCGACGGCGGCGTTCTCCAGATCGGCAAGACCGCACTGGGTGGCTCCTGGTCGATGCGCATCGTCCTCGAGGGACAGACCCCGATCGTCGGCATCGCCTCCGGCGTCATCGACGAGGCCCCGGTGGCCTCTCCCGTCGCCCTGACTCCGCAGGCCCTTGCCGTCGAGCTGAGCCCCGAGGCTAGCGCGATTCAGGTCGTCTCGTCCGTTCCCGACGAGGAGGAAGGCGTGTCCCTGACCGACGCCTCCACCGTCGTGTGCGGTGGCCGCGGCGTCGACGGCGACTTTGAGCTGGTTCGCTCCGTCGCTCAGGCGCTCGGTGGCGCAGTGGGCGCGACCCGCGTCGCCTGTGACGAGGGCTGGGCCCCGCGATCCGAGCAGATCGGCCAGACCGGCCTGACCGTCACCCCGAACCTGTACATCGGCCTGGGCGTGTCCGGCGCGATCCACCACACGGTGGGAATGCAGTCCTCCGCCCACATCGTCGCCGTGTGCGACGACCCGGACGCCCCGATCTTCGAGATCGCGGACTTCGGCGTCGTCGGCGACGTCACTGAGGTCGTGCCCGCAGCCCTGGCTGCCATCGAGGAGGCGCGCTCCCAGGCGTGAGCGTCTATCTCGACCACGCGGCCACCACGCCGCTGCGCGAGTGCGCCCTCGAGGCGTGGACCCGCGCTCAGCGTGACCTGGCCGCACACCCCGGCAATCCCGCCGCCCTCCACTTCGGAGGGCGGCGGGCCCGTCGCATGCTCGACGACGCGCGCGAGCAGGTTGCAGCGGCCCTCGGAGCAGACATTCACGAGGTTATTTTCACCTCCGGCGCCACAGAATCCGATGCCCTCGGCGTCATGGCTGCGTCCCGAGGGATGCGAGGCCGCGACTGCGCGCGCGACCTGATCGTCGTCTCGGGCCTCGAACACGATGCGGTCGCCCACCAGCGCGAGGTCGCGTCTCGTGAGGGTTTCTCCTGGGAGGTCCTGCCCGTGGATGCGGGCGGCGTGTCCATCCTGCCCGGTGTTTGCGGCGACGACGTGCCCGCCTCGTGGGACGGTCGCCTCGCGCTCGGATCCATGACCCTTGTGTCCTCCGAGATTGGCACGATTCAGCCGGTCGCAGACTTCGCGGAGCTCGTGCACACCAGCGGAGGTCTCGTACATTCCGACGCCGCCCAAGCCATCCCAACCCTGGACGTGTCGTTTGCGGAACTCCGCCTAGACCTCATGAGCGTCGGCGGACACAAGGTGGGCGCCCCCGCCGGCATCGGCGTTCTCCTCGCCCGACGCGGCATCCCCATGACGACCGACCGACCCGGCGGCGGCCACGAACGCTCGATCCGCTCGGGCACGCCCGACGTCGCGGGCGCCTGCGCTCTTGGTGCCGCCCTCACCGAGATCGTCGCCGAGCGCGCCGCTTTCGCCGCCCGCGCGGCCGACCTGCGCGCGCACCTGCTCTCCCACCTGCCGGAAGGCACGTATTCGACGGTGGGGGAGTCGGCCTCGTCGAGCGCGATCATCCACCTGTCCCTGCCCACCGCCCGCCCCGAGGCTGTCCTCATGGCCTTCGACATGGCCGGGATCGCCGTGTCCGCCGGGTCCGCCTGCCACGCGGGGGTCACACGTCCTTCCGAGATCGTCATGGCGATGGGACGCAGCGAGGAGCAGGCGCTCGGCGTCCTGCGCGTCTCGCTCGGCCACGAGACGACCCGCGATGATATCGACGCCTTCCTGGCCGCCCTGCCCGTGGCTATCCGCGCGGGTGCCGCCCTGGATGGCATCGCCCACGTACGCAACGAACGAAACGAGGAGCGCTAGATGCGAGTTCTGGCTGCACTGTCGGGCGGGGTGGACTCCGCCGTCGCCGCCGCGAAGGCCGTCGAGGCCGGGCACGACGTCGTCGGTGTCCACATGGCCCTGTCCTCCCAGCCCCAGGAGTGCCGCATCGGCTCGCGCGGCTGCTGCTCGATCGAGGACGCCGGGGACGCAGCGCGTGCCGCTGAGATCATCGGCATCCCGTTCTACGTGTGGGATCTCGCCCAGGAATTCGAGCAGGCCGTCATCACCGACTTCGTCGCCCAGTACAAGGCCGGGCGTACCCCCAACCCCTGCGTGCGCTGCAACGAGTTCGTGAAGTTCCGCGAGCTCGCCAGCCGCGCACGCGCGCTCGGCTTCGATGCGGTGTGCACCGGCCACTACGCGGCCATTGTCGACGGGGAGGCCGGGCCCGAGCTGCACCGCGGCGCCGACAACCTCAAGGACCAGTCCTACGTGCTGGCCGTCATGGGGCCCGAGGAGCTTCACCGCGTCGTCCTGCCGTTGGGGGATGCCCCCAACAAGGCGTGGGTACGCTCCGAGGCCGAGCGCCTCGGCCTGGGCGTCTCCAACAAGCCCGACTCCTACGACATCTGCTTCATTCCCGACGGTGACACGCAGGGCTTCCTGCGCGCTCACCTGGGCGCCTCCGAGGGTGAGATCGTCACCCCCGACGGCGAGGTGTTGGGCCACCATGAGGGCTACTGGAACTACACGGTTGGCCAGCGCAAGGGCCTCGGCATCGGCGCGCCCGCACCTGACGGGCGGCCCCGCTACGTCCTTGAGACGAGGCCGGAGACCAACCAGGTCGTCGTTGGGGCGTCTGAGCTCCTGTCCATCTCCCGCATCACGGCCACGGACGCCGTCTGGCTCGCCTCCGACGACGACGGCTCCGACGCCACCGACCTCTTTGTGCAGCTGCGCGCGCACGGCACGCCCGTGCCCGTCGCGTCGCTGACTCGCGACCTGGACGCCGGAACGATCAGCGTTGTCCTGGAGGACAGTGCGCGCGGTGTTGCGCGCGGCCAGTCGATGGTCGTCTATCGGGGGAGCCGAGTCCTCGGCGAGGGGACCATCGACGCAACCGGGCGCTGAAGGTCTCGGGCGTGCGCGCCGTCGAGAGACGTGGGCGTGGGCATGCAGACGCTCCGGGGCACATCGGTTAGACTGGGGTGCGCGCGCGAGTGGCGGAATTGGCAGACGCGCTGGATTTAGGTTCCAGTGTCTTTGACGTGTGGGTTCGAGTCCCATCTCGCGCACAGTTGCCCGTGCCCGGTCGCCTCCGGGCGGCGGTGGTCGATAGACTGAGGTCATGAGCGCTTTGGAAATTGGCTGCAAGGCCCCCGACTTCACCGCCGAGACCACTCAGGGAACCCTGTCCCTGTCTGATCTCCTCGCCGCCTCGTCGCGCGGCGTCGTCGTCTACTTCTACCCGAAGGCCTCCACGCCCGGCTGCACGAAGGAGGCCTGCGACTTCCGCGATTCCCTGGCCTCGCTCCAGGGTGCCGGCTACTCGGTGATCGGCGTCTCGGCCGACTCGATGGCCGCCCTCGAGCGCTTCACTGAGAAGCAGTCTCTCACCTTCCCGCTGGCCTCCGACCCGGATCACGAGATTCTCGAGGCGTACGGTGCGTGGGGTGAAAAGAAGAACTACGGCCGCACCTATGTGGGCATTATTCGCTCGACCGTGGTCGTCAACCCCGACGGTACGGTCGCCCTGGCCCAGTACAACGTGAAAGCAACGGGTCACGTGGCTCGTCTGCGTAAGGCGCTCGGTATCGACTAACCCCGTTGCTTTTCAAGTAACTAGCACATATGATTGTCAAGAAACTGACAGCTAGTTACTAATGGAGGAGTTATGGGGGCCAGGACGCCTGACGCGTATCGAATCGGTGCGGGGCAGGTGACGCAGGACTATCCGGCCGATGCTGCGCCCATGCGTCTGCGCAAGCAGCCCAGCCTGCCCACGATGTCCCGTGCGCCCGAGTCCTCTCCCGCCGAACAGGTCGTCACCGCCGAGGTCGCGGTGGTTCGACGCAAGGCTTCCGGTGCGCCTCGCTCCTCGAATGATTCTCGTCCCTCGAAGGACGCTGTCACGGTAGCGCAGCAACAAGCTGTTGCGCGCGGCGATGCTCCCGCACAGACTGGGGGGATCGCCCAGCCTCCCACTCCCGCCCGCGAATATGCGCATCGTGACGAGGCAGGGGTGGCCTTCGAGGCTGACCAGCACCCCGGTGTCCCTGTCCATCGCGACTGGCATCGCACGACCATGCGCGTTGTGGGCGTGTCCGCACAACGAGATGGTGGGC
Source organism: Schaalia odontolytica (assembly GCF_002847525.1). Taxonomy (GTDB): domain Bacteria; phylum Actinomycetota; class Actinomycetes; order Actinomycetales; family Actinomycetaceae; genus Pauljensenia; species Pauljensenia odontolytica_B. Next base: position 136,244 of record NZ_PKKM01000005.1, on the reverse strand, counting down.
AGCAGCGCGCGGTTGCTGAGGCGTCGTCCCCGGAGCGGGGGAGCGCGCAGGCATCCCATGTCGGAGGTGCTTCTCGGCGTGAGGCGCAGGCTCGCCGTGCTGGCCAGATTGAGTCGCGGCTGGAGCGTCGCGACCGTTCGGCGCGTCATGGGCAGCGCCACCATGGCCTCGTCATGTTCCTCCTTGGCTTCATCTCCGCGCTCATGATTGTTGCGGCCGTAGTTGGTGGACTGTTTATTGCGCGGTCGACGGGTTCTTCCGGGTTCACGAACGCCGTCGACTCCTGCCATGCACGTGGTTTGCATGCTCGCTTGGCCAGCGATGAGAGCTCGCTGACCCTCGAGGCCTTCTCCGATAGTGGGGATAGCCTGACGACGCCGATCTTCCAGTGCGTGCTCGGCAAGCTTGGCACCCCCGCGGCCGTGCGCGAGCGGATGTACGCGACCCGCGCGATCGATGGCACCCAGTCGGAGGAGTGGGGCGCCTATAAGGCGACCTGGACATACGAGCCGGACCAGGGCTTGACCGTCATCGTCAGCTCCCGCTGACGGCGTGATCGGCCCGGGGGAGGGTCATCATCTGAGATATGTTTTTCCGCATTGCCATGTATCGCTCGTAAAATGAGCGGGTATTTCAATGCGTGAAGGAGTATCTCGTGTCCGATTCGCAGCCCGCCGTGCCTGCGGCACCCGCCGCCCCCGTGGGGGAAGATGTCGCACTGGCGATCCGAGGCCTCGTCAAGATTTATGGCAACCTCGTCGCCGTCGCCGACCTGTCCCTCGACATCCCCACCGGATCCTTCTACGGGATCGTTGGTCCTAACGGCGCTGGTAAAACGACGACGCTGACCATGGCCACCGGCCTGCTCACCCCCGACCGGGGGACGGCGTTCGTTCATGGCGTCGACGTGTGGGCGCGAACCCAGGAAGCACGCGCCCTCCTCGGCGTCATGCCCGACGGCATGCGGCTTCTCGACCGCCTCTCCGGCCCTGACTTCCTCGTCCACGTGGGCATGCTGCACGGTCTGGACGCGTCCGTCGCCCGCGAGCGCGCTCAGGAACTCCTCGCGGCCCTCGACCTGGCCGAGGCCGGGAAGAAGCTGATCAGCGACTACTCGGCGGGCATGACGAAGAAGATCGCGCTGGCCGCCGCCCTCATTCACTCCCCGCGAGTCCTGGTCCTCGACGAGCCTTTCGAGGCCGTCGACCCTGTCTCTGCGGCCAACATCCGCCAGATTCTCACCGACTACACCAAGCGCGGTGGCACCGTCATCCTGTCCTCGCACGTGATGGCAACCGTCCAGCAGCTGTGTACGCACGTGGCCATCATCGACAAGGGGCGCGTGCTCGTTGCTGGAACCACCGACGAGGTAGCCCAGGGCGGCGACCTGGGGGAGCGCTTCACCTCCCTGGTTGGCGGCGTCCACTCCGAGGAAGGCCTGTCGTGGTTGGGCAACTGATTCGCCTTAAGCTCCGCATCATCTGGAACACCGTCCGCAAACAGACGGTTGTCCTCGTTCTCGCAGTCCTCGGCGTCCTGTACTTTGGCGCAATCTACGCCTCCGTGCTCCTGGGCACCGCCTTCCTCGCTCGCTCCGACGAGGCCTCCCTGGCCACGCCGGTGATGCCGATTGCTGGGCCCTTCATCTTCCTGCTGTGGCTGGTCCTCCCGATCATCTTCGCCTCGATGGACAACTCTCTCGATCCCGTGCGCCTGTCGCCCTACGTGGGACCCAGCAAGCGCCTCGGGGCGGGGTTGGCCGCCTCGACGGCGGTCGGTCCCGGCGGGCTCCTGTCCGCGATGATCCTCTTCCTGCCCGTCTGGTTCGCGCTGTGGCGCGCCCAGTGGCTTGAGGCGCTCGGCTGGTTCATCGCTGGGCTCGTGACGCTGCCTCTCGCGGTGCTCTGGGCGCGCGCGGTTGGGACCTGGTTCGCCGTACGTCTGGACAGCTCGAGCAAGAAGGATGCTGTCACAGCGCTGGGCGCCGTCGTCTTCATGCTGGTGCTGACCCCCTTGGGTTACTGGATGTCTTTGCTGACCCGGAACTTTTCCCTTGAGGCCTTCAAGGCGGGTGTGAACGTTGCACTGTGGACTCCCTTCGGCGCACCTTTTGGCGTTGTTGCCTCTCTGCTCGAGGGCGCGTGGGTGGCCGCGGCGATCCGCGCTCTCATCACGGTCGTGACCGCCGTCCTCGGTTGGCGCGCATGGCTCGCCGTCCTGCGCCCCGTCATGAGCGGCTACGCCGGTGAGATCAGCGCCGACGCGCAGCGCGCCATCGACGAGGGACGCCACCTCATCGACGAATCCCTCGAAGAAGAAGCGCGCAGTCGCCGCTCCGAGCAGTCGCGAGCCGCCGGCCTGCGCAGCGTCGACCTGTTCACGCGCCTCGGCCTCGGCGTGCGCAGCGCTTCCCTGGCCGCGCGTACGCTGCGCTACTGGATCGTCGATACGCGTCTAAACATGAACATGGCGCTTGCGCTGCTGTTCCCGATTGTTGCGATCTTCATGGGGCGGCTGGTTGCTGAGGGGCAGTCGTTCGCTTTCTCGGCGGGTATCTTCCTCTACCTGGTGCCCATCACGACGGGCCTGACGACCGGCGCGCTCATGCAATACGACTCGACGGGCGCGTGGATCGTGGTCTCGTCGGGGATGAGCGGTCGCGAGGAACGTCGCGGACGCCTCGTCGGTTCGCTCATTGTGTTAGTACCCCAGGTCATCGGCTACCTCATTCACGATTCCGTCACCGGTGCGAGTGCCACCGATTTCGTGTTCCACCAGGTGATAGGCGTCGTTCTCTTTGCGGGTGCGGCCGCGACGACCCTCGTCGTGAACGCGCGGTGGGTGTACCCCGTGCAGCCTCCGGGCACGTCCCCGCTCGCGACGAAGGGGACCGGTTCCTTCCTGATGACGATGCTGCTGCAGCTCGTGGGCTTCGCGGGTACCGCGCTTCTGCAGATCCCGTCCTACGTGCTGCTCGTGCTGGCATCCTTCGGATTGGTTCCCGACTGGGTCGCATACGTCGTGGCCCTCGCGTGGTCGGTCCTCGTCCTTGAGGCAGCGGTCCGCATTGGCGGGCGCGTGTGGGACC
>NZ_PKKM01000005.1:4813-132893 GCF_002847525.1 Schaalia odontolytica | reverse complement strand
CCCCCCGCCTATGACTATGACACGCGAATTAAGAGCGCTTCCTCCGCATTGCCGCGGCGCCAATAGTGCCCGTCACGGCAGCGAGCACCAGCACATCGCCGGTGAGAGAACCGGTCTTGGCGAGCTGCGTTGCAGGCGTAGGAGGAGCCGAGGGCGTCACCGTCGTCGGTGTAGGCGTCGGACCGGGCTTGAAGGACAGTCGCGTCACGTCGGGATGCGCCTCGCTCGTCGTGAACGTCAGGGTGTGCTTCATGAGCGGAGCTTCATCCCATCCGGCAGAAGGGCCAGTCATGGGGGGCCTCCATCCGGCGGAATAAGGGGTGTCTGTAGGGGGACATGCGGGCGATGGGGGATCAAATACTGTTCCAACAACAGAACGAGGCTCGGCCGGTTTGACAGCGTCGTAGTCATCCATCGTCGGAGGGCATGCGGGTGAAGGCTGTCCGGGCCTGACCATGACACCGAGTTGTTTCTCAACATCAACCGAGATAATGCCCTGCGTGAGGTGATCGATCTGGTAATCCACGTCGGCAGTAGCGGATTCAGTGAAGGCAATCTTTTCAACGGTGATCACCGCTTCGCCGTGAAGCGCAGCCATCGCGTCCTTGAGGGCTGCGATGGTGGTGATCTCATCGGGGTTATCGAAGTCCACGGTAACCGTTGCGGTCTGTCCGTTAACTGCCACTGTCTTCGCTGAGAAGCCCCGGGGAAGCCCAGTCACCGAGATGGCCGAGGGATCAGAAAACTTCAGCTGCGAAGGAAGAGTGATCTGCGTTGTGAAGCCCAAGTGAGCATTCTTCAGTGCAATATCGTCGAAAGCGTTAGGCGTCTTGTCGTATTCCTCGAGGAGCTTCGCAATGCGTCCACCGCGAAGGTCATCCAAGTGAACGACGTTCTCAATGGTCAGAAGAGAATCTTTGCTCTCGGCGTAGATCTTTTCCGTCTGAGTCGGAGTGTTCCCCTCCAGGCCGACCTTAAAATCGGTGTCGATTGTCGGGTCATCGCCATTGACTGGAAGAGAGCCAAATACCTTCTTGTACTTGTAAATGCCGGTCAGGCCATCCGCAGACAACTCCTGAGTGGAGAATTCGTAGTCGGGAATTCCCGCGGCGTGGAAGAAGTTTGGCCCGGTTTTCGGGGGCTGTAAGTCGTGGCCGTCCTCTTCATCAACCCAGCGTGTTGTCCGGGTTGGTGCGGACGCGAAGCAGTCGGTAGGCGACTGTGCGAGTGCCAGGGTCTTTGTATCGAAGTGAAAGACCTGGGCGGGGGTGGTCGATGATGCGAAGAAGTTGAACGTACCTGTCACGGTAATCTGTTCGCTGGCCAGTTGAGTCGCTTCCGCGGGGTCAATTGCGCCAACGGCATAGGGGACCTGGACCTTGATCGTGTGCTGATCGGGGTTGGCTTTCTCTGCATCGTAGATATCGAGCAGCTGCTGCCAGTTCAGATCCCTGAGGTGGATGTTCGCAGTGACCTGTGTGCGCTCAGCGCCCGGGGAGAACGAGGTGTAGGCGAGCATTGACGAGGTGGATTTCGCGCGAGACGTTCCCAGCGTGACTGCCTCAGGAACACTCACGGTCAGCGTGATATCGGCGGTGTCGTTGCTGTCGGAGTCATGAGGGGAGAGCCCCTGTGCAGCCGCAGCGCGGATTTCTGCCTCGTGGCCTGCCAGAAGGGCAGTGATCGGAATATCCAGCACGACGGTGCCGTGATAGGTCGTGATCACAGGGGTCGTATTGCACACCGTCGTGCTTGTTGATGAGACGTATTGTGAGAGGGAGAAGGGCTGGGCATCGGCTTGTGCGCTGCGTGGCGCAAACATTGATACCGTACCTGCAGCGACAAGAGCCAAACCAGCGCCCGTAGCTAGAACTCTCCGGCTTTTCCTCATGATGTTCCCCAGTCGTATGTGTGCGAATTAAACGGAATGAGTCATGATTTTTCAGTATACACATTGTTGACACAATTACATCATCTCTTGCAAGCTCAGCTGTGGTTTGACTGCTCTATAAGGCGCGGGCACATCGCATGCGGGTGATTCCCATGTGCTTCGCAGTGCACTCAATGACCTTGCTGTGACCGCTCATGAAACATGGCCGACTTATGGGTGATGTGCGCGTACTGGGTGAGTTTTGTATCGCATGTGGTGTCGATGCCTGGCTAAGCGATGGAAAACAGCATGACAAGCCGCCCGATTGGAGGCTGCCGCGAGGCCTGGCGGGCCTGGCCGGGCTTCGAGCCGACGCGCCGAGCGAAGCTCGCGGCGCGGACGGCGAGCGGGCGGGCAGGCCTCGCGGCAGCCGGAGATCTGGCAGGGCTGTGGGCAGTGTCGACTATAGGAACGACAAGTTTGCGGACGTAGGGCTGTCGGTGGCGCGGACGGCGAGCGGGCGGGCAGGCCTCGCGGCAGCCGGAGATCTGGCGGGGCTGCGGGAAGGCCGGAGATATGGCGGGACAGTTGGCGTCGCACGGGATTATGCAGGGTGAGTGGCACCGCAGATATGAAAAACCGGCGACCCGAAGGCCGCCGGTTGTTTGTGCGTCATGGGGGACTTGAACCCTCAACCCGCTGATTAAGAGTCAGCTGCTCTGCCAATTGAGCTAATGACGCGGGGTACTTTCACTAGCCGGAGCCAGGAAAGCTGTGCGTCATGGGGGACTTGAACCCTCAACCCGCTGATTAAGAGTCAGCTGCTCTGCCAATTGAGCTAATGACGCGGGGGTTTTGCAACCGAAAGATAAATATACAGGCGCGATTCGCCCCGCGCAAGTCAATGAGGGCTGTCGTGGCCTATGTCGCACGCTCACCGGACGTGACTCACACGTGCACCTACAATGGGGCTTCAGACGAAAGGGGAACGCCATGTCGGACGCGTCGAGCACCTATTCCGCTGTCGTGGAGGACATCCTCAAGCTCGTGTGGAGCGCCGAGGAAGCTGGCCGCGACGGCGTCAAACCTAAGGATGTCTCCGAGCACATGGGAGTCGTCCCCTCGACCGCGACTGAAAACATCCAGCGCCTGGCTCGCCAGGGCCTCGTGACCCATGAGCGCTACGGCCGTGTGCGACTAACCCCGCAGGGGCGCGCCGTCGCTTTGGGCATGGTACGCCGCCACCGTCTGCTCGAAACCTACCTGCACGAGGCCCTTGGCTTTTCCTGGGATGAGGTCCACGAAGAGGCCGAGATCCTGGAACACGCAGTCTCCGATCGTCTTCTCGACCGGCTTGACCGCGTGCTTGGCTACCCGAGTCGCGACCCGCACGGGGATCCGATTCCGCGCGCCGACGGAACCAGCGATGACGTTGCAGGAAGCCCGCTCGACGCTCTCGACATCACCGCAGGGGGAGTCGTCGAGCGGCTGCCAGACCGGGACCCCGATGCGCTGCGCGCCTGGGAGGAGGCGGGTCTCGTGCCCGATGCCCATATCACCGTCGTCGCATCGGACTCCGCAGGAGTGACGGTCCTCCTCGACGATGGGCAGATGCTTCTCCTCGACCCCGCCCAGGCCTCGGGCATCGTCGTCCGGGACTGAGCTGCCCCAACGCGAGCCGACTCCCATCGACGAGGCCCGGAAACGATCCAGCCCGCCTGACCAAAGAGGCCGGGCGGGCTGGGAGCGCCCGTCGGTGGGCGCACAGGTGGGGCGTGGGCCTTAGACGAGCGCTGCGGAGGTCATCGACGGCGGAACGTGCGCGGCGTGACCGGCAGCCAGAAGAGCCTCGCGCAGAGTCGTGATCGCGCTATCGAGATCTTCGTCGCTGGCAGGGGCAGCGTTCGAGAGCAGCACGTCGGACTCGTCGCGCAGGGGAATCACGTGCAGGTGGGTGTGGGGGACCTCGAAGCCCGCAATGACGAGGCCCGCTCGAGCCACGCCGAAAGCCGACTTTTGGGCGAGGCCGATCGCGCGTGCGACCTTCATGAGGTGCGCTGCCACGTCGGAGGGGGCGTCGGTCCACGCCTCGTAGGGGGTGCGAGGGACGACGAGGACGTGTCCGGGCGAGGTGGGCTCGATCGTTGCGAAGGCGACGCACAGGTCGTCGGCCCACACGAAGCGACCGGACCAGGCGCCGGAGATGATGTTTTCAAAGACGGTGCTCATGCGACTATTGTCACCCATTCGCGCCTGCTTCGGTAGGTGAGCGCATCCGGCGGGGTTGGCGGGCGTGAACTACCCTGGTGGGGAGTATTGTTACGCGACCCATCGTTAAGCGAGGAACGCACAGATGAGCGAAAATCCGCAGAGTGCCCCGGCCCAGCGCTACACCGCTGAGCTCGCAGGTCAGATCGAGACGAAGTGGCAGGACCGCTGGGAGGAGCTGGGCACGTTCTACGCGGACAACCCCACGGGCGACCTGGCTGGCCCGCTGGCCTCCCACAACCCCTTCTTCATTCTCGACATGTTCCCCTACCCCTCGGGTAAGGGCCTGCACGTGGGGCACCCGCTGGGCTACATCGCGACCGATACGCTGGCGCGCTACCGCCGCATGAAGGGCGACAACGTCCTGTACACGATGGGCTACGACGCCTTCGGCCTGCCCGCCGAGCAGTACGCCGTCCAGACCGGCCAGCACCCGGCCATCACCACGAACCAGAACATCGCGAACATGCGCCGCCAGCTGCGCCGCATGGGACTGTCCCACGACTCGCGCCGCTCCTTCGCCACGACCGACATCGAGTACGTGCACTGGACGCAGTGGATCTTCCTGCAGGTCTTCAACTCGTGGTTCGATCCCGAGGCGACGGCTCCCGACGGCTCCCAGGGTGCGGCCCGCCCGATCACTGAGCTGATCGCCAAGCTCGAGTCCGGCGAGATTCGCCCCGAGGATGGCTCCGACTACAACTCCCTGGACCGAGCCGCCCAGGCGAAGGTCGTCGACTCCTTCCGCCTCGCCTATGTCTCCGAGGCCCCCGTCAACTGGTGCCCCGGTCTGGGAACGGTCCTGGCCAACGAAGAGGTCACCGCCGACGGCCGCTCCGAGCGCGGCAACTACCCGGTTTTTAAGCGCAATCTGCGTCAGTGGATGATGCGTATCACCGCATACGGTAAGCGCCTGTCCGACGACCTCGACACGATCAACTGGCCCGAAAAGGTGCGCACGATGCAGCGCAACTGGATCGGCCGCTCCGAGGGCGCGACCGTCCGCTTCGACGTGCCCGGCGCGCGCGAGGCTGGCGCTTCCCTCGACTCCCTGGACGTTTACACGACGCGCCCCGACACGCTGTTCGGCGCGACCTTCATGGTCGTGGCCCCCGAGCACCCGATCCTCGGCGGAACCGTCGGCGGCGACGCCGACGATGAGGCCGCCCTCACCCTGCCCGCCTCCTGGCCCGAGGGCACGAAGGACGCGTGGACGGGGGGCGCCGCCTCTCCGAAGGAGGCCGTGAGCGCGTACCGCGCCCAGGCCGCCGCGAAGTCCGAGGCGGAGCGTGCTGACGAAGAACGCACCAAGACCGGCGTGTTTACCGGCCTGTTCGGCATCGATCCGGTCAACGGCCGCCCGGTTCCGATCTTCGTTGCCGACTACGTTCTGTGGGGCTACGGCACCGGCGCCATCATGGCCGTTCCCGCGCACGACGACCGCGACTGGGCGTTCGCCCGCGCTTACGACCTCGACATCGTGCGCACGATTGGCCCGGCCGACGACCCCTACGGCCCCGACCTCGAGGCCGGCGCGTACACGGGCGATGGCGTGGCCGTTGACTCCGCGAACGACGAGATCGACCTGAATGGCCTGGCTAAGGATGAGGCCAAGGCCGCCATGATCGAGTGGCTGGTCGCCAAGGGCCTGGGCCACGGCACCGTCACCTACCGCCTGCGCGACTGGCTCTTCAGCCGCCAGCGCTACTGGGGCGAGCCCTTCCCGATCGTGTGGGACGAGGACGGCGTCGCGCACGCCCTGCCCGAGGACATGCTCCCCGTTGAGCTGCCCGAGGTCAGCGACTACAGCCCGCGCACCTTCGACGCGGACGACGCCGATTCCTCGCCCGAGGCCCCGCTGGGCCGCGCCGAGGACTGGGTGAACGTCACCCTCGACCTGGGCGATGGCCCCAAGACCTACCGCCGCGAGACCAACACGATGCCCCAGTGGGCGGGCTCGTGCTGGTACGAGATGCGCTACACCGACCCGACGAACGCGAAGCGTTTCTCCGGCGAGGAGAACCTGGCCTACTGGATGGGTCCGCGCGAGGGGAAGGTCAGCGGCGGTACCGACATGTACGTCGGCGGCGTCGAGCACGCGGTCCTGCACCTGCTCTACGCCCGCTTCTGGCAGAAGGTCCTCTTCGACCTGGGTCACGTGCCGGGATCCGAGCCCTTCCACACGCTCTTCAACCAGGGCTACGTGCAGGCCTACGCCTACACCGACGCGCGCGGCCAGTACGTGCCCGCCGATGAGGTCGAGGGCGACGAGACGACCGGCTTCACCTACAAGGGCGAGCCCGTCAACCGCGAGTACGGCAAGATGGGTAAGTCCCTGAAGAACATCGTCACGCCCGACGAGATGTACGACGCCTACGGCGCCGACGTCTTCCGCGTGTACGAGATGAGCATGGGCCCCCTCGACCTATCGCGCCCGTGGGAGACCCGCGCCGTCGTCGGCTCCCAGCGATTCCTGCAGCGCCTGTGGCGTAACGCGGTCGATGAGGAGACGGGCGAGCTCACGGTCACCGACGAGCCTGCGGACGACAAGACGCGTCGCCTCGTGGCCCGTATGATCGCCGAGGTGACCGAAGAGTACGAGAACCTGCGCATCAACACCGCGATCTCCAAGCTCATCGTCCTCAACAACCACCTGACCAGTCTGGACGCCGTTCCGCGCGACGCCATCGAGCCTCTGATCCTCATGCTCGCCCCGGTCGCCCCGCACCTGTGCGAGGAGCTGTGGAGCCGCCTGGGCCACGAGGCCTCCCTGGCCCGCGAGCCCTTCCCGGTCGTCGAGGATTCCTCGCTGCTGGAGGAAGACACGGTCACGGCCGTCATCCAGGTCAACGGCAAGGTCAAGGCCCGCATCGAGGTCGCTCCCTCCATCTCCGAGGAAGACCTCATCGCGGCCGCCCTGGCCGAGGCCCCGATCGTCAAGGCCCTCGGCGGGGCAGATCCCCTCAAGGTGATCGCCCGCGCGCCGAAGCTGGTCAACGTCGTCGTCAAGAAGTGAGGTCGCATGCCTGAAGGCGATGCAGTCCGTCGCCTAGCCGGTACCCTCGACGAGCTTTTCGTCGGGGGTATCGTCTCGGCCTCGTCCCCGCAGGGGCGCTTCGCGTCCTCCGCAGCCCTCCTCGACGGGTGGGTCATGCAGCGGGTGCGCGTGCACGGCAAACACATGTTCATCGGTTTCGTCCCGCCCATCGACGGTGAGACGTATGAGGCCGGGGTGGCCCTCCTGGAGGGCGCCGCGGCCGGCAGCGGGGAGCCGATCCTCGGCGAGGACGCTCCCTGGCCGGACCGGTGGGTGCACATCCACCTGGGCCTGTACGGCTGGTGGCGCTTCAACGGTGACGAGACCGTCGTCGACGAGGGGCACGGCGTCGCTCACCGCATCCCCAACGTTCCGAAGGGGGAGTGGAACGGCCACTCCGAGACCCGCTGGGGCGAGGGCTTTGGCGAGGCCAAGGCGGGGGAATGGGAGCCGCCGGAGCCGGTCGGTGCCGTGCGCCTGCGCCTGTTCAACGACCATGCGGTCGCTGACCTGGTGGGTCCCAACCGCTGTGACCTCATCACGGATGAGGAGCGCATCAAGGCAGAGTCGAAGCTGGGGCCGGATCCTCTGGACGCCGGGGCCCGCTCCGACGCCGAGGCCATGGAGCGTTTTGCCCAGGTCGCTCACTCCAAGAAGCGCGCGATTGGCGAGATCGTCATGGATCAGTCGATTATCGCGGGCGTGGGCAACATCTACCGTGCCGACGCCCTGTTCCTCGCGGGCATCTCGCCACACCGCAAGGGGGCCAATATCTCCATCAAGCGCCTGCGCGAGCTGTGGGTCCTGATCTGCGACCTCATGAACCGCGGCCTGGCCGCAGGTCGCCTGGACACGATGGACCCGGAGGAGGCCCCCAACCCGCCGATTGAAGGGGACGAGGAGGCATCGCGCTGGTACGTGTACCACCGCACGGACCGCCCGTGCCTGCGCTGCTCGACGCCGATCCGTGAGGCGCTCATGCAGAACCGACGCCTGTTCTGGTGTCCGTCCTGCCAGCGCTGAGCGCGCGAAGAACCGTCAGGGGAGTGCGGGCCGCAAGGCTCGCACTCCTCGACCTTTGTCAGGCAATCTCTTCGAATCCGAGGACCGAGTAGAGTTCGCGGGCTCCGCCGTGGCGCGTATCCAGGCGCAGGGCGAGGGTGTCGAATCCCCACTGTGAGCAGCGCGCGGCGACCTCGGAGACGAGGGCTGTCGCGATGCCACGCCTGCGGTAGTCGGGGGCGACGATCAGGTCCACCACGAAGGGGCCGTCCGGCGCATCATCCCACGGGGATTCGCGGACGACGAGGATCGCTCCGACGAGCGTGCCCCCGTCCCACGCGCCGATGAACGAGTCTTCCGTGGTCGCCCCGAAAGCGCCCTCAAACGTCAGGCGTAGTTCTTCGGAGGTTTCCAAGAGCGCCTCAGGCGTGACGTCGTCGTCGTACGCCTCGAGGGTGAGCACCGCGAGCGCGGGGATGTCGAATGTTGTGAGCGTGGCGATCTCAATACCCTGAGGCCGATTCGCCGCTGACAACGCGTCCAGGGGGGCATGTAGAGTTTGAGCTTCCATAAACCAACTATAGGTGAGGATGCTCACTTTGTCACGGGTCTTGAACGGATTCTCACAGACCGCATCTGACGAGGGCGAATGTCCCTCAGATGTAGAGGGCCGGCTCCTCGAAGAAGTAGTTGGGATCGACGATGAGATCGCGGTCGCGCGTGTCCTTTTCGGGCTTGGGGAGCAGGCGCGCGGGCACGCCGATTGCCACGTTGCCGCAGGGCACGTCCTTGACGACGACGGCGTTCGCGCCGATCTTGACACCCGTGCCCACGGTGATGGGGCCTAGGACCTTCGCGCCCGCGCCAATCATGACGTGATCGCCGACAGTGGGGTGGCGCTTGCCCGGCGTCATGGCGACGCCGCCGAGGGTGACGCCGTGGAAGATGACGACATCGTTGCCGACCTCGGCCGTCTGGCCGATGACGACGCCCGTCGCGTGGTCAATGAAGACGCGGCGCCCAATGGTGGCCTCGGGGTGAATGTCCACGCCGGTGACGGCTCGGGCCATGGATGACAGGGCGCGCGCGGGGGTGCGGGCGCCGTGAGCCCACAGGGCGTGGGAGACGCGGTGAGTCCACAGGGCGTGTACGCCCGGGTACGTCAGTGCGATCTCCAGGGCGGAGGTAGCCGCGGGGTCGCGGCGCTGCGCCGTCACGAGGTCCTCGCGGAAGAGCCCGAGCGCCTTGGTAGGCAGGGCGCGCGACAGGGTCTTCGACAGGGCGCGTACGGTGAGCTTCACGAGTTCCTCCTGGATGGTCGACTCAGATGGGAACGCACAGGTGGCCCCGGATATTCCATCCGGGGCCACCTTAGCGCGTCAAGCGGGAAGGATCAGTCCTCGAGGCCCGCGAACAGCGCGGTCGAGAGGTAACGCTCACCCGTGTCGGGCAGGAGCGTGACGATCTTCTTGCCGGCCAGCTCGGGGCGGGCGGCGACGGCGGCCGTACCCGCCAGGGCGGCGCCGGAGGAGATGCCCACGAGCAGGCCCTCCTCGGCGGCCGCGCGGCGAGCGAACTCGAGCGCCTGGGCGGTCTCCACGGAAATGACCTCATCCACGATGCCAGCGTCGAAGGTCTCGGGCACGAAGTTGGGCATGAGGCCCTGGATGCCGTGCGGGCCGGGAGTGCCGCCCGTCAGCAGGGGAGACTCGGCGGGCTGAACGGCGATGATGCGCACGTTCGGGTTCTTCTCCTTGAGGACCTTCGCGACGCCCGAGATGGTGCCACCCGTGCCGACGCCGGCGACGAAGACGTCAACCTGGCCGTCGGTGTCGGCCCAGATCTCCTCGCCGGTGTGCGCCACGTGGGCAGCAGGGTTGGCGGGGTTGGTGAACTGGGAGGCGATGATGGCGCCGGGGCGCTCGGAGGCGATGCGCTCGGCCTCGGCAACGGCCGCGGAGACGCCGCCCTTCGGGTCGGTGAGGACCAGCTCGGCACCGAAGGCGCGCACGATCGCACGGCGCTCGACGGACATCGAGGCGGGCATGACGATGACGACCTTGTAGCCGCGTGCCGCGCCCACCATCGACAGGGCGATGCCCGTGTTACCGGAGGTGGCCTCGACGATCGTGCCGCCGGGGGCCAGGGCGCCCGAGGCCTCAGCCGCGTCGATGATCGAGCGGGCGATGCGGTCCTTCACGGAGGACGCGGGGTTGAAGGCCTCGACCTTGGCAACCACGTCAACGCCGTCACCGGCAACGTGGTTAATGCGGACGAGGGGGGTGCCACCGATCAGATCGGCGACGGTGGAGGCGATGCGAGCCATGAGAGGTCCTTCCTAAGCAGGTGTACCCCTGAATTGTCATCCCACGCGCGGAGCCTCGTCTAGTTCAATCCGCCGTGTTTCCACGTAGCGAAACTTTGCAACACCGGACGAGGCCTGGGCCAGGCACGCGTCAATCGAGTCTCGGTCGCTCGGATCAATGGCAATGCGCAGTGTGACGTCCGCGTTCCAGATCGTGTCGAGGACCGCGGCTCCTCGCGCGCGCAGCTCGGCCTCGATGCGACCCGCGTCCCCGGGGCTCAGCTGTGTTTCGAGGACGTCGCGCCCGACGAGGTAGGCGATGGGAGCGCGGGCGACGGCCTCGGAGACTGAGGTGGAGTAGGCCCGCACGAGGCCACCCCCGCCCAGGAGGATTCCGCCGAAGTAGCGGGTGACGACCGCCGTCGCGTTCCACGTGTCGGAGGCGCGGAGGGCCTCCAGCATCGGGGTCCCGGCCGTGCCCGAGGGTTCGCCGTCGTCCGATGAATGCTGCAAAGGTGCGGCATCCGGCGGATCGATCAGGTATGCGGAGCAGTTGTGCCGCGCCTGCGGATGCTCGGACTTGACCGCGTCGATGAGCTCGCGAGCCTCCTCGGGCGTGTCCGTCCGGGCCAGCGTCGTAATGAACCGGGAACGCTTGATCTCAATCTCGTGGGTGAGGAGCGTGCCGGAGGCGAGCGTGCGAAGAGCGGACATGCGCCCAGTCTAAGGGAGCGAGCCCGCCCTGAGTCTGTAACCAGGATCGCAGGCGCGTAGCCTCTCGCGATGTGCTTCAGGGGCCGGTCCGTGGTAGTCTTGTCGGGTTGTCGCCGTGCGCCCGCGTGGCGCACCGATCAGAATAGTCGTCGAGAAAGAAGAGGAGCGGTAAGACATGGCAGTTCCCAAGCGCAAGATGTCCCGTGCGAACACCCGCACCCGCCGGTCTACCTGGAAGGCTGATCTTACCGAGCTGAACACCGTCAAGGTTGCCGGCCGTGAGATCCGCGTGCCCCGCCGCCTGGCCAAGGCCTACAAGAACGGCCTCCTGGACGTCGAGGGCTGACCTCGCATCCACGCACGGGCCCGGGACTTGTCGTCCCGGGCCTTTGTCATGCCCATAATTGCTGAACGTTCGACGAAAACCCTTACGGTCGTCGATTCGATCTGCATCCAAGTATCCGAAAAGGAACGCACATGAGCCTGCCGATGTCTCTGCCCGCCACGAGCGGGGGAGTGGGCCACGGCCTCGTCACCGCGTCGAGCACGAGTGGCACCGAGGGAGCCATCGTCTCCCTCTTCCTGATCGCCGCCGCTGCGGCCATCGCACCCCTGCTGTCCTCGCTCACGCGCAAGCGCGTGCCCGACGTCGTCTGGCTGCTCATCCTCGGCGTCATCATCGGGCCGAACGTTCTGGGGCTCGCATCCCTCACCGAGCCGATCTCCGTGTTCCGCGAGGTTGGCATGGGCATGCTCTTCCTCATCGCGGGCACCGAGATCGACGTGGAAGAGGTGCACGGACGGGCTGGGAGGCGTTCGCTGCTCACGTGGCTGGCGTGCTTCGGTATCGGCCTGGCCATCTCCTGGGCGGCGGTCGCCGCGTCGGGGACGACGGGGGTCGCCACCGCCACCTACATCGCGCTCGCGATCGCGCTGACCTCGACGGCGCTCGGCACCCTGCTGCCCATCCTCATGGAGGCCGGCGTCATGGGGACGACGATCGGCAAGGCCGTCCTCGTCCATGGTGCCGTCGGCGAGCTCGCACCCATCATCGCCATGTCGCTGCTGCTGTCTGCGCGTAGCCCGTGGGCCGCGGCGATCGTTCTGTTGCTCTTCGCGTTGGCCACGGTCCTCGCGGTCGCCATCCCGACGCGCTTCATTCTCAAGCATCCCGCGATCGGGCGGACGATCCTCCACGGGGCGCAGACCTCGCAAAAGACGCTCATGCGCGTCGTCATGCTGGTCCTCACCGGTCTCATGGCGCTGTCCGCGGTCATGGAATTGGACATGGTGCTCGGCGCGTTCGCGGCCGGCATCATCGTCCGCGCGCTGGCGCCCGGCAACTTCACGATGGTCGAAGGCGAGCTGCGCACCCTCGGCTTCTCCTTCCTGATCCCGCTGTTCTTCGTCACCTCGGGCATGAATATCTCGCTCAGTGCCGTCGTGGGCTACCCCTTCCTGCTCGTCGCCTTCGTCGGCGCGATCCTTGTGGTGCGCGGCGTGCCCATCGTCCTTCTGGAACGCTTCCACGGATCGATCGAGCGCGTCGGCTGGACGGATGCGACGCGCATCGGTCTGTATGGCGCGACAGGCCTGCCGATCATCGTCGCCGTCACCGGACTGGGCGTCTCGACGGGTGTCCTGCCCTCGTGGCTCGCCTCCCTGCTTGTCGTCGCTGGCGCGTTGTCCGTGCTGCTCTTCCCGCTGCTCGCCTTCCTGCTGGGGCGCGCTGGTGGAAAGGCGCGCTAACCTCCGCTAGTCTTACAGGCGGCGCATCGCGCCACGCCTCCGTAGCTCAATGGATAGAGCAAGGGCCTTCTAATCCCGAGGTTGCAGGTTCGAGTCCTGTCGGAGGCGCCAGCTTGTGATGCGGGTGCTCCCACGAAGCATCGTTGGTGGTCGTTATGTGGCGGCCCGAACCGGGGCAACGTGGCATAATGGGGGGAGCCGAACAGTTGCCGCTGTTCGACTCCCCGGCTTCCGGGATAGTCTTAGCTACCCATCAGGGTGCTCAGCAGGAATGCAATCGCCCAGATCAGCTGCGGCAGTGTCGTGATCACTGCTACAGCGATCTGGGCTTTCTGCTTCCTGTCAAGGCCTCGCCGCCGTTGTGGCTGGCGGTGGTCTTTGGCCATTGCCCAGTCACCTCCTCTCAACGGAACCGCTCCCCGGCAGGAATACGGGTGTCCCGGGGCGGTGCCGTGGAGGCATCCCCATCGTCCCACTGTGCACAGTCATTTCTGGCTCGGTCCTGAGACGGGCGCTGTCACAAACTCCCGTTACGTGGACCCCTCCTGCGCCATCTGCACGAAGGCGGACATACTGGGGTCATGAACGCACGAACGAACATCACCCGTCGCATGTGCGGGTCGATTCGTGCCCGAATGTGCAGCTGACACCGACGTCCGCTATTCCTTAGGCTCGCGCTCCACCACCACACCACCCGCGCCAACGCGCACTCACGTGGAAGCCAGCCGCCACCCGAGAGTTACACAGTGCCCTTCTCAGACGACGCCTACGCCTGTCCCTGCACCCACGACCACGAGCCCACGCTCCTGTCCTTCGAGGTCATGCCCCCGCGCAAGCCCTCCCTGGAAGAACCCTTCTGGAACACGGTCGACCAGCTGCTGCGCGTGCGTCCCGACTTCATGTCCGTCACCTACGGCGCGGGCGGTAAGGACCGCTCCAACGCCCGCGCGACGGTCCGCCGCCTCGTGCGTGACACCCCGATCCAGCCGATCGCGCACCTGACCTGCGTGGGTAACTCGACCGAAGAGGTCGTCTCCACTGTCTACGACTACCTGGACTCTGGCGTGCGCACCTTCCTGGCGCTGCGCGGAGACCCGCCGGTGGGACACGAAGGTTGGGAGCCCGGCCCGGGCGGCGTCGCCAGTGCCACCGAGCTCATCCACCTGATCCGCACCGTCGAAAAGCGTCGCTGCGACGCCCACCCGGGTGAGGCGCTGCGCTCCGCCTTCAAGCCTCTGACGATCGCCGTCGCCGCGTTCCCTGCGGGCAACCCGGCCGCCGGAACCACGCCCGCGCAGGAAGTCGAGCGCCTCCTCGTCAAGCAGGCCGCAGGCGCCTCATTCGCGATTACGCAGCTCTTCTGGGACGCCGAGGTCTACGCCTCCTTCGTCGAGCGCGCCCGCCGCGCCGGCGTCACCATCCCGATTGTGCCCGGCCTGCTGCCGGCCACCGACCCGGCCCGTCTGCGCCGCGTCCAAGACCTCACCGGTATTGAGGTCCCCGAGTACCTGCTGACGACGCTCGCCGACTATCCCCACCAGGACGCGCGCGACGAGTTCGGCGCCGTCTTCGGCTCGCGCCTCATCCACTCCGTCCTGGAGGCGGGCGCGCCAGGCGTCCACCTCTACACCTTCAACCGCTCCAAGCCCGTCTTGGACATCCTGGCCCTCATGGGAGTCAAGCCTGACCCGCTGCGGTCCCAGGCCTCGTCCCCCGAAACCCGCGCCTGAGGGCGCCACCATCCACCCTGCGGCAGGGTGCGGGGTTTCCCGCGCACGCCGAACGAGTAGCACACCCAAGGAGAAAACCATGTCCGCTGCGACCACGCAGTTCCCCACCGCCACGATCCTGGCCTATCCGCGTATCGGCCGTGGCCGCGAGCTCAAGCGCGCCCTCGAGGCCCGCTGGGCTGGCCGCATCACCGAGGCCGAGCTGATCCAGGCCGCCAACGATCTGCGCAAGGAGAACCTCGCGCGCCTCGTCGAGCTTGGCCTGAACCCCTCCGACGCGTCCCTGGCCGACGCGCCCTCCCTGTACGACCACGTCCTGGACGCCACGATCCTCCTGGGTGCCATCCCGCCGCGCTTCGCCGGCCGCGAGGGCCTCGACCTCTACTTCGCGCTCGCCCGCGGTGACGACAAGGTCGGCCCCGAAGAGATGACGAAGTGGTTCGACACGAACTACCACTACCTCGTCCCCGAGATCGGCCCCGACACGCCCCTGGTTTTTGCCGATGACACGATCACCCGCCGCTTCACCGACGCCCGCGAATGGGGCTACGTGACCCGCCCGGTTCTGGTCGGCCCCGTCACCTACCTGGCCCTAGCCAAGGCCGACCCGGCCACCCCCGACTTCGACCCGCTCACCCGCATCGACGAGGCCGTGGCCGCGTACGAGGAGGCGCTGGCCTCCCTGCACGCCGCCGGAGCCCCGTGGGTCCAGCTCGACGAGCCGGCCCTCACTTCCGACAACCTGTCGCGCACCCGCGTCGAGCTGGGCGAGCTGGCCGCCCGCGTCTACGAGCGCCTGGCGGCCTCTCAGAACCGTCCCCAGATCCTGCTCACCACGCCCTACGGCGACGCCTCCCACGCGGTTCCCGCCCTTGCCAAGACGGGCGTCGAGGCCCTCCACGTCGACACGCTGCGCGGCTCGCTGCCCAAGGGTGCCGACCTGTCGGGCGTCACCCTCGTCGTCGGCGCGGTCGACGGCCGCTACATCTGGCGCGCCGACCTGGCCCAGCTGCGCGAGACCCTGAAGGCTGCCCAGGCCCTGGGTGCCGCCCGCGTCACCGTCGCCACCTCCAACTCCCTCCAGCATGTGCCTCACGACACCGCCCTGGAGACCTGGGACGACGCGACCCTCAACGAGAACCTGCACGCCTGGCTCGCCTTCGCCGACCAGAAGGTTCTCGAGGTC
This sequence comes from Schaalia odontolytica, assembly GCF_002847525.1. Classification (GTDB taxonomy): domain Bacteria; phylum Actinomycetota; class Actinomycetes; order Actinomycetales; family Actinomycetaceae; genus Pauljensenia; species Pauljensenia odontolytica_B. Next base: position 117,032 of record NZ_PKKM01000005.1, on the reverse strand, counting down.
GTCACCCTCGCCCGCGGCGTGGATGAGGGCTGGGAAGCCATCGACGCCGAGGTCGCCGAGGCCACCCGGGTGCTCGAACAGCGCGCCGCCGCCCCCGGCGTCGTGCGCCCCGAGGTCCGCAGTCGCACCGCCGCCCTGACCGACGCCGACCGCGCCCGCGAGCCCTACCTCGAGCGCGAGGCTGCCCAGACCGAGCGTCTCCACCTGCCCCCGCTGCCCACGACGACCATCGGCTCGTTCCCGCAGACCACCGAGATTCGCAAGGCCCGCGCCGCCAACGCGCGCGGCGAACTGTCCGACGCGGACTACGAGGCCCGCATGCGCGAGGAGATCGCCTCGGTCATTGCTCTCCAGGAGGAGCTGGGACTCGACATGCTCGTCCACGGTGAGGCCGAGCGTAACGACATGGTCCAGTACTTCGCCGAGCTGCTCGATGGCTTCGCAGCCACGCGCAACGGCTGGGTGCAGTCCTACGGCTCGCGCTGCACGCGTCCCTCCGTCCTGTGGGGCGACGTCTCGCGCCCAGCGCCCATGACCGTGGGCTGGACCAGCTACGCCCAGTCGCTCACCGACAAGCCCGTCAAGGGCATGCTCACCGGCCCCGTCACTATCATCGCGTGGTCCTTCCCGCGCAACGACCTGCCGCTCGGCGAGATCGCCGACCAGATCGGCCTGGCCCTGCGTGACGAGGTCTCCGATCTCGAGGCCGCCGGCATCGCCGCGATCCAGGTCGACGAGCCGGCCCTGCGTGAGCTCCTGCCCCTGGACGCCGACCGCCACGCAGACTACCTGAACTGGTCCGTGGGATCCTTCCGCCTGGCCACCTCCTCGGTGCGTCCCGACACCCAGATCCACACGCACCTGTGCTACTCCGAGTTCGGCCAGATCATCGACGCCATCAAGGGCCTGGACGCTGACGTGACGTCCATCGAGGCGGCGCGCTCCAAGATGGAGGTCGTCCCCGAGCTCGCCGAGGCCGGCTTCGACCACGGCATCGGCCCCGGTGTGTGGGACATCCACGCGCCCCGCGTCCCCGGCACCGAAGAGCTTGCCGAGCTCATCGGCCTGGCCGCCGACGCCGTTCCGGTCTCGCGCCTGTGGGTCAACCCCGACTGCGGCCTCAAGACCCGCGGCTACGAGGAAACAAAGGCGTCGCTGGACAACCTTGTCTCTGCTACTCGACAAGTGCGTGCCCAGCGCGGCCTGGAGAGCTGAGCGTTCTTCTAGGCGATAGGTGAGGGGCGGGCCCTATGGGTCCCGCCCCTCACCGTTTGCGTCCGTGCTGCCTTCTCCCCGCGCTCATACGCGCCTGTACCAGGGCATCCGTACTGTGAACACACCCTGTTACAGAGTCTCAACTAGTGGACATGGTGTTGCCCGGACGGAAAACGTCCGACAGACTAGATGCCATGACGACCTTCGCGAACCCCATGTGCTGCCCCTGCGGTGGCATGATGTCGCGAATGTGTATGTGATTGACGCCCCAGATACCCCTGTCAATCACCGCCGCAGTGATATACCCACGCCGATAGTGGGAGTGCGGCCCCGAAGAATCGGATACACCCATGACCCTCGTCAACACCCCTGCCGCCTCCGTCCGCGCCGCCAACGACACCCCCACCTCCTACGAGGAATTCCTCGACGTTCTCGCCGGCCTGCGACTGAGCTCCTCCCGCATCGACATTGACATCGACCGCGGCCAGGTCACCCTCGACGGACGCGACGCCGGCCTGTCCGCCAAGGAACACGACCTCCTGGCCCACCTCGCCGCCAACGCCGACCGCTCCGTCACCCGCGACGAGCTCTTCGCCTCCGTGTGGGCCGATTCCGAGCTCGGCTCCGACTCACGCACCGTGGACGCCCACATCCGCCGCCTGCGCAAGAAGCTCTCCATCCTGCCCGACCTCATCTCCACGGTCCGCGGCGAAGGCTACCGCTTCAACTCCACCCCCTCCGTGCGCGTTCGCGTCACCCGCCCCGTCACCCTCGCCGCCTGACACTCCTCGCGGCGGACCCCGCCGCCACAACCCGCCGCGCCACCGCGCGCATCGGCCCAGCGGCCACCCAAGGCGGCTCCCAGCCCAGCCACCCGCGCGGGCCGGATAAAAGGGGAGAGGGGCCACGGCCTCGTTCCCGAAACCGCGCCCCTCTCCAGCGCTTTGTACGACCTCGTCAGATCACGAGTCGCGTGATCTCCGAATCCAGCGGCAGCTCCTCCACGTGCAGGGGTGAGGCCTCCATGCGGTGTCGAAGCCCGTCGATGTCATCCGGGTTCGACAAATCGATGCCCACTAGAGCGGGTCCGAGCTCGCGGTTGTTCTTCTTCGTGTACTCGAAGTGCACGATATCGTCCGCGGGACCCAGCACATCCGAGAGGAAGACGCGCAGCATGCCCGGCTGCTGCGGGAAGGTCACGAGGAAGTAATGACGCAGGCCCTCGTGGCGCAGCGAACGCTCCATGACCTCGGCGTAGCGCGTCAGGTCGTTGTTACCACCCGACACGACGCACACGATCGCGCCGTCCGAGCGGCCCAGCAGTGCCTTGCGATCAGCCGGATCGGTCAAATACACGTGCGCGGCCGTGGATGCGAGCGCGCCAGCAGGCTCGGCAATGACGCCGTCGGACTGGTAGAGCTCCAGCATCTCCGTGCACACCGCGCCCTCGGGGACGACCAGCACGGAATCAACGAACTGCGAGGCAATGTGGAAGGGGAGCGAACCCGCGCGGCCCACCGCCGTGCCGTCCACGAAAGGATCGACCTTCGCCAGGGACATCGGCTGCCCCGCCTCGAGAGCAGCGTGCATCGACGCCGCGCCCGCGGGCTCCACACCGATGATCTTCACCTCCGGACGGTTCGCGCGCAGCCACGTTGCAATGCCCGCGATGAGGCCGCCGCCGCCCACGGGGACCAGGATCGCAGCTGTGTCCGCGGGCATCTGCTCCTCGAGCTCGACACCGATCGTGCCCTGACCGGCGATCGTGAAGGGATCATCGTAGGGATGAACGTAGGTGCGGCCCGTCGCGCGTGCGGCCTCCTGAGCCAACGCGTTCGCGCGGTCGAACGTACCATCCACGATGACCTGCTCGACCCACTGCCCACCAATCGTGGCGATGCGGCGGCGCTTCTGGCGGGGCGTGTTCGAGGGCAGGTAGATCGTGCCCCGCACGCCCAGATGAGCGCAGGCGTAGGCCAGGCCCTGCGCGTGGTTACCGGCCGAGGCGCACACGACGCCGCGTTCACGCTCGGCGGGGGACAGGAGCGACATGCGCGCGTACGCGCCGCGCACCTTGAAGGAACGGCACTTCTGCTGGTCCTCACGCTTGAGCAGAATATCCACGCCGGCCTCGGTGGACAGACGCTCGGAACGATCCAGGTTCGTGCGAACGGCGACCCCCTCCAGGGCGGTGGCTGCCTGACGGATGTCCTTCGGCGTGGTCACGTGAGAACTAGCGGTCATGGGAACTCCTTCCAATACCCTTCTAGTGTAGTAGTGGCCACCGCCCCCAAGTCCCACCCAACCGTATGACCCAGAGCGCACTAACATAGAAGGCGTGAAAACTTTGAAAGACCCCCTGGTCTGGATTGACTGCGAAATGACCGGCCTGGACGTCTCAAGCGACGCCCTCATCGAGGTGGCCGTGGTCGTGACCGACGGCGACCTCACGATTGTCGACCCCGGCATGGACGTGCTGATCACGCCGCCCGCCGAAGCCCTCGACAACATGAATGACTTCGTGCGTAACATGCACACGTCCTCCGGCCTGCTCGATGACCTGCAGACGTCGGCTGTCTCCATGGAAGAGGCAACCGAGCAGGTCCTGTCCTACATCAAGCGCTTCGTGCCCCAGCAGGGCAAGGCGCTCCTGGCGGGCAACTCGGTGGGCACCGACAAGATGTTCCTCGAGGCGAACATGCCCTCCGTCATCGATCACCTGCACTACCGCCTGGTGGACGTGTCTTCCATCAAGGAACTGGCCAAGCGCTGGTACCGCGCCGCCTTCGCCGAGTCGCCCGACAAGCACGGCGGCCACCGCGCGCTGGCGGACATCCTGGAATCGATCCAGGAGCTCGAGTACTACCGCCGCGTGCTGTTCCCGGCCGAGCCGGTGACCACAGAGCGCGCGCGTGAGGTGGCTCGTGAGGTCATCGCCCTGGGTATTCCCGCTATGGGCGAGGCCGCCGAGGCCTGATTTCATTCGTGACGCCAAGCGGCGGCATCCCTGCTGGGGGTGTCGCCGCTTCGCTGTTGAGAGAGCGCTGCGTGGGTGGGTGCAGCGCGCGTTCACAGGGGCGCGTGCGAGGCGCTCGTTATCCACAGGGGGACGAGGCGAACGCGCGTCATCCACAGGGTGCGCTGTGGCGCTTGAAGTGGTGCGGCGTGTGGGGCTTTCCTGGATGCATCCGGCCAACGCCGGCCAGAACGGACAAAGGATGCAACGATGCAGGACATATCGACAACCCTCAAGGGCCGTATCGGATCAGAACCGATGATGAAGCACGTCAAAGGCGATATCTGCGTGACGACCTTCCGGCTTGCGATTACGAGATGGCGTTTTACGACCGACGTGCGCACGGGTAACGCCTCCTATGTGGAGGACGGCGCCTACTGGTACACGGTCGAAACATGGGACACTCTGGCCTCCAACGTGTTCCGCAGCTGCCGCAAGGGCGATCCCGTCGTCGTGGTTGCTCGGCCCGTCCCAAACGGTTGGATCGACGGTAATGGGCAGATCAGGTCGTCGATCGTCTACCGCGCCTCCTCAGTCGGCCACGACCTGGCCCGCGGAACCTCCCAGTTCACGAAGAATGGCGCGCACGCGACCGATGAGCCTGCGGGTGGGACGCAGGGGGATCCCTATTCGACGAGGCAGGGGCCGGGATCGGTGGTCATGGCTCAGGGTGGGGAACACCAGGGGGACCCGGGCACCGATGTGCACGCTCACGCGGTCCTGCCGAATGATGGAACGGACCTTCTGCCGGACGATGCGGCCCCCTCCCAGGGTGAGCCGACGTCCCACGCTCCCACTGGCGCAGTGGGAGGAGAACTCTCTCCTCTTCCCGCGCTCGAAGAACACGAAAGGTCCGAGGAAGATTCCTCGGACCCGGGTAGGAACTCGTCGTCATGCTTCGACTATTCGGCGCTGGAGCGCGAACACGCCGATGCCACGAAAAATGATGCGTTCGAGCCTCTTGATGGCGATGCGGACGAGCCGCCCGATGCCGCCTAGACGGATGCGTCCACGATCGCGACCTGCGCGATGGCGCACTCCCCGTCGTGGCTGATGGACACGAGTGCTCGCCACGTGGAAGGCGCTCCGAGTGACTCCTCGCAGGCAGCCGCGACGTCTCCGTGCAGCGCGAGAGCGGGACGGTTCCACTCGTCGTGGATCACCTCAATCTCGCGCCAGTCGACGTCGTCGGCTCCGATGAGTGGAGCGGAGCCAAAAAGGGAACACGACCAGGCCTTGATAAAGGCCTCCTTCGCGGCCCACAGGCCGCCCGCGTGACGGGCCACAGCCTCGTCATAGCGGGCGGAACCGGGCTGCGCGCCAGAGGTAGCGGCGGCGCGGGCGCGGACCCGGCGGGCCTCCCTGGGCGTGAGGACGCCATTCAGGAAGGCCGAACCCGGCTCCCTCACCTGAGCGGCAAACTCAGGGAGGGAGACCAGGTCAACGCCGAGTCCGCGCATCGCTCACTTGCCTTCCGGCAGGTGGTAGAAGCCGTCCTCGCCGAGGCGTGCGTTCGGATCCAGCAGGATCGCGGCCTCGACCTCGTGCGCGTCACCGGCAACGCCAGCAGCCGGGTCGTCGGGCAGGCGACGGCCCTCCACCGAGGTGAACAGCGGGGCGTGGCCCAGCATGCCCATCTCGATGTGACGCTGGCCGTTGCGCAGGCGACGATCCGACGCGGCGCGCCACGCCTCGAGGCGCTCGCGTCCGGCCTCGCGCTCCACGATGGCCTCGAAGGCGGCCGGGTTGACCAGAGCCAGGAAGCCGGAGACGTGGCCGAAGCCGAGCGAGGTCGCGAACGCCGCGCGCACCGGTCCACGAGAGGACAGGTTGAGCGGGGAACGCAGCCACACGAGAGGGCTGTACTTCTCCATGGCGTCGTCGACGCAGTCCAGCGCGACGTTTGCGGGGATCAGACCCGTGCGGAACACGTCGATGATGCCGCCGACCTGGAACACGCAGGCGCCGCCCTTCGCGTGACCCGTGAGGGTCTTCTGCGAGATGACGAGCAGCGGGTTTCCGGGGGTGCGACCCAGCGCCATGCCGACGCGGGTGTGCAGATCCGACTCGTTCGGGTCGTTGGCGTTCGTGGACGTGTCGTGCTTGGACACGAAGGCCACGTCGTCGATGCCCACGCCGAGTTCGGCGAGGTTGCGGGCGATGACCGAGTCACGTCCGCCGCGCGCCACCGCGAGGGCACCCAGGCCGGGAGCCGGAATCGAGGTGTGCGCGCCGTCGCTGAAGGTCTGCGCGTGTGCCACGACAGCCAGGACCGGCAGGTTCATGTCGAGCGCCACCGACGCGCGGGTCAGCAGCACGGTGCCGCCACCCTGCGCCTCGACGAAGCCGCCGCGGCGGCGGTCGTTAGCGCGCGAGACGAAGCGCGAGGAGATACCGCGAGCGAGCAGCTCGTTGGAGTTCGCCGTCGCATTCATTGCGCCGAAGCCCACGATCGACTCGACCTGGATGTCGTCGATCGCGCCGGCCACGACGAAGTCCGCCTTGCCGGCCTTGATCTTGTCGAGGCCCTCCTCGATGGATACCGCGGCGGTCGCGCAAGCGCCGACCGGGTTAATCATCGAGCCGTAGCCGCCCACGTAGGACTGCATGGTGTGTGCAGCCACGACGTTGGGCAGGGTCTCCTGCAGGATGTCCTGCGGGTAATCCTCGCCCAGGAAGCGGTCGACGAAGAGCTTGTGCATCGAGCGCATGCCACCGAAGCCGGTGCCCTGCGTGGAGGCCACGGTCGCCGGGTGGACGACGCGCAGCAGCTCGGCGGGGCTGAAGCCGGCCGACACGAACGCGTCCACGGCGGAGACCAGGTTCCACACGGCGATCGGGTCGATCGAATCCAGCATCGAGGCCGGGATGCCCCAGCGAGCCGGATCGAAGTCCGTCGGGAACAGGCCGCCGATGCGGCGGTTCAGCGTCGCGCGACGCGGCACGCGCACCTGGGCGCCGGACTTGCGGGTCACCTGCCACTCACCGAACGCGGTCTGCTCAATGACGGTGAACTGCGGGTCGGCCTCGGCGTAGGAGCGCGCCTCGGCCTCGTCCTCGACCGTGAAGGTGATGTCGCGGTCCAGGAAGACCATCGCGGACTCGGGCGTGTAGCCGTCGTGCAGCGGGCCATCGTCGTGGAAGAAGCGCACGCCGGAGCGGGCCACGACCTCGTCGCGGTAGCGATCGAAGATCTCCGACTCGGGCACCAGCTGGTCGTCCTTGTCGTACCAGCCGCCCACCGGGGTGTCCGACCAGGTCAGCAGGCCGGTCATCCACGCCAGCTCGAGCACGCCCGCGGGGGTGAGCTCGACGGAGCCGTCGGTGTGGATACCGAGCTCGGCCTGGACGCGGGTACGAGCGCTGCCCCACGGGCCGACCTCGCCGTGACCGACGATGACGACCGTGTCGGCCAGCGATGCGGTGGTGTTGCCCCACTGCGAGGGGTCGACGTGCGGCACGGTGACCTGCGAGGGCGAGGGCAGCGCGGAGACGGTCGCGACCGGCTCGGCGATGGGTGCCTCGGGAGTGGCGGCCTCGGCCTGAGCGCGCAGGGCGCGCAGGTCGATGGAGGAGTCCAGGCCGCCGGTCAGGTCGGCGTCCACCGGGGCGGTGGCAGCCTGTGCGCGCACCTCGGCGCTCGACAGGTTGAGCAGCTGCTCGGCCATTTCCTCGGTCGACCAGGTGCGAACACCCGCGGACTCGACGGCGGCGACCATCGGATCGTTGCCGCCCATGAGGCCGGTGCCACGCACCCATCCGATACGCGGGTGAGCGATCGAGACGCGCGAGCCCCAGATCGGCTCGGCCGCCCAGCGGGTCGCGATGGCGTCGAAGGAGGCCTTCGCCTCGGCGTACGCGCCGTCGCCGCCGAAGATGCCGCGGTTCGGGGAACCGGGCAGCACGACGTGCAGGCGGTGGTCGGCGTGCGTGTCGGAACCGATCGCGCACAGGCCGGCGATGGAACGCTCGACGCTCCATAGCAGCAGGCGCATCTGGTTCTCAGAGGCCGGGCCCGCGTCGGCCAGCGTGCCGGAAACGCGAGGAGCGGCGAAGGGGTAGAACAGCGTCGGGACCAGGGCTTCCTTGGTCACCTTGACGTCGGCGCCCACGGACTTGGTCTGCTCGGTGCCGATCCACTCCACGAGCGCGTCCACGTCGCGGTAGGAGGCCAGGTTGGCGGGAACCAGCCACAGCTTCGCGCCGCCAGCGGCATGCGTGCGGTAGAGCTCCTTGGCGAAAGCCAGGCGCGATGCGGAGATCGACGAGGAGGTCGCGATGACCGTCGCGCCACCGGCGAGCAGGCCGCCCACGACCGCGCCGCCGATGGAGGCGGGGGTCATGCCGGTGACCACGGCGACGTCGTTCGCGTAGGGCAGGTCCTCGGTGGAAGACATCGCGTCGGCCGCGATCTGCTCGAGGCGAGCCGCGCGATCGTGATCGCCCTCAGCGCGCAGGCGGTTCGCCCAGTACGAGGCCTGCTCGGCCACTGCGCGGCCGGTGCCCACGAAGGACGCGCCCTCTGCGAGCGTGCCTTCGGCGACGTAGCGGGCGACGTCCTCACGGGCGGAGGCCCAGCGGTCATCCAGCAGGACGGCGCGCGCCGCGTCGAAGCGAGGCTCGACCAGGTCAACCCAGCCCGAACCCAGCTCGGCGGCGACGGCGTCGATGACGCGCGCGTCGTCGGAGGAGTCCTCGCCGGTGGGGGTGGGGGCGTTCAGACCCAGCTCGGACAGGATCGTGCGAGCGGCCTTCGCTAGGACGCCGTCCTCACCCGTCACGGACGCGGCGTAGGCGTCCAGCGCAGCGGAGTCAACGATGCCGCCACCGGACGCGCCACCCGCGCTCGGCAGGGACACGGCGATACCTTCGCGGGCTGCGACGGCTGCCACGGCAGCATCGATGAGGGCATCGACGCCAGCGGCGTTCGTCGGGGCATCCAGCGGCAGGGTCGCCAGGTCGCCGTCGCGGGTCGAGGCGCCCTCACGGGTGCCCAGGACGATCTCCGCGGTGACGTGCTGTGCCCAGCCGGGTCCCAGCTGCCACGTGCCGGTCACACGGTCGGCAATGTGGCCGGCCTTGACGCCGGCGGCGCCGAACAGCTTGCGCGTGCGCTCCTTGACGGCCTCAGCGAGGACCGGGCCGAAGGGCTTGTAGCCCTTGGCAGCCTTGTCGACCGTCGCAGACAGCGTGGCCACATCGGCCTCACCGGCGCCGTCGATCGAGTTCAGGCCCAGCTCGGAGGACATGTCCATGAGCAGCTGGTTACGGCGCGAGGACACGCCGTTGGTCAGCGACTCGGTCGTGTCGGTGGCGCCGACCTCGTCAATGCGGATCTTCGCGGACAGGGCCAGCAGGGCGACGATGGCGGAGGACGCCGTGAAAGGCAGGTCCGCGACGTCTGCGCCCGATGGGCCGCCGGTCGGGGCAGCGGGGGCGGGGGCCGGAGCGGCCTCGGCGGCGGGGGCAGCCGGGGCGGGCGCAGGAGCAGCCTCGGCAGCGGGGGCGGCCGGGGTGATCTCCTCGTCCTCTTCCTCCTCGATCACGGCGACGTCGGTCGCGTAGACGCGGGGCTCGTCGCGCTGGACGTTGAACACGTCGACACGAGAGAGCGCGAACTCGGGGGCGAGCAGGGTGCGGGAGGCCAGGTTCGCCAGGGTCGGGGCGGCGCCGAGGCCGACCTCGATGACCTGGTCGACGCCCAGGCCGGCAACGCCGGGGGCAGCCTCTTCGGTCGAGAGCAGCACGCGCTGCGTCTCGATCCAGCGCACCGGGGAGGCGAACTGCCAGCACAGCAGCTCGATGAGCAGCGTGCGGGTCAGGACACCCGGGTTGGCCAGTGCGGCGTCCCACGCGCCTTCCGTCTCGAGGAGCTCACGCACCGTCTCGGAGGGAACCACGTCGAGGATGGACTGGGCGAACTCGCGGGTCAGCTCGAAGGGACGCGCCACCAGGTTGGGGATGTAGCGGCCCACGAGCTTCGCGGGATCGATCTGCGCGGGGATACGCTCGTCGAGCTTCGTACGGAAGTCCGCCACGCCGCTGCGCAGGACAGTGGAGTGGAAGGGCACGTCAATGCCGGGAACGTACATGAAGGGACGCTTGCCACCGTGCTCGGCGGCGCGCTTGGTGGCGTCCTCCTCGAGGGCCTTCAGGCCCGCGACCGTACCGGCGACGGCGTACTGCTGGCCGGCCAGGTTGAAGTTGACGATCTGGAGGAACTCACCCGATGCCTGAGCGATCGACTCGACGTATTCCACGACGTGAGCGTTGTCGATGCCGAACTGGTTCGGACGCAGGGCACCCATGCGGTAGTTCGAACGGCCCTTCTCGTCACGGGGCACGAGCGAGTGCATCGTCGAACCGCGCTGGAAGACCAGATCAATGACGATTTCGAGCGGGAAGACCTCGGCGTAGGCAGCCAGCGCGTCGTACTCGCCCAGCGAGTGACCGGCGAAGGCAGCGCCCGGAACCAGGACACCCTCTTCGCGCATGCGGGCCGTCTGGCCGATCGCGAGCGTCGCGAGCGCGACCTGCGTGAACTGCGTGAGGTTCAGGACGCCCTCGGGGTGACGGTAGGTCACGCCGCGCGCCACGATCTCGGTTGGGTTGTCGCGCACGATCGACAGGATGGAGAAGCCCATCGCAGAGCGGGTGTGCGCGTCGGCGCGGCGCCAGACCTCGTCCACGGCCTTGGACTTGGTGCGCTCGTCCAGGCCCATGCCGGCGCTCTGGATGCCCTGGCCGGGGTAGACGTAGGCGACCTTCGGGGCGAAGGTGTAGGCCGACGCGCGAGAGACGACCTGCTTGTTGATGCGGCAGGTGACCTCGAGGGACAGGCCGCCACCGACGACGCGGCCGACGCGCTCGACGGTGATCTCAACCTCGTCGTTCAGGTCGACGGTGCCGTACATGTAGTACGTCCAGCCGGCGATCTGAGCGCCGCCCTGACCGGCGACGACGGCCTCAGCCGCGTGCTGAGCGGTGGCCGACAGCCACATGCCGTGCACGAGAGGTGCGTCCATGCCCGCGACCTTGGCGGCCGCGTAGGAGGTGTGGATCGGGTTGTAGTCGCCCGACACGATCGCGAACGGCGTCATGTCGTCGGGAGCCTTGACGCTCACGCGGCGCAGCACCGAGCGAGGCGTGTCCACGACCTCGACCTTCGCGCCGCCGAAGGGCGCGGCCTCGGAGGGGGCGCGGTTGCCGGTGGCGCGGCCGCGGATCGCGAAGCGCTCCTGCGTGGAGCCCACGTACTCACCGTTCGAGGTCAGTTCGAGGGCGACCGTCACGATGCGGCCGGACGAGGACTCATCGACCGCGGCCACGTGGCTGGTCACGTCGATCGTGGTGATGCCGCGCTCGAGCATCTGCTCGGGCGTGTACTCCAGCGTGATCGAGTGATCGAGGTGGACCGCGTTGAGCAGACCCTCGATGACCGGGTAGTCGTTGTGGATGGCCGAACCCAGAGCCGCGTAGATCGCGGGCCAGGCGGGGCCGAGCAGGGCGTCGGGTGCCCAGGCAGCCAGCTCGTAGTCGGCGGGAAGGGCCGCGCCCGTGGCTTCGGCGTGGTCGAAGCCCAGGGTGGGGGCCAGCGTGAAGGAGTAGTGTGCCTCGCCGAAGACGGACTTGGTGGAGGGAACCATGACGGGCAGGGCGTCCACGGTGTCACCGGCGACGGACACGGAGGTCACGCCGGCGGTCGCCGCGAGCATCGCGTACATGTGCTGGGGCAGCTTGGCCTCGTCGATGACGGGGACCGCGCCGTCCTCGCCGGACAGAACCAGCGGGAAGACCAGCTCGCGCACCGCGTGCTTCTCGGCGCCGCGCGGGTCGTTATCCCACGCAGTGTCGAGGTGGATGACCATGTCCACGCCGGTGTCGGTCGGGTTCAGGGACACGCGATCCTCGTCGAGGATGGAGGCCGGGTTGGTCATGAGGTGGCCGGTCCACGAGATGAAGGGGACCTTGCGCAGCCATTCCTCGCGGGTGGCGGAGGGCTTGCCGTTACCCAGACGCGAGGCGACGGGGGTCGCGACGGCACCCGAGGCGGCGAGGCGCTCGGCTGCGGCGGCCTCGAAGCGGCCCAGCAGAGAGCCGACGGGCTCGTCGACGCGGTCAATGCCGGCCACGGAGACGGGGCCGGGGATGATGCGGACCTGGTCGGCGGTGTAGCGCTCGTCCTGTGCCTGCCACAGGCAGTCCTGGCCCCACCAGCGGATGAGGTCGTCGTCCAGGATCGGAACGAAGGGCATCGGCTTGGGGTAGGAGCGGCACAGGGCCGGGAACCAGGCGGCGTCGATGGGGGTGACGTGCGTGGTCGCGGCGTTCGGGTAGGCGGCCATCAGGCGGTCGGCCGCGGCGTGCGCGTCGGCGACGTCCTCGACGGTCGGGAACAGGGTTTCGACCTCACCGTGATCCACGGGGGCCAGACGCGCCTCGACGCGCTGGAGGAGGTCGTGGTAGCGGATCTGCCACGTGGGATCGACCCACGGGTAGGACAGGTCGGCGAAGCGACGCACCCAGGCCTCGTAGGTCATCTCTTCGAGATCACCGAAGTAGGGCTTGGCCGTGTGGGAGAGGATCTCGACGATCTCGTCCTTGCGGGCGCGCACCTGGGCGCCGTCAGAGCCGATCTCGGCGATGATGCGCGCGGCTGCAGCCGCTGCGTTGGAGACCTCGTGCATGTCGGCGCGCAGGTGGGACAGGCCGGAGGTCATGCCGCCGCGGGTGACGCCCTCGCCGACCCAGCCGCCCAGCTCGTCGTTGTCCGGCACACCGGGCGTGGCGACGAGGAGTTCCTTGACCGCCTTGGTGGTGTGCGCTTCCTTCGTGGTCATCGCGGCGGTGCCCACGAGGACGCCGTCGACGGGCATCGGCGGGCGGCCGTAACGAGCGGACCAGTCGCCGGTGAGGAAGTCAGCGGCGCGCTCCGGCGTACCGATGCCACCGCCCACGGTCAGGACGATGTTGGACTGGGCGCGCAGCTGGGCGTAGGTGGCCAGCAGGAGGTCGGACAGGTCCTCCCAGGAGTGGTGGCCGCCGGAGTGGCCGTCCTCGACCTGGACGATGACCTTGATCGGATCGGCCTCGCGGGCGATAGCGATGACCTTACGGATCTGGTCGACCGTGCCGGGCTTGAAGGCCACGTAGGGGAAGCCGTCGGCGCGCAGCTGCTCGATGAGAGCCAGGGCCTCGTCCTGTTCGGGGATGCCCGCGGAGATGACGACGCCGTCGATGGGGGCGCCGGACGCGCGCGAACGCGACACGATGCGAGCCTGGCCGAACTGGAGGTTCCACAGGTAGCGGTCCAGGAACATGGAGTTGAACTCGGCGGTGTGGCCGGGGCGCAGCTGGGCGCGCAGGCCCGCCAGGTTCTCGTTGTACACCTCTTCGGTGACCTGGCCGCCACCGGCCATTTCGGCCCAGAAGCCGGCGTTCGCGGCGGCCGCGACGATTTCGGGATCGACGGTCGTGGGCGTCATGCCGGCCAGGAGGACGGGGGAGCGGCCGGTCAGGCGCGAGAAGGCGGTGTCAACGACGGTCTTGCCGTCGGGCAGGGTCACGAGGCTGGGGCGCAGGTGCGACCAGTCGGTGCCGGGCTCGGGGGCCCACCCGGGGGTCGCGGCCTTGTCGCGGTCGGAGGCGGTGCCTGCGGCAACGACGCCAACGCCAGTGCCCTCGACGAGGGCGCGGGTCATGCGAACCGTCGTGGCGCCCGGGCCCATGTCGATGATCCAGGTCGCGCCGGATTCGGCGGCGGCGCTGATCTGCGAGGGCCAGTCCACGGGCGTGGTGAGCACAGCGGCGCCCAGGGAGTGGGCCAGCTCGGCGTCGATACCGCACTGGGCGGCCCACTCGTCCACGAGGGCGAGGGCGTCGGCGAGCATGGGGGAGTGGAACGGTACGTAGACAGGCAGGTACTCACACACGGGGCTCAGCGGGCGGCCGCCGCGCTCGTGGGCGTCGTGCGCTGCCTTGTCCTTGGCGGCGGCTCGCTCGATGGCCGCAACGAGAGACGCCAGGTCGTTGGGGGCACCCGAGACGACGTGGGTGTCGGTGTCGTTACGCAGTGCGATCGACAGCGGGTGCGAGGTCGACGGCAGGGACTCGATGATGCGTCCGAGGAGCGCGTCGGACACGCCGCGCACGGACACCATGTAGGTCGCGTCGCCGGCGTGCGGGGCGCGAGCGCGGCGCGTAATACGAGCGGCGGCCGCGCCGATCAGACGAGCGAGCGCGAACACGGAGGCAGCCCGGGCCTCGTCCCCGGCGATCCACGCGCGGGCGATCTCCACGCCGAGCACGCCCTGGGAGTGACCCTCAAACGCGGTGGGCTGGTTGGCGACGATGTTCAAGCCGGCGCGCGTCAGATCGATGAGCGCACCGAGCTGGGCGGCGACGATACCGGGAACCGACAGGGCGGCCTCGTCCGGGCCGGCCACGTCGCGGGTCACGGCCGCAGACTCGGGGGCGGCGGGCAGCTCGAAGGGGAGGGAAGCAACCGACTGGGTGGCCAGCGAGCGGCGCACGGGGGAGAGCACCTGATCCGAGGCCTTGATGACGCCGGCGACGATCTCGGCGATCTCGGGATCGCGAGCAATCTCGTCCAGGGCGGTGCGCCACGGGGTGGCCTGACCGGCGAAAGTCAGCGCGTAGGGGGTCTCATTCAGAGAGGACACAAACGACATTTTCTTACTTTCCTTCGGGGACAATTCTTCTCAAACGACGCCGGTCACAGGGGGCCGTTGTCGTGACGCTTCACGTGGGGTGCACGCTGGTCCTTCGTGGCCAGCAGATGCAGGGAATCGATGATGGTCTGGCGGGTATCGGCGGGAGCGATGATGCCGTCGAGTTGGCCCGAGGACACGGAGACCTCGGGGTTGACGGTCTCCTCCTCGTAGCGGGCCACAAGCTCGGCCTTCGTTTCCTCGAAGGTCCCGTTCTCGCGGGCGGCAGCAAGCTCGCGGCGGTACATGATCGACGCCGCGCCCTCCGCGCCCATGACGGCGATCTGAGCGTCGGGCCACGCGAACGCAAGGTCCGCGCCGATCGACTTCGAACCCATGACGATGTAGGCACCGCCGTAGGCCTTACGCAGGATGACGGTCACCATCGGCACGGTCGCGTTCGCGTAGGCGACGATCACCTTCGCGCCGCGGCGGATAATGCCCGCCTGCTCCTGCTCGGTGCCCGGACGGTAGCCGGGAACGTCCACGAAGGTGACGATCGGCAGGCCGAAGGCGTCGCAGAAACGCACGAAGCGTGCCGCCTTCTCCGAGGCATCCACGTCGAGCGTGCCCGCATCGTTCATCGGCTGGTTTGCCACGATGCCCACCGACTGGCCATCGACGCACGCGAAACCGATCGTCACGTTGGGAGCGAACAGGTCCTGAATCTCCACGTACTCACCGTGGTCGACGAGCGAACGCACCACGTCGCGCACGTCGTAGGGCTGACGCGCCGACGTCGGCACCAGGTCGGCGACCGCGCGGGCCGCAGCCTCGTCCTCGGGATTGGGAATGTATTCGTATTTGGGGGGAGCGACCTCGCACGAGGAGGGCAGGTAGTCCAGCAGGGATCGCACGTAGTCAATCGCCTCTTCCTCCGTGTCGGCCATGTGGTGGGCGACGCCGGACTGGAAGTTGTGGATCGTCGCGCCGCCGAGCTCGTCGAGCGTCACCTTCTCGCCGGTCGTCGCCGCGACGACGTCCGGACCGGTCACGAACATATGCGAGTTCTCGCGCGTCATGACGATGAAGTCGGTGAGGGCCGGCTGGTACACGGCACCACCGGCGCAGGGTCCCAGGATGATCGAAATCTGGGGAACCAGGCCCGAGGCCTCGCACGTCTTCTTGAAGATGCGGCCGTACTGGGCAAGTGCGACGACGCCCTCCTGGATGCGGGCGCCGCCCGAATCCTGAATACCGACGATCGGAATGCGCATGCGGATGCCCCGGTCGATGAGGTCGACGATCTTATCGCCTTCGACCTTGCCCAGGGTGCCACCGAGCACCGAGAAGTCCTGCGCGTAGGCGGCGACCATCCGCCCCTGCACGCGACCGTAACCGGCGGCCACAGCTGAACCGATACGACCTTCGCGCACAGAACCACCGATGAACTGACCGACCTCGTGCCACACGCCGTCGTCAAAGAAGAGAGACAGACGCTCGCGCGCCGTCAGCTTCTTTTTCGCGTGCTGGCGCTGGGCGGCCTTCTCTTCGGCGGCCTGAGCGATCGCGTCCTGGGCCTGAATGAACCCGTCACGCGTGAGCGGGCTGGGGGTGCTCATTGTGCCTCCTCTTCAGTGGCGATGTGGGCGATGCGAGTCCCGGCGGTCACGGTGTCGCCCTGCTTGATCGACAGGGAGGTGACGGTGCCCGCACGCGGGGCCAGCAGCGGCTTTTCCATCTTCATGGCCTCAAGGACGGCCACGAGCTGGCCATCCTCGACCTGGTCGCCCTCGGACACTGCCAGGGCAACGACGATGGCCTGCATGGGCGCGACGATGTCGCCGGGAGCGCCCTGGTGAGGGCCGGCCTGGACGGCGGACGAACCCGCGCGACGCGGGGCCGAGCGCAGCGGCTGAGGCGGGCGAGGGGCCGCGGCGGCCGGAGCGTTGAACATGCCGGCCGGCAGGGTCAGCGACACCCGGCGGCCATCCAGCTCGATGATGTACGTCTGACGGGGCAGGTCGGCCGTCGACGAGGCCTCGGCGGGCACAGCCAGATCCGAGTAGTCGTGCTGGGGCATGAATGTCGTCTCGAACCATCGCGTGGAGACGTTGAAGCCGCCGACGCCGCAGAAGTCGGGATCGTTGATGATGTCCTGGTAGACGGGCACCGGGGTGGCTACGCCCTGCACCGAGAACTCGGCCAGCGCGCGGCGCGAACGGGCCAGCGCCTGCTCGCGATCCGCGCCCGTGACGATGATCTTGGCGATCATGGAATCGAAGGCGGTCTGCACGGAGTCGCCCTGATCGATGCCCAGCTCCAGACGGATGCCGGGGCCCAGGGGCCAGTGCACCTCATCGAGGCGGCCTGCCGTGGGGGTCAGGTCCTTCGACGGGTCTTCGGAGGTCACGCGGAACTCGAAGGAGTGGCCGCGAGGCTCCGGGGGAGTGGTCAGCGGCAGGCCCTGGGCGATGCGGATCTGCTCGCGCACCAGGTCGATGCCCGTGACTTCCTCGGACACAGGGTGCTCGACCTGCAGACGCGGGTTGACCTCGAGGAACCAGATGTTGCCGTCCGGCTCGAGCAGGAACTCCACCGTGCCCACGCCCACGTAGTCGACGTACTCGAACAGAGCGCGCGACGCGTTCACGAGCGTCTCGTGCGCGCCCTCGGGCAGGAACGGCGCGGGAGCCTCCTCGACCAGCTTCTGGTTGCGACGCTGCACCGAGCAGTCGCGGGTCGAGATGACGTGGAAGTTGCCGTGCGAGTCGCGGGCCGACTGCGTCTCGACGTGACGGGCGACCTCGACAAAACGCTCGACGAAGTGAGCGCCCAGGTCGGCAGCGTCCGTGTGACGCGCGAAGAACAGGTCGAGGTCGGCCTGCGAGCGGATGATGCTGATGCCTCGGCCGCCGCCGCCATCGGCCCGCTTGAGCACCACGGGGTAACCGGCGGAGGCAATGAAGGCCTCGACCTCCTCGCGCGAGGTCACGGGCTCGGACACGCCCGGGACCGGAGCTACGCCGCACGCCTCGGCGACGCGGCGGGCCTTGATCTTGTCGCCCAGCGCGTCGATCACGGAAGACGCGGGGCCGAGCCACGCGATACCGGCATCCTCGACAGCCCGTGCGAACTCGGAGTTCTCCGAGAGGAACCCGTAGCCGGGATGAATCGCATCCGCACCCGTCTCCAGAGCGATCGCCAGGATCTTGTCACCGTTCAAATACGTCGACGCTGCATCGTCGCCACCGAGGGACAGGGCCTCGTCGGCCTCGCGTGTATGAGGCGCGGCCATATCCTGATCGGCGTAAACCGCGATCGTCGCAATGCCCATGTCGGTGGCCGTGCGGCACACGCGCAGAGCGATTTCGCCACGGTTGGCGACGAGGATTCGATTAATTGTTCGCACGCTTCTCCTTGGTGTCGTGAACGGTTGTCAGAGGTAGTCCGGTTGCCAGGACATCTCCGGCGTTAATGTCGTGAGTGCGGCCATCGTCCGTGCGCACGAGGAGCGAGCCGGTCGGGCTTAGCCCCAGGGCAACGCCTTCCATCGCCGGGTGACCATTTGGATCCGTCGGTTTCGCGAGCGCGATGCGCGTCCCCAGGAGCGGCAATGCGTTCGCGGCCTCGTCAGCCAGCCCGCAGTCGCGCGCGTTTCCATGGGTGACGAGGCCTCGGATGCGAGAGTCGAGTCCGGTAAGGATCTGGGCAAGCAGGGTGTGGGAGACGGAGGTGGGATCAGCTCCGGCCTCGGCGTCGCCCTCGGCGAACAGGGAGGTGGCCTGCGGGGTCGCGAGGTGATCGGAGTCCTGGGCGATGTTGATGCCGTAGCCGAGAATCGCGCTCGTCGTAAACGGGGACGAGGCCGGGGCGAGCTGGGCGAGGATGCCGCAGATTTTGCGTGCTCCGTCGACGAGCACGTCGTTGGGCCACTTGAGAGAAACGCTGTGGCTGAGGGGGGAGAGACGAGGGGAGAGTGCGTCGCGCACGGAGAGCGCACACGCGTGTACGAGCCAGCCGAGCATCTCAGTGGGAAACGAGGTGGGGAGGGAAACGATGGTGGAGGCGAGGAGGGCCTGACCATCCGGGGTTGTCCACGTGCGCCCGAGGCGGCCGCGGCCCGCGCTCTGACGATCGGCGATGATCGTTGTCAAGTGGGGAGTGGCCGTCGTCGTGTCGGCGAGGAGGGAAGCTGCGAGATCGAGGGTGGAGGACGTGTCGCTGACGTAATAGACGGGGGAATGAACGCCCGCAATGGGAATGCGTGTTGCGCGTTGCATGCCACCTCCTGTCGGGTCTTCCTCGTGTTTGACAGGGGAGATAATCCTCCCCGAGTACTTCAAAGTTTGTCTCAAAAATCAAACCTACGCATGCGTTTCTTAAAAAATTGGAACAGTTTCTGGCAAATCACTACGGATCCGTAACCAACGTGGAACCCTTGTGAGGAGCGGGAGCGGGGAAATCCCGACAAAAGACGCTGAGATGAGGATCACCGACCCCTGCGCCCCGCTGGGTGGCTCACTGGCCCGTGCGGGGTCGGTACCATAGGGGGGAACACGCGCGCGAGGGCGCGCCCCAAACCACCCGAACGGAGTAACGTGGCGGAGTTTATTTATCAGATGATCAAGGCTCGCAAGGCCATTGGTGACAAGGTCATCCTCGACGATGTCACCATGAGCTTCTTCCCGGGCGCCAAGATCGGTATGGTCGGCCCCAATGGTGCCGGTAAGTCCTCGATCCTGAAGATCATGGCTGGCCTGGATGAACCCAGCAATGGCGAGGCCCGTCTGACCCCCGGATATTCGGTCGGCATCCTCATGCAGGAACCGGTCCTTGATGACACGAAGACCGTCATTGAGAACGTTCGTATGGGCGCTGCCGATATTTTCGCTAAGCTCGCGCGCTTCAATGAGATCTCCGAGGAGATGGCGAACCCCGATGCGGACTTCGACGCGCTCATGGAGGAAATGGGTAAGCTGCAGACGGAAATCGACGCCGCCAATGCGTGGGATATTGACTCGCAGCTCGACCAGGCCATGGATGCCCTGCGTTGCCCGCCCCCGGACCAGCCTGTGTCCGTCCTCTCCGGTGGTGAACGCCGCCGAGTCGCGCTGTGCAAGCTCCTGATCGAGGCGCCCGACCTGCTCCTGCTTGATGAGCCCACCAACCACCTTGACGCCGAGAGTGTGCTCTGGCTCGAAAAGCACCTTGCGTCCTACCCGGGCGCGGTCATCGCTGTCACCCACGACCGTTACTTCCTTGATCACGTCGCCGGCTGGATCGCCGAGGTTGACCGCGGTCACCTCTACCCCTACGAGGGCAACTACTCCACCTACCTGGAGACGAAGGAAAAGCGCCTGTCCGTCCAGGGGCAGAAGGACGCCAAGCTGGCCAAGCGTCTGAAGGAAGAACTCGAGTGGGTTCGCTCTAACGCGAAGGGCCGCCAGGCCAAGTCGAAGGCCCGTCTGGCCCGCTACGAGGAGATGGCCGCCGAGGCCGAGCGCACCCGCAAGCTCGACTTCGAGGAAATTCAGATTCCGCCGGGTCCGCGCCTGGGTAGCGTCGTCATCGAGGCGAAGGATCTGCAAAAGGGCTTTGGCGACCGCTCGCTCATCAATGGTCTGTCCTTCTCGCTGCCGCGTAACGGCATCGTCGGCGTCATCGGCCCGAACGGCGTCGGTAAGACCACCCTGTTCAAGACGATCGTCGGTCTCGAGCCTCTCGACGGCGGCGAGCTGACGATCGGCGAGACCGTCAAGATCAGCTACGTCGACCAGTCGCGCGCCGGCATCGACCCGGACAAGACCCTGTGGGAGGTTGTCTCGGACGGCCTGGACTTCATCCAGGTGGGCAACGTGGAAATGCCTTCGCGCGCCTACGTCTCCGCCTTTGGTTTCAAGGGGCCGGACCAGCAGAAGCCTGCCGGTGTCCTGTCCGGTGGTGAGCGCAACCGTCTGAACCTGGCTCTCACCCTCAAGCAGGGTGGCAACCTCCTCCTGCTGGATGAGCCGACCAACGACCTCGACGTCGAGACGCTCGGTTCGCTGGAAAACGCCCTCCTGGCGTTCCCCGGCTGCGCCGTCGTCGTGACCCACGACCGCTGGTTCCTTGACCGCGTCGCCACCCACATTCTCGCGTGGGAGGGCACTGAAGAGGCGCCCGATAACTGGTACTGGTTCGAAGGCAACTTCGAGGCGTACGAGAAGAACAAGGTGGCCCGCTTGGGCGAGGCTGCCGCGAATCCTCACCGCGTGACGCACCGCAAGCTGACGCGCGACTGATTCGTAGCGTATGAGGGGGAGGGCCTGGTGGTCCTCCCCCTCACGCTGTCTATCGGCGACTCGGCATGTCGGATCATGGCGGGGTGCTCGCTAGTGTGAGCCAGTAGTTTGACAGAGCGTTGGATTGTAGCCCTGCGTTATGGGATGCGCTCCTGTCAGTGGTCGTTCGCTCCTGAATTGGTCATGTTGTGGATCCCACTTGCCTTTTGCGCAGGTCACATTTAGTATGTGATACGAATCGCAAACTTCCGACGGCGCGAAAGGGGCTCCGATGGCGATTGAACAAACGCTCATCGACGCGCTGGGTGGACACCTCAATATCGTCGAGGTTGAACCCTGCACAATGCGTATCCGTGTTCAGGTGAAATCTCAGCGAGACGTCGATGAGGCCGCGCTGCGCGTGGACGGCGTATTGGCCGTCGTGCGTTCCGGCGACGTTGTTCAGATCGTGTGCGGAGCTCAGTCCGATGATGTGGCTGCTGCAATGATCTCAATCCTTGAGAGCGTGGCCCATGACACGCCTGCGGAGTCTTTGTCGCAGCGCGTCCACGCTTAGTATTTAGAGTGTCATCAGCCCGCAACGTAGAAGGCTTTTTCGTGGATATTCACGCACCCGCATCTGACAACATCGATGAGCTGCGCCGTATCGCCGATGCTAATGGCGTAGCCACCGGATTCTGGGATTGGTACGGGAATTGGGTGGGCGTGAGCGCGTCTACTCTCCTGAAGGTCCTGGGCGCCCTCGGACTGCCCCTCGACGAATCTTCCACGGTGGGGGACGTGCACGAGGCTCTGCGCCTGACCGAAGAGCGCGAATGGCGTCGTACCCTGCCTCCGACGATCGTCGCCCGCCAGGGTGGCGGCTACATGTTCCCGGTGCACGTGCCGGACGGCTCGTGGGTGAACGTCCAGTGGGTGCTGGAGGACGGTCGTAAGGGCGCGTGCGATCAAGTGGACCGTTACGTTCCGCCGCGCATGATCGACGGCGAGCTCGTCGGACGTGCGACCTTTGACGTGCCGCACTGGCTGCCGCTCGGATGGCACCGTCTCGTGGCGACTGTCGAGGGCGGACACGTGGAGTCCGCGACCCTCATCATCGTGCCGAACACGCTGTCCCTGCCGCTCCTGGAGTCCTCGCGTCGCGTGTGGGGCGTCAACGCTCAGTTGTACTCGACGCGCTCGGCCTCCTCGTGGGGCATTGGTGACGCCACCGATCTGGCTGACCTGGCTGCCGTGTGTGCGGACAAGGGAGCCGATTTCCTGCTCATCAACCCCGTCCACGCATCGCAGCCGGTGTCCCCGCTGGAGAACTCTCCCTACCTGCCGGTGTCGCGCCGTTGGCTCAACCCGATCTACATTCGTCCCGAGAGCATCGAGGAGTACGCCTCCATGCCCGAGGGTTGGCGTGAGGATATCGAGCTGTTTCGCGACGAGACTCGCCAGTTCGCCATCCGTGAGGACCTGATCGACCGTGATCGCTCGTGGGAGGCCAAGCGCAAGGCCCTCGAGGTCATCTTCGCCGCTCCGCGTTCCTACCATCGCCAGAGCCAGCTGGATCGCTTCATCGAGCGCGGCGGTTCGGAGCTGTCCAACTATGCGCTGTGGTGCGCCCTCGTCGAGCGCGAGGGTACGATCGAGCTGCCCGAGGACCTTGCTCGTTCGTCTGCGCCTCGCGTCGAGCTTGAGCGCCTCGAGCTGGCCGAGCGCGTTGACTTCTACCAGTGGTGCCAGTGGGTCGCCGCCGAACAGCTCGAGCATGCCCAGCACGTGGCGCGCGAGGTCGGCATGGAGATCGGCATCATGGCCGACCTGGCTGTCGGCGTGCATGGCTACGGTTCCGAAAAGTGGAGTCGACCGGAGCTCTTTGCCAGCGGCATGAGCGTCGGTGCCCCACCGGACGTCTACTCCCAGCAGGGCCAGAATTGGTCGCAGCCGCCGTGGTCGCCGCGCAGCCTTGCTGAATCGGGCTACCTGCCGCTGCGTGACATGGTCCGCGCTGCGCTGGCGAACGCAGGCGCGGTGCGCATCGACCACATCCTGGGTATGTTCCGCCTCTGGTGGATCCCGGACGGTTG
Source organism: Schaalia odontolytica (assembly GCF_002847525.1). GTDB lineage: Bacteria > Actinomycetota > Actinomycetes > Actinomycetales > Actinomycetaceae > Pauljensenia > Pauljensenia odontolytica_B. Next base: position 93,772 of record NZ_PKKM01000005.1, on the reverse strand, counting down.
CGCTGCCACCGAAGGTACGTACGTGTACTACGATCACGAGGCCATGATGGGCGTCATCCTGCTGGAGGCCCAGCGTGCGGGTGCCGTCGTCATCGGCGAGGATCTGGGCGTCGTGGAGCCGTGGGTGCGTGATTACCTGCGCGACCGTGGTGTTCTCGGTACCTCCGTCGTCTGGTTCGAAAAGGAGGGTGGCGGCTGGCCGCTGCGTCCCGAGCACTACCGTGATCGTGCTCTGGCCGCAGTCAACATCCACGACTTGCCGCCCACGCTCGGCTACATCCGTGGCATCCAGACGACGCTGCGTTCCGAGCTCGGCCTGCTGACGGACGACATCGAGACGGTGCGTGCCGGAGATCGCCTTGAACTCGAACAGGTGGGCGCGCGACTGCATGAGTACGGCTGTATCGACGGCGCGGAGCCCAGCGAGCGTGAGACCGTCGAGGGTCTGTACCGTTACGTCGCGAAGACACCGTCGAAGCTGGTCGTCGCCTCCCTCGTGGATGCGGTCGGGGATGTGCGCCCGCAGAACATGCCGGGCACGGGTGCTGACCAGTACCCGAACTGGTGCGTGCCGCTGTGCGATTCCGATGGGGAAGAAGTCGCGATTGAGGACCTGCCCACGGACGAGCGCCTGACCTCTCTGTTCGCGCTGCTGCGAGGGGCTGTCCGCTGACGGACTGCGATACGCTGAACAAGTGAACCCCGCGACCCGAAAGGGTCGTGGGGTTCACTCATCGGATCGTCGATCAGTCGTGATCGGAAAGAGAAAACAGCGGATCGAGAATCCCCACTGTGGGCAGTGCTTCATCGAACTCGGGAGAAACCGCCTCTCCGGGTGGGCTGACGACAATGACGGGTACGCAGGGGGACAGACCTGCCGCGCGGACGGGGCCGAGATCCCAGTGGATGAGAGGAGCGCCAGCGTCGATGATGTCGCCCTCCTCAACGAGGGGAGCAAAGCCTCGGCCACGCAGGCCGACGGTGTCGATGCCCAGATGAATCAGGATCGAAGGCCCGCGCGTCGACGTGATAATCGCCGCGTGCGATTTGAGCTTGGTGACCACTCCGTTGATGGGGGAGTGAACGGTCACGCACGTGACATCGGCTTCCGGTAGGAGCGCGCGCCCATCCCCGACGACGCCACTGGCGAAGACGGGATCGGGTACCTCGGACAGGGGCAGGACGTGCGCACCGAAAGGCGCGCGGACGAGAAAGCTCACCGGCTCGCGTTCATCTGCTCGACAAGGTCCTCGGAGTCGGGGCCCATGACGAGCTGCACGGCGTCGCCAACGATGACGACGTCGAAGGCTCCGGCTTCGCGCAGCTTGGCCTCGTCGATGAGGTCGGTGTTGGCTGCGTCCAGGCGGATGCGCGTGATGCACGCTTCTAGGTTGGAGATGTTGTCCCAGCCGCCCAGGGCCTCGACGAGGGTCGTTGCGGTGCTCATGGTGTCCTCCTTGGCTCAGTCACCGAAACCGTTGCGGTTTGCCTCACACTTATGGTATCGCGACCGTGCGCGAATGGGCACAGTTGCAGCGACCGAGCGCGTCACATTATGAGATGGTCGGGGAGGCACTTGAACCTCGGATACGGGCAGCCGGAGTGAATGCTATCGCGACGCCGGCGGCGACGGCGAGTGCCGTGAACAGATACATCGCAGCCTCGATCCCGGTGTGGGCGGCAACGATGCCGGCAACGAATGATCCGAGGGGCATGACACCCCAGACCGCGAAGCGGAAGATCGCGTTCATGCGCCCGAGCATGTCGGGAGGACAGATTTCCTGGCGCAGGCTCATCTGGGTGACGTTGTAGACGGTGAGGAAGTAGGAGGACGCGACGCCGCTCACGGCAATGATCCACGCGGCCATGCCCGGGGCGTGAATGGAGGCCGGCTGGGCGACAATCACGAGAACGCCGATGATATTGGTGATGACGAGGGTGCGCCCGATTCCCAGGTGGGCGATCCACACTGGCCGGGTGAGCGCCCCGAGGAATCCGCCGATCGCCCCGGCGCTGAGCAACAAGCCGAGCTGCGTGGCGCTCATGCTCAGGGTGCGCAGCACGAGGAGGGGCAGCAGCACCCGGATGCCCGCGCTTGCAAAGGCCCCGGCGGCAATGCAGGAAAAGAGCGGGTAGAGAATGCGTTGGCCGCGCACGAAGGCGAGGCCCTCGCGTATCTGGGCGCCGAGGGTGGCATCGCTGCGCACAGGAGTGGGCTCGGGCGTGCGAATGCGCCAGATCGCCCACGTGGACGCAACGTAGGTGGCGGCGGTCAGCAGGTAGACCAAGGGAGCAGCCACGATGCCGAGGAGCCAGCCGCCCAGCCCCGGACCCCCGGCAAGGCCGACCTGGTACGAGGCCTCGAGGCGCCCGTTGGCCGCGCCGATGTACCGCTTGGAGGCGATCATGGGAACGTAGGACTGGTAGGCCACGTCGAAGAAGACGGTGGATAGGCCGAGGATGGTTGCGACGACCATGAGGTGTACGAGGGTCAGTGACGAGAGGATGTAGGCCAGGGGGATAGACGTCAGGGCCGTGATGCGCGTGAGGTTCGCGGCGATCATGACGCGGCGCTTGCGCCACCGGTCCACCCAGGCGCCGGCGGGCAAGCCGACAAGCAAAAATGCGAGGGTCTGCAGGGCGGAAAGCAGTCCGATCTGGGTTTCGCTGGCGTGCAGGAGGCTGATCGCGATCGCCGAGGTCGCCAGGGCTCCCACCTGGAAGCCGATCTCTGCGGCGGTTTGCCCTGCCCACAGGTGCATGAAGGCGGAATTACGGGTGAGGGGATGGTGCAGCCAGCGCTGCAGGGACCCGTTCACCGCGCATCGCCGAGGCCGTGGCCCCCAGTGTGCTCGAGTGTCGTCAGGCCGGCGGCGCGCAGAGCCCATGCCAGGCCGTCTTCGGAAACGGAGGGAGCGACGATGTCCGCGACGTCTACGAGGGCCTCGCAGTCGTCCCCGATGCTGATGCCGACCGCTGCCGTTGCCACGGCCTCGACGTCGTTGTTGGAGTCGCCGAGCGCGACGGTGTAAGAGAGCGGAATGCCCACGTGCTGGCAGATGGCGCGGATGCCGACTGCTTTCGACAGATGGGCCGGAACGACCTCGAAGGGAACGTAGCCTGCAGCGCCAACGGAGCCGATGATCGCGCGATAGCCGTCCGGTAGCGCTGCTGTCACGCGTTCCATCGAGGCTTTTTCGGGCGGGACATATGCTGTGACCTTGGTGAATGCACCGCCGTCGATGCCCACGATAAAGGGTGTGATCGACTGGGCGTATTCGATCCAGTCCTCAGGGTGTTTGCCGGCCCGGGGAACGAAGAAGTCGAGGTATCCCTCGCTGGGCCCCATCTGGTCGGGGCCCTGCCAGATGTAGAAGGCGTCGAGTTCCTCCCATAGGGTGGTCAAGACATCGACGTGCTCGCGGGGCATGCGCTCGTCCAGGAGAATCGTATTGCCGACGGCCGCGTATCCTCCGGCACCGCCGACGATCCCCTCGAAGCCGACATCCCAAAAGCGGGGGTAGACCTCGGGCGCGGAGCGGCCCGTGCACGCGAAGAGCCGGTGTCCGCCCTCCCTGACCTGCGCCAGGGCCTCAAGCGCGGATTCTGGGATTCGCTGGCGAGAATCGCACAGCGTCCCGTCGATGTCGACAAAGACTGCACGGGGAGATGGGGACTCGTTCTCGACGCGCGCGGGGACCTCGGTGTCAGTCATAGGATCCATCTTATCCCAGGGCGAAACCGGCCTTGCACGTGCAGAATACGCCCCGCAAACGACAAATCATGCGCACGGTCGATTGGAAGGGTACCCCGTGGTCCACACTGGAACCATCGACGATACCCGCGATGGAGCACGAAAGGCAGTTCACGACGATGGAGCACGCAGTACTGACGGACGCCAACGACCTCACCCTCCTGCAGGCCGCGGCGCTTCTCTCGGGTTCGAGCGCCTGGGACTCCCGCCCGATCCCCGCGGCGGGCGTTCCCTCCTTCGTGATGAGCGACGGTCCCCACGGCGTTCGCCGCCAGCTCGGGGACGCCGACCACCTGGGTATCGCGGAGTCGGAGAAGGCAACCTGCTTCCCGACGGCCTCAGCCGTCGCGGCCACGTGGAACCCGGAGCTGGCGCATGAGATGGGTGAGGCGCTGGGGCTGGAAGCGCGAGGCCTCGGTGTCAACGTCCTGCTCGGTCCCGGCCTCAACATCAAGCGTTCGCCCCTGTGTGGGCGTAACTTCGAGTACTTTTCCGAGGACCCGATCCTCGCCGGACGCATGGCCGCTGGCCTCGTCGACGGAATCCAATCCACGGGTACAGCAGCCTGCCCCAAGCACTTCGCTGTCAACTCACAGGAGCTGCGCCGCATGGCCTCGGATTCCATCGTGGACGAGCGCACGATGCGTGAGATCTACCTGACCGGCTTCGAGATCGTCTGTCGAGAGGCCAAGCCGCGGGCGATCATGAGCTCCTACAACCTCGTCAACGGCACCTACGCGCACGAGAACAAGCATCTGCTGACCGACATCCTGCGCACCGAGTGGGGTTTCGACGGCATGGTCATCTCGGACTGGGGCGGTTCGAACAGTGCCGTCGAGGCCGCGCGCGCCGGCGGCAGCCTTGAGATGCCCGCCCCCGGTCTGGCGGGTGCCCGCCAGATTGTCGCGGCCGTCGAGGTCGGGGAATTGGACGCGGCCGACGTCTACGCGCGCGCCCAGGAAGTTCTCACCGTCGCGGCGGCCAGTGCCGGGCTGCCCGCACCCACGCCCTACGATCTCGACGAGCACCATGCTCTCGCCATGCGCATCGCATCAGAAGCGATAACCCTCCTGCGTAACGAGGAGGAGCTCCTGCCCCTGAGCGCCGGCACGAGCGTCGCCCTTATCGGCGATCTCGCCGACATGCCGCGCTTCCAGGGATCGGGTTCCTCCCAGGTCAACCCCACTCGTGTGGAGGCTCCGCGCGAACTGCTTGAAGCCGGGGGAGAGGCAGCTCGAGGCCTCGTTCTCGAGGGATATGCGAGCGGGTACCAGCGCCACGGCGGCACGAGCGATGCTCTCATCGCCGAGGCCGTGGCCATCGCCGAGCGCGCCGACGTAGCGCTTGTTTACGTCGGTCTCGACGAGCTGGCCGAATCCGAAGGCCTGGACCGCCCCCACATGCGCCTGCCCGAGGGCCAGGATCGCCTCATCGAGGCCGTCGCCGCAGCGAATCCGCGCACCGTCGTCGTCCTGACCGGTGGTGCCAGCGTCGAGATGCCGTGGGCCTCGTCCGTGCCCGCGCTCATCAATGGCTACCTCACCGGCCAGGGAGGCGCCGCCGCGATGCTCGACGTCCTCACCGGCGCCGTCAATCCGTCGGGACGCCTGGCCGAAACCTACGCGCTCTCCGACGAGGACCACCCGACCGCCGCATGGTACCCGGCGACCGGACCGCTCGCGTACTACCGCGAAGGCCCGTTCGTCGGCTACCGCTACTTCACGACCGCGGGCATCGACGTTGCCTTCCCCTTCGGCTACGGCCTGTCGTACTCGAGCTTCGAATACTCCGACCTCGCCGTGAACGAGGAGGGGGCTACCCTCACGGTCACCAACACCTCTGCGCGCGACGGTGCCGAGGTCGTCCAGCTCTACGTGAGCGCCCCCGGCGGCGTGTTCGGTCCCGCCCGCGAGCTCAAGGGCTTCGCCAAGGTCGAGGTGGCTGCCGGAGCATCGGTGAGCGTGAGGATTCCCTTCGACCGCTACACATTCCGTCACTGGGAGACCTCGCGCGGTGCGTGGGAGACCGAGGAGGGAACCTGGACGATCCACGTGGGACGTAACGTCTCCGACACGCTGCTGAGCGCCACCCTCGAGGTTGACGGAACCACGCCCTCGCCGATCGACCCTGCCCTCGGTCACTACCTGAGTGCAGACGTTGCGCACGTCACCAACGGTGAGTTCGCCGTCCTGCTGGGACGGACAATCCCGACCGCTCACCCCGCGGACGACCTCGTCGCCTCCGACCCGCTGTCTGAGATGACGCGCGCCAAGACCTGGCTCGCCCGCGTCGCCGGACGGGGGCTCCACGCCCTCAAAGCGAAGGCGGACGCGAAGGGAACCCCGGATCTCAACATCCTCTTCGTCCTCAACATGCCTTTCCGAGCCATCGCGAAGATGAGCAACGGCGCGGCAAGCCCCGACATGGTGGACGCGATCCTCGATGCCGTCAACGGGCACCCCCTGCGAGGACTCACCCGCGCCGCCCTCGGCTATATCTCCAACGCCCGCGCCAACAAGGCCACCCAGCGCGAACTCGACCAGACCCGATGACGCGGCCCCGGCCTCGTTCAACACACTGACGTAAAGGACAACTCATGCAGGCATTCAAGCGCTGGTGGAACGCCTTCGAAGACAAGCACACCACGGCCGCCCAGTTCATCGTCTTCTTCATCCTCTCCAACGGCATCACGGTGCTGCAGCTGGTCCTCATGCCGGCATTTAAGGCGGCATTCGCGCACACGAGCCTCGTTGACACGGGCTTTCAGTTCCTGCCCGTCGGCGTCTCCCACGGACACACGGTGTTTCTCTTCGATTACCCGGCTGGTTCGATGTCGGTGGGAGGGGGCGGTGGCCTCGCATACTTCCTCGCCGTCGAGATCACGCTGCTGATCGCTCAGGTCATCAACTTCTTTGCACAGCGCAACGTCACCTTCAAGTCCAACTCGTCGGTGGGGAAGGCTGCCTTCTGGTACGCGGTCGCCTACGTCGTCATCACGATCGCTGCGGCCGCCCTCCAGGTCCTCTACAAGGACCCGATTTACGCGTGGGCGATCGGTGCGATGGGAGCGGGCGGCGAGACCTTCGCGGACGTCATCACGATGATCATCAACGCCGCGGTCTCCTTCTGGGTGTTCTTCCCCATCTTTAAAGTGATCTTCAAGCAGGAACCCACGCAGGAGGACGCGCAGGTCAGCGCAGCACAGTAGACTACTGGCAGACTTCACGAGAGGAGACTCCATGAGAGCGCCGCTGCTGACGGTGATCGTGCCCGCCTACAACTCCGAGGATTACCTCGATCGGGCGCTGACCACGCTCGTCGGGTACGGCGACGAACTCGAGGCGATCATCGTCAACGATGGTTCAAAGGACCGCACCGCCCAGATCGCCGACGAATGGGCTGCCCGCTACCCGTCCGTGAGAGTCATCCACCAGGAGAACAAGGGACACGGCGGAGCCGTCAATGCCGGCCTCGCCGCCGCCACTGGCACGCACGTGCGCGTCGTCGATTCCGACGACTGGCTGGACCGGCGCGCCACGAACGCCGTCCTCGACGTCCTGCGCGAGGAGCGCGAGGCCGGCCGCGACCTGGACATGCTCGTCACCAACTACGTCTACGACAAGCAGGGAAAGTCGGTCAAGGCCGTCATCCGCTACCGCAACGTCCTGCCGCGCGGCCGTACCTTCGGCTGGGCGGACCTGCGCCGCTGCCGCTACGACCAATACCTCATGATGCACGCCCTGACGATGCGCACCGAGGTCGTGCGCGCCTCCGGCCTGGTCATGCCCGAGCACACGTTCTACGTGGACTACCTGTACTCGTTCGTGCCGCTTCCCTACGTGTCCACGATCCGCTACCTAGACGTAGACCTGTACCACTACTTCATCGGTCGTGACGATCAGTCCGTCAACGAGAAGGTCATGATCACGCGCCTCGATCAGCTGGCCCGGGTCAACGAGGCAATGGCTCGCGCGCTGCCCCCGCGCGCCGAGGTCGAGGACAAGCTGTGGCGCTACATGGTCCACTACCTGCGCATCAACGCCGTCGTTTGCTCCGTCATGGCTCAGCTCTCGGGCACGCCCGAGCACCTGGCGCTCAAGGAGCAGATCTGGGAGAACATGGACCAGATCAATCCCGAGGCCACGGATCGACTGCGCCAGGATCTGCTCGCCGGCCTCGTGCGCCACGCGTCGCCCAAGGTCGTTCGCGGCGGCTACAAGGTCGCGGCGGCGATCCTCGGCTTCAACTAAGAGACGCCGTCAGCGTCCGGTGAGCACGAGCTCCGTCCGGTGGACGGTGAGGCGCTTGCCGATGAGCGGGTATTCCACGTCCTCCTCGCGGCTCTGCCATGCAAAGCCGAGCTTTTCTGAGACCCGGCGTGAGGCGTCGTTTCCGTCGAAGTATTTCAAGATGATCGTCTCGACGCCCAGGTCACGCGCGCGCTCGATGATGGCGTGCCCCGCCTCTGTCGCGTATCCGTTGCCCCAGTAGGGCGCGCCGATCCAGTATCCGATGTCAGCGACGGTTCCCTCGGCAGAGCCTGTGTCAATGCGCAGCGCAATCGACCCCACGATCTCGCCGGTCGATGCGAACGTCACCGCGTAGCTGTCGGGTGCAGCCAGGACGGTGGACAGTGCCGAGTGGGCATCATCGATGCACTCGAAGGGCTTCCATCCGCACAGCATCCCGATACGGGGATCGCGGGCCAGCTCGTAGAGCTCCGGTGCGTCCATATCGTTCCAGGGCCGTAAGCGCAGGCGCGGGGTGTCAATGATCGTCATTCGTCCTCCTGGGCATTCGTGGACGGGAGAAGTACCGTCAGTGTAAACCAGTGGTCTGCCACGTCCGTGACCGCCTGGCCGCCGTACTTGCGGGCCGTCCACTGGATGGATTTAACCCCCCAACCGTGTCGGACGGTGTCGGGCTTGATCGTCGTGAGGCGCCCACCGGCGTCCGTGTTGAGGCGGCCGTCGAACCAGTTGTCGACTCGGATGACCACCATCTGCCCCTGGCGGAACAGTGCCAGTTTGATGAGGCGCTTGGCGGGGTCGTCGACGCGCCGCGAGGCCTCGATCGCGTTATCGAGCGCGTTACCGAAGAGGGTAGCGATGTCCATTGACGACATGGAGCCCAGCAGGGCGCCGTCGGCGACCGCCGTGAAGTTGATGCCGGCTGCAGCGCACGCACGGCCCTTCGTCGTGAGGATGACGTCGAGGACCGGATTGCCGCTGTGGTACTGCTGTCCGATCTGCTCAATCGAGGACTCGAGTTCGGCGAAGGACTCGGCAACGCGTCCCGGGTCTAGCTCCGCACGAATCGCCTCCACCTGATGCTTGAGGTCGTGATGGGCACGCGCCACCTGCTCCATGTCCTGCTTGGCAGCCAAGTACTGGTGGTGCTGGGCATCCAGGGAGGCCTGGATGGAAGCGAGTTCGCGCTCGGTTGCACTCTGCTGGATGCGCTCGAACTGCGCGAACAGGATCGCGTAGCCGGCGAGGTCCACGAGGGTGCGGATATAGAAGACCTCCCAGCCGGACCGTCCGGAGAACGGGGTGGCCGTTGAGATGAAACTCAGGTTGGACAGGGCAAAGATTGAAATGCCGATAAAAACGCCAGAGGCGAGGTCCGCGAAACGGAGAACGGGCAGCGCCCCCTGGCGGTAGACGCGTCGTTCGAAGAAGTAGACGACGGCCAAGCACGTCGCCGCAATCGCGGCAAAACCGCCGAACGATACGGGATGCCAGTAGGGCTTGTCGGCGTGGGAGTAGACCACGACCTGCCAGGCGAGGGATGCTGCGAGCTCTGCCACGATGAAGGCGCGCGCGCTCATATGCGTCACCCATCGCCAGTCCAGCGCGGTTCCCACGCGGATGACACACCACACGAGCGCGTACGCCGTCATCATGCCGGGCACCCACAGGGACAGGGGAGCGCGGCCGAGCAGTTCCTGGGCGCCGGCGAGCACCACGAGGCCACCGACCGCCGCAGCGGCGAGCCGCCAGCGGGGGACAGCAGAGTTCGGGTTCAGGGCATTGGACGACGCCGAGCGCGCGACGACGAAGACATACACAAGAGCGGCGCCCCATTCGGCCAGGGCGGTGAACAGGCGCGGGATGTCAGGCAGGGACTCGAACACGTCAGTGGATCCCGCCCGCGAAGCTCGCCAGAGCCGTCATGAACGCCTTTTTACGAGGCCGGGAAATGCGCAGGTTGTCTCCGCCCGTCATCAGGCACTCCTGGTCGGCGACGCCGCGCACGTGGGCGAGATTGACGAGGTAGCAGGAGTTCGACCGGAAAAAGTCGTGCCCGGTGAGCTGTTCCTCCATGGCCTTTAGCGAGGAGGTAATGGAGTAGGTGCCGGAAACCGTGTGCACGTCGAGGCGGTGCTTGATCGACTCGACGTAGACGATGTCCGCGACGTCGATGCGGTGGGTCGATGTGCCCGACTGCAGGAGGACCGAGGCGCCGCGCCGTTTGGACACGGCCTCAAGGCAGCGTGAGAGTTCCTGCGAGAATGCGAACCAGGGCAGAGGCTTCATGAGGTAGGAGAGAGCCCCCACCTGGTAGCCGTGGATCGCGAACTGCGCGGCTGACGTGATGAACACGAGGACGACCTCCTGATCGACCTCGCGGATTGCGCGCGCCGCGGTCATGCCGTCCACGTGGGTCATCTGGATGTCCATGAGGATGATGTCGTACACCGGCTTGTAGTCACCGATGATGGCTCCGCCGTCCTCGAAGTAGGTGACGTCGAAGGAGACATCGTTTTCCTCGCTGTAGCGCGCGAGGTAGTCGGCGAGGAGCTGGCGTGAGACGGCCTCGTCCTCGACGACGGCGATGCGCACCATGATCCGGCCCTCCCTGACGTACTGACAGATGCGAACAAGGATATGTGAGCGCAGCCCCGCCCTTCGAGCGAGTCCACACCCCGGCCTCGTCGATCACATGCAGACGCACCCGCAGGTGGGGGCCGCTACGATTGTCCTGACTACCGTGAAAGGGGAGTAGCGTGGATCTGCTCGTTGTTGGATCGGGCTTTTTTGGCCTGACGTTTGCCCGCGAGGCTGCGGAGCGATTCGGTATGAACGTGACGGTCATCGAGCGTCGTGACCACATTGGAGGCAACGCCTACTCTTCGATTGACGAGGCCACCGGCGTCGAGGTGCACCGCTACGGCACCCATCTCTTCCACACGTCGAACGAGCGCGTGTGGTCCTACGTTAACCGATTCACGGCATTCAACGACTACCGCCATCGCGTCTACGCCAACTACCAGGGCGTCGTCTACCCGCTGCCCATCAACCTGGGCACGATCAACCAGTTCTTCGGAGCTGCCTACTCGCCGGCGGAGGCGCGCGCGCTCATTGAGCAGCAGGCCGCCGAGATCACGGGCGAACCCGGCAACCTCGAGGAGAAGGCGATTAGCCTGATCGGCCGCCCCCTCTACGACGCATTCATCGCGGGATACACGGCCAAGCAGTGGCAGACGGATCCGCGCGAGCTCGCAGCCTCCATCATCACGCGCCTGCCCGTGCGCTTCACCTACGAGAACCGCTACTTCCAGGACCGCTACGAGGGCCTGCCTCTCAACGGCTACGGCGCGTGGATCGCGAACATGGTCGATCACCCGCGTATCACCGTGCACACGGGCATGGACTTCTTCGATGCTTCCTCGCCGTTCTCGAAGGCCGCGTCCGTCGGCCAGGTCCCGGTTGTCTACACGGGCGCGATCGACCGCTACTTCGACTACGAGGCCGGCGAGCTCGGCTGGCGTACCCTCGACTTCGAGACCGAGGTCGTGGACGTGCCCGACTACCAGGGCTGCTCCGTCATGAACTACTCGGATCGCGACGTGCCCTTCACGCGTATCCACGAGTTCGCGCACCTGCACCCCGAGCGGGATCGAAGCGGTGCGACCAACACGATCATCCAGCGCGAATACTCGCGCTTCGCCCGCCCCGGGGACGAGCCCTACTATCCGATCGCCTCACCGTCGGACCGCTCGACGCTCGCCGCCTACCGTGACATGGTGGCGGGGGAGAAGAACGTGTTATTCGGCGGTCGACTGGGCTCCTACCAGTACCTGGATATGCACATGGCAATCGCATCGGCCCTCACCAAGGTCGATGAGGCCGTGGCCTCCTGGCGCTGACGGGTCTCCTCTTCGCATGGCGTCGATTGTTTGGTCGGTCCTCTCGATCGCCCTCATCATCGGCATCGGTTGGATCGCTCGCCGCGCGGGTGCGCTCGGTCCCGAGGCGGCGGGCTCTCTCGCGTCGGTGACGTACTGGGTGGCGTCCCCGGCCATGCTCTTCCACGCGATCGTCTCAACGGGGACGTCTGGCGTATTCGGGGCCCCGCTCGCCGTGGCAGCCGCCTCGGGTGTAGGCACAGCACTCCTCTTCGTGGCCGTTGCCCGCCTGTTCCTGCGCCTGACGCGGGGCGAGACCACCTTGGGGGCCATGGCCTCGTCCCTCAATAACGGTGCGTATATCGGCATCCCGATCGCGGTCTACGTGCTGGGGGACGCTTCTGCGGTCGTGCCCATCCTGGTGTTTCAGCTCGGTTTTTTCACGCCGATGTTCTTCGTGTTGGCGGATCTGGCCGGATCTGGCCAGCGCCCGTCTGCGCGCGGCATCGTGACGGTTATCGCGCGCAACCCCATGGTCATTGCGGCGGCGTTCGGTTTCCTCTTTTCCGCGGCCGGGTGGTCGATGCCGACGCTCCTCGACGTGTCCACGTCCATGCTGGGGGCGGCCGCGCCCCCGATGATCCTGCTGTCCTTCGGCGCCGCCCTCGTGGACCGGCGCGCGGCCTCCGGCGACGCTGGAGTTCCTGCCATCGCGTGCGCCGTTGTTGCTAAGCTCGCCGTGCAGCCCGCGATCGCGTGCGGCGTTGGGGTGCTCCTTGGGTTAACCGGTCCGGCTCTCATGTCGGTGACGATCATGGCGGCGCTGCCCTCGGCACAGAACGCCTACATCGCGGCGACGCGTGCAGGGGCGGGGGAGCGCATCGCGCAGGGAACGGTCCTCCTGACGACCTTTGCATCGCTGCCTGTCGTCGTTGGAATTGCGGCGATTTTCCATGCGTGTGGGGTTGTTTCCTAACTCGGGTTTGTCGGCATCAGCTCTGCTCTCGGGGTGTCGGATCGGGCCCCGGTCAGCAAAGAACCCGTCAAAAAGAGGCCAAAAACACGTTCTGTATCGTGGACTCTGGGAGACTTCCCGGTGTATCGGCCCTAGTCTGGCTGGGAATTATCCCGTATAGACACGATTGCAAGGAACTCACTTCATGTCATCCTCCGCATCCAAATCCGCGCCTCGCGCGCGTGACTCGTGGAGCGGCCAGACAGGCTTCCTCCTGGCAGCCATCGGCTCGGCCATCGGCCTGGGCAACATCTGGCGTTTCCCCGGCGTCTCCTACTCCAACGGCGGCGGCGCCTTCCTGGTCCCGTACCTGGTTGCCCTGATCTTCGTTGGCATCCCCATGCTGTGGCTCGACTACGCGGTCGGCCACAAGTTCCGCGGTTCACCGCCGTGGGCGCTGCGCAAGATCCTCGGAGGCGGCGAGTTCGTCGGCTGGTTCCAGACCTTCGTCTGCTTCGTCATCATGGTCTACTACGGTGCGGTCCTCGCGTGGGGCGTGCAGTACACGATCTACTCCGTGAACGAGGCCTGGGGCGCCGACCCGACGACCTTCTTCACTGACTCCTTCTTGCAGGTTGTTCCCGGCGACACCTTCTCCTGGGCGCCGGCATGGTCTGTGATGATTCCCCTCGCTCTCGTGTGGGTGCTCGTGCTCTTCGTCATCGGTCGCGGCCTGTCCAAGGGTGTCGAGGCTGCGAACAAGATCTTCCTTCCGCTCCTCGTCATCCTCTTCCTCGCCCTCGTCGTCCGAGCCCTCTTCCTGCCGGGCGCCGTCGAAGGCCTCAACGCCTTCTTCACACCGAACTGGAGCGCGCTGGCCGACCCCAACGTGTGGCTGGCCGCCTTCGCGCAGATCTTCTACTCGCTGTCCGTGGGCTTCGGCATCATGCTGACCTACGCCTCGTACCTCAAGCCCAAGTCGAACCTGACGGGCACCGCTCTGGTTGCCGGCTTTGCGAACTCCTCTTTCGAGATCCTCGCGGGTATCGGCGTCTTCAGCGCCATCGGCTTCATGGCACACCAGGGCGGCGTGAGCGTCTCCGAGGTCGAGGGCCTGACCGGCCCGATCCTCTCCTTCGTGACCTTCCCGAAGATCATCTCGATGATGCCCGGTGGGCCCCTCTTCGGCGTGCTCTTCTTCTCGTCCCTCGTTCTGGCCGGTGTCACCTCTCTGCTCTCCTTGCTTCAGGTCGTCTCCGGTGGCCTGCAGGACAAGTTCGGCTGGTCGCCCGCTCGCTCGGCTCTCGTTCTTGGTGTTCCCGCGACCGCTATTTCGCTGGTGCTCTTCGGCACCCGATCGGGCCTGAACAACCTCGACATCGTCGACAACTTCATCAACTCGGTTGGCGTCGTGTCCTCGGCGATCATGTTCGCCGTCCTGTGCGCGGTTGCCGGCCCCCGCCTTGGGGTGCTCCGTGCACACATCAACTCGGTGTCCAGCGTGAAGGTCCCCAAGCTCTGGGAGCCCCTCGTCGGCATCGTCATTCCGGTCGTCCTCTTCGTCATGATGGCGATGTCGATCGTGCAGATCCTGAAGGATGGCTACGGGGGCTACCCCAGCAGCTACGTGCTGATCTTCGGCTGGGGTTCCGTGGCGGTCGCGGTCATCGCGTCTCTGATTTTCACTCTCATCCCGTGGAAGCACCGCCCGGTGGACACCCACGCGACGGTCGCCCAGATCCTCGCAGACGACGCCGATGACACCGCTTCGATTGAAGGAGGCGCCAAGTGACCGCTCCCGCTATCGCTCTGATGATCCTGACGATCCTGCTCGTGTGGGGTGGCCTCGTCGCGTCCGTCGTGCTGCTTCAGGTTCTGTCGGTGCCCACCGATGAAGAGACTGAGGCCGCGCAGCGCGCTATCGAAGCCGCGGAAGCTGCGAAGCAGTAGGGTGGCATCGTGAAGCTCGTGGCCTTTGATCTCGATGACACCCTGGCGCCCTCGAAGTCGCCGCTGCCGGCCCGCATGGACGTCGCGCTGCGTTCCCTGCTGGACCACGTGGAGGTGTGCATCATCTCCGGCGGTCAGATGGGCCAGTTCCGCACCCAGGTGCTGGACAACCTGCACGCCACGGATGAGGAACTCTCTCGGCTGCACCTGATGCCCACCTGCGGCACGCGCTACTACCGCTATGAAGATGGCGCGTGGGTCGAGCGTTACGCGCACGACCTGGACCCCGAGGTGGCCGCCCGCGCGATCGACTCGCTCGAGCGTCACGCGCGTGAGCTCGGCCTGTGGGAGTCCAACCCGTGGGGCAACATCATCGAGGACCGCGGCTCGCAGATCACCTTCTCCGCCCTGGGGCAGGAGGCTCCGCTCGACGCGAAGCGCGCCTGGGATCCGGACGGCACCAAGAAGGCCGCTCTGCGTGACGCCGTGCAGCCCGACGTGCCCGAGCTCGATGTTCGCGGCGGGGGCTCGACCTCGGTCGACATCACCACCCGTGGCATCGACAAGGCGTTCGGCATGGGCAAGCTCGTCGAAGAGACGGGCATCCCTGCTTCCGAGATGCTCTTCATTGGCGACCGCCTGGATCCGGAAGGCAATGACTACCCCGTCAAGGCCGCCGGCTACGCGACGCGCGCCGTGTCCGGATGGGAAGAATGCGTGGATGTCATCGACGAGATCGTGGCATCCATGAGCTGACCCGTCGCAGTAAACGATGACGAGGCCGGGGCTGGGGAACCAGCTCCGGCCTCGTTGTGTGCGGCTGCGGTGCTTGCGGCCATCGCGCGGCCGCTGTGTCTTGCGCGGGTGCGTTACTGTGCGCCAATGCGCCTGGTCGCCCAGAAGACGACGGCGGATGCGGCTGCAACGTTGAGCGAGTCGACCCCGTGGTCCATGGGGATCTTGACGGTGTAGTCGGAGGCCGCGATGGTGCGCCGCCCCAGGCCGTCGCCTTCGGTACCCATCACCATTGCGAGGCGTGCGTCCGGCCCCTGGAGGGCGGGAAGCGATGCGAAGTCGTCGAGGGAGACCGAGTCATCCGACAGGGCCAGTGAAGCGACGGTGAAGCCCGCCTTCTGGAGGGCAGCAATGTCGCCCGGCCAGGAGTCGAGGCGGGTCCACGGCACCTGGAAGACGGTTCCCATGGAGACGCGTACGGATCGTCGGTAGAGGGGATCTGCGCACTGGGGAGTCACCAGGACGGCGTCCACTCCGAGCGCCGCCGCGCTGCGGAAAGCGGCGCCGACGTTCGTATGGTCGACGAGGTTTTCTAAGACGACGACGCGGCGCGCCGGGGTGCCGCCGTGAGCGGTTGCGAGCAGCTCGTCAAGGCTGGGAAGGATGGGGCGCTGCATGGCGGCCAGGGCGCCGCGATGCAGGTGGAAGCCCGTCATCTGTTCCAGGATGTCCTCGTCGGCCACGAAGACCGGGACGTCCGCGCCGTCGGGAGCGCCGGTGGCGGCCTCGATCAGCTCTGTCAGGGTGGGCAGCCAACGCCTCGACATGAGGAAGGAACGCGGGTGATGCCCCGCGCGGATCGCACGCTCGATGACGTTCGCGGATTCGGCCATGTACAGGCCGCGTTCCGGTTCGATCTTGGAACGAAGCTTGACGTCTTTCAGGCGCGTGTAGTCGTCCAGGCGCGAATCTGCGCTCAGATCCGCGCTGGTGAGTTCGATGATCACGGCGGTCCCTCACGCCCGCTGGAGGGCGCGCGAGACCTCGCCCGGCCAAGACGGGCCCTCGAAGATGAACGCGGAGAACGCTTCGACCAGGTCCGCACCCGCGCTGATCATGCGCAGCGCATCTTCGGGAGAGGAGATGCCGCCGGTACCGATGAGGATCTGCTCGTCGTCGAGGTGACGGGCCGCCAGAGAGACGACCTCGAGCGCGCGAGGCAGAAGCGGAGCGCCGGAGACGCCGCCCTCGCCCAGATCGTGGTTGATCGTCGTGTTCGTGGCGACGACACCCGCCAGGCCGAGCTCCTTCGTCAGCTCGACGACGGCCACGATGTCCTCGTCGGCCAAATCGGGAGCGATCTTGACGAAGAGCGGCATGGTGCGATCGGGAGCACCTGCCTCGCAGCCGCGGCGAGCGGCCTGCAGGATCGGGCGCAGGTGATCGACGGACTGCAGGTCGCGCAGGCCGGGCGTGTTGGGGGAGGAGACGTTGACGACGACAAAGTCCACCCAGTGGGCGAGCGTCTTCGCGCAGTACTCGTAGTCCGCGGGGGCGTCCGCCTCAGACGTCACCTTGTTCTTGCCGATGTTGGCGCCGACGATCGCGGCGCGGCCCGCAGGAGTCGAGCGCAGCTCGCGCAGCTTCTCGGCGGCGGCATCTGCTCCGGCATTGTTGAAGCCCATGCGGTTGCGCAGGCCGCGCTCCTCCATGAGGCGCCACAGGCGCGGTGCGTCGTTGCCGGGCTGGGGACGGGGAGTCACGGTGCCAATCTCGACGAAGGCGTAGCCGAGGGCGCACATGCCGAGCACGGCCTCGGCATCCTTGTCCATGCCGGCTGCCAGACCGAGGCGGGACGGGAGGCGACGCTCACCCAGGGTCAGGGGGACCTCGACGCCTCCGACGACGCGCGTGGGGGAGTGGGCCGGATCCAGATGGCCCAGCGTGGCGCGCATGAGCCCGCGCGTCGGGGCGAATCGTCCGGCCAAGGAAATCGCTCCCAGACCCCAGTGGTGAGCATCCTCCGGGTTGGAACGCGAAATGAAGTGTGTGAAAGCCCAGTTGTACGCGCGTCGGATCATGCTTCCTAGAATAGTTGATCAGTCCCACCATGCCCACCACCACCGCATGGATGATCCGTCTCGAATAAGCACGCGCATCTCATCGGGAGGGATCGCGTCCTCGCCGAGGCCAAGGACCGAGGCGAGGGTGAGCCAGTGCTGGTAGCTCGGATAGCGCTCCTCGTCGATGGGGGATCCGGTGTGAGCAATGATCGCGGACTCGGGGACAAGAACCGTGTCGATGCTGACGCGTTCGTCGCGCCGCGGTGCGCGGATGACGTATCCCTCGAGGGTGAGTCCGTCCACGCGGGAGGCGGCCCGTAGGAGGTCTACGATCCGTGGGGCGTTGTTCTGCCGATCGTTGCGCGCGTCCTTCGGCAGCAAGGATGCGAGCTGACGGGCATCCGCCCCCGACAGGTCAGCGAAGCGTGCGTAGTCGCCCAGGTCCCACCCATCGCACAGGTAGGGAGCTATCAGAGCGGAGATACCTCGATCGTCGAGCCATCGAGGTGGGCCGTACATGCCTTCGGGGCAGGGCTCCTCCTCGTCGAGCAAAATGTCGCAGCCGGCGGGCAGTGTGGTCGTTGTGTGCATGATGCTTCCTTGTCGTTTGCGACGGAGCGCCGATGCTCCGACACGGACAGGATCATGCACGCGAGGACGTGATGGCCAGTGCCACTGCAACCCCTGTGGATACAGGTACGGTCGCCGCAATCCCTGTGGATACAACACGTCGGCCCCGCGTCCATGTGGATGGGGCGGGGCCGACGACAATAAGGACTACTTCGGGAACTGACCGCGGTCGACCTGCGGGCGCGGCGAACGCCAGCGGCGCGGCATGATCATGCGGGAGAAGGTGTAGTAACCGGTGCCCGAGGGAATATCTTCGCGGGGGTGCGCCTCGGTGAAGAGACGCTTGACCTTTCGCCACACGAGGATGACCTCAACGGCAGTGATAATGAAAGAGCCGTACATGAGGGCGGTCGACCCGTACAGGGCGTACACCTGAAGGTGCAGCGGAATCGAGCTCGTGAACATCTGGGTCACCATGAGAAGCACCAACGAGACCATCATGCAGGCGAGGATCCACTCGGAGAAGGAGTGGCGCGCATCCACATAGTCGCGCACGAAACGCCGCGCAGCGCCCTTGTCGCGGGCAGGCAGGTACTTTTCCTCACCGGTGATCATCGCGCGCTGTTCGGCGTCGAAACGCGCGTTGCGGGCGGCGCGGGCGGCGCGCTTGGCCTCCTTGCGGTCCTTGGGGACCAGGGGGCGGATGCGGGCGGCCTCGGCTGCCTTACGCTTCGGCGTGGGGCGGCCTTTCTTGCCGTCGGGCGTCGTGGAGACGGGCTCGACATTCATCGAGGTCTCGTCGTTGTTGTTCTTGCTTCGTCCAAACACGCTTCAAGGCTAGCGGATAGCCCGCCCGCCTCGCACTCCCATGGTCTACCCTGGTCGTATGGCTGATACTTCACATGCACTGTCCACGTCCGTTTTGAAGGAGCGCCTGGAGGCTGCCTTCCCGTCCCTGCTGGAGGAGCTCACGCAGCTCGTCGCGATCCCGTCGGTGTCGTCGGATCCCGCGCATGCGGCCGACGTGGAGCGCAGCGCTGAGCACATCCGTGAGCGTTTCGCCGCCCTCGGCTTGGAGGCCAAGGTGCTGCGTGAGACTGCGGAAGATGGCACCGAGGGCAAGCCCGCCCTCGTCGCTCACACGCCTCATATTGAGGGCGCGCCGACGGTTCTGCTGTACGCACACCACGACGTGCAGCCTGTGGGCGAGCTCGACCGCTGGAGCATGGATCCCTACAAGGCCGAGGTCCGCGGCGACCGCATCTACGGCCGTGGCTCGTCCGACGACGGCGCGGGCATCACGGTGCACCTGGGTTCGCTGTCGATCCTGGGCCAGGACCTGCCCGTCAACGTCGTCGTGTTCATTGAGGGCGAGGAAGAGATTGGTTCCCCGTCGTTCACGGCGTTCCTCGACGCCCACAAGGATGAGCTTGCCGCCGACGTTATCGTCGTGACGGACTCGTCGAACTGGAAGGTGGGTGAGCCCGCCGTCACCTCGACGCTGCGCGGCAATGCGATTGTGACCGTCGACGTGACCGTCGCCGACCACGCGGTGCACTCGGGCGCGTTCGGCGGCCCGCTGCTCGACTCCGTCGCGATTTCCTCGATGCTCATCGCCTCGCTCTTCGATGAAAAGGGTGACGTCGCGGTTCCTGGCCTGGGCGGCTCGGATCACGCGGACGTTGATTGGCCGGAAGAGGAGCTGCGTGCCGCGGCCGGTATGGTCGAGGGCCTTCAGCTGGCGGGCTCGGGCGACATCGCCGCCCGCATGTGGACCAAGCCTTCGATCTCGGTCATCGGTTTCGACGCTCGTCCGGTCTCCAACGCCTCGAACACGATTGCCCCGCACACGCGCTTCCGCCTGTCGATGCGTACGGTGCCGGGCGTGGATCCCGCCGAGGCCCAGGCCAAGCTCGTGGACTACCTGCTCTCCCATGCCCCCTTCGGTGCGCGCGTCGAGGTTACGGCCGAGGACGCTGGTGCCGGCTACCAGGCCGACATGGATTCCCCCGTGACGAAGGCTCTGCACGAGTCTCTTACCGAGGCCTGGGGTGTTCCCTCGGTCAACATCGGTGTGGGCGGCTCGATCCCGTTCATCTCGGACTTCCAGCGCATCTTCCCGAACGCTCAGGTCGTTGTCACCGGTGTTGAAGACCCGATGACGAACGCCCACTCCGAGGACGAGTCGCAGTCGATTTCGGATCTCAAGGCCGCGATTCTCGCTGAGGCTCTGCTGCTGACGCGCGTGGCGTCCCTGTGAGTCGTGTCGTTATCGCCGGTCGGTGGGACGGGGGAGTTCCCGCCCTGTCGACCGATGAGGCACTCGACGCCATCCGCCGGGGCGTCCTCGCTGGCGCATCGGACACGGCGGTGGTGACGGTTCCGTTCGGAACCGGTTCGACCTTCGACGAGGCCGTGGCCGCGTTGGACTCCCAGGCCTCGTTCGTGCGCGTGCCCACCGACGCCTCGTCGTCGTGCGAGGCGGGTGAGCGCGTGGCCGATTCACTTCGCAACGGTTCCGCCGTGATTGTCGAGGGCGGGCATAATTCCTCTCCCGATTGCGGTGTGGGCTTCCTTGAAGGCCTCCTGGGTGCCCCTGGCATCGACCCACGGCAACCGGAGGCGCTCGCCGATGCCCTGACGCGTGCGCAGGCTCTCGTGAGCGATGCCGAAGTGGATCTCGTGTGCGCGGCGTCGACCGCACGCCCACTCCTGGGGCTTGACTCGGTCCTCGCCGTCGCGCCGGATCTGGAGCCAATCGAGGCTCAGGATACCGCTCTCACCGCCGCTCTCACGCAGGCGTTTGCCCATCGCCCGCTTGGTCGTCACCAGCTCCTGGACGGAGTGGACGTACACGCGGCGCGCCAGCGTGGTTCCGGCGCCGGAGGCGGTGTCGGAGCCGTCATCGCGGCCATCGGTGGACGCATCGTCACCACGGGTGATCTACTGTCGCAGCTACTGGGCCTGGAAACAGCTCTTGACGGCGTCGACCTCGTGATCGTCGCCGAGCCTGAACTGGCCTCGCCGGTGCTCGCCGAGTCGACCCTCGACTGCATCACCCGGGCGGCTGCGACGCACGCGCTGCCGGTTGTCGCCATCACCCACAGGTCCAGCCTGTCGCACTTTGAGAAGGCCGAATGGGGGCTGCACGGTGTCTTTGAGACGGAGGGAGCCGTCACGCTCGAAGACGCTGGACGCCGCGTCGCCCGTACCTGGTTACGCTAAGCGCGCACTCCACCCGTGGCGCAGGGCGCCTTCGGGGGAGTAGTGTGTCAAGCGAATACATCTATTCGTCACGAAAAGGAGCATCATGTCCGAGTCCGCAATTCAGGCTCCCACCCACGAGGTCATCCTCACCGACGTCGCCGCTGCGAAGGTCAAGAGCCTCCTCGAGCAGGAGGGTCGCGATGACCTGCGCCTGCGCATTGCCGTTCAGCCGGGCGGCTGCTCCGGCCTTATCTACCAGCTGTACTTCGACGATCGCACGCTCGACGGCGACGCGATTCGTTCCTTCGACGGCGTTGAGGTCGTCGTCGATCGCATGAGCGTGCCCTACCTGAGCGGCGCAACGATCGACTTCGCCGACACCATCGAGCGTCAGGGCTTCACGATCGATAACCCGAACGCCCAGAACACCTGCGCCTGCGGCGAATCCTTCCACTGAGCCGAAAGAACACCATTCCATGATGTCCTCTCTGCGCCGTTTCGGCGCCCTCGCTGGCGCCGCCGCGCTCGTCTTCGGACTCGCGGCTTGCTCCGACGCTTCGTCGTCTTCGTCTCCCGCTCCCGCGGAGATCGACTACTCCGCCTGTTCGACGGACGACTCCGCTGACCAGAATGCGAACGTCGACCGCAGCGGCACGGGCAACTTCCCGTCGATCTCGGGCGAGGAGACTCCCGTCATTGCCGCTGGTAGCGGCTCAGAGCCGACCTCGAAGGTGCTCGTCAAGACCCTCAAGCAGGGCGATGGCGCGCTCGTGTGCCCGGGTGCGACGATCAAGGCGAACTACGTCGGTGCCCTGTGGAACGGCACGGTCTTCGATTCGTCGTTCGAGCGTGGCGATGCTATCGAGTTCTCCCTCAACCAGGTGGTGAAGGGTTGGACCTACGGCCTCGCGCACACGCATGTGGGTGACCGCGTCGAGCTGGTGATTCCGGCGTCGCTCGGCTACGGCGGCCAGGCCCGCGGCAATATTCCCGCGAACTCGACTCTCGTGTTTGTCGTGGACATTGTGGGTGTGGCGACTGACAACCTTGCCGATGATGCAGTCCTGAGCAGTGGCGTGGCAACGGGCGAGGAACTGCCCGCCGGCATCACGGTCACTGGGGAGCCCGGCGTCGAGCCGACCCTGACGATCGACGAGAGCGTCGCGGCCCCCACCGAGCAGAAGATCTACACGATCTACAAGGGTTCGGGCGAGGCGCTCACGGACGACCAGACCGTGCTCTACAAGCAGGTGGTCGGCGGTTTCGGTGCCAGCGGTCAGACGCAGTCTTCGTGGAGCCAGGCTCCCAATAAGGCTCCCGTGCATGATGCCGAGCTCACGGGTGTGACCATCGGTTCTCGCCTCCTCATCGTGGCACCGATTCCGGGCGCGGAAGCGCAGTCCGGTCAGGAAGCGACACCCAATCGTGCCACCGTCTTCGTCGTCGACATCGTGGGTACGTCCTCGATGCAGTGATCTCGCGCCGACTTAGGTAAACGTCAGCGGGCGGCTCCCAGTGTGGGAGCCGCCCGCTACCCGTTAGAATGGACTCATCGCGTCGATTTGGCCGACATATGCAAGGAGAGCTTCCATGAGTGAAGAAACCGTTCGAATCCTGGTTTTCAGCGACGACAAGGATAAGCGAAGTGCCGTCATCAACGGCGTTGGGCTGCGTGCGTCCAAGGACACGCCTCGCATCGAATGGGTCGAGGCCGCCACGGGCTTCGGCGTTCGCGATGCTTTCGATCAGCAGGACTTTGCGATGCTGATCCTCGACGCTGAGTCGAAGAAGGAGGGTGGCATGTCGATCGCCCAGGATCTGCGCGAGACCCGTGACGGTGTTCCCCCGATCGTTTTCCTGACCGCCCGCCCCCAGGACGAGTGGCTGGCGACGTGGGCCGGAGCAGCCGCCGTCGTGGCCGATCCGATCGACCCGATCATTCTTCAGGAGACCGTCGCCGACGTGCTGCGTGGAGCCAAGTGATGGCCACGCAGGAGTGGGGGCCGATCATCGGTGCCCTGACCGCGGGCGAGAGCCTTGACTACGGCCAGTCGTACTGGCTGATGGACCAGGTGATGAGCGGCGAACTCGGCGAGGCACGTCTCGCGTCCTTCCTGACCGCGATGGCTATCAAGGGCGCCACGGTCGATGAGATCCACGGTCTGGCCGACGGCATGCAGGATCACGCGGCACACGTCGAGCTGCCCAGCCGCGCGCTCGACATCGTGGGCACGGGCGGCGACGGATACAAGACCGTCAACATCTCAACAATGTCCGCCATCGTGCTCGCCGCGATGGGGATTCCGCTGGTCAAGCACGGCAACCGCGCCTCCACCTCGAAGTCGGGTTCCGCGGACGTCATCGAGGCTCTCGGCGTTAACCTCGACCTCGACGCCGACGCGCTGCGCCGCGTCTTCGACGAGGTTGGCATCGCATTCCTGTTTGCGAACAAGATGCACCCCTCGATGCGCTTCGCGGCCCCCGTGCGCCGCGCCCTCGGCTTCCCCACGGCGTTTAACGTCCTGGGGCCGCTGACGAACCCGGCACGCGTCCAGGCGTGTGCGATTGGTGCCTCGCGCGAGGAGAACGCGCGTCTCATGGCGGGCGTGTACGCGTCGCGCGGGCTGAGCGCGCTCGTATTCCGTGGCGCGAACACCGGCCTCGACGAGCTGACGACGACCGATGCGAATCAGGTGTGGCTGGTGTCGGGTGGAGCGGTTGTAGAAACCGAGTTCGATGCGCGCGAATCCCTGGGCATGGCCTCCTCCTCGATTGAGGACCTCGCGGGTGGCGAGGCGTCCGAGAACGCTGCGGTTGCTCGCGACGTGTTGTCGGGTGGTGGGGCGGACGCGGTTCGCGACGCTGTCGCCCTCAACGTCGGCGCCGGCATCCTGGCCTGGGAAGGCCTGGACAACCCCGTGACGCGGGCCGACTTCGAGCCCCGCATGCGCGGCGCCGTCGAGCGCGCCCTTGCGGCGCTGGCCGATGGTTCGGGCGCCCGACTCGTTGAGCGTTGGGTGGCTGCCTCGAACGGATGACACCCTCGCGCGCTAGGCGCGCGGAGACAGACGCTGATGGGCGGTTGCGTGGGCCAAGAGCTCGCGCAGCCGCCCGTCGCGTAGTGGGCTGTCGGCAGACTGGGACCAGGGCAGCGGCCCGTTCCATTCGACGAGGCGCGTTCCCTCTCGGCTCAGCTCGGAGCACAGGAGTGAAGTCTCCGCCCACGAGGCGACTGAGGCGGCCATCCCGCCGGTCTCGATGGGGTCCGTCGAGGTGAGGACATCGATCCACGGGGACGCATCAGAGCGCGGGGGCACCACGACCGAACTGAGGAGGCGCCCGTGCGAGGCCACGTGCAGAATCCAGCCCGCCTCGCCGCCGTCACGGCGCGTCCCCCAGACAATACGCGTGGCAGCCAAGATCGGTCGCATCGTCGAACGCTCGACTCCTGCCATGTAAGCGGCAAGCTCGTCGCGCACGCTCGCGGCGGCTTCGAACAGGCCCTGGGTGGAGAGTTTTTCCATGAGGGCGGTGAGCGCGTGGGGCACCGTGAGCGAGGATGCGGCCACGGCCTCGTTAAGTATCGCGTGTGCGCTGTCGGAATCGGACTGAGCCACCACCCGTTCGATTGCCCCGGAAGCTCGCAAGGCATGCGCACGCGTGCCGAAAGGGCCGAGGGCGCGGGGTAGGTCGTCAAGCGTGACGGACGAAACGACGCGGGGGCGGCCGGCCTCGGCGATGACCCAGTGCTGGGATCCCTGGCGCCTCGACGCGGAGTTGTAAGGCGGCGCAAGAGCCTTGATGTCGCGCAGCTCCCGGATCCGCGCCTCGAGAATCGACGCGGTCGGATAGGGGCGCACCCCCGCGGCCAGGGACACCATGCGTTGAACCTTCGGCCGCTTCTCGCCCTTCGTGTAGTAGCTGCCCACGCGCGAGCGCAGCGACGAGGCCGATCCCACGTAAAGAGTGTCTCCTGCGGTGTCGATGAAGTGATAGACACCGGGGGAAGCGGGCAGGTCAGCCACGAAGTCAGGCGTCGTCGGGCGCCTGGCCGGAGCCTGGTCCGTCAGGGCGATGAGGTCCTCGACATCGGTTGCCCCCGCCCCTGCGAGCAGGTCAATGAAGCCAAGAAGGATCTCAGCTGTCGCGCGAGCGTCTCCGAGCGCCCGGTGTTCGGGAACGGTGGCGGTACCAAAGTAGGAAGCGACCGTGCCCAGTTTGTGGTTGCGCACGAGCGGGCGTGGCAGGGCGAGCCGAGCGAGTGCCAACGTATCGACGACGCGCACGCGCGGCCATGGGCGTGAGCACGCACGGGCCGCACGGCGCAGGAACCCCACGTCAAAGGAGGCGTTATGCGCGACGAGGACGGGGGAGTCCTCCGTTCCAAGGCCTGACCACTCCATGAAGCGCTCGAGGACGGCCGCGATCGGGTCCACGTCTGCGACCATCGCGGGCGTGATGCCCGTCAGCGACGTGATGAACGGCGGGATAGGACGCGAGGGCTTGACGAGGGAAGAAAACTCGTCCACGACCGCTCCGTCGCGGACGAGCACCGCGCCGATCTCCGTAATTTCGGCACCCGCGCCCAGGCCTGTCGTCTCGAGGTCGACGACGACCCAGTGCCCGCCCGAGGCCGGCGTCCCGACGGCGTCAAGGCTGGGTTGAAGTTCCACCGAAGAGGCCCTCGACAGGGCCGCAGACACCACTGATCGAGCGAAAGGACGAGCCGATTCGCCGGGCGCTATGGTTTCCCCACAATCGCGCACGGGAGTTCGTTTCGTCATACAGTTGATACTAATTCGTTCGCGCGCTCGCGCGCCCGTCGAGACTTCAGGAGTGACAGTGGCGTTCTATCAGGCTCTCAAGGCGACCGGCAGCCCCATTCTGAAGGCCGCCTATCACCCGTGGATCCGCGGCAAGGAAAACATTCCTGCCGAGGGACCCGCTATCCTCGCGTCCAACCACAACGCCGTGTGGGACTCCGTCTTCCTGCCGATGATGCTCGACCGCGAGGTCGTCTTCATGGGGAAGGCCGACTACTTTACGGGCACCGGTCTCAAGGGGTGGATGACAAAGGAATTCATGCGCGCCGTCGGAACCATCCCTGTGGACCGCACCGGAGGTCGCGCATCCGAGGCCGCACTCAACGCCGGTCTTAAGCGCCTGCGCGACGGTGAGCTCTTCGGCATCTACCCCGAGGGCACCCGCAGTCCCGACGGACGCCTCTACCGCGGCAAGACCGGCGTTGCCCGCCTCGCTCTGCTGTCCGGCGCCCCCGTTATTCCCGTTGCCATGATCGGAACCCATGCGGCGCAGCCTATTGGCCAGAAGATCCCCTCGCGCACGAACATCGGCATGGTGATCGGCGAGCCCCTGGACTTCTCGCGCTACCGCGGCCTCGACAAGGACCGCTACGTGCTGCGGGCCATCACCGACGAGATCATGTACAACCTGATGCTCCTGTCCGGCCAGGAATACGTCGATCTGTACGCCGCCGACGTGAAGGCGCAGCTCGCCGCAGAGGGCGCCTTCGAGGGGCCCGTGCCCTCCAACGGTCGTCCCGCGCCCGGTGGGCGCACCGCCCCCGAGGTGCCCGTTCCGACCGCTCCCGAGGAAGAGAGCAGTGACGGCGAGAAGGACTCGGACAAGGAGTAACAGGGCCGGGCCGTCACCGATGGTTGGTGCTTGCAATCGCGTTCCGTGGGACGGGCGTCCTTGGCGAAACGTGATGTGAGCCGGGTAGAATGAACCGTGCCCTGCGCACGCGCGCGGGCCCGTACCTAACCAACCTGAGAAAGGTGACATTCATGTCGGTCCGTCGTGTTGCCCTGCTGACCGCAGGTGGCTTCGCCCCGTGCCTGTCCTCCGCCGTCGGCGGACTCATTGAGCGCTACAACGAAATCGATCCCACCGTTGAGATCATCGCCTACCAGAACGGCTACCACGGCCTGCTCACCGGCAACTACGTGCTGGTGGACGAGGAAGCGCGCAAGCACGCCGCCGTCCTGCACCGTTTCGGCGGCTCCCCGATCGGTAACTCCCGCGTCAAGCTGACGAACAAGAAGAACCTGGTCGAGCGTGGCCTCGTGTCCGAGGATGAGGATCCGCTGCAGAAGGCCGCCGAGCAGCTGCGCGCCGACGGCGTCGACGTCCTGCACACCATCGGTGGCGATGACACCAACACGACGGCCGCCGATCTGGCCGCCTACCTGGAGGAGCACGACTACCACCTGACCGTCGTGGGCCTGCCCAAGACGATCGACAACGACGTTGTGCCGATCCGCCAGTCGCTGGGTGCCTGGACCGCCGCTGAAGAGGTCTCCGAGTACTCCCAGAACGTCATCGGCGAGCATCGCTCTAACCCGCGCATGCTCATCATCCACGAGATCATGGGCCGCCACTGCGGTTGGCTGACCGCCGCCGGTTCGAAGTGCTACCACGACTGGCTGAAGACCCAGGAGTGGGTGCCCTCCATCGGCCTGTCCCAGGAGCGTTGGGACATCCACGCCATCTTCCTGCCCGAGATGAAGATCGACCTGGACGCCGAGGCTGCGCGCCTCAAGGCCATCATGGACGAGCAGGGCAACGTCAACATCTTCCTGTCCGAGGGCGCCGGCGTGCCTGAGATCATCGCGGAGATCGAGGCTGCCGGTGGCGAGGTCCAGCGTGACCCCTTCGGCCACGTCAAGCTCGACACGATCAACCCCGGCCAGTGGTTCGCCAAGCAGTTCGCCGAGAAGATCGACGCCGAGAAGGTCATGGTTCAGAAGTCGGGCTACTTCTCGCGTTCCTCGCGCGCCAACGCCGACGACCTGCGCCTCATCAAGTCCATGACCGACCTCGCCGTCGAGTGCGCCTTCAAGGGCGAGTCCGGCGTTATCGGCCACGACGAGGAAGACGGCGATCGCCTGAAGGCTATCCCGTTCCCGCGCATCGCGGGCGGTAAGCCCTTCGACATCTCCCAGCCGTGGTTCCTCGAGATGATGGCCGAGATCGGCCAGAGTGTCGAGCCTGCCGGCGAGTGAGTCGCTTCGCGTGATTCCTTCGATCACTCCCGGACGCGGCGGCGAGCCTGTGCGTAAGCCTCGCTCCCGCCGCGTCCCCGAGCGTCTGTGGTCGCCCGAGTCCGGGGAGCTCGCTCCCTGGGACACGTGGCGCGGCCTGGACGCTGCCCAACAGCCTTCCTACGCGGACTCGCAGCACCTCAGTGATGTGACGGCGCAGCTGCGCCGTCAGCCGCCGCTCGTGTTCGCCGGGGAGGTTGACGACCTGCGCACGTGGATGGGTGCGGCTGCCCGCGGCGAGGCCTTCGTCCTAATGGGCGGGGACTGCGCCGAAACATTCGCCGAGGCGACGGCGGACCACGTGCGCCTGAAGATTCAGACGCTGCTGCAGATGGCGGTCGTCTTGACCTACGGCGCGTCGCTGCCGGTTATTAAGGTCGGACGTATCGCTGGCCAGTATGCGAAGCCGCGTTCGTCGGATATGGAAACGCGCCACGGTGTGACACTGCCCAGCTACCGTGGCGACGCCGTGAACTCCTTCGAGTTCACGCCCGAAGCACGCGAACCCGACCCGCAGCGTCTTCTGTCGCTGTACAACCACGCGGCCTCGACGCTGAATCTGATCCGCGCCTTCACGAAGGGTGGCTACGCCGACCTGCGCCAGGTGCACCGCTGGAATCAGGGTTTCATGTCGAATCCGGCCTACGCACGCTACGAGTCGCTGGCCGAGGACATCCACCGGGCGATTAAGTTCATGGGAGCCGCTGGCGTCGACTTTGAGACGCTGCGCGACGTTGACCTGTATTCGTCCCACGAGGCGCTGCTGCTCGAGTACGAGTCAGCCATGACGCGCATCGATTCGCGGACGGGCGAGCCCTACAACACGTCCGCTCACTTCCTGTGGGCGGGGGAGAGGACGCGCGAGGAGGAGGGAGCTCACATCGAGCTGCTGTCGCGTGTTCGTAACCCGATTGGGGTCAAGCTCGGCCCGTCGACCACGCCGGATCAGATGCTCGCGCTCATTGATCGCCTCAACCCGGACGGTGAGGAGGGGCGCCTGTCGTTCATTACGCGCATGGGTGCCGGTCGCATCCGTGAGGCGCTTCCGCCGCTCTTGGAAGCCGCACGCGAGGATGGTCGCCCGATCACGTGGATGACGGATCCGATGCACGGCAACACGATCACGTCGTCGACTGGCTACAAGACGCGTCGCTTCGAGACGGTCATGGACGAGGTCCGTGGATTCTTCGAGGCCCACGAGGCCACGGGAACGGTGCCGGGTGGCCTGCACGTTGAGCTCACCGGCGACGATGTCACCGAGGTGATTGGCGGCAGTGAGCACATCGACGATGAGTCGTTGCGCGACCGCTACGAGACGCTCGTGGACCCGCGTTTGAACCACCAGCAGAGCCTGGAGATGGCCTTCCAGGTCGCTCAGTACCTGGCGAAGGGTTCCTCCGCGGAGGAGAACTGATCGGATAAGAATCCCGGCCTCGTCTGTCATGGACGAGGCCGGGATTCTTAGTGGGCGTCAGTGCTGGGGCGGACGTGACGTCAGACGATCGTGATCGTGACGACGCTTCCCTTTTTCAGCATTGTTCCACCGGCAGGATCGGTCTGTCGGACGGTGCCGAAGAAGCCGCCGAGGATGGCTTCCTCCTGGACGGTGAAGCCGGCGTTTTCGAGGATGGTACGCGCTTCCTGGCGCTGGCGCCCCACGACATCGGGAACAGCGACCTTTTCGGGGCCTTTGGAAACGGTGTAGGCGACGGTGTCGCCGCGGTGCAGAATCGTTCCCTCATTGGTCTGCTGAGAGATGATCTGTCCTTCGGCGACCGTGTCGGAGAAGGCTTCGGTCGGCGTCGCGACAAGGCCAAGTGCCTCGATGGCGGTCTTCGCGGCGTCGGCGGTCATCCCGCCCAGCGAGGGGACCGTCAGGGGCTCTCGGCCCTTGGACAGTACGACGTCGACAGCCGTGTCGTGGGGCACCGACGTTCCGGACGCTACGGACTGGGAGATGACCTGTCCCTGGGGCACGTCCTCAGAGTAGGCGTCGGTGATTGCTCCGAGAGCCAGGCCGGCTTCCGTGAGCGCCTTTTTCGCGTCATCCTGACTCTTGCCGGCAACGTCGGGCACGTTTTTCATGTCCACTCCCTTGGACACGTAGAGCTGGACCTCAGCCCGCTTATGGACGGGTTCGCCACCCTCCGGATCGGAACGGGTGATCGATCCGGACGCGACGTCGTCCGAAAACTCCTCCTCGACGGTGGATGCCAGGCCCATTGCGTTCAGCTCAGCCTGCACCTCTGCCAGAGGACGACCGTCGGTAGCGGGCATGGTCAGGTAGGAGCCCGGGCCATACTCGGTCCACCACCAGCTGCCGCCAATACCTGCCGCCGCGAGCAGGAGGACGACGAGGCTCACCCACAGGGCCGCGCGCTTATAGGTATTGGTCGACGTGTTCTCTGAAGCCTCAGGCAGTGGGGACGAGGTGTGGACCGTCGCGAGCGTTGACGGTGCGGGGAGCGGCAGCGGACGCGTGAACTGGGCGGAGATGACCTCCGTGTTGAGTGCGCTGATTTGCGAAGAGTCAGCGCGGTCGGAGGGTGCGATCTCGGCACGTCGGCTAGCGAGTTCTGAAGGGATCGTTGCAGCCGCACGCGCGACTAGGTCGATCGCATCCGATGCGTCGGCGGGGCGAGAGGCGGGGTCACGGGCGGTGAGGGCGGCGACGAGGTCGTCGATCTCTCGGGGGATCCACGGATGGGCCTCGGACGGGCTGGGAACATCGTCGGAGACGTGGTGGGTTGCGATCTGCAGCGGTGACTCGCCCGCCCACGGAACGGAGCCCGTGAGCATCTCGTAGAGCATGATGCCTACGGAGTAGATGTCTGAACGTGCGTCGGCCTCGGCTGTCGTGGCGATCTCTGGCGCAATGTACGCGACGGTTCCGAGCATGTTGCCCGTTGACGACATCGAGACCTCGGAGGCTGCGCGCGCCAACCCAAAGTCGGTGACCTTGGCGGGGCCTTCGGTGGGAACGAGAATATTCTCAGGCTTGATGTCACGGTGAATAACGCCGACGCGGTGAGCGGCGCGCAGTGCCTCGAGAATGTCGGTCGTGTAGCGCAGCGCCTGCGGGATCGTGAAGGCACCCTGCGCTCGCAGGAGCTGGCGCAGATTAGTTCCGTCGATGAGCTCCATCACGAGGAAGCCCTGTCCGGTGATCACGCCCTGATCGAAGACTGACACGACACCCGGGTGAACGATGCGGGCTGCCGATCGGGCCTCACGACGGAATCGTGCGACGAAATCCTGGGAGTCCGCCAGGTGCGGGTGCATGACTTTCAGGGCGACGGGGCGCTCTAAGCGCTCGTCTTGTGCGATGTACACGGTTGCCATGCCGCCGCGGGCTAGTCGGCGCGTGACTCGGTATCGTTCGTCGACCAGGAGCCCGATCAACGGGTCGGTCTGGTCGAATGTCTGTTCGTCGTTCACTTGGTTGATTCTATGAGAGTTTTCGCGAAAATACGGGAAGCGTGAGTGTCGGTGCGGCGCATGAATGGGGTAATCTTGCGCTCATGACCAGTGCTGATATCACCGTGTTGCCCACCGACGAGGTGTGCCGTCTCCTCGGCATCGAGGAGCGTCGCCTCAAGCAGTTGATCCGTGACCGCGTCCTGATCGAGGCACGCGGAGACGACGGTGTGCGCGGTGTTCCTCAGGAAGTCCTCGTCAAGGGTGCGAACGGCTGGGAACCGCTTCCGTTCCTGCAGGGCACGCTGACGCTTCTGGCCGATGATGGCTTCACCGCAGAAGAGTCGCTTGCGTGGCTGTATGCCGAACAGGATGAACTGGGTGAGCGCCCCATCGACGCGCTCACGTCGGGCCGCCACCATCGCGTGAACCGCATCGCCTCGACGCTTGCCTTCTGAGTGCCGACCGCCGCATGGGCCAGCGTCAGGCGCGTCGGGCGGTGAGGATGGAGCACAGTTCGCGCAGCATGGCGCGAGCGTCGTCAGTGAAGCTGGAGGCGTCGAGCGCGGCATGACCGTCGGCCACGAGGCGGGCAATCTCCGCTTCGTGCGCGGCGCGCCCGTTGCGCTCGACGATCTCGGTAGCGGTTGCGATCTGCTCCGCCGAGGCCTCGGTGACCCCAAGAACGTCCGTCAGCGCGCGGCGCTCGGCGGGGGAGGACGCCTCCCAGGTGAGTGCGAGTAGGGCGGTGCGCTTTCCTTCGCGCAGGTCATCGCCTGCGGGTTT
The DNA here is from genome assembly GCF_002847525.1 of Schaalia odontolytica. GTDB lineage: Bacteria > Actinomycetota > Actinomycetes > Actinomycetales > Actinomycetaceae > Pauljensenia > Pauljensenia odontolytica_B. The sequence continues at coordinate 61,140 of NZ_PKKM01000005.1, read as the reverse complement.
GCCGGTTACGGCCGGATCTCCGAAGACGCCCAGGTCGTCGTCGCGCAGCTGGAACGCAAGGCCCCACGGGGTGAGGATCGTCTCGAGGACATTCAATAGCTCGGCGACACCGTCAATCGAGGGCGCTCCGCAGATCGCGCCAAGAATGGCGGGGTGAACGACCGAGTAGCGTGCCGACTTGTGCAGTGCGACCTCGAGGGAATCGCTCGTGCTCAACGCGTCCGTGCGCTGCGGGTCCAGCGGGCTTTGTTCGGCGGTGATATCTAGGTACTGGCCGAGCGCCACTTCCGCGTGCATGTCCGCGAAGCGCCTCGCGAAGGCGCGCGCGCAGTCCTGCCGCAGGGTGAGCGCCTGTTCATCCGCCGCGGCAGTCGCCGCTGAAAAGAGGAAATCCCCGACCAAGATGGCGGCGTGACGGCCGAAGTCTGTTGATGACCCGATCCACGACGAGGATGCGTGATGATGGGCAAGCGTCCTGTGCGGGGTGGGCATCCCGCGTCGCTCGTCTGCCTTGTCAATGATGTCGTCGTGGACGAGGGCACTGGCCTGGTAGAGCTCGAGAGCCGCACTGAGGTGGGGGAGTGACACCTGGTCGAGCGCGATGCCGGAGCTGAGCGCGTAGCCGACGTGCGCCATCAGAGCGCGGAAGCGCTTGCCGCCGGAGACGGAAGCGAGAACAGCGCGCGAAAACTCTTCGGATCTACCTGAAGCGCCGGCGCGAGCGAGGAGGGTGGCGAGGCTTGTGGCCGTCGCCTCGTCGATATGGGGACGCAGTGTTGCGAAACTGTCGCTCAGAGTCATGAGGCCACTCTAACCGAGGAGCCGGGGGCAGCGTGGTCTCAAGGTGGGGCATCCTCACACCTACCGCCAGGAAAACTACGTGGTAAGGCACTAGACTGGCGATGGTATGCCGATTTGCAATCGGCTCTGTTGTGCATGCCCATCAATGAAAGGGACCCGTGTGAGTGCATCTCGCGCTTCGGCAAAGGACTCCGCGACGACTGAGGAAACCACGGAGGTGACGACCCCCGCGAAGAAGACGACGCGCGCCAAGAAGGCCACGGCGGACGCGGCTAGCGCCCCCGCCGAGAAGAAGTCTGCCGCGAAGAAGTCTGCCGCGAAGAAGGCTCCCGCGAAGAAGACAACCCAGAAGGACGCCGCCGCCGAGGTCGCCGAGGAGAAGGCTCCCGCGAAGAAGGCCCCGGCTAAGAAGGCAGCTGCCAAGAAGACGACGAAGAAGGACGCCGCCGCCGAGGTCGTTGAGGAGAAGGCTCCCGCGAAGAAGGCCCCGGCCAAGAAGGCAGCTGCGAAGAAGACGACGAAGAAGGCCGACACCGAGGAGAAGGCTGCCAAGAAGCCTCGCGGACGCAAGAAGAAGGAAGAAGAGGTCGTCGAAGAGGTCGTTCCTGAGATCGAGGACACCGAGGGCGTGGACTTCGAACCCACGGGTGAAGACCTTGAGGATCCGGAGCTTGAGGCTGACACCGACGACGAGGAAACGGCTGACGCTGAGGAAGATTCCGAGGACGAAGACGCCAAGGTCTCCGAGGGCGCTGCTCTGCGCGAGCGGACCAACGCCGGCATTCACGTGAAGGGCGGCTTCGTCGTCTCCGACTCTGACGAGACCGACGAGCCTATCCAGCAGGTGACGGTTGCCGGTGCGACCGCGGACCCGGTCAAGGACTATCTCAAGCAGATCGGCAAGGTCTCGCTGCTAAACGCCGAGCAGGAAGTTGACCTGGCGCGCCGTATTGAGGCTGGTCTATACGCCGAGTACAAGCTGAAGAACCAGGCCGATGAGATGACCAGCCGCGAGCGACGTGAACTGCACTTCCTGGCGCAGGACGGTCAGCAGGCGAAGAACCACCTGCTCGAGGCGAACCTTCGACTCGTTGTTTCGCTTGCCAAGCGCTACACCGGTCGCGGTATGCAGTTCCTGGACCTGATCCAGGAAGGTAACCTGGGCCTTATTCGCGCTGTCGAAAAGTTCGATTACACGAAGGGCTACAAGTTCTCGACCTACGCCACGTGGTGGATTCGTCAGGCAATCACCCGCGCGATGGCGGACCAGGCTCGCACGATCCGCATCCCTGTGCACATGGTCGAGGTTATCAACAAGCTTGCGCGCGTCCAGCGCCAGATGCTCCAGGATCTGGGTCGCGAACCCACTCCCGAGGAACTGGCAAAGGAACTCGACATGACCGCCGAGAAGGTTGTCGAAGTTCAGAAGTATGGTCGCGAGCCGATTTCGCTGCACACGCCTCTCGGCGAGGACGGCGACTCGGAGTTCGGTGACCTCATCGAGGACTCCGAGGCCATCGTGCCTGCGGACGCCGTGTCCTTTACCCTGCTGCAGGAGCAGCTCCACCACGTCCTGGACACGCTGTCCGAGCGTGAAGCCGGCGTTGTGTCGATGCGCTTCGGCCTGGGCGACGGCCAACCGAAGACTCTCGATGAGATCGGCAAGGTCTACGGCGTGACGCGCGAGCGTATCCGTCAGATTGAATCCAAGACCATGTCGAAGCTGCGCCACCCCTCGCGTTCGCAGGTTCTGCGCGACTACCTCGACTGACGCGCTATTGACACATTCGAGGGCCGGGAACAAACGTTCCCGGCCCTCGTGACAACATCGTCACAATGCGTGCATGTGCGGGTGGCATCGTCGCGTAGTGAGGCTTTAGTAGGGCAGGATAATCACATGCTTGAGGGTGCACTGATTCTCGTTTTGACCGTCGTTCTGGTACTCGTCGTCGCTGGCGGCGTTGTCGCTGTCCTGGCGTTGTCGCGCCGTAGCGCGGACGAGTGGAAGGGCGTCATCAAGCGAGAGAGCGAAGAGATCGCCGATGAGGTGAAGACCCATCACTCGCTACCCAAGCGTGCCTCCTCCTCACCAGACGGACCCGTGGTACCGCGTACGGCGTCCCTGCACTCGCTCCTGCAAAGCGCTGACTCGAAGAGCGCCTACTTTGACGCTGACCGCCTACCCGGCATCGACCGCCTCGAAACTGTGACCGACCGTGTCAGCGAGCGTCTTGACCGCGGACGTCGCCATGCTGATGGCGGCGCACAGGCGACACAGGAGTCAGCGCAGGCCTAAGTTCGTGATGCCGCACTCAGGTTTTCTGTGAAGAGCGTCCATAGGGGATAATGGCCCTATGGACGCTTTTATTTCCTCCCTTCAGTCGCCGTGGGCGGTTGTTATCGCCCTGGCGGTCGCCGTGCTCATCGGTGTGCTTATTCGCGTCGCCGTGACGTCACGGCGCCGTTCTTCCGATGACGTGACCCTTCAGCCACAGGTTCAGGCCCCGGCTGGTGCTCCGTCTGAGGCTCCCGCCGAGACACCGAGTGATGACACGGACCAGCCTCGTGCGGGTCCGGTAGATGAGCTCGAGCCCACCCCCGAGCAGAGCCCTGAGGCTCCCGCAACCCCGGCCTCGTCCATCGAGCGCCCCGAACCCGTGCGCGGCCGCATGGAGCGCCTGCGCGAACGCCTCGCGTCTTCCGGCTCGCTTGGGCGTGCGATCCTCGGCGTTCTCAGCCGCGGCCAGCTCGGTGCCGCCGACTGGGAGGAGATCGAGGAATCCCTCCTCATCGCTGACCTTGGCCTCGAGGCCACTGACACGCTGATGGACGCCCTCAAGCGTCGCGTCGCGGTCGAGTCCGTGACTGACGAAGCGCGCATCCGCGAAATCCTTCGCGAGGAGCTCCTGGCCCTTGTCGATCCCTCCATGGATCGCTCTCTCAACCTCGAACGCCCCGAGGTCGACGGCTCCGTCAAGCCCGCGGTCGTCCTGATGGTCGGTGTGAACGGTACCGGAAAGACCACGACCGTTGGCAAGCTCGCGCGCATCCTCGTCGCGGAAGACAAGTCCGTGATTCTGGGTGCCGCCGATACCTTCCGCGCGGCCGCCGCCGATCAGCTGGCGACGTGGGGCGAGCGAGTTGGTGTCGATGTCGTGCGCAGCGACCGCGAGGGTGCAGACCCTGCCTCTGTTGCTTTCGAAGCCGTGCGCGAAGGTGTTGAGCGTGACGTCGACGTCGTTCTCGTCGACACCGCGGGACGCCTGCAGAACAAGTCCACGCTGATGGACGAGCTCGGCAAGATCAAGCGCGTCATGACCAAGCAGGCCCCGGTCTCCGAGGTCCTCCTGGTGCTCGACGCGACCACCGGCCAGAACGGCATGAAGCAGGCCGAGGTCTTCGCGGAAGCTACCGGCGTGACCGGCATCGTTCTGACGAAGCTCGACGGTTCCGCCAAGGGCGGCATCGTTGTGTCCGTCCAGCGTGCGCTGGGCGTTCCCGTGAAGTTCGTCGGCCTCGGCGAGGGTGCCGACGATCTGGCCCCCTTCGATCCGCAGGGCTTCGTCGACGCGATCGTGGGTTCCGCGCAGGGCTGAACCCCGCCACCATGACGCGTACCTCGGCCCCGGTGAGACGACTCCCGGGGCCGAGGTGCGCTAACCTGTGCCTAGTACAGCCGCCATCTTGGGAGTAAACACGTGTTTGGAAACCTGTCAGATCGTCTGAGCCAGTCGTTCCGTAGCCTGCGCAGCCGCGGCGTCCTGACCGAGTCGGACGTCGATCACGCGATTTCCGACATTCGTCGCGCCCTCATCGACGCGGACGTTGCGCTCCCCGTCGTTCGCCAGTTCACCACGCAGGTGCGCGAAAAGGCCTACGGCGCAGCCCGCTCCAAGGCGCTCAACCCGGGCCAGCAGGTCGTCTCCATCGTGCACGAGGAACTCGTCGAGATCCTCGGTGGTGCCACGCGTGAGCTGAACTTCGCAGAGTCCGGCCCGACCGTCTTCATGCTCGCCGGCCTCCAGGGCGCCGGTAAGACCACGCTCGCCGGAAAGCTGGGTAAGTGGCTGCGCGAGGAAGGCAAGACCGTCCTCCTCGTCGCCTCCGACCTCCAGCGCCCCAACGCCGTCCAGCAGCTCCAGGTTGTCGGTGAGCGAGCCGGCGTCAAGGTGTGGGCACCCGAGCCCGGTAACGGCGTGGGTAATCCCGTCGAGGTCGCGCGTAGTGGCGTCGAGTTCGCCCGCCAGAGCGGCATCAACGTGGTCATCGTCGATACGGCCGGCCGCCTGGGCGTCGACCAGGAGATGATGGAGCAGGCGATCGCCATCCGCGATGCCGTGAACCCCCACGAGATCATGTTCGTCCTCGACGCCATGGTCGGTCAGGACGCGGTCTCCACCTCCACGGCCTTCCGCGATGGCGTCGGCTTCACGGGCGTCGTCCTGTCCAAGCTTGATGGCGATGCGCGCGGTGGTGCCGCACTGTCCGTTCGCGGCGTGACCGGCGCGCCGATTCTGTTTGCCTCGACGGGCGAGGGCCTCGACGACTTTGAGCGCTTCCACGCCGACCGTATGGCCGGTCGCATCCTCGACATGGGTGACATCCTCACCCTCATTGAGCAGGCCGAAAAGAAGATGGATGCCGAGGAGGCGGAGAAGGTTGCGGCCAAGGCGATGGCCGGCCAGCTCACCCTTGGCGACTTCCTGAGCCAGCTGCAGCAGATCAAGAAGCTCGGCTCGATGAAGAAGATGCTCGGCATGATCCCGGGCGCCGCCCAGATGCGCGAGCAGATCGAGAACTTCGATGAGCGCGAGGTCGATCGTGTGGAGGCTATCGTCCGCTCGATGACCCCGGCCGAGCGCGAGGACGTGTCGATCCTTAACGGCTCGCGTCGAGCGCGTATCGCACGCGGTTCCGGCACGACTGTCACCGAGGTGAACCAGCTCGTCCAGCGCTTCGAGGCTGCGCGCGAAATGATGGCGCAGATGGGCCAGATGGGCGGTGGCGTGCCCGGTATGGGCGCACTGCCCGGCCGCGGCGGCAAGGCGAAGCAGAAGGCCAACGCCCGCAAGGCTCAGGCCCAGCGTGCTCGCATGAAGAAGAGCGCACGCTCCGGTAACCCCGCGAAGCGCCGGCAGCAGGAGCTGGAGGCCATGCTGCCTCCGTCTGAGCGCAGCGCGCCCCAGGGTTCCTCCTTCGGTGTTGCCCAGGAGGCCCCCGCTCCGCGTCCGACGATCGACGATCTGCCGGATGACGTCAAGCGCATGCTTGGCCAGCTCTGAGGCATGGAGTTCTCCGGCCTCGCCCTGTGGGCGGATAGCGCAGCCGAGCGCCCGTCGTGGGTGCGTGGCACTTGGCGTGTCGACGGGGGAGTTATCCGTCGTGTCAGCGAGGAGCAAAGCGCGCCGTCGGTGGGATTTATTGTCCCCGGCTTGGTGGATACGCATTGCCACATCGGGTACTCGGACACCGGTTCGGTAGACGAGGCCGAGATGGTCGAGCAGGCGCGCGCGACGCTCGCGAGCGGCGTGACCGTCGTACGTGACTGTGGCGTGCCGGTCGATAACTCGCCTGCCGCTCGCGCGACCGGCCTGCACCTGATCCGCTGTGGTCGCCATGTTGCGCGCCCGAAGCGCTACATGCGCGACCTACCGCTGGATGTCGGCGATCAGCGCGAGCTGCCCGCGGTCCTCGCGTCGATGGCTCACTCCTCCGACGGGTGGGTCAAGATTGTCGGAGACTGGATCGACCGCAGCGGCGGTGCAGACTCGGACCTCATGCCCCTGTGGGACCCCGCCGTCCTGAACGATGCGGTTGCCGCCGTGCACGAGGCCGGGGCACGGATCGCCGTTCACGCCTTCTCGCATGGTGTCATTGACTCGCTCATCGAGGCCGGCGTCGACGACATCGAGCACGGTAGCGGTATCGATGCGGATCAAGCCAGCGAGATCGCCGCTCGCGGTATCGCGGTGACGCCGACGCTGCGACAGGTTGAGCTCTTCAAGGAGTTTGCGGCTCAGGCGGGGGAGAAGTACCCCGTCTACGCGGCCACCATGCAAGGGATGTACGACATGCGGCGCGAACACTTCCAGATGCTCGTTGACTCCGGCGTCCAGCTCCTGATGGGCACTGACTCGGGTGGCTACCAAGATCATGGAACTATCGGCGGTGAGATCGACCTGTGGCTCCAGTGGGGTGCGCCCCGCGAGTTCACCATCGATGCAGCCACGTGGGTGAGCCAGCGCTACCTCGGCTACCCCGGCCTCGTCGACGGCGGGAGCGCCGACTTCCTGATCCTGGACGAGGATCCGAGAAAAGACCCACTGGCGCTGTCCAAGCCCGTGCGGGTATTCCTCGATGGAGTGAGCGCGTGGGAGCGTCCTTCCGCCTGACGTGTTCGCAGTGATCGATTTAACCGATTCGAGCGACACAGCGCACGTCCCTGACTTGGGATTCAGGCGCGAAATATGGCATAATCGCTAGCTGTACCCGGCGGTTCGTAGACCCTCTCACTGCGTGCCGTCGTGTCCCGGTCCAATGCGACCCCTGTGTTTCCCACCTTGGGACGCAAAGGTCCACACCAATCTGAAATGGAGAGACCACTCAAGTGGCAGTTCGAATTCGCCTGAAGCGCGTGGGTAAGATCCACGCCGCCCAGTACCGTGTTGTCGTTGTCGATTCGCGCAAGAAGCGTGACGGCCGCGTCATCGAAGAGGTCGGCTACTACGATCCTCAGCCCAACCCGTCGATCATCCGCATTGACTCCGAGCGCGCCCAGTACTGGCTCGGCGTTGGCGCTCAGCCCTCCGACCAGGTCCGCAACCTGCTGGTCCTGACCGGTGACATCGCCAAGTTCAACGGCAAGGCCGACGCGGTTTCCCGCGTCGTCGTCTCCGAGGCTGACAAGGCCGCCCAGGCCGAGCAGGCCATCAAGGATGCCGAGGCTGCAGCCGAGAAGTCCAAGGCCGCTGCTTCCGCCAAGAAGGCCGAGGAAGAGGCCGCCGCTGCCGCAGCCGCTGCTGAGGCCGAGGCCGGCGAGCAGGCTTCCGAAGAGGCCGCCGGAGAGGATGCCTGAGCATGCTCGCCGACGCGTTGGAGCACCTGGTCAGCGGCATCGTTGACCACCCCGAAGATGTCGAGGTGACGCCTCGTTCCATGCGACGTGGCCAGCTTCTTGAGGTTCGTGTGAACCCCGAGGATCTGGGTCGCGTCATCGGACGCGGCGGTCGGACGGCTCGCGCGCTGCGCACCGTCATGGGTGCGCTGTCCACGCGTGGCACTGTCCGAGTTGACGTCGTCGACACGGATCGCGAGTAAGACTCGCACACGTCGCGAAGGGGTCCGGCATCGCCGGGCCCCTTCGTTGTATCCTTCGGGGGAGTCCCCGTTTATCGTCAGGAGAACACATGCAGCTCACAGCCGCTATCGTCGGACCCGCCCACGGATTGCGTGGAGAGGTCATCGTGGACGTGCGCAGCGACGACCCGGAGGTCCTGGCACCGGGCGCGCGCTTGGATGTTGCAGGACAGAAGCGTCAGCTCACGGTGCGTTCCGTGCGGGTACACAAGGATCGCGTGCTGGCCTCGTTTGACGAGTGCGGTACGCGCGAGGAGGCCGAGGCTCTGCGCGGTGCGCGTCTGCTCGTCGACGCCCATCCCGAAGAGGACGCCTGGTATCCCCACGAACTCAAGGGACTTGAGGCGCGTACGCCTTCCGGTGACGTCCTTGGAACGGTGAGTGGGCTGACGCCTGGGGCGGCACAGGATCTCCTGCTCGTCGCTACTGATCGAGGCACCGTCATGGTTCCTTTCGTGACGGCGCTCGTCCCGACAGTCGACGTTGAGGGCGGTGTCGTCATCATTGACGCCCCTCCGGGGCTTTTTGACGACGAGGCCGTCTCGGAGCGCGAGGATCACTAAGCTCGTGCGTTTCGATCTCATCTCTATTTTCCCTGACTATTTCGCGCCACTGCGGCTGTCCCTCATGGGCAAAGCGGAGGACGCCGGGCTTGTGCAGCTGCAGGCGCACGACCTGCGAGAGTGGGCGACCGGCAAGCATCGCAGCGTCGATGACACCCCTTACGGTGGTGGCGCAGGCATGGTGATGCGCGCGGATGTGTGGGCGCGTGCCCTCGACGAGGTCCTCGCCATGCCACTCACCAAGCGTGAGGGAGGCGGGGCCCAGGCCTCGTCACGTCGTATTCTCGCGATTCCGACACCCTCGGGAACACCGCTGACTCAGGCACGAGTGGAGGAACTCGCGCACGCCGATCAGATCGTCGTCGCTTGCGGGCGCTACGAGGGTATCGATGCGCGCGTCGCTGAGCACTACCGTGGCGCCGGGGTTGAGGTCGTCGAGTTCTCTATCGGCGACTACGTCCTCAACGGCGGTGAGGTTGCCGCGATGGTTCTGACCGAGGCCGTCGCGCGTCTCCTCGAGGGTTTTATGGGCAACCCGGACTCTCTTGTTGAAGAGTCGCACTCGGGCGCGGGACTTCTTGAGTACCCCGTGTACACCAAGCCGCGAGAGTTTCGCTCGCTCGAAATCCCCGAGGTGCTCCTTGGCGGCAATCATGCGGCGATTGAACGCTGGCGTCGTGACCGAGCGATCGAGAAGACAGCTCGCGTTCGCCCCGATCTCGCGCTGTCGCTGGACGCCGCTTCCCTGTCGGGCGAGGACCGCGCGATGCTGGCTCGCTGCGGTGTTGCCTACCCGCGAGCTGGCGCGGCGGAACGCCTCAACGTACGACAGGCTGAGCTTGAGGACGTCGTCGCAGTCTGTGAGCTTGCGGCGCGCACGTTCCCGGATGCTTGTCCGGAGAACCTGTCCCAGGAAGCGATTGTGGAGCATGTCGCCACGCAGCTCAGCGCCGACGTGTTTGACGCTCTTATTTCCGATCCCAAGCGTCACCGCCTGTTCGTTGCCGAGGTCCCGGGCGGGCTCGTCGGTTACGTACTCACCCACGTCGGACCCGATGCGCTGCCGAGCGACCTCGTACGTCCCGGACGCGTCGATGAGGGGAGCGCGTACCTGTCGAAGTGCTACGTGGACGAGGCGTGGCGGGGAAGCGGTGTTGCGGATGCGCTGATCGAGCGTGCTGTTGCCGATGCCCGCGACATGGGGCATGAGGCCGTTGTCTTGGGCACAAACCGAGGCAATAAGAACGCGCAGGCTTTCTATAAGCGCCACGGCTTCCGCAAGCGTTCGACGCGAACCTTCGACGTCGGTGGAGTGACCAACTATGACGTCGTTATGGTGCGTGATCTCACCGCATAAGGCGCGCTCACACTAGCCCCAGCGTACTTTGTTGTGGGATAATAGCCGAGATTGTGCGCGGTTCATCCTGCCGCAGGGGGACACCAAGGCGCACAATCACACGTCAAATGAGCGGGTTCGACCCGCCCAACCAGGCGCTTCCGACCTGCGGCAGATGCGTCAAGGAGAAGAAATGCAGAAGCTGGACGCCGTTGATGCGGCTTCGCTGCGCGATGACATCCCCTCGTTCCGAGCCGGCGACACCCTCAAGGTGCACGTCAAGGTCATCGAAGGCAACCGCTCTCGTATCCAGGTCTTCCAGGGCGTCGTGATCGCGCGTCGCGGCCACGGTGTGTCCTCCACGTTCACCATCCGCAAGGTCTCCTTCGGTGTGGGCGTCGAGCGTACCTTCCCTGTGCACGCCCCCACGATCGACCACATCGAGGTCGTCACCAAGGGCGACGTGCGCCGCGCCAAGCTCTACTACCTGCGTGAGCGTCACGGCAAGGCCGCGAAGATCAAGGAGCACCGTTCCGGCAAGGCCGAGTGAGGCCAGCCGGGCGCAAGCCTTGGCATTTTTCACGGAAAGGCCCGACACCGCGCGCCGGTGTCGGGCCTCGCCGTATCCTTGGATGGTTGACACAACGACAAGGAGATTGCATGCCCCCGACTGCAGGTTCGACGCTCGGACCGCTGCACTCGCCGTCGCTTCGGGATCGTGACCGCGCGGAGGCTCGGGCACGGCGTAACCCGCTTGTGTGGCTGCGCGAGATCCTCATCATCATCGTTGTGGCTCTTGTCATTTCCTCGCTGCTGCGCGCATTCATCGTTCAGGTCTTCTGGATCCCATCCCCGTCGATGCACAACACGCTCGTCGAAGATGACCGCATCGCTGTGTCGCGCATCGATGCCTTGACATCGAACGTTCAGCGCGGCGACGTCGTTGTTTTTGACGACACGCTCGGCTGGCTCGGCGGCTCGCAAACGACATCGCCCTCGATTCTGCGCCAGCTCGGCGAGTTCACCGGCTTCATTCCGGGTGGCGGCGAACAGACACTCGTCAAGCGTGTCATCGGCGTCGGTGGCGACCACGTGACCTGCACGAGCGCGAACGGAAAGGTGAACGTCAACGGGGTTGAACTCGACGAAACATACGTTCCCGACGGCCAGGTGCCCTGCGGTGAACGTACCTTCGACGTGGTCGTTCCCGAGGGACACCTGTGGGTGATGGGTGACAATCGTTCGAATTCCGCTGATTCGCGCTATCACATGGGTTCTGGGCAGTCGCCCTACGTCCCGGTGTCGTCGGTTGTGGGCACCGTTCAGGCCGTCATCTGGCCGACTTCCCGGTGGACGACCGACATCGCGCACCACGAAGTTTTTGCCTCCGTTCCCGCCGCCTCATGACGACCGCGTCGCGTGATCTTGAGGTCTCCTTGGCACAGCGCTGGGGCACCGTCGCCGGCATGGACGAGGTGGGCCGCGGGGCTCTCGCGGGTCCCGTCGCGGTCGGTGTCGCTGTGATCGGTATCGATGCGCCTCCCGTCCCGGAAGGACTCACCGACTCCAAGGCGCTGACGGCGCGTCGACGCGAGGCACTCGTCGAGCCCGTCCGCTCGTGGACGCTCGCCTCATCCGTCGGTTACGCCTCGCCGCAGGAAATTGATCAGTGGGGTATTATCGCGGCCCTGCGTCTGGCCGGGCGCCGCGCACTTGCCGACGTTGCCAGCGATGGCCTCGTGCCCGGTGGTGTGCTCCTGGATGGCTCGCACAACTGGCTGTCCGCTCCCGATGATCTATTCGGCTTGGTTGATGGACCGGAGGATCCCTTCGGGCGTGAGCTCCCCGTTCATATGCAGGTCAAGGCCGATGCGTCGTGCGCAGTCGTCGCTGCCGCGTCGGTCCTTGCGAAGGTCGCACGCGATCACCTCATGCAAGAGATTGACGATCCCGGATACGGATGGGCGTCGAACAAGGGGTATGGCTCGGCCGCGCATACCCGAGCCATCGCGGAGCTCGGCGTGTCGGATCAGCATCGTCGGTCGTGGAAGATGCCGACGCAGGCCACAAAGTAGGGCGCGCCGGGGTGGCGTGGCTCGGCTGGGCGCGCGGCCCGGCATGATGGTTGCGTGAGCGAAGAAATCGAAGGATACGAAAACAATCTGGAGCTGGAACTCTTCAAGGAGTACCGCGACGTCATCGGGTTGTTCAAGTACGTCGTGGAAACCGAAAGGCGTTTCTACCTGTGCAACCACGTTGATGTGCAGGCACGCCCGGTCGGCGGCGACGTGTTCTTCGAACTGACGCTCAGTGACGCGTGGGTGTGGGACATCTACCGCTCGTCGCGCTTCGTGCGCTCGGTGCGCGTCATCACCTACAAGGATGTGAACGTCGAGGAGCTCTCCAAGCCTGAGCTCGACATCCCCTAAACTTTCAGTGACACCGCCGCGCGCGGTTATCCACAGGCCATAGTGCGAGCCGCTCCCTATCCACAGGGGGCGGTTTTCGCGTTGTGCCGCTGTCCTTGGTTGGCGCACTGTGGGTGTGGAGGTGATCCATGATGGAATGCTCAACACGGCCCGATCGTCGGGCCATTGGCGCTGCGGGCGAATACACCGCTCGACTGGCGCTCGAAGAGGCTGGTCTGCGCCTTCTTGACACTAACTGGCGTGATGGTCGCCGGGGCGAGCTCGATATCATCGCGCGTGACGAGACCGATCCGTCGCGTTCGTGGACCGTGATCGTGGAGGTGCGCACCAGGGTCGGGCGCAGGAAGGGGAGTGCGCTTGCGTCGGTCGACCATCGCAAGGTGGCGCGGCTTCGAGCGCTGACGGGTGCGTGGTGCAGGGCCCACGGTCATCTTGCTTCGCGTGTGCGTATCGACGTCGTCGCCATCACCGTGGACGCGCGGATGCTGGAATCGTGGCCGGCTCCCATGGACGAGGCCGTGGATCTTCGCGCTCTGGGGGCAGAGGTCGTGTGGTTGCGGGGTGTGCAATGAGAGGGCCGGGGCTTGCGCGCACGTATTCCATGAGCATCGTCGGTATCGAGGGGCACCTTGTCGACGTGGAGACATACGCGGGGTCGGGCCTCGTGGCGTTCACGCTCGTCGGCCTGCTCGACACCTCCGTGCGCGAGGCACGCGATCGCGTGCGCGCTGCGTTCGAGTCGTGCGGCCTGGACGTCTTGGACCAACGCATCACCGTGAATCTGTCCCCTGCGGGCATTCCGAAGTCGGGGTCGGCTTTTGACCTCTCGATCGCGGCGTCCATTGCTCTGGCCACGGGCCTTGTCTCACCGGTGGCTTTTGAGGATGCGGTCCTCGTTGGTGAGCTTGCGTTGGATGGAAGTATTCAGCCGGTGCGCGGGGTGCTGCCGGCTGTCCTCGCGGCGCGTTCGCGGGGCGTTCGCCGGGTGATTGTGCCGTCGGCATGCGCCCAGGAAGCGCGTCTGGTCAGCGGCATTGATGTCCTGGACTTCGCGCATCTGGCTGACCTGATCGCGTGGGCCGGGGGAGAGGCTGTGAAGGCTCCGTTCCACGGGAGGATGGGTGTGCACCGCGAGGGGGAACGTGACGGTGATACGACCCTCGCAGACATGGCCGACGTGCGCGGTCAGCCGGAAGCAATTGCGGCTCTGGAAGTTGCCGCTGCCGGTGGGCACCACGTGTTTCTTCTGGGAGAGCCCGGATCCGGCAAGACGATGCTCGCCTCCCGACTCCCGACGATACTTCCAGATCTCGACGCCGACACCGCTCTCGTCACCACCTCGTTGCATTCGGTGGCGGGCCTGTTGCCCTCCTCGATATCGCTGATGACGCGGCCTCCATTCCAAGCCCCACACCACTCGGTGACCATGCCGGCACTGATCGGTGGCGGCACACGCACGCTCGTCCCCGGGGCAGCCTCGCTGGCGCATGGGGGGATCCTCTTTCTGGACGAGGCTGCCGAGTTTGCTCCCTCCGTCCTTGACTCGCTGCGTGAACCCCTTGAATCGGGCGTCATCCATGTGCACCGCTCCGGTGTTCAGGCGCGATATCCCGCCGCATTCCAACTGGTGATGGCGTCAAATCCCTGCCCGTGCGGAGGCGGATACGGAGGACGTCGGTGCACCTGTTCGTCGATGAATCGACGCAGGTATCTCGCGCGTTTGTCCGGGCCGTTGCTGGATCGAATGGACATCCGCATTGACGTGCATACCCCCAGCCGGGCGGACCTGGCGTCGACACAGACACGTGATTCCGCGTCGATACGTGGGCGTGTTATCGAGGCTCGCTCGCGGGCACGCACGCGTCTTAAGGACACACCGTGGACCATGAACGCGCAGCTTCCGGGAGCGTGGCTGCGACACCACTCAGGCATCGATGCTTCTCTCATTCATCAACTTGATCGGCTCGTCGATTCCGGTCACTCGTCTATGCGCGGAATCGACCGGATGCTACGCCTGGCATGGACGCTCGCCGATCTCGAGGCTGCGCCTCGGCCCACCTTTGACCACATTGTTGCAGCGCAGCAGCTGCGGAACGGAGCGGATCACTATGAATGACACTGAACTGTGGGAGGCCGCCTGGTGGTCTGCCGTCGCTGAGCCGGCTGATCCGTGCGCACGCATTCTTCGTCAGTCCTTAGGGGATCGAGATGCGCGCGCGTGGCTGATCGGGAGCTGGTCGGCACCGCCGTTGGCGCTTGCCCGTCACTCGAGGATTGACTGGCACACGCAGTGGAATCGGTGGAGGCAGCGCGCCCTCTCGGTTGACATCGACAGTGAGCTGACACGCGTCGCTCGTGCGGGCGGCGGATTCATGACACCCGGCGATCCACGCTGGCCAGAGCACCTTGCATGCCTGGGGGAGGAGGAGCCAATGGGATTGTGGTTCCTCGGCGACCTGCCCGAGGCTCCGCAGGCGGATCATCATCTGTCTATCGTGGGAGCTCGCGCTTCCACCGGCGCGGGAAACAGGTGCGCACGCAACATGGCGGCACTCGTTGCTACGGCAGGGGTGACGGTGGTGTCTGGGGGTGCGATAGGCATTGACATAGAAGCTCACCGGGGTGCACTGTCCGCGCGTGGGCGCACGATCTGCATCCTCGCAGGGGGCGTGTGCAATCCCTACCCCGCGTGCCACGGTGGCGACTTTCGCGCCGTCCTTGATGGCGGTGGCGCCCTGATCTCCGAGGTTGCGCCAACCGCCAGGCCAGCGAAATGGCGGTTCCTGACACGGAATAGGCTGATCGCTGCGTGGAGCGGAGCAACCGTGGTTGTCGAGGCCGGAGCGCGCTCCGGTGCCCTTGCGACGGCGCGTCGTGCCATGGAATACGGGCGTGAGCTAGGCGCAGTCCCCGGCGCGGTCGACGCGCCGATGTCGGTGGGGTGCCTCGAGCTTGCGCGCAACGGAGCGACGATCATCCGCGATGGGCGCGACGCCCTCGAACTCGTGCGCCCGGTGAGCGTTGACGCCACCCAGCCTCTGTTCGGTATGCCCGTCGACGACGATCACGGGGTTGATGCCCTGGAGCCGACTCAACGTCGGGTGTGGGAGGCACTTCCCCGGAGTGCTCCCGCGTCGGTCGAAGCGATCTGTGTCGCCGCGGCCCTGTCGCGCGAAGAAGTGAACTACGCGCTCATGGAGCTCTCGGTTGCGGGCCTAGTGGCCGGAACGACGCGTGGCTGGACGCGAACAGGCGGAGGCAGGCCATAGGATATCGATATGACAGGCAACGTGGGGGAGCGCTGGGAAGAGTACCTGCGCCTTGGGCGGCGGATGAGCCCCCACACAGTTTCCGCGTACCTCGGGGATCTTCACTCGCTCATGGAGTTCCTCTCGCTCGACGCGGACGCGACCCCTGAGCAGTTGCGAGAGGCGCTCACGCAGCGCGCAGTGCGTTCCTGGCTGGCTCGCTCCCTCGCGGATGGGGGAGCGCGCTCGACTATCGCGCGCCACACCGCCGCGATTCGCAACTTCACCTCCTGGGCAATGCGTGAAGGAATCCTGGTGAGCGACCCCGCGGCGCTCCTGTCATCTCCACGTGCCGATCAGCGTCTGCCGTCTCCACTCGACGAATCCGATGCGAGGGTGCTTCTCAACGCCGCTCGGGATGAGGCAGCGATGGGTGGCGCGTCCCAGATCCGCAATTGGGCGATCCTCGAGCTGACGTACGCCTGCGGACTGCGCGTCTCCGAGGTGTGCGGCCTCGACATCTCGTCCCTGAACCGTGAGGCCCTCACCGTGAGGGTCGTCGGTAAAGGCAACAAAGAGAGGGTGGTTCCCTTCGGGCCTCCCGCAGCCGATGCGCTCGATCATTGGCTCGTGCGAGGCCGTCCCCAGTTGGCCGGAGAACGGAGCGGACAGGCTCTCTTCCTCGGAGATAAGGGTGGACGCATCGATCCGCGCATTGTGCGTTCGATGGTGCACAAGATGGCGGCACACGCCGGTGTGCACGACGTTGCGCCCCACGGGCTGAGGCACTCGACGGCGACGCACCTGCTGCAGGGAGGTGCCGACCTTCGCGCGGTGCAAGAAATGCTGGGGCATTCGTCGCTGTCAACTACCCAGCGCTACACCCACGTGGATACCGCCCGGCTCAGCGCGATCTACCAGCGGGCACACCCGCGCGCGTAAGCGCTCTGATCTGGAGGTGTTGGCACTGCTTCCGATGATTCTTGTATCACTACTAGCACCTCCTGCGGTTGGGCATTCGTTATGGCGCGTCATCCCATGGCAACAGCCGCGGATGCCCGAGCGTCATGCGTATCGGGTTGATGTACGTTCGTCGCCCAGTTTTCGCCCCCCAGTGCAGTGTCTGGGAGTCCCCTTCGATGACCCCGATCATGTCACCTTTCTCCACGTGCTCACCGACGACAACGGTGGGGGTGATGGGAAGGTACGTCGACCAGATGTCCCGCCCTCCGACGCTGTGAAGGATTGAGACAACACTGCGGCCCGCAACCGGTCCAGCGACGGTGACCGTTCCCGCGGAGCAGGCGTAGACCGGGGAGCCTGCCGGATACTGCAGTGTGACTCCACGACGCCCGGGCAGCCAATCGTGGGCAGGTGGTGCGAATCCTGCGACGACGGGCACCGGTGTGCCCGTGGGCCACTGCCACCGCTCGTCGCGTGGCGTTGCATCTGCGTACGCTGCATCAGGGACAAGCAGTGCGAGAACGACGAAGAAGATGAGTGACGCCGCGAAGAAACGGGTGCGTGACGGCTGTGGTGGAGTCATGACTACAGACTGGGAGCTGCAGCACTGTTCGTCCAGCTGTTGTGAGGCACCTGTGGATATGGGTGACTTCGGAATTGGTCCTGTGGATAACGAGTGGTCGGTACGCGGACGCGACAGGTGGCCCCGGCCTCGTCGAAGATTAATCCAGTAGGCAACGTCTCATCCGCCTGGTGTCGGACATGTGTGCACTTGTGAGGTAAGATAGCCGGGCACTTGCTCTGTGCAGGTGACTTCGCGTGCCATTATCGCGACCCACGGGAAACCGCCAGGGGAGCGAGGCGCGGCGGCTTCGGTCCCTTCGGGGATGGTCGCCGGTCATGGCACCAGGGTGCGTAACGCGCACAGCAAACCGATAACCCCGGGGGAAACCCCACTGATCACTCGCGACTTGCGGGGAAAGGACGAACCATGGCAATCGTTACCATGCGTCAGCTCCTCGAGTCCGGTGTCCACTTCGGCCACCAGACTCGCCGTTGGAACCCGAAGATGAAGCGCTTCATCCTCACCGAGCGCAACGGCATCTACATCATCGACCTGCAGCAGACCATTGCTGACATCGACATCGCTTTCGACTTCGTGAAGCAGACCGTCGCCCACGGTGGCACCCTGCTCTTCGTTGGCACCAAGAAGCAGGCTCAGGAAGCCGTGGCCGAGCAGGCCCAGCGCGTCGGCATGCCCTACGTGAACCACCGTTGGCTCGGCGGCATGCTCACCAACTTCTCGACCGTTGCCACCCGTCTGCAGCGCCTGAAGGAACTCGAGCAGATCGACTTCGACGACGTGGCCTCCTCCGGTCACACCAAGAAGGAACTGCTCATGATGCGCCGCGAGAAGGACAAGCTCTCGCGCACCCTGGGCGGCATCCGCGACATGACCAAGGTTCCCTCGGCCGTGTGGATCGTCGACCCCAAGAAGGAGCACCTCGCGGTCTCCGAGGCTCGCAAGCTGCGCATCCCGATCGTCGCCATCCTCGACACCAACGCTGATCCCGACGAGGTCGACTACCGCATCCCCGGCAACGATGACGCCATCCGCGCCGTCGCGCTGCTGACCCGCGTGATCGCCGACGCCGTCGCCGAGGGCCTGATCGCTCGCTCCGACGTCCGCAAGGGGAAGGGCGAAGAAGCCGCTGCTGAGCCGCTGGCTGAGTGGGAGCGCGAGCTCCTCGAGGGCGAGGTCAAGGCTGACGAAGCTGCCGCCGCTGAGGTCGCCGAAGAGTCGACCACCAAGCAGGACTGAACTTTTAACTGAGAGGAATCATCCGATGGCGAATTTCACCGCTGCAGATGTGAAGGCGCTGCGTGAGCAGACCGGCGCCGGCATGATGGATGTCAAGAAGGCTCTGACCGAGGCCGACGGCGACGCCGAGAAGGCTCTCGAGATCATCCGCCTGAAGGGCCTGAAGTCCCTGTCCAAGCGCGAGGGCCGCCAGGCCTCCGCCGGCCTGCTGGCCGCGCAGACCGACGGCACCGTCGGCGTGCTGGTCGAGGTCAACTCCGAGACGGACTTCGTTGCCAAGAACCAGAAGTTCATCGACTTCTCCAACGAGGTCCTGGCCGCCGCCGTCGCTTCTGGTGCCTCCGACCTGGACGCGCTGCTCGCCTCCCCCATGGGCGAGGGCACCGTCAAGGACCGCCTGGACGCTTTCGCCGCCATCATTGGCGAGAAGCTGCAGGTTGGCCGCATCGTGCGCGTTGAGGGCGAGAACGTCGACCTCTACCTGCACCAGACCAACCCCGACCTGCCCCCGCAGGTTGGCGTCTTCGTCGTCACCGATGCCGCCGGCAAGTCCGTTGCCCACGACATCGCGATGCACGTTGCCGCCTACATGCCCGCCTACCTCGATCGCGATTCGGTTCCGGCCGACGTGCTCGAGAAGGAGCGCGCTACCCTCGAGAAGATCACGCTTGAGGAAGGCAAGCCCGCCAACATCGTTCCCAAGATCGTTGAGGGCCGCCTGAACGCGTTCTACAAGGACAACTGCCTCGTTGACCAGGCCTTCGCGCGTGACCCCTCGAAGTCCGTTGCTCAGGTCCTCAAGGAGGCCGGCGCCACGGTCACCAACTTCGTGCGCGTGCACGTCGGTGCCTGATCTGGCCACGTCGTCAGCTTGCTGACAAATGGGAGCGGTCCCGCCGAACGGCGGGGCCGCTTCCCTTTTACCAGGTAGTATGGTTCTTAACCGTTCCGCCCTTCCCGGGCCGTTACAAAGGAGAAGCGTCATGTCGACGAACCGCCGCGTTTTGCTCAAGCTGTCCGGAGAGGCATTCGGAGGTGGATCGATTGGCCTGGACCCCAAGGTCGTCCGCAACATTGCGGAGCAGGTCGCGACGGCAGTGCGCGAGGGCGTGCAGGTTGCGATCGTCGTGGGCGGCGGTAACTTCTTCCGTGGCGCTCAGCTTGCGCGAGAGGGCCTCGAGCGTTCGCGAGCAGACTACATGGGCATGCTCGGTACCGTGATGAACGCTCTGGCACTCCAGGACTTCATCGACCAGTCGGGTGTCCCCGCCCGCGTGCAGACCGCGATCACGATGGCGCAGGTTGCCGAGCCCTACCTGCCGCTTCGAGCGATTCGTCACCTGGAAAAGGGCCGCGTGGTCGTCTTCGGCGCAGGTGCCGGCCTCCCATACTTCTCCACGGACACCGTTTCAGCACAGCGCGCCCTTGAGATTCACTGCGACGAACTCCTCGTTGCCAAGAACGGCGTGGATGGCGTGTACGACGACGATCCGAACAAGAACCCCGATGCCCACCGATTCGACACGCTGACGTACTCGGAGGCTCTGCGCCGCGATCTGAAGGTGATCGACGGATCTGCGCTGGCGCTGTGCCGCGACAACGGGCTGACCACCCGCATCTTCGGCATGGGCGGCGACGGTGCGGTCACCCGCGCGCTGATGGGCGATGAAATCGGTACCCTAGTGACGGCGTGATATAACCTTCACAGACCACTGACTTATAAGGAGCACATAGTGATCGACGATATTCTCCTCGAAGCCGAGGAAAAGATGGACAAGGCCGTGGACGCGGCCAGCCACGAGTTTGCGAATATTCGCACCGGACGTGCGACCTCCTCGATGTTCGAGCAGCTGATGGTTGACTACTACGGCGCCCCCACGCCGATGCAGCAGCTTGCGAGCTTCCAGATTCCCGAGGCCCGTACTGTTCTCATCTCGCCCTTCGACCGCACCGCGACGCAGGAGATCATCCGCACGCTGCGCGAGTCCGACCTCGGCGTCAACCCGACCGACGATGGCAACGTTGTGCGCGTCGTTCTGCCCGCCCTGACGGAGGAACGCCGCAAGGAATACGTCAAGCAGGCCAAGAGCAAGGCTGAGGACGGTCGCGTGTCCGTGCGTGGCGTGCGCCGTAAGGCCAAGGATCAGCTCGACCGCCTGAAGAAGGATGGCGAGGCCTCCGAGGACGACGTCGATCGCGCTGAAAAGTCGCTGGACGCCATGACCAAGGCTCACACCGAGCAGATCGACAAGATGCTCGCCACGAAAGAAAGCGAACTGCTGACGATCTGATGGCATCAACTGATCGTTCGATTCTTGCCCGAGTCTTTTCCCCGGGGCCCACTCGCGACAATCATCCCGCGAGTGGGTCGACGGGGAAGGCCGGGCGTAACCTGCCGCAGGCAATTACCACTGCGGTTGTCCTGATTGCCGCAGTTGCGGTACCGCTGTTTACGTCGCTGCCTGCGTTCGTTGGCGTCATCGCTTTTGTGTGCCTCGTTGGTATTTGGGAGCTGGCGGGTGCGTTTGCGCGCATGGGCGTCACCCTGACGGTCACGCCGCTGTACGTCGGCTCCATCGGCATGGTGACCTGCGCGTGGTGGCTTGGCAGCGAAGGTATGCTCTTCGCTCTGTACATCACGGTGTTTGTGTGTGCGGCGTGGCGTTTGCTCGATCATCGTCAGGAATCGCGCATGAGTGACGTCGTATCCTCGACGTTTGCGGCCGTGTACGTTCCCTTCCTCGCGTCTTTCGTTGTCCTGATGCTCGCGGCATGGCATAACCCGTGGGTGTTCGTTGTCTTCGAGCTGATGGTGATTGCCAACGACACGGGTGGCTGGGCTGCCGGCGTCATGTTCGGCAAGCACCCGATGGCTCCCGCTCTGTCTCCGAAGAAGTCGTGGGAGGGCTTCGCCGGTTCCGCGATTACCGCGATGGCTGTCGGCTCGGTGGGTCTGTGGCTACTCGGCGCCGCCTGGTGGTGGGGCCTCATCGCCGGTATCGCCATTGCTTTCGTGGGGACGATGGGGGACCTGACAGAGTCGCTGATCAAGCGTGAGGCAGGTCTGAAAGACATGTCGCAGATCCTGCCTGGGCACGGCGGCGTTCTCGACCGAGTGGACGCGCTGCTCATGAGCGCGCCGGTTGCCTACTTTATTTTCGCGTGGGCGCTGCCGGGTATTTCTTGGGAGTCTAGCCATTGAGTCAATCGACGAAGGAACCTCGCGGGTCTCACGAACGTATGGCGACGAGCCTGGCTGACCTTCAGCGCCGTAGCTCGCGCCGTGAGGTGCGCCCGACGGACCAGCCGCCGGAGGGCGCGACGCACAAGGACGCAAAGCCGGTTCTGTCGTTCACTGCGAAGCGGCGGGGTAAGGCGCCGTCGCACCTCGCCGACCTGGATGCGGCAGGCCGCAAGCAGGTGCTGAAGGATCTTGGCCTGCCGGGTTTCCGCGCCGATCAGCTTTCGCGTCACTACTTCACGCATTTCGAAGCGGATCCCGCGAAGATGAGCGATATCCCAGTGGGAATGCGCGACGCGGTGTCGGAGGCGCTCCTTCCCGGCCTCGTGACGAAGGTGGTCTCTCTCGAGGCTGACGGCGGTCGCACGATTAAGGATCTGTGGCGGCTGTACGACGGCGCGCAGGTTGAGTCTGTTCTCATGCGCTACCCGCAGCGCACCACCCTGTGCGTGTCCTCGCAGGCGGGCTGCGGTATGGCGTGTCCGTTCTGCGCGACGGGCCAGATGGGCCTGACGCGTAACCTGTCGACCGCCGAGATCGTCGATCAGGTGCGCGAGGCCCAGGCCTCGTGCCGTGACGGTAAGCTGGCGGGCGGGCCGACGACCCTGTCGAACGTTGTTTTTATGGGCATGGGTGAGCCTCTCGCCAACTACAAGACCGTTGTCGCTGCCCTGCATCGCCTGATCGATCCGGCGCCCGAGGGCTTCGGCATGAGCGCTCGCAACATCACCGTCTCTACTGTTGGCCTGGTTCCGGCGATCAAGAAGTTGGCGGGGGAGGGCATGCCTGTGACCCTCGCGGTCTCGCTGCACGCCCCCGACGATGATCTGCGTGACGAACTGATCCCGATCAACTCGCGATGGAAAGTCGGCGAACTCCTGGATGCTGCTCGTGCCTACTTCCTGGCCACGGGGCGACGTGTGTCGATCGAATACGCACTGATCAAGGACATGAACGATCAGGAATGGCGCGCGCAGCTGTTGGCCGACGAGCTGAATAAACGAGGCCACGGCTGGGTGCACGTCAATCCGATTCCTCTCAACCCCACGCCGGGTTCTATTTGGACGGCGTCGACGCGCAGCGCTCAGGAGGCATTCGTCAAGCGCCTGCGTGACAACGGCATTGCGACGTCGATTCGCGATACGCGCGGTTCGGATATCGATGGGGCGTGCGGGCAGCTGGCCACAGCGGTTGCTGAGGGCAAGCGACCGGTCAGGGAGGCGCGCGCGTGATCAGGACAGAGTTTTCTCGCAGTTTCTTGCGCATGGGTTACGACGCGAACGAGGTCCTGACGTTTCTCGCGGACGTTGAACGCACACTGATGGGCGAGGAGACGGACCCAGACAGGGTCGTGACGGCTCAGAAGGCTCTGGATGTGGAGTTTTCTGTGAAGCTGCGCGGTTTCAATGACGAGGAGGTCGACGCGGAGATCGACCGTCTCATTGAGATGCTGCGTCATGCCGAGCGCAGGCGGGTGACGCAGGATGAGAATAGTGCTGGCAGTGACGTTCACGCTGCGAGGCTTCCAGGTGTGGAGCCGACTCCCGCTTCCTCTGAGTATGCTGATTTCGGCACGCCTGAGGCCGTCGATCAGATTCTTCGTTCCATGACACAGGAGAAGGAGTAGTCATGACTGAGTTTCCTAGGGTTGGTCTCTTCTCGAAGGGCTACGACTGCGCACAGGTCGATGCTTTCTTTGAGGATGCGCGTCGCGCCTACGAGGGTGGCGTCCCTCCGGAGCAGTTCAGCTCTGAGCAGGTGCGTCTGGCGACGTTCGAGCTGAAGAGCCGCGGTTACGACATCGAAGCCGTCGATGGGGCGATGAACCGTCTGGAAGCAGCGTTCGTCAACCGTGATCGCGCGGATTCCGTCGCCGCCGAGGGGGAGGCCGCGTGGTACGACCGCGTGGCGGACCGCGCGACGACGCTGTACCCGCGCCTCCAGCGTCCGCGCGGTGAGCGCTTCTCGCACCCGACCTCGGGCCGCGGTTACGCCTGCGACGAGGTTGATGATCTTCTGGATCGTATCGCCGCGTACTTCGACGAGGCGGGGGAGCTGACCGCCGAGGAAATCCGTACGGCGACTTTCCGGCCCAAGCGAGGCAAGAAGGCCTACGCGGAAGGCCCGGTCGACGCGTATTTGGGCCGTGCGGTCGAGATCCTGCTCGCGGTTGACTGATGCCCGTGTCGGTGGAGGAATACGCGACCACAATTCCCGTTGTCCTGCTGGGGTCGACGGGATCGATCGGTACCCAGGCGCGTGAGGTGATCGAAGCGCACAGCGGGCGTTTCGATGTGATCGGTGTGAGCGCGGGCGGTGCATCAATTACTGAGCTTGCCGCGCAGATCGTCGCTTTGAATCCCACGTACGTGGGTGTGGCTCGCGACGTGCGCGAGGAGCTGTCGG
The DNA here is from genome assembly GCF_002847525.1 of Schaalia odontolytica. Taxonomy (GTDB): domain Bacteria; phylum Actinomycetota; class Actinomycetes; order Actinomycetales; family Actinomycetaceae; genus Pauljensenia; species Pauljensenia odontolytica_B. Next base: position 36,975 of record NZ_PKKM01000005.1, on the reverse strand, counting down.
CTGCCGTCGCGTCGTTGGGCGGTACATGCCCCGAGGTATTCGTCGGTGACGATGCGTCGGTTGAGGTCGTGTGTGCGTCGGTGGAACGTGCAACGCAGTTGTACCCGAGCGCGACGCCGGTGGTGCTCAACGGCATCACTGGGGGAGTGGGCCTATCGTCGACGCTTGCGGCTCTGCAGTGCGGTGCTCGTTTGGCGTTGGCGAACAAGGAGTCTCTCGTCGTTGGTGGCGCCCTTGTGAAGAACGCCATGCGTTTCCCGGGGCAGATCGTCCCCGTGGACTCCGAGCATTCGGCGATCGCTCAGGCCCTGGCCTCGGGCGTGCACGAGCGTGGTCTGACCTCTCCTGTTGTGTCGGGGCGTTCCGAGGTTGCCGACCTCGTGCTGACAGCGTCGGGGGGTCCGTTCCGTGGTCGAACGCGCGACCAGCTGCGGGGTGTGCGTGCAGAGCAGGCGCTCGCGCACCCGACGTGGCAGATGGGTCCCGTCGTCACGATTAATTCGTCGACGCTCATCAACAAGGGACTGGAACTCATCGAAGCACACCTGCTCTTTGATGTGGCACCCGAACACATTGTCGCAACTGTTCACCCCCAGTCCATCGTGCACTCGATGGTGACGTGGTGCGATGGCGCGACGACGCTTCAGGCGTCGCCCCCGGATATGCGTCTGCCGATCGCGCTCGGGCTGGCGTGGCCCGAGCGCCTGGAGGGCGTGGAGAAGCCTCTGACTTGGTCAGCGGCCTCCGAATGGACGTTCGAGCCGGTTGATAACGAGACGTTCCCCGCCATCGACCTCGCGCGCTTCGCGGTCGCCGCGTCGGCGACACACCCCGCGGTGCTCAACGCCGCGAACGAGGTGCTGGTTGATGCCTTCATCGCTGGGGACGTCCCGTGGCTGGCGATTGTCGACACGGTCTCGACGGTCGTGCACGAGCACGAGGGTGTTGCCGATCCCTCGTTGGAAGATATTGTGGCCGCGCAGCGCTGGGCTGATCAGCGCGCACGCGAGATTGTTCGCGTCGGCCAGTGGAAGGATATGTGAGCGTGGGCTCTCTCGTCGGTATCGTCGTTGTCGTCATCGGAATTTTGGCGTCTGTCGCCCTTCACGAGGTGGGGCACATGGTCCCCGCGAAGAAGTTCGGTGTCCTCGTTCCCGATTACGCGGTGGGCTTTGGGCCTGCGCTGTGGAAGAAGAAGATCGGCGACACGACGTATGCCCTGCGCGCAATTTTGCTGGGCGGCTACGTGAAGATCGTCGGCATGTACGCACCCGCGCGCCCGGGCACGCGGCTCGTGGGCCGCGGCGGTAAGCCGACTCTCGCCCAAGAGGCGCGCGAGGCCTCGGCCGAGGAGATCCCAGAAGGGCAGGAGCACCGCGCGTTCTATCACTTGAGCGCTCCGAAGAAGATCACCGTCATGCTCGGTGGTCCATTGATGAACCTGCTCATCTGCTTCGTGCTCTCCGCCATCGCCATGATGGGTATTGGTGCCCCGACGGCGTCACGCACCATCGCGGAGGTGCCGACGACGGTGACGAGCGCGTCGGGGGAGGTGTCCTCTCCCGCGTACGAGGCCGGGGTTCGTCCCGGGGATACGGTCGTCGCGTGGAACGGGCAGCCTGTGGCCACTTTCGCTGACCTGCAGCGCGCTGTGGGAGCCACCCAGGAGGGTGAGTCCGCTGTACTGACGGTCGAGCGCGACGGTGGCACCGTCGACCTGAGGGTGTCTCCGGTGACGGGATCTCAGGGGGCGCGCATTGTCGGCGTGACCGCCGGTTACGAGTATGTGTCGGCCTCACTGTCTGACGTGGCCGCCGCCAACTGGCAGATGTTTACCGGGACGACGGCGGTCGTGACGCGGCTGCCGCAGGCGGTGTGGCAGGTGGGCCGCTCGGTGTTTACCGACGAAAAGCGGGACTCTTCGGGTGTTGTGTCCGTGGTAGGCGTCGGCCGCCTGGCTGGGGAGGTCACGGGCGATTCTCAGGCGTTGGGCCTGCAGGATACTCGTCAGGTTGTTGCGGTGTTGCTGAGCCTGCTGGCATCGCTCAACATGGCCCTGTTTGTTTTCAACCTCATTCCGCTGCCGCCCCTGGACGGCGGGCACATTCTCGGTGCCGTGTATGAGGGGGTGCGACGCATGATTGCTCGTGTGCGCGGGGCAGAGGATCCCGGTCCGGCGGATACCGCTCGCCTGGTACCCCTGACGTGGGCGGTGGGCGGTCTGCTGGTCGCTATGAGTGTCATTTTGATCGTGGCGGATATCGTCAAGCCGGTGTCGCTGGGCTGACGACCCGGTAGTGAGGTGGGCGGAGGAGCCGCCGACGAAAGCGAGCCTGACCACGCGTGCGTGGTCCGTGTGGGAAGGATGCGCACAGTGCGCGATAATGAATCGGTGAGTGAAATCAACCTTGGTATGCCCGAAGTCGCGGCGTCGCCGTTCCCGCGCAAGCAGACGCGTCGGATCATGGTCGGTGACGTGCCCGTGGGCGGGGGCGCCCGCGTATCCGTTCAGTCCATGACGACCACGAAGACGCACGATATTGGTGCGACGCTGCAGCAGATCGCAGAGCTGACGGCCGCTGGCTGCGACATTGTGCGTGTGGCGTGCCCGACGGATAAAGACGCGGACGCGCTGCCGATCATCGCCAAGCAATCGCGGATCCCGGTGATCGCTGACATCCACTTCAAGCCGAAGTACGTGTTCCAGGCGATCGAGGCCGGCTGTGGTGCGGTTCGCGTGAACCCGGGCAACATCCGCAAGTTCGATGACCAGGTGAAGGACATCTGCAAGGCCGCCTCTGACCACGGAGTGTCGCTGCGCATTGGCGTCAACGCCGGTTCTCTGGATCCGCGACTGCTCAAGAAGTACGGTCGCGCGACACCCGAGGCCCTCGTCGAGTCCGCGATCTGGGAGGCCTCGCTGTTCGAGGAGAATGACTTCCACGATTTCAAGATCTCCGTCAAGCACCACGATGTGCTGACGATGATTCAGGCCTACCGCATGCTGTCCGAGGCGGGGGATTGGCCCCTGCACCTCGGCGTGACCGAGGCCGGCCCCGCGTTCCAGGGCACCATCAAGTCCGTGTCCGCCTTCTCCGTTCTGCTGGCTGAGGGCATCGGCGACACGATCCGTGTCTCGCTGTCCGCTCCTCCCGTCGAGGAGATCAAGGTGGGCACGAAGATGCTGGAGTTCATGGGCCTGCGCGAGAAGACGCTCGAGATTGTCTCGTGCCCGTCCTGTGGTCGCGCGCAGGTGGACGTGTGGACGCTTGCCGAAGACGTGACTGAGGGCCTCAAGGACCTGACCGTTCCGCTGCGCGTCGCCGTCATGGGCTGCGTTGTCAACGGCCCGGGTGAAGCGCGCGAGGCCGACCTGGGTGTCGCATCGGGCAACGGCAAGGGCCAGATCTTCATCCGCGGCGAGGTCGTCGAGACCGTTCCCGAGGATCAGATCGTTGAGACCCTGATCCGCCGCGCAAACGCCCTCGCCGAGGAGCTTGGCCTCGAGCCGGGTTCCGGCAGCGTCGAGGTCGCCCCGATTACCGCCCCGGACGTCAAGCTCCCGGGCATCGACTTCTGAGCTTTTTGAGGAGCAATCCATGCGTATTCGTACTCTCGCGTGCCTGTCCCTGGTTGCTGGCGTGTGCGCCGTCGCGGCCACTGGTTTTCCTCGTCGTATCGGCCTGACGGCTTCGCAGGCGGACGTGTCGCTGCCCGGCGACCTGATTCTCCCCGGAGCCAACGTTGTGGTCGACCGCGGTATCGCGATCGACGCACCCGCGTCGGTCGTCTGGGATGTGCTTGGCCACGTCTTTGAGCCCGAGGACGAGTCCACGATCATCGACATCGAGGATGAGGACCACATCCTGATGCGCGTCGCACCTCCGGCCGCCCCGGAAGGGGCCGAGGCCTCGGGCACCTGCGTCATTGCCCTCCTGCCGCTCTCGCCCTCGCGCACGCTTCTGCATATCCGCGAGCGTCACGTGGCCGAGGGGCGCGACCGTGCGCTCGCGTGGGCGGGCGTCGCCGCCGAGTCGCTGTCGTCGCTGTCCATGCTGCGCGATCTGCGCGATGCGTGCGTCGGTGGCCTCGTTGATGCCTGATTAGTCTCGTTCCCGCCTTTTCGGTTGGACAGCAATCCCCGTTGATGTTGTAGTATCACCTAGTACGCAACGCCAACGGGGATGTTGCTTTGTCCGAAGGGGGACGCTGTGTCCAACTCCACCGCTCTGATCGCACTCGTCGGTCTCGCTATCGCTCTCGTGTGGGCGTGGGCCTGGTTCGGCATTGGCGCCAGCGCGCGCCGTGTCTCGGTGCGTCTCGAGCTCGGTGCCGGACACGCGGCCGGTGAGATGGGGCGCGTCGTGTGGCCCCTGATGCCGCTCCTGTCTCTCCTGTGGTTCCTGACCGCGGATCTGATGGCGCGCGAGGCACGCGGCCTCGACACGCTTGGTTCGCTCGGCCTCGTCATCGGTGTGCTCGCCCTGATGGGTGCTGCCGCTGTTCAGGCCCTCTACTTCGGTGGTCTGCCCGCGTGGGCATACCCGGGTTGGATGGCCCGCCGCTACTACGCGTCGCACCCGGGTGCCCGTGAACGCGAGCTCGGCACCCGCGCGGTTATCTGAGAGTTTCGCTGACGTGCCGATGAGGGGCTACGCGGCTGTGCCGGTGGCCCCGGGCCCTGTGCGTGCCGTACTCTTGGAGCATGCTTCGAAATCTCTCGACTTTCTTCCTGCGAACCCTGCGTGAAGACCCGGCCGACGCCGAGGTCAATTCGCACAAGCTTCTGGTGCGTGCCGGCTATATCCGCCGCTCCGCACCCGGCATCTACACGTGGCTGCCCCTCGGTCTGCGGACCCTGCGCAAGATCGAGGACATCGTCCGCGAGGAGATGGACGCGATGGGCGCTCAGGAAGTTCACTTCCCGGGCCTAATCCCCGCAGAACCCTACAAGGCCACGAACCGCTGGGAAGAGTACGGCCCGACGCTGTTCAAGCTCAACGACCGTAAGGGCGGCGACTACCTTCTGGCCCCCACGCACGAGGAAATGTTCACCCTGCTGGTGAAGGACATGTACTCCTCGTACAAGGACCTGCCCGCCACGCTGTATCAGATTCAGACGAAGTACCGCGACGAGGCTCGTCCGCGCGCCGGCCTGATCCGCGGCCGCGAGTTCGTGATGAAGGACGCCTACTCCTTCGACATTGACGACGAGGGCCTGAACGCCTCCTACCAGGCCGAGCGTGACACCTACGAGCGCATCTTCCAGCGCCTGGGCCTGCGCTACGTCATCGTCTCCGCGATGAGCGGCGCGATGGGCGGCTCGCGCTCCGAGGAGTTCCTGCACCCCTCACCGATCGGCGAGGACACCTTCGTGGCGTCCCCGGGTGGCTACGCCGCCAACGCCGAGGCTGTGACCACCCCCGTGCCCGAGGCTCAGGATGCGTCCGGCGTGCCCGCGCCCCTCGAGGTGCCCACCCCCGACGCTCCGACGATCGAGTCGCTCGTTGACCTGCTCAACGAGCAGTACCCGCGCGAGGACCGCCCCTGGACCGCCGCCGACACGCTGAAGAACGTCGTCGTCACACTGACGCACCCGGATGGCGAGCGCGAGCTCCTCGTGGTGGGCATCCCCGGCGACCGCGATATCGACATGAAGCGTCTCGAGGCCTCCGTGGCCCCCGCCGAGGTCGAGATGGCGTCGGATTCCGACTTTGAGCCGCACCCCGAGCTGGTGCGCGGCTACATCGGCCCCACGGTTCTCGGACCGAACTCGCCCAAGCGCGTCGTGGACGAGGACGGCAACGCCTCCGGTTCCGTGCGCTACCTGGTGGACCCGCGTGTCGTCGAGGGTACCGCCTGGGTGACAGGCGCGAACGCCGAGCAGCGTCACGTCCTCAACCTCGTCATGGGTCGCGACTTCACCGCCGACGGCACGATCGAGGCCGCAGAGGTGCGCGAGGGCGACCTGGCGCCCGACGGCTCGGGCCCCCTCCACCTGGAGCGCGGCATTGAGATCGGCCACATCTTCCAGCTGGGCCGCAAGTACGCCAAGGCCCTGGGCCTCACCGTCCTCGACGAGAACGGCAAGACCCAGGTCGTCACCATGGGCTCGTACGGCATCGGTGTTACCCGCGTGATGGCAGCGCTGGCCGAGGCCAACTGCGACGACAAGGGCCTGAGCTGGCCCGCACAGATCGCTCCCTTCGATGTGCACGTCCTGGCCACCGGCAAGGGCGACGAGGTCTTCGAGACCGCGCAGTCACTGGGCGAGCAGCTCGACGCGGTCGGCCTGGACGTTCTCGTCGACGATCGCCGTAAGGTGAGCGCCGGCGTGAAGTTCAAGGACTACGAGCTCGTGGGCGTGCCCTTCGGCCTGGTTGTCGGTCGTTCGCTGGCCGACGGCGAGGTGGAGATCCGCGTGCGTGCCACCGGTGAGACCATCGTCGTGCCCGTTGAGGAAGCCGTCGCGCGCCTGCGCGAGCTCCACGCTGCAGCCCTGAAGGGGGAGTGACATGGCTATTCGTCCCATCCGCATCATCGGTGACCCCGTCCTGCGTACCGTCTGCGATCCCATCACGGAGATCACGCCGAACGTGAAGGCACTCGTGGAGGACCTGCTCGAGGGCGTCGACATGGACGGCCGTGCCGGCCTGGCCGCCAACCAGATCGGCGTCAGCCTGCGCGCGTTCTCCTGGAACATCGACGGCGAGATCGGCTACGTGCTGAACCCCCGCATCGTCGCGCTGAGCGAAGACGAGTACCAGGACGGCGACGAGGGGTGCCTGTCGGTGCCCGAGCTGTGGTATCCGACCGAGCGCGCCTGGTACGCGCGCTGCGAGGGCACGGACCTGGACGGCAAGAAGGTCGTCGTCGAGGGCGAGGAGCTCATGGCGCGCTGCATCCAGCACGAGTGCGACCACCTTGACGGCCACATCTACATCGACCGTCTTGATCGCCCGACCCGCAAGAAGGCGCTGCGCGACATCCGCAACGCTGGCTTCTGAGCATCTGGCCACATGCAGGCGTGGACGCGCCGGGGAATGGAGTGCATTCCCAGGCGCGTTCGACTATCCTGTAACCACATCGTGTGCGCCGTCTCGGCGCAGATCATTGCGACTCACGGCAGTTTAGGGCGTAGGGGAAGACGATCCTGACAAAGCCAACAGGAGGAACAATGAGAGGGTCATACACCCGCGGTGTACTTTTCGTGCACTCAACACCGCCCGCTCTGTGCCCGCACATCGAGTGGGCGCTGGGCACCGCGCTCGGCCAGGAGGTTCACCTCCAGTGGTCGGACCAGGAAGCGGCGCCGGGCATGGTTCGCTGCGAGTTCTCGTGGGTCGGACCGATCGGCTCGGGCGCCCGTTTGGCGTCCGCTCTGCGCGGTTGGGAGCACCTGCGTTACGAGGTGACGGAGGAGGCAACGGCCTCGAGCGACGGTGGCCGCTGGTGCCACACGCCCTCCCTCGGTATCTTCCACTCCCAGATGGACACCATCGGCAACGTCGTTGTGCCCGAGGACCGCATCCGTGCGGCCCTGGAGTCCGCCACGACGTACGAGGAGCTGCGCGAGGGTCTCGACCTGGCTCTCGGCCAGGCCTGGGATGATGAACTTGAGTCCTTCCGCCACGCCGGTGCCGGTGCGCCCGTGCGTTGGCTCAACAATCGGGTTGGCTGATGGGCTCCATCGCCGACCTGCTCGGTGACCAGCTGCGTGCAGGCTTAGCGCAGCTGGTCGACTCCGATGCGTCCGACGAGGCGCCCGACGCGGCCCCTGCCTCGTCCGAAAGTGTCGCTGAGACCGCCCAGGACCGCGCCCGGGAGGCCGCGATGGAGGCCGTGCTCGACGAGGCGGAGCTCGATCCCGCCGATGCGCGCGGAGAGCTCACGCTGCGCGGCGATCTGGATATGGACGACGTGTCCCTCTACGCCGTCGTCGCGCGCGTGGAACGCGAGGCGAAGGTGACGCTGAATGACGCTCAGGTCCAGGAATGGGTGACGCTCGCGGACCTGCTTGACGCCGTTTCTGACGCCGCGTCCAATCACTAGCGAAAGACCTTCTCAGCGGAGCTTCAACGACGCTTCCAATGTTCGTAAAGTGCCGGAATTTCGGGCCTACAGGGCCTACCATGGAGGCGCACCTGCCGGAATGAACCGGCGGGCGAACAGACGGAAGGAACAACGTTGACCCGCACCGAAGAAGATCTGCTCGGCACCCGCGAAGTACCCGAGGATGCGTACTGGGGCATTCATACGCTGCGAGCAATCGAGAACTATCAGATCTCGGGTCGCACGATCAATGAAGCACCCGAACTCATCCGCGCGTTCGCGCAGGTGAAGAAGGCGTGCGCCATGGCGAACATGCAGCTGAAGGCCATGAAGCCGGCCAAGGCCGAGGCGATCATCGCAGCCTGCGACGAGATCATCGAAAACGGCCGTTGCATGGACCAGTTCCCCGTGGACCAGTTCCAGGGCGGTGCCGGCACCTCCGTCAACATGAATGCGAACGAGGTCATCGCGAACCTGGCGCTCGAGATCCTGGGGGAGGAGAAGGGCCGCTACGACATCATCAACCCCAACGATCACGTCAACCGCTCCCAGTCGACGAACGACGCCTACCCGACGGCGTTCCGCATCGCCCTGTGGCGCAAGGTTAACCGGCTGCGCAAGGCCATCGACGAGCTCGCCGACTCTTTCGATGAGAAGGGCGCCGAGTTCCGCCACATTCTGACGATGGGCCGCACGCAGCTGCAGGATGCCGTTCCGATGTCGCTGGGCAGCGAGTTCTCCGCCTTCGCGCACACGCTGCGCGAGGAGGATGAGCGCCTCGTCAACAACGCCGAGCTGCTCCTGGAGACGAACCTCGGTGCGACCGCGATCGGCACCGGCCTGAACACCCCGGACGGCTACCAGCAGGTCGTCGTGCGCCACCTGCGCCGCATCACGGGTGCCCGCGTCGTCGGCTCGCCGAACCTCCTCGAGGCCACGTCCGATACGGGCGCGTACGTGTCCATGCACGCCACGATCAAGCGCAGCGCCGTCAAGCTCTCCAAGGTCTGCAACGACCTGCGTCTGCTGGCCTCGGGCCCCCGCGCCGGCCTCAATGAGATCAACCTGCCGAAGATGGCCGCGGGTTCCTCGATCATGCCTGCCAAGGTCAACCCCGTCATCCCCGAGGTCGTCAACCAGGTGTGCTTCAAGGTCATCGGCAACGACCAGACCGTCACCATGGCGGCCGAGGCGGGCCAGCTTCAGCTCAACGTCATGGAGCCCGTGATCGCGCAGGCGCTCATCGAGTCCATCAACCTCCTCGTGAATGCCTGCGATACGCTGCGTGAGCGCTGCATCACCGGCATCACCGCCAACGAAGAGGTGTGCCGCGGCTACGTGGAGAACTCGATCGGCATCGTCACGTACTTCAACGACGTCATTGGTCACCACCTGGGCGACGTCGTGGGTAAGCGCGCCGCGGCCGAGGGCAAGACGGTCCGCGAGGTCATCCACGACATGGAGCTTCTGTCTGAGGAAGAGGTCGAGCGCATCCTCTCGCCCGAGAACCTCGCGAACCCGAAGTACGCGGGCACCGAGGAAGACTGAGCGCCTGAAGCTCGCTAACGACGAGGCCGGGGACCCCGCGTGGGGCCCCGGCCTTCGTTGTGGGCTGGCTCCGCTAGGGGAGTAGAGACTCCTTGAAGGAGCGCACGAAAGTGCCAAAACGCTCCACCCTGTCCGAGAAATATCGGTAGATGCGCCTGCGAGCGTCGCCCACGTACTCCACGGTGCGCAGGTCCTCGTAGCGGAAGCGACCGCGGTCATCGATGAGCGCGGAGTCGACCAGACGCTGAGTGATCTCGCAGCGGAAGTGTGTGTAAGTGCCGTCGTCCGTGGCCTCCAGGACACGGCACAGCAGGCTCATCTGGGAGCCGTCGAGTACGGGGATGCCATCGTGATCGCTTGACGGCACGTGCGCGTCGCGGAGCTTGTCGCCGCCCGAGACTGTTCCCGCGTATTCAAAGAGTCCCATGGCCTCGGCGCCGAACAGATTGAGGGAACAGACGCCGAAGCGCTTGATCGAGCGGGCGGCATGCGTGGTGGAGTCGCAGCCGATCATGACCATCTGCCCCAGCGAGTATGAGGAGGAACCCGTCGTGATACCGACGCCGACGGTCTCGTCCGGATAGGCCAGGATGTAGACGGGGAAGCCGTAGTAGAACTTCTCGGTTTCGTAGGGAACGTGCATGCGTCTATTGTCTGCCGGATACGGCGGGCAGGCAGTGCCGATCCCATTGCTTGGCCCAAACGACGAGGCCGGGGACCCCGCGTGGGGATCCCCGGCCTCGTTCTCATGACCGCTGGGCACCGCGATGGAGGAGCGCGGGCCTAGCGACGATCACTCCTCGCCAGCGTGGTCGTTGCCCTGGATCGAGTAGTTGAACAGGTCGTACTTCTCGATCGCCTGCTGGACGACGGACGGGTCAACCTGACCCTTGTCGGCCAGGGCAGCGAGCGTGCGCACGACCATCGACTCGGCATCGATGTGGTACCAGCGACGGGCAGCGCGACGGGTGTCGGAGAAGCCGAAGCCATCCGCTCCGAGCACGTGGTAGTCGCCGGGGACCCACTGACGGATCTGGTCGGGCAGCATACGGTCGAAGTCGGAGGAAGCCACGAACGGACCCTCGCGACCCGCGAGCTTCGTCGACACGTAGGGCGTGCGGCGGGGCTCGGACGGGTGCAGGAAGTTGTGCTCCTCGGCATCCAGGCCGTCGCGACGCAGCTCGTTCCACGAGGTCACGGACCACACGGCGGCGTCCACGCCCCAGTCGCGGGCGAGCAGCTCGCGGGCCTCGCGCGCCCACGGCACGCCGACGCCGGAGGCGAGCAGCTGAGCCTTGGGGCCGCCGAAGTTCTGGTGCTCATCGAGGTTGTAGATGCCCTTGATGATGCCCTCGACGTCCACGTTCTCGGGCTCGGCCGGCTGGTGGATCGGCTCGTTGTACACGGTGATGTAGTACATGACGTTCGGGTCGCGGTCGCCCGCGTCGCCGTACATGCGCTCCAGACCGTCCGCCATGATATGGCGGATTTCGTACGCGTAGGCCGGGTCGTAGGAGACGAACGCGTGGTTGGTGGCAGCCAGGACGTGCGAGTGGCCGTCCATGTGCTGCAGGCCCTCACCCGCAAGCGTCGTGCGGCCGGCGGTCGCGCCGATGACGAAGCCCTTGGTCAGCTGGTCGCCCGCGGCCCAGAACTGGTCGCCCGTGCGCTGGAAGCCGAACATCGAGTAGAAGATGTAGATCGGCACCATCGGCAGGTCGTGCGTGGCGTACGCTGTGCCGACGACCTGGAAGGCGGCGGAGGAGCCGGCCTCGGTGATGCCCGTGTGCAGGATACGGCCCTGCTCGGACTCACGGTAGGACAGCATCATGTCCGCGTCGACGGGCGTGTAGGACTGGCCGGTCGTGTTGAAGATCTTCGCCGAAGGGAAGATCGCGTCCAGGCCGAAGGTACGGGCCTCGTCGGGGATGATTGGCACGAAGTACTTGCCGACCTCCTTGTCCTTGAGGAGGTCCTTGATGAGGCGCACGAGAGCCATGGTCGTGGCGACCTCGAGCTTGCCGGAGCCCTTGGACAGCGCCTCGAAGGGACGCGTGGGCAGGGCGGGGAGCTTGGGCTGACGGTCGGCGCGGCGCTCGGGCACCCAACCGCCGAGGATCTCGCGGCGCTCCTTCATGTACTGCAGGGCCGGGTGATCGGCCGGCGGCATGTAGTACGGGGGCATGTAGGGATCGCGCTCGAGTTCCTCGTCAGTGATCGGGATCTGCAGGCGATCGCGCAGCTGCTTGGCGTCCTCGAGCGTCAGCTTCTTCATCTGGTGCGTCGAGTTACGGCCCGCGAAGTGCGTGCCCAGCGCGTAGCCCTTAATGGTGTGCGCGAGGACGACCGTGGGCTGGCCGGTGTGGTCCATGGCGGCCTTGTAGGCGGCGTAGACCTTGCGGTAGTCGTGGCCGCCGCGCTTGAGCTCCCAAAGCTGCTCGTCGGTCCAGTTCTTGACCATTTCCTTGGTGCGCGGGTCACGCCCGAAGAAGTGCTCACGCACGTAGGCGCCGTCGTTCGCACGGAAGGTCTGGTAGTCGCCGTCCAGGGTCTCGTTCATGACGTGGACGAGGGCGTCGTCCTTGTCGGCGGCCAGCAGCTGATCCCAGCCGCGGCCCCAGATGACCTTGATGACGTTCCAGCCGGCGCCCTTGAAGAAAGCCTCGAGTTCCTGGATGATCTTGCCGTTGCCGCGCACCGGGCCGTCGAGACGCTGCAGGTTGCAGTTGATGACGAAGGTCAGGTTGTCCAGGCGCTGCTGAGCGGCGAGCTGGAGCATGCCGCGGGACTCAGGCTCGTCCATCTCACCGTCGCCGATGAAGGCCCACGTGTGCTGCTGCGACGTGTCCTTGATGCCGTTCATGTGCAGGTAGCGGTCGAACCAGGCCTGGTAGATGGCCTCGGCGGGCCCCAGGCCAAGCGAGACCGTGGGGAACTCCCAGAAGTGATCGAGCTGGCGCGGGTGCGGGTACGAGGGCAGGCCGTGCTCCGTGGAGACCTGCTGACGGAAGCCGTCCATCTCCTCTTCGGAGAGACGACCCTCGAGGAAGGCACGGGCGTAGGGGCCGGGGGAGGCGTGACCCTGGAAGAAGACGTGGTCGCCGCCGCCGGGGTGGTCCTTGCCGCGGAAGAAGTGGTTGAGGCCGACCTCGTAGAGGGTGGCAACCGAGGCGTAGGACGAGATGTGTCCGCCCACCTTGACGCCGGGGCGCTGGGCGCGCGTCACCTGAACGGCGGCGTTCCAGCGGATCCAGCGGCGGTATTCGCGCTCCATGGCTTCGTCGCCGGGGAAGTACGGCTCCTGGTCAACGGGGATGGTGTTGACGTAGGGGGTCGTGTATTCCTGGGGGAGCTGAACGCCGTTGCGGCGCGCTTCGTCCAGCATGTGCAGCAGGATGTAGCGTGCGCGGGGGCCGCCCTTTTCGTTGATGAGCCCGGACAGGGACTCAACCCATTCGGCGGTCTCCTGGGGGTCGTTGTCGGGAACCTGAGGAATCAGGCCGTTGACGACGGGGTGGGACTCGTGGAGTTGGCTCACGGTGTACCTTCTCGCTTGACTCAGTGCTGCTTGCGCAGCGTGCGTGAGCGGTGTCCTCTAGCGACACCGCACATATCGGGACCATTGTCCCACTATTGGGGTGTCTTTGCGAGTGTTTGCCTTGCGTATCCACTATGAGGTGCGTATCACCGGACTGCGGGCGGGTACCGTCGGGTAATTCCCCTGTTCAGACGGGGCAGTGTTCGTAGGAGTCTTCTATCGTGGTCCATCCCTTGCATTCGAGTAGCTCCAATGCCCTAGGATGAAGGCGTGAACGTTGATAAGACACTGAGCGCCAGCTCGTTGATGGGCGGTGCTGCGTGATGGCAGTGAGCCTGGGTTTTGCGTCCGATGCGATCGTGCAGGAGTTCTACGTCGATGATGACGTCGATCAGGCCGTGCGCGATGCGATTGAAGGGGAGACGGGGCATCCGCTCGTCGACGTCGATTACGCGGACGTCGTGGACGGCGCGATCGTCTGGTGGCGCGCAGACGACGCCGAGGAAGAGGACCTCGCGGACGTGCTCGTGGACGCGATGTCGAACCTGGACGACGGCGGCCTGATTTGGGTGCTGATCCCCAAGCCGGGACGCCCCAACTCCGTGCGCGTGGGCGATGTAGAGGAGTCCGCGGAGATCGCAGGCCTGCACGCGACGACGTCGACGGCGCTCGGGGACAACTGGGCGGGCGTGCGCCTGACCGCGCGTCCGCGTTCGCGCCGCTAGTGTTTCGACGAGGCATGGGCGGGCCAGCGCTGTTCTGTGCTGTGACGCTCTGCCTCGAACGTGACCGTAGGCGTCGCTTCTGGTAGATTGGCGCGTGCGTGGGGCCTTTAGCTCAGTTGGCTAGAGCGTCTGGTTTACACCCAGAAGGTCATCGGTTCGAGCCCGGTAGGGCCCACAAAACGCTCGGGGGCCGGAAGCAGCAGCTTCCGGCCCCTCAGTGTTTGCTTCGAGCAGTGTGCGCGACGCGCGTCAGTCCTCCTGAGCGCGCTCCTCGGCGACGTCTTCACCGACGACAAGCTTGCCGGATGCGCCAGCGCCGAGCTGCTCCAGGGCCAGGCGGCCCACCAGCTGCTGGTTCGTGGTCGTGCGCTGGGGGCGTGCGCCGGACAGGAAGCTGAAGAACCAGCTGACCAGTGTGCCCACCTGGGACTTGAAGCCGACGATGTAGAGCAGGTGCAGGAAGCACCAGGCCACCCAGGCGACGAAGCCGGTCAGCTTCTTGTTGCCCATCTTCACGACGGCCTGGAAACGAGAGATGGTCGCCATCGAGCCCTTGTCGTTGTAGACGAACTCGGTGGTCTTGGGGGCGCGGCCCGCTAGGCGAGCGGCGATCGTGTCGGCGGCGAAGCGCGCGGACTGGATCGCGCCCTGTGCGACGCCGGGGACGCCCGGGAAGGCCATCATGTCGCCGAGCACGAAGATCTCGGGGTGGCCCGGCAGTGTGAGGTCCTTGTTGACGGTGACGCGCCCCGCACGGTCCACCTCGGCACCCGTCGCCTCACCCAGCGCGCGGCCCAGCGGGCTCGCCGCGACGCCAGCGGCCCACACCTTGCACACGGACTCGATCCGCTCTTCCTCGCCCGACTTGTACTTGAGGGTGACTCCCTCGGAGTCCACGCCGGTGACGAAGGCGTTCATCTTCATCTCGACGCCAAGCTTGGCCAGGGCCTCTTCGGTCTTGAGGCCGAGCTCCTCGCCGAACGGGGGGAGGGGGTGCTCTGCGCCGTCCACCAGGATGACGCGCGCCTTGGTCGGGTCGATGTTGCGGAACTCGCCCTTGAGCGTGTGCGAGGCGAGCTCGCGGATCTGTCCGGCCATCTCCACGCCGGTCGGTCCGGCGCCCACGACGACGAAGGTCAGGAGCTTGTCGACCGCAGTCGGGTCGGTCTCGATCTCGGCCAGCTCGAAGGCGCCGAAAATACGCGCGCGCAGCTCGAGGGCGTCGTCGATGGTCTTCATGCCGGGGGCGAACACCGCGAAGTGGTCGTTGCCGAAGTAGGACTGGCCCGCACCCGCCGCGACGATCAGCGTGTCGTATTCGGTGCGCTCGTGCTTGTTGTGGTTGCGCCACTTGACAGTGCGAGTCTTGACGTCGATTTCCTCGACGAGGGCCTGCAGGACGGTCACGTTCTTCTGGCCGCGCAGGATCTCGCGCGTGGTCGGGGCGATGTCGCCCTCGGAGAGAATGCCCGTGGCCACCTGGTACAGCAGAGGCTGGAAGAGATGATGCGAAGTACGGGCCAGGATGGTGATGTCGGCGTCGGCGTTCTTCAGTCGACGAGCTGCTGTCAGGCCTGCGAAGCCGGAACCGATGATGACAATGCGGTGGCGGGACATAAGACTCTCCTTCAATTAAGCAAGGCTAATCTTACCTAAATATGGTGCTTGCACTTTGTGAGGTCTGGCGCACTAGGGCCCAATGTCCTCACGCGTCGAAGAGGCGTGCTGCCGCGACCGGATCCGGCTTGCCCGTCGTCGTGGTCGGCAGCGCGTCGACGACCAGGGCTCGACGCACCTTCTCCCACGGAGCGAGGGAATCTCGCAGGGCATTGGACAGTGAATCAGCACTTATGGACGAGGCCTGGGCCCGGCCCTGCACAGAAGGCACGATAAGCGCCGCGACGATCTGCCCCCAGCGCCCATCCGGCAGTCCCACGACGAGCGCATCCGACACCTCGTCGAGGGAGCGCAGGGCGCGTTCGACCGTCGGGGGAGCGACGAGCTCTCCGGCCGTGTTGATCATGCGGTGGGCGCGTCCCACCATGTGCAGCCAGCCGTCCGTGTCTCGCGTCGCCAGGTCGCCGGTGCGCAGCCACTCCTCGCCGCTCACGACACCCGGACCGCGCACCCAGATCTCGCCCATCTCATCGACGGCTGCTTCGCGCTCGTCGGTGGCCATGACGCGCAGGTCCACGTAGGGGAAAGGAACCCCCAGCGATCCGGCTGGCGCCAAGGAATCAGGAGTCGCGACCGTGCCCGCACCGGAGGTCTCGGTCATGCCCCACACGTGAATGGGGGACAGGCCGACCGCTCGCATTGCATCCGCGAGGTCCGCCGTCATCGCGTCGCCGCCGATGAGGGGACGGATCCACGACGACAGGTCGCCGCCGGCGCGCTCATGCTCGTCGAGGATTGCACGGACGATCGCGGGTACGGCGAACATCATCGTGATCCCGTAGCGCTCGATCGCGTCGATGACGCCGCGCGCGTCGAAGGAGCCCGGAAAACCGAGCGTCACGAGGGTTCCGCCGTGCGTCCACACGTCCATCGAAGTGCCGTTGAAGCCTCCTATGTGGCTCGCGGGCGCGCACACACCCACGACGGACGACGTCGGCGCGTAATCGAAGCCCTCGCGGAAGTTCGTCGATCCCCACCACATGACCTCGTGCGTGAGCTCGACGGGACGAGGAGTGCCCGTGGAACCCGACGTGAACAAGATGGCGGCGAGCTCGGTCCCGCAGCGCGCGGGGGCCCTGCCGATGGGTGTGGTGCGATCCACCCAGGCCGCCAAGTCCGCAAAGGACGCGACCTGCGCGCCCACCCCGGACAGAGCGGGAGCGTGGGTGGAAGAGGGTCCGTCGAGAAACACCCACGAGACGCCCGCCTGCTCGCACATCGAGGCGAGCGCAGCCGAGGGCATACGCGGGGACAGCGGGACCGTCACCGCGCGCAGCCACGAGGCCGCGACGAACGCGATGTAGTGCCACGGCGAGTTCGCCCCGATGACTCCGATGCGTGTCCCCTCGCCGATACCGGCATCCTCAAAGGCGGCGGCGAGGCGAGCCACAGTGTCGGCCGCCTCGCGCACGCGCCACTCCTCGCCGGTCGCCGCGTCCACCAGGGACAGCCGGTTCGGATGGCGACGCGCCGCCGCGAGGAGCGCCCGCGCGGGAGAATAGTCGGGGATCACGAGGCCGAGGCGGCCGTCGCGGCCATCGCCGCGTGACGCTCCGAGCGCTCCTTCAGGCGTGCCAGGACGGAGCCGGCCTCCTGCAGCGTCGACCCGGAGTTCTCAATGTGGCGCAGCTGCTCGGGGATCTCGAAGCCACGGGCACGCATGCCCTTGGCCCACAGCAGGCCCGCGCGGTACGAGGAACGCACGAGGGGGCCGGCCATGACGCCCGCGAAGCCAAGCTCCTCGGCCTCCGCTGCCAGCTCGACGAACTCTTCGGGGTGGACCCAGCGGTCGATCGGGTGGTGGAGTGGAGAGGGGCGCAGGTACTGCGTGAGGGTCAGCAGGTCGCAGCCCGACGCATGCAGGTCGCGCATGGCGGCGCTGATTTCCTCACGCGTCTCGCCCATGCCCAGAATCAGGTTCGACTTGGTGACCATGCCGCCGTCGTGGGCGCGCTTGATCATGGCGAGCGAGCGGTCGTAGTTGAAGGCGGGGCGGATCTTCTTGAAGATTCGCGGCACCGTTTCGAGGTTGTGCGCGAAGACCTGCGGACCCGCCTCGATGACCATGTCAATCGACTCGGCCTGACCACGGAAGTCGTCCACGAGGAGCTCCACGCCCGTGCCCGGGTTGAGCTCGTGGATGAGGCGGCACGTCTCGGCATAGAGCCACGCCGCGCCGTCGGGCAGATCGTCTCGGGTCACGCCCGTGATCGTCACGTAGCGCAGGTCGAGGTCGCGCACGGACTCGGCGATACGACGCGGCTCATCCTTGTCGTACTCCGTGGGACGGCCCGTCGCGATGTCGCAGAAGTCGCAGCGGCGCGTGCACAGGGCACCGCCGAGCAGGAAGGTCGCCTCGCGGTCCTGCCAGCACTCGTAGATGTTGGGGCAGCCGGCCTCGGCGCACACCGTGTGCAGACCCTTGGCATGCGACAGGGAGCGCATGTCCTGGTAGTTCTCGCCGGCCTTGGCGGTCGTGCGGATCCACTCGGGCTTCTTCTCAATCGGAGTTTGCGAGTTACGCACCTCGATGCGCAGGAGCTTGCGTCCTTCGGGATCGGGCAGGGTACTCATAGCGTTGACCTCATCGTGTAGGAAACGGAAGTGGGAGTGGTCGCCAGGCAGGGGGAGATGTGCTCCACCATGCGCGGGAGAAGTTCGGATGCGGCGTCGGAAACCGTCGTGTGGATGCCCTCCCACGACAGGGAGGTCACGTCGGCGTCCGTGAGGCCGCAGGGGATGATGCCCTCGAAAGCGTGCGCCGGGTCGATGTCGACGTTCAGGGCAATGCCGTGCAGGGTCGCGCCGCGCGCCACCTTCAGGCCGATCGCGCAGATCTTGCGGTCGCGGCGACCCTCTTCGGTCAGCCACACACCCGCGCGGCCCTCGACGCGGTGCACGGGCAGGCCCCAGACCTCGCGGACGGTGTCGATGACCGAGGCCTCGACCGCGCGGATCCACTGCACGAGGTCGACGGGCTCGCGCAGGCGAACGACGGGGTAGACGACGACCTGGCCGGGGCCGTGCCACGTGGCGGAGCCCGCTCGATCGGTACGGATTACGGGTACGGTCGTGGAGGGAATATCCTCGGGTTTCGTGTGGCGACCCGCCGTCCACGTGGGCGTAAATTGAGAAACGATGAGCGTGTCCTCGCCGCCGGCGAGGACCTCCTCGTGCAGGGAGCGCTGGAGCGCGTCAACCTGCGTGTATTCGACCAACCCCTGGTCGAGTAGACTCAAAATCTGCACGTTGTGATCATAGTCGCGGGCATGGTCCCTTGCCAGATGGGGGTCCGGTATGCTTGACGCATGCAGTCTTCGTCTCAACTCAATGGCCCTTCTATCACGGCCGATACGTCCGCATCGACGTGGACTGTCGGCGACGTCATGGCCCTCATGGAGTCCTGGTATCCGGCGGCTTCGGCCCAGCCGTGGGACCGCGTCGGGCTTATCGTTGGCGACCCCTTCGCTCCCGTTCGGTCGATTCTCCTCGCGCTTGATCCCACCGCGGCTATTGCCGCTCAGGCTGTCGCCGGTCCGTCCGGTGACGGGGAATCCTACGACATGGTGATCACGCACCACCCGCTGCTCCTGCGCGGCGCGTCCTTCCTGCCGGTGACCGACCCGAAGGGCGGCGTCGTCACGACCCTGATCCGCTCCGGTATCGCGCTGTTTAACGCGCACACCAACGCGGATGTGGCCTGCGACGGCGTCGCGACGGCGCTCGCCGATCTGATCGGCCTGCGCGATACCGCGCCCCTGGAGCCGTGTGGCACCGACGCCGAGGGACACGAGATCGGCCTGGGACGCGTCGGCACCGTCGACGAGACCACGCTCGGCGCCTTCGCTGACCACGTCGCATCCGTGCTGCCTGCGGGCCCCTCCGGTCTCTTCGTCGGTGGCGACGAAACTGCCCCGGTGCAGCGTGTAGCCGTTCTGGGCGGCGCTGGGGATAGCGCGCTCGAAGCGGCGCGCGCCGCCGGAGTTGACGTGTACCTCACGGCGGACCTGCGCCATCACCCCGCCTCCGAGCACCTCGAGGGCGGCGCCCCCGCGCTGCTGTGCGGATCCCACTGGGCGACAGAGTCCCCGTGGCTTCCCGTCCTCGCACGAAAGCTGCGCGAGGCCGCTCGCACCGCCGATGTGGAACTTCGCGTGGAAGTCTCTACGATTGTCACCGAGCCATGGACCAGCCACCGAGTCACCCAGGGAGAACTAGCGTGAAAGCATCGCACACCGACCAGCTCGAACTTCTCGAGCTTCAGAAGCTCGACCAGAAGGAGTCGGCGCTGCGCCACAAGCGCGATTCTCACCCCGCGCACGCGACGGTTCGCGAGTTCGCCGGACGCGTTGCTGACCTCCAGCGCGCCGCGATCAGCCAGAGTGCCGTTATCGCGGACACGATGCGTGAGGTGACCCGCATCGAAGATGAGATTGCGAAGGTCACTGAGCGTCGCAAGCGCCAGCAGAGCCGCATCGACAACAACCAGGTGCCGCTGCGGGACATTTCGGCCATGGAACACGAGATCGCCCAGATGGACCGCCGCCTCGCCAAGCTCGAGGACGATCAGGTGGAGGCCGAGGAACGCGTCGAGGCCGCCCGTGCGGCCCAGGACAAGATGAAGGCCGAGGCTCAGGCTATCGCCGCCGACATCGAGGCGCTCAAGGCCCAGTTCGAGGCCGACGTCGCCGATTCCGATGAGGAACTGCGTCGCATCATCGCAAAACGTCGTGAACTCGCCGATCGTCTGCCCGCGGACCTTCTCGAGGAGTACGAGGACGCGCGCCGCCGCAACGGCGCTCTCGCCGTCATTGAGGTCCGCGATGGCTACGGAATCGGTGTCGCCGCCGACCTGAGCCCGATGGAACTCGAGCGTATTCGCCTGACGCCCGCCGACGAGCTCTACCTGACCGAGGACACGGCACAGATCGTCGTGCGCACGGCGGCGAACACGCCGCGCTGAGGCTCAGGCCTCGATAACGTAGGCGTCCGCCAGGTAGAAGCCCTGCCTGCTCTTCGTGACCGTCACCCGCACCCGGGTGGCGGTCACGGGCTTTTCCAGGGTGACGATGCGGCGGTAGCCGACGCACTGGACACGAGCAATCTCCCGCTCAACGTCGCCGTCGACGTACGCGGTCACCACGGCCTCGTCGATGCGCTGCCCCTGGGAGATGTCCTCCTCGAGGACGATCGCGCCAAGCGCGTGAGGCTCATCAAAGCGCAGGGTCACGACGTCGCCGTCGTCCTCGCGGGATGCTGTGATGCGACGCGAGCGGAAGTCAGCGATCTTCTCGCCCAGGCGCGCCAGGACCTCGACGTCAGCGTCTGCGATCAGGCCGTCGCGGTTCGGCGGAACATTCAGGAGGAAGGTGGCATTCCCGCCGACCGAGCCCTTCCAGATCGAGAACAGCTCCTCGACGCTGCGCACCTGCGAGTCCTCGACGTCGTGGTGGAACCAGCCCTTGCGCGTTGAGGTATTGACCTCGGCCGGGTACCAGGCGAGGGGACCGGAATAGTCGGCCAACGCCTCGCGCGAGCCCAGATCCTCGTCCCCGGAAGCCACCTGACGAGAGAACTCGCCGTCGTCGGCCTTCTGGGACTTCTCTGCGGTGCGCTCGGCCTCGCGCAGGGATGCCGGAACGACCGACCACTCGTTGGCTCGAACGGAGCCGGCCTCGTTGCCGCACCAGCGCACATCCGGGCCGCACACCGAGATGACGGCCTCGGGGGCCAGCGCGCGGACCGTGTCGTAGATACGCTGCCAGTCGTAGACCTGCACCTTGCCGTTGGGGCCCTCGCCGCACGCGCCGTCCAGCCACACGGAAAAGACCGGGCCGTAGTGGGTGAGCAGCTCGATGAGCTGGTTGATGTAGAAGTCGTTGTAGGCCTCGCCCTGGCCGTAGGTCGGCTCGGTCATGTCCCAGGGGGAGAGGTAGATGCCGAACTTGAGACCGTGACGCGCGGCCGCGTCGGACACCTCGCGCACGAGGTCACCGCGCCCGCCCTTCCACGGCGAAGACTCCACCGAGTGCTTCGTGTAAGCCGACGGCCACAGGCAGAACCCGTCGTGGTGCTTGCAGGTCAGGATTACGCCGGTCATGCCGGCGCTGACGAGGGCGCGCATCCACTGATCGACATCGACGTTGCCCGGATTGAACAGGGCGGGATCCTCGTGGCCCTCGCCCCACTCGCGGTCCGTCATCGTGTTCATACCGAAGTGGATGAACGCGTACATCTCCATTTTCTGCCACTGGAGCTGACGGTGGGTGGGCCGAATATTGGCCAGGTAGTCCTCGTTGATCATGCCTATGGTTTCCGCTTGATGGCCGATGTGTCGGCCGGTCCTGCACCCTGCAGGTTCCGGAAAAAGGATAGCCTACCTATCAGTGCGTAACCAACGTGACTGTGCGTGTTGATCCGCCCTTTTTCGTCTGCTTTTCAGGGCCATATTCCACGCCAGTCACGCGGTGTTCGTGTCCCTTCGCGTCACCCAGTGACAGCGAGTACGCGGCCTCCTCCAGGGCCTTTTCCGCTGCCGAGGTTTCCTCGGCGCGATAGCCGTCAGAGGCCAGCAGCAGCCCGGTGATGGCGCCGCGCCAACGCTTCGCATCATGGGAGATGACCGAGCGCTTGCCGTCCGCCTCGCGCTCGACGCGCAGCTCCCAGACGCGCGCCCACGGTGCTTTGCACGCGGCGCGATAGGGTCCGGATCGTCCATCGATAATGATGCGCTCCGATGCCTCAGCGGACAGAGTCTCGTCGAGTCGCGGCGCCCACCAGGTCGACAGGACGCCGAGGTCAGGCAGGGATACACCCATCGCAAGACGATGGTCCGGAATGAAGTCACTAGGGGAGAGGACTCCAAAGAGTCCAGAGAAGATCGATACGTTCGCCGCACCTGCGCTTGTCCAGGCGTTCGGTGCGCACTCCTCAATCGCCTCGTACAGCACTCCGGTAAACAGGGACGAGGCCGGGGCGCAGGGAGCAGAATCGAGTGCGGTGTTCACGGAGAGGTCGATGCGTGCGCCGACCTTCAGGACGGCAGCCGCTTCGGGGCCGTCTCCGAGAGCCGCGAGCGCGTTGCAGACGGTGCGACGGCTTGTCGCGAGGCTAGCGCGGGACAGTGCGTTGACGTCCAAAGACGGGCCCTGCGCAGGCGCGTTCTTTCCCTCCGACGGGGGCAACCAGATCAGCATGGTGACCACCCTATCGCGGGGGCGCGGACATGCGCGCTATGATCGATGCGGATCTGCCGGCTGGGCGGCCGCGCGCGGAAACGCTCGAGGAACGTCCGGGCTCCACAGGGCAGGGTGATGGCTAACAGCCACCCGGGGTAACCCGCGGGACAGTGCCACAGAAAACAAACCACCGGCGCGTATGCGGCGGTAAGGGTGAAAAGGCGAGGTAAGAGCTCACCAGCGGCGCAGGTGACTGCGTCGGCTAGGTAAACCCCACCCGGAGCAAGACCGAGCAGCAGGCAGGGCGGCCCGTCCAATGCCTGCGGGTAGGTTGCTGGAGGCCGTCGGTAACGACGGTCCTAGATAGATGGTCGCCACCGCACGACCGGTAACGGCGTGCGTGACAGAACCCGGCGTATAGGCCGACAGATGCCAGAAGGACCCCGACTCGCGTCGGGGTCCTTCTGCGTGCTCGGTGCGTCCGCGATCAGGCGCTGTGCTGCGCCGCGTAGTAGGCGGCACCGACGATGCCGGCGGTGTTGAGAAGCTTCGCGGGGATCATCGGGGTCTTCAGATCCAGGAGCGGCATGAACTTCTCGTGGTTCTCAGACACGCCGCCACCGACCACGAAGAGGTCGGGGTTGAGCAGGAACTCGACGTGGCTGTAGTAGCGCTGGAGGCGCTGCGCCCACTGCTCCCAGTTCAGGCCCTGGAGGGTCTTCTGGCCCGAGGAGGCGTTCTTCTCCGCATCGGTGCCGTCGATCTCGAGGTGGCCGAGCTCGGTGTTGGTGAGGAGAGTGCCGTTGACGATAATCGCCGAGCCGATTCCGGTGCCCTGGGTGGTGAACACGATGACGCCGTCGCGGCCCTTGGCTGCGCCGAATGCGACCTCGGCGATACCCGCCGCGTCCGCGTCGTTTAGTGCGACGACAGCGCGTCCCAGGTAGCGCTCCATCAGCTCGTCGACATTGACGTTGACCCACGACTGGTCGAGATTCGCCATGTAGGGGATGACGCCGTCAAAGACGGGGGCGGGGAAGGTGACGCCGATCGGAACGCCGATTGTGACGCCGAGCTGATCGATGACCTCGCGGCACACCGCTGCGACAGCGTCGGGCGTCGCGGGGGTGGGGGTGGGAATTCGAACCTGATCGCCGATGTACTCGCCGGTTTCCAGATCAACGAGCGCGCCCTTGACGCCCGATCCGCCGATATCGATGCCGCATGCGACCTGAGCCATGACCCCTCCTCGGGTAATGAAATCCTGTTGTCGGCGGGCCCCTGAAGCCCGCCGTACCCGAATTGTATGGGATGTCACGACTAATAGCGAAACCCGCCTCAGACTGTGAGAGTCGAAGGCGGGCCTCGAAGAATCAGCGTCACGGAAGGGTGAGAATTTCAGCCCCATCCTCGGTGACGACGATCGTGTGCTCGAACTGGGCCGTGCGCGAACGATCGGCGGTGACGATCGTCCAGTCGTCGTCCCACTGCTCCCACTCGACCGTGCCGAGGGTCAGCATCGGCTCGATCGTGAAGACCATGCCGGGCTCCATGACCGTGTCGTACGCCGGAGCTGCGTCGTAGTGGGGGATGATCAGACCGGAGTGGAAGGCTTCGCCGACGCCGTGTCCGGTGTAGTCGCGCACCACGCCGTAGTCGAAGCGCTTCGCGTAGGCCTCGATGACGCGACCGATCACGTTGATCTCGCGGCCGGGGCCGACGGCCTTGATGCCGCGCATCATGGCGTTCTTCGTGCGCTCGATGAGCAGGTGTGACTCCTCGTCGACGGTGCCAACCTCGAACATCGCGCACGTGTCGCCGTGCACGCCGTCCTTGTAGGCGGTGATGTCGATGTTGATGATGTCGCCGTCTTCGAGCGGACGGTCGTCGGGAATGCCGTGGCAGATGACCTCATTGATGGAGGTGCAGATGGACTTGGGGAAGCCCATGTAGCCCAGGCATGAGGGGTAGGCGTCGTGCGCGATGAGGAACTCGTGGCCGATGCGGTCGAGTTCCTCGGTGGTGACGCCCGGTGCGATGGCCGCGCCGACGGCCTCGATGGCGCCCGCCGCGATACGTCCGGCCTCGCGGATCTTCGCGATAGTCTCGGGGCTCTTGATCTCCGAGGCAGTGACGCGCTCGGGGCCGTCGTGGAACATGTATTCGGGGCGCTCGATGTGCTCGGGGACCGCGCGCATTGGTGAGACGCGTCCCGGCTTTAGCGTGCCGAGGGGTGCACGACGAGCGAGTGCGGATGCTTCCATGTGTATTCCTCTTCTCAGCGGGTAGCGTCAGTCGTTCTTGTAGTTGTCGGGTCCGGGGAAGGAACGCTCGCGCACGGCCTCCACGTAGTCGGACGCAGCCTCGCGGAGGGCCGCTCCGAGCTGGCCGAACGTGCGCACGAACGACGGCGTCCAGTCGGAGTAGCCCGCCATGTCGGACCAGACGAGAACCTGGCCGTCCGTGTTGGGACCAGCGCCAATACCGATCGTTGCGATTGAGAGCGTCTGAGTGAGTTCCGTGGCGATAGAAGCGGGCACCATCTCGAAGACGACGGCGAAGGCGCCGGCCTTCTCGACGGCCTCGGCGTCTTGGCGAAGCGCATCGGCGCCGGCTCCACGGCCCTGCATGCGGGGCCCGCCCAAGGTGTTTTCCGACTGGGGCGTGTAGCCCAGGTGTGCGCACACGGGGATACCGGCCGAGACGAGGCCAGCAATAATATGAGCGCGGCTCTGCCCGCCCTCAAGCTTCACCGCGTGTGCCCCGGCCTTCATGAGGCGAGTTGCGGAGGCAAAAGCGTGCTCGACCGTGTCCTCGTAGGTGCCGAAGGGCAGATCGGCGACGATCATGGCGCGCGAGGTCGAGCGAGCGACGGCGGCGGTGGCGCGCTCCATGTCCTCCAGGGTCACGGGCAGTGTCGAAGAGTGGCCGAGAATCACGTTGCCGAGCGAATCGCCAACGAGCAGCATGTCAACGCCCGCTGCCTCGAGAATGGGCGCAGTGAGCGCATCGTAGGCGGTGAGCATCGTGAGGGGAATGCCCTCGGCCTTGGCGCGCGCGATGTGCTGGATACGCACACGCTTGGCAGAAAAGAGGGCGGGCGCCTGGGACGAGGCCGTGGCCGCGTTCTCCGGTTGCGTGATGTGAGACACGGGATTCCTTCGGTGAGCTGTTGGAGCGCGCGAGAGCGCATTCACGTCTTACAGGGTAGCGCGCCCGTGGATCCGGTGAGCTGTGAGGATAGGTGAACGGGTAGGATAGTGGGCGGTGCGCGTCATGCGCGCAGTAATGACCCCAGATGGAAAGAAGAAGGAAGCAGGACATGGCTGGCAATGCCCCTGACCTTGATCCTCTTGACGAGGCAGCCGTCAACGCCGTTTGCGAGGCCGGCCTCGCCGATATCGAAGCCGCGGATTCACTCGACGCTCTCAAGGCCGTCCGAGCTGCGATCCTCGGTGATCAGGCACCCCTTGTCACGGCGAATCGCACGATCGGCTCACTCGAACCCGCGCAGCGCGGTCTCGCCGGTAAGAACCTTGGACAGGCGCGCAAGGCTTTGACTGACGCGCTCGAGGCGCGCAAGGCCGTTCTCGCCGCTGAGCATGAGGCTCGTATGCTGGTCGAGGAGTCCGTGGACGTGACGCTGCCGACTGCGCGTCGCGCGGTGGGAGCTCGCCACCCCCTCGAGACCCTGATGGAAGAGGTTGCCGACTTCTTCGTGGCGATGGGCTGGGATATCGCCGAGGGGCCGGAGATCGAGCACGAGTGGTTCAACTTCGACTCGCTGAACTTCGACATCGATCACCCCGCTCGCCAGATGCAGGACACGCTCTACATCGACGGCCGTAGTGTGGGCGCCGAGACCGAGGATGGTGCACACCTGGTGATGCGCACGCACACCTCTCCGGTCCAGTCGCATGCGATGCTGTCGCGTGGCGTGCCTCTCTACGTGGCGTGCCCCGGCAAGGTGTTCCGCTCCGACGCTCTTGATGCGACGCACACGCCGGTGTTCCACCAGGTGGAGGGCCTCGCCGTCGATAAGGGCCTGACGATGGCTCACCTGAAGGGCGTCCTCGACCACTTCGCCAAGGCCATGTTCGGCCCCGAGGCGAAGACCCGTCTGCGTCCCTCGTACTTCCCGTTCACGGAGCCCAGCGCCGAGATGGATCTATGGTTTCCGCAGAAGAAGGGCGGCCCCGGCTGGATCGAGTGGGGCGGCTGCGGCATGGTCAACCCGAACGTGCTGCGCGCCAACGGCGTCGACCCCGAGGTTTACTCGGGCTTCGCGTTCGGCATGGGTATCGAGCGCACGCTGATGCTGCGTCACGGCATCGCCGACATGCATGACATCGTTGAGGGAGACGTTCGTTTCTCCCAGCAGTTCGGAGTGAATGGAAGGGGTAACTGACATGCCTATGGTTCCGCTGAGCTGGCTGTCCGACCACGTTGATGTTCCCGAGGGCACGGATGCCGAGGCGCTTGCCGCCGCCCTCGTGAAGGTCGGCCTTGAAGAGGAAGAGATTCACCCGGCGCGAGTCACCGGCCCGCTCGTGGTGGGTCGCGTCCTCACCCGTGTGGAGGAGACCGCCTCGAACGGCAAGATCGTGAACTACTGCCGCGTGGATGTCGGCGAGCACAACGATGCTCCCGGCACCGGCAAGGAGCCCTCGGAGCTGCCGAGCCGCGGCATCATCTGCGGTGCCCACAACTTCGACGTCGACGACCTGGTCGTCGTGTCTTTGCCCGGGGCAATTCTGCCCGGAGACTTCCAGATCGCCGCGCGCAAGACCTACGGTCACGTCTCTGACGGCATGATCTGTTCCGCGCGCGAACTCGGACTGGGGGAGGACCATGACGGCATCATCGTGCTGCCGAAGTACTTCCCGGACCGCGAGATTCCTGCCGTCGGTACGGACATTGTTTCCTGGCTGGGGCTGGGCGAAGAGGTCCTCGAGATCAACGTGACCCCGGACCGCGGCTACTGCTTCTCGATGCGCGGCATTGCTCGCGAGTACTCGCACTCGACGGGCGCCGCGTTCCGCGATCCGGGGCTGCCCGGCGTGATCGCGGCTGAGCCGCCTGCTGCGAACGCCGACGGTTTCCCGGTCGTATTCTCCGACGACGCCCCGATCCGCGGCCGCGTCGGTGTGGACCGTTTCGTTGCTCGCGTCGTGCGCGGCACGAACCCCAACGCTGCGACTCCGCGCTGGATGGTCGAGCGTCTCGAAGCCGCAGGCATGCGCTCGCTGTCTTTGGCCGTTGACATTACTAACTACGTCATGCTTGACCTCGGTCAGCCGATGCACGCCTACGACCTGGGCGACCTGGCCGCCCCGATCGTCGTGCGCCGCGCTCGCGCGGGCGAGACGCTGGTGACCCTGGACGAGGAAAAGCGCGAGCTCGACCCGCAGGATCTGCTCATCACCGACTCTCCCGAGGGAGAGGGATCACGCATCATCGGTATCGCCGGTGTCATGGGTGGTGCCTACTCCGAGGTTGGCGAAGGAACGACTGA
Organism: Schaalia odontolytica; assembly: GCF_002847525.1. GTDB lineage: Bacteria > Actinomycetota > Actinomycetes > Actinomycetales > Actinomycetaceae > Pauljensenia > Pauljensenia odontolytica_B. The sequence goes on along the minus strand of NZ_PKKM01000005.1, from coordinate 8,742 downwards.
CGTGCTGTTCGAGGCTGCACACTTCGATTCGGTGTCCGTCGCCCGCAGCTCGCGCCGACACAAGCTGCACTCGGAGGCCGCGAAGCGCTTCGAGCGCGGCACGGACCCGCAGCTTCCCGCGGTGGCTGCCCAGCGTGCCGTTGAGCTCCTCGTCGAATACGGTGGCGGCACGCTCGATCCGGGCGTCACGGATGTAGATCAGCGCGGCGAGGCTGTCGTCATTTCGCTGCCCGTCGGTGAGGTGGAACGCCTGACCGGCGTGGCCCACGCCCCCGAGCGCATCGCCGAGCTACTGCGCACGGTCGGCTGCGTCGTCGAAGGCCCCGATAATGGCGCGTTCACGGTGACGGCTCCCTCGTGGCGTCCCGATCTCACGCTCCCGGCAGACCTGGTCGAGGAAGTCGCGCGTCTCGACGGCTACGACAATATCCCCGTTGTGATGCCGACTGCTCCGGCTGGCCACGGTCTGACTGTCGCGCAGAAGGCGCGCCGTCTGGCCGCCGCTACGCTGGCCGATGGCGGATTGGTCGAGGTCGAGTCCTACCCGTTCGTGTCCGACACCTGGGATCGTCAGGGTGTTCCCGCCGACGATCCGCGTCGCGAGGCCCTGCGCCTGCGCAACCCGATGGCGGATGACGCCCCCTGGCTGCGCACCACGGTGCTCGATACCCTTCTCGACGTCGCCGGCCGTAACGTGTCGCGCTCCAACGCAGACGTCGCGATCTTCGAGGTCGCCAAGGTTGCCCGTCCCGCGGGCACTGTCCCGGCGGACCTGCCCAGCGCTCAGGAACGTCCCTCCGACGAGGTGATCGCGGCGCTTGAAGCTGGTATTCCCGCGCAGCCCTGGCGCATTGGCGGTGTCCTGACCGGACAGGCTGTTCCGGCCGGTGTCCTGGCGAACGCCCGCGCTTACGACTGGGCCGACGCCCTCGAGTACGTGCGTCGTGTGGCCTCGGGGCTCGGCGTACGCGTTGAGGTGACCCGCGCTTGGATGGACGAGGTGCCCGCGCACAAGGGTGCTCCGATGCCTGCTCCGGCGACGGATCCCGCAGCGGTCGCACCGTTCCACCCCGGCCGCGTCGCACGCGTCTTCGTGCGCGCTGGTCGTGACCTCGTCGATGTTGCTCTTGCTGGCGAGCTGTCGCCCGCGGCCTGCCGCGCCTTCGGCCTGCCGTCCCGTTCGTGCGCATTCGAGATCGACATGGATGCGCTGATCTCTCAGATGAGCGAGGCGCCCATCCAGGTCAAGGGTGTCTCGACGTTCCCACTGGCCAAGGAAGACATTGCTCTCGTCGTGCCCTCCGATATCCCCGCGTCGCGCGTCGAGCAGATTGTGCGCCAGGGGGCCGGCCAGCTTGCCGAGTCCGTGACGCTTTTCGACATCTATGAGGGCGATCAGGTGCCCGAGGGCTACCGTTCTCTCGCCTTTGCGTTGCGTCTGCGCGCGGCTGACCACACGCTGACCGCGAAGGAATCCTCGCAGGTACGCGAGCAGGTCGTCGCGAAGGCATCCAAGGTCCTGGGGGCGTCGTTGCGCGCATAAGGCCCACGAAGCGACAGGCCGGTCGAATCGGCGGTGTGGCACCCCACTCATTTGGGGCGTTGTGCCCATCGATTCGACCGGTCTTCGCTTTACGATGGATACATGCACATCCTTGTTACTGCATCATCAAAGCACGGGGCGACGGATGAGGTCGCCGACGCCATCGCTAAGCGCCTCGAAGCGGCGGGTTTCACTGTCGATCGTGTCGCGCCTGCTGACGTGACCACGGTTGAACCCTACGACGCTGTGATCGTTGGCTCTGCCGTCTACATTCTCCAGTGGATGCCCGAGGCGCACGACTTCATGGAGCGCTTCAAGGATGATCTGCGCGACAAGCCGGTGTGGGCCTTCTCCGTCGGCATGAATGGCGTGCCGAAGCACTCGGAGCAGGATGGTAATCGTGTCGGTCCGCTGCTCACCCACGTCAACTGCCGTGAGCTGCGTACCTTCCCGGGTCGCTACAAGCCGGAGCTTCTGTCGCTGCGCGAGCGCTCGGTTGCGCGCCTCGCCGGTGTCGTTGAGGGCGACTTCCGCGACTGGGACGCGATCGAGGCGTGGGCCGACGATATCGCGGCTGCGTTGAAGGCCTGAGAGTTGTGAGAGCAAGCGGGTGAGGGACATCCCTCGCCCGCTTGCTTATTTATATGCGTTCGTGTGTATAATCATGCATATGAGTGCAACACCCGCGTTTCCGAGCACCAAGAGTGCGCGTCATGAGATGATCCGTGATCTTCTGGCGTCCGAGTCGATCGGTAGCCAGGAAGGACTGCGTGCTCGCCTGGCCGAGCGGGGGATTGACGTCACCCAGACGACCCTCTCTCGCGATCTGATGGACCTGCGCGCGACGAAGATCCGCGATGTATCCGGTGCGCTCATCTACACGGTGCCCGACCACGACGGCGGTCTTACCCACGACGCTGAAGCCGCGAACGTCCGTCTGGCGCGCTGGTGCCAGCTCCTCCTTGTCACCTCCGTGAAGGTGGGAAACCAGCTCGTCCTGCGTACCCAGGTGGGTGCAGCTAACCTCCTTGCGTCGTCGATCGACGCGGTGAGGCGCGACGAGATCGCCGGAACAATCGCTGGCGACGACACAATCCTCGTGATCTGCCGCAGCGAAGAAGGCGCGGCTGAGGTTGAACGATCCTTGCTGGCCCTCGCCGAACCCGGCGCACTCCCCGAAAACTAGCTCCGGCCTCGTTCGTACGAACACTGCCCGGGCACCACGAACCCAACAATTGGAAGGAACCCACATGTCGAGCAAAGATCGCGTCGTCCTGGCGTATTCAGGCGGCCTGGACACCTCTGTCGCCATCGGATGGATCGGCGAGCAGACCGGCCGCGAGGTCGTCGCCGTCGCCGTTGACGTCGGCCAGGGCGGAGAAGATCTTGAGGTCATTCGCCAGCGCGCCCTCGACTGTGGCGCCGTGGAAGCGTACGTGGCGGACGCCCGCGACGAGTTCGCAGAAGAATACTGCATGCCCGCGCTCAAGGCTAACGCTCTGTACGAAGGCAAGTACCCCCTCGTGTCGGCACTGTCGCGTCCCGTCATCACCAAGCACCTGGTGAAGGCGGCTCGCGAGTTTGGTGCGTCGACAGTCGCCCACGGCTGCACGGGCAAGGGCAATGACCAGGTCCGTTTCGAGGTCTCGATTACCTCGATGGCGCCCGACATGGACTGCATTTCCCCTGTCCGTGACCTCGCTCTGACGCGTGACGTCGCGATCGACTACGCCGAGAAGCACAACCTGCCGATCGAAACGACAAAGCACAATCCCTTCTCGATCGACCAGAACGTGTGGGGCCGCGCCATTGAGACCGGCTTCCTCGAAGATCTGTGGAACGCCCCGACGAAGGACGTCTACAACTACACCGACGACCCGACCTACCCGCCGCTGCCTGACGAGGTCGTCATCACCTTCGATAAGGGCATCCCGGTTGCTATCGACGGCCGTCCCGTCACGCCGCTCGAGGCCATCCAGGAGATGAACCGCCGCGCCGGCGCTCAGGGCATCGGTCGTATCGACATGGTCGAGGACCGACTCGTCGGTATCAAGTCTCGCGAGATTTACGAGGCTCCCGGTGCCGTCGCGCTCATCGAGGCCCACCAGGCCCTCGAGTCGGTGACGCTGGAGCGCATGCAGCGCCGCTACAAGCGTCAGCTGGAGCAGACCTGGGGCGAGCTCGTGTACGAGGCCCAGTGGTACTCCCCGCTGAAGAAGTCGATGGATGCGTTCATCGAGCACACGCAGGAATATGTCTCCGGCGACATCCGCATGGTGCTGCACGGTGGTCGTGCGACCGTCAACGGTCGCCGCTCCGAGTCCTCACTGTACGACTTCAATCTTGCGACCTACGAGACCGGCGATACATTCGATCAGTCGTCCTC
>NZ_PKKM01000005.1:0-4590 GCF_002847525.1 Schaalia odontolytica | reverse complement strand
GCCGCTCCCGCCTCGCTTACTGTTTCGTGTATGACTTATGAGGCGAGCGCCGTGAGCGATGCCGTGGGGACCGATCGCGATGATGCCCTGCGCGCGCGCATGATGCGCTACACGGTTGCTGCGATGTTCTTTGTCGGTTTTGCCGGCAAAGGCGTTCGTGGCATTTTCGGGGACATCGGTTCTCTTGTGCCGATGCTGATTCTGCTTGTGTCGTTTGTGGTGCTTTTTTGGACCTCGGGACGCTCGCTGTTGCTGCGTCGCTTTCCGACCACGACGTGTCTTTTTGTCGCCTGGTGTGCTCTGTCGTGTCTGTGGTCCGTCGCCCCTGCGCAGAGCGCGCAATTCGCGGTCTTATCCCTCGCTCTGACGCTGGTGTCGATCGCTGTGGCTGTTGCGCTGCCGCTCACCGAGCTCGTTGGCGCGTTGATCCTCGCGTTCCAGTGGATTATCGGCTCCTCGTTTATTCTCGAGGCCCTGGTGGCTTTCTTTGGTCGAGGTCCGCTCGCTCCTCCCATCATGTGGGGGAGGGGGCTCCTGCCGGCGTCCTACTACTGGGTGGACGGATTGCTCCTGGAAGGTGGGCCGATCCAGGGGTTCCCTGGGAACAGGAATCCTCTTGCTTTCATCGCACTGCTTCTGGCGGTGTGCTTAGTTCTTCGATACATGCAGACGAGGAACTCTCGGCTCTCGACGCTGGTGTGGCTCGGCTTGTGCGGCGCAGTGTTGCTGCTGACTCAGTCTGCGACGGTCGCTCTCTCGACGGTCGGTTGCTTCCTGGTTATCGCGGGCCTCGTCGTGCAGCGTAGAGTTCCGGAACGCCTGCGCTTGCGCGTTGTCGGCGGGTTTGCGGGGATCGGTGTTCTCACTGCAATCACAGCATTCTTCTGTCGTCACATGATCGCCGACGCTTTCGGTCGTAGTCCCGATATGAGCGGGCGCTCCGTCATCTGGCACGCGGTGGCGCCCCTCGTCGCGCAGCGCCCGATCGGCGGTTGGGGCTGGTTCATTGGGTGGCCCACGTGGATGGAACCTTTTGCATCGCTCGTGATCCGTCCCGATGGGACGCCGACGAACCAGGCGCACAACGTGTATGTCGAGGCGGCGTTGACGACCGGCTTCGTGGGCGCGGCCATGATCACCGTCGCGATCGTCTGGACGCTGTATCGCGTTGTGAAGGTCGCGGTCGCCCACATCGACGACAATTTGTGGGACGTGATCCCCGCCGTCATCATCATCGCGATGTTTATTCAGTCGTTTACTGAGTCGCGCCTGCTCTTCGAGGGCAACTGGATGCTCTTCGTCATGATCGCGACGTGGGTGAAGGTCCGAGGAGAGGTTCCCGTGGTGTGGCCGTCGGCGGCCCGCCAGCACCTCGAATATTCTTAAAGCCTACGAACATCATCGTTGTCGCCGAGCCAGGAGGAAACTCATGTCGCAGTCCGAAACTCACGTCTCTCTGTGGGGCGGTCGTTTTTCTGGAGGGCCGTCGCAGGCACTGGCTGCACTGAGCGTGTCGACGCACTTCGACTTCCGTCTGGCCCACGTGGATATCGCGGGCTCGCATGCGCACGCCGATGAGCTGCATCGCGTCGGACTGCTGACCGACCAGGAATGCGCGGATATGCACGATGCTCTGGCGCGTCTGGACGCGGATGTCGCTTCGGGGGTGTTTGTGCCTGCTGCCGACGACGAGGACGTCCATACCGCGCTGGAGCGTGGCCTCATCGAGCGAGCGGGAGCGACGCTGGGTGGCAAGTTGCGCGCTGGACGCTCCCGCAACGACCAGATCGCCACACTCATTCGCGTGTACCTGCGCGAGGAGGCGCGTCACCTGGCAGGTCGCGTTCTTGACATCGCTCAGGCTCTCGTCGGGCAGGCCGTGCGCGCCGGCGATGCTGTGATGCCGGGCCGCACCCACATGCAGCACGCGCAGCCCGTGCTCGTCGCTCATCACCTGCTGGCGCACGTGTGGCCGCTGCTGCGCGACGTCGCGCGCCTGCGCGACTGGGACAAGCGCGCAGCCATCTCCCCGTATGGTTCCGGCGCGCTCGCCGGTAATACCCTCGGCATGGATCCTCGCCGCATTGCTGCTGCTCTCGGCTTTAATGACTCCGTCGAAAACTCGATTGACGGAACGGCTGCTCGCGACGTGGTCGCCGAGTTCGCCTTCGTGTGCGCCCAGATCGGTATTGACATTTCGCGCCTGTCGGAGGAAATCGTCATCTGGAACACGAAGGAGTTCGGCTACGTCACGCTGGACGACTCATACTCCACGGGTTCGTCGATCATGCCCCAGAAGAAGAACCCTGACGTCGCGGAGCTGGCCCGTGGCAAGGCCGGCCGCCTCATCGGTGACCTGACCGGCCTGCTCGCGGTCCTCAAGGGTATTCCGCTCGCCTACGACCGTGATCTGCAGGAAGACAAGGAGCCGGTGTTCGATCAGATCGACACCCTCGACGTCCTGTGTCCTGCCGTCGCCGGCATGATCGACACAATGACGATTCATCTCGACCGTCTCGAGGAGCTGGCTCCGCAGGGCTTCTCGCTCGCCACCGACATTGCCGAGTGGCTGGTGAAGCAGGGCGTTCCGTTCCGCGACGCTCACGAGATCTCGGGCGCGTGCGTGCGCCTCGCCGAGGCTAGGGGAGTGGAGCTCGCGGACCTGACGGACGAGGAGCTCGCCCAGGCCTCGTCGGCCCTGACCCCCGAGGTTCGCGCTGTGCTGACCGTGGAAGGTTCCGTGAGTGCACGCCGCGGGCGTGGCGGCACTGCCCCGGAGCGCGTGCGCGAGCAGATCGCCGAGGCCGAGGCGGGTCTCGCCGATGCGCGCGAGTGGGCGGCCACCGCGCTGCGTTAACGCCCGTACTCGCAAGCCGATACACTATGACGGTACTCATCCGTCGAATCCGCAAGGAAGGACAACTTTCGTGACAGACATTCTGGACGAACTGCAGTGGCGTGGGCTGCTCGCGCAGCACACCGACCTCGAGGCGCTCCGTGAGCACCTGGCCGCCGGACCTGTCACCTTCTATTGCGGCTATGACCCGACGGCGCCCTCCCTGCACCATGGACACCTGGTTCAGCTGATCGTGATGCGTCACCTGCAGCTCGCCGGCCACCGTCCGCTCGCTCTCGTGGGCGGGGCCACCGGTCAGATCGGCGACCCGCGTCAGAGCGGCGAGCGTCAGCTTCAGTCGACCGAGGTCGTGAAGGGCTGGGCAGATCGCCTGCATTCGCAGATCTCGAAGTTCCTCGACTTCGAGGGTCCTGCTGCAGCCACGATGGTGAACAACCTGGATTGGACCCAGGAGATGAGCGCGATCGACCTGCTGCGTACTATCGGCAAGTACTTCCGCGTGGGCACCATGCTCAACAAGGACATCGTTGCCCGCCGTATTGCCTCGGACGAGGGCATCTCCTACACCGAGTTCTCCTACCAGGTGCTCCAGGCCAACGACTTCCTCGAGCTCTACCGCCGCAACGGCTGCACGCTCGAGACCGGCGGTAACGACCAGTGGGGCAACATGGTGGGCGGGGTCGACCTGATCCGTAAGGTTGAGGGCGTCGATACCCACGTGATGACCACGCCGATTATTACCAAGGCCGACGGAACGAAGTTCGGTAAGTCTGAGGGGGGTGCCATCTGGCTTGACCCGGAGATGATGACCCCCTATGCCTTCTACCAGTTCTGGCTCCAGGTCGCGGACGACGACGTGGTGCGCTTCCTGAAGATCTTCACGTTCAAGTCGCGTGAAGAGATCGAGGCGTTGGCCGTTGAGGTTGCCGAGCGTCCGCACCAGCGTGCCGCGCAGAAGGCGCTGGCTGCCTCCGTCACGGAACTCGTGCACGGGGCCGATCAGCTTCAGCGCGTTCTCGCTGCGACCGACGCCCTGTGGGGCGGAGGCGATATCCGTGATCTCGACGAGGCAACGCTGGCCGCTGCCACCGCGGATCTACCACGAGCGTCCCTCACCATCGGCGAGTCGACCGTGGCCGATGCGCTCGTTGCCCTCGGCTTTGAGAAGGGCAAGACTGCGGCACGCCGTACGATCGCCTCCGGCGGCGCCTCCATCAACAACATCAAGGTCGAGGATCCCGAGGCTGTTCTGCGCGAAGAAGACGTCCTTGCTGGTGGACTGGCTCTCATTCGTAAGGGTCGTAAGAACCTCGCCGTGCTTGAACTGAGCTGATCGCTTCGAACAAGAGGGCATCCGACAATTGTCGGATGCCCTCTTTTCGTTGTGTTTGGTGGGTTTGTGGTGTGTGTGGTGGGGGTCACGGTGTTTTGGTTTGACTTTGGGTGTGGGGGTGAGTAGATTATTCACCTGTCGCCGCGAGCTTGTTTGTGGGTTTGTGGTGGTGGTTCACTGCTTGGGTGGCTGGGTTTTGTGGCTTGGTTGTCTGGGTGTGTGGGTGTTGTTTGTGAACTCGATAGTGTGTTTGTTTGTTTTTTTATGCCTGTTTTTTGTTTTTGAGTGTTTTTGGTTGGGATTGCTGGCTGGCCTTTTTGGTTGGTTGGTTTTTCTGGGCTTTAACGTTTTTGTTTTTGTTCGGAGAGTTTGATCCTGGCTCAGGACGAACGCTGGCGGC
>NZ_PKKM01000004.1 GCF_002847525.1 Schaalia odontolytica | reverse complement strand
TTTGGTTGGTTGGTTTTTCTGGGCTTTAACGTTTTTGTTTTTGTTCGGAGAGTTTGATCCTGGCTCAGGACGAACGCTGGCGGCGTGCTTAACACATGCAAGTCGAACGCTGAAGCCCAGCTTGCTGGGTGGATGAGTGGCGAACGGGTGAGTAACACGTGAGTAACCTGCCCCCTTCTTTGGGATAACGCCCGGAAACGGGTGCTAATACTGGATATTCACTGATCTTCGCATGGGGGTTGGTGGAAAGGTTTTTTCTGGTGGGGGATGGGCTCGCGGCCTATCAGCTTGTTGGTGGGGTGATGGCCTACCAAGGCTTTGACGGGTAGCCGGCCTGAGAGGGTGACCGGTCACATTGGGACTGAGATACGGCCCAGACTCCTACGGGAGGCAGCAGTGGGGAATATTGCACAATGGGCGAAAGCCTGATGCAGCGACGCCGCGTGAGGGATGACGGCCTTCGGGTTGTAAACCTCTTTCGCTCATGGTCAAGCCGCAACTCAAGGTTGTGGTGAGGGTAGTGGGTAAAGAAGCGCCGGCTAACTACGTGCCAGCAGCCGCGGTAATACGTAGGGCGCGAGCGTTGTCCGGAATTATTGGGCGTAAAGGGCTTGTAGGCGGTTGGTCGCGTCTGCCGTGAAATCCTCTGGCTTAACTGGGGGCGTGCGGTGGGTACGGGCTGACTTGAGTGCGGTAGGGGAGACTGGAACTCCTGGTGTAGCGGTGGAATGCGCAGATATCAGGAAGAACACCGGTGGCGAAGGCGGGTCTCTGGGCCGTTACTGACGCTGAGGAGCGAAAGCGTGGGGAGCGAACAGGATTAGATACCCTGGTAGTCCACGCTGTAAACGTTGGGCACTAGGTGTGGGGGCCACCCGTGGTTTCTGCGCCGTAGCTAACGCTTTAAGTGCCCCGCCTGGGGAGTACGGCCGCAAGGCTAAAACTCAAAGGAATTGACGGGGGCCCGCACAAGCGGCGGAGCATGCGGATTAATTCGATGCAACGCGAAGAACCTTACCAAGGCTTGACATGCACGGCGACACTGCAGAGATGTGGTGGCATTTAGTTGGTCGTGTGCAGGTGGTGCATGGTTGTCGTCAGCTCGTGTCGTGAGATGTTGGGTTAAGTCCCGCAACGAGCGCAACCCTTGCCCTATGTTGCCAGCACGTGATGGTGGGGACTCGTGGGGGACTGCCGGGGTTAACTCGGAGGAAGGTGGGGATGACGTCAAATCATCATGCCCCTTATGTCTTGGGCTTCACGCATGCTACAATGGTTGGTACAGAGGGTTGCGATATCGTGAGGTGGAGCGAATCCCTTAAAGCCAGTCTCAGTTCGGATTGGGGTCTGCAACTCGACCCCATGAAGGTGGAGTCGCTAGTAATCGCAGATCAGCAACGCTGCGGTGAATACGTTCTCGGGCCTTGTACACACCGCCCGTCACGTCACGAAAGTTGGTAACACCCGAAGCCCATGGCCTAACCGTTTTTGCGGGGGGAGTGGTCGAAGGTGGGATTGGCGATTGGGACGAAGTCGTAACAAGGTAGCCGTACCGGAAGGTGCGGCTGGATCACCTCCTTTCTAGGGAGCCCAGTTTTGTGGGGAACAATGCGGCATGACTGTTTGGGTTGTGCCTGGTTGTTTTCTTGTGCCTGCATGTGTTTACTGCCCGACAGTGGGTGGTGGGTGTGGGTGCGTGTTTTGGGTTGGGCATAAAAATGTTGTAGCGAACGAGCACACTGTCGGGTTCACGTTCAACACCGTGTGAGCGTCCGCCGCCTGTTGGTGGTGGTTGCCCACACAGCCAGCCTGGAGGGGTTTTCCTGTGGGTGTGGGTTGTGTGTGGTGGGTTGTTTGTGATTTGTATAGTGGTTGCGAGCATATTTGTTCTGTACTGTTTTTTGTGTTTTGTTTAGTTTTATTGGGCATTCGGTGGATGCCTTGGCATCAAGAGCTGATGAAGGACGTTGCGGCCTGCGATATGCCTCGGGGAGCTGGCGAGCGAGCGTTATTATCCGAGGGTGTCCGAATGGGGGAACCTAACCTGGGTTGTGCTGGGTTACCATCATCTGAACGTGTATAGGGTGGTGGGGGGAACGCGGGGAAGTGAAACATCTCAGTACCCGCAGGAAAAGATATTCCGTGAGTAGTGGCGAGCGAAAGCGGAGGAGGCTAAACCAGATGCGTGTGAGAGGCGGCGGCCGTTGCGTGTTTGGTGTTGTGGGGCCATGTTGGACTCTTCTGCCGGAGGGTCGCGCCATGTGATGTTGGGAGTTGAACAGTCTGGGAAGGCTGACCAAAGAGCGTGAGAGTCGTGTAGATGGACTGGTGTTGTGTGGTGTGGGTGTGGTACCCGAGTAGCGCGGGACTCGTGAAATCTCGTGTGAATCTGCCAAGACCACTTGGTAAGCCTAAATACTACTTGATGACCGATAGTGCATAGTACCGTGAGGGAATGGTGAAAAGTACCCCGGGAGGGGAGTGAAATAGTACCTGAAACCGTGTGCCTGTAAGCCGTCAGAGCCTTGTGGGGTGATGGCGTGCCTTTTGAAGAATGAGCCTGCGAGTTAGTGATACGTGGCGTGCTTAACCCGTGTGGGGTATGCGTAGCGAAAGCGAGTCTGAAATATGGCGCCTGTCGCGTGTTCTAGACCCGAAGCGGGGTGATCTACCCATGGTCAGGTTGAAGCAGAGGTAAGACTGTGTGGAGGACCGAACCCACCAGGGTTGAAAACCTGGGGGATGAACTGTGGGTAGGGGTGAAAGGCCAATCAAACTCCGTGATAGCTGGTTCTCCCCGAAATGCATTTAGGTGCAGCGTCGCGTGGTCCCTGGTGGAGGTAGAGCTACTGGATGGCCGATGGGCCCTATGGGTTACTGACGTCAGCCAAACTCCGAATGCCATTAGGTGTAGCGCGGCAGTGAGACTGCGGGGGATAAGCTTCGTAGTCGAGAGGGAAACAGCCCAGATCATCAGCTAAGGCCCCTAAGCGTACGCTAAGTGGGAAAGGATGTGGAGTCGCGGTGACAACCAGGAGGTTGGCTTAGAAGCAGCCATCCTTGAAAGAGTGCGTAATAGCTCACTGGTCAAGTGGTTCTGCGCCGACAATGTAGCGGGGCTCAAGCGTACCGCCGAAGCTGTGGCAACAACACGTGATGCTGGCGCCAGGAACTGGAGTGCTGGTGTGTTGTTGGGTAGGGGAGCGTCCTGCACGAGGTGAAGCCTGGAGGGAACTTCTGGTGGATTGTGTGGGAGTGAGAATGCAGGCATGAGTAACGAATCTGCGGTGAGAATCCGCAGCGCCGATTGACTAAGGGTTCCAGGGCTAGGTTTATCCGCCCTGGGTTAGTCGGGTCCTAAGGCGAGGCCGACAGGCGTAGTCGATGGACAACCAGTTGATATTCTGGTACCGCGTTATGACCGCCCATGCTGAAGTCATTGTGCTAACCAATTTGCTCACGCCACCATGATTCCTTCGGGTTTTGTGGTGTGTGTGGGTCTTGGGGCCCCGGTGATTGTAGGCAAGCGTGTTAACAGGGGTGACGCAGACAGGTAGCTGCAGTGCGCCGATGGTTGTGCGTATTTAAGGTTGTGGCCCGCCTCCCAGGTAAATCCGGGGGGCATAAGGGTGAGAACTGATGAGGGACACACGCGTGTGTGGACTTGTGGTGATCCTAAGCTGCCGAGAAAAGCCTCGACGTGAGGGCATAACGCGCCCGTACCCTAAACCGACTCAGGTGGTCAGGTAGAGTATACCGAGGCGTTCGAGTGAATCGTGGTTAAGGAACTCGGCAAAATTCCTCCGTAACTTCGGGATAAGGAGGACCCCGTAACTTGGGCCCGCCTCGCGTGGGTGTTGGGTTGTGGGGTCGCAGAGAATAGGGAGAAGCGACTGTTTATCAAAAACACAGGTGCGTGCGAAGCCGTAAGGCGATGTATACGCACTGACGCCTGCCCGGTGCTGGAAGGTTAAGAGGAACTGTCAACACCCCCCCGGGGTGTGAAGCGGTGAATTTAAGCCCCAGTAAACGGCGGTGGTAACTATAACCATCCTAAGGTAGCGAAATTCCTTGTCGGGTAAGTTCCGACCTGCACGAATGGCGTAACGACTTCTCCGCTGTCTCAACCGCGAACTCGGTGAAATTGCAGTACGAGTAAAGATGCTCGTTTCGCGCAGAAGGACGGAAAGACCCCGGGACCTTTACTATAGCTTGGTATTGGTGTTCGCTTGGACTTGTGTAGGATAGGTGGGAGACTGTGAAGCTGCCGCGCCAGCGGTGGTGGAGTCGTCGTTGAAATACCATTCTGGTTCAAGCGGTCACCTCAACCTAGACCCGTGATCCGGGTTGGGGACAGTGCCTGGTGGGTAGTTTAACTGGGGCGGTTGCCTCCTAAAATGTAACGGAGGCGCTCAAAGGTTCCCTCAGCCTGGTTGGTAATCAGGTGGCGAGTGCAAGTGTACAAGGGAGCTTGACTGTGAGACCGACGGGTCGAGCAGGTGCGAAAGCAGGAACTAGTGATCCGGCCATGGCACGTGGGTGCGTGGTCGCTCAACGGATAAAAGGTACCCCGGGGATAACAGGCTGATCTTGCCCAAGAGTCCATATCGACGGCATGGTTTGGCACCTCGATGTCGGCTCGTCGCATCCTGGGGCTGGAGTTGGTCCCAAGGGTTGGGCTGTTCGCCCATTAAAGCGGTACGCGAGCTGGGTTCAGAACGTCGTGAGACAGTTCGGTCCCTATCCTCTGTGCGCGCAGGAAACTTGAGAAGGGCCGTCCCTAGTACGAGAGGACCGGGATGGACGAACCTCTGGTGTGCCAGTTGTACCGCCAGGTGCATGGCTGGTTGGCTACGTTCGGAAGGGATAACCGCTGAAAGCATCTAAGCGGGAAGCCTGCTTCAAGATGAGGTTTCCACGCCCCCTTCGTGGGGTGAGAGGCCCCCGCCAGACTAGCGGGTTGATAGGCCAGAGGTGGAAGCACAGCAATGTGCTCGTGAGCCGACTGGTACTAATGGGCCAACACTAAACAATCACCCAACAACGGGTGAACAAAAACACGAACAATGTCGTGCCGCAACCACTATACAAACCACGATCAACCCACACCCCCACCAACACGGTGGGGGACCGTGTTGAACACCAAGTCTTGTGGTGGTCATAGCACCGGGGAAACGCCCAGCCTCCATTCCGAACCTGGAAGCTAAGCCCGGCAGCGCCAATGGTACTGCAACCGCCAGGTTGTGGGAGAGTAGGACACCGCCACAACACACCTCAAACCGAAGGGCCTCATCCACACGGATGAGGCCCTTCGCGCATTATCTGCAAAGTCTGTTGCCCGTAGCTTTTGCGCCCTCACCAGAGGGATTGCTACGCTGCGGCACCATGGGACTTGTGTCCTAAACGATAGCGATTGTTCTTGTCTCGCGCTTTCCTGCGAACTATAGTAGTTGACGTTTCAATAAGACTTCGAAAGGGAAACGTCATGGCTTCCATTGCTATCGTTCTCGGTTCTGTCCGTCCTGGCCGCGCCGGTGAGCAGGTCGTTCGTTGGATCGAGGATCAGGCTCGTCATCTCGACGGTGTTCAGACCGTCTTCTTTGATCTGCGTGACTACAACCTTCCTCTCTTCGCGGAGGAGATGCCGCCGTCGATGCAGGCTCCCGTGCTTCCCGAGGCTGTTCGTCTTCGTGCCAACATCGAGGCAAACGACGCTGTCCTGTTCGTGACGCCTGAGTACAACCACTCGGTGTCCGGCGCTCTGAAGAACGCGATTGACTACCTGCCCCCGGCCACGCTGAAGGAGAAGGCCGTTGGTCTGGTCGGCTACTCCTGGTACGGCGCGGTCAAGCCGCTCGAGCACCTGCGCGAGATCATGTCGACCTTCGGTGCGGACGTGCGTGAGCAGCAGGTCGGTATCAACCTTGGCTCTGACTTCCAGGATGGCTCATTCATGCCCTCCGAGGAACTCAATGCTCAGATCCGCGAGCTGCTTGCGTCGCTTGCCTGAGGCGACGCTCAGCGGCTCGCGTGTGGCGGCTGCTGATGTGCAGCACATGTTCGTGCGATCGCTGCGAGACATTGAATCGGCTCGGCGCGTGAACGCTTTCATTTAAGAGTGTGGCCCGGCAGGTACCTGCCGGGCCACACTCTTTTGGTTGACTCTTCGTCGAACCCGTTAAATCCACGAGGGTAACCACATGTGAGAACGCCAGAAGCTGTAGTTGACGACGTCCGCGCGCCACAGGGGCAGGAAATATATCGCGCACATCAGAATGGCGATCGTGAGCACTGCGGCCACGGCCCAGCCGGACAACTCCGTGCGTCGGGGCAGGGGAGCGCTGAGGGGGTGTCCGTCGGCGGTTACCCATCCCGTGAGTACTGCGATCATCCATGCGACGGATAGGGCGACAAATGGCGCAAAGACGACCGTGTAGAAGGTAAAGATCGTTCGGTGCGCGTAGGCGAGCCACGGCGCGTACAGGGCGATGTATCCGAGCGCCACGATGCCCGTGCGCCAATTGCGGTAACGCAGCGTCGCCCACAGGATGAGGATGAGTGCGCCAATGCCGATCCACCATAAGAGTGGGTTTCCGAGAGCGACGATATCCGTTGCGCACTGTCCGGACGTGCAGCCCGTGACCTCCGGCCCGGTCTGCCAGTGGAAGGAGGTTGCTCGATACTGTGCAAGCCAGGTGTAGGGGCTGGACTGGTAGGTGTGCGGGGTGCTCAGGCCGTTATGGAATGTCCACATCTCCTTGTGGTAGAGCCATAGGTCGGCAAGTGAACCAGCAAAGCCGGAAATTCCTGAACGTCCGTGTCCGTGGGCAGCGGGGTGCGCAAACCAGCCGAACCATGACGCAATGTAGGTGAGAATCGCCGTGGGAACCATGAGAACGAAAGCCCACCAAATGTCGGCGAGAAGGGCTCCCCGAATGGGGGATGGGTGTCCGGCTCGCCAGCGGCACGTGACTTCTCGGATCGCGACGAAAATACCGAGGAACGCAAGGGCATATATTCCGGACCACTTGACGGAGCAGGCGAGCCCGGCGAGGATGCCAGCTGCGAGCAGCCACGGCCGGTTCCCCGCATTCGGGCCGACTGCAAAGGGGCGGCGATCGTGACGGGTGAGGAAGGCGCGCAGGTCATTCCAGCCCTGGCGAGGAGTGCCCAGGTCATCCCATTCCTGGAGCTTTGCGAACAGTCGCGGCTGGGATGCCTCTTGGTCCTTCACGACGCACAGGAAAGCGGCCAGGGTGAACATGGTGAGGAATCCGTCGAGAATGGACGTGCGGCTCATGACGATTGCCATGCCGTCCGTCGCCAGGAAAAGGCCCGCCAGGAGTGTGAGTGCCGGTGAGCGGAACAGGTTCTGAGCCAGTCGGCACAAGAGAATAACGGTGATGATGCCGCAGATTGCCGCGGCGATACGCCAGCCAACGGGGTCTGCCTGGCCGAAGACCTTCATGCCCAGAGCGATGAGCCATTTTCCCGTGGGAGGGTGGACGGGGTATCCGCCAATCGCTGACAAGCCGGAGGTGTCGCCGTTGATGAAAGCGGCGTCGACGTCCTTGGCCCACGTCCCCTCGTAACCGAACGTGAGAAGAGACCAAGCATCCTTCACGTAGTATGTCTCGTCGAAGATGAGCGTGCGGACATTGTCGAGGCCGGGGAGGCGGATGATCGCCGCGACGATAGCGGCAATCGCGGTTGCGACCCATCCTGCGGCGGGAGTGTTGAGGCGATCAGTCCAGCGCGGATTTCGTGGGGGCCTCGGAGTGTCCCAGGAGGGCGACTCTGAGGAGTCGATACCTGCTTCTTCTGTGGGCTGTTCCTCGGTCGTAGCCTCGGCCGTTGGCTCCTGCTCGAGGATGTCCGAGGCCTCGTTGATCATGTCGTTGTGTGCGTTCGCTGTATCCATCGCATCCGAGTCTAGCGGCCCGATCGTGCTGAAAGGAGCGTGGCGCACATCCACTCTCGCACTTGGGGAGAATGTTCAGTCTGCGCCTCTTGAGAATTGTTCTCGCTTCTGTATATAATTTTCGTGTACCCGAAAATTGCACAGGAGCAATGATGTCTTTCTCACCAACGCGTAGCTTGGCCGCTGCCGCAGGCCTGGCCATGGCGACCGCCTCGCTGGCTGCGTGCGCGCCCTCCTCGTCGGCCCACGGTCTCGCGGTCGTCGCCACGACCACCCAGATCTGCGACTACGTCACTCAGATCGCGGAGCGATCTACCGATATTTCCCTCGACAAGACCGATGCCGCCGGAAAGAGCAGTCATGTCGGCGCGCAGAAGGACGGCGCTGCCCTCACCATGAGCCTGACCTGTCTGCTCGCCCCGAACGCATCCGCGCACGAGCATGAGATGACCCCTGCTCAGACCTCGGCGCTCGCGCAGGCCGACGTCATGGCGGTCTCCGGCGTGGACCTCGAGCACTTCCTCGACGACGCTGTCGTCTCCTCCGGCTTCAAGGGACGCATGGTTGTCACCTCTGGCGTCCTGACAGCCGCCGACATCGATAACCCGGGCACTTCCGACCCCGAGGCTGCCTACACGATCGATCGTGGAAGTGAGCGCGTCGACGTCGCTCCGTGGCCCTTCCCGCCGGAGGAAGCGGGGGAGGAGCCCGAATTCCGCTTTGACCCGCACGTGTGGACCTCGCCGAAGGGCACCCGCGTCCAGGTCGCTAACCTCGGCGCGGGCCTCGCAGCCGCAGCGCCGGACGCCGCCTCGTCGATCAACGCGGCCACTGCCTCGTACCTGGAGGACATCGACGCGCTCGATCAGTGGACCGCCGAGGCTATCGAGACCGTGCCCGAGGGGCAGCGCGTCCTCTTTACCTCCCACGACGCTTTCGGCTACTTCTCGAGGGACTACGGCATCCGATTCATCGGCGCCGCCCTGTCCGACTTCAACGAGCAGCAGGACGCCACCGCCGACCACATCGCCAAGGCCGTCGAGGCCGTCAAGGAATCCGGTGCGGTCGCGCTCTTCGCCGAAAACTCCAACAACTCTAAGTCCATCGAGGCGATCGCCCGCGCGGCCGGCGTGACCCCCATCGTGGGCGAGGACGCCATGTACGGCGACTCGCTGGGGCCCGACGGCTCCGAGGGAGCCACCTACGTCGGCTCGATCATCCACAACGTTCGTGCCGTGACGCAGGCGTGGGGCGGTACTGTGCCGCAGCTGCCCGAGCGCCTGAAGGATCAGTGATGGGCAGACTCGTCTCCTTTCAAGACGCGGCGCTGGGGTACGCGCATACCCCGGCGCTGACCGGCCTGACTCTCGACGTGTTCGGGGGCCAGGCCCTCGCCCTTGTCGGCCCCAACGGCGGCGGCAAGACCACCCTCATGCGAGGTATTGTTGGCGGCTGCTCGGTCCTCTCCGGGACCGTCGAGGTGGACGCAACCCGCATCGGGCTCGTGCCGCAAAGCGCTGACCTGGACCTCACGTTCCCCGTGAGCGCTGCCGAGGTCGTCACCATGGGGCTCATCGCCGAGGCCGGCTGGGGCAGGCGCATCAACGCCGACATGCGCGCGCGGGTGAGCGCCGCCCTCGAGCGCGTCAATCTGAGTGACCGGGCCACCCACCGCTTCGGGACGCTCAGTGGCGGACAGCGCCAGCGTGTCCTCGTCGCACGCGCCCTCGTTGCGCGCCCCGAGCTGGTCATGATGGACGAGCCCTTCAACGGCCTGGACGCGCCCAGCCGCGACATCATCACGGGCCTCATCGCCGACCTGACCGCGGACGGCGTCGGCGTCATCGTGTCCACGCATGACCTGTCCCTCGCGCGTGATGTGTGCTCCCAGGCGTGCGTGCTCGCCTCCCGCCTCGTCGCCCTGGGGCCCACCGATGAGGCCCTCGCGCCCGAGGTCTTGGCTCGCGCATACGGATCGAGCGCCGACGAGGCGATTGCGGCCCTGTCATGATCGCCCCCTACCTGCTGCGCCCTGTCATCGTCCTTGGCCTGCTCGCGCTCGCGGTGGGACCGGCCTCGACGCTCGTCAACCTGCGTCGCGCCGAGTTCAGCGCCGAAACGATGGTCCACGGAGTCTTTCCCGGCATTGTCGTCGGCATGGCGATTGGCGGGCGCGACGCGATCATCCCGGGCGGCGCAGTGTGTGCGGCCCTTATTGCGGCAGCGCTCACCGTGGCCTCTCGCAAACAGCGTCACTCCGAGGCGACGACCGCAGTCCTGCTCACCGCCTTCTTCTCCCTCGGCATCGTGATCTCCCTGCGCATCGGCGACATGTCCGGGCAGCTCGAATCCCTCATGTTCGGCCGCCTCCTGGATATCACCCCGTCGCGCATGGCAACGAGCGCCCTCGTCCTCGTGGTCGCAGCCGCCCTGCTCGCCCTCACCTGGCGTGCACAGGTCGCGGTGGCCTTCGACCGCGAGGCCACGCGCGTCAGCGGCATTCCGGTCACCTGGATCGACATCGCGTTCAACGCGGCGCTCGGAGCCATCGTGGTCGCGGCGTCGACGGCCGTCGGGGTCCTCCTCGTCGTCGGATATCTTGTCGTGCCCGGGGCCTTCGGTCGGCTGCTCGCGTCGTGCCCGCGGGCGATGGTGCTCCTGGCCGGTGCCTGCGCGCTCGTCGGTGGATGGGCCGGCTTCGGCGTTTCCCTCCTGCGCGCGCCACGACCGCTCTCTCCGCAGGCGTGCGTCGCCATGGGCGTCCTCGTCTGCTTTGCTGTCGCCTGTGCCATCCGTGAGATCCGCGCCCGCCGCGCGCCCACGGTCACCGCCGCGCGTGAAAAGTCGCGTGAAACGACCGTGAACGTCGAGGGAGGGGAGGCCTCATGATCGCCAGCCTCCTCCTGTACCCCGCGCTCCACGTGACGATCATCGGGGCCCTGGGCGGTCTTGTCGGCGCCTTCGCCTACCTGGACCGGCGCATCTTCTTCGCCGAATCCGTCACGCACGGCACGTTCCCGGGCGCGGTTCTCGGCGTCGTCATCGCAGCCGTCCTCGGATTCGGGCACTCCGGAATGTCGGCGGCGCTCTATGTTGGAGCGTTCCTCGGGACCATCCCGCTTGTCGCCCTTATGCGCTGGCTCGCCACGATCCCCGGCATCTCCAGCCAAGGCGCGGCCGGCATCGTGCTGACCGCGGGTTTTGCTTCCGGTTACTTCCTGGCGACCTGGTTCAAGCCCCTGCCCCTCGCGGTGAATTCTTTCCTCACCGGCTCTGTCATGACCGTCTCCCCGGCTGACGTCGCCTGGGCAGGTGCCGTCTTCGCGGTCGCCCTGCTGGTCGTGATGATGGGCGGGCGCCACCTGATCGCCCACTGCTTCGACCCCGCCAACCCCGCCGCGGCCTCGCGCGCCGGGCGTCACGAGCTCGTCATCCTTGGACTCATCCTCGCGTCGGTCACCGTGGCGATCCCCGCGGTCGGCACGATCCTGTCGATCGCGCTCATTGCCGCGCCGGCCGCCGCGCTCGCGCCCCTCGTGCGCAGCTCGCGTGCCTTCCTCGTCGGCTGCCCTCTGCTCGGAGCGCTTCTCGGGATTGTCGGCCTCGCGATCGCCGTCCCCGCGCGCCTCAGCGCAGGCGGAACCATCGCGCTCCTGTGCGCCGCGTGCGTCCTGGCCTCGCGCGTCCCCCAATGGGTGGCGGGTACGCGGCGGACGCGCCGTGCGCGCGCAGGAAACCAGTGAGACGATACGGGCATGGAAGCAGCGACCGACACGACCAACGCCCCCGAGGCTGCCTCGACGCCCAAGGACGCTCGCGTGCAGGAACACTACCGCCAGGAGGCGGGGACCATCCTGCTGGCAGCCACCCCGATCGGGGACGTGCGTGACGCCTCGCCCCGCGTTGTCGCTGCGCTTGCGGGGGCGGACATCGTCGCCGCCGAGGACACGCGCCGCGCGCTCGCCCTGGCCTCGCGCCTGGGCATCAAGCTGGGTGGCCGCCTCGTCGCCCTGCACGACCACAACGAGGCCGAAAAGGCTGAGGGCATCGTCGAGGCCGCTAGGGGAGGGGCGCGCGTCGTTTTTGTCTCCGACGCGGGTATGCCCACCGTCTCCGACCCGGGCTTCCGGCTGGCGCGTGCCGCCATCGACGCGGGCGTTCCTCTGTCTGTGCTGCCCGGCCCCTCCGCGCCGCTCGTGGCCCTCGCCCTGTCCGGCCTGCCCTCGGATCGCTTCGCCTTCGAGGGGTTCCTGCCGCGCAAGGATGGGGAGGCCACACGCTACCTGCAGGACCTAGCCACCGACCCGCACACGCTCATCTTCTTCGAATCGCCCCGGCGCGCGGCAGCCACACTGACGCGCATGGCCGAGGTCTTCGGCGCCGACCGCCCCGCCGCGCTGTGCCGCGAGCTCACGAAAGACTACGAGGAGGTGCGCCGCGGCACGCTCGGGCAGCTCGCGGAAGGTGCCGACGACGTGCTCGGCGAGGTGACGATCGTTGTCGCCGGATACGCGCGAAGCGCACGCGCCGAAGACCACGTCGGCGCCGTCCTCGCACTTGCGGCGGAAGGCATGCGCCTCAAGGACGCCGCAGCCGAGGTGGCCGCAGCGACGGGCGCGCGTAAGAACGACCTCTACAAGGCCGCTCTCGCCGCGAAGTGACGAGGCCCGGGCAGCGACGAGGCCTGGGCGCCGTCAGGGAAATTGCTCAGACGATCTCGACGTGCTCCGACGTCATCCACTGACGGGCCGACGCGCCCAGCTCCTCGGAGACGGGGGCGGTCAGCTCACGCAGGACACGCGTCCGGAACCCGGCGTGGACAGCATCCACGGCCGTGCACGCCACGCAGTGCGACTCGGCCAACCCCACGACATCCACGTCTGTGATGCCAGCGCCGCGCAGCGCCTCCTCCAGCGTCTTGCCATCCTCGGTCGTTCCCTCGAAGCCCGAGTAGGCGGCCTTGTACTGGCCCTTCTTGACCGTCACGTCCGCGTTCACGTGCGCGAGCGCCGGGTGCAGCTCGGCCTCGGCCGTGCCCGCGACGCCGTGCGGGGGCCAGGTGTCCACGAAGTCGGGCGTCTCGGAGAAGTGAGCGCCCGGATCGATGTGCCAATCCTGCGTGGTGACGATCAGCTGGTACTCGTCGCGGTGCGCGTCCACGTAGGCGGCCACGGCCTCGGCGATGGCGTTGCCGCCGGTCACCGGGAGAGCACCACCTTCGCAGAATGTGGGCTGAACGTCGACGATGATGAGTGCGCGGGGCATGAAACCTCCCTGATAAATCAGTAATTTCCCCAAGCGTATCACCCGGGTCACATCGGTTGAAAGACTGTTTCAATATCCTCGATATGCGGCCGGTTGCCCGTTTATGACACCGACGCAGTATTGTTAGGGGCTATGAGTCGTATTCTGTCCGCCGTCGCATGGCCCTACGCCAACGGCCCCCGTCATATTGGCCACGTTGCGGGATTCGGTGTCCCCTCCGACGTTTTCTCCCGGTACATGCGAATGGCCGGCCACGACGTCCTCATGGTGTCCGGAACCGATGAACACGGAACCCCCATCCTGGTGGCCGCCGACGGCGCCGGCGTGAGCGCCCGCGAACTCGCAGACCAGAACAACCGCCTCATCGTCGAGGACCTCGTGGCCCTGGGCCTGTCCTACGACCTTTTCACCCGCACGACCGCCGGCAACCACTACCGCGTCGTCCAGGATATGTTCGCCACCGTGCGCGACAACGGCTACATGATCGAGCAGGTCACGCGCGCCGCCATCTCCCCGTCCACCGGCCGCACCCTGCCCGACCGCTACATCGAGGGCACCTGCCCGATCTGTGGCGCCGAAGGAGCGCGCGGCGACCAGTGTGACAACTGCGGCAACCAGATGGACCCGACCGAGCTCATCAACCCGCACTCGCGCATCAACGGCGAAACCCCCAACTTCGTGGAGTCCACCCACTACTTCCTCGACCTGCCCGCCCTGGCTGATGCCCTGTCCGCCTGGCTCGACGAGCGCGAGAAGTCCGGCACCTGGCGACCCAACGTCATCAAGTTCTCCCAGAACTTCCTCGAGGACATCCGTCCCCGCGCCATGACGCGCGACATCGACTGGGGTATCCCGGTCCCCGGCTGGGAGGACCAGCCCACCAAGCGCCTGTACGTGTGGTTCGACGCCGTCATCGGCTACCTGAGCGCCTCCATCGAGTGGGCACGCCGCACCGGCGATCCCGAGGCGTGGCGCAGGTGGTGGAACGACCCCGAGGCCCTGTCCTACTACTTCATGGGCAAGGACAACATCGTCTTCCACTCCCAGATCTGGCCCGCCGAGTTGCTCGGCTACAACGGCCAGGGCGCGAAGGGCGGTGCCCCCGGTGACCTGGGCGTCCTCAACCTGCCCACCGAGGTCGTGTCCTCCGAGTTCCTCACGATGGAGGGCAAGAAGTTCTCCTCCTCGCACGGCATCGTCATCTACGTGCGCGACTTCCTCTCGCGTTACCAGGCCGACGCCCTGCGCTACTTCATCAGCGCCGCCGGCCCCGAGACCTCGGACTCCGACTTCACGTGGGCCGAGTTCGTGCGCCGCACCAACGGCGAGCTCGTCGCCGGCTGGGGCAACCTGGTCAACCGCACCGCCTCCATGATCGCCAAGAAGTTCGGCGAGATCCCCACCCCCGGTGAGCTCGAGGACATCGACCGCGCCCTCCTGGATGCCGTCGAGGCCGGTTTTGCCACCGTCGGCAACCTGATCCGTCACCACCGCCAGAAGGCGGCGCTGTCCGAGGCTATGCGTCTGGTCGGCGAGGCCAACAAGTACGTGACCGACACCGAGCCCTTCAAGCTGAAGGCCCCGGAGCAGCAGGAGCGCCTTGCGACGGTCCTGTGGACCCTGGCCCAGGCGGTCACGGACCTCAACCTCATGCTCTCCCCGTTCCTGCCCCACGCGGCCAACGACATCGACCGTGTCATGGGCGGCACCGGCGAGATCGCGCCGATGCCCTACATCGAGGAGGTCGCCGAGCTCGACCCGCAGGTCCTGCCCGCCGACTTCGAGGGCCGTGACGGCTACCCGATCATCACGGGCGACTACACGAACGTGCCGACCTGGGAGCGTCACCCGATCACGCCTGGCACCCCGATCGCCAAGCCCACGCCGGTGTTCGTGAAGCTGGATGAGTCCATTGTCGAGGAGGAGCTTGCCCGCTACGCGGACGCTCACCCCGATGATGTGACGGGCGCCTGATCTGGGTTTTTCGTTGATCTGTCGCGTTTTGCGACAGGTGTGACGTACGTTTGACAGCGCGCGGGCGGGACGGATGTGTCCCGCCCGCGCGCTCGTCTATCTCGGGGTGTTACCGTGAGGTCATGGCCGAAGATTTTCTCGCGTCCGCCCTCGCTGCCGAGGCCTCGTCGCGCGCCCCGCAAGATCCCGACTACCCCCTCTTTCACGTCGCACCCCCGGTGGGCCGACTGAACGACCCGAACGGCCTCATTGAGATCGATGGGACCTACCACGCTTTCTTCCAGTACACGCCCGAGCATCCGCGCCGCCTCGTCTACTGGGGCCACGCCACCTCCTCGGACCTGACCCGCTGGGACTACCACGCCCCCGCGATCCTGCCCGACACCCACCAGGACGCGAACGGCGCCTACTCGGGCACGGCGATCGAGGTCGGTGACCACGTCGAGCTGTGGTACACCGGCAACTACAAGGACCCCGAGACGGGGGAGCGCGAGGCCACCCAGTGCGTCGTCACCACGACCGACATGGTCCACTTCGATAAGCAGGTGCCCCCGATCATCGGCCGCCAGCCCGAGGGGTACACCGCTCACTTCCGCGACCCGCAGGTCTGGCGCGACGCGGACGGCTCCTACCGGATGCTGCTCGGCGTGCAACGCGAGAACCTCACGGGTGCGGCCCTCCTCTACCGCTCCGCGGACCTGCGCGCGTGGGAGTGCGAGGGTGAGATGACCTTCCCAGATGCCGGTGGAGCCTTCGAGGCGTTCGGCTACATGTGGGAGTGCCCCAACCTGGTGCGTCTCGTCGACGAGGATTCGGGTGAGGCCCACGACGTGCTCATCTTCTGCCCGCAGGGAATTTCGCCCGAGCGCGAGGGATTCGAGAATGTCTTCCCGTGTGTCGCCATCGTCGGCGAGCTCGTGGGTACCGAGTTCCGGGGCGCCGACGGCTCCTTCGAGGAGCTCGACCGTGGCACCGAGTTCTACGCTCCCCAGATCATGGCGCGCTCCGCGTCCTCGGCCCCGGGGGCGCCACCCCTCCTCTTCGGGTGGGCGGGCAACGCGGGCGAGGACGACCAGCCCTCGATCGAGACCGGTGGCTGGGTGCACTGTTTCACCGCGCCGCGCGCCCTCACCCTGCGCGGCGGCCGCGTGATCGCTCGCCCGTTCCTGCCGGGCCTGCCCCTGGCGCCTGCGACGCTCGAGGGAACCCCCGGGGACGAGGTCGGGGCGCGCATTGTGGAGCTCGCTGGCTCGCGCTCGTGGAGGCTTGCCTTCGATGCCTCCTACGAGGGTGCGCTGTCCGTGTGCATCGGTGAGGAGTCCGGCCTGTCGATCACCCTTGACGAGGGGCGTCTGACCGTCGACCTGACGGGCACGCGCTACCCCCACGGTGGCCGCCGCGTCGTCACCCTGGAGCCGGGGGAGGCCGGCCGCGTCGAGATTCTCCACGACCGATCGATCACCGAGATCTACCTGGGCGACGGATCGCGCGTCTTCACGACCCGCAGCTTCCTGAACGGCGAGGGGGCCGGAGTGACGCTCGAGGGCACCGCTTCTGTGACGAACGTGAGCGCCGCGCGCGCCGACTGAGCGACTGACGGACGAGGTCGTGGCTGCTCACAGTGGCCACGGCCTCGTCGTATGTGGGCGGTCTCTCATGATCTGACCTGAGACGATGTACCTCGCGCCTTGCGTTCGTGGCTCCTTCGCCCGTAGTATGTCAATCGATTGCTACACACCGCCCAGCGCGGCGTAACAATGGCGTTGCGCGTGGGGTTTTGAGAAAGGAATGTGGTCGGCAATGGATCACGCCAAGGTGGCAGGAGAGGTCGTCGAAGCAGTCGGCGGCGCATCCAACATCAGCGCAGCAGCACACTGCGCAACCCGTCTCCGCCTGGTGATCGCGGACGAATCCAAGATCAACCAGCAGGCCCTCGATGACAACGAAGATCTGAAGGGCACATTCGCCGCCGGCGGCATGTTCCAGATCATCGTCGGTCCCGGCGATGTTGACCAGGTCTACGCCAAGATGGTCGCAAACCACGGCGTACGTGAGGTCTCCAAGGACGAGGCCAAGGAAGAAGCCGAGGCTGGCGGCAACATCTTCTCCCGCTTCGTGAAGATGATTGCGGACATCTTCGTCCCGGTCCTCCCGGCCCTGATCGCCGGTGGTCTTCTCATGGCCCTCCACTCGGTCCTGACGGCCCAGGGTCTCTTCGGTGAGAAGTCCGTCATCGAGATGTACCCGGCGATGACCGACTACGACGCGCTCATTAACCTCGTCTCCTCCGCTGCCTTCGCGTTCCTGCCCGTCCTCGTTGGATTCTCCGCTGCGAAGCGCTTTGGCGGTAACACCTATCTGGGCGCCGCGATGGGCGCAGCGATGGTATCCCCGTCGCTGCTGTCTGCCTACTCCATGACAGACGCGGCGGCCGCCGCCAAGTTCTGGGCTTACACGGACCAGTCTTCCGTGTGGAACCTCTTTGGCCTCGAAGTCACCAAGGTCGGCTACCAGGCGATGGTCATCCCCACCCTGGTCGTCACCTGGATCATGTGCCTCATCGAGAAGAGCCTGCACAAGGTCCTTAAGGGCACTGCGGACTTCCTGCTCACCCCGCTCATCACCCTGCTGGTCACCGGCTTCCTGGCCTTCGTCATCGTCGGCCCCGTGACCCGTGAGCTCTCCAACTACCTGACCTACGGCATCAACTGGGCGTACACGACTCTCGGTGTCTTCGGTGGACTCATCTTCGGTTTCTTCTACAGTGCCATCGTCGTCACCGGTCTGCACCAGTCCTTCCCCGCCATTGAAATCCCGCTGCTGCCTTCCAACGGTGGCGTCGGCGACTTCATCTTCCCGATTGCCTCCATGGCGAACGTCGCGCAGGGCGCGGCTGCCCTGGCCGTCTTCTTCAAGACTCGCGACGCCAAGCTCAAGGGTCTGGCCGGTGCCGGTGGTGTCTCCGCAGTCTTCGGAATCACCGAGCCCGCCATCTTCGGCGTCAACCTGCGCCTGCGCTGGCCCTTCTACTGCGCCATGGTCGCGTCCGCCATCGGCTCCGCGGGCGTCGCCCTGCTGAACGTGCGCGGTCAGGCCCTCGGCGCCGCCGGCTTTGTCGGCTTCGTGTCGATCATCCCCAAGTCGATCCCCGCCTACCTGGCCCTCGAGGTCCTCGTCTTCGTCCTCTCCTTCGGCTTCACCTTCGCCTACGCCATGACGCGCGGCAAGGCTGACATGGAGGGCCGTGCGCCCGCCGCCAAGGCTGCCGCTCCCGTGGCCGCCGCCGTGGCGACCCCTGCTGCCGCGCCCGTGGCTGCTCCTGCCGCTGCCCCGGCTGCCGCCCCGGCCCCGTCCTTCAGCGACGAGGCGCTGGCTGACCTCTCTGTTGCCTCGCCTCTCGCGGGCACCGTGGTTCCGCTCGAGCAGGTCAAGGACGAGTCCTTCGCCAAGGGCATGCTCGGCCCCGGCATCGGCATCGAGCCCGCCGACGGCCTCGTCGTCGCGCCCTTCGATGGCACCGTGACCGTCGCCTTCCCGACCGGTCACGCCTACGGCCTCAAGTCCGCCTCCGGCGTCCAGGTCCTCATCCACGTCGGCATGGACACCGTCAAGCTGGACGGCAAGGGCTTCACGCCCCGCGTCGCCAAGGGCGACGTCGTGCGCCGCGGCGACGTCCTCGCCGAGGTCGACCTCGATGTGATCCGCGAGGCTGGTTACGAGACGATTACCCCCGTCGTCGTGACGAACAAGAAGAAGTTCGGCGTGGTGACCCCGGTCGCCAGCGGCGAGATCCAGCGCGGCGACGCGCTGCTCGACGTGGCCCCCAAGGAAGCCTGAGCCTTCCGGGAGTCACTCCTGACATAACGGGTGGGAGGCACTAGCAGTGCGCTGGTGCCTCCCACCCGTCTGTCGTTCCGGTGGCTTCGGATGGGCGTTTCGTTGTGGCGGCACTCGTCGCGGGGAGTTCGCGTTCTCGCGCTGCTGGTGTCGACCGCACAGTCTGTGGCTGCCGCGAGGCATGTCGATGGTGAACGCCCAATTTCGCATGCAATTCACGTGTGGGTATTTCAGGATCTGAATCGAGGGTGTTGGTATTTCGCGGTTTTTGCGGCGACGTGGAATGTGACGCCGAGGAATTGCATGCGAAATGTAGGGGAGGCTGCCGACGGCGATGACGGGAGGAGCCTGACGAGGTGCCGGCACCTGGGCCCTTCAGCGGGTTAACGTGTGCGCCGATGGGATGTGTTTGATGACGCGTGCTCGTGGATAGGTGATGTGCTCGCACAACAGTGCCAAATATGCAGACGGGTGACCTGCTCTCAGATAAGGGCGAACATGCGGATAGTTCTGCGCACGCGGATAGGTTATGACGATGCGGATAGCTTATTAACCTATCCATATGCGGATAACCTATCCGCGTGCGTATCCGTGGTTAAGAAAACAACCCGGGGCAGCGGTAAATGGTGACAGCCTCGGGGCGCGTGACGTGCTCAGGCGCTGATCGAACGCCCCGGAATCAGCGTGCCCGAGAACTCGACCGTCTGAGCATGGGGAGCCCAGGCCTCGTCGGATGAAGAACGCGGTGCCTTGCCCTCGATCTGATCGAGGAGAATCGACACCGCAGCCCGGGCGATCTCCTCGATGGGCTGGCGGATCGTCGCCAAGTGGGGGAGGGCGCGGCGCATCGTCTCCGTGCCATCAAAACCGATGATGGACAGGTCAGTGGGGACCGACAGGTTGCGCGTGCGCGCCCACTCGAGGACCTCGGCGGCCGCCAGGTCGTCGGTCGCGAAAACCCCGTCGACGGGGGCGGCGGCGCGGGCCTCGTCCAGGGCGTCGCGCACCATCGCGAAACGCTGGGGCGTCGGCGTATCGAAGGGCACGGTGACCACGCGTGGCGTTAGCCCCGCGCGCTCGACCTCGGCACGGTAACCGGCCTCGCGTAGATTGCGCGGGCCCGAACGGGAGGTAAGCAGAAGGGGATGGCGGCACCCGCCCTCGATAAGTGCGCGTGTCGCCATGGCACCCGCCTCCTCATTCGCGCAGCGCACGTTTGGGATGGATGGGCTCAGCTCGCGGTCGATCGTCACCAGGGGCATACGGATCGTGTCGTACTCACCCAGACCCTCGTTGTGGGCGCCCGAAATGATGCCGTCCACGCGGTTTCCCACGAGGAGCGAGAGGTACTCGCGCTCGCGGTCCGCCCGGCCCATGGAATTACAGATAAGGATGCGGTATCCGGCGTCGGCGAGGGCATTCTCGACCTCGACGGCCAGCTCGCCGAAGAAGGGCAGGGACACGGCGGGAACGATGAGGCCGACCGTATGCGTGCGCTTGCCATGCAGGGCACGAGCCAACGAGTTCGGGCGGTAGCCGAGCGTCTCGATCGCGTCGGCGACATTCTTCTTCGTCTTCTCCGAGAGGTATCCGCGGTTGTTGAGCACGCGCGACACGGTCGTCAGGCTCACTCCGGCCAGCTCGGCGACATCGGCCAGCGTGGGTTCGCGTGAACTCATGCGTGCTCTCCTTTCCTTCCCTCGGTACTTCTCTAGTGTAGTTGGTGAGGTGGAGGGGAGTCTCGCGTCGCGTCGGCGAGGCCGGGGCTGAGTGTTGCGTAGCGGCGTCGTCTCAGTTGTGAGAGAAGTCTGTCGTTGCATGGTTTTTCGGCATTTATGAGGGTGATGTATCCCATGTCACTGTCCGTGATATCGGGTTTTGCGTGGGTATCTCAGCCCGATACCATGGGCCGTACGGGCACCTGTGTCTCACGATGGACATACCCGCATTTGAAAGGAACGACCATGATTTCCCGCACCGTTGCAATTGGTTCCTCCGTTGGCCTCCACGCACGTCCCGCTTCCGTCCTCGCCGAGGCCGTTGATGACTCCGGCGTCGAGGTCACCATCGCTTTCGATGGCGAGGAGGCCGACGCCGCGTCGCTCCTCGAAATCATGACCCTGGGCGCCAAGCACGGCGACGTCGTCACCCTGTCCACCGAGGATGATTCCGCGGGCGCGGTGCTCGACTCGCTCGTCGAGCTGCTCTCGCGCGACCTCGACCAGGAGTGAGCTGATGGCGACGCACGACGTCCTGCACGGCATCGGCGTCTCCGCCGGTACCGCTGCAGCTCCCGCCGCGATCGTCCAGCCCGCCCCCGGCGTCGACACGACGGAGCCTGGCAGCGTCGACGCTGCTGCTGACGGCGCGCGTGTCCGCGAGGCGCTCGCAGCCGTTTCCGCTCGTCTGAGCGACCGCGCTGCGAACGCGCCGGAGGAGACGAAGGCGATCCTCAAGGCCACCGCCCAGCTTGCGGGCGACCGTGGCCTGGCCAAGGCCGTTGACAAGAAGCTGAAGAAGGGCCTCGGTGTCACCCAGGCCGTCCATGACGCCGTCGAGGACTACGCGCAGATGCTGCGCAGCCTGGGTGGCTACATGGCCGAGCGTGCGACCGACCTGTACGACGTGCGCGACCGCGCGATCTGCGAGCTGCGTGGCCTGCCCGAACCCGGCGTGCCGGCGTTCGACGGCCCCGTCGTCCTCGTGGCGCGCGACCTGGCACCCGCTGAGACCGCGACCCTGAACCCGGAGACCGTCCTCGGCATCATCACGGAGGTCGGAGGCCCTACCTCGCACACGGCGATCCTGGCCGCCCAGCTGGGCATCCCGGCGATCGTCAAGGCCGAGGGCATTATGGCTGTCGAGGAAGGCACGATGCTGGCCCTCGACGGTGGCGTCGGCGAGGTCATCGTCGCCCCCACCGATAAGGAGGTGGACCTGCTCAAGGAACGCTCGCGTCGCCGCGCGCTCGCCCTGGCAGGCTCGACCGGCAAGGGCGCGACCTACGACGGCTACCCCGTCAAGCTTCTGGCCAACATCGGCACGGTTGACGACGCTATGAAGGCCTCGAAGTTCGACCTCGAGGGCTCGGGCCTGTTCCGCACGGAGTTCCTGTTCCTGGAACGTTCGGAGGCCCCGACGCTGGAGGAGCAGACCGACACCTACACGAAGGTCCTGCAGGCCTTCGGTGACCGTCGCGTCGTCGTGCGTACCCTCGATGCGGGCGCCGACAAACCGCTGAGCTTCGCGGATCTGGGTACCGAGGAAAACCCCGCCCTGGGCGTGCGCGGCCTGCGCCTGTGCCAGGTGCGAGAGGACCTCATCGACACGCAGCTGCAGGCTCTGGCCGCTGCCCACAAGGCGACGGGCGCGGAGCTGTGGGTCATGGCCCCCATGGTGTCCACGGCTTCCGAAGCTCAGTGGTTCGCCGACAAGGCGCGCGGCTACGGCCTGCCCAAGGTCGGCATCATGATCGAGGTGCCCGCGGCCGCCCTGCGCGCCGAGCAGCTCCTGTCGATCGTGGACTTCGCCTCCATCGGCACGAACGACCTGACGCAGTACACGATGGCTGCCGACCGCCTGGACGGCAACCTGGCGTCTCTCCTGGATCCGTGGCAGCCCGCGGTCCTCGAGATGATCCGCCACGCCTGCAACGGCGGTCGCGCGACGGGCAAGCCGATCGGCGTGTGTGGCGAGGCCGGCGGCGATCCGCTGCTGGCCCTGGTCCTCACTGGCCTGGGTGTCGCCTCCCTGTCGATGGCTCCGTCGAAGGTCAACGCCGTGCGCGCCGCCCTGCGCATGCACGACCTGGCGACCTGCCAGCAGATGGCCGCCTTCGCAGTGGATGCCCCCAATGCGAAGGAAGGCCGTGAGAACGTCCTGAAGCTGGTGGCTCCGGCCATGCTGGATCTGCTCTGATCCGACGCTTCTGACACGCAACGGGGTGGGCCCGGGAACCAATCGGTTCCCGGGCCCACCCCGTCAGTACTGTGCGGCTCCGTCAATCCCTGCGGATCGCGTCGGCCGGATTCGAAGGCGCGGAGGCGGCATTCGCCTTCGGGGTCTTCTTGGAACGGCCTGAGAAGAGCGCGGTGAGGATCAGGATGATGCCCAACGTCGCGATCGCGCTGATGCCGAGGACCGGTAGATTGAAGTTCGTGATGTAGGCTTCGGCGATCAGGAAAGCGCCGACCATGCACACGAGGATCGCCCACACGAAGGCGCCGACTCGCACACCCCTGGCGGGGGCCTCGGGCAGCGTGCGTACATCGACGGGTACGGTCGGTGCACTCCACGTGGCGTGAGCGCCCGCAGTGGATGCCCCCAAGGGCTCCTGAGCGCGGTGGGTCGCCCCGGCCTCGTGCCCCTGGGGAGCGGACTCGCCCGTGGAGGCCGGATCGAAGGCGGTGCGCCCGCCTGCCCCTACAGAGCTGGCAGGAGAGCCCGCCTGCACATGCGGCCCCTGCGCGCCCGATGGGCCCGCCTGGCCCGCAGCCCCAGCGTCTGAGCGAAAGGGATCGGTGGACATCTGGGCCGTCGGTGCCTCGCGGAAGATCGCGAGGGGATCCGAGGACAGGTCTGGCGACGAGGTCGGCATCTCGGTCGTCGCGTCCGAACCGGCGCCGACGGAGGGCGCGGGGGTCGTCGGCAGCGGTGTCGTCTCGTCGAATTCGGGCAGCTGGGTGGTCTGGTCGTCGTTGGACGTAGTCATGGTCGTGTGCCTTCCTCAGTTACCCGACTGGGAGCCGGTGGGAGTAGGGGACGGGGTGGGCGTTGTGCTCGGCGTGGCCGAGGGAGTCGCCGAGGGGGTCGCGCTCGGCTTGGAGCCCCACGTGCCCGAGGAATCGGGCGTCTGCAGGATCGTCAGCGTGTCAATGTTTGCGCTGTCGGTGATGAGGACCGTGATGCCGCCGAGCGAGGGCTTCCCCCACGCGGGGGAGGAGGCAGTCACGCCGGAGCAGCCGTCCAAGGGCTCGGCCCAGCCGTTGTCCTTCATGTTGGTGGTCAGATCGTCGATGCTGGACTGGCACACGATCTGCACGGGCTGGCCCTCGGCCACCTGAATGGTGAGCCTGCTCCAGGCCTCCCAGTCGACCGTGATGGTCTTGGTGGTACCGACGGGGGCACCACTCAGGTCGAGTACCGTTGTGCCGGCCGGGTTTCCCCCGCTGATCCTGTCGACCGTCCAGTCCCGTGTCGTCTGGGAGCCGATACCGCTCGAGCCAACATTGATGTGGAAATCAGTCGGGTGAGCGGCCTGGGAGCCGACGGCCGCGGTGGGAAGTGCCATCATGATGCCGATGACGGACAGGGCGGTGAGCCAGCCGGCGCTGCGATCGCGCAGGGCGGCGATCGCCAGGGAGAACCCGACGATGATCAGGCACACGCCGCCACCGATCGTGATGACGCGGGCGATTGTCTGGCCCTCCGTCTCACCCGTTATGAAGGGGATCATGAGGCCCTTGTCAGCCCAGTACAGTCCGGCGAAAACGGCGGCCACAACGAGGACCAGCAGGCCCGTGATCGCGAGGTTGACGCGCCCGGAGACGGTGCGCGGGCGATGCGTCGGCGCGGGCGGAACGTTCCAGCGACGAGGCTGGGGCGTGCTCGGGGGAGGCGTCCAGCCGGGGTGGGGCTGAGTGGGGCGAGCCGCAGCGGGGGCAGGGCCTGCCTGCGGCCTAGCGGTGCCGGTAGGAGAGGACTGGAAGTCGCTCGGCACACCGTAGGCGGGGAAACCCGCGGGGGCTTGCTCAGGCTTGGTTCCGGGATCCGTGGCCCCCGCGCCGTCAGCGGCCGGAGTGGTTTGCCCAAAAGGGACGGAGGCATCCGTCGCATTCTGGGTAGGAGCAGCCGAAGGCGCGCCGTACTGCGGGGTCCCGTACTGGGGCGCGCCGTACTGCGGGGTCCCGTACTGGGGCGCGCCGTACTGCGGGGTCCCGTACTGGGGGCGCGGCTTGCTCGGGCCTTGCGACCCAGAACGCGCGATGCCCACGATGATGGCCGCGATTGCGGCCATGCCGGCCGCCATCACGATCAGCCTGAACCAGCCGATTCCCAGGACGCTGAAGATGCCGACATCGGATAGCAACGATGTAACAGAAGCGAGAACCATCAATACGCCGCCGATAACGGCCACGTCGAAGCGCCCTTCGACGGTCTCTTCCGCGTGAATGCGACCGTCCTCAGCCTCGGGCAGGAGCAGCCAGGCGAGCCCGTAGGCCATGGCCACGACCGGCATGAAGAACGCGCCAACTGCGACGAGGACGCGCACGAGGGACAGGTCCCATCCCTGGCGGGCGGAGATACCCGAGCAGACGCCTCCGATGACGCGGGGCTTAGCTCGGTACCATCCTGAGCCTCGGACGGAATCAAAGAAACCACTGCGGGGCGGGCGCTGCTCATAGCCAGCGTTGGGGTCCGGTGTGCCAGTGGACCAACTCATCATGCACTTCCTCTCGATGGGATCCACGCGGCGTGGATCGATACCACTACTCAACCAAAGAGACCGGGCACCCCGATAGTAGGGGACCCCCTGAACGGCCCCTGATTGTGGTGGGGGTGTCCCGGGGGCTGCCCCGGAGACGTGCCACAATGGGAGCGTGAGCAGACCCGTGAACTCCCCCCACCCGGGGTGGACTCCGCCGATTCCGGCGCCGCCCAGTAGGCCGCCGCTCGTGCGCGCGACCGCCTCGAGCCCGGACATGCCGGCCCCCTGGATGGCCGGCGTGTGCTCGGGCCTCGCCGTACACCTTGGGCTGCCGGTCTCGCTCGTGCGCGTCATGTTCATCTGCCTCACCGCTTTCGGCGTGGGCATAGGCGTCTACCTGTGGCTGTGGGTGACGGTCCCCGATGATTCCCCAGAGAAGAACGGTGCGGGAACGCTGAGTCCCGGCCTCGTCCGTTTGCGCGAGGAACGCGCCGCCCAGGTGTCGCGCAATCGCATGATCGTCGTCGGCGTCGCCCTGGTTGTGGCGGCGATCGTGGGTACCGTCTTGAACGCGACGGGCACTCTGGACTGGCGAGACATGGGGGCCATTGTCTCGATCATCTCGGGTATCGCGCTTGTGTGGAGCCAGAGCCGTGATGTGAACGGGTGGCGATCGTTGCGTTTCGTCGGCATTGTTGCCGCCGGCCTCCTGCTGCTCAGCCTCGGCGTCGTCATGGTTGCCTCTCGCGACAACCCGCCGGTGATCCTGCTGCGTGGCGGCCTCATCGGTGCTGCCCTGGTGGCAGGCGTACTCTTCGCTTTCGTTCCCATGTGGCTGCGCACCACGAAGGACCTGTCGCAGGCCCAGGCACAGCGTGTGCGCGAATCCGAACGCGCCGACATCGCCGCCCACCTGCATGACTCCGTGCTTCAAGCACTCACCCTGATCCGGGCCTCGGCCGAGGATCCCGCCCGCGTGCGCGCCATCGCCCTCACCGAGGAGCGCGAGCTGCGCGCCTGGCTCTACACGGGCCACGCGCAGGCCGCCGACTCCCTCGAGGCCGCCGTCACCGAGGCGGTCGTGGGCGTCGAGAGCCGCTACGGCGTGCCCATCAGCGTCGTCGTCGTGGGCGACATGCGCCCGGGACCCGGCGAGCTCGCACTCGTCGCGGCCCTCGCCGAGGCCTGTCAAAATGCCGTGCGCCACGGCGCCCCACCCGTCTCCGTCTACGTCGAGGTGCGCCCCCGAGCCGTTGAAGCCTTCGTCAAAGACAACGGCGAAGGATTCGACCCCGCCACCATCGCGGCCGACCGCCACGGCGTGCGTGACTCTATCGTCGGACGCATGCGCCGCGCCGGGGGTAACGCCACGATCAGGCGTCTCGCCCGCGGAACCGAAATCGCTCTGAGCGTGCCGCGCTCCGATATCCTGGAAGAAACAGCGCCCAACGGGAGGACACAGTGACCATCCGCATCCTCGTCATCGACGATCACCCCATGGTTCGGGCAGGCGTGCGCGCCGAGCTCGAAAACTCAGGGGCCGACCTCGAGGTCGTCGGTGACGCCTCCGACGTCGAGGGCGCCATCGCAGCCTGCCGCGCGCTCACCCCGGACGTGGCTCTCCTCGACGTGCACCTGCCCGGCGGAAACGGCGGAGGCGGGGCCGAAGTGGCCAGTACGTGCCGCGACATCGAGGGGCTGCACTTCCTGGCACTGTCCGTCTCTGATGCCGCCGAGGACGTCGTCCAGGTCATCCGCGCGGGCGCCCGCGGATACGTCACCAAGTCAATCTCCACCCCCGATCTCGTCGAGGCCATCGGCCGCGTCGCCGCCGGGGACGCTGCCTTCAGCCCGCGCCTCGCCGGCTTCGTTCTCGACGCCTTCGGTACCGGCGAGGTCTCCACGACCGACACCGAGCTGGACCTCCTGTCCGCCCGCGAGCAGGAGGTCATGCGCCTCATCGCCCGCGGCTACACGTACAAGGAAGTCGCCCACGACCTGTTCATCTCCATCAAGACCGTCGAAACCCACGTGAGCGCGGTCCTGCGCAAGCTCCAGCTCTCCAACCGCAACGAGCTGACGCGCTGGGCGATGCAGCGACACATCGTGTGAGGTCGGACCCCTTTCGCGCGCCCCACCCATAGCGCGCGGCCCTTGCGTGCCTACAATGGAATCCCGAGAGCGTGACAGCGCCTGACCGCCCCGCACGGACGGCCCCTTTCAATCCGCGACCTCGGAGGATGCATGCACCGCATCGGTTTTGATAGTGATCAGTACGTCGAGATGCAGTCTCGACACATCGCCCAGCGACGAAGCGAATTCGGCGGCAAGCTGTATTTGGAGTTCGGTGGCAAGCTGATCGACGACATGCACGCATCGCGTGTTCTGCCCGGCTTCACGCCCGACAACAAGGTGCGTATGTTGCGCGAACTGGCCGACGAGGTCGAGATCATCGTCGCCGTTAATGCCAAGGATTTCGCGCGCCGCAAGGTCCGCGCCGACATGGGAACCACCTACGACGACGAGGTTCTGCGCCAGATCGACGAGTTCCGTGAGCGTGGCCTGTACGTTGGTTCCGTCGTCATCACGCAGTGGACGGATGACAACAAGGCGGCCGCCGAGGTGAAGGAACGCTTCGAGAAGCTCGGCATCCGCGTCTACCGCCACTTCCCGATCCCCGGCTACCCCTCGGACGTCGAGCGCATCGTCTCGGACGAGGGCTACGGCGCCAACGAGTACGTGGAGACCAGCCGCAACCTCGTCGTTGTCACGGCTCCCGGCCCGGGCTCCGGCAAGATGGCGACCTGCCTGTCGCAGCTGTACCACGACCACAAGCGCGGGATCGAGTCGGGGTACGCGAAGTGGGAGACCTTCCCGATCTGGAACATTCCGCTCGATCACCCGGTGAACATCGCCTACGAGGCGGCCACCGCCGACCTCGACGACGTCAACATGATTGATCCCTTCCACCTGGAGGCGTACGGGATCAAGACGGTCAACTACAACCGCGACGTCGAAATCTTCCCGGTCCTGAACCGCCTCTTCGAGAAGATCCTCGGATCCTCCCCGTACAAGAGCCCCACGGACATGGGCGTCAACATGGCGGGCCACTGCATCGTCGACGACGAGGCCTGCAAGGAGGCCTCGCGCCAGGAGATCATTCGCCGCTACTACAAGGCCCTCGTGACCGAGAAAAAGGAAATGAGCGAGCCCGTGCAGTCGGCGCGCATCTCCCTGCTGATGAGCCGCGTGGGTGTGGGGCGCATGGACCGCCCGGTCGTGCGTCCGGCCCTCGAGCTGGCCGAGGCCACGGGCGAGCCGGCCGCCGCGATCGAGCTGCCCGACGGCCAGATCGTCACGGGCAAGACATCGGCGCTGCTGGGCTGCTCCTCGGCGATGCTGCTCAACGCCCTCAAGAAGCTCGCCGGCCTGCCGGACGAGGTCCAGCTCCTCGCCCCGGAGTCGATCGAGCCGATCCAGCGTCTCAAGACCCGCGACCTGGGCTCGCGCAACCCGCGCCTGCACACCGACGAGGTCCTCATCGCGCTCGCGGTCAGCGCCAACGGCGACGACAACGCGCGCCGCGCACTGGACAAGCTGAGCTCGCTGCGCGACTGCGACGTGCACGAGTCGGTCATCCTGGGCCCCGTGGACGAGGGCATCTTCCGCTCGCTGGGCATCCAGGTGACGACGGAGCCGGTGTACGCGACGAAGTCGCTGTACCGCAAGAAGTAATCGCTTCGACGAGGCCGGGGTTTCCGTCGCGTATCAGCGCGGGGAGGCGCCGGCCTCGTTGTGTGCCGCCTTTCGTGGTTGGCGCCACCCGGGCGGGGGTCGCAGGTGAGGGTGGGGCGGTTTACCCTTGGAGGCGATGAGTGACTCGACTTCTTTGCCTGACCTTGGTTTCCTGATCGGCCCCGACGGTGGTTTTCAGGACGACTACGTGCCGCCGGAGGTGCCCGCCTTTGACGTGGAGGACGCCTTGGGTTCCGACGCGTGGCCGGAGATCGCCGTGCCGGGTGGGGCATCGGGTGCGCCGTCGGCGTGGGAGCCTCCCGCGTCCTCGGGTGGTTTTTCGTCCGGCTGGGAGCGTCCCTCGCGCCCGGGCGTGGACCCCGAGTCGCTGACGCGCGGCCTCAACGATCGTCAGCGCGAGGCCGTCACTCACGCGGGCTCGCCGCTGCTGATCCTGGCAGGCGCGGGCTCCGGTAAGACGCGCGTGCTCACGCACCGCATCGCCTACCTGCTGGCCACGGGCCGCGCGCGGGCGGGGGAGATTCTGGCGATCACCTTCACGAACAAGGCGGCAGCCGAGATGCGCGAGCGCGCGGGCTCCCTTGTGGGTGACGACGCTCGTCGCATGTGGGTGTCGACCTTCCATTCGGCGTGCGTGCGCCTGCTGCGCTACGAGCACGAGGCGGCCGGGCTGTCCTCGTCCTTCACGATCTACGACGCCCAGGATTCCCAGCGCCTCATCCAGATGGTCCTCAAGGCCATGGACGTGGACATTAAGCGCTTCACCCCAAAGATGGTCGCGGCGCGCATTTCGGACGCGAAGAACGAGCTGATCGGCCCGGCGCGCTACGCGGAGACGGCGGGCAAGGACCCGGTCTCGCGCATCGTCGCGGACGCCTACGTCGAGTACGACAAGCGCATGCGCGCCTCGAACGCGCTCGACTTCGACGACCTCATCATGCGTACGGTCGACCTGCTGCGCGAAAACCCGCTGATCGCCGAGCACTACCACCGGCGCTTCCGCCACATCCTCGTGGACGAATACCAGGACACGAACCACGCGCAGTACGTCCTCGTGCGCGCTCTCGTGGGGGACGGCAAGGACGGCGTGGAGCCCGCCGAGCTGACGGTCGTGGGCGACTCCGACCAGTCGATCTACGCCTTCCGGGGCGCCACGATCCGCAACATCGAGGAGTTCGAGCGCGACTTCACGGGCGCGCGCACGATCCTGCTCGAGCAGAACTACCGCTCGACGCAGAACATCCTGTCGGCTGCGAACGCGGTCATCGCCCGCAACACGGGGCGCCGCGCGAAGAACCTGTGGACGGCCTCGGGCGATGGCGCGCTCATCACCCTGGACGCCGCCGATTCCGAGCACGACGAGGCCCGCTTCGTCGTCGGCGAGATCGACCGCCTCGCGGACTCGGGCGTCGAGTGGGGCGACATCGCGGTCTTCTACCGCACGAATGCGCAGTCCCGCGCGCTGGAGGAACTCCTCGTGCGCCAGGGCATCCCGTATCGCGTCGTCGGCGGCACCCGCTTCTACGAGCGCCGCGAAATCAAGGACGCCTTGGCGTACCTGCAGGTCATCTCCAACCCTGACGACACTGTCGCGGCCCGCCGCGTTCTCAACGTCCCCAAGCGAGGCATCGGAGCGAAGGCCGAAGAAGCGATCGCCGCGCACGCCGCCCACTACGGCATCTCGTTTGGCGCCGCCCTGCGTCACCTGTGGCTGCGCGCCGGCTGCCCCGCGGGTGAGGGCGAGGGGATCGACGTCGACGCGCTCGCGCGTTCCGCGTCCCCGGACGAGGCCTCGGCTGGTTCTTCTGTGTCTGCTTCCTCAGGTGAAGCGGCGGGGGAGAACCCCGGTGTGGGCGAGGCTGCGGATGAGAACGCGGCTGCGGCACCGGCCTCGTCCCCTGCCGAGAGTGCTCCCGAGGTCCTCGGGATCACCCCGCGCGCCGCGAAGTCGGCGGCTGCATTCTGGGGACTCATCGAGACACTGCGAGCCGCGGAGGCGCGAGGTGCATCGCAAGCCGACATCCTCGAAGAGGTCCTAGACCGCACCGGCTACCTGGCTGAACTGCGCCGCAGCGAGGACCCGCAGGACGCCTCGCGCGTGGAAAACCTGGCGGAACTGCACTCGGTCGCGGGTGCCTTCGCGGCCGACGCTCCCGGCGGGACCCTCGCGGACTTCCTCGAGCGCGTCGCGCTCGTTGCTGACTCGGACCAGGTGCCCGCAGAGGGCGAGCGCGGCGGGCAGGTCACCCTCATGACCGTCCACACCGCGAAGGGCCTCGAATTCCCGGTCGTGTTCGTCACCGGCATGGAAGACGGCACCTTCCCGCACCAGCGCAGCCTCGGCGATGAAAGCGAGCTTGAGGAGGAACGTCGCCTCGCGTACGTGGCCATCACGCGGGCGCGCGAACGCCTCTACCTCACGCGCGCGGCCGTGCGCAGCGCCTGGGGCACCCCGCAGGAGATGCCGCCCTCGCGCTTCCTCGACGACATCCCCGCCGAGCTCCTCGACGTGCGCCGTGCAGCCACGTCGGGGGAGCGCATGCGCGCGTCCTACGGCGGATCCTACGGGTCCGGGGCGTACGGTTCCGGTTCCTACGGGCGCTCCCGTCGCGCCGAGGGACGCGACCCGTGGGGCGATACCGACACGGGTGCCTTTGGCTCCGGCCGTGGCGGCGCCTCCGCCCAGCCCGCCGGCGTGCGCAAGGTGACCCGCATGGGCGTGGCTCCCGCCGCCAAGCCCGCCGAGGACAAGCCGGTGCTCTCCCTCAAGGTCGGAGACCGCATCAAGCACGCGACCCTGGGCGCCGGAACCGTCACCGGCATCGAAGGCGAGGGGCCGCGCACCGTGGCCCGCATCCGTTTCGG
Source organism: Schaalia odontolytica (assembly GCF_002847525.1). Taxonomy (GTDB): domain Bacteria; phylum Actinomycetota; class Actinomycetes; order Actinomycetales; family Actinomycetaceae; genus Pauljensenia; species Pauljensenia odontolytica_B. The sequence continues at coordinate 179,043 of NZ_PKKM01000004.1, read as the reverse complement.
CCTGGGCGAGAAGCGCCTGCTCGTGCGCATGGCTCCGATGGAGAAGATTTCGTAGCGTTTCCTGCTGGGCCGGGTTGCTTGTGGTCCCACGGGTGTTCCGGGCGCCGGAGGGCCCGGCTGGTTTTCGACCGTCGCTTGGCCTGCTTTGATGGGCCTGGCCGCTGTGTGTGCTGGTCGGCGGCGGCCCGCCCGCGAGATCGCCACACGCGAGCTTCGCTCGGAGTGGTCGATCTCGAGGCCCGCCCTGGCCCTGCCGCCGCCGACCAGCACCGCGGCCTGGCCCCGCCTCCGCCCACGGACGCCGCAGCTAGGCCCCGCCTCGAAGCCCGGCCAGGCCCTGCCACCGCCCATCAATTTCGCATGCAATTCCCCTGAGCGTATTTCAAATATTGAAATCTAATCGTTGATATTCTGCGGTTTTTGAGCGTGCATCGATTCGTGTCGTGGGGGAATTGCATGCGACATTTGTCTGGGCCCGGCCTGCTGCCCTCGGGCGCCGCGGTCCGGCCACGCGGGAGATGCGACCCCCGATCCGCCCCGCAACGCAAAGCGTTGACAAAGGGAAAGCGCCTTCTGGTCAAGGCCGTGACAAGCCTTGATAATGGGAGGAAATGGCGCGTTTATGCCGGTCGCACGTTAGAATTATTGCGCTGACCACACCACGTTCAACGGAGGGAATAAGGTGGATCTCTACGAGTATCAGGCCCGGCAGATGTTCAAGGAGCACGGCGTGCCCGTGCTCGACTACCGCCTGGCGTCAACCCCCGAAGAGGCGCGCGAGGGTGCGCGCGAGCTCCTGGCGGACGGTGCGTCGCTGCTGGTCGTCAAGGCGCAGGTCAAGACCGGTGGCCGCGGCAAGGCCGGCGGCGTTAAGCTCGCCCACACCGCCGACGAAGCCTACGAGAAGGCTGAGGCGATCCTCGGCCTCGACATCAAGGGCCACATCGTCAAGAAGGTCATGATCGCTGTCGGCGCGGACATTGCCGCCGAATACTACTTCTCGATCCTGCTGGATCGCTCGAACCGCCGCCACCTGGCGATGTGTTCGCGCGAAGGTGGCATGGATATCGAGACACTCGCGAAGGAACGCCCCGAGGCCCTGGCCCGCGTCCCCCTCGATCCCACCGTCGGCATCGACGCCGAGGTCGCCCGCCACATCGCGAAGGAAGCGGGCTTCGGCGAGGCAACGGCCGAGGCCATCGCCCCCGTCCTCGAAACCCTGTGGACCGTCTACCGTGATGAGGATGCGACCCTGGTCGAGGTCAACCCGCTGGTCTCCAGCCCCGACGGCTCCGTGTGGGCGGTCGACGGCAAGGTCACCCTCGACGACAACGCGCGCTTCCGCCACCCCGGCCACGCCGAGCTGGTGGACGTGGCCGCGCAGGATCCGCGCGAGGCCGCAGCGAAGGCAGCCGGGCTTAACTACGTGCGCCTGGAGGGCCAGGTCGGCATCATCGGTAACGGCGCGGGCCTGGTCATGTCGACGCTCGACGTGGTTGCGATGGCCGGCGAGGAGTTCGGCGGAATGAAGCCCGCGAACTTCCTCGACATCGGCGGCGGCGCTTCGGCCGAGGTCATGGCGAAGGGCCTGGACATCATCCTCGGCGACGAGCAGGTTCGCTCCGTGTTCGTTAACGTCTTTGGCGGCATCACCGCGTGCGACCAGGTCGCCCGAGGCATCATCGGCGCGCTCGAGACGCTGGGCGACGCGGCCTCGAAGCCCCTCGTCGTGCGCCTTGACGGCAACAAGGTCGAGGAGGGCCGCGCGATTCTTGCCGAGGCTGCGCACCCGCTCGTCCACATGGAAGAAACGATGGACGGCGCGGCCCGGCGTGCAGCTGAGCTCGCCGCACAGGCCTCGTCGAAGTAACGACCCGAGAACCGCAGGAGAACACCATGACTATCTTCGTCAACTCTGACACCCGGGTCATCGTCCAGGGCATGACCGGCGCCGAGGGCCGCAAGCACACCCAGCGCATGCTGAGCGCCGGCACGGCCATCGTGGGCGGCACGAACCCGCGCAAGGCCGGCACGACCGTCACCTTCGACGTGCAGGGCTACGGCCCGGGCGCCGACAAGGTGACCGACGGCCAGGTCGAGGTCCCCGTCTTCGGCACGGTCGCCGAGGCCCGCGAGGCCACCGGCGCGAACGCCTCCGTCATCTTCGTGCCCCCGGCCTTCGCGAAGGGCGCCGCCCTCGAGGCCATCGACGCGGGCATCGAAACGATCGTCCTCATCACCGAGGGCATTCCCGTCCAGGATTCCACGATTGTCGTCGAGCGCGCGCTCGCGGCGGGCGTGCGCCTGATCGGCCCGAACTGCCCCGGCATCATCTCGCCCGGGCAGGCGAACCTGGGCATCACCCCGGCGGACATTACGGGACCGGGCCGCCTCGGCCTCGTCTCCAAGTCGGGCACGCTGACCTACCAGCTCATGTACGAGCTGCGCGATTTCGGCTTCACGACGTGCCTGGGTATCGGCGGCGACCCGGTTGTGGGCACCACCCACATCGACGCGCTGGCGGCTTTTGAGGCTGACCCGGACACCGACCTCGTCATCATGATCGGTGAGATTGGTGGTGACGCCGAGGAGCGTGCGGCCGCCTGGATCCAGGAGAACATGACCAAGCCCGTCGTCGCCTACATCGCGGGCTTCACGGCCCCCGAGGGTAAGACCATGGGCCACGCGGGCGCGATCGTGTCCGGCTCGTCCGGTACGGCTGCCGCGAAGGCGGAGGCGCTCGAGGCCGTGGGCGTGCGCGTGGGTCGCACCCCTTCGCAGACGGCGCAGATCGCGCGCGAGATCCTCTCGCGCTAACGTCACAGCACAAATCGGCCCGGGGTCGGCGCGCAGCGTCGCGGCCCCGGGCCGATTCTGACACTATGGGCCTGTGAGCGAGCGCATCAGAGAAGTACCCAGCCCCCGGCGGACCACGACCACGTACGTGCCGGACCGGGCGACGATCCGTGTGGCCGTCCCGCAGGGGTGGGCGCGCGGTGTGCTCGCGGGCATTGAGGCGGCCTTTGCGGGCTGGGCGCTGATCACGGTGTTCACGATGATCGCGTACCTGACGCTGCGTTCGAACTCGTGGATGAATGACACGACGCCGCGTGATGCTCTCGGCCTGGGTGGTGACCTGTGGGCCGCTGTCATTGGCGGAACGTCGGTGGTTGGGGGAGTGCATTACCGCGCGATTCCGACGCTGGTGGGCGCCCTGCTGATCGTGCTGGTGCGGCTCCTGCTGCGTAACACGGCTGGTTTCCCGCGCAGCGCGGCGCTGTTCGCGGTGCCTGGTTTTCTTCTCACCTCCTGGCTGCTGGCGGGCGCGTCGGGCATCTATTCGCACTGGTGGACGGGCACGCTCGGCGCGATTCTGATTCCGCTGATCGGATCGGTGTGGTTCGTTGCGTCGGGGTATTCGCGCGACAATGAGGCCCCGTCGATGCAGCACTGGATTTCGGGTGGCCTGAAGCTGGGAGGCCTGTCGGTCCTCGCGCTCGTTGCTGCGTCTGCGGTGGCGTCGGTGATTGCGCTCGTGGCGGGGTGGAGCCGCATGGCTGGGATCCAGGAGATTCTGGGTGCTGCCTCGGGCGCGGATACCGCTTTTATCGTGGGGGCTCAGCTGCTTTTTGCGCCCACGGTCATGGCGTGGGCTGCCTCCTGGTGGTCGGGCGCGGGTTTCCTGACGGCGACGGATTCGCTGCATTCTCCGGTGGTGGCGGGCACCGGCCCGATTCCGCCGATTCCGCTCCTTGGAGCCGTCCCGGAGACGGCCCCCGGCATGTGGGTGATTCTTGCGCCGATCATGTTGGGCATTGGCCTTGGTGTTGTCGCGTCGCGGTCGTTCCGTCGTGAGCACCTGCTGCACCAGACTGCCCAGGGTGTCCTGTCCTCGGTGATCGTCGCCTCGGTGACGGCCCTGTGGATGTGGAGCGCGACGATGAGCATGGGCTCCGTGCGCCTGTCGTCGATGGGCCCGCGCGTGGGGTGGGTGACGCTCGCTCTCGTGCTCGAGATTGCCCTGCCTGCCTTGATCATCGCCCTGGCGAGCCACCCGACGACTCGCGCCCTCCTCGGCGAGGGTGCCGGTCGTGTGCGCAACGAGGGTGAGGCCCTGCGCCGCCGCGCTGCCGAGCGTGCGTCCCGCGTGGGGGCCGGCGCCTCGACGACGGACGAGGCCTGGGCTGAGGCTTCCGAACCCGAGGAACCCGGCGACGCGGACGCAAGCGCCGACGAGGCCGAGGATCTCGAAGCGGTGGCCGACGCGGACGAGCAGGACGCGGACGAGATGCCTAAGGACACTTGCGAAACTGCCGCCGAGGATGCCGCGGACATCGAACCGGTCCAGGCTGAAGGTGACGAGGAAGACCCCGAGGCGAAGGCGACGCGGCGCGAGGGCCTGAACTAGACTGGGAGTCGCCGCGACTGGCGAGGGTGGATGACCACCGGGGAGCGGCCGCATTTCCCGCGAGGCGTCGCCCGCCTGGGCGCCTGGGTTTGGTCTCAACCTGGAGGAACTATGTCCGTCTCCCTGGACAACCTGGAACCCATCGACGTGCGCCCTATCAAGCGGGCCCTGATCTCTGTGTATGACAAGACGGGCTTGGAGGATCTTGCCCGCGCCCTTGGCGAGGCCGGCGTGGAGATCGTCTCCACCGGCTCCACGGCCGCGCGCATTGCGGCGGCAGGCGTGGCCGTCACCCCAGTCGACGACGTGACCGGCTTCCCCGAGGTGCTCGAGGGGCGCGTGAAGACCCTGCACCCCTTCATTCATTCCGGCATCCTGGCCGATCAGCGTAAGGCGGCTCATCGCGAGCAGATCGCCCAGCTGGGCATCAAGGCCTTTGACCTGGTCGTGTGCAACCTGTACCCGTTCCAGGACACGGTTGCGTCGGGCGCGTCCTTCGATGAGTGCGTCGAGCAGATCGACATCGGTGGCCCGTCCATGGTGCGTGCCGCCGCGAAGAATCACCCGTCGGTCGCGGTCGTGACCTCCCCGGAGCGCTACGCGGATGTAGCCGAGGCCGTGGCGGGGGAGGGCTTCACCCTCGAGCAGCGCCGCGTGCTGGCCGCCGAGGCCTTCGCCCACACGGCGACCTACGACCTGGCGATTGCCGGTTGGCTGGCCGACGAGCTGGATCTCGAGGACGTGCGCGAGACACTCGACGATGCCGCCGAGACCCACCTGGATGCCTCCGACGCGGCCTTCCTGGAGTCGCTGGGCTACCAGACCGAGGAAGACTACGTGGTGGACGTCCCCGAGGAGGAGGGGCAGACCTCGGGTATGCCCGTGTTCGTCGCCGACGCGTTCGAGCGCGTGGAGTCGCTGCGCTACGGCGAGAATCCGCACCAGGGCGCTGCCGTGTACCGCGAGATCGATGAGTCCTTCGAGGACGAGGATGCCGACGACGAGGCCTTGGTCCCGGGCATCGCGAACGCGCGCCAGCTGCACGGCAAGGCCATGAGCTACAACAACTACACGGATGGCGACGCCGCCCTGCGCGCCGCCTACGATCACGAGCGCCCCTGCGTCGCGATCATCAAGCACGCGAACCCCTGCGGTATCGCGGTGGCCGACGATGTGGCCGAGGCGCACCGCCTCGCGCATGCCTGCGACCCCGTGTCGGCGTTTGGCGGCGTGATCGCCGTGAATCGCCCGGTGAGCGTGGAGCTGGCCCGCCAGATCGTCCCGATCTTCACCGAGGTCGTGCTGGCCCCCGACTACGAGGAGGGCGCGCTCGAGGTGCTGAGCGCGAAGAAGAACCTGCGCGTCCTGCAGGTTGAGCCCCCGGCTCGCGGCTCGTACGAGTTCAAGCAGATCAGCGGCGGCCTGCTGGTCCAGGAGCGCGACGACATCGACGCGCCGGGCGATTCCCCGGAGAACTGGACGCTCGCGGCCGGCGCTCCCGCCGACGAGGCGACGCTGGCGGACCTGGAGTTCGCGTGGCGCACGGTGCGCGCGGTTCGTTCGAATGCGATCCTGCTGGTCAAGGATGGCGCCTCGGTGGGCGTTGGCATGGGCCAGGTGAACCGCGTGGACTCCTGCAAGCTGGCGGTTGAGCGTGCGAACACGCTGGGCTCGCGCTCGACGGGTGACGCGGCGGCCTCCGCCGTGGACAGTGCGGGCGGTGCTCGCGCCTCCGAGGTTGTGGCCGAGGCTCCCGAGCAGCGTTCCATCGGCGCGGTTGCCGCGTCGGATGCGTTCTTCCCCTTCGCGGATGGCCTGCAGGTGCTCATCGATGCCGGCGTCAAGGCCGTCGTCCAGCCCGGTGGTTCCGTGCGTGACCAGGAGTCGATCGATGCGGCGAACGCCGCGGGCATCACGATGTACCTGACGGGCACGCGCCACTTCGCGCACTGATCATTCCCGTTCATGGGCTCCAGGGGGCGAGCGCCGGTGTGGCGCTCGCCCCCTGAGATCTTGGTGTCTGTGGTTGACAGGGGAGCCGGGGCAGCATATCGTTCAAGTATTGAATTAAAGGCCGTTGGCCCTGTTGAAAGGTATCGCATGACCACCCTGACCGCTTCCCCCGTCGCCGCGCGCGAGAACCGCGTCCTCGCCGACCGCCTCGGTGGCACGATCGCCCGCGAGATCGCGCTGGTTGCCGCCGGAACGATCGCCATGATCGTCCTGGCTCGCATCTCTATCCCGCTGCCCTTCACCCCCGTGCCCGTCTCGCTCGGCACGCTCGGTGCGCTCTCGGTCGGCACGACCCTCGGTGCGCGCCGAGGCCTCGCCTCCGTCGCGACGTACGTGATTCTTGGCATCGCCGGCGCCCCGGTCTTCACCGGCACGAACGTCGGCTGGGCCTTCCCCTCCTTCGGCTACATCCTCGGCTACCTCCTCGTCGCCGCGATCGCCGGCCTGGCAGCCCAGCGTGGCGCCGACCGCCGCATTGTCACCATGGCGCCGACCGCCGTCGTCTCCCTGTTCTCCGTGTACATCCTGGGCCTGGCCTGGATGATCCCCTTCGCGCACATGACGATCGAGCAGGGTCTGATGAAGGGCTTCGTTCCCTTCATCATCGGCGACCTGGTTAAGGCCGCCGTGGCGACCGGCGTCTTCCCGGTGCTGCGCTCCATCTTCCGCTGAGCCGCGCGCTCCAGCGTTACGCGAGTCGGCCTCGTCCCTACCCGGGGGCGGGGCCGTCGCCGTATCCGCCGTGCGCAGTGGTGACATGCGTAATGGAGCGCGACGGGGCGGGGCGCGCGCGGGTACCATTGGCAGGGTGAACGCTTCTGACATGCACCCCGTCCTCGTCGTCGACTTCGGCGCGCAGTATGCCCAGCTGATCGCGCGCCGCGTGCGTGAGGCCAACGTCTACTCCGAGATCGTCCCCCACACCATGAGCGTGGCGGACATGCTCGCCAAGGAGCCCGCCGCCATCATCCTGTCCGGCGGTCCGTCCTCCGTGTACGAGGAGGGTGCGCCCTCCGTCGATCCTGCGATCTTCGAGGCCGGTGTGCCCGTCCTGGGCATCTGCTATGGCTTCCAGACCATGGCCCACACCCTCGGCGGCACGGTCGGTCGCACGGGCACCCGCGAGTACGGGCACACCGAGGCCACCGTTGCCGGTGACTCCTGCCTGTTCAGCGGCACCCCCGACGACCAGATCGTGTGGATGAGCCACGGCGACGCTGTCCAGGGCGCGCCCGAGGGCTTCACCGTCACCGCGTCGACCACCGAGACCCCCGTCGCGGCCTTCGAGTCGCGTGAGCGTCGCCTCTACGGCCTGCAGTGGCACCCCGAGGTGGGCCACTCCCAGTTCGGCCAGGACGCGCTGAAGAACTTCCTGTACGAGGGTGCGGGCCTGGAACCCACGTGGACCGCCGGTTCCATCGTGGATGAGCAGGTTGAGAAGATCCGCGAGCAGGTCGGCGACGCGCAGGTCATCTGCGCCCTGTCCGGCGGCGTGGACTCCTCCGTGGCTGCGGCCCTCGTGCACAAGGCTGTCGGCGATCAGCTGACCTGCTTCTTTATCGACCACGGCCTGCTGCGTGCGGGCGAGCGTGAGCAGGTCGAGAACGACTACGCGCGCGGCATGGGTATTCGCGTCATCACGTGCGACGAGTCCGAGCGCTTCCTGTCCGCCCTGGCCGGCGTCACCGAGCCCGAGGCGAAGCGTAAGATCATTGGCCGCGAGTTCATCCGCTCCTTCGAGGCCGCCCAGAAGCAGGTCATCGAAGAGATCGGCGCCGCCGGCGGCGAGGTGAAGTTCCTCGTCCAGGGCACCCTGTACCCCGACGTCGTCGAGTCCGGCGGCGGCGAGGGGGCGGCCAACATCAAGAGCCACCACAACGTGGGCGGCCTGCCCGAGGATATGACCTTCGAGCTGGTCGAGCCCCTGCGTACCCTCTTCAAGGACGAGGTGCGCGCGGTCGGTCGCGAGCTGGGCCTGCCCGACTACCTGGTGAACCGCCAGCCCTTCCCGGGCCCCGGCCTCGGCATCCGCATCATCGGCGAGGTCACGCGCGAGCGCCTGGACATCCTGCGCGCCGCCGACCTGATCGCCCGCGAGGAGCTCACGGCGGCCGGCCTGGATCAGGAGATCTGGCAGTGCCCGGTCGTCCTGCTCGCCGACGTGCGTTCCGTGGGCGTCCAGGGTGACGGCCGCACCTACGGTCACCCGATCGTGCTGCGCCCCGTGTCCTCCGAGGACGCGATGACGGCCGACTGGACGCGCCTGCCCTACGACGTCCTGGCCCGCATCTCCACGCGCATCACCAACTCGGTGCCCGAGGTCAACCGTGTCGTCCTCGACGTGACCTCCAAGCCCCCGGCCACCATCGAGTGGGAGTGACCTAACCCCGATTCTTGCAAGCCACCTGAAATCATTCCCAGAGCGCCACGGCGCGTCATGAGTGGTCAGACGCCACCAAGCCACCTGCAACAAACGGGAATGACAGATTGGAAAGACCTCCGAAATCAAGCGGTTTCGGGGGTCTTTATTGCGCTTTGAGCTGCGATTTTGATTCGAATCATTGCCCTCGGTGGCTTTATTTTGCCCCGAAACTCGCCTTCCAATCGGCCACCTCTTCGGGGGTCATCTCGCCGGCTTTTTCCGAATCAATCACACGCTTCCACGCCTTGATCGCCTGAGCCAGCATAGGGCTGTGCTCGGCCCTCTCGTCGAAGCCCAGCACGAGCGGCTGCAGAAAGACGGGCGTGAAGCGCATCAGAATCCACGACTTGCGCCACAGCCACGTTAGCCTGCTCATCAACATGGGTTTCACGGCGCTCGCAATCGCCGATCATATGGGGCACGAGACGGCGGGCATCACCTACCGCTATGCGCACCTGTTCCCCATGAAGCGGGACTAGATGGCCGCCGCGCTCGACGGGGGCGAGGGGGTAAGAAGGATGCCGTGCGAGAACAGCGCCCGCAAGCGCAACAAGACGATGGTGTTTTGTTGCACGCCCGAGGAGCACAACCTCATATGCGAGTTGGCTGCCTGGAACGGCATGAACCGGCAGGACTACATCATTGCCAAGCTCACCGATACCCAAGTTGAGGTGAGGCCCTCTGTGAGCGTTCAAAAGGCGTTGAAGGACTCGATGGCGGAGTTGGCCAAGGAAGTGAGCCTGGTGGCATCCTATGGCGAGCTGAGCGAGTCCTTGCAGCCGTGAGTCGAGCTTGTGATGGGATTCTTCCTGGCGCTTGGCGAGCCTGATGACACGCCAGCGGTTGAGGCGTTGCCACGAACCGCGTCTTTGGAAGAGCCGACGACAGGTGTCGTGGACGTAGGCTCCGACACCGCAAGCATCTTTGAAATGGGACGAAGATAGGCCTAGCGCCAGACCTCCAACGCCTTGTTCGCAAGCCATTCGGCACGATCGGCGATGTCGTCCTCATCCCAAGACTCTTTCTCCAAAACGTCGGCCATTGTCGCTAGGCCGGCGGCGCAGAGGGCCAAGCCGTCGTTGTATCCGTTTCCCTGCTTCTTGGTGGTCCAATCTGCGTCGCGGATGGAGGCGTTGAGAGAATGCGTGATGATGGCGAGGTTGCCGAGCGTGAGGAGCTTCCGGTCCCTTCGGGTGGCAGCCTCGTCATCGAGGGCTCCCCATTTGTTGCGCCACTTCTTGGGCATCATGTGCTCGAGGGAGTACTGGTTGAACCCGAGCAGGGCCGTGCTGCTCATGCCAGGGCGAATGGCGCTTTCCAGCAGATAGAGGACGCCCTTGGACTGAAGGTTGTAGAGGCACGATTCCTCGAACGCCGTCCGAACCTCGGCATCGCCGGGCATGTACGTCGTCGCCTCCTCATTGGCCTCGAGCGCCTTCCTCAGGGCCTCGGCGTCCTTCACTTCGTTCAGGATCAGCGAGGTGAACAGCCTGTTGTAGTTCTTCGTGGTCGCCCGGACCAGCATTCGGCGGATGATGTAGCTCTCGAGCAAGGCAAAGACCTCGGATTCATCGCCCGAAGACTCCGCGTTCTTGCGAACGTATAGCACATATGGGATGAGCGTAGAGTTCTTGAGGCCGAATATCAGCACGTTCAGGCGCTCGACGCCGGGAGCGGAGGGGACGTCCGCGTCGCAGCAGCTTGGGTCGAACGTGGACTCGAACACCCCAGCATACGCCTTCATGCTGTCGAGAATCTCGTCCTTGTCCCCGTTGCAGTACTTGCCGATGAAATCCTTGTAGGATTGGAAGAGGTTGGAGGTGCGCGAATAGAAGAGTTTGTCCTCAGTCGTGACGCCACGCTCCTTGTCCTGGACCAGAATCTGGAGGAACGCGTCGAAGAAGAGGTCGATGAGCGTGCGCTTGATGCGCCCGGTAACGACCTCCTGCTCCCAATACTCCCTCTTCTCCGCCGTGGGCTCGAAGATGTCTTCCCAGCACTCTTTGAACGCCTGCTCGTTCTCGCGGTTGAAGAAGTAGTTCTTAAGGAGCTCCGCCGTTGTCAGGCGCACCCCGAGCGAGTTGATGGTGTCGAATATCTGCTGCTCGTCCTCGCCCTCGGTGAGGTCGATGCAGACGAACTGGACGTTCGACTTTATCGTGTTCCTGTCGACCTTTTCGGGGTCGATGTTCTTGAGGAAGTAATTGTAGGCAAGGATTATGGCCGAGGAGCCCCCGACGGACTCAGAGCCCGTGGCGCTGATGACCCTCTCAAAGTCCTGGCGGTCGTACTTGCCGTGCCTTAGGGCAACTTCGCCGGTCTCCAGAACGAAATCTCGCTTGAACAGCCAGTCGGCGTCGGTTATCGCGCAAAGCGCCTTGAAGAAGATGACCATGGTTGTGAGACGCTGCTGGCCGTCGATGACGGTACGAACCTCGGACACCTCAGACCAGGTGTTGCCAGAGGAGGCCTGCTTCAGAATGATGGAGCCCAGGAAATAGGGTCGCTTCGAGGCCGTGACGAACTCCATGTCGCCGAGGAAGCGCTCCCATTGCTCTTCTCCCCAGACGTACGCCCTTTGGTAAAAGGGTATTTCGAGCAGGCGCGATCCGTTGAGCACGCCACTTATCGTTGCTTTTCCAGCATCCATCCTTAAAGGCCTATCTATCCGACGAATAATTCCCAGTGAGCCGATTTCGCGAACGCCAAAGGGCTCGCACAAATCGAAAGAACTGTATCCTTCTGATTATCCTTACTTTCCATAAACGTTGCCTAGCTCATCCTGCCCATTACCTCGAGCAGGTCCTCGTACGTTGCCACGTTGTGGTAGCGCACGTCGCTGGTGCTCATCTCATTGAAGAGCTTCTTCGCGCAAGCGATCTTGGCGTTTTCCACGCCGGAGAGCTCCATCGTGTCCATGGTGCCCTTTGTCTCGGCGACGAAGAACACGTGGCGCACGCTGCCCTCCTTGAAGGCGATAGCCCAGTCGGGGGCGTAGTTGCCCACCGGTGTGGGAATCTGGAACGTTCGAGGCAATTTGGCGTAGACCGCTACCTCGGCGGCGGCGTCCATGTCTTCGGCGAACCTGCGCTCGCCGTCGGAGTCAGGGAACACGAAGCGCTGGATGTTCTTCTTAGCCTCGTACGCCTTGCTCGCGTTGTCGGGCATGCGCTCGGTGAAAATAGCCTCGTCGTAGACGTCGTCGATCTCGTGGTAGCTGATGTGCTCAACGACCATCGTCGCCTTCTCCGACACGATGAGCGCAGCGGCCTTCTTGATGAACTCCTCGGGGTTCACTCGGTAGAGCTCGAACGCGTTGGCGTCGATGCCGGCGAGGATCGCCGCGGCGCTCCTGCGCGTGATGGCAGCGGCCTGCGCCACCTCGCCCACGAGGTCGTAGGTCACGCCCACGGACGTGGTTCCGGCGTCGACGTCGCGAGTCTCGGTCTGCGTGCGGTCGAACGACGAGCCGCCCTGCACCTCGTCGCGCGTGGCCTGTGACTTCTGCCCGCCGACCGTCAGGGTGTACTGCAGCCTGCTCACGCGCAAATCGCCGTTGATGCGCTCTATCGACTTGCTCCTCAGCTCGTCGTCCGAGAAGCTCACCGTGTAGGCGTGCTTGCGGTTGATGCGCGCCCACAGCTCCTTGAACTCGCGCTTGGCGAAGTTGTCGGTCATCGTGTTCTCGGTGATCTTCTCCTGGGCGCGCCCAATCATGCCGTCGAGTGCGTGCGCGTCGTAGACGCTTCTCACCAGCGCCTCGACCGCCTTGGCGTGGGCGGTGTCGGCGATGCCCTCGGGCAGCTTCACGACGAAGTACTCCACGAAGGTGCCGCCCTCGACAGCCTTGCGGAACTCGGCGGTCGGCTTGTCGTCGTCGTCGATGAGGTCGCACTTGTAAAGAGCCTTGTAGATGCGCTTCGACTCCTCCTCGGTGAAGGAGACCGTCTCGCCGTCGAGCACGACGTCGCACCCGCTGAACAGGTTCATCTCCACCTTCTTCGGGCGCTCGCGCAGGCTCTTGCTTATATCGGTCTGCAAATCCCTCACGAACGTCTCGTAGCTCTCCGACGCGATCACGGTGAGCAAGTTCACGCGGTGCACCTCGTCGGGTCCCAGCAGAGCGGCGTCCTGGCGGTTGCCTTCCTGGTCAACCGCCAGGCGCATGCCACGGCCGACCTCCTGGCGCTTGCTCGTCTCAGAACCCGACTCCTTGAGCGTGCATATCTGAAAGATGTTCGGGTTGTCCCAGCCTTCGCGCAGCGCAGAGTGGCTGAAAATGAAGCGCACCGGCTCATCGAACGAAAGCAGGCGCTCCTTATCGCGCAGGATCAGGTCGTAGGCACGCTTCGCGTCGTCGTCGTTGATGCCGATGCCGTCCTCGCGCTCGGACTTCTTCTCGGCCTTCGACTCAACGGCATTGCCCTTCTTGTCCACAGAGAAGTAGCCGGAGTGCACCGAGCGTGCCTCGAATCGCCCGAGGTACTGCGCGTAGGAGGGGCTGAGGATGTCGTCCTGCGTGGGGTGCTTCAATCTGTCGGAGACGATGGCCTCGTACTCCTCCTCGAAGATCTTGCCGTAGCCCACGGTCTCGCCGTTGCCGGAGAGGTCACGGTACTTCGCCACCTGGTCGATGAAGAAAAGGCTCAGGCACTTGATGCCGCGGCGGAAAAGCGCCTCCTCCTTCTGCAGGTGGCTCAAGATCGTCTCGCGTATCTGTAGGCGCTGCATGTCATCGGCGGCGGAGTCGCCGTAGACCTCGCCGATGTAGATGCGCCCGTCGTCCCCGATAGAGCCGTCCAGGAAGCGCACGTAGCCTGCGCGTCCGTCCTGAGGCGGGACCACGCCGTCGTTGCCACTCGCGATGGTGTAGCCGCGGTACGCTTCGAGCTTCGTCGAACCGCTGGCGTCGTAGATGCTGTCGCCCTCACCAAAGCGCGCGGTTCTCTTGCGCACCTTGCCGCCCGCGCCCATGCACTTGAACTCGATAACGGCCTCGGGAGCACGGTTCTTGGATACCACGATGTCGCGCAGGTACAGGTAGCCGTCGGTTCCTCGCATGTTCTTGAGGGCGAAGCCCTTCACCTCGATGTGCTTGACGAGTTTCTGGTTGTAGGCGTCCAAGGCGTCCAAGGCATACACCAGGTCGTGCTTCTCCTTGTGAGTTGCCGAATAGTTCAGCACAAACAGCGGGTTGAAGCGGGCGATGCCCTTCTGGGTCGCGACCCCCTTTTTTCCCATCTTCTGGGGCTCATCGCAGATGACAATGGGGCGGTTCGCCGCTATGACGTCGATGGGCCTACGGCTGCCGAACTCGTCGCGCTCGTCGAAGATGATGCGCGCCGCCTTGTTCTTGGCGCCCTCCTTCATTGACGCGTTGAACGCCTGCATGTTGATGACCATGCAGTTGACGTCGCTCGATTGGGAATACGCATCCAGCTCGGTCAGGTTGTCCGAGTCGTATATGAAGAACCTGATCTTCTTGTGGTATTGGGAGAAGAAGTGCTCCTGGGTGTTCTCCAGGCTCTTGGCGACGCCCTCGCGGATGGCGACCGATGGCACCACCACGATGAACTTGCACCAGCCGTACAGACGATTGAGCTCGAGCATCGTCTTGGTGTAGACGTAAGTCTTGCCGGTGCCCGTCTCCATCTCGACGTCCAGCTGGCAGGCTCCCATGCCGCAGAAAAGCTCCTCCGACTCGGGGATCTGGTTGCGTCGCTGCACCGCGTGCACGTTTGCCAATATGTCGGCGCCCGAAAGCGCGACGGGTGCATTGGCATAGCCCTCGGTGCCCTCGTCGCCGAAGTCGATCTCGCCCTGCGCGCGCCTGGGTTTGCGGCCCAGGTCGCGCAGGTAGACGGAGGCGCCCTGGTTGGGCTGCCCCTCGAAGACCGAGGCCACCGCGTCTGCGGCGTCGGTTTGGTACTGCTGTACTTTGAACTTGAACTTCATGTTGACGCCTTAAATCACTTGGGGAACGGTGTCGGGGCTGTAGGTGCGGAACAACTCCTCGTAGTTGGCGTGCGTGGCGTCGTCGGCCATGGATGAGTCGCGGATGACGGCGTACCAGGGCTTTGCCTTCGCCATCTCCTCGATGGTGTCGGAGCCGACGTTCGCATCGAAGCAGGCCGCCAATTTGTCGCCATCAACAAAGAACACCTTCTTGCCGGCGAGCACGCGCTCCTCGATCTTCGCGGAGTACGGGATGCCGAGCTTGGGCAGCACCTCGAAGAGCAAATCAAGGTCGGAGCGCCCCTCCTTTACGTTGTCAGCGAAATCGAAAAGGCTCTCCTGGGCGGTCTCGTCAGGCGTGAGGTAGAAGTCCTTGAAGTTCGAGGAGTCGATGCGCAGCACGCGGAAGCCAAAATCGGGATAAGGTTTGGGTTCGGCACCTAGCTCAAGCTGACGATTCGAGTCATCGATTTCGGCACGGATCTTCTCACCTGCACGACGGATACGCGCCTCGCCAATCTCACAAATAGTCCGATAGCCTTCTTTCGCAGCGACGGTCTTTTCATCGCATTGCTCGGGAATCTGAACCAATATAAACTTACGATTCCCTCCATCTATCGAATTTGCCTGCATAACCGCATCAGCAGTTGCAGCGGATCCTGAAAAGAAGTCCATCACAATAAAGTCAGAATCATCGATATCGTTAATACGATAAAGAACGAAATCTCGAATTAAGCGGGATGGCTTTGGGAAATCGAAAACACGCTTTCCAAATAGCCCGTCGATCTCTTTTGTGCCATCTTGGTTGAAACAACTCGTGATTAGCGAAAGGGGTTTACCTTTACGCATTACCCCATTCTCATCACGTAAGTATTGCTTGAACCGAACGCTATACTTCCCATTCTTTTCGTTGATAACGATCTCGTCGTTATCATAAGCTTTTAATAGCCGCTCCTTTGACCAAATCCACTGTTTATCAGGCCATATTTCAATCCCATTGTGGACAAGTGGATAAACGAGGTTCGGCCTATCATCTTTGCTTTTTGTTGCAAGAGGTTGAGTAATATAGCCGCCCCGAATAGCCTGCTTTGAATCAAATTTGTTGTATTTTTCTATTTCAGAGCCCGACAGCTCTGCTTCTAGATTATCGGGATATTTTTTTGCATAGCAGAGCACGTATTCATGAAGGCTTGCAGCCCCCTTTGTAAGTGCGCCAAGACCATATTTGTTCTTCCAGACAAAGTCCATCACGCGATTATCTGGGCCAAAAATCTCGTCACATATCTTTACAAGGTTTACTTCTTCGCAAGCATTAATACTAATAAACACCAATCCGTCAGGAGTCAGAAGGTCGCGTGCAAGAAGCAACCGAGGGTAAATCATGGAGCACCAGTCCGAATGGAACCGGCCGTTGCTCTCGGTGTTGGCGACCAGGCGGCCACCCTTCTCGTCGTATTCGCCGCTCTCAGAGTCGTATTCGCCACGCGTCTGGGCGAAATCGTCGTCATAGACGAAGTCATGGCCCGTATTGTATGGGGGGTCGATGTAGATGAGCTTCACCTTGCCGGCGTAGGTCTCCTTCAGGATTTTCAGAGCATCCAGATTGTCTCCCTCGATATAGAGGTTCTCCGTGGTGTCCCAATCCTTAGACTTGCCTGGCTCGGGAATCATCGTCTTGTAGATGGGGCGGCGCGCCTCGGCCTTTGCCTCGCGCTTGCCGGGCCAAGTGAACTGATAGCGCTCACGCTGGCCTTCGGTCACATCACCCAGAAGATCGCGCAGCGCGTCGAAGTCCACGGCGCGCTCGAGTTCACCGTCGGCGTTTTCCACCTCGGTCATAACCTGTGGGAAAAGCTCCGCAATCTTCTCGATGTTCTCGACGGCGCCGTCGGGCGTGCCCATCTCGATCTTTTCCATCTATCTGCCTTCCTCTATGACGGCGATCTGCCGCTTGAGTTGCTTTGCCTTGTCGAAAAGCGCGTTCTTGCGCGCCACCTGCCGCTCCTTGCGCCCGCGCGCCTCCACTCGTGCCAGCTCATCTCGCAGTGCCTTGAGCTTGGCGTCCGCCGCGAAGCGCTCGTCAACGGTTGCGGTTTCGCTGCCCGTATCGCCATACGCAACTTGCGAGGCGATCGAGTCCCAAACCTCGTCCATGCTCGTCGCTTTCAGGGTGAGGGAAGTATCCCCGGCGCTTTGCCATTCTCCCACAGCGATTCTCTTGAGCATCACCGCGAGGCGAACCTCGTCGTTGAAAGTGCACGCAAACAGCAGCTTATGGGGGTTCGCCTGGGCCACAAGCGCCAGCACCTCTTCGGGGACGCGGCGGGCTTTGAGCGCCACTTCCACCACGAGCACCTCGTGCACGCTTTCCCCGTCGGGTATGCCGGTCGTGGAGGTCTTTATCGAGTTCGCGATCACGAAGCGCTTGACGTCGTCGATGAAGGACTGGCGCAGCGCGGCGCTCACCTTCAGGCGGCCGTAGAAGGCCTCCTTGGGTATGCGTCGGCCCACCTCGGTCGTGCTCGGAAGCCCTAGCATCTGGGCCTCACCACCAAGAAGCACACGAGCTCGAAGTCGTCGAGCCCCTCGATGTCGTTCTCCAAGAAGCCCGTCGTGCCGCCGGCGAAGAAGCTGTCGACGTCGGACTCCTCCTTGGAGTCGACGATCGAGGCGACCGCGTCGCGGAGAAGCCCCGCCTCGCGGCGCATGTCGCGGCCGTTCTTGGTCTCGCGGTTGTAGGCGCGGCAGAGCGCCATGTCGGGCTCGGACTTGCCGCGGCACAAAAGGCGCATGCCATCGAGCACCGCCTTGGGCTCCAGGTGCCCGTGAGCCACGGATCCGTCGGATCCCATGCGAACCACGTAGAACGGGTGCAGGTGGTTCGCGCCGTCGCGGTCGATCTTGCTGTTGACGTTGCGCAGCACGAAGATGACACCGGGCTCGTCGCCCTCCACCACGGCGTTGATGCCGCTCGGGAGCCTGTCGATGTCGGGATTGTCGCGGTAGTAGCCCACCAGGTCCATGCGGAACTCGTTGAGGCCCAGGTCGGTGATGGACACGCCGCCCGAGACGTCCTCAAGGTCCACGACCTCGTCGCGCATCTGCTCGAGCTGCTGGCGGCGGTACTCCAGGTCTCCCGTCTCGTCGGCGTTGATGTAGTCGTCGTCGCCGGTGGACGTCATCACGGTGATGCGCATGCGCTCCTCGACGCGCGCCTTGAGCTTGATGTACTCGTCAAGCTCCACGTCGGGCCAGTAGTTCACCAGCTGGATGCGGGCGTTCTTCGAACCGATGCGGTCCACGCGGCCGAAGCGCTGCACGATGCGCACGGGGTTCCAGTGGATGTCGTAGTTAATCAGGTAGTCGCAGTCCTGGAGGTTCTGGCCCTCCGAGATGCAGTCGGTGGCGATCACGATGTCCACGTCGCAGCCCGCAAGCTGCGGTGCCACCACATCGCGCTCCTTCGACGCGGGCGAGAAACAGGCGAGCACCTCCTGCATATGCGGGGGCACGGCCTTTATCGTGCAGGCGCAGCCGTCGCCCGTGACCTTGGCGCACTCGAGGCCGAGCTCTCGTTTCGCGAATGCCGAGACGTTCTCGTAGAGGTAGTCCGCCGTGTCGGAGAACGCGGTGAACACGAGCACCTTGCGGTTGCCCGGGTTGATGGGGCCTTGCGACTTCTCGCGGATCTGCTCGCACAGCTCTATGAGCTTGGAATCGTGGGCAGGGTCGATGTCGCGCACCATCGAGATCAGGACCTCGATGACGGCGACGTCCGCCTCGATGTCGCGCTCCCAGCTCATCCAGTCCATGTCCTCGACGAGGATCTTCGTGGCGCCGCCCACCTCGAAGCCGTTCTCGTCGTCGGGGTCGAAGTCGAACCCGCCCGGCAGGTCGCCGTCGGCGACGCTGGCGCCCGACGCCAGGCCCCTGCGGTAGTCGTCTATAGTCTCGAGGGCGGCGTTCATGGCCGCCAGTACTCGCTCGAGCGTCAGGCGGAATGAGCATACCGAGCTCTCCAGGCGCTTGAGCAGGTTCGTCGTCATGAGGCGGCGCACGCCCGTCTCGCGCCCCCCGAGCGTGAGGTTGCCGCCTCCGCCCATCTTCGCGTACTTCTCCATCTTGCTGGGGTGCACGTACGAGCTCGGCATGTACACGGCAAGGGCGAGTGAGTCAAGCTCCTCGTATATCTCGCGGTAGTTGATCGCGTTCGCCAGCGTCGAGAGCTTGGGGCGCCTCGATATCGGCGGCAGGCGTTTCGGGAAGGGCCCGATGGCGCTCATGTCGTAGTAGCGTTGGATGTGCTTGCGGCTGCGCGCCACGGTCACCTGGTCGAGCACCTCGAAGAAATCGTAGTCGAGCATGTCGGTGAGGGCGTGGGTCGTCCTCTGCTCGGCGGGCAGCTTCGACCACTGGGAATAGACGGTCTGCGCATTGCGGAAAACCGTCTCGATGTCGTTCTCCAGACGCAGCTTCTCAGACCAGCCCGTGGGGTCGCCCCAGTATGCCAGGGCGAGCTGGTTGCGCAGGTCGCGGAAGCGGTTATTCACGGGCGTGGCCGACAGCATCAGCACCTTTGTCTTCACGCCCTGCTTGATGACCTTCTCCATGAGCAGCTGGTAGCGGTTCATCTTGTCTTCCGACGCCGAGTCGCCGCCGTTTCGGAAGTTGTGGCTCTCGTCGATGACAACCAGGCCGTAAGCGCCCCAGTTCAGGCGGTCGAGCGGCAGCCCAGTCTCCGACGTGCCTCGCGTGCGCGAGAGATCGGTGTGGTAGAGCACGTCGTACTGCAGTCGATCGCCCGCGATGGGGTTGTTCACGACGTTCGAGTTGTAGGTGATCCAGTTGTCGCGCAGCTTCTTGGGGCACAGTACGAGCACGTCCTTGTTGCGGCTCTCGTAGTACTTGATCACGGCGAGCGCGGTGAACGTCTTGCCAAGGCCCACGGAGTCTGCCAGGATGCAGCCGTTGTAGGTCTCGAGCTTGTTGATGATGGCGAGCGCCGCGTCCTTCTGGAAGTCGTAGAGCTTGTTCCAGATGAGGCTGTCGCGGAAGCCCAGACCCTCGTTGGGCAGTACGTCCTCGGAGACGTCGTCCAAGAACTCGCTGAATATGCGGTAGAGCGCCATGTAGTAGATGAGCTCTGGCGCGTTTTCCTGGTACATGGCCGTGATGCCGTCGATGACGGCGTCGGTGACGTCGTGGAGCTCGCCCGAGTCCCAGGCGGCGTCGAACTGCTGCAGCAGGGCGCGCGACTGGGAGGCGTCCAAGCGCATGGTCACGTCGGGGGTGTCCGTGGAGTTGTCGCAGCCTAGCGTGCGGGTGGTGAAGCCATCGAAGGGCATGTAGGCTGCGTTGTCGTCCGTCTTGTCGATATCCATGAAGCCGCTCATGCGTCCCTCGCCCTCGAAGGAGCGGAAGCGCGCCTTGCGGCGGATCCAGTCGGCGCACTCGGTCGCGACGGCCTTCTGCGTGAGCTCGTTGCGCAGCTTGATCTCAAAGTCGGTGCCGCAAAGGCCCTGCTCACGGGAAAGGCGTGGGATGTAGAACTCGCGCTTCTCGCGCGTTGGGCGCTGCTTGGTGAACGCCTGCGACGTGAAGACGAAGCGCAGCTCGTCGATGCCCTCAAGCTGCTCGGCGAGTTCCTGGTAGGCGTACATGGAGAACACCGACGCGGCTATCGCCACACGATCGCCGTCGGTTATGTTGGCGACAAGGTCGTCCTTGACGATGCGCGCTCTGTTGTCGAAGAAGTCGGGTTGCATGGGTTTATGCCCCTTTCTTCGCGAGCTCTTCGATCATGCAGGTGCGCACGAAGGCGGAGAAGCTCATGCCCCGGAGGGCAGCCTCCTCTTTCGCCGCATCGCGCAGGGTGTCGGGGATACGCAGGGTCACGGAGACCTGGTTGCCGTCCACCAGGAAGCTTCTGATCTCGGTCTCGTCGGGATTGCTCTTGATGAGCTCCTTGTAGCTGTCGGGCATCTGCGCTCCCATCGCTCGAAATGCAATACAAATGCGTTTGCAGCATTATAACGCGGCGGTATGGGGCGCCACTGAGCAGGTCTTCGGTCACATCAAGGACGAGTTTTTTCGCGGCCAAGACTGGCAGACCTTCGAGAGCTTCAAAGCCGACCTCGACGCCTACATCACGCACTGGAACACAGTAAGACGCCAAGTAAAGCTCAAGGGCCTGACCCCGGCAGAATACCGGGATCAGGCCCTACGGGAAGCCGCATAACGGCTACCATTAAACGCGTCCAAGTTTCGGGGCGCAGTTCATTCGTGGGACGAGGCCGGGATTTGTTTATCGGGGGAGCGCCGCGAGTGTCTGGCTGACTCGGTGTGCATCGTGCGGAGATAGCCTGCCGATCCTGCCCGCAGTATCGAGGTAGGTTGGTGGCAAGAGGGCAATTCGGCCCACCCGCACGAGGGAAGCTTTCGTCAGCCCCGCTGCACGCCAGTCCTCGAGGGGAGTGTCGAGTGGAAGCGAGAGCTTGTTCGAGGCGCTGGTGATCATCGCCGCCAGTAGTCCGTCCTGTGAACAGGCGAGGACGAGGACGGGGCGAAACTTATAGCCGCGGTCGTCGAAGTTAAAGCGCGCGTGCCAGATCTCCCATGGAGCGGGCGCTGCCTCACTCGCCGTCATCCCAGTCTCCCGGGAGCTGTGCGACGCCGTTTGGGTCCATGGTGGGGCGATAGGCGTAGCGCTCGAGTCCATCAAACGTGGGGATTTCAGGGCGCATGTCGAAGGGGAGGCCACCAACCTCAATCGACTTGGCGAGGAAGATGTTGATTGCGTCCGAGAGGCTAATTCCCCAGCGCGCATAGACGGCTGCGGCATCGGCCTTGATCTGTGCGGTCGTGCGAGTCTTGACCTCTGCGTTGCGGGTGATTGTCGGCATCATTGCTCCTTTCATTCATTCTCATCATATCCCTGATAGGGTCTATTTCAGTCCCATAATGGGCAGAGTCTGGGTACATTGTGAGTGAGAGACGTTGACTGCTCAAGGGTGCCCCTAGTTCGTCAATGACTGGGGCTAGATTTTGGCCATAATTATGGCTACGGTTGAAAGGAGTGGTATGTCGACACTGACTATGGGTCTCGCTGAGGCGAAGAACAACTTTTCGCGTGTGACGGCAGAGGTGAATAGGACGGGGAGGCCTGTCACGATCCTCAAGAACAACAGGCCGTGGGTGGTCATTCAACCGGCGCAGCAGTCTGAAAGTGCTGTCGATGTCGCTGTTGACTTCATGGATGCCTACGCGGACGTGTTTGAAGAGCTCGTGAAGTGAACGCTTTCGCGTTTTCTCGGGACGATGTGTGTGCCATCCATTCGGCTGCCATTGCTCGCTTCGGCGGCTTGGATGGTGTGCGAGATGAGGGGATGCTGGCCTTGGCGGTGATGGCGGGTTAGGCGTCCTAAGCGTTGGTCGGAGCGGCGCTGTCCAGTCGACGTAGGAGCAGGTAGAGCCTGATCGAGGAAACCAGGTCGGCGATGGGGAGGGCGTGCCCTCGCTTGTACTGTTTCGCCGTTTCGTGGGAGATCAGTTGTTCGTCGCGTGCACGGACGATCGCCGCAAACCCGTGGGACGAGGTGACGATCATGATGATGTAGCTCCCCAGGAGTAGGGGAGGGAGGAAGAGCACGTGAGGGGCGGGGCCGCCTGGGGCAAGCACATACGGTCCGAGGTAAAGGATTATCAAGGACGTGGTCAGGAAGAAGGGGAGGAAGCAGAGCTTGATGGCGAGGCCCCAGAAAGCCAGTTCGCGGGGATTGCGCCTGTTGCGAGAGATATTGGTGAAGACGACAGTCGCCACGGCGAACACAAGCATCGTGGGGAACCAGACGTCGATTCGGAGCGTCGGGAAGGGAGAGGGGAACACCATGGTGAAAGGCCCGCCCGCATAGGCCGTAACGACAAAGCAGAACGAGGTGACGAGGGATGCGACTCGAGACATGGGTTTTCTCCATCAGACTTCGTTGACTTGTGGCGAGTATAACATTACTGTCGCGGAACGAGGCCTACCCCGCCAAGCAAGGTAGGCCTCGTCAGCGTGAGATGACTTGCTGGTGGTAGTGGTGTGATCCCTAGTTTCCTCTGGTGCCGCAGGGGTGTGCGAGCCTATACTGAACACTGTTCATTATAGATTGTTGCAGGTAGTAAGACGGCAGGACATCGTGCCCAAACAAGTGATCGACCCGGAGAAAGTGGTCAGCCAGGCCTACGCCATCGCCTCGCGCGACGGCATCTCCGCGCTCTCCGTGCGCAAGGTCGCCGCCGCGTGCGGCATCGCGGTCGGCTCGGTCTACGGCTACTTCCCGACCAAGGCGGACCTGACGGCCGCCGTGCTCACCCGCTTCTTTGAGGAGAACCTCTCCGACGAGCTGTGCGTCGTGCGCCCCGGCGAGCGCTTCACCTCCTACGTGCGGCGATTCCGCGAGGCCCTATGCGCAGCGCGCTCCGACATGAGCGTCGACTGGTTCGCCGAGATGCGCCGCCTACCCAGCACCGAACAGGAGGCCCTCGAAGCCGTACGCGCTCCCATGCTCGCCCACATGGAGCGCGGGCTCGCGCGTGTCCTCGACACGGACGAGGCCGTAGACCGCTCCCGGCTCGTCGGCCCCATGAGTGCCGAGGCCCTGTGTCGCTACGTGCTGCGCGCCGTCTTCGCCTCCCTCATGGAGGGTAGCGAATGTGAGACGCTGTTCGCCCTCCTCGACGCTGCCTTGTATGACGACACCGTAGAAGAAAAGGACGCTAAGAAATGAGTCGATTCCGCATCAAGAAGCAGTCCCTGATTGCCGTCGCTGGCATCGTCTGGCTGCTCGCCGGCCTGAATGTTGCGATCCTCGGCGTGCGCGCGGCCATCGACATGCGCGGAGTCGCAGCGATTATTTTCCTGGTGCTCGCGGGCGGCGCCATCGCCATCTTCTGCGCGTTCCACCCCATGTTCAGCAAGCTCGTCCAGAAGAACGTCCGACGCATCGTCGACCTGGAGGGGGAGCGTCATCACGTGGTGCGTTTCTTCGATCGCAAGAGCTACATGATGATGGCAATCATGATGACGTTCGGCATCGGAATGCGCGCCGCGGGCGTATTCCCCGACTGGTTCATCGCTTTCTTCTACACGGGCCTCGGTCTCGCCCTGAGCCTCGCGGGTGCTAGCTACATCGCGCGCGGTGTGCGCGGCCGCGCCTGGGCGTTCCATGGGACCAACTGAGCGCTCGCTTGATCCCAGCCCAGGCCTCGTCGATTGACGAGGCCTCCTGCCGTTTATTGGTCAGCTCTCCTTGGGTGCCACGCGATTACCGCCAGTGGCGGTATAAATCTGGCGGTGATCCCTGTCGATTCAGGAGTCTAGGACCCTAGTTCCTCGCAGACCTGGGCGTGCATGTAGCGCGTGCCGTCGTCTGCGGCCATCGCAGCGCGCAGGGTGGCCAGATCCAGCAGTTCCTCTTCCCGCTCGGAAAAAGCCTCATCAGGTGGATGCATGGGAGCCCTTCTCAAAACGTTGTGGCATGTGGGGGACAAGCCTAGTCAGTCTGCTTGTCCTCGTTTTCCACGTTTTCCTTGGCCTCTTTGGCCTCCGGGGTGCGCCTGCGCCAATAGGCGTAGTCACTGTAGATGTACTTGTGTTCCCACACGGGATTGCGCGGGCCCCAATCGTACATTGGGCAGTCCGTGGTGACGTCGTCGGCCAGCTCGAGGATGACGTCGACGAGCTCGAGCCTGTCAACGAACCTGTCTGGGATCGCGTTAAATCCGATTCGTGCTCCGACCAGCGTTCCCGCGATTGCCGCCGTGTTGTTGGAGTCTCCGCCGTGGTTGGCGGCGAATGTCATCGCTCCCGCGATGTCGTTCTCGTGGCGTAGCGCGCAGAGGATACCAATTGCCAGGGCTTCGTCGGCGACCCACCCCTTGCCGAGGGCGTGGATGGCATCCAGGTCGCTCGAGGCTGAGGAAGCGAGCGACACTGCCGAGCGGATGGTCCGCGACAACTCGTACACGACCGTGCTGGAATCGGGGAAGGACTTGTCCAGAGCCTTCAGTGTTTTGTTGACGGCCTCGGCGATGGACAGCTCCTCGTGGACGATGTGAGAGACGAGGAGCGCAAACGCCCCTGATGCTATCCAGGCGACTTCGTTGCCGTGCGTGAGTGTCGCCGTGTTTGCCCCCAGCTCGACAATGCGGTTGGGGTCGCGGGAGTAAGAGAGGCCGATGGGGACTGCCCGCAGCAGGCATGCGGATCCTTTGGAATCGTTGACGGGCTCGTCCATCGATCCGAACTTCTTGGTTGCGGCAACTTCCATGACGGTGGGAGAAGGGGCGCGCTTCGCGGACAGGGCAGGGTAGGCGTTAATCCATCCCACCCGACTTCGGGATGCGCGTTCGGTTGTCTGCAACCGGTACCAGTTCATGTAGAAAGCATCGAAATACTGGTACACAGGGGCCATGATCCCGCGGAGCGCGCCTCGTGTGTGAGCGAAGAGGATCCCATTTGCGCTGAGCAGCATGAGTTGTGTGTCTGCAGTGATGCGCGCGGTTCCGTTCTCGTCCAGGTCGTAGTCGGTGATCCCGCGCAGCCCGTAGCGTTCGACGATCGTGGCCTCTGACAGCACTTTCACCGGGTATCCCAGCGCGTCTCCTGCGGCGCAGCCGATCATTGCCCCTCGGATGCGATCTCGCTTGTCCATGAATGCCTCCTCGCGTGGGTTTCGGCGTCGACCATGCTCAGTTTACCCGTCCGTGTTTTGAGGAGCCTTTGATCCGCGTACCCTTGACACGTGAAGGTTCTCGTCGTTCCCATGGTTGCCCGCTCGCGGATGGGCGGGCCGTGGTCGCGCGCGCAACGCGTCGCCCGCGCCTTCCAGGACGCCGGCCACGAGGTGATGCTCGCGTGGGGAGATGACGGCAACTGCGCCGATCCCATCGCTCCGACGCTCGAGATTCCGGTGCCCTCGCCCCTCGGTTTGCCCGAGGCCATTGCGCGCCATACCTTCCCCCTGGCCTCGCGCCTCGGCCTCATGGGCCGCAAGCCCGTGCACAGCTTCGAGGAGGTCCTCTGGCTCACCGGAGCCCTCGACGAGCGCTACACGCGCGCGGCCGTCGATATCCTCCGCGCCCACATGCGAGCCGCGCGCCCCGACGTCGTCTACTCCGAATTCAGCCTCGCCGCCGTCATCGCTGCCCGTGCCGAGGGCATCCCATGCGTCGGCAGCGCCTCGCAGCCGACGACCGCCGCCTACGCCTCCAACCCTCGTAAATCCGCAGGAATTCGACGCCTGCTGCGCGAGATGGGCATGCCCGCCCCGGCCTCGTCCCTGACCATCCTCGAGGGGATGCGGCGCCGCTTCATCCCGAGCTGCCCGACCCTGGAACCGCGCGCGGGGGAGCGGGCCGTCTACTGCGGGTTCCTGGACGAGCCGCCCGCCCTGACAGCGATGCCTCGCGATTGCGTGGTCGTCTACCTCGGCGCGGGCAGCGTCCCCGCGGGCGTCGCCGTGCGCGCCGGACGAGAGCTCGCCGAGGCCCTCGGATGCGACGTCTTCCTCGCGGGAACGCCCGAGGCCAGCCAGGTCTCAGGTGGTCACACCGTGCGCTGTGCGCCCCGATTCAACTTCGTCGATTTCCTGCCGCGCGCCCGCGTCTTCGTGCACCATGGCGGGCAAAACTCGATGATGGATGCCCTGTCCTACGCCGTCCCCCAGGTGATCGTCCCGGGGCGCGTCTTCGAGCGGCAATTCAACGCCGAGGCCATGGAAAGCGCGCGCTGCGGCCTGACCGTGCATGCGCCCAAGCCGACGCTCATCGCCCGTGCAGCCCGCCGCCTCGTCGATGAACCGGCCCTGACCTCGGGGATCCGAGGGGTGCGCGAGGAGCTGTCCTCTCTGGGCGGCACCAAGCGCATCGTGCGCGAGGTAGAAAAACTGGTCGGTTAGCCTCAGCTCCAGCCGCGCAGGATCGCCTCCAGGCCCCGCTCAAACTGAGCGTTGAAATCGTAGGAAAGCTGCTGATTTACCGTGTTTTTCTGACAATCTGTCGCTGCGCTGGGGAAGGTGGCGGCCCTAGACTGTCCACGCTAGGCCTGAAGGAGGACTGAAGTGCCAGGTATGGATACCTACGACGCAATCATGCTGCTGTCCTACGGTGGCCCGGACGGCCCGGACGACGTCCTGCCGTTCATGCGCAACGCGACGCGCGGTCGCGGAATCCCCGACGAGCGCCTGCTTCAGGTCGCCGCCCACTACAAGCGCTTCGGCGGCGTCTCGCCCATTAACGCCTGCAACCAGCGCCTGATCGCCGACCTGTCCGCGGAGCTCGCCAGGCGTGGGCATGACATTCCCGTCGGGTGGGGAAACCGCAACTGGCACCCATTCGTCGCCGAAGGCCTCGACGAGCTCGCCCAGGCGGGCGCCCGGCGCATCCTCGTCCTGCCCACCTCCGCCTACGCCTCGTACTCGGGGTGTCGCCAGTACCGCGAAGACCTCGCCGAGGCCGCGGAGGCCCTGCGCGAAAAGTGGGGGACGATCGAACTGGGCGCTGAGGACAGCGTCGACAACCCCGACGCCGACATCATCCTGGACAAGGTCCGCCCCTACTACTCGACCCCCGGCATGGCGAGAGCGCAGATCGCGTCCGTCCGGCGCGCGTGGGAGGCCCTCGCGGCGCGCGGTGTCGATACCTCCGGGATTCGCCTGATCTTCGTCACCCACTCCATCCCCGTGAGCATGGAAGCAGGGTCCTCGCCCTTCCCCTTCCGTCCCTCAACTGACGAGGCCGCGGCGGCCTCAGGCGCACGCGTCGAGCAGCGGAGGAGGACGGTGTCGTCGCCCGCGGGAACCCCCACAACCGAAATCAGCTACGTCGCCCAGCATCACGCCCTCATTGAGGCGATCCTGCCGGAGCTGCAGCGCGTCCTGGGACGAGCGGATCTGGGCTATGACCTCGTCTATTGCTCGCGGTCGGGGCCCCCGCAGGCCCGCTGGCTAGAACCCGATATCAACGATTTCCTCGAGGAGATCGCGGTCGACGCGAACCCGCTGACCGGTGCCGTCGTCGTCCCCATCGGCTTCATCTGCGACCACATGGAGGTCGTCTACGACCTCGATACCGAGGCGAAGGAGACCGCCGCGCGCCTGGGGATCCCCTACGAGCGTGCAGACACCGTCGCGACGGATCCGGCCTTCGTGTCCTCCCTGGTCGACGTGCTCGAAGAGCGCGCTGCCCAGGCGCGAGGTGAGAATCCCTCGCCCGTCACCGTGACGGGCACCGGCCCCTTCCACACCGTCTGCCCGAGCGACTGCTGCCTCTCCCCGGCGCGCCCAGGCCATGCCTCGTCCGCTGGTGCCAGCACTCACCCTGGCACCGCCCCTCATTCTTCCGGCGCGCCCGCCCGAGCCGCCGGTCAACCAGCCACAACCCAGGAGGACTCCATGTCTACCCCGCATCCCCACGCCGTCGTGCCGCCCGAGCAGAACCCGGAAAACCCGGGACATCCCGCGGGAGTGCCGGACCGCGTCGGTGAGCACGCCGCGCGCCACCACGCCCGCCACGCGGGTACCGAGGCGACGCCTCACTCGCACGCCGCTCACGCCCGTGTCACCGACCCGCGCGACGCGACGGACATCGACTTTGACGAGGTCAACAACAAGCAGCACTACGCCCTCTACTCCGTGTTCGCACTCGGTGAGTCCCTGCCCGCCGACGACGGCGAGCGCGGCCGCATCGTCGCCGAGTCCCTGGACTACGTGAAGGGCGCGGGTGCGGAAATCCGCGGCTTCTACGACGTGTCCGGCTTCCGCGCTGAGGCCGACCTGATGGTGTGGTGGCTCGACGACGACCCGCAGGTCCTGCAGGATGCCTATCACCGCCTGCGCGCGTCGGCGCTGGGCAAGTTCCTGGATCCGGTGTGGTCCTGCATGGGCTTGCACACCCCCGCCGAGTTCAACAAGCGCCACATTCCCGCCTGCTTCGGCGGCGTCGCGCCCCGCGACTGGGCGATGGTCTACCCCTTCGTGCGCTCCTACGACTGGTACCTCAAGGCCCCCGAAGAGCGTTCCCGCATCATGGCCGAACATGGCCGCAACGGCTTCGCACAGTACCCGGACGTCAAGGGCTCGACCCTGTCCGCCTTCGGCTTCTCCGACTACGAGTGGGTGCTCGCGTTCGAAGCCGACAGCCTGGACCGCCTCGAGGGCGTCATGCACGCCCAGCGCTACACCGAGGCGCGCCTCTACGTGCGCGAGGACACCCCGTTCTTCACGGGTCCGCGCGTGAGCCTCGGCGAGTGGGCGGAGCGCCAGCCCCGCGCATAAGGGCCGCGCTTATCTGTCAGCCAGCCCCGGCCTCGTCCCTCAGATAAGGAACGAGGTCGGGGCTGACTCTGTCGGTGAACGGGGAGAATCCCCTACGCGGGCGGAAACAGCAGCGGCAGGTCGTGGGCGACTTGGTTGCCGACCGAGGCCATGGAGTGGCTTTCTCCCTCGTCGATCCACAGCTGCAGGCTGTCCTCGGTCATAAGGTCGGGATAGTCTTCGCGGAGCTCGTCAATCTGCGGGGTCATATCCCACAGGGCAGGGTCCTCCGAACCGACCGACGCGAGAATGAGGAAGTCGCGTGGCCCGTAGTGCGCTCGCTCGGCCCCGGCGGTCACCAGCTGCGCGATCTGCGCGGAGTCGGCGTCCTCGTCGCGCCCGATCCAGGATTCGCCCGCCATCGGCATGTAGCCGTAGAAGTACTGCGGGCGCAGGGCAAACACGTCCCACGTGGTCGTCGCGCCCATCGAGAAACCGCCAAACGCGCGGTGCCTGCGCGAGGCACGCAACGACTCGTCCGACGTGTCTCCTCGTGCGTACGTCGTGTAGCGGGACTCGACCGCTGCGATCAGCGTGTCGATCTCGGTTGTCGCGAAGAAGCGATTGAGTGCGTAGTCGTCCTCGTAATCGTCGGTCGCGAACGACCGATCCGGATAGTAGGTCGCGAACACGACGAGCGTGGGAGCGATGGCCCCCTCGGAGGTCAGCTGATCGACGATGGGGGCCGCGCCCTCGGCCAGGCCGTCGGCGGAGCCCCACCACCCGTGCGTCAGGTAGACAATGTTTGCGGGAACCCCCGGCGTGTAGGTCGGTGGAACGTAGACGAGGGCCTCCTTCTCGTAGGTAGTGCCCTCATAGGCCTGCTTGTAGCTGATCTCTTGGATCGTCCCCTCCAGTGTGGAGGCAGCGAGTACGGAGGACGTGCCGTCCTCCTCGTAGGAGACGGGGGCGGGATCCTTCTGGCCGTGACCCGTTCGATTGAGGGCGCTCGACGTCAGGCCTGCGAGGCCAAACAGGGAGAGCGTGATCGCAACCGACGCGGTGATAACGCCCATCTTGTTGGAGCGGCGCACGAATCGTGTTGTCACTGCCCTCGCCTCGACCTGATTGTCCTCATGTCTTCCACTGTATGCCCGGTCGGGCCGCCGCTACTAATCGGTGTGTCTGCTGCTACTAAGTGGTGTGTCTGCTGCTACTAAGTGGTGTCTCTGCTGCTACTCGTCGGCATGGCCGGTTCTGTACTGCGTTCTCCCTCCAATTCCGCATGCAATTCCCCCGCAGATCTTTCAGGATTTGAATTGTGATCGTTGAAATTCCGCGGTTTCTGGGAGAGTGTTGAAATGGCCGGTTGGGGAATTGCATGCGGAATTTGGGGGGAACTATAGCGTCTGTGTGGCGTGTGACCTGCCAGTCGCCGGGGGTTGCGCGCTCGCGGGGTGGGCATACCCTGGGTTTATGACACCTGAGATCATCGACCCGGCCGTCCGCGCAATTGCTGAGGAGATCGCCGCAGACCCAGCCAACGCCTCGTTCACGAAGCGTGGGATTGACCCGTTGTTCTTTGCAGGACCTGACTGCCGCATCATGATCGTTGGCCAGGCGCCCGGGCGCGTCGCCGAAGAGACCGGCATCGTGTGGAACGACCGCAGCGGCGACCGCCTGCGCGACTGGATGGGCGTCGATAGGGACACCTTCTATGAGTCCGGGAAGCTCGCGATCGTCCCCATGGACTTCTACTTCCCGGGCACGGGAAAGAGCGGCGACCTGCCTCCGCGCAAGGACTTCGCCGACACGTGGCACCCGCGCCTGCTCGAGCTCATGCCGAAGCTGGAGATGACGATCCTCGTCGGTGCGTACGCCACCAGGCGCTACCTCAACCTGCCCTCGTCGGCCTCGCTGACCGAGGTCGTGCGCGACTACAAGCGCTACCTGCCCGCCTACTTTCCGCTGGTTCACCCCTCGCCGCGCAATCAGATGTGGATGAAGAAGAACCCCTGGTTCGCCACCGACGTGCTGCCGGACCTGAAAGCGCGGGTCGCCTCTCTGCTCGCCTGACGAGGCCGGGGCGCGGCGCGTGGTGCACACTGGAATGCATGGACGATCTGCGCATTCCCGCTGGGCCCGGCTGCCCGCGCGGCCTCGTCGTGCCCGCGGGGGAGTTGGTCGAACGCTTCTCCCACGCCTCGGGTCCCGGCGGCCAGGGCGTCAACACGGCGGACTCGCGCGTCCAGCTCAGCCTGGATCTGGCGATGACGACCGCTCTGAATGACAAGCAGCGCGAGCGTGCCCTGTCTGTTCTCGGGGACCGCCTGAGCGGAACGGTCCTCGCGGTCACCGCCGCCGAGCATCGCTCCCAGCGCCGCAACCGCGCCGCCGCGCGCGAGCGCCTCGCCGAAGTTCTGCGTTCGGCCCTCGTCCCTCCCGTTCCTAGGCGGGCCACGAAGCCAACGCGCGCGTCGAAGCTGCGCCGCCTCGCCGATAAGAAGAGGCGCGGCGAAGTCAAGGCGCGCAGGCGTCGCCCCGACGCGGACTAAGGAGAACGAGGCCGGGGCCGCCTACGCCCACGCGCGCCCGTCGGTGCTCCAGCCGATAAATACCCAGGTGACGGGCAGAGGGTAGTCCAGGAGCCATCGTTCCCTTGCCTTTTCCGAGCTGGTAGCGGCGTCCTCACGCACGAAGTGCTGCTCTGCGTAGGCGTCGAAAAGCCGCTGCTCGCGCGCGGTGAACGGCTCGGGGCCGGCCAGACGACGAAGGTCCGAGCGGGCCTCGTCGAAGGAAGAAAACCTCATCGGGCGGAAGGTTCGTGTGGTCGCGAAAACCGGGACGCGTCCCAGGGATGTGAGCGCGCGGGTTACCTCGCGGACGACGCGCGGGTGCCTCGCCGAGCGTCCCAGGTAGGTGAGCAGGCGCGGGTCGCGGGACGGGAGCAGGCTGTCGGGCACGACGACCGCCGCCCGCGAGCGGGCAGCCGCGTCGAGCTTGTGTACTGCGGAGAAAACGTTCCCACTCATGAGGGAGCGTGACGCGAAGGCGACATCCACGCTGTTCTCACCCAGGCCCAACTCATCCCAGTCGTCCTCCCACGCGAGCAGGTGGGAGGTGATCGGTAGGTTCTCGGCTGCCGTGCGCTCGTCGAGGATCGCGAGCATGGCCTCGGCGAAGTCGCAGCCGTGGACGCGGTGCCCGGCTCGGGCGAGGGGGACGGCGAGCGTGCCCGTCGCGCACCCCATGTCGAGGATCTCCTCGCCCGCCTTGAGCGCGAGTAGATCCAGGAGCCAGCGCTCGTACTCGACGGTCGTGTCTCTCGTGAACGTCGCGGCCCGCTTGTTCCAATAGGCCTGCGAGTCGCGGTTGATTGTGCTCGCCTGTTCTCCGTGCGTGGTTGGCATCATGCGATGCCCTCACTTTCGTATCGGGAAGCCTGGCAGCATCGCCCGGCGAAAGTCAGGATAGTCCTTCGGATTCAGCGAGAAAAGATCTTCGTGAGGAAACGGGAATTATCTGGCCAAGCGCGTGGAATAATGGCCCAATGACTTTTTCTGCCACGCTGCCGAACTTCTCCAGTGACTACCAGGAAGGCGCGCACGCCCGGGTGCTCGACGCCCTCGTCGCCACCAACATGGAACAGACGAGCGGCTACGGCACCGATGAGCACTGCGAGCGTGCCCGCGACCTGATTCGCGAGGCCTGCCAGGCCTCCGACGCCGACGTGTACTTCCTGGTCGGCGGCACGCAGACGAACGCGACCGTCATCGACGCGATCCTCCTGCCCTGGCAGGGCGTCATCGCCCCCAACACCGGCCACATCAACATGCACGAGGCCGGCATCGTCGAGCGCGGCGGCCACAAGATCCTCGACACCCCCGCCGTCGAAGGCAAGATCAATGCCGCCGACGTCGAACGCATCTGCTCGGCGTGGGAGGGCGACGGCGCGCGTGACCACATGATCGCCCCCGCCCTCGTCTATATTTCGCAGCCCACCGAGTACGGCACCCTCTACTCCCTGCAGGAGCTCGAGGAACTCTCCGCCGTATGCCGCCAGCGCGACCTCAAGCTCTTCGTCGACGGCGCGCGCCTCGCATACGCGCTGGCCTCGCCCGCGAACGACGTGACGCTGGCCGACCTCGCGCGCTTGACCGATGTCTTCTACATCGGCGGCACCAAGTGTGGCTCCCTCTTCGGCGAGGCCGTGGTGATCCCCGAGCGCGGATCGATCCGCCAGTTCGTCACCCAGATGAAGCAGCACGGCGCGCTCCTGGCGAAGGGGCGCCTCCTGGGCGTGCAGTTCGAGGCGCTCTTCGAGGACGGCCTCTACCTGACGATCGGAGAGCCCGCCGTCAAGGCGACCGCACGCATCCGCGAGGCGCTCAAGCGCGCAGGCTACGTCGTCACCATGGACTCACCGACCAACCTGACCTTCGTGGCCCTCGATCAGGCCGGGCATGAGCGCCTGTCCGACAAGGTGTGCTACAGCATCTGGGAGACCCTCCCTGACGGCCGCTACCTCGCGCGCATCGGAACCTCGTGGGCGACCCCCGAGGAGGACGTTGTAGCCTTCGAGCAGGCCCTGGCCCGGTAGTTCGGCCGGAGCCGTCCAGTGGGCGGGCCGGGTGGATCGGGAGCGTCGGGCCGGGTTAGCCTGGGCGCATGACACTCAACGTTGAGACGAACGACTTTTCGGCCCTGACCGCCTCGCGCCGCTCCACGCGCGCCTTTACAGACCGGGAGATCCCCGCCGAGGTCCTCGACGCGATTCTTGCCGACGCGACGACCGCTCCGTCCTGGTCCAACACGCGCGCTTTCCGCGTCGCCCTGGCCACGGGTGAGCGCGCCCAGCGCCTGCGCGAACACTACGGCCGTCTCTTCGATGAGGAGATTGCCGCCCACGCACGCAAGGCTGAGGACCCGGATGTCGAGATTCCCGTTCCCGACGGCGACTTCCCCGTGCGTAAGCGCTACCCGGACGAGGTTCGCCCCGCCCAGATCGAGGTCGCGAAGCTCCTCTACGGCATCCACGGCGTCGAGCGCGCCGACATCGAGGGACGCAATCGCGTGAACCGCCGCAACGTCACGGCCTTCGACGCTCCCGTCATGGGCTTCGTCTTCGTCCACGAGGACATGCTCCCGTGGAGCGCCATGGACGCCGGCCTCATGCTCCAGACCCTGCTCCTGTCTGCCAAGTCGCGCGGCATTGACTCCTGCCCGGTCGGCATCCTCGCCACCTGGCGCGAGCCCGTTGAGGCCGAGTTTGAGATCCCCGAGGGCTACCGGTTCATCACCGGTTTTGCCCTCGGTTACGCGGATCCTGAGGCTCCGATCAACTCGATGCAGGCGCCGCGCCCGCCGATCCAGCTCCTCGAAGGAAAGTAACGCTACGAGCGGTACACCTCTCGGCGGTGTGCGACACGCACGACCGTTACGACGAGGGCATCGCTAGTCGTTGAGCTCAGCGCGCAGGTCGTCCAGGCTGACCCGCTGTCCGTCATCGTCGCGCTTTGCCTCCCGGAAGGCCGCGAGATCGCGCGCGTCCTCGAGCTCTTCCAGGGCCAACAGATCCTCGACGCCGATCACGATCGCAGTGAGGCGGCCGTTCTTTGTCACTCCGATACGCTCGCCGCCGTAGGAGGCTCGCCCGAGGACGTCGGAGAGGTTTGCGCGGAGCTCTCGAGTAGACAGCGTCGTAGCGAGTGTGTTCATAGTGTCATTTTAGTACATTGTGTACACATCTGTGCCTTTGTTGCTCATCGTGAGCGTGAACAATTTCCTACGGACATACCTGACGCCCAGGCGAGCGTCTACCGTGGAACGAGGCCACAGCCTCGTGAAACGTTCGCAATCGGAAGGACCCTATGTCCAAGAAGTACCTCTCTGTCGCCTTCGCCTACGTGGGAGTCATTATCGGCGCGGGCCTGGCGAGTGGCCAGGATCTGCTCCAGTACTTCCTCTCCTTTGGCGCGAAGGGCCTGATCGGCATCGCGGTCCTGGGCGTCCTCAACGTCGTCTTCGGCGTCGTCGCGCTCCAGCTGGGCTCCTACTACCGTTCCGGCCACCACGACGAGGTCTTCGAACGCATCACCCACCCGGCGCTGCGCCGCGTCATCGACGTCGTGCTCGTCTTCTCGGGTTTCGCGATGGGATTCGTGATGCTCGCGGGCGCTGGCGCGAATCTCGAGCAGCAGTTCGGCCTACCCGCGTGGGCGGGCAGTGCCCTGTGCGCGGTGCTTGTTGTTCTGACGGCCTTCCTTGACTTTGAGCGGATCATGAAGGTCATCGGCGTGTTTACGCCCATGATCATCGTCGCCATCACGATCCTCACCATCTACTCGCTGGCCACCCCGCACCCGGGCGTCGCCGAGCTCAACACCGCCGCCACCCAGGTCACCCCGGCGCTGCCCAACCTGTGGCTCTCCACGATTAACTACTTCGCGCTGTGCGTCGTCAACGGCATCGCGATGGCCTTCATGCTCGGCGGTTCGGTGCTGCGCATCGGCGAGGCCCGCCGCGCCGGGCGCATCGGCGGCACCATCATCGCCCTCGTCATCGGCGCGGACGCCCTGTGCCTGTATCTGAACATGGATCGCGTCTGGGACGTGAACGTTCCCGCCCTCGAGATTGCGCGCTCGATCCACCCGGCCTTCGCCTTCGTCTACACGCTCATCATTTTCGCGCTCATCTACAACACTGTCTTTTCACTGTTCTACTCGACGGCGCGCCGCTTCTCGGGCGGGGAGACCCGACGCATGCGCATCGTCCTCGTCGGCGTCGTCGCCGTGGGCTACGCGGCCTCCCTCATGGGCTTCAAGAAGCTGATCGGCGGCATGTACCCGATCATCGGGTGGCTGGGTGTCGCCCTCCTCGTCGTCCTCGCGGTCGGCTGGCTGCGCGAGCGCTCCTCCGTCCTGCGCGAGGAGAACCTGCGTCGCAAGCTCATCCGCGTCCTCGTGCGCAAGCACGCCGACGACCTGGAGTACACGGACGAGCACCGCGCCCAGGCCCGCACCCTCGCCCAGGCTTCGGTCGTCGACGGTGCCGAGCTGCGCCGCGAGGCCGACTCGATCGCCGAGCAGATCGCCGACACACAGGATGACGCCGCCGCGTACGCGCGCGAGGCTCTGCCCGTCGACGAGGCCTTGGTCGAGCAGGCGATCGAGGCCGACCGGGCGAACGGCTGAGTTAGTTGGCCGACGAGGCCGTGGCCTCCTCGTGCGCAAGCAGCCAGGCTTTCGCGTCCCCTCCCGCCGCGTAGCCGCCGGGGCTGGTAGCCGCCACGACCCTGTGGCAGGGGCGGATCAGAAGCAGGGGATTACGCCCCACCGCTCCACCGATCGCCTGGGCTGACGCGGGGATGCCCGCGCCTCGCAGCGTGGCCGCGAGATGCCCGTATGTACGCGTCGCGCCGTAGGAGATAGTGGCCATTGCCTCCCACACGTGCTTTTGGAAGTCCGTGCCCGCAGGCGCGAGGGGGATGGGCGCGGGGGAGGGGGCCTCGCCCGCGAAGTATCCGTCGAGCCAGGCCGCCGCCATGCCGAGAGTCCGCGCGTCGGCGTCGTCCCACCCGGCCTCGGCGAGGATGCTGTCCCGGGAAACGGGCGAGGTCAGGTCGAGCGCGGAGCGCGCCACGGCCTCGTTGATGCCGTAGGGGGAGCCGAAGAAACGCTGCCCGGCCACCCACAAGCCGACGAGCGCACCACCCCGCGCGGCCAGCGTGAGGCAGCCGATGGGGGAGTCGTAGGTGGCGAGCGCCGGATCAGAACTGCTCGGGGTGATCTCGGTAGGCATACGCCCACACTGTCACGGCGACAGTGACAGCGCGAGTCCAGGCGTCGCGGACGGCGCTCAGTTCGTCGCCCTCGAAGCCCTCCGCGAGGAGACGGTGCCCGACCTCCACAGTCGGCGCGATGAAGGCGAGCACGTAGCGCAGGGGCACGAATGGCGTCGAGTCCGCCCCATCCGCCGCGTTCTTCGCTGCTGACATGTGCCGTGCGCCGATCAGGTACTGGTAGTCCAACCACGCCTGGTCCCGCTCGCGCGTGCACATGTCGATGATCCACTGGGCGAAGCGCGGCTTCGAGGCCTGCGCGTACTCGGGGTTTGGCTGCCCGTCCGGGTGCGCGGAATGTGCTGCCAGATACGTCTTTTGAGCCAGAATTCCGCGCCACGTGTCGACCATTTCCATAGCGTGTGGCGCCAGGATGGGTTCTGCTCGTGAGAGCAGCTCTGCGTCACCGGGCTGGACGTGTGCGGCGGCCTCGATCTGGCGTAGATCCTCGAGTGTGAGCGGGGATGTGGGGACGGCATCGGTGCCGTAGGTGTACCCCGACGAGTGGTTGTAAGCGGTCATGAGAACCTCCTTGAAACGATGCGTCGATTGTACAACGTGCTCTGATCGTGTGGGTCTGTTTGACATTCGGGGATGGTGTCGAGGCCATGCGGGCGGGGCGTGGTACGCCGCGCGAGTTCGCGGCGCGCGTAGTTGATGCGGTGAGATGGCAACGACGCTGTGGGGGGTTGCTCGCAATACAATTGATCTGTGGAACCCCTTCTTATCGCCGTGGCCGGAATGCTCATCATCGTGGCATGCCAATTCGTCGCGCCCAAGGTGCGCGTGGCAGCCCCCCTGATCCTGCTGGTCGTCGGCCTGGCGATCGGGTTCCTGCCGCAGGTGGGGGCCATCGAGATCGAGCCGCACATCATCCTCGAGATGGTGCTGCCGCCCCTGCTGTTCTCGGCGGCCGTGCGTATGCCGACCATGGACTTCCGCCGCGAGATGCACGCCGTCGCGATGCTCGCGATTCCCCTCGTGTTCCTCTCCGCCTTCGCGGTCGGCTTCGTCATCAACTGGCTGGTCCCCGCGATCTCCCTGCCCTGGGGTGTCGCGCTGGGCGCGGTCCTGTCGCCGACCGACGCGGTCGCCATCTCGATCGCGAAACGCTCGGGTGTCTCCCACCGCATCATCACGGTCCTCGAAGGCGAGGGGCTCTTTAACGACGCGACCTCGCTGGTCCTGCTCTCCGCCGCGATGAGCGCCGGCCTGGCCGCCGACGAACACGCCCTGAATCCGGGCCTGCTCATCGGCAAGGTCGCCATCGCCCTCGGTATCGCCGCGGGTATTGGCTGGGTCGTCGGCGAGGTCGGCGTGCGTCTGCGTGCCCTCATCAAGGAGCCCTCGGCCGACACGGTCTTCTCCTTCGCGATGCCCTTCATCGCGTCGATCCCAGCCGAGCACCTGGGAGGCTCTGGCCTCGTCGCGGCCGTCGTCGCCGGCCTGGTCGTCTCGCGTCGCCGCGCCGCCACGATCTCCGCGATGAACAGGCGATTCTCCCAGCAGAACTGGCAGACCATGACGCTCGTCCTGGAGAGCGGGATCTTCCTGACGATGGGCCTCCAGGCTTTCGGGATCGTCGAGGAGACCGCCGCGTTCTCCGGCGGCCTGGCCTTCGCCGCCTTCCTCGCCGTCATCCTCGGCGCGCTCATCATGGTCATTCGAGCCGTCTTCATCGCGTTGATGTTCACCTGGCTGGACCATCGGCACAAGCGCCGTCAGCGGCGCTACGAGGCCGAGGCAGCGCGCATCGAGCGCTTTGAGAAGCGCATGCACGAGGCAAGCGAGGTCGACGCCGACATGCTCGAGGCCCGCGACCTGAGCCCCGAACACTGGGATGAGGCACTCAACCTCTATCGCCGCCGCCTCAAGCGGCGCGCGCGCCGCAACGCGATGCGCGGATCCGACCTGGACTACTTCGAGAGCGAACCGCTGGGCCCGCGCGAGGGCAGTGTCATCGTCTGGGCGGGCATGCGCGGCGCGATCACCCTGGCCGCTGCGCAAACCATCTCGACGCATGCGCCGATGCGCGCGCTGCTGCTCACTATCGCCCTGTTCATCGCTGCTGGCGTCCTCGTCATCCAGGGCCTGACCCTGCCCGGACTCATTCGCATCGTCAAGCCCAAGATGGCCACGGGCGATATCTCTGAAGAAGAGCGCGCCAAGCTCCTGAAGGTGATGGGCTCCGCGCTGGTCGACACGGCGCTCGCCCAGGCGATCCACGAGGTCGACGGCCAGACCCTGCTGTCTGCCGGCGTCTCGCGCACCCTCTCACGCATCGGGCACGCGGTCGCCGCCGACGACGAGGCCGTGGGTGCTCGCATCGCCCGCACAGCCGACCGCGTCCTCACCGACATTCTCCAAGACACCACGCCCCCGGACGCTGCTTCCGCGAGCGAGACGGACGACGACGGTCACGGCACCGTCGACATGAGCGAGGAGGAGGTTGAGCGCTCCTTCACGCGAGACCAGATCCGTGAACTCGCACTGGAGGCCATTCACGCCCAGCGCGACGCCCTCCTGCAGGCCCGCGACGAGGGCATCTTCTCCTCGGCGGCCCTGGAAGGCGCGCTCGCCCGACTCGACAACGAGGAAATCCTGCTGGTCTCCAGCCGCGGCGTCGACAACTGATCGCCGCTCTGGCATCAGCCGAGCGAGGTCAGCGCATCAGTCCGTCGTCACCCTCGACGCGTACGCCGGGTCGTTCGTGACCGAATTGAGCGCCTCCTCCAGGCGCTGCGGGCTCACGATCCCGTCGCGCGCCAGGACCCGGTAGGTCTGGTCGGCCTCGTGCGTGAGCATGTTCGTCACCGTGAAACCGTTGCGCTCGTAGAACTTCAGGCGTCGCACGCGCTGCTGGTAGTTCCCGGCCTCGCGCACGACCGGCTCGATCTCGAGCAGCTGTGGCACGTCGCCGTAGCGCTCGCGGAAGTGGGTGAGGATGCGTGAGCCGTAGCCCGCACTGCGCGTGCGCCCGTCCACCGCGAGGAAACCCAGGTAGAACAGGTCGGGGAAGACGAAGGAGAAGGTCAGGGCGACCACGTTGCCGGCCCCGTCCTCGCCCGCGGGCAGGGATGGATCGATCCACGCGAGGAAATCGACATCGTCGCGCTCGGCGCTGCGTCGCAGCTCGGGCATCGGGATCTGCTCCTCGGGCGGGAAGGAGCGCTCGTAGATTTCCTTGACTTTGTCAGTGATTGGCCCTTCGTTGGGCACGGGAATCTGGGTGAGGTCGGTCATGGGATCAGTCTAGCCGCTCGGTCTCGCGCGCCCCTGCAGGCCGTTCGATGAACGAGGCCCGGGCTGGGTTTTGGGGACCGCGATGTGACGTGGCAGATACGACTTCAGGGGCTTGTCAGGGGACGATCAGGGGTCAGTCAGTGAACAGGTGCGGTCTTGTGTGGTGATCGCTCGCCTAGACTTGTATGCGGAATCAACAGCAGATGTGAGGATAAAGCGTGCTAGAGCTCAAGGAGATCGTCAAGGCCTATCAGACCGCCAACCTCGTGCAGGTGGCGCTGAATAAGGTCTCCGTGGCGTTTCGTGATAACGAGTTCGTGGCAGTGCTGGGCCAGTCCGGCTCCGGCAAGACGACGATGCTCAACGTCATCGGCGGCCTCGACCGCTTCCAGAGCGGCGACCTGGTCATCGACGGCATTTCGACGAAGGACTACAAGGCCCGCGACTGGGACGCCTACCGCAACAACCGCATCGGCTTCGTCTTCCAGGCCTACAACCTGATCCCGCACCAGAGCGTCCTGGCGAACGTCGAGCTGGCTCTGACCCTGTCGGGCGTCTCGCGCTCCGAGCGCCGCAAGCGCGCCCTCGACGCCCTCGAGCGCGTCGGCCTGAAGGAACACGTCCACAAGAAGCCGTCGCAGATGTCGGGTGGCCAGATGCAGCGCGTCGCCATCGCGCGCGCCCTCATCAACGACCCCGAAATCCTGCTGGCCGACGAGCCCACCGGCGCCCTCGACTCCAAGACGAGCGTGCAGGTCATGGACCTGCTGCGCGACGTGGCCCGCGACCGCCTCGTCATCATGGTGACGCACAACCCCGAGCTGGCCCACCAGTACGCGACCCGCATCGTTGAGCTGGCTGACGGCTGCATCGTCGCCGACTCCGATCCTTTCGTGCCGACCGCCGAAGACCGCCGCGAGGCTAAGCCCGCGCGCCGCACCTCGATGGGCTTCCTAACGGCCCTGTCCCTGTCGGCCAACAACCTGATGACGAAGAAGGGCCGCACCCTCATGACCTCCTTCGCGGGGTCCATCGGCATCATCGGTATCGCCGCGATCCTCGCGCTGGCCAACGGAACCAATGCCTATATCGCCAAAACCGAAGAGGAAACGCTGGGCGCGTATCCGCTGACGATCCAGAAAACGGGCATCGACATGACGGCCGCGCTGTCCGTGTCGGCCTCGGACTCGAAGGACTCCCAGCCCGCGCCCGACGGCAAGGTCGGCGTCTCTAAGCTGCGCACCTTCGCCGACACGATCCGCGACGCGAAGACCAACGACCTGGCCTCCCTCAAGACCTACCTGGACAACAACGGCGGCGACATCAACACGATGGTCAACGCGATCGAGTACGACTACGACATCGTCCCGCAGATCTACCAGTCCGACACGTCCAAGGCGACCGTGCAGGTCAGCCCCGACCAGTCGATGAAGCAGATGGAAGCCGGTTTCGGTTCCGGGGCCTTCGGGTCGATGATGGAGACGAATGCCTTCTACCAGATGCCCGCGACCTCCTCGCTGTACACCTCCGCGTACGACGTGGTTGCCGGCTCCTGGCCGAGCGGTGCGAACCAGGTCGTCCTGGTCCTGGATGAGGACGGCAACATCCCCAACCTCTTCGAATACACCCTGGGTCTCAAGGACCACAAGGAGTTCGATGACCTGATGCGCCAGTACTACCAGGGTGCCCTGGGGGGTAAGAGCCAGTCCGGGGCACAGTCGGGCGCGCAGTCCGGGGCCAGTGCCGCGACCTACGACTACTCCGCGATCCTGGGCACGACCTTCCGTCGCGTCAACGCCTTCGACAAGTACACGTGGGACGACACCTACAAGGTCTGGACCGACCGCTCCTCCGACGCGGACTACATGAAGAAGCTCGTGGACGGCGGCCAGCAGCTGACGATCTCCGGCATCGTCAAGCCCAACTCCGACAAGGGCGGCGCCCTGCGTCAGGGCATCGCCTACACGCCCGCTCTGACCTACCAGATCATCGAGGAGGCGGCGGCCAGCCCGATCGTCAAGGCCCAGCGCGCCAAGCCCGACGTCGATGTCTTCACCGGCAAGACCTTCAAGGAACTGGCGGACAACCAGAAGAGCCAGTCCGGCGGCTTCGATATGTCCTCCCTGTTCACGGTGGACGAGTCCAAGCTCTCCGCCGCGTTCCAGATCGACCCCGACAAGATGCAGATGGACCTGTCGGGCCTGGACTTTTCCGGCATGGACCTGTCCGGCCTGGATTTCTCCAACCTCGATATGTCGGGCATGGACCTGTCGAATATTGACCTGTCAGCCCTCGCCGCGCAGTCCGGCGCCCAGTCCGGCATGGCCTTCGACCTGTCCGGCCTCGACTTTGGAGAGCTGAGCAAGGACCTGCCGCAGCTGGCCAACGTCGACTTCCAGACGATCATCCGCTCGGCTCTGGCCGACGGAGCCGTCAAGGACGGCGCGGCCGACTACCTGAGCGCACAAGCTTCCCAGATCGCCCAGGGCTTCCAGGACTACGCCCGCGAGCAGATCGAGGCAGGCGGCACGACGGACTTCGCGACCCTGGCCTCGG
This sequence comes from Schaalia odontolytica, assembly GCF_002847525.1. Lineage (GTDB taxonomy): Bacteria > Actinomycetota > Actinomycetes > Actinomycetales > Actinomycetaceae > Pauljensenia > Pauljensenia odontolytica_B. Next base: position 136,309 of record NZ_PKKM01000004.1, on the reverse strand, counting down.
CGTACTTCTCTCAGCCCGAGGTACTCGAGCAGCTGCGAGCTGCCGTCTCCTCCGACCAGGTCGTCGACTCCGACAAGCTCGCCGCGAACCTGACGAAGGCCCTCGGGGACGACCCGGCCCTCGCCCAGATCGGCACCGACATCTCCACTCAGGTCATGAACGCGATCTCCACGCAGATCGCCGCCCAGCTGGGCTCCACCCTCACGCAGGGCGTGAGCGCTGTCATCGGCCAGGTCATGCAGGAAGCCATGACGAACGCGATGACCTCGATGATGACGCAGCTGTCGACCGCGATCGGTGAGCAGATCGGTTCCACCATGGAGCAGTTCGCCACCAACATGTCGAGCGCCTTCTCCATGGACCCGCAGGCCTTCGCCGAGGCCTTCCAGTCCAACGTGGACGAGAAGTCCCTCGCCGCGCTGATGGCGACCATGTTCTCCACGAACGTGCCGACTCTCGAGACGAATCTGAGGAACCTGGGATGGGCGGATATCGCCTCCCCGTCGAACATCTCGATCTACCCCAAGTCCTTCGCGGACAAGGACAAGGTGAAGGCCGCCCTGGATGCTTACAACGCCGACAACAAGGCGGCGGGCGCGCCCGAGAAGGTCATCACCTACTCCGACGTCATGGGCGCGCTCATGAGCTCGGTGACCAAGATCGTCGACATCATCTCCTGGCTGCTCATCGCCTTCGTGTCGATCTCTCTCGTGGTCTCCTCGATCATGATCGCGATCATCACCTACATCTCGGTCCTTGAGCGCCGCAAGGAGATCGGTATCCTGCGCTCGATTGGCGCCTCGAAGGGCGACGTCTCGCGCGTGTTCAACGCGGAGACAGTCATTGAGGGCCTCTTGGCTGGCCTGATGGGCGTGGGCGTCACCTACGGGCTGTGCGCGATTGCGAATAGCATCGCCTATTCATCGTTCAATGTCGAGAATATTGCCCAGCTTTCGCCTCTGACGGCCCTCACACTCATCGCAGTGTCCGTCGGCCTAACCGTCATCGCGGGCGTTATCCCGGCCTCGCGCGCCTCGCGTCAGGATCCGGTCGAAGCCCTGCGCTCCGAGTGATGCACGCGGCCTCGTCCCTGACGGGGCGAGGTCGTGGCGCGTCACGGGGCACGCGCGGCTGCGCTAACCTGGACGTAACGCTCGTTTGAGTAGCCGCGAGGAAAGAGGAATCATGCCCACTCCCGAGAAGCTTGCCACCGACGCCACCGTCGCCATCATGCTGGCCGACGGCTTCGAAGAGGTCGAGGCCCTGGCCGTCGCTGACGTCCTGTACCGCGCCGGTGTGCGCTCGGACCTGATCTCCGTGACCGACGCGCGCCACGTGACCAGCTCGCACGGCATCCGCGTCGTCGCCGACCTCATGCTCGAGGACGTGGACCTGTCCACCTACACCGTCCTCTTCCTGCCCGGCGGCATGCCCGGCACCCTGAACCTGAAGGCCACGCCCGCGATCCAGGCCGAGGTGCTGCGCCGCTCCGACGCCGCCCAGCCCATCGCCGCGATTTGCGCGGCCCCCTCGATCCTGTCCGAACTGGGCGTGCTCGACGGCCGCCACGCGACCGCGAACCCCGCCTTCGTCAAGGCCATCGCCGAGGGCGGTGCGGTCGTCCACGAGAACCCGGTCGTCGTCGACGAGCAGATCATCACCAGCCGCGGCGCCGGCACCTCCCTGGAGCTCGGTCTCGAGATCGTGCGCTACCTCCTCGGCGACGAGGTCGTCGACGAGGTCGCCCGCGGCGTCGTGCTCGCCCGCTGATGAGCACCCGCCTCGTTCCTTATCTCTCCCGAAAGGTCGCGACCCTCGCATGAGCCCGCGTAAGCCTCGTCCCTGGCCCGACGCGCCCGCGCCCCTGGCGGCGCCCGTGGTGGACAACCACACCCACCTGCCCACCCACGTCGGCGAGATCCCCCGGCGCGAGGGCGTGGCGCTCAGCATCGAGGAACAGCTGGAGCGTGCCCGCGAGGTGGGCGTCACTCGGATGATCTCGAGCGCCTGCGAGCTGCCCGACTTCGATCCGATGATCGAGCTGGCGCGCGCTCACGAGGGCGTGCGCGTCGCGATCGCGATCCACCCCAACGACGCGGCCCTGCACGCCGGCTGCGCGGACCCCTCGCCCGACGGTCTGGTCCCGAAGGTGCACGACTACCACGTGCCTCTCGACGAGGCCCTGGCCGCCGTCGAGGCTCGCCTGGGCGATCCGATGGTCGTCGCGGTGGGGGAGAGCGGCCTGGATTATTTCCGCACCGCCGACCCGGGCCGCGAGGCGCAGAAGGAATCCTTCCGCGTGCACATCGACATGGCGCAGCGCGCCGACCTCCCCCTGCAGATCCACGACCGCGACGCCCACGAGGACACCCTGGCGATTCTCGACGAGCGCGCGAGCGCGGACCAGCGCATCGTCTTCCACTGCTACTCGGGGGACGCGGTGATGGCGCAGCACCTCGCCGAGCGCGGATGGTACGCATCCTTCGCCGGCCCCATCACCTACCCCGCGAACTCCGACCTGCGCGCAGCTCTTGCGCTCCTGCCGCGCGAGCTTGTCCTCGTGGAGACCGACGCCCCCTACCTGACGCCTGTCCCGTGGCGCGGCTGCCCCAACGCCTCCTACGTCATGGCTCACACGGTGCGTTTCATCGCCGACCAGTGGGGCGTTAGCGAGGCGGCGGCGTGCGACCAACTGCGGGCGAACACCGAGGCGGTCTACGGTACCTGGTGAGGTTTTCGTTCCTCCCGATAGGGGGAGCGTTGGTGTCTGCGTGGTGTTGTGACGGCGTTCTCTGACTGGTGAATTGCGTCAAAGTGGTCGCGCAACGGTAACAAATTGGTTACGGTGGGTGTGTCAGTCCGATTCGGGCTACTCGTCTGAACTCTCCGCGCGCCGCGGGACACACGTCGACGAGGCCCTCGAAACGGAACCTACGAACTCTGGAGACACGTGAGCGTTCAGCCCTCCCGTACAACCGTCATTTCCGTCGCAGCCGCGACGGCCCTTCTGGTGGCCGGAACCGCTGCCGCTGCCGTCGGGACTTCCTATCGTCACGTGACCGTCGAGGTTGACGGCGTCACCCACGACGTGTCCGGCTTCTTCACAACCGCGGGCGATGCCCTGAGCACGGCCGGCGTCTCCGTCGGCGCTCACGACCTCGTCGCCCCCGCCTCCGACCAGCGCGTTGCGAGCGGCGACACCGTCGTCGTGCGCACCGCCACCGAATACGATGTGACGGTCGACGGAAACCAGACCACCGCGTGGTCCACCGCTCCGTCTATCTCCGGCGTGCTCGCGGCCCTGCCGGCGTCCGCCGCGTCCATGGCGGCCGACCGCTCCTACACCCGCGCCGAAATGCCCGTCGCCGAGACCGGCGACACCATCCACGTCATCGCCGACGGCACCACGACCGACGTCGTCGCCTCGTCCTCCGAGGGCACGACCGCGATACTCGAAAAGGCTGGCGTGAGCGCCGGTCCGATCGACCGCGTCACCCTGGAAAACAAGGACGGCGAGACCACCCTGCGCGTGGCTCGCGTCGTGCGCGGCACCGTGTCCACCACGACCGAGATTCCCTACGAGACCGAAGAGCGTGAGGACGCCGAGGCCGAAGAGGGTACCGAGAAGACCGTGCAGGAAGGCGTGGCCGGCTCCGAGGTGACCGAGGCCTACCAGGAGACCATCGACGGTAACGTCACCGTCTCCGCCGTCCTGTCCACGACCCGCACCGAGCCCACCAAGCGCATCGTTTCCAAGGGTACGAAGGCCAAGAAGGCTGAGGATACCTCGGCCTCGTCGTCCTCCGGTGCTGCTTCCTCCGGCTCCTCCTCGTCCGGTTCGTCCGCTTCCGCGCCTGCCGCGGTCTCCGGCGACGACGCTGCGATCTGGGCGGCCATTGCCCAGTGTGAGTCCGGGGGTAACCCGTCGATCAACACGGGCAACGGCTACTACGGCATGTACCAGTTCTCGCTGCCGACCTGGCGTTCCGTCGGCGGCTCCGGCCTGCCTTCCGACGCCTCCGTCGAGGAGCAGACCATGCGTGCGCGCATGCTTCAGCAGCGTTCCGGTTGGGGCCAGTGGGGCTGCGCCTACAAGCTCGGCCTCGTCTGACGTGACATTGCCCGCTGGCATGCCAGGACTCTGGCGTGCCAGCGAGCGCCCACGCTAAGCTGACCAGCAGTACCGATAGCGAGTAACTGGAGAATTGTGAGCCATCATCTGAGCACCTCCCTGAGTGCGTCCGCCGCCAGCGCCCTGCACGTCCTCGGTGGCCGTCTGCGCTCCTTTGCCCCATCTCCGCGCGTCGTTCTGGGTGTTGCAGCCCTGACCTCGGCGGGTGTCCTCGGCATCGCCGGTGTCGGCGTCGCCTCCTCGCACACCTCTGTCATGCTCGAGGTCAACGGAGTGTCTCGTCCCGTGACCTCGTGGGGTAACACCGTCGGTGACGCCCTCAAGGCTGCCGGTGTGAGCATCGGCAGCTACGACCTCGTGCAGCCCGGCCCGGCTGAGGCCGTGCGTGACGGTGACACGATTGTCGTGCGCACCTCCAAGGCCTACACGGTGAAGGTCGACGGCCAGACTCGCACCCTGTGGACCACCGCCTCCTCGGCGGATAGCATCCTCGCCGACGCCGCTCCGCTGGGCTCGGCTGTCTCCCTTGCGGCGGACCGCTCCTCGTCCCGTGACGAGTTGACCCCGCTCGTGTCGCGCGCTCGTAACGTCGCAGTCACGGTGGACGGCTCGACCCGCGAGGTCGCCGCGCGCCCCGGTCAGGACGCGCGCGCCATCCTCGAAGCGGCCGGCGTGTCCGTTCACCCCCTGGACCGCGTGACCGTCTCGACCGGCCCCAATGGCGAGCTGACCATCAACGTCAGCCGCGTGACCCGCGGCGAGGCCACGACCACCGTCGAAATCCCCTTCAGTGAGACGACGGCGACCAGCTCCGACCTGTTCGTGGGCGAGTCCCAGGTGACCACGGTCGGCATCAACGGCGTGACCACGTGGACTGTGTGGCAGGAAAAGAACGGCGACGAGGTCCTGACCTCCGTGCCGATCACCGAGCACTCGACCTCGCAGCCCGTGACACAGGTGCGCAGCGAGGGAACGAAGGAGGCCACCCCGGCCGCCCTCGTTGCCGCCGGTATTGATCCCAAGGCCACTCTCGAGGAGAAGACCGAGGCGGACGGCACGACCTCCGTGCGCTACCGTGCGAAGCTTGGCACGATCTCCACGAAGGAAGAGATCGCCGCGATCGCCGCCGACTCGAAGAACGCGGATACCGCCACGGCTGCCGCCGCCGCTGCTGCCGCTGCCGCCGCCGGTGCCGTCCCCACGAACTACTCCGGTGAGGACCCGCGTTCGCTGGCCAAGCCCCTCGTCGCAGCCCAGGGCTGGGGCGACAGCGAGTACCAGTGCCTGGTCCTCCTGTGGAACCGCGAGTCGCAGTGGAACCCCTACGCTGAGAACGCCTCGTCGGGCGCCTACGGCATCCCACAGTCGCTGCCGGGCTCCAAGATGGCCTCGGCCGGCGCTGACTGGCGCACCAACCCGATCACCCAGATCAACTGGGGTATCGGCTACATCAAGGGCCGCTACGGCACGCCCTGCTCCGCATGGGCGCACTCCAACGCCGTGGGCTGGTACTAAGTCTGAGAGCTTGTGAGGGCCGGGTCTGACAACGAAGGTTGTCGGGCCCGGCCTTTTCCTGTGGTCACATGCGTGCTCCCGCCACAATGTCGCACGTAATTTCCTGCCGTGTCTTTCAGGATTTGAAATCGTATCGTTGAAAACATGCGGTTTTGGGCCGTGGCTAAAAACTGAACAAGTTAAATTACGTGCGAGATTCTTGGGGAAGGCGACAGTCTGGCGCGCCGTTGGTATGTGGATAGGTTGTGAAGATGTGGATAGGTAATGAACATCCGGATAGGTAACGAGCATCTGGATAGGTAATGAACATCCGGATAGCTTATTAACCTATCCGGATGTGGCTAACCTATCCGGAAGCGTGCAACCTATCCGGATGTGCGTGACCTATCTGCGTGGCGCCGCTGTTGTGTCACCTTGACACTTACCCTACAATTCCCGTGAAGGTTACCTAATATTCATCGTGTTTGTGTCAGTGAGGTCATCATGGGTTTTTCCGGCGTTGCTCGAGTGGTTGCATCGTTGGCGATTGCAGGAGCAGGATTCGCCGGTGGCATGAAGGCTGCCCCCGTACTCGGCTTTGGGTCCACGCAGGATCAGGGTGCGGAACCTGTCGTCACCGTTGACACGACTCTTGTGAAAAACTCTTTCGCTGACATTGGTGAACTCGCCACTGAGTCCTACAACTTCACCCAGGTGGGGAAATACTCTGAGGAGGGAACCAAGGTGTTCGGCATGGAAGTGCCGGGGACGGGTGCCCATTACCTCATCACCTATTCGGGTGAGGTGAAGGCCGGGGTGGCCGATGTGAGCCAGATTCAGGTTGAGGTTGACGAGGCGGCCCACGTTGTGACGGTGACCGTGCCTGCCGTCGAAGTTCTCTCCGCCTCCATCGACCCCGCCTCGGTCGAGACCTACGACCAGTCTTTCTCCGTTGTCAACCAGATCGAGGTCGGAGAAGTCACCACCTTCCTGGCGGAACGGGAGACCGCTGCCGCAGACGAGGCCATCTCCAAGGGCCTGCTCGACAAGGCGCAGGGGCGTGTGGAAGACATCGTGAAGAAGCAAGTCAACGCTGTTCTCGGCGAGCAGGCCAGCAAGTACGAGGTGCGCGTCGTTCTGCCGCCTCCACCCGCTCAGTGACGCTTCGAGCCTCACAGATGGCTGAGCCTCACAGCGCCGCTTGCCCCGGCCTCGTCGGCCCCGTGCACTAGACTTGCCAGCGTGAGCCGATCCTCCAGCCCCCGAAACCAGCGCGACACGCGCAGCCGCCTCGACCCGACCCTGCCCGAGGGAGCCGTGCCCTCCGAGACGGGCCTGCTCGGCCCCCTCGAAGTCAAGGCGATCTCCGAGGCGCTCGGCATCCGCCCCACCAAGGTGCTGGGCCAGAACTTCGTGCATGACGCGGGCACGGTGCGCAAGATCGTCGCAGCCGGAGGCGTCGAAGAGGGCGACGAGGTCGTTGAGGTCGGCCCGGGTCTCGGCTCCCTGACGCTCGCGCTCCTGGAAGTCGGTGCGCGCGTGCGGGCCGTCGAGATTGACCCGCCCCTGGCCGCAGCGCTGCCGCAGACCGTGCACGCCCGCATGAGCGAGGCCGCCGACCGTTTCCACGTCGTGACCATGGATGCGACGGAAATCAGCGGTGTCGATGACTTCGGCGTGGACTGGCCCGCCCCCACCAAACTCGTCGCGAACCTGCCGTACAACGTGGCCGTGCCGGTTCTGCTCAACATGCTTGAGGCCTTCCCCTCCATCCAGGGTGTCGTCGTCATGGTCCAGGCCGAGGTCGCGGACCGCCTGGCCGCTGGCCCCGGATCGCGCACCTACGGCGTGCCTTCCGTGAAGGCCTCCTGGTACGGCTCGGTGGAGCGCGCGGGGACGATCGGCCGCTCGGTGTTTTGGCCCGTGCCCGGCGTGGATAGTGCCCTCGTGCGCCTGACGCGCCTGGAGACCCCGCGCGGGGACGACGAGCTGCGCCGCGCCACTTTCGAGGTCACCGACGTGGCCTTCGGGCAGCGTCGCAAGACCCTGCGTGCGGCCCTCAAGAACTGGGCGGGCGGCCCCGAGGCCTCCGAGGCCCTCCTGTCCGCCGCCGGCATCGACCCGACGCGCCGCGGCGAGACCCTCTCGATCGACGAGTTCGTCGAGCTGGGCCGTGCCGTCATCGAGGCCCGCGCAAACGGCACCCTCGCGGCGTCGACCGCAGCCCGCTGACGGCCGCCGGTCACACAATCGGCAGGAAGAAGGAACGCCATGCGTGAAGTGCGCGCCAGTGCGCCCGGAAAAGTCAACCTGACCCTGCGCGTCGGAGCGCCCACGTCCGACGGCTACCACCCCCTCGTCACGGTTTTCGAGGCCCTGAACCTGCGTGAAACCGTCACCGTGCGCACCTCGAAGACGCCCGGCGTGCGCGTCGAGACAATCGCGTACCTGCCCGACGGCAGCGTCGACGAGGCCACGACCCGCGCCATGGCGGACGTGGACCCGGCCACCCACCTGGCCGTGCGCGCCGCGCGCGTCCTCCAGCGCCTCGCTGCCGCGGGCCCCTGGGCGTCCACCGCCGCGGGCCTGAGTATCCGCGTCGACAAGCGCGTCCCCGTCGCCGGCGGCATGGCGGGCGGGTCCGCCGACGCGGCCGCCGCCCTGGTGGCCTGCAACGAGCTGTGGGAGCTGGGCCTGGGCGACGAGCAGCTGCAGGCGATCGGCCGCTCGCTGGGCGCAGACGTCCCCGCCTGCCTGGCCGGCGGCATTGCGCTGGGAACCGGGCGCGGGGACCACATGAGCGTCCTGCGCGAGGGGGACGAGGAGGGGCGCCACCACTGGGTCATGTTCCTGTCCCGCGAGGGTCTGTCCACCCCCGAGGTGTTCCGCGAGTTCGACCGTGTCGACGCGGCGGGTGCGCCCGCCCTGGCCGAACCCACGCCCGAGGAGGTCGCCGCCCTCTGCGGGGGACACGAGGAACTGCGCCACTGCCTCGTCAATGACCTGCAGGCACCCGCCCTGCGCCTGCGCGCCGAGCTGGCCGAGACTATCGGTGCCGCGAAGGACGCGGGAGCTCTGGCCGTTACGCTGTCTGGGTCCGGCCCGACCGTCGCGGCCCTCGCGCGCGACGCCGAGCACGCCCAGACCCTGGCGGCAACCTTGAGCGACGCTCCCACGGTCGCTCGCGCGATCCCCACCCACGGGCCCGCACGTGGCGCCCGCATCGAATCGACGGAGGCCATCTGATGGCGCACCTGCTCGGAACCCAAAACGTCGGCGCCCTCGCGGGGTCGCGCAAGCTCCTCGAAGGGGTCACGGTCGGCCTCGACGACGGCAGCCGCGTCGGCATCCTCGGCCCCAACGGCGCCGGAAAGTCCACGCTCCTGCGCATCGTCGCTGGCACGCAGGAACCCGACGGGGGAGTGGTGACCCGACGCGACGGTGTGCGCGTCGCCGTCCTCACCCAGGCGGACACTCTCGACCCCGAGGACACCGTGATCCAGGCCGTTCACCCCGGCATGGAGGAGTACGAGTGGGCCTCCGACCCGGCCGTGCGCGACATCCACGCCGGACTCCTCGCCGACATCAATCCCGCCGCCCTCGTCGGTACCCTGTCGGGCGGACAGCGCCGCCGCGTCGCGCTCGCCCGCGTCCTCGCGGCCACCGCGGACATCGTGTGCCTGGACGAGCCCACCAACCACCTCGACGTCGAGGGCGTGGCCTGGCTGGCCGCGCACCTGAACGCCCGCTTCGCCCGCCCCGGCGCGTCCGGCGCGCTCTTGGCCGTCACCCACGACCGCTGGTTCCTCGACGCTGTGTGTGAGCACATCTGGGAGGTCGTCCCCGGCGTCGACCCGGGCGGCGACCGTCCGCAGATCGCCGGGCACGTCGAAATCTACGACGGCTCCTACGCCGCCTACACGCTCGCCCGCGCCGAGCGCATGCGCCAGGCGGACGTGGCCGCCGCCAAGCGCGCCAACCTGCTCACCAAGGAGCTCGCCTGGCTGCGCCGCGGGGCACCCGCCCGCACCTCCAAGCCGAAGTTCCACATCGCCGCCGCCGAGGCCCTCATCGCCGACGTGCCGCCGCCGCGCGACACCGTCGAGCTGGTGAAGATGGCGACCGCGCGCCTGGGCAAGGACGTCATCGACCTCGAGGACGTCTCCGTGTCCTTCACGCGCCCCGACGGCTCGCGCCTGGACATCCTCAAGGGCGTCACGTGGCGCCTGGCCCCCGCCGAGCGCGTCGGCATCGTCGGCGTCAATGGCGCCGGCAAGACGACGATTCTGAACCTGCTGCGCGGCGACCTCGAGCCCACCTCGGGGCGCGTCAAGCGCGGAAAGACCGTCCAGGTTGCGACCCTCTCTCAGGACACGCATGAGCTCGACGCACTGGCCGACATGCGCGTCGTCGAGGCCGTCGCCGACGTCGCCCAGACCGTCGTCGTGGACGGCAAGGAGGTCAGCGCCTCGCAGATGACGGAGCGCATGGGCTTCACGCGCGCCCGCGCCTACACGCGCATCAGCGAGATCTCGGGCGGCGAGCGCCGCCGCCTCCAGCTCATGCGCCTGCTCATGAGCCAGCCGAACGTGCTGCTCCTCGACGAGCCCACGAACGACCTCGACACCGACACCCTGGCGTCCATGGAGGACCTACTCGACACGTTCCCGGGCACCCTCGTCGTCGTCTCCCACGACCGCTACCTCCTCGAGCGGGTCACCGACCACCAGGTCGCCCTCCTCGGCGACGGCCAGGTCCGCGCCCTGCCCGGCGGCGTCGAACAGTACCTGCAGATGCGCGCCTCCGGCGACCTCGGGGCGTTTGGTTCGTCCTCTCGCGCCGACGAGGCCGGCTCCGCCTCCCGCTCTGCCGCTCCCTCCGCGGACGCCTCCTCGGGCGAGGACAGTGCGGGGCAGGGGAGCGCTCGCGGTGGCGTGAGTGACGCTGCGGCGCGGCGCGCGGCCAAGAAGGAAGTGGCCCGCATCGAACGCAAGCTGGAGCGCCTGCGGGCGGAGGCCTCGAACCTGGAGGCGAAGCTGGAGAAACTGTCGATCCAGGTGGCGACGGATCCTTCGGCGGTGTCCGAGCTGACGAAGGTCTCAGCGGCCCACCAGGACGTCCTGGCCGAGATGGACGAGCTGGAGGAGGCCTGGCTCGAGGCGGCGGATTTGCTCGAGTGAGTGAAGGCGTGAGTAGCTGTGCCGTTTACTCAAACGAGTCGTGTGGGCGGTACTCGCTGTGCTCGTCAGCTATCGAATGTGACTGGCAATCGGGAGGAAGACAGTGCTGCACGCATTGGGACGATTCTTTAAGAGAGGTGCATCCGGGGAAGGGGATGACCCGATGGCCTTCCTGGACGAGTATGCGGCGGTCATGAACCGGCACGCTCGGGTTAAGGTGCGTAATGGTTTCAAATGGGGGCGTACGGGCCTTTCGATTGACAATGCGTTTAGTGAGAGTGCTGTGTTGTGGTTGGAGGATGGTCACTACTGTTTCGATGAAGAGGAACGCGGTCAGGTGAGAACGCAGGGTTTTTTCAATTCGGCGTCGATGGAGCTCACTCAAAAGGTGATGGTCAACTACACGGCTTCAATCCTGCGCCACTCTCTGGGCCTGCAGACGTTGGGTGTGCCGATCAGGGGCGATGAGTTGCCTGTCGGTTGGGTGCTTGAAGAGAGGCCGACGTGGCGATACGTTGCCCTTGACGGACCGAATGGTGAGCATTTGGAGTTCTACTCTATGAGCGAGCGTTACTGCGTGTCCCTCGCCTGGCTCTACGATGTGACTCCCTCCGAGCTGCTCAATGCGTACATGATTCCCGACGGCGGGCCGTTGCTTCGTCGCTGGCTCGGGCGCCCGTATCTGCGGTGAGGACGGTTGCTTCAGGGGCCATCGTTGTTAGCTGGCGGGCTCCTGGGGAGAGGGAGAATGCAATGCTGAATGCTTTCAGTTGCTTTTTTGGCAGGATGGGCTCGGGGAAGAAAAATGACCCGATGGCCTTCCTGGACGAGTATGTGGCGGTCATGAACCGGCACACTGGACTGAAGGTGTACAACGGCTTCAAACGAGGTGGCACCGGCCTGTCGATCGATGCGGGGTTCGGATCGGGAATGCTCCTGTGGTTGGAGGACGGGCAATACTGCTTCGATGAAGAGGAACGCGGTCAGGTGAGAACGCAGGGTTTTTTCAATTCGGCGTCGATGGAGCTCACTCAAAAGGTGATGGTCAACTACACGGCTTCAATCCTGCGCCACTCTCTGGGCCTGCAGACGTTGGGTGTGCCGATCAGGGGCGATGAGTTGCCTGTCGGTTGGGTGCTTGAAGAGAGGCCGACGTGGCGATACGCTGCCCTTGATGGACCGAATGGTGAGCATTTGGAGTTCTACTCTATGAGCGAGCGTTACTGCGTGTCCCTCGCCTGGCTCTACGATGTGTCTCCGTCTGAACTGTTGCACGCGTACATGCTTCCCGACGGCGGGCCTCTGCTTCGTCAGTGGCTTGGGCGTCCGTATATTCGATGATGAGTTCAGTGACTATGGCGAGATCATGTTGAAATGGGCGATCATCGCATTGGTGAAAAAGCGCGGTGGCGCCGCGGGTGGCCGCGAATCGATGTTCCTGCGGGGCTGGAGAATGTGTCGCCCCAGTTGGGCTTCGAGCAGTTGACCCCTATCACCGGTCGCCTAACCCTGGATGGCGCATATATCCCGATGGAGATGCATACAATCTTCCCGGTGCGTCCGGAACTCAATCAACTCTCGCAGGTGATGCAAATCGAATTCGATGAACTCCTTACTGGATAAATGGATCCATCAGGGGGCTCGTTTCTGCGTCAGTGGCTTTCCTGACGTCGTCGGTGTTGGCTCGGCTGATAGTAAGGCAGCTGGTAGTTTAGGGGCGAAATGAGGGTGATAGTGTTGGGCGAGTGGGAGTAGATTTTAGTAGTGGTTTCTTCAGAGACGGCAGTGGTGCTGAAGCTTTTCTTGATGAGCTCAAAGCGTTCTGTGAGCTGCTTGTCGATGATGAGGTTGTGGTTGATGCGGCAAGGGAGCAGTGTCTTTTTTACAGCAAATGGCAAGGGTTGCCAGCATACAAGCTTCAAGTTCTAGATGGGGTATACCATTTCGGAGGATTTGAGCGGGGGGACTTTTGTTGCTTCTTTTCGACCACGAGTATTGAGCTTGCCTTTAAGGTGCTGGTGCTGCGTAAGGCGCCTCTGGTGAGATATGCCTTGCGCTACGCGGCAATTGAGCTTCCATCGAGGGGGAAGGGCTGGCCTTTCGCGCGGAGCTATGGCCGCCATGAAGGCGTGATCTTTCAGGATGTTGATGGCTACGCTAGTCGGCTCTCGTGGGTCCATGACCTGACCCCGCCGCAGCTACTCGAAGCCTATGCTAGTGAAGATGGTGGCGTGCTTCGTCGTTGGGTAACCCATGAGGAGCGTAGGGGTGCTAACCGGTATTGGGCGGAGTGGCGGAAGTCCGCTCTTCGGTTTGAAAGCTGATGGGGTTTCTGTGGTGGTTGTGGACTTCCTCAGTTGACGCCTCGCGCTGGTAGTAATCGCCACAAGCACAGCAGCAGCCGAGGCCTCGTCGACTCGTCCTCAATCTCTGCCACGCTATCGGAATCTCATATTTATAATTACAGTGCAAATATTGACTGTCGGTCTAATCCGCAGTATTCCGCGGTTCTTGACTGGGAAAATTTCCGAGCAACTCTTTGATAGTGGTCAGATTCCGCTACTATGTGCCCGGGTTCCTTCCAACAAGTGGGACCTAGGAGTGAAGCGGCGCTTCGAGCGCGCTTCAGGGCATGAAAAGAGGCTTGAGGGTTACATGAAACGCGGACCATTTATCGCCGGAGCGGGCCTGCTCGGCGTCATCGCGCTGGTGCCTGCACTGGTCCCCAGTGCGGTCGCAGCCGACGAACAGTACGGCGCGACCGTCCCCTACGCGCGATACGAGGCCGAGGAGGCGAGCCGCTCTGACGGGACGACGCTCGAGCGCTCCGACGACATCGAGTCGACGGCCATCGAGGCCTCGGGCCAGTCCTACGTGGCCCTGAAGGACCAGGATTCCTCCCTGGATTTCACTGCGACGTCCGCAGCCAACGCCCTCGACCTGCGCTTCACCCTGCCCGATCACAAGTCGGGTCAGGTGCAGGTCTACATTAATAACGATCTTGCTGCGACCCTCACCCTGTCCTCCGAGACTGCCTGGCAGTACGTCTACAAGGAGAGTGTCTACGACGAGCCGACCCTGGCCCCTGGTACCGCACACAAGCGTTTTCGCTTTGATGAGGTGCACACGCTGCTCAACGGTCAGATCCAAAAGGGCGACCATGTGCGCATCGTCAAGGTTGATCAGAACGATACCGAGTACGGCATCGACTTCATCGAGCTCGAGCAGGCCGCACCGGCCATCGAGCGCCCCGAAGGCGCCGTGAGCATCGCCGACTACAACAATGCGAAACCCGGCGATGGCGTAGCCGACGATGACGCCCTTATCTCGGCGATGGATGCGGCGGCGAACACCTCCTCCAAGGTGGTCTACATTCCCGCAGGAACATGGGAATTCTCCCGCAAGATCGGCATCGATTACCCTGGCCTGACGTTCCAGGGTGCGGGCCTGTGGTACACCAACATCTTCTTCACCTCCGATCAGAGAGAGGGCGGGGGCATCGTCTTTAATCCAGGTGCGAGCAATGAGACGCTGACCGACTTCTACATGTCCTCGAACCTGAAGTCTCGCTTCGGTGAAGGAGCTCAGTACAAGGGCTTTGCCGGCGCGGCCGGTGTGAACACTCGCGTCGCCAACGTGTGGGTCGAGCACTTTGAGTGTGGCTTCTGGATGGGTGCCTACCGTGATCATGAGCATATGACCTACACCGACGGCATGGTGATCGAGAACTCCCGCATTCGTAACAACTTCGCCGACGGCGTCAACTTCGTGCAGGGCACCAAGAACTCCACGGTCCGAAACTCCTCCGTGCGTGGCAACGGCGACGATAGCCTCGCGTCCTGGGCGAGCAATGATCTGCGCTCCCAGAGCGATGCTGATGCTTCGAAGTTCAACTCGTTCATCGGCAACACCATCGAGCTGGGATGGCGAGCAGGCGGTATCGGACTGTTCGGCGGTGAGGGGCACGTCGTCAAGGACAACCTCATTGTCAATAACTTCTCCGGCGCAGGCATTCGTATTAGCACCGTCTTCGAAGGCCGTAATTTCACGTACAACCACGCGGGCATGACGATCACCCATAACAAGCTCGTCCGCACGGGTACGACCGATGACTTCTATGGCAAGAAGCGGGGCGCGATCGACTTTGAGGAAAACCTGGAAGTGGGGCAGGTTCTCAACGTCTCCGTGACGGATAACCTCATCGTGCGCCCCTACGCCGAAGAGATCAGCGCGAACTTCGATCTCGATTCTGAGGCTCTGAGGAAGCAGGGCATCACGCTGCGCGACAACAAGCGTGACGACGAGGCCGTGGCCACCGAGCAGGCCCAGATCGTCAACCACGTGCTGGTGGGGGATCAGGTCGTGCGCACCGTCCCCGAGACTGAGAACTACAGCCTCTACTGGTACCAGCGCGACGAGCGTGGCGCTCACGGCACGATCAACCGCTACTGGGTTTCCAAGGCGGACGGCGTGGCGATCACGCCCGACATGGAGTACTCCGTCGAGGGTGGCAAGCGGGTCTACAACGTGACGCTCGCTGACCTGCCCCAGTACCTGCCGACGTCGACTGACTTCTCCGGCTCCTACGACTACGTCGCTGATCTGGAGCGCTCGCAGCCGGCAGATGACGGCACGACGATCGTGGTCCGTTTCTGGTCCGCGAAATGATCGTTTCCTGACTGACTGCTCCGGTCCGCAATCGCCCGCGCTGCCCCACGGTGGCGCGGGCGATTCCGCGCGTGAGAGCCGATCAGGGTAGGTTTGCCACACCCGCGCAGCGCAGGCTCACCTACCCCAATTACGCAAAACAAATACCGCATTTATTTGCGTAATTAGTGATGGTGTGAATGCGAAATTAACCCTCGAACAGCGCGCGTGCACCCTTGGAATTTCAACGAAAACTCGCCACGTTTTGGATATGTTGCGAAAAGGCGTATCACTGGAGTCAACAGCGCGGCCATCCCGGTCGCGACCGGCTACATTGAGGCCCCACGGGGCCACGTTGAAAAGGACACTCCAATGGCAGATATGCCCCGCATCCTCGACTGCTCCGTCACCGACTGCTCCTACAACAAGGAGAAGAGCTGCGGAGCCGCCGCTATCACCGTCGGCTACTCGACCTCCTGCACGACCTTCATCCCGCTGACCGTCAAGGGCGGCCTTGGCAAGGTCGAGACCTTCGTCGGCGCCTGCCAGAAGGCCGACTGCGCCCACAACAACGCCCTCGAGTGCACCGCCGCCTCCATCTCGGTCGGCGCGGGCACCGCGGACTGCCTCTCCTACGAGGCGCGCTGAGTCTCACTCATAAACGAGGCCGTGGCTGGGAATACCCGCCACGGCCTCGTCGTATCTGCCAAAGATGAACTCAGCGTCCCTCTCCCGAGCGTACCCGCAGCGTGGGGTGGGGGCGCAGGCCGCGCTGGCCGTTCCAGATGAGGTTGACGACGTGGGCGGCGACCTCGTCCTTCTTCATGCGGCGGTCGTCCAGCCACCACTGGCCGACCTGTGCGATGAGGCCGACGAGCATCTGCGCGTACAGGGGAGACCAGGTGGTGTCAAAGTCCGAGCGCTTGAACTGCTCGGCGATGATGTGTTCGACGCTGGTTGCCACGTCGCCCATGACCGAGGAGAAAGAACCCGCCGTGCGGTCCGAGGGGGCGTCGCGCACGAGCACGCGGAAGCCGTCCGTGTTGCGCTCGATGTAGTCGAGCAGGCCCAGGGTCGCGTTCTCCAGGATCAGGCGCGGGCGTTCCGAGGACTCCAGGGAGGATTGCAGGGAAGAGATGAGCGCCTGCACCTCGCGGTCGACGACGACCGCGTACAGGCCTTCCTTGCCCCCGAAGTGCTCGTAGACCACGGGCTTGGAGACCTTCGCCCGGGCGGCGATCTCCTCGACGCTGGTCGCGCCGAAGCCCTTCTCTGCGAACAGGGAACGTCCCACGGCCACCAGCTGCTCGCGGCGCGCGAAGCCGCTCATTCGTGTCCTCTTCTCAGCCATGCCCCCAGTATCACACGAGGCATGGGGTGGCCTATGCTTCGACCAAGCAGTGGGCGCGGGGTCGCGTTTGAAAGCGTGCGAGGGGTGCAGGTATCATCACAGTGGACGCATTCCGCCTTGGTGTAACGGCAGCACAGAGGTTTTTGGTGCCTTTAGTCTAGGTTCGAATCCTAGGGGCGGAGCGACCGGTCCCGATGGGACCGCAGACCCCGAGGAGGAACATGTCTCGCCCCGCCGCCGTCATCGTCCTGGCCGCAGGCCAGGGAACGCGCATGAAATCCGCCCTCCCCAAGGTTGTTCACCCCCTGTCTGGCCTGTCCATGATCGGACACGCCCTGCGCGCCGCCCATGGCCTCGACCCCCAGCATCTGGTCGCCGTCGTGCGCCACCAGCGCGATGTTGTGGCCGCCGAAATCGAGCGCGTGCTGCCCAGCGCCATCATCGCCGATCAGGACGAAATCCCCGGCACCGGCCGCGCCGTCCAGTGTGGCCTCGAGGCTCTCGATCAGGCCGTCGAGCCGGTCTCCGGCACCATCGTCGTCACCTACGGCGACGTTCCCCTCCTGTCCACGGACACTCTGGCCGAGCTGGTTGCCACCCACGAGGGCGCGGGCCACGCGGTCACCGTCCTGACCTCGCGCGTCGAAGATCCGACCGGCTACGGCCGCATCATCCGCGACGCCTCCGGCACGGTCACGGCGATCGTCGAGCAGCGCGACGCCACGCCCGAGCAGGCCGCGATCAACGAGATCAACGCGGGCATCTACGCCTTTGACGCGGACTTCCTGCGCACCTCCCTGGCCTCCCTGGGTACCGACAATGATCAGGGCGAGGTCTACCTGACCGACGTCCTCGCGGCTGCTGCCCCCGCCGGGCGTACCGCGGGCGCCCTCGAGCTCACCGACCACTGGCAGAGCGCGGGCGCGAACGACCGCGTCCAGCTGGCCGAACTCGGCGCCGAGATGAACCGCCGGATCTGCGAGGCCCACATGCGCGCCGGCGTGACGATCGTCGACCCGGCCTCCACCTGGATCGACGTCGACGTGAGCATCGGCGCCGACACCACCATCTACCCCGGCACCTGCCTGCGGGGGACAAGCGCCGTTGGGACCGGCTGTGAAATCGGTCCTAGCGCCACGCTGATTGATGCGGAAATCGGGGACCGCAGTGTGGTTCCCACCGCATGGATCGGTCAGGGCTGCGTCGCAGCCGATACGATGGTTACGCCATACAGCACCATCGGCACACTGATCGCGGCGCCTCGCGCCTGATCCAACACAAGGAGAGACAACCGCATGAGCGGACTGGTGACCACCGGAGAGAAGAACCTCGTCCTCGTTTCTGGACGAGCTCACATGGACCTGGCTCACGCCGTGGGCGAGGAAATCGGATGTGGGGTCTCGCCGGTGACGGCCTACGACTTCGCCTCCGGCGAGATTTACGTGCGCTTCAACGAGTCCGTTCGCGGCGCTGACGTGTTCGTCCTGCAGTCCATCGAGGGCGACATCAACAAGTGGATCATGGAGCAGCTCATCATGATTGATGCTGCCAAGCGCGCCTCCGCCAAGCGCATCACCGTGGTCGCTCCCTTCTACCCCTACTCGCGTCAGGACAAGAAGCACCAGGGCCGCGAGCCTATCTCCGCTCGCCTCATGGCTGACCTGTACCGCGCCGCCGGTGCCGACCGCATCATGAGCGTCGACCTGCACGCCTCGCAGGAGCAGGGCTTCTTCGACGGCCCGGTCGACCACCTCTTCGCCATGCCGGTCCTCGTGGACTACGTGCGCGGCCGCGTCGACCTGACCAACACCGCGATCGTCTCTCCCGACGCGGGCCGCATCCGCGTCGCCGAAAAGTGGTCCAAGAAGCTGGGCGGCGCGCCCTTGGCCTTCGTCCACAAGACCCGCGACACCACCCGCCCGAACGTCGCCGTCGCGAACCGCGTCGTCGGCGAGGTCGCCGGCAAGGAATGCGTCCTGGTGGACGACATGATCGACACCGCCGGCACGATCACCGAGGCGATCAACGTCCTCAACAATGCCGGTGCTAAGAAGGTCATCGTCGTTGCCACGCACGGCATCCTCTCCGACCCCGCCGCGAAGCGTCTCTCCGAGTCCGGCGCCGCCGAGGTTGTCGTCACCGACACGCTGCCGATCCCCGCTGAGAAGCGCTTCGAGCAGCTCACCATCCTCTCCATCGCGCCGCTCCTGGCCCGCGCGATCCGCGAGGTCTTCGAAGACGGTTCGGTCACATCGCTCTTTAACTGAGCGGCTCCCGCTTCACATCCGCCCTCGCCGTGAGGTAACCTATTGGGGTTGCTCCGGCGAGGGCGGATCCGTATCCGCCGTTATCGACAGGGCCTGAAACGAAATGCTGCGCGTTTCCTTCACTCTGCCGACACCGACGCCGGACCTGAGAAACGAAGGAAAGACACATGAGCGACAACCCCGTCCTGCTTGCCGAAGAGCGTTCCGAGTTCGGTAAGGGTGCTGCACGCCGCGCCCGCCGCGCCGGCAAGGTCCCCACGGTCCTCTACGGCCACGGCGCCGAGCCCCGTCACCTGGACGTTCCCGGCCACGACCTCTTCCTCATCGTTCGCGGCACCAAGAACGCGCTCGTTGAGCTGAAGATCGAGGGCAAGACCCAGCTGGCCCTCGTCAAGGACGTTCAGGTTCACCCCGTGCGCCGCGACATCCTGCACGCCGACTTCCTGGCCGTCAAGGCCGGCGAGAAGGTCGACGTTGAGGTCCCCGTCGTCGTTGTCGGCGAGGCTGCCCCCGGCACCGTTCACTCGCTCGAGGAGTTCACCATCCTGGTGAAGGCCGCCGCCACCTCCATCCCCGAGAGCCTCGAGGTTTCCATCGAGGGCCTCGAGGCCGGCTCCGCCGTGCACGTCTCCGACCTGCAGCTGCCCGCCGGCGTTGAGGTCGAGCTCGACCCCGAGACGGTCATTGTGTCCGTTCTGGAACCCGCCGCTGAAGAGGCTGAGGAAGCCGCCGAGGGTGAGGCCGAGGCCGCCGCCGAGGGCGACGCCGAGTGACACTCGCGTAGTACACGCTTTCCACGAGGGGGCGAGGCTGAGGCCTCGCCCCCTCGTCGTATCTGCGATACTTGGGGCATGAGTGACCTCCACGTGATCATCCCTGCCGGTGGCGCCGGCACCCGCTTGTGGCCGCTGTCGCGCCGCCGCCGCCCTAAGTTCCTCCTCGACCTGGCGGGCACGGGCCGCACCCTCCTGCAGGGCACGGTGGACCGCCTGGAGGAGTCGGCCTCGTCGGTGACCATCGTGACCGGCCAGGCGCACCGCGACGGCGTGCTCGCCCAGCTGCCCGAGTTCGCCTCGTCGGATAAACGCACGCTCCTCATCGAGCCGTCGGGCCGCGATTCGATGGCCGCGATCGGCCTGGCCGCCTACGTCGTGCGCGAGCGCTTCGGGGACGACGCAATCGTTGGTTCCTTCGCCGCCGACCATCTCATCGCCCGCCCCGAGCTGCTGCGCGCCACCGTCGAAACCGCGATTGGTGCCGCCCGCGAGGGCTACGTCGTGACGATCGGCTTGACGCCCACCGAGGCCTCGACCGCCTACGGGTACATCGCGCCCGGTCCGGCCCTCGCTGACGAGGCCGGGGAAGCAGACGCTGAGCGCGGCGCACGCCGGGTCGCCGAGTTCGTAGAGAAGCCGGACGCTGACACTGCCGCCCGCTACGTGGCGGCCGGCTACCTGTGGAACGCAGGCATGTTCATCGTGTCGGCGGGGGTGCTCGCCGCCCACCTGGCCCGTCTGCTGCCCGACATGCACGCGCGCCTGGAGACCATCGCGCGCGCGTGGGGCACCCACGAGTTCGACGAGGTGCTGGCGGACAACTGGCCGCACCTGACGAAGATCGCGATCGACCACGCGATTGCAGAGCCCGTCGCAGCCGACGGGGGAGTGGCCGTCGTTCCCGCCGACGCGGACCTGGGATGGACGGACCTTGGCGACTTTGAGGCCCTCACCGGCATCGTCGCGGACGCGGGCAACCTGGGCGAAGCGCTGCGTGTCGAATCAGACGGTGCGGCAGTCTTCGGTTCCCTCACGCAGGATGGCGAGGGGCCCCTCGTCGCGCTCGTCGGCGTGCCCGACGTGGCCGTTGCTCTGACCCCCGACGCGATTCTTGTGACGCGCCGCGACCGCGCGCAGTCAGTGAAGGCCGTCGTCGACCAGCTCGCCGAGCAGGGACGCTCCGACCTGCTCTGACGTGCCGCCACCGAGCGCTTTGAAGTACCTCCCAGGTGGGGGCCTCGGCCTTGCCAAGCCCTGTTCGCTTGTGGGTGAGGTGCGCCGCCTCGCCCGCCGCCTACAGGCGTGAGGCTGGTAGCGTGATGGGCAGCAAGAAGCCCCGACGAAAGGCATCACACGTGAACAAGCGGACCATCGCCGCCCTCGCAACCACTGCGACCGCGGCCTCCTTGGCCCTTGGAGCTTGCTCGACCACGCCCGCCGCCACCCCCGCAGCCTCCGCGAAGGTGTGCGCCGCTATCTCCGGAGCCCATGGCGACGCCGCCACGGATCCTGTCGCAGTTGCTCTCGCGGGTGCGGCAAACGACGCATCGGTCGCCTTCGAGGCGGCCAGCGGGCAGGAGGCCCCGGCCTCGCTCGTGACCTCCGGCTGCACGCTCATCGTGGGCACGGACTCAACCATGGCCGCCTCGGTTTCCGAAG
Source organism: Schaalia odontolytica (assembly GCF_002847525.1). Taxonomy (GTDB): domain Bacteria; phylum Actinomycetota; class Actinomycetes; order Actinomycetales; family Actinomycetaceae; genus Pauljensenia; species Pauljensenia odontolytica_B. Next base: position 114,803 of record NZ_PKKM01000004.1, on the reverse strand, counting down.
CTGCACGTCACAACTCGAAGGTGCGCTTCGCCCTCGTAGGCGCCTCTTTCGTGGATAGCAAGGGCGCCGCGACCTCCCTGAAGAACGGCTCGGTCGTCGACGTGGACGCCTCGCAGGCCGCCTACCTGGCCGGCTACGCCTCCGCGGGCATGACGACCACGGGCACGCTCGCCGTCGTCGGCGGGGCGGCCGAGAACGTCACCAACTCGCAGATGTCCGCGTTCTCCCAGGGCGTGGATGCCTACAACCTGGCCAACGGCACGTCGATCAGCGTGCTCGGCTGGAACCCCGTGACGAGCGACGGCACGTACGCGGGCAGCGCCGACGAGGTCCGCACGGCGACCGCCGATGCGATCTCTCAGGGCGCTGACATCATCGCCCCCTTCGCCGGTGAGGCCAACGAGGGCGCCGCGCGTGCCGTCACCGAGGCCGCCAACCCGACCGTGCGCCTCGTGTGGTCGGGTCTGACGAAGGCCGACCTGAAGGGTCTGACCCGCGACGAGGCGCAGTCCGCGGACAGCGTCCCGATGTCCGGCCAGTCTGGCGCGGCGGTGTCGCAGCAGGTGGACACCCAGTCCTTCGCGGATGCGTTCAGCTACATCCAGATCTCAGACGAGGTCCGCTCCGCCATCGGCGCTCCCGTGCTGACCGGCATCGTCGTCGACTACAAGGCTGCGATGGATACCCTCATCGCCCAGGCGAACGCGGGTGAGAAGGCCTCCGTCGTGCCGGTGTCCCTGGCCTCGGGCGGCGTGATCCTCACCGGATTCGGCGCCTACACGCCGATGCTCTCCTCCGACCTGAAGCTGGGCCTGTCCGACATGGCCGGCCAGATCGAGACGGGCGGCATGGTCATCTCCACGCCTTTCGACGTGTGAGCTGACTGCGCAGACGACTGTGCCCCGGGGATGTGTCCCCGGGGCACAACTTATACACCCGCGAGATAAGGCCTAGATGGCCAGGTCGAGTGGGAGATCCGCGATGTCGCGTAGCCGTTGACCGGTAACGAGTGTGTCGAGAGTCTTGATCGCTTCCTCGTTTCCTGATACCTGGGTTGCTGCGATGAGTTCAGGAAGAGCGAAGTGATAGACAGTGTCGATGTCGCCGGTTCCTAGCGCGAGTGAAGAGAGTCTCGATGGTGTCGGTTCACCGGTAACAACCACGATATGCGGCGTGCGGCCCTTCCTGTTTCTGATCAGATTCAGAGCTTCTGAACGTGCGTTCTGCGCTCTGTCTGATCGGAGCGTCCACTTGCATGAAACGACGGCATGAATGATCGCTGAAGACTGATTGTGAGCTAGCAGTGGAGAATATGAGGCAACCCCGTCAACGACGATTCCAGAATCATTCAGCTCTTGCTGACCAATCGGCTGGCGCACGACGAGAACATCTGGAGAAATATCGTAGGAATTGCCGAGGATCGCGGCAAGAGCCGGTGTCTCGATAATGGCAGCAGCCAATTCGTCAAGATGACGATAAGGCTCGTACTGGGAGAGAGAATGCCCCCTGCGTGAGCTGCCAACGTTTATAACGTTCCAGCGACCAGGACGTAGCGCGGAGAGTGCAGGGAACGTCTCACTGAGGAAAGCACTCACGGCCTCCTCGAAGTTCTGTCCGGAACTCTGCCCGTTGAGTTTCTCGCCCCCTTGAGGCGTGCCTAATGCGCGCGCGATGCCCAGAGCAAGTTCACATGACAGCTTTTGCGACTTGTCAGCGTTGCTTGCGATACCTGCTGAGTCTACGGACAACGTTTTTGAACCGATGAGATCGCGGTGGAACAACGTCCGTGCGCGAGAGAGATTCAGACTCATGCGACTGCCTCACTTCTCTTGTCTGCGGCAGTCAAGACCGACGCAATCTGCAGGCCAACAGCGCGCGCAACTGGTGGGGGAAAAGCATTTCCAACCTGACGATAGGCGTGTGTCTTCGCTCCGGTAATTGCCCAGTCGTCCGGAAAACCCTGGATACGAGCGGCCATGCGAACAGTCAGACGAGGATCATCCGAAAAGTCAGGGTCGGGAGCCTCTGGTGCGATGGTCGATCCATTGACACCAAGTTCAGCCCATGCACGGCGAGCGCGGGTTGGCCCTAAATCTGGGCCTCCATGCTTCTTGGAACCGCCAACGAGCGTTGGTGCAATGCGGTTCGCTTGAGCAGCCCAGGCCTGTGCGCCCTTCCACCCGCGTTCAGCCATAAGATCGACCAATGTCTCTCCCACCGTTGGAGCAGGTTGCTGTCGTGGTGCGGGATATGCAAAAGGAACTGCAATGTCATCACGGAAACCAACAGCAATGACACGCGGACGAAGCTGCGGGACACCAAAATCTGATGCCTGGAGGAGTTTCCACTGAAGGGAGTAGCCGATCTCCGCCAAGTGCTCCTCAACGCCGCTGCGATATTCCTGGAACTTGGGGTCGAGAAGCCCGCGAACATTCTCAATCATGATGGCACGCGGACGAACGACACGGACGAGCTCAATCATCGCGGGGAACAGATCACGTTCATCGTCAGCGCCGAGTTGCTTTCCGGCGTACGAGAAGGGCGGACATGGAACACCCCCTGCGACCAGATCGACGCCCCGGTATTCGTGCGCGTGTTCCTTAATCCATGGAACGACATCCCCCTCGATGACATTCCAGTTGGGGCGGTTTTCACGAAGGGTATTACAGGCGTGATGATCGATTTCAACGACTGCAAGGTGATCGAACCCTGCCTGTTCGAGGCCGAGGGCCTGACCACCAGCACCGGCACAGATCTCGATCGATGTCAGAGCCATGTTCCACCTTCCGCCACTGTGTCTACCGGATGATTGTAGGGGAATGGCAGATGCAGGGAGCAGGTTGAAGCGCCGAACCTTCTCGGTCGCAAGGGTGTTCTCACTCATACGAGCAGGCTACGATCAGCCATGCTCATCTGCGTCTCGCGGTAGCAGTGTGAATGAAACTAGCTTTCTCCCAGCACAGCCAGCGCCGTGCCTGCGCACAGGGCATCCGCGTCGAGTACGAAGGCTGTGTCTACGCAGTACAGGCCGGTGCCCGTGGGGACGGCCGGGGAGGTCGTGAGTGCGTCGGCCAGTGCGGCGCGGACCCGCTCATCGGGTAGAGAGGTGGTGAGGGTACGTCCATCCGTGGATATGCTCAGCGAGAGAGCGGCGCCCTCCTCGACGACCGGTACGCTCAGGCGTTCCAGAAGCGTCGCCAGCAGGCCCGAGGCCTCGTCGACCGACACTGAGGCCACGCGTGCGCCAGAAGTCTCCAGAGATGCGATGCGCGAGGCACAGCGATCTACGTACGCGCCGATCATTCCGTCGCCCACGGACTCCCAGCCTCCCTGCGAACGGGGGAGGGACGCCTCGTTGCCGTACGCGGCCACGGCCTCGTCGATGAGGGCCAGCTCAGCCTCGGGAGCCAGCGCCCCCTCGCGCGAGCGATCAACCGCGCGCCCGCCCAGGTAGACGAGTGCCTCGCCCGACGCGCTCACGTACACGGCGCCGTCCGCCATGACCATGCGCACCGAAAACGCTGTCAGGGGAGCGGGGAGCGCACGCGGCATGAGGAGGGCATGACCTCCGCTGGCCTCAATGATCGCAGCGCCGTCGCGTGCCAGGTCATGGTTCTCAGGGGTCTCATAGCCGATAATCAGGCGGAAACGCCCACCGGTACGCGCGGACAGGAAAGAAGCGATACCCGCAAACAGCAACGGGCTAGCACAGCGTGTCATGTGCTGAGGGTAACACCTCGGGTGTCTCGTGCAAAAACCGGTATCAGGAACGAGGCCGGGGCTCGCTCCCGGGAAACGGCGGAGGGACGCAGGTGGGGGAGCCCACCGCTATCCTGGAGGCATCCACGAAGGAGGAACCATGCAGCTGACGAACCTGACGGACCCGGTCGAGCTCACGCGCCAGATGATCGACATTCCCTCGGTGTCGGGAGACGAAGGGCCTCTGGCTGACGCCGTCGAGGCGGCCCTGCGCGGCGCCGGATTCGGATCGGTTCCGTCCCTGGAGATCCTGCGCGATGGGGACGCCGTGTGCGCGCGGACCCGGCTCGGTCTCGACCAGCGCGTGGTCCTCGCCGGGCACCTTGATACCGTGCCCATCGCAGACAATGTTCCCGGTCGCTTCGAGGAGCGCGACGGGGCCACGGTCCTGTGGGGTCGTGGGTCGGTCGACATGCTTGGTGGCTGCGCTGCGGCCCTCGCGCTCGCCTGCGAGACCGGGGATGCCATCCGTGGCGGCGATGAGACCGCGCTGAGCGTGGACGTCACCTGGATCTTCTACGATCACGAGGAGGTCGCCTCCCACCTCAACGGACTGGGACGCGTGCAGTGCAATCACCCCGAGTGGTTGGCGGGGGACCTCGCGCTGCTGGGGGAGCCGACCGCCGCCCACGTGGAAGGCGGCTGCAATGGAACCCTGCGCGTCATCGCGCGCTTCCTGGGACGCGCCGCCCACTCGGCGCGCGCGTGGATGGGTGTGAATGCGATCCACGCGATGGCTCCCGTCATCGAACGCATCGCCGCCTACGGCAACCCTGTCGTCACGGTTGATGGCCTCGAATTCCGCGAATCCCTGTCGGTTGTGCGGGTCGAAGGCGGCATCGCCAACAACGTGATCCCCGAGGCCGCCTCGATGACCGTCAACTACCGCTTTGCCCCCTCGAAGCGCGCCGACGATGCCTTGGAGAAGGTGCGCCAGCTATTCGAGGGGACGGGTGCCACGATCGAGGTCGATGACCTGTGCGAGGGTGCGCGCCCCGGCGCCGACTCGCCCCTCGCTGAGCGTTTCCTGTCCGTCGCGCGCTCCGTGGCCTCGGCGCAGGGGAGCGAGCTGCAGCTGAGCGCAAAGGTCGGCTGGACCGACGTTGCGCGCTTCAGCGAGGTCGGCGTGCCCGCAATGAACTTCGGACCCGGCGACCCGCTGCTGGCACACACACGCGACGAGCACACGCCGGTATCGGATATTGTCAGAGTGCACGATACGCTGCGTGCGTTCGTGCTCGCATCGGTCGGCACCGCAGCCGACAGCCACGAGGAGGCATGACCATGACCAAGCCGATGAACACCTACCGCCGTGGATCCGTCGTCCTGCGCGGGGACCAGATCCCGCGCCTGACGGCTGACGCATCCCTGCTGCAGTCGGACCAGAGTGCCGACTGGAAGCATGAGGACCCGTGGCGCGTCCTGCGCATCCAGTCCGAGTTCGTCGAAGGGTTCGAGGCTCTCTCGGAGATCGGTCCCGCGATCTCGGTCTTCGGGTCCGCCCGCACCCGCCCCGACGATCCCCTCTACGCGTGTGCGCAGCGCATCGGTGAGCTTCTCGTGCAGCGCGGCTACGCCGTCGTCACGGGTGGTGGTCCGGGCATGATGGAGGCCGCGAACCGGGGTGCCTGGGAGGCAGGGGGTACGTCCGTGGGCCTGGGTATCGAGCTTCCCCACGAACAGGGCATGAACCAGTGGGTGAACCTTGGCGTGAACTTCCGGTACTTCTTCGCCCGCAAGACGATGTTCGTCAAATACTCCCAGGGCTTCATCGTGATGCCCGGCGGTTTTGGGACCATGGATGAGCTCTTCGAGTCCGCGACGCTCGTGCAAACGGGTAAGATTCGTTCGTTCCCGTTGGTCCTCGTGGGCACGGACTACTGGTCGGGTCTGGTCGACTGGATTCGCTCCTCGATGGTCGAGGCCGGGATGATCTCTCCCGGTGACGTGGACCTGCTCCACGTCGTTGACGATCCGGAGGAAGCGGTTCGTCTCGCGACGGGTGCCTAGTGGTTAGTTCTTCTTTCTGTGGGTGTCTTTATTGCTGAAAATGCTGCGAAATAAGGCCTAATTAATCGGATGGCCTATTTTCTTTTGATTTCTCTTTGTGAACTGTTAAGGAAAAATGGCGCTTATCCGGTAAAATGGGTCCGTTACCCCGCCTGAGGAGGCGCGGGCATAACTCTGAGAAGGAGTACTCTCATGGCAGCAATGAAGCCTCGCACGGGGGACGGACCCCTCGAAGTCAGCGCCGAAGGGCGCAGTATCGTCATGCGAATTCCCACCGAAGGGGGCGGGCGGCTCGTCATTGAGCTGAACGCGCAGGAGGCGGCGGAACTCGCCGAAGCTCTCGGAGCGGCCATCTGACAGATAGAGACGAAGCGGCGGAACAGGATTTCCTGTTCCGCCGCTTCTACGTGAATGGGGGCGCTCAGCGCTTGACGGCGACCGCCAGGCCGTCGCCGACGGGCAGCAGCGCAGGCACGAACTCATCGGAGTCGCGCAGGTAGTTGACCACCTCGCGGGCGACCACGGTGTGAGCGTCGCGACGCGCGGGGTCGGCGACCTGATCGCGCCACAGGGCGTGCACAAAAGCGATCGTGCCGCCGGGGCGCAGGATCCGCACGGCGTGATCGAGGTACTGCGGGGTCTCTTCCAGGTCGCCATCCAGGACAACCATGTCGTAACCGCGGGCAGCCATGCGTGGCAGAACATCGAGGGCGCGCCCGGCGATGAGGCGCGTGCGGTGAGAGGACAGGCCGGCGGCGGCGAAGTTTCGGCGCGCGTGTCCCAGGAGTTCGGACTCGGAGTCAATCGTCGTCAGGACACCATCGGAGGCCATGCCGTCAAGAATCCACAGGCCAGACACACCCGCACCGGTACCGATCTCAAGGACGGCACGAGCGCCGGACACAGCGGCGAGCATACGCAGGGCCGCTCCCGTTCCGGGAGAGACAGGAGTGGCACCCATTTCGGTAGCAACAGCGCGCGCGGCAGTCAGCGCGTCGCTTTCCGCCACGTAATCCTCGGTGTACACCCACGTCTGGGCCTTGTCCGCCATCGCCGTATCCTCACTCGTGTTTGATCGCCGGGGTAAGGTGCGCGCACGCGCCACGCCCTCCCCAGGCATCAGGGTACAGGCGAGGATGCGCAAGGGCGCGCTGGCGCTCCGAAAATACGTGAAAACCTCACCTGGCAAGGAGACGAAACCCCGGCCTCGTCGATGGTGACGAGACCGGGGATAGTCGCGTTGACTCAGTGCTGGATGGGGGAGACCCCGAGCGGGCGGCCCGCCAGGCCGCGGTTCGTGGAAGAGAGCTGCTTGGCGAGGGCCGTGAGCTCCTCGGCGGCCGGACCCGAGGCGACGGCGACGGGCTCGCCGCGGTCGCCGCCCTCACGCAGCGCGATGTCGAGGGGCACCTGGGCCAGCAGCGGCACCGAGTATCCCAGCTGCGCGGTGAGGCGCTGCGAGACGGACTCGCCGCCGCCCGCGCCGAAGATCTCCAGGCGCGAGCCGTCGGGCTGAGGCAGGAAGGACATGTTTTCGACGACGCCGATGACCTTCTGATTCGTCTGCGACGCGATGGAACCGGCGCGCTCGGCGACCTCGGCAGCTGCGACCTGCGGGGTCGTCACGACGAGGATCTCCGAGTTGGGCAGCAGCTGCGCGATCGAGATCGCGACGTCGCCCGTGCCCGGAGGCATGTCGATGAGCAGGACGTCCAGGTCGCCCCAGAACACGTCCGCGAGGAACTGCTGGAGGGCGCGGTGGAGCATGGGGCCGCGCCAGATGACGGCCTGGCCGTCGGGCACGAACATGCCGATCGAGATGACCTTGACGCCGCCGGCGCCCACGGGCGGGATCATCATGCCGTCGATGACCTGCGGGTCGTGGTCCACGCCGAGCATGCGCGGGATGGAGAAGCCGTAGATGTCCGCGTCCATGACGCCGACCTTGAGGCCCTGCGCGGCGAGCGCGGCGGCCAGGTTCGCGGTCATGGAGGACTTGCCGACGCCGCCCTTACCGGAGGTGACGGCGATGACGCGCGTGAGGGAATCGGGGCGGGAGAAGGGAATCTCGCGCTCGGGACGACCGCCGTTGAGCTTTTCGCGCAGCGCCTTCTTCTGGGCCTCGTCCATGACGCCCATCTCGACTGAGACGTTCTCGACGCCCTCGACGGCGCCCACGCGCTCGGTGACGTCCTTGGTGATCTGGGTGCGCAGGGGGCATCCGGCGGTGGTGAGCAGGACCTTGACGGCGACGGAGGAACCGTCGATCGTGACCAGGTCGGGGGTCACCATGTTGAGGTCGGTAATGGGGCGGCGGATCTCGGGGTCGATGACCTGGCCGAGAGCCTCCATGACGGAATCAAGCGTGACTGGCATGGACTCCACTCTACTGGCCGATGTGCCCATCTTCTAGGGGACGAAAGGCACCGTCGGCCTCGGCCTCAGCCTCCGCCTCGTTCGATGAGGTGTTGGCCGCGTCCGCGGCGATCTCCGCACGCAGGCCCTCCAGCATGTCGCGCAGCTCGGAGCGCACGAAGTCGCGGGTGGCGACGTCCTGGAGCGCCAGGCGCAGGCCGGCGATCTCGCGGGCAAGGTACTCGGTGTCGGCGAGGTTACGCTCCGCGCGAAGGCGGTCCTGCTCGGCGACGACGCGGTCGCGGGCATCCTGGCGGTTCTGCGCGAGCATAATCAGCGGGGCCGAGTACGAGGCCTGGGTCGAGAACGCAAGGTTCAGGAGGATGAAGGGGTAGGGGTCCCAGGCGGCTTTCTCGCTGATGCCGGCGAGCATCAGGTTCGCACCGATCCACGCGATGACGAAGATCGTCATGTAGAGGACGAACTTGGGGGAGCCCATGAAACGGGCGGTGGCCTCGGCGAAGCGGCCGAAGCCGTCGCCGCTGCCCGACGAGCGGCGGAAGAACCACTGACGCTTGTCGATCGGGTTGTCCAGGCGATCAGCCATCGATGCTCCTTGCCATCATGCGGTCGGTCACGTCGTCGTCGAAGTCTCGCCAGTCCTCGGGCAGCAGCTCGTCGAGGACGTCGTCGACCGAGACGGCGCCGTGCAGGTGCCCGTCTTCGTCGACGACGGGCAGGACCGTCAGGTTGTAGGTTGCGAGCAGACGCGTCACGGTCGCGATGTGCGCGTTGGGGTCCACGGACTCGATGTCGCGGTCCAGGATCGTGCCGAGCAGAGTCTGCGGGGGCTCGCGCAGCGCGCGCTGGATGTGGACCATGCCCAGGTACTGGCCGGTCGGCGTCTCCTGGGGCGGGCGTGCGATGAAAGCGACGGTCGCGATCGAGGCCGGGATGTCCTCGCGTCGTACGGCAGCCAACATCTGCGCGACGGTCGCGTTGGGACCGAAAATGACGGGCTCGGTGGTCATGAGCGAACCCGCGGTCGACTCGTCGTAGGTCATGAGTCGACGCACGTCCTCGGCCTCTTCGGGCTCCATGAGGGCCAGCAGGGACTGAGCCTTCGCGGCGGGCAGCTCGGCGACGAGGTCGGCCGCGTCGTCGGGCTGCATGACGTCCAGGACGTCGGCTGCTCGGGCGGCTTCCAGCGCGGAGACGATCGCGATACGGTCGTCGTTACCCAGCTCCTCGAGCACGTCGGCGAGGCGCGCGTCCGTCAGCTGCATGGCGACCGCCATCTTGCGGTCCTGGGGGAGCGTGTGCATGAAGTCTGCCAGGTCGGCGGGGCGCATGTCTTCCGTGTACTGCAGGAGGGCGGTCGCGGCCTGGTTGGAGTCGGTCTTGAGCAGGCCGGACACCTCGGACACGTCCACGGTGAGGGTCTCGCCGCTGCGCGTGAAGCCGAGGGAAGAGGTGCGCACGCGCTGGACGTGCAGCGTGGAGATCACCCAGTCCTTGGGGCGGCGCTGGCGCATCGCGACGTCGAGGATGCGCACCTGGCCCGAGCCGTCGTTCATCGTGACGACGCGGTCGAAGAGCTCGGAGAGCACGAGGGTCTCGATGGGACGCTGCGTGAATGAACGGATGTTGAGCAGGCCCGTCGTGATGACGGAACCGGACTCGATGGCGGTGACGCGAGTGAGAGGCAGGAAGACACGCTTACGCGGGCCGACCTCGACGACGAAGCCGATGACGTTGGCTTCGGATTTCAGCCGAAAGATGACAACGACATCGTGAATCTTGCCGACCTGGTCGCCCAAAGGGTCGAAAACACTGGTACCAGCGAGCTTTCCGATGTAGACGCGCCGACCCTTGGTGCCGAGTTCAATAGATGCAATGCTCACATAATCATCTTAGGCTGTTGACAAAGAAAGAGTAACGACGAGCCGGTCGCCGCATGAACAATGCGTTCCATGCCACCGAGGCCGTGACGAAGGAGAAACTATGGCTGTCGTGATGGACCCGCAGATGCCCACGGGCACGGAGGTCGCCTCCTACCAGACCTACGCGCAGGCTCGTACGGCCGTCGATTTCCTGTCGGACAGCGGTTTTGACGTCTCGTCGATCACGATCGTGGGCACGGATCTGCACCTGGTTGAGCGGGTGACGGGGCGCATGACGATCGCCCGCGCCTCGATGTCCGGCGCGTCGAGCGGCGCCCTGTGGGGTGCGCTCGCAGGCATGCTCATGTCCGCCGGACAGAACGCAGGAGGCACGGGCGCGTGGGTCGTGGGCGGCATCGTTGTGGGTGCGCTGGCGGGTATGGCGCTGTCCGCCCTGGCGTTCCTCATCCGGGGTCGCAGCCGTGACCTGGTCTCCTCCCAGCAGGTCGTTGCTCTGCGCTACGCGGTCCTGGCCTCGGCCGACATCGACCGCGCCTATCAGATCCTGCAGCGCACCCCCGGCAATCGGGCGCGCGTCGTGCGTCCTCGCACTGAGGAACAGCGCCAGAAGAAGGATTCCGTCGGATTCTTCCCCGACGGCCGCCCCCGCTTCGGTGCGGCGACGAAGGACGGCGAGGTCCCGGCCGGAACGGCTGCCAGCGAGGAGTCCGAGGCGGTGTCCCCGACGACGCCTCAGGCCGCGGCGCCGGATGCAGGCGCGCCCGTGAGTGCCGAGGTAGTGAGCGTGCCCCAGGCCCCCGCTCCCATCACTGTGAGCGCGCCCGAGAACGCTGTGTCCGAACGTGAGGACGCCCCGGCCTCGTCCCCCGAAAAGGACCAGACCGAGGCGTAACCTCAGCGTCTTCGCGTGGCTCAGCGGGACTGAACGCTCGCGATCCACTCCTCGACATCCGCGATCGTGCGCGGGATGTCCTCGGAGATACGCGTGACCGTGCCGTCGGCGTTCACCACGACGTCGTCCTCGATGCGCACGCCGATGCCCCGGTATTCCTCGGGGATCAGCAGATCGTCGGCGCGGAAGTACAGGCCCGGCTCGATCGTGAAGACCATGCCCGGCTCCAGCAGCGCGCCCTGGTAGAGCTCCGCGCGTGCCTTCGCGCAGTCGTGGACGTCCAGGCCCAGGTGGTGGCTGGTGCCGTGCGGCATCCAGCGGCGGTGCTGCTGGCCCTCGGGGGACAGCGACTCTTCGGGGGTGACGGGCAGGATGCCCCACTCGTACAGGCGGGCAGCGATGACGCGCATGGCGGCGTCGTGCACGTCCTTGAAGCGGCAGCCCGGCTCGTTGGCGCGGGCCAGGGCGGCCTCGCAGGCGTCGAGGACGGCCTGGTAGACGCGGGCCTGGACCTCGGTGAAGCGGCCGTTGACGGGCAGCGTGCGCGTGATGTCGGCCGTGTAGAGGGAGTCGACCTCGACGCCGGCGTCGACGAGCACCAGGTCGCCCTCGTGGACCGTTCCGTCGTTGTCGATCCAGTGCAGGGTGTTCGCGTGGTTGCCCGAGGCCGCGATGGTCTCGTATCCCTCGCCGTTGCCCTCTTCTCGGGCGACCGCTCGGAATGCGCCCTCGATGACGCGCTCGCCGCGGCGGTGACCCACGGCGCGGGGCAGGACGCGGATGATGTCCTCGAAGCCGGCCTTGGTGACCTCGACCGCGCGAATCATCTCGTCGAGCTCGAACGCATCCTTGATGAGGCGAATCTCCGAGAGATGTTCTTCGAGGGCCTCGTCCTCCTTGCGCGCGTCCTCGCCTGCGGGCAGGGAGGCCTGGGTGCGCACCTCGTTCACCATCGCCTCGACGTTGGCGTCGACGCCGCGCACGATGCGCAGCTGCACGGTCCCGGCGTCCTTCGCCAGCACGTCGCGCAGGGTGTCGATGTGGCGGGTTTCCAGGCCGGTCTGCGCGCTCAGCTCCTCGAGCGAGGGGCGCGCGCCCACCCAGAATTCGCCGTAGCGGGCGTCCGCGTAAAACTCCTTGGAGGAACGCGAGGCGCGGGGCTTGAAGAAGAGCAGGGGAGTGTGGGTGCCGTCCTCGTTCGGCTCCAGCACCAGGACGGTGTCCGGCTCCTTTTCGCCGCCCAGGCCCGACAGGTGCGCGAAGGCCGAGTGCGCGCGGAAGCGGTAGTCGCAGTCGTTGGAGCGGACCTTGTAGGGGCCTGCGGGCACGACGAGGCGCTCACCCGGGAAGGGAGCACCGGCCTTGAGGGTGCGGTCGTGCAGGAAGTCGGCGACGCGCTCACGTGCGGGCAGTTCGGAGGGGCGAGGCCCCCATCCGGAGCCGATGAAATCGCGGAATGCGGAGGACTGGGGCTGACGGGAGCGGTTTTCGCCGCGATCGGCCATGGACTGGGAAGCTTCTTCACTCATGGTCACTATTCTACGGCTCCTCGGCCCCTCGGGCGGGTTCGGTGGTCATGACAAACCCCGGCCTCGTCTCCCTGTGGCGCGCTGTGCGCCGGGGACGAGGCCGGGGCTGTGTCGGGTGGAGGAGACTCAGTCCTGGAGGGTGAGTTCTCCCGCGATGGACAGGTCCATCCACCGCTTGAAGTCAGCGCCGCGCTTGCCCTGCGAGAGCAGGAAGACGGTCTTGGCGTAGAGTGCCTCGAGCGTCATGTCGTGCGCGCCGATTGCGCCGAGGCGCGCCAGGGCGTTGCCGGCCTCGTAGTGGCCGAGCATGACCTCGGACTGGTAGCACTGGGAGGCGACGATGATCGGCACCTCGGCCTGCGCGAGCTCGGCCAGGACGTCCACGAGACCCGGCTCGGAGGCCGGGATGTTCCCCACGCCGAAGGTGCGCAGGATGACCGCGTCCGGGTGCGGCGTCGTCATGGCGCGCAGCCGCGCGGCGCTCATACCGGGCACCACGTCGATGACGGCGACATCCTGGCGCGTGTACGGGCTGGGGTCCTGCCAGCCGGTGCCCGCACTCGGCGCCCCGTACCAGCGCCACGGGGCGCCCGTGCGCGCCATGGGAGACACGGAGGGCGACTCGAAACCGCGGAACGCCCACGACGAGGTCTTGGTGGCGCGGTTGCCGGCCAGGAGCTTATGCCCGAAGAACAGCATGACGCCTCGTGCGCGGTGCGAAATCGCGGCGCGCAGCGCGCCCGTGACGTTTGACGACGCATCCGAGCCGACGACGCCGAGCGGGTACTGGGAGCCGGTCAGGACGACCGGCTTGCCCATGCTCGCCAGCGAGTACGACAGGGCCGCAGCCGAGTAGGCCATCGTGTCCGTGCCGTGCAGGACCAGGAAGGCGTCCGCCTCGTCGGCGTGCGCGTTGATGTCGTCGATGATGGCCTGCCAGTCCTCGGGGGTAGCCTCCGAGGAGTCGATGAGCGGGTCCAGCGTCGACATCGTGATGTTCGAGGCCAGCTCGATGCCCTCCAGCTGGGAGCCGAACCACCCCTGCAGGTCCGCGCCGGGGCGCAGACCCTCGGGGGAGTCGACCATGCCGATGGTGCCACCGGCATACGTGACGTGAAGACGCACTGTTCGTCCTTTCTCAGTCGCCCGCCACCAGGGTTTCCTCGCCCTGCAGCGAGGCGGCGGCCTCGTCGGTCAGGTTACCGACGCGATCGCGCACGTAGTACCAGCCGGCGACCATGAGGACGACGACCACGGCGAAGAGCGCGAGTGTCCAACGGCCCGATTCGGAGGTCACGTTGGAGCCAACGACCACCGCGAAGAAGAGCAGCGCCAGGTAGTTGGTGTAGGGGGCGCCGGGCATACGGAACTCCGGACGCTGTGCCTCGCCGCGCTTCACCTTGCGCAGGAAGGCCAGGTGCGAGATCAGGATCATCGCCCAGGTGCCGGCGATGCCGATGCCCGCCAGGTCCATGACGATGTTAAAGGCGTTCTCCGGGACGAAGGCGTTGAGCAGGACGCCGAGCAGACCCAGCGACGCGGTGATGATGATGCCGCCGTAGGGGACGTGGTTCTTGTTGAGGCGAGCGGCGAAGCGCGGGCCCTCGCCCACGAGCGCCATCGAGCGCAGCGTACGACCGGTCGCGTACAGGCCCGCGTTGAGCGAGGACAGTGCGGCGGTCAGGACGACCACCTGGATGATGTCGCCCGCGTGGGGCACGCCGAGGCCGGAGAAGAAGGTCGTGAAGGGAGACTCATCCGAGGAGTAGGCGGTGTAGGGCAGCGCGAAGGCGAAGAGAACGACGGAGCCGACGTAGAAGAAGAAGATGCGGATGACCATCGAGTTGATGGCCTTGGGCAGGATCTTCGCGGCGTCCTTCGCCTCGCCCGCCGCGACGCCCACCATCTCGGTGCCGCCGAAAGCGAAGACGACGCCCAGTGTGAGCGCGAAGACGGGGGCCAGGCCCTCGGGGAACCAGCCGCCGGACTCGGAGATGTTGTGGACACCCGCGGTGTACTCGCCGACGTGAGCCTGGGTGATGATCGCCCAGATGGCGACGCCCATGAAGATGAGGATCGTCGCGACTTTGATCATCGCGAACCAGAACTCGGCCTCGCCGAAGGCTTTGACGCTCATCATGTTGAGGACAAAGACGAGTGCGAGCGCGATGAGGGCGATGACCCACTGGGGGATGTTCTCGAACATGTTCCAGTAGTGCATGTAGAGCGCCACGGCGGTGATGTCAGCCATGACGGTGACCGCCCAGTCCAGGAAGAAGAACCAGCCGGTGATGAACGCACCCTTTTCGCCCAGGAACTCGCGGGCGTAGGACACGAACGCGCCCGAGGAGGGGCGGCGCACCGCCAGCTCGCCGAGGGCGCGGACCATCAGGAACGCGAAGATGCCACACACCGCGTAGGCGAAGGCCAGTGCGGGGCCGCCCTGGGCCAGTCGACCGCCGGCACCTAGGAACAGGCCGGTGCCGATCGAACCGCCGATGGCGATCATCTGGATGTGTCGGTTTTTCAGAGCCTTGTTGTACCCGGCGTCTCCCGCGTCAGTCGCGGTGGACACCTGGGTCTGATCCTTGTCAGACACGCGTGTACTCCAATCGGTGTTGAGGGAGGCCAAATGGCCGTGTGATGCCAGTTTCCTACAGTCGACAGCTCATCGCTGCAGGTGAGCGGTTAACCAAAAAGGGTGGTGTCGCGATGGGAGAACGTGCAGAAAACACGGTCAAGACCGGGCAAAAATGGGGCTTTTGCGAGGCCTCCTGACGCGCGCGGGTGGTGTTCGCCCGCGCGGTTGTGTGATCGGATTAATGGGGTAGTCTCAAATGGTGAAGCGAATTGACCCCCATACTCATAGCGCGTATTCAGATGGGACGGATACGCCCGCGCAGCTCCTGTCTATTGCCGCTCAGGCCGGGCTGGACGCTATCGCGCTGACGGACCATGACACGACCGCCGGATGGGACGAGGCCGCGGCCGCCGTCGCGGACACCGGCGTGAGCCTCATCCGGGGCACCGAGATGTCGTGCTCCTCCTCGGGGATCACCGTGCACCTCCTGGCCTACCTCTTCGACCCGGCCAGCCCCGGCCTCGTCGATAATTTCCGACGCACGCGCGAGGATCGCGAGACGCGCGCCGTGCGCATGGTCGAGAACCTGTCGGCCGACTACCCGATCACGTGGGAGGACGTGGCAGCCTTCGCGCCCGAGGGCGGCCCCGTGGGGCGCCCGCATATCGCGGACGCGCTCGTCGCTGCCGGCGCATTCCCCGACCGCAGTGCCGCCTTCGTCAAGGCCCTGCACCCGTCGGGTCCTTACTACGTGTGCCACTGGGCGCCCGACCCGGTCGAGGCCGTGCGTTGCGTGCGCGAGGCCGGGGGAGTGCCTGTCCTGGCCCATCCCCGCGCCCGTAAGCGCCAACACCTGCTGCCCGAGGCCGTCATCGCCGACATGGCGGCGGCCGGCCTCTTTGGCATCGAGCGCGACCACCGCGACCACGCCCCCGAGGATCGCGCCGACGTCGATCGTATGGCCCGCGAGATGGGCCTGGCGGTGTTCGGCTCCTCCGACTATCACGGGACGGGCAAGCCCAACCGCATCGGCGAAAACACGACGGATCCGCAGGTGATCGCCGAGGTCATCGCGCAGGGCGCCATCGAGGTGGTCGAGCCGTGAGCCTCTTCGACGTCACACTCTTCGCGACTGCCTTCGCGACGCTGACGGTCATCATGGACCCCATCGGGACCGTGCCCGTCTTCCTGGGCCTCACCGCCCGATACTCCCAGCCCAAGCAGCGCCACGCCGCCATCCAGGCGACCTCCGTCTCCTTCGGCGTCATCCTGACCTTCGCGATCCTGGGCGGGCAGATCCTGCGCCTCCTCCACATATCGATGGAGGCCCTCCAGCTCTCCGGCGGCGTCCTGCTCTTCCTGGTCGCCATGGAACTCCTCATGGGCACGGACTCGTCGTCTCCGGATACGGGGGACGAGGGCGTCAACGTCGCGCTCGTCCCGCTGGGTACGCCGCTGCTCGCAGGCCCCGGCTCGATCGTCGCCGTTATGGTGTCCGTCGGACAGGCCGGCACGAACGTGGGTTCGTGGATCGCTGTCATCGTCGCTGTCGTGCTGGCCCACCTTGTCATGTGGCTGACCATGCGATTCTCCCTGATGCTGTCCCGGCTCCTGGGGCCCGGCGGCATCATGCTGCTGACAAAGATTTCCGGTCTGCTGCTGGCTGCTATTGC
The DNA here is from genome assembly GCF_002847525.1 of Schaalia odontolytica. Lineage (GTDB taxonomy): Bacteria > Actinomycetota > Actinomycetes > Actinomycetales > Actinomycetaceae > Pauljensenia > Pauljensenia odontolytica_B. Next base: position 98,100 of record NZ_PKKM01000004.1, on the reverse strand, counting down.
GACGCAGCTCATCATGGAGGGTATTTTCCAGTTCATTGCGACCGCCAAGCTGTCCTGACCTCGTCGTTTTCACGCGCGGCGGAGGCGAACAAAGCCCCTTGAAAAAGTGGGATGCGACTCGCCGGCGGGTGATTTTCGGAAATCTGTGCGTATTGGTCAGGAAGTGTTGTAGGGTGGGGGAGAACGCCGTGACGCGCACGGCCCGCATTGGTCAGGGTCACGCATTCATCCCTCACCACAATTGTTCCAGGAGAAACAATGAAGAAGACGACCTCGTCTCTGTTCGCCGCCACCGCGGCGCTCGGTCTGATCGCCGCTTCGGCCGGCGTCGCTTTCGCTGCCGAGACCCCCGTCACCGAGCAGCCCTCGACCCCGGCCACCGAGGCCCCCTCGACCGAGCAGCCCTCGACCCCGGCCACCGAGGATCCGGCCCCCGAGCAGCCCTCGACCCCGGCCGACGAGGAACCGGCCCCCGAGCAGCCCTCGACCCCGGCCGACGACAACAACACCGGTGGTTCCGCTGAGACGCCGGCCCAGTCCGATGATTCTTCGGTCCCCGCCGCCGATCAGGGTGGCGCTGGCGCGGCCTCCGGCCCCGTCGGCACCACCGGCGTGACCACCCGCGGCCAGATCTCCACCGGCAACGGCCCGGCCCCCGTCTCCGCTCGTGGCGGCATCCGCAACACGAACGCTCCGGCCGGCACCCCCGCCGCCTCGAACCCGACGCTGGCCAACACCGGCTCCGCCGCGTCGATCGCCGCTGGCGCTGGCGTCATCGCGCTGGCTGGTGGCGTGACCCTCGTGGTCGCTCGCAAGCGTCACTGAGGCTTCTTCGCCTGACAAGTAACGCGGGCCCGCTCGAATCGAGCGGGCCCGCGTTTTGTCTAGTTTGCGCAGATCGCGCGATAGTTGTGCACGAACGTGCAGTTAGAAACCGCGAATTTGCACCGAAAAATCATCGTTTCGCCTTGAAATGATGCGTGCATCACATGCACAATGGAACTACCGAAAGTCACCATGAATTGAGCCCTCATGATGAACCGGTGATGGGAAGTGGCACCACTCATCAAGAGCGGTGCCACTTTCCTGTTGACGCGTCCCTGCGGGAAGTGCCCCCCGCAGGGACGCACCCTGCGGGGGCAATCCGTCAGCGCTGGCGACGGCGCAGAGCCACAGCTCCGAGGCCTGCCAGGCCCGCCATGATGGCCGCACCGGCCAGCATCGGGGTGTCAGCGCCCGTGCGTGCGAGGTTGCCGCTCGGGGTTGCGGACGGGGTGGGAGCAGGAGTCGTCGGCTCGGGCGTCGGGGAATCCGACGGCGCCGGGGTGCTGGGTTCCTCGGTGGGAACCGTGCACTCGCTGTCCGTGCCGGTCAGCCAGTTGTGCAGGACGATCGGGGCCAGGATCGGGGAGTCCTCGAGGGTCTCGCCGGTCAGGGTGCCGTTGATGTTGAAGGAGAAGCCGGAGTTGGCCGGCATGTGCTTGATCGTGACGGTGATGGTCTTGCCGTCCTCGCTGACCTTAATCTCGCCCAGGCCCTCGACGGTGTTCGTGAAGCCGTTATCCTTGAGCGCGCCGGCGCCGGGGTTGGAGATCGTGTTGATCGTGGAGGCGTCGAACTTCAGGCCCTGGACGGCCTTGATCGTCAGCGTCGCGTTGGTGAGGTCCTTGTGGGTGGCGCCGTAGAGGCGCAGGGTGCGCGAGTCGCCGACCTTCGGATCGGAACCGGTGGCAACGAACCAGCCGTCAGCGTTGGCCTCGCCCCACTTGGGTTCCTCGGAACCCCAGGAGCCCGCGTACTTGGAGCGCTCGTTGATGTCGCGCGAGTAGGGGCTCCACACGGTGCGGTCCACGGTCGTGACCTGGCACTGGGTGAGCTTGGGGGTCTCCGGCGTGGGCAGGTCGCCGCACACCTGGCCGTCGGCCGGGAACTGGGCGCCGACCAGCTTGGCGGACGCGGTCGAGGACTCGGCGCCCTCGGGGAAGGTGCCCGTGAACTGGAAGACAGTGCCGGTGTTGGCGTCGAGGCCCTTGTTCAGCGTGATGGTCCAAATGTTCTTGGCGGCGTCGGTCAGGGTGGCGGTGAAGTCGCCGTCATTCCACGTGTACTCGGCTTCACGCGGACCCCACGACTGCATGAAAGCGTTGAGGCCTGCGCGGGTCTCAAGCTTGCCGATGAAGGAGGTGTTGGCCATGTCGTCCGGCAGATCGACGGTGATCGTCGTGCCGGCGGCCAGCTTGTTCTTCGTGGCCACGGGGAAGCGCCAGTTCTGCATGGAACCGGCGATCCAGTGGTTGGCCTCGAACATGCCCGGAGCCTTGTAGGTCTCGGTGTTGAAGTTGGTCGAGATCTTCGATTTGTAGCCGTTGTTCGAGCCGGTGGCGATCTTGTTGACGGTGCCGTCGGAGTTGCGGGTGATGTCGGCAGGGTTCACCAGCTCGGGGTGGTGGGCCAGGATGTCCGTGTCGAGGATCGCCGAGGCGGTCCAGTCGGCGCGGCACGCGGTGGACTTGTCGCCGTTAGCGGTGCCGGGGCCCGTGGGCTTGTTCTCGTCGGAGGGCGAGGCCATGGCGGGGCCCGCGATCAGGGCGGTCGCGAGCGTGGCGCTCAGAGCCGTCGCGATGGTCAACCTATGCGTCAGTTTCATCGTATTCCTCATGTCGAAGGTGATTCACTCTCAAGAATACTGGCCGTGGGGACTCTTGTTGGCCCGGTCAGCATTTGGTTACATGAGAACCTTAGTCCATGAACGCTGACCATGTCTCACGTTTGCGAAAAATCATTGAGGGAGTATTTCGCAACTTGCTGCAGGTGGGGATTGGTTGTCGTTTGTAAATGCGCGCCAATCTGGGCCTTTAGTCATGGGCTGGATTTGACAGGTGTATTCCGTCACGTGGCCGGGGGTGGGGTTTCTCCCAGTGCTGTGTCAGAACAGGGAATTGGGCCACACACTCGCTACCCTCTAGAGGTGAAGCCAGCCCCGACCCGGGGCGCTCGCCCCCGCGGCGGGCACGGCGCAGTTACACAAAAGGAAATCGTATGACGCTGGATCTGACGCAGTCGCTGCCCTCTCATGTGCGCGCGACCTCTGGACGCCCCGTTGAAGATTCGACCCTGATGGAAGTGTGGCAGGGGCTCTCCGCCGCAATCGTCGATCAGATCGCCGATAACTGGGCCGCCACCACGGAGCGTTACGCCAAGGGCCGTCAGGAACACTACTTCTCCGCCGAGTTCCTCATGGGCCGAGCCCTGCTCAACAACCTGTCGAACCTCGGCCTCGTCGAGAAGGCTCGCGAAGCCCTCGCCGCCTACGGCCTCGACCTCGGCCAGGTCCTCGAAGAGGAGCCGGATGCTGCCCTCGGTAACGGTGGCCTCGGTCGCCTCGCCGCCTGCTTCCTGGACTCCTGCGCCACTCTCGACCTGCCCGTGCGCGGCTACGGCATCCTGTACCGCTACGGTCTGTTCAAGCAGCTCTTCGACAACGGCTTCCAGACCGAGCACCCGGACCCGTGGATGGAGGAGGGCTACCCCTTCGTCACCCGCCGTGAAGAGCGCTCCCGCATCGTCTCCTACGCCGACCTGACCGTGCGCGCCGTTCCCTACGACATTGCGATCACCGGCTACGGCACCAAGAACGTGGGTACCCTGCGCCTGTGGAAGGCTGAGCCCATCGAGGAATTCGACTACGACGCCTTCAATTCCCAGCGCTTCACCGACGCCATCGTCGACCGTGAGCGCACCATGGACATCTCCCGCGTCCTGTACCCCAACGACACCACGTTCGAGGGCAAGGTCCTGCGCGTGCGCCAGCAGTACTTCTTCTGCTCCGCCTCCCTGCAGGAAATCGTCGCCAACTACGTGCGTCACCACGGCACCGACCTGACCGGCTTCGCCGAGTACAACGCCGTCCAGCTCAACGACACCCACCCGGTCCTCGCCATCCCCGAGCTCATGCGCATCCTCATGGACGAGCACGGCCTCGGCTGGGAAGAGGCCTGGAAGGTTGTCTCCAAGACCTTCGCGTACACGAACCACACGGTTCTGGCCGAGGCCCTGGAGACCTGGGATATCCACATCTTCGATCGCCTGTTCCCGCGCATCGCCGAGATTGTCCGCGAGATCGACCGTCGCTTCCGCATCGACATGGCCGAGCGTGGCCTCGACCAGGGCACCATCGACTACATGGCCCCCGTCGCCGGCAACACCGTGCGCATGGCCTGGATCGCCTGCTACGCGTCCTACTCCATCAACGGCGTCGCCGCCCTCCACACGGAGATCATCAAGCGCGACACCCTCAAGGAGTGGCACGCCATCTGGCCCGAGCGCTTCAACAATAAGACCAACGGCGTGACCCCGCGCCGCTGGCTCAAGCAGTGCAACCCCCGCCTGGCCGCCCTCCTCGACGAGGTCACCGGCTCCGACGCGTGGGTCCGCGACCTCACCGAGCTGTCCAAGTTCACCGAGGCCGGCACTGACGATGTCCTCGAGCGCCTGGCTGAGATCAAGCATGCCAATAAGGTTGACTTCGCCGCCTGGGTCAAGGAGCGCGAGGGCGTCGAGATCGATCCCGACTCGATCTTCGACGTGCAGATCAAGCGTCTGCACGAGTACAAGCGCCAGCTCCTCAACGCCTTCTACGTCCTGGACCTGTACTTCCGCATGAAGGACGACCCGACGCTGGACACCCCCAACCGCGTGTTCATCTTCGGTGCCAAGGCTGCCCCCGGCTACATCCGCGCCAAGGCCATCATCAAGCTCATCAACGCCATCGCGGAGCTGGTGAACAACGACGAGGATATCAACGGCCGTATCAAGGTCGTATTTGTCCACAACTACAACGTCTCGCCCGCCGAGCACATCATCCCCGCCGCCGACGTCTCCGAGCAGATCTCGATGGCCGGCAAGGAGGCCTCGGGCACGTCCAACATGAAGTTCATGATGAACGGCGCCCTCACCCTGGGTACTCTCGACGGCGCGAACGTCGAGATCCTCGAGGCCGTGGGCGACGAGAACGCCTACATCTTCGGCGCGACCGACGATGAGCTGCCTGAGCTGCGTCGTCACTACGACCCCCGTTGGCACTACGAGAACGTCCCCGGCCTCAAGCGCGTCATCGACGCCCTGACCGACGGCACGCTCGATGACTCCAACTCCGGCTGGTTCCACGACGTGCGCCACTCGATCCTCGAGGGTGGCTATGACCCGGCCGACGTGTACTACGTCCTGGGCGACTTCGCCGCGTACCGCGAGACCAAGGATCGCATGGCCGCCGACTACCGCGACCAGAAGGCCTGGAACCGCCGCGTGTGGGCGAACATCTCCCGCTCCGGCCGTTTCTCCTCGGACCGCACGATCTCCGACTATGCTCGCGAGGTCTGGCACATCGAGGGTGAGCCGATCGACTGACGCATTCGCGTAGGAGAGGCCCGGAACCGCATGGTTCCGGGCCTCTCTTGTTGTTCGAAGGTGTGTGGTTGTATCGGTCTGTGAGCCAACTGTATTAGTGGGTTGACACAGTTAGGTATCTGTGTCATTGTATTAGTGTATTAATACAGAAAGACAGGAGGGACACGTCGATGCGCATCGATGACACCCGCCCCATCTGGATCCAGCTGGCCGACAGCTTCCGCGCCCGTATCACCGACGGCACGTGGAAACCCGGTCAAAAGATCCCCTCCGTCCGCGACCTCGCCATCGAGGCCGGCACCAACCCCAACACCGTCCAGCGAGCCCTCGCCGCCCTCGACGACGAAGGCCTCACCGTCTCCAAGCGGACGGCCGGACGATTCGTCGCCACCGACGACACGGCGCTCCACGCCCTCCGCCAGGAGGATGCGCGCGCCGCAGCAGACGCCTTCATCCGCTCCTGCCGAGCCCTTGGCGTCGATGTTGAAGGTGCCCACGGCCTCGTCGATGAACGCTGGAACGCGGACCTGTAAACCAGGAGGAAATACTCTCATGACCACCCAACCCACAGGCGCGAGCGCGGCTGTCCCCGGCCTCGTCCAGGTCACCGGCCTGACGAAGAGCTACCGAGCGACCCCCGCCCTGCGTGACTACAGCCTGAGCCTGGATTCCGGGCACATCGTCGGCCTCATGGGCCCCAATGGCTGTGGCAAGACCACGCTGCTCAAGATCCTCGCCGGAGTCCTCTCTGACTACGAGGGAACCGTCACCATCGATGGGCACGCGCCCGGCGTCGCCACCAAGGCGATCGTCTCCTACCTGCCCGACGCCGAGTTCCTGAACACCGACTGGACCGCTGCGGACGCCATCCGCGTCTACTCCACGTTCTTCGCCGACTTCGACGCCGACAAGGCCGCCTCGATGGTCGACTTCTTCGGACTGCCCACCGACCGCCGCCTCAGCGAGATGAGCAAGGGCATGGGGGAGAAGCTCCAGATCAGCCTCATCATGTCCCGGCGCGCCCGCGTGTACCTGCTCGACGAGCCCATTAGCGGTGTCGACCCGGCGACGCGCGACGTCATCCTCGACGGCATCCTGCGCGAATTTGACCCCGCCTCGCTGCTCATCATGTCCACCCACCTCATCTCCGACATCGAGCACTTCGTCGACTACGCGATCTTCATGAAGGACGGACAGGTCCTCCTGCAGGGCGACGCCGACGACCTGCGCGCCTCCCACGGCGATTCCCTCGACGCCATCTTCCGGAAGGAGTACCGCTGATGTACACCAAACTGCTTGCCTACGAAATCCGGTCGCGCGCCGTCGCGGATGGGCGTTCCTTCGGGGCGTTTATCGTCACTATTGCCGTTGCGTCGGGAATCGTCGCCGCGGGGCTGCCGGGGATCAGCGGCTCCACCGCTGTCCTCGCATACGCCCTCTGTGCGCTCACGCCGGTCGCCTGCGCGATCGCGGCCCTGGCCGACTACTGGAAGACCCTCTACGGGCAGCGCGGCTACTTTACGATGAGCCTGCCGATCTCCGGAAAGGTCGTCTTCTGGGCGAAGAACACCCGTATCATGATCGAGTGCCTTCTGGCCCTCGCACTGGCCGTCGGCGGAATCCTCGCCGTCGCTTCGGCCGCCGCGTGGAGCGACGGCATTAGCCTCGCGGAGTACACCGCCGGACCGCGTTCGCTCGTGGCCGGAGTTCCCACTTCCACCGTGGTCCTCATGATCGCCGTTCAGGTCATCCTTGCGATGTCCTGGGTCGTGCAGGCCTGCGCCGCCATGACGATCGGCGCTGAAGGACGATTCAACCACCTCGGCTTCGGCGCTCCCATCATTGGTTTCGTCCTGCTGTACATCGTGAGCCAGGTGCTTTCCACGATTGGCACGTTCTTCCTTCCGCTGTCCGTCACGACTGACGGCCACTTCTCCACAGAGATCATGTGGACCTCGTACCGCGCGACGATGGGAACCGAGGGCCAGCCGAACGTCATCGGCATCGGCTCCTATGTCCTCGTGCCCCTGTTCGCCCTGATCATGGGCCTGTGGGCCTCTCGCTCGATCGAGAAGCACACGTCCTTGCGTTGATGGCGTGATGCGCTGAGGGGTAGTCGGCGGTGGGATAGGGTTGTGACATCCGATCCCGCCGCCGACTTGTTGTGTGAGGAGCGCAGATGACCGCTGAGGGACCCCGCTTCGGGGCCACACCCCAGAACCCCGACCTGCTACGGTGGATCGGCATTCAGGTCCTCCTTCTCGTCATCGCCTGGGTGATCGGCATGGTCGTGCGGCGCCTCCTGGCCTCGCGCATGACGATGTCCACGGCCTCGGCGACCCTCACTGGCCTGGGTGGCCTGTGGGGCGGCCTCCTGGTCGCAGGCTGGATCTTCTCCTCCTCCGATATGTGGCGCCCCGCGATGATCGGCGTGGCCGCGGCGGTGGCCCTCGTCGTGGTCGTCATCGTCTCCCTGATCGTCGCGTACCTGCACCCGCGCCCCGGCCTCGACCCCATCGCCGAGGTCGCCAAGCGCGGCGAATCCGACTCCCTCGAATTCAAGTCGAGCGCCCGCTGGAACATGCGCGCCGGCAAGCGCGACGACGCCATGGAGACCGTCATCGCCAAGACGGTCGCCGCGTTCATGAACTCCGGCGGCGGCACCCTGCTCATCGGCGTGGACGACGACGGGCGACTCATCGGGCTAGGCCCCGACTACGCGACCCTCAAGACACCGGACGCCGACCGCTTCGAGCTGTGGATCCGCGACCTGTGGGGCCAGCGCCTGGGGACCAACGCGGCCGCGCTGCCCCTCCTCGACTTCGCCGAGGCCTCGGACCCCCAGGAGGGCTACGAGTGCCAGGAGGTGTGCCGGGTGACCATCCCGCCGTCCACGCGCCCCGTGTACCTCAAGGGCCCCAAGGGCAAGGGCGAGGCCGAGCTGTGGGTGCGCGTCGGCAACTCGACGCGGCGTCTCGAGGTCGCCGACGCCGTGCAGTACGTGGCCGCGCGCTGGCCCGAATCTGTGCGCGTTTCGCCGCTGACTCGCATCCGCCTGTTCCTCACCATGAGCCGCCACCGCGACACCCCCACCCGCCTGCCGCGCGTCGTCGAGCGCGTCCTCACGGAGCGCGCGAAGCACGGGGGTGGGGTGTCCGAGGGGGAGTGAGCTGGGGCGGTTAGACTGGCGCCTGGCGTTTGGGCTTGCCGATGGGGCAGTGCCGCCGCGTGTGTACTTGTTGCTAAGTGGTGTTACACCACTTAGAGAGGTATTACACCGGCTCGGAGGTGGTGTAATGCTCCCTAACTGGTGTAATGCTCCCTAAGTGGTGCAGCACTGCATGGCCTGGGCCTGTTGAGCGTCGGTGGGGGTCGTAGGCGTCGCCCAGTTCCACGACGGGGCTTGTGGCTGGGTGGCATTGCACTAGTTAGCGCAGCATTGCACTGGATAGCAGTCAGTGCAATGCTCTCCTATCTAGTGCATCGCTGCTGTATCTAGTGCAGCGCTGCCTGGCCAGGGCCTGTTGGACGCCGGCATGTGCAGTGTTAGCGTGGAAACCCGCGCGCAAGCTTGTTAGTGATGAGGTGGTGCACCCGATCCGTAGGCATTACACCCCTTCTGATCGGGTGCACTGCGACGGATCGGGTGCAGCGCGACGGATCGGGTGCAGCGCTGCCTGGCCGGGCCCAGTTGGACGCCGGCATGTGCAGTGTCAGCGAGGAAACCCGCGTACAAGCTTGTAACCGATGAGGTGTTACACCCGATCGGGAAGATTCAACCCCTTCTGATCTGGTTGAATCTTCGCTAACGGGTTGAATGTTCCCGATCAGGTTGAATCTTGCCGCGCCCTGAGGCCCCAAACAGAGCAGGGGCCCAAGCCTTTCGGCTCGGACCCCTCCTCATGTCGTATCAGTGCGACGCTTAGCGCCTCACTCGCCGCCCTTGCGGCGGCGGATGCGCTTGCGGGCGCGGGGTGCGCCCTCAGATGCCTCACCCGCATGCTGCGAGTGCTCGCCGCGGCCACGGCCACGCGTGCCGCGGTCGGAGCGGCCGCCCTTGCCGGCGTTCAGCGTGCGATCGCCGTCCTGGGAGCCGCGACGCGACCCGCGCGAACGCGACGCGTCGGAGGAAGCAGCTGAACCACCACGCGACGAACGACCGCGGCCACCACGTGAGCCGCCACGCGAGCCACCGGAACCCGAACGCGAGCCGCCACGGCCTCGTCCCTCGGAGCGGGGAGCGGAGCCGCCCAGGTCCTCGAGGACCTCGGCGTCCAGGCCCGCGCGCGTGCGCTTGGCGCGCGGCAGACGACCGGTCGTGCCCTCCGGGATATCCAGGTCGGTGAACAGGTGGGGGGAGGTGTGGTAGGTCTCGAGCGGATCCGGCACACCCAGGCCCAGGGCCTTGGAGATCAGCGACCAGCGCGGCGTGTCGTCCCAGTCGACGAAGGTGACGGCCGTGCCCGAGTTACCGGCGCGGCCCGTGCGGCCGATGCGGTGGATGTAGATCTTCTCGTCTTCGGGGCACTGGTAGTTGATGACGTGCGTGACGTCGTCGACGTCGATGCCTCGCGCGGCGACGTCGGTGGCGACCAGGACGTCGACCTTGCCGTTACGGAAGGCGCGCAGGGCCTGCTCGCGGGCGCCCTGGCCCAGGTCGCCGTGCAGCGAGCCGACCGCGAAACCGCGGGCGGTCAGGTCCTCGCCGAGGCGGGCGGCGGTGCGCTTGGTACGGCAGAAGATGACGGTGCGGCCGCGGCCCTCCGCCTGGAGGATGCGGGCGACGACCTCGACCTTGTTCATGGCGTGAACGCGGTAGATGACCTGCTTGACCGTGTTGACGGTCTGGTTCTGGTCGTCGGGGTCCTGTGCACGGATGTGGGTGGGCTGGACCATGAAGCGGCGGGCGAGGGCCACGACGGGGCCGGGCATGGTGGCGGAGAACAGCATGGTGTGGCGGTTCTCGGGGACGCGGCTGAGCAGCGTCTCGACGTCGGGCAGGAAGCCCAGGTCGAGCATTTCGTCGGCCTCGTCGAGGACGACGGTCTCGACGCCGGACAGGTGCAGGTGGCCCTTGCGCAGCAGGTCGATGAGGCGGCCGGGCGTGCCCACGACGATGTCGGCGCCACGCTCGAGAGCCTCGATCTGGGGTTCGAAGGCGACGCCGCCGTAGATCTCAACGATGCGGGTCGACAGGTACTTGGCGGCTTCGCGCAGGTCCTGGGCGACCTGCTTGGTGAGTTCGCGGGTCGGCAGGATAATGAGCGCCTGCGGCTTGTTCGGGTTGAGGAGGTCCTCGTAGCCTTCTTCGTCGGGCGCGATGACGTCCTCGAGGACGGGGATGCCGAAGCCGAGGGTCTTGCCGGTGCCGGTCTTGGCCTGGCCGATGATGTCGTGGCGGTCCAGCGCGGGGCCGAGGGTGAGGGCCTGGATCGGGAAGGGGTGCGTGATGCCCTTGTCTTCGAGGGCGTCGACGATCGGGTCGGTGACGCCGAAGTCGGCGAAGGACTTCTTGTCGAGATCCTCGCCCTTGCCGGAAATGTCCGGGGTGGCTTCTTCGACCTCGGGGGCTGCGGGCTTGATGTTGCCGAGGCGGACGACGCCTGCGGAGTATTCGACGGACGAGGCCGGGGTGGCCTTCTCGGTGGTGTCAACGTCGGTGGTGGGCACAGTTGCCTCAGTGCTCGTGTTGGTCACGATCTACCTTGTCTCCCGGGCTTTTCCGGGGTTGGGGTCGGTGCCGATCGCGCATTATCTGGCGCGGGGATTCTCGTCCGCGCGTACGTGTTATGTCTCAAGAATGCGACCGGTCTTCCGGTGGTCACCTTTCAGTGTAATGGTGTGTGAGGAGTTCGCGGGGGAGGGGCTGGTCACAGAGACAGGCACTAATCGGGAAGAACAGGGTCCCATGCGGCGGGCCGTGGAGCTTGTCAGGCACTATGCTGGAGTCATGGCACACGAGTTTGAATCCGTCCCCGCCGACGACGCCGAAGTCCTTGGTATTCTCGCCTATTCGTCGCTCGCGTTCATGACGCGCCTGGCGAAGGACGGCGAGCAGGCCCCCACGTTCGAGGCCCACGTGGAGCATGCGCGCATGGCGGCGCGCTGCTTCAAGCTCTACCAGCAGCTGGAGCTGTGGAGTGAGCACCGCGGCTTTGATCTGCTGGCGGCTGGTGATGCGTTCTCGGGCGCGTACGACGATCTGGATGCGCGCACGCGTCCGACGACGTTCGCGGAGCGCGCTGTCAAGACGTTCATTACCCGCGGCATGCTGGGCGACATGCTGATTCGCGTCGCGCAGGTGCACGGTCTGTTTGAGGGGATCGAGGACGTGTGGCCCTTCGAGCAGGGGCACTGGGTGCGCGCGCACCTGGGCCCGCAGATCGAGGCGGATGAGCAGCTGTCGGCGCGCCTGTCCCTGTGGGGCCGCCGCGTGGCGGGCGAGGCCCTCGGCCTGGTGCGCGCGACGCTGTTCACCTACCCGTCGCTGGCTGCGTCCCCGGAGAACGTCGACGAGATCACGGAGTACGTGATCAAGCGCCACGGGGAGCGCATGAAGGACATTCACCTGAAGGCCTGAGGCCACAGGATAGAGACGAGGCCGGGGTTCCTCGGGCGGTATCGCGACCGCTCGGGTTCCCCGGCCTCGTTCGTCTGGGCGCGATTCAGTGAATTGCGAAGCCGACGCGGCGCTCGGTCTTGGCGGCGATCTGCACGTATGCGAGGGCGTGGGCGGGCACGAGGGTGCGCTGGCCCTTGGTGTCGGTGAGGTCGAGGACGCCGTGATCGGAGGCAAGGGCCTCGTTGACCTTGGCCGTGAGCTCGCTTTCGGTCATGTCGACGTCGAAGCCGAGCAGGTTCTTGTTGCCGCGGATGCCGATGAGGATCTCCATGATGACTCCTTGCTGGTAAATGTCGTCACGCCCATCATATGTGCCGCAGATGTGGGTGGGGTCTGCGAGTATTGCGTTATGAGCGAAATTCAGGTCAGGTTGCGCAGCCGCAGCGCCGATTGGTGGCGTCTGCCGGAGCTGAACGCGCGCCAGCGTGCGGTTGTGGACGCGGCGCGCTCGGGCGACGTGATTGCGCGCGGCGCGCCGTCGTCGGGCCGCTCGACGTGTGCCCTGGCCGTGTTCGAGCAGGCGGCCTCCCAGGGCCGCTCCGCGATGATTCTTGCTCCCGATCGCACGCGTGCCGATGTGCTGACCCCGCGCGCGCAGGCGCTTGGCCCGGACACGGTGCGTCCGGTGCGTACCCCCGCCTCTTTCGCCTATCAGGTGGTGGCCACCTGGCGCACCCAGCGCGACGTGCCGTTGGAGGGGGTCGAGCTGGTGACGGGCGCGGCGCAGGACCAGATGCTCGCCGAGGCCCTGGAGTCCGTGGAGGCCCCGTGGCCCGAGGACATTGGCCCGCAGATGCGCGCGATGCCGGCGTTCCGCGCTGAGCTGCGTAACCTCGTGGCCCGCGCGGGCGAGGCTGGGATGGACGCGGCCGAGTTGTCCGAGGCCGGGGTCCGGTTTGGCCGTCCGGAGTGGCAGGGTGCGGGCGCGATAGTCGCCGCGCTGGAGGAGGGGCCCGAGCGTTCCCCGGAGTATCCGCGCACCCTGCGCGTGGACCTGTCGCGTATCCAGGCGCTCGCGGCCGACCTGATTGACGCATGGGAGCAGGACGCGCCGAAGCGCGGTGTGCAGGCGCCGTGCCCGGTGCCCGATGTGGTGATCGTCGATGACCTGCAGGATTGCACGCCTTCGACGCTGAGGTTGCTGGAAGCCTGCCGCGACGCGGGCGCGCGGATCGTCGCTTTCTCGGATTCCGATGTGGCCGTGGCCGGATATCGCGGCGGCGAGCCGCACCTGGACCGCAGGCTTGCTAGTGCTCTTGGTGTCGAGATCGCTGAGCTGGGCCAGGTCTACGACATGTCCCGCGCCGTGCGGGAGCTGGCGCGCCAGGCATGCGCGCGCATCGCACAGTCCGGATCGCCCGCCCGGCGCGAGGCCGACGTCGCAGACGATGCCTCCCAGGGACGTCTGTTCACGCACCTGGGTGCGACGCCCTCGCAGATGGGCGCGCTCATCGCGCGCGCCCTCAGGTCCCACCACCTGCACGACGGCATTGACTTTTCGGATCAGGTCGTCATCGTGCGCAGTGCGTCGATGGTCGCCGAAACACGCCGCTACCTGGAGCGCGGCGGCGTGCCCGTCGCGGGAGGCAGTCGCGCCTTCGACTTTGCAACACAGCCGACCACGCGCCTGCTCCTGGACCTCGTGACCATGCCGACGGGCCAGAGCGACACGGACGTGGCCGTGCGCCGCGAGCTCGCCGAGCGCCTCCTGCCTTCGCCCCTCGTGCGCGCTGACGCGCTCGCGGTCCACCGGCTGCTGCGCCGCCTGAACGCCGCACGTGCCCAGGCCGCGGAGGAGGCCGGAGAGGAGACCACGCCGATTCCTCTGACGATGGCCGACCTTGTCAGTGACCCGCAGACCTGGCGGCCCGACCTGGAGCAGGCCGAGCAGGCGGGCGGCAAGCGCGCCCGCGCCGCAGCAATGCTCGCGCGGCCCCTCGAGACCGCCGCGCGCCTGTGGGAGCTGGGGATGAGCGGCAGCGCGCGCCCCCAGGAACGCCTGTGGTCCCTGTGGGAGGCGTCCGGGGTGGCCAATGAGTGGCGCTCGCGGGCCATCGCATCGGACGAGTCGTCGGGCTGGTACGACGACCAACTCGACGCCGTCGTGGCCCTCCTGCGCGTCGCCGACGTGTGGGAGCAGCGCAACCCGGCCGGCTCGGCCGTACGCTTCGCCTCCGAGCTGTTGGCTGGCTCGGTCCCTATTGACACGATTTCGCGCGTGGGCGTGCGCCCGGGCGGCGTCGAGGTCCTCACCCCCGCGCAGGCGATGGGGCGCCACTGGCAGGTCGTCGTCCTCGCGGGCCTGCAGGACGGGGCCTGGCCGAACCTGCGCCTGCGCGACCGGATCCTGCGCGCCGACCTCCTCGCGGACGTGGGCGCGGGCCGCGTCGCCGTGGGCGAGGATGGGCGCGAGGAACTCATCGACTCGACGAGGGCAGCTCGGCGCGCGGTGATGGACGACGAGTATCGCCTCTTCGTCGCGGCCGTGACGCGCTCGCGCAGCATCGTGCACGCCGGTGCGGTGCGCTCGGAGGACGCGGCGCCCTCGGTGTTTTTCGACCTGGTGGCGCGCCTGGCAGGCACCCATCGAGAGAACGACATTGTGCCGGTGGATCCGGTCGAGGCACCGCTGTCCCTGTCCGGGCACATCGCGGACCTGCGGGCGCGTGCGGCAAAACCTGACGATCCGGCTGACGCTCAGCTCGCCGCCACCCTGTTGGCCCTGATGGCGCGCGAAGACGTGCTCTCTGCGCAGCCGCAGCGGTGGCTGGGTGCGGGCGGTACGCCCACGACTGATGAGGAGTACGCGGGTGAGCTCACGCTGTCTCCCTCGCAATTCGAGCGCGCGCTGGCGTGCCCGCTGCGCTGGTTCCTCACCACGATCGGAGCGGATGGCCCATCGAACGCGGCAGCCAGCCTCGGTACCCTGATTCACGCCGTGGCCGAGGAGCACCCGCACGGCACGCCGGAGGAACTCACCGAGGCGCTCGAGGCTCGCATCGAGGAGCTGGGTTACAACCTGGACACGTGGGCGGGGCGGCACTCGGATCGTCGTGCGCGTGCCATCGTTGAGAACCTGGCGTCATACCTCGTGGGCGTTCCCGGCAGGGTGGACGTCGAGCAGAAGGTCGAGGCGCAGGTTGAAGGTGTGACTATCCGGGGCCGGATGGACCGCATCGAGTACGTTGATGAGGGCGTGCGCGTGACGGACCTCAAAACGGGGAGCAATTCGGATCCGTATCGAAAGGTTGACGAGAACGCGCAGCTGGCGGCTTACCAGCTGGCGCTTCTTGCCTCAGGTGAGGACGTTGCGGGCGCTCGCATCGCGCTGCTCGGCACGAAGAAGAAGCCTCAGACGTTCGATCAGAAGCCACTGCAGGGTGAGGCGCTTGCACAGTGGCGCAACAAGGTTCGTGAGGTCGCTGCGTCCGCGCGAGGCCCCTACTTTGAGGCGCGTCCCTCGGATGCGGCCTGCGCGTACTGTTCTTTCGATCGGCTGTGCCCGGCACGCGAGCGCGGCCACAAGGTGGTGGAGTGACGTGGAAAAGGACAGAGCGATGAATCTTGGTGCCCTGCAGATCCAGGCAATCGTCGACGCGACGAAGACGCCGACGCCCGAGCAGGTGCGCGTGGTCGAGGCTCCGCGCCGCCCGCTCCTCGTCGTCGCGGGCGCCGGGTCGGGCAAGACCGAGACCATGTCGATGCGGGTCCTCTGGCTCCTGGCGAACCATCCGGACCTGACCCCGTCGTCGATCCTTGGCCTCACCTTCACGCGCAAGGCCGCCGGCGAGCTGGGGGAGCGCCTGCGTGAGCGCATCCGACTGCTCTCTCGCGAGATGCCCCAGCTGCGTGAGCGCCTCGACGAGGACCCGGTGGCGCTGACCTACAACTCCTTCGCGGAGCGCATCGTCTCCGAGCACGGTATGCGCATCGGCCTCGATCCGGATTTTTCGATGCTGTCCGAGGCCGGGGCGATCGACCTCATGACGCAGATCGTTGAGTCGTGGCCCACCGACCTGGATGATGAGCTCACCCCGGCCGGCGTCGTTGGAAAGGTCCTGCACCTCGCGGGCGAAATTGCGGAGCACGGCTATACAGTGGAGAGTGCGCGCGAGGCCCTGGAGGAGTTTGGGCGCGAGCTCGAGCAGGTGGGGCGCGGGAACGAGAAGTCTCGCAAGGCCATGGATGTGAACTCGCGTCGCATCGCCTTCTTGGGCTCGATCGCCGCCTTCCAGCAGCGGAAACGCGAGATGGGCGTCCTGGATTTTTCCGATCAGCTGGTCCTCGCCACGCGTATCGTGCGCGAGGCGCCGGCGGTTCGTGCGTCCCTGCGCGAGGAATTCCGCGCGGTCCTGCTCGACGAGTTCCAGGACACCTCGGTGATCCAGATGGAACTGCTGTCGATGCTCTTCTCAGATCATGCGGTCACCGCAGTGGGAGACCCGAATCAGGCGATTTACGGCTGGAGGGGTGCCTCGGCCTCGTCCCTTGAGTCCTTCTTGGATCGGTTCCAGACGGGTGAGGCGGAGGAGAGTCAGACCCTCACCCTGTCGACTGCCTGGCGTAACGACGTGTCGATCCTGGACGCTGCGAACAGGGTGGCGGCGCCCCTGCGTGAGGTGCCCTCCTTCCAGGTGGGCAAGCAGGAGCTCAAGGCGCAGTCCCCCGTCCTGGTTCCCCGGGGTGGGGCGGGGCCCGGAGCCGTCGACATTGCTTTCACGCAGGATTACGACGAGGCGCTCGGCGCGATGGTCGATTTCGTGCAGCGGGTGCGCTCGCAACCGGTTAAGGACGGCAAGCGGCGCAGCGTCGCCGTGTTGAGCAGGCAGCGTCGGGACTTTCCGTTGATCGACGATGCCCTGCGTGAGGCTGGGATCCCGACGGAGATCGTGGGCCTGGGTGGTCTGCTCGATCAGCCTGCCGTGCAGGATGTGCGCGCCGCCTTGGAACTGGCATACGACGTGGAGGCATCCCCGTGGCTGGCTCGTCTGCTGGCTGGCATTGACCTGGGTGCGGCCGACCTGATGGCGCTGGGTGACTGGGCGCGTTTCCTGGCACGTCAGGAGGGTGTTCACCCTCATCAGGCGATCCTTTTGGATGCGGTGGATTCCCCTCCGAAGCCCGGGTGGGCGGCCGAGGGACATCCTGCGATCAGCGAGGAGGCGGTGCGCCGCGTGCGCCTGTTGGCTGAGCGACTGCGTCAGGTCCGTGAGGGGGTGGGGCGTTCGATCACCGAGCAGGTCGAGCGCGCGATCCTCATCATGGGCACCTTGGACGACGTGATTGCGGACCCACTGTCGATGGGAGGCCGCGCCGCACTCGATGAGTTCATTTCTGTGGCTGCAGCCTACGAGCAAGAGACTCCGGGTGCGTCCCTTGGGTCTTTCCTGGCGTATCTGGACATGGCGGAGAAGCGTGAGGACGGACTGGATGCTCCGCTGGGCGAGCCGGACCCGAACGCCGTGCAGATCCTGACCGTCCACGGCTCGAAGGGCCTTGAATGGGATGGGGTTGTGGTGTTTGGGCTGGCCGATGGCTCGTTCCCCCTGTACAAGAGCAAGAGTCGACCGTGGACGGATGGTCCTCCCGCGAACAAGGCATGGGTGACCGACGCCGGCTCGTTGCCGCATCCGTTGCGAGGGGATCGAGCAGATCTGCCGCCTTTTGAGTTCGACGTTGAGGGGGCAAAGAATCCGTCGACTGCCTTCAAGCAGTGGCTGGAGGGCGAGTACGGTGCTTCCCTCGGGGAGCACGCGGAGCGCGAGGAGCGTCGCCTGGCCTACGTGGCCATGACACGTGCGCGCAGCGCTCAGCTGTTGGTGGGCTCCTGGACGTCTGGGTTCAATAAGAAGGTGACGCATCCGTCGCGCTATCTGATGGATGCCAGTGCCCAGCTCTTCGAGCACACGCCTGGCGCCTCGTCGGGCACGGTCGGTGCCATCGAAGACCCGCAGATGTGGTCCAACGGGCGGTGGCGTGACCACGCCGTGAAGTCCTCGGTGGGGGAGGGCAGGTGCTTGATGATGCCTGTCCCCCAGGCCGAGGAAGGTAGTGAACAGGGCGCGGTTGTGCGGGTGTTTGAGACCTTCCCGCAGGAGCCGGGTCCCTCGCGTCAGCGCGTTGCGGCTGCCGCTGCAGCAGTGCAGGCGCAGATCGACGCGATGCCTCAGGATCAGGACGTCTACGAGGCCTTGGCGCAGCTGGGGGATGACCCCGCGGTGCGCGATACGGTCGCTCTCATCGAGGAATACCACCTGTCCCGGCAGACGCCCGTCCTCGATCTGTGGGCGGAGCGCGTTCCCGCGACCTCCGTGTCGGCCCTCCTGCAGGACGCGGATGAGTTCGCGCGAGATATGCGCCGACCCATGCCGGCTCGCCCCAGCTCGTTCTCCGCGCTGGGCACGGTGTTTCACGCGTGGGTGGAGCGCGAGCTTCACCTCGCGAGCGCGGATCCGGCCTCGGAGATCACCGCGGGCAACGAGGTGGGTGCGGGTGAGGATGCCGTGCTGGCCGGCGGTGGCGACGGAGCTGACGAGGCCCTGCTGACGGATGGTGAGCGTGAGCGTCTCGAGCGCCTGCGCGCGAACTTCCGAGTCTTTGTGTCTGAGGAACTCGCGGACTATCGGGCCGT
This sequence comes from Schaalia odontolytica, assembly GCF_002847525.1. GTDB lineage: Bacteria > Actinomycetota > Actinomycetes > Actinomycetales > Actinomycetaceae > Pauljensenia > Pauljensenia odontolytica_B. Next base: position 79,441 of record NZ_PKKM01000004.1, on the reverse strand, counting down.
TGCGATCGAGGAGGCCTTCTCGGTGGAGGTGGGCGGAGTGTCCGTCCAGGGGCGCATCGACGCCGTGTTCGAGCGAGTCAGCGGCGACGGTCCCCGCTACCTGGTCGTCGACTGGAAGAGTGGACGCCCGGTGAGCGCGGCGACCAAGCCGGACAAGGTCGCGTACTTCGTGACTCAGCTGCGCCTGTACCGGCGTGCGTGGGCCGCCCGCATGGGCGTGGACGCGTCCGAGGTGGGTGCAATGGTCGCCTTCCTGGCGGGGCCCTCGCATCACACGCTCGAGAGCCTGGAAGGCATGATCGCTGGAGCGGAAATTTCCCTGGATGAGGCGCTGAAGGAAGTATTGCGTCCATGATCATGCACCCCGAACAATTACGAGTTTTGCTCGTGTAATCAGATTTGCGCAATTGTCATTTAAGGTAAGAGCAAAGTGGTGGGCGGTGTCATGGGGTGTAAGCACTTCTTCGTAATTGCTTCCGACTCTCGCGGCAAACAACAAGTCTACGGGGACTGCTTCTGGCTTTCGACGATTTATTAGGACAAAGTATCAATACCCTGTCACTGGGCGAAAAGGCTAGCCTCGAAGGAGTATCGCGATGCGCGGTAGATGTGGTCGCCGTACTCGACAATGCGTCCCGAGGGGTCGTATGTCGTGCGCTGGGTCGTCAGTAGGGCGGCGCCGCGGTGCTCGGACAGGAGCTTGGCTTCCTTTGTTGTCGCGCTGCGGGCGCCGATCACCTGGCGGGCCGAGGCCAGGGTGACCCCGCGCTCGCGCATCAGGTCGTAGAGGGAGGCGGACTCGAGCTCCTGCATGGTCGGCGCGATGTCCGTCGGGATGAAGTTGGTAAGCACGGCGATCGGCTCGTCGTTGGCAAAACGCGTGCGCTCAATGTGGACGATGAGTGTTCCCTCGGTGATCTTGAGGACGTCGGCTTCCTGAGCGTTGGCAGGGCGCGCCTCGTAGCGCTGGATCGTCGTGTGGACCTTGTGGCCGGCGTTGACAAGGTCGCGCATGAGGGAGGTGAGCTCCATGGGGCGGTGAACGTGGCGCGGGGACACGATTGTACCGACGCCGCGGCGGCGCGTCAGGAGGCCGCGGTCAACGAGGCGCTGGAGCGCCTGTCGTGCCGTGGGGCGGGAGACATGCAGTCGCGCAGCCATAGACAGTTCGTCCTCCAGGCGCGTGTCCGCAGGCAGGGCGCCGGAGTTGATGAGCTGTGCGATGGGTTCTGAAATCTGGAAGTACAGCGGCACGGGGGAGGAACGGTCCAGCGTGATGTCTGGAACGTAGGGGGTGTTCTCCGAGGTGGGCGATGCTTTCGACATGTCAAACCTTCGTGTGCGGCGCAATGACGTGTTAATTAAATATGGTTACATGGTATCAGTGTTGATGTTGGAGGGGGGCGATGTTCTGTTGCATATTGTGTGGACAAAGCGTGACGATTGTTTGTCGAGTGCGCCCTTGGATCCTCAGCTTAACGGGCTACTCTGATGGAGGGGAAGGACACGCTCATGTTCTTTGACTGCCACTATGTCGAAATTATGACAATGGGCGTTCAGGCATCGACATCTTTCCACTCCAAAACAGCGCATATTGTGAAGACGACGCCTACTAGCGCAAGAGCCAGGTCCGCGTCGACGTGTGCTGCGAGGTCTACGACGGCGATGTTGCCCCCCGTGCGCCACGGCTACCTCGGTCCCTGCGTCGCAGCCCCCGGCTACGACATGTACTACCTGAACGTCATGGCCGGTCTGAACGAGGACCTCGTGTGGCTTGCCCCCCGACAACCCGGCCCACCACTGGATCCGCGCGACCTGGGTACACCTGGAAGAGGGCGCCTCCCCATGGACATGTAAGAAAGCCGCGAAAGGATTACCCACGAGCAACGAAGACTACAAGGGAACCGCGCGCCTGACGGTCGCACTGGCGATCATTCGCTTCCTGTCCAACCAGTACACCGGGCGCGACGGCGTTGAACTCCTGAAGGGGCAGCTTCCTGAGTGGAGGAGTAGGGACGCCGTTCCTGCCCTCCGTGCTATACAGCCATAGGTGTGGGCTTGAGTGCGCCGGCGACGAGGTGTTTGCGGGCGCCTTGACCTTGATATCCTCAAGGGGTGCGACCGTCGTCCGTCTGATATCTGCCGGGAAGCGGTGCGTACACGGGCGCGGCATTATGCTAAAGGTGCTGTCTCGTTCATCCGGATCGCTCCGACGAGGAAGTGCAGAGGAGAACCATATGCCACACACTCCAACGATTGACGACTACACGCCCGACAGGGTGCGCGAGCTCGTCGAGAAGACCCCCGCTTCCGGTGCGAAGCGCTCCCTGGGCGCAATTGCCGCCATCGCGACGCTGGGCTCTCTCCTCTTCGGCTATGACACCGGCGTTGTCGCTGGCGCCCTGCCATACATGTACATGCCCGGAGGCGCTGGCGGTCTGAACATGACCACCTTCGAAGAAGGCTGGGTCGGCGGCCTGCTGTGCATCGGTGCTGCCGCCGGTGCGTTCTTCGGCGGACGCCTCTCCGACCGCTTTGGTCGCCGCCATAACATCACGTTGCTCGCCATCATCTTCCTGTTCGGTGCCATCGGCTGCGCGATTGCCCCGAACATCTGGGTCCTCTACCTGGCGCGTATCATCCTTGGGTTCGCGGTTGGTGGCGCTTCCGCGACGGTTCCTGTCTTCCTCAGCGAAACTGCTCCCAAGCGGCTGCGCGGTTTCCTTGTCGCGACGGATCAGATGATGATCGTCTTTGGCCAGTTCCTGGCCTTCTCTATGAACGCTGTCATCGCTCACATGCAGGGTGGTCCCACTGTCACCTTGACCGGTGATGCCGTGGATGCATCCGGGCACGTGCTCGGCCACGCTGGCACGTCTGTCGCGTGGGAGACCGTCCAGGCCGCCGTCAATATTGCGGATGTCGCCGGCACGGGCAATGGTCTGACCTGGCGCTACATGCTCATCCTGTGCTCGCTGCCCGCTATCGCCCTGTGGATCGGTATCCGCTCTGTGCCCGAGTCCTCGCGCTGGTACGCCGCCAATCTGCGCATTGTCGAGGCCATCGGCTCCCTCAAACGTGTGCGCGACGAAAAGAAGGATGACGTCGCTGGCGAGATCAACGAGATGCTTGATGTTCAGCGTGCAGAGTCTGCTCAGGAAAAGTGGTCGCTGTCCCAGATTCTCAAGGTCAAGTGGGCACGCAAGCTCCTCTACATCGGTATCGTCCTGGGTATCGCCGACCAGCTGACGGGCATCAACACGGCCATGTACTACACGCCGAAGATCCTCAACGCCGCCGGTGTTCCCATGGAAGACGCGATCACCCTGAACGTCGTCTCGGGTGGTATCTCCGCGATCGGTTCTGCCGTCGGCCTGTGGCTCGTCGCCCGCTTCGCTCGCCGTCACGTGGGTATGTATCAAGAGCTCGGCATCACGATTTCTCTGGCTGCGCTGTCTGCCGTGTTTGCAGTCTTTATCAGCCCCTACTTGGATGGCGAGGGAAATATCTCCGGTGCCCCGACCTTCGCGCCCTGGCTCGTTCTTGGCATCGTCTGCATCTTCGTGTTTATCAAGCAGTCCGGAACGGTGTCCTGGGTTCTCGTCTCCGAGATCTACCCGGCCGCTGTCCGTGGCACTGCCCTCGGTATTGCGGTGGGTACTCTGTGGCTTGCCAACGCGCTCGTAGCCGTTGTTTTCCCACCGCTCATGGCGACCGTCGGTGGCGCTGGTACGTACGCGATCTTCGCAGCCATTAACTTCCTCTCGTTCCTCTTCTACTGGAAGGTCGTCCCCGAGACGAAGTTCCACTCGCTGGAGGAACTGGAACTGAAGTTCCAGAAGGACTACTCCTGAGAACGAATAGTTCACGTCCGTGTGCCCGGTGGGGAGGCCGTCCCACCGGGTACACCTGTTTGTTGAACGGATAGGAAGGGCGATGACGACACCGCAACATCGGAGTGCACGTCGCCCGACTCGCTGCCAGTTGGTTGTGTTGAGGAGGGTGTGAGCGTTGGCGCTCCGTGCGCCCGCGAGCGACGGCGCTGGTGGGGGCGGCGTGGATCAGTGATGAACGTGTGACATGTGGATAGGTTGTGACGTTACGGATAGGTTAGGCGCATCCGGATAGGTTATTAACCTATCCGGATCGAAATAACCTATTCGCGTTGAGATAACCTATCCGCACATACTCGTCATGGCGTCGCTCTGTGAGGAGAACACGGCGTCCGTCGTATGGCTGACCTGAGGGAGAGCGCTGTCGGTCCCGCCCAGCTCGCATGCAACGGGGGGAATGGCGTCATTAGGACTCCGACACGCCGGCGACACGCCGGTGGAAGGCTTCATATGGCGCAAAAGCCCCTTTGCCGGTCCGCTTGGAGGGCGGCGCGAGGCCTGCTGGAGTGGAAGTGGCTGCGGTGCCGGTGGGTGGTGGCAGGGCCGGTGGGTAAGAGGCCGCCCGACTGGAGGGCGGCGCGAGGCCTGCTGGGTGGGTGGCTGCGGTGCCGGTGGGCGGTGGCAGGGCCAGGGCGGGCCTCGAGATCGAGCACTCCGAGCGAAGCTCGCGTGTGGCGATCTCGCGGGCGGGCCGCCGCCCACCGGCGCACAGAGCAGCCACGGGCGAGAAGACGCGGGCGGCGGGAGGCCGCACGGAGGTCTGGCGGCGGGAGGCCGCACAGAGCAGCCGCGGGCAGGCCTCGCGCGCTCACGCGGAGCTTGGGTGATTCAGGCTTCGATCAGTGACTGCGCGATGCTCGCGTACTCGCGCGCCCGGACCGGCCACGTCCACGCGTCGATCAGGCTCGGATCGCCCAGAGCAGGCGGGTTCTCCAAGAACGTGCGCAGCGACGCCACGAGAGAATCGACGGTGCGTTCGGGCGTAATGACGACCGGAAGGCCCTGGTCGGCCAGCACCTGTGCGCCCGGAACCGTGAAAGTGACGACGCGGCCGCGCTCGGCCAACGTCTCGAGGAGAGTCGTCTGGAAACCCTCCGACAGGACCGTCGGATTGACGAGGGTGGCGCCCGCCAAACGGGAACGTACCTCGTCGGCGCTCACTCGGCCAGGGGCGCTCACGGCATCGGTGAGGCCTCGTGCCGCAATGAGCTCGCGTGCAGCCTCCAGATCGGCACCCGCTCCCAGAAGCTCGCCCGTGACCTCCAGGCCGCTGGAGCGTAGCTGCGCCACGGCCTCGATAAAGGTGTCCCATCCCTTGCCCGGCACCATGCGACCGACGAAGACCAGGTGATGGGGGCGGTCCTTGATCGGCTCGTCGTGAGGCGTGGGGGGTGTGATCGCGTTGTAGAACACGCCTGCGTCGACGCCGCCGAGGCGCGATGCGAAGGCTGCGGCCTGTTCGGACACGCCCAGCACGCGGTCGGCGTGGCGCAGGACGTAGCGGCCCATGGTCACGTCCACCATGCGTGAGGCCGGAGCGATAATCGGCGAGGAGGATGCGACGAATCCCGAGCCGTGCTCGGTGTGGATGACCGGGATGCCAGCCTTGCGTGCTGCGCGCACGCCCACGAAGCTCATGGGGAAGAAGCGCGTATGGACACTTACCACGTCAATGTGCTTGGCGCGCAAGAAGCGGGCGATCGAGCGGGTTGCGCCCACGGCGGGGAAGCTGATGATGTCAGCGACCGGCAGATAGCGCTTCTTCGTTCGGATGTCGACGTGTTCTTCAGTGCGCTGACCCGGCTCATCCGAAATGGTCAAGACGTAGACCTCGTGGCCTAGCTGCGCCAGTGACACCGACAGGTGATAGATGTGCGACTCCAGGCCGCCCAGACGCGGAGGGTAACTGTTGACGACGAACGCGATGCGCATAGGGAATCCTTCAGTCGGTAGTGGGCTCGGCGCCGATGGGCGCGCGGCGGGTGGGGATCAGCATGACGGCGGTGAAGAGGAGGGCAAGCAAGCCCATGGTGGCGGCGTAGGCCAGCGACGCGCCCATCATGGCGTAGGACCGTGTGAGCGCGGGTGCGATCAGGTATGCGGTCGCGCCGGTCACCGCGAACACTGCCAGAACAGCATGCAGGCGACGCATCGTTGCCAGGGCGTAGTAGAGGATGACGCTGGCCGCGTTGAGTGCGCCCGCCAGGACGAGGACCATGAGCTCGGCGACGTAGCCCGACACGTCCGTGCCGAAGACGAGGGTCAGCAGGGGAGAACCGATCGCGTAGGTGACAGCGGCGACGATGACGAACGCGCCGGCCGTCGTCAGCAAGCCCTTACGTACGATGGCGAAGAACTCACCGCGCTTGCCCTCGGCCCAACGCAGCGCCATACGTGTGAGCAGCGGGCGGAACACGAAGAGCGAGAGCATATTGATTGCGACCGCGGGCATGTAAATGATCGCGAAGACTCCCAGCTCCTCGTCGCCGAGCGCCGCATGAATCGCGAAGCGCGGCGCGTTCGCCAGGTACTGGTTGAGGAAAGCTGCGAGGAACAGGGGGAGGCACTCCCACAGGATTCCCGCGATGCCTCGGAGATTGAACGAGGGAAGAAGGGGGAAGACACCCCGCGCGGGCAGCCCGTACGCCACGACGAGCACGACGCAGGTGACCGCGAACGTGATGAGTGTCGAGGTGAGTAGGTCCTGGGTGAACCAGTAGAGGCCCGACCACAGGAACGTGGTGGTGAAGATGCGGAGGAAACATGCCTTGCCCGCGATGTCGAGGCGGCCCGCGCGCTGGAACTCCGAGTAGTACACGTCCTCGAAGGCGTCGAAGATGCGCAGGAGCGCCATTGCGGCGATCACCGTGAACGCGGGGTAGGGGTCCTTCGTTGACGCGTTCCACGAGTGGTAGGCGATGAGGCCGACCATGACCAGGCAGGTCAGCAGGCGTGTCGACAGGTAGGTGCCGAAGTCGAAGCGACGCCGCACGTCCGTCACGTGGAAGGTGCGCACCTCGTACAGGCCGACCGTCTGATACTGCTGGCCGATCGCCAGCGCCAGCGTGAACAGTCCGTACTGGGCGCGTGCGAAGGAATCCGTGGCCCCCGATCGCATGATTGCCACACCCATGATGACCACCGCGAGACTCGACATGAGCGAGGCCGCCGTGTTCCACAGGTAGTCACGCCCCAGCTGGCCGCGCGACTCAAGGGCCTCCTCGGTGGCCTCGACCTGTGCCTCGTCGGAGGGGGACGAGGGGGGCGAGGCCGTGGTGTCCTTGTCGCTCACAGGTCGCCGTCCTCGGTCGGTGTGTCGAGGCCGGGGTCATGGGGGCCAAAGACGATGCGATACGGCTCGTGCGTGACGCGATCCTCGGGCTCGGGAATGCGCATGTAGTCGCCATAGCCTCGCGTCAACACGACGTCGTAGGCAGCGGGGATGCGCACGGTGATGTCGTCGAAAGGAACGGAGCGTGCGGGGAAGAGCTCGGCTTCCGACGCGCTCCAGCGACGAGGATCGCGCGTCGAGAAGTCGCCGTAGAGCGTCGTCCCATCCGCAGCCTTGACGGGGTTCTCACGGCCCTTGAGGGCGGCGCGCAGCCAGCGGCGGTAGAGCGAGGCCTCATTCACGCGCAGCGCGCGCATCCCCCAGTGTGTGCATGCCATCGCCGCTGCGGCAAGCTGCTTGGCGGGGGTGGGCAGGCCGGTGGGCGGGGTGGGGATGGAGCGCAGGAACATGAGGCGCGCCCACAGCCACGTGCCGCGCAGCTGCGCGCGGAAACGAGCCGGGTCCTCGGCGATCTCGTCCAGGACGAACAAGTCGACGCCGATCGGCATGCGGAATGGCCTGTCCTTGGCCACCTTGGAGATGAATTCCGAGCCTTTCAGGCCCAGCACCCCGAAGCTAATCGGGTAATCCGAGTGGGACTCGGGGGACACGATGACGAACTCGTCTCGCAGGAGGGTGGGTGCCTCGGAAATGAAGCGTTCATAGTCCGGGCGGGGCATGCACACGTCCCCGTCATCGTCCCATGGGATAAAGCCCTGATGGCGTACGGCCCCGATTGCCGTCCCACCGTAGGCGACGTAACGAATGTCCAGGAGTGTGCAGACGCGGTCGATCTCGGCCAGGCACCGCTTGGTCACGCGCTGAATGGCTGCCAGGGTTGCGGAATCAGCTTCGCTCATGAGGGTCCGATCATCAAAGAGGTACTAGAGAACTACAGGAGAGAGTCGTAGGGGCCAAAGTCGATAAACGCGGGCGCGTGGTTGTAGCGCTTGTCCTCCGGCGGCAACTGCATGTAGTCGCCGTATCCGCGCCGCAACAGCGTGTCGTACTCATTCTGGATCATGACCGTGATGTCCTCGAAGGGCACGTCGCGGGTCGGGAAAAACTCCTCCTCGCGAACGATCCAGTTCTGCGGGTCGCGCATCGTGAAGTCGGCGTACACGCCCGTACCAGTCCCCTCGTAGCGGCGAACCGCCTTCTCCCAGCGGGCCTGGAGGCTGCGCGGAGTGGCACGGAATGCCTTGAGGCCCAGGTGCGCCGCGGTCGTCGCCGAATAGATCAGCGCCTTCTTCCACGCCGGGGGATTGATCAGGTACGGGCGGGGCGTGCCCTGCAGGAAGAGGAGTCGCCCCCACCACCACGAGGCGCGCGACATCTGACGGAACGCCTTCTCGTCCTCGGGAATCTCATCCAGGGGCAAGATGTCGAGGAAGAACGGCATGCGGTACGTCGAATCGCGCGCCGCCTCCGGGACGAGAAGCGTCCCCGGCATCACCATCTTCGTGAACATGAACGGAAAGTCCGGGCACGTGCGGGTGTTATCCAGGCGGAAACGCTCATCCATGTGCTTGGGTGCTTCGACGAGGAAACGCTCGTAGTCTGCGCGCGTCATCATCACGTCGATGTCATCGTCCCACGGAACGAAGCCGCCGTGGCGAATCGCGCCGATCGCCGTGCCGCCGTAGACCGCATAGGAGACCCCGATCTGTCGGCACACCCGGTCCAGCTCGGCCAGGATCAGCGTCAGGAGCTTCTGGACCTTGCGCAGGTCGTAATCGGGTGTCGTCATCAGTCCTCCGAATATGGCAGAGCGGGTGGGCGCGTGCGCGCCCACCCGCCATTGTCTCACGGCTACTGGCCGCTGACCTTCTCCGCGCGCCTGGGAAGCAGGTCACCCCAGTTGGACGTGGCCGCCAGGACCGTGCCCACGAGGATCACGACGCAGCACACCACCTGGGTGGCCGTGGGCACCGTGCCCTGCAGGACGAGAGCGAAGATGATCGCCCACGCCGAGTAGGAGATGTTCAGGGCCATGCCGCGCGACGCACCGATCGCCGACAGGGCCTTGTAGTAGAAGAGATACGAGGCAGTGCCCGCCAAGCCGGCCAGCGCCACGACGCCCGCCGACAGGTGAGCCAGCGAGTGCAGCGTGAAGCCAAAGACGCCGGCGATGGGGGCCACGATGAACAGGTACACGACCGCCGAGGTCGTCTCGCGGATCTGGAGGGCCACCTCGTTATCCACGGCCTCGTCGCGCATGCCCCACGTGAGGATCACGGCCTCGGAACCCCAGCCAATCACGCAGGCCAGCGCGCCGATCACGCCGAGCACCGCATTGCCGCCCTCGATCGGCTCCGACGTCGCCGACCAACCCGTCGCGACGATGGCCGCGAGGGCGACCAGGAGCGCTGCGATCTGGCGGGGCGCCATGCGCTCCTTCAAGAGGATGAAAGCCAACAGGGTGCCGAGCGCCGGGTAGAATGTCGAGATGATCGCGGTCAGGCCAGGGCCGATGTTGTCGATAGCGATCAGGTAACCGCTCATGCCGATCGGGCCGCCCAGCAGAGCCGCCGCAATCACCGACTTGCCCGGGCGCGTGCGCAGCGCCGCCCAGGTGTCCTTCAGACGACCACGAACCGCCATGTACACGAGCAGAATCACGGCGCACGCGACGTCGTGCAGGACCGCGCCGGCGAGCGCCGACTGGCCGAAGTCGGCAAATGGGATCATGGCCAGTGCGATCGCCAGCACGACCGTGTCGAGGCCCCACAGGACGCCCGAGAAGAAGCCGTAGCGCTTGCCTCCGTGCTGAGTTTTCATGCCAGTTCACCTTCCGTGGAGATCTGAGTGCTCGAGGCGGCCTCGTAGGCTGCGAGCAGGGAATCGAGCGTGCGTGTCGCGTGCGAGTAGTAGATGTAGAGCCATTCGCCGACGTCGTCGCCTTCGGCCTCCTTGACCAGCGCCCACAGGTACCAGCACCAGCCGGCGAACACCTCGTAGGCGAAGAAGTGGCGCGCCTCGCGCTCGGAGGGGGCGTGGCCCAGGTAGTACTCCAGGGCGGCGGCCGCGCGCTCGCGGGTCATCTCCGCCGTGCACACGGTCATCGTGCCGAAGTCGGCGGCCATGTCCGACATGCCTGCGTACTCCCAGTCGATGAGGCTGATCTTTCCGTCCTTATCCACCAGGAAGTTCGGCGGGAAGAAGTCGTTGTGCGAGGGGACTTTATCGAAGCCATCCGCGTCAGCGAAGGCCTTCAGGCGCAGGACCTTGTCGCGCAGCTCAAAGTATCCGGGCACGTCGATGGGGCCGAAGGCCTTGAGGAGGCCCTCGTAGCGCAAGCCTTCGGTGACAAAGTCGAAGGAGCGGTCCAGCACGCGACCGGAGGTGTGCAGAGCGCGGTCCATCTCCATGGCCGCCTTGAGCTCCTCGGGGCGGGTGACGTCCAGGTTGCGCACGTCGCGCACGAAGCGCGAGATCTTCCAGCCCGCTGCGGGGTCACCCGTGAGGAAGGTGTCGTCGATGCCGAGCTCTGCGGCCAGGCGCAGGCCGGCGAACTCCGCGCTGCGGTCCACGATCTTCTCCGTGCCGATGCCCGGGTGGCGATACACGTACTCCTCGTCGCCCACCGTGAAGTGGCACGACAGGTTCGTGATGCCCTGCTTGAGCGGGTAGAAGTCGCGGATGTCCGACTTCTGACAGCCCAGGGTGGCCACAATGTGGTCGAAGACCTCCGAATCCACGTTCTCCATGAACAGGGGGTCGAAGCTGCGCAGCTCGTCGACCGAATCGAACTCGTGAATGACCCCGTCCGGGTAGCGGCGGATCACCATGTCGAACGACTTGATGTGGTCCAGGTAGATGGACTCCCACAGCTTCGAGACAGTCTCGGGCAGGTGATAGACCTGTTCGAGGATCTCGCGGAATGTCGCGGAGAAAACGCGGTCGAAGTAGACGTGGCCGAGCATGACCCACGCGTCGGCGCCACCCACGGTCGCGCCCGTGATGCGGTCGCCCGGACCCGTCTTGATGCACCACTCATCGGTGGGACCCTCAACGTAGTTCGCCGAGTAGTAGGCCTTGTAGACGTAGGGCTCGAAGGGGTTGGTCGTGAAGTAGTCGTCCGAAGAGCACACGTAGGTGTTGTCGAGGCGGTCCTTGACGAGCCAGAGGGAGCCGTTGTTGTTGCGGGTGGCGTATTCGCGGTTGACAACGATGTCGACGCCGTACTTGTCGGCCAGGTAGAAGAAGTATTCCTTCTTGTAACCAACGATCAGTGCGATGTTCGTGATGCCGGCTTCGTGGAGCTGGCGGATCTGACGCTCGACGAGGATCTCGCCGCGCACCTTGAGCGTTCCCTTGGGGCGCTCGTAGCTGATGGGGGCGAAGCGCGAGGACAGGCCTGCGGCCATGATGACGGCGCCCGTGACGCGGTAGGGCTCGAGGGCCTCGCGGCCCGCGTCGGTGATGGCGCGCTCGTCGATGTAGCCGGCGGCCTCGCATTCGCGGGTGGCGGTGTTGACGCGCCCCAGGCTCATGCCGGTGGCCTCCGACAGCGCCCGCTGCGTGAGGGGAGCGTCGGCCTTCGCCAGGGCGGTCAGGACGTTGAATTGGGGCTCGCTGAGCGTGCCGACGTTGGTCGTGGGCATGCGATCACCTTTCGTTCACGGAGGTCACCTAAGTGCTACATGTTCGAGCGTAGCACTATTGAGTTGATTTGTGAACAGTTTCGGTGTGAAGTGTCTATCGGCGAGGCTCGGGCGTCTTTTCGGGGGAGCGTTGCCATAGGACAACGGCTAGGCCAATCGCGATTGCGCCAGCGACAGAACCAAGGATCCATGCGGCCATTGGGCCGATCGGAGCCGTTGGCCACCACCACTCGTTCCCGGCGCTCAGGTTGCGCGTCGACAGGTCGATGGGCATTGCGTGAGCCGTGCGCCCGAACGCGTAGCGCTCGATGACGAGGTAGAGAGCCCGGGCGTTGGTGAGTGCCCACAGCGCCGCCACGAGGCCCGTGCCTACGCGCCCGGTGATGCTGGTGGGGAGGCGGAATTCCTCGCTGCCCACGCGCCACCCCGCCTCGTCCGCGCGGGCGGGGGAGGGAGCCAGAAGCATGAGGAGAAATACCGCGAACAGCGGCAGCATGTAGCGCGGCTGGTAGGTGAGGACGTTGTTGAAGTGTCCGCGCAGGCCAATCACCACGGGAACACCCGTAATTGCGCCGGCCACCGTGATCGCCGACAGGGCCTTGCGCCAGGACAGTGAGCGCAGCGACCAGCACAGGACCGCGACGACCACGACGGAGGCGCCGTAGGACACGGTGCCCTGGTAGGACACATCGTTCCACCCCGGCCCCAGCAAATGGCCGACGAAGCCACGCAGGTAGTTGGGCAGTGCATCCAGGTTCTGCATGAGAATCTCGCGCCGACCTGCGGTCACGACACCCTCCTGCGCCGTCGCCAGGTTTGCTGAAACGTTCGTCGAGGACATCACTCGCACGCCGATCACCGATGCCGCGCAGGCCACCATGGCCTCGGGAATGATGCGCTTACTCAGCGGCACCGCGAAGGCCAGGGCGACCGTGATGACGAAGAGGAAGAAGGCGCTGTCACCGCGCGACGTGCAGGCCATGACTGCGCCTGCCACAGCGCAGGCGATCAGGCCCACCCGGTGCGCCCCCACCGAGCGCGTGGCCGCCAGCAGGCCGGCCGCGAACACAAAGGTTCCCGTCATCGCCCACGACGACGGGTTCATGCCGGCGACGAAGTAGAAGCCCATCGGCAGCCACGCGACCGTCACGGCGACGCTGATCGCGCGCTTGAGACCCGAATCAGCCAGAGCGATGATCGCGCCGATCAGACCGATCGCCAGCAGCGTGTTCACCGTTCGCAGCGCCAGCACCGCGTGGCTCGTCGAGTGCTGAACGAAGAGGTGGGCGAACTGGTAGTAGCCCCACGGGTAGTTCCCGTCGTCCCAGCGCAGTGTCGGCGCCAGCTCCTCGTCCGAGGCGTTGAGGGCGCACTGCGCGGAATTATTGTGGTCGAAGGCGTAGCAGGTGACGTATTCCTTGGCCAATGACTGTGGCACCATGACGGCCTTCTCGCCGTCTTTGGTGGAAATCTGGCAGCCGGTCTCGTCCACCGGGGGAGGGCACCACATGGAGCCAACGTGGAAGTCCTCGTCCGGGGAAGAACCGACAGGGGATGCCACGACCCACGCCAGCGAGGCCACAATCGCCGCGGCGACAAGGATGAGCGCGGCGACAAACGTGCGGCGCTGCGACGCTGACGTGGGCATGCGGCGGCCTCCTTCGGGTGCGGTCGACTCAGGAACGGGCAGCGGCGCGGAATGCCTCGATGTGGACGGAAGCGGCGCGGGCCCACGTGAACTCGTCGGCGCGCGGAATCGCGGCGGCCCCGAGCGCCTCGCGGCGAGCCGGGTCGTCCAGCAGCTCCGTCAGGGCCGAGGCAATGGAGTCCGGGTCGATGTCGCAGTAGGCGACGGCGTCGCCGCCGACCTCGGGCAGGGAGGTCAGTCGAGTCGTCAGCGTCGCGGCACCGCAGCTCATCGCCTCCAGGACCGGCAGGCCGAAGCCCTCCGCGATCGAGGGGTAGGCCAAAATGAGGCAGCCCGACAGGAAACCGGGCAGATCCTCGAGGGGCAGGTAGCCGGGGCGCAGGACCGTCAGGTGTTCGGGAACCGAGGCCAGGGCCGGGTCGATGTCCTCGTCCCACCCCTTGCCACCGGCCAGCACGAGGGCCGGCGGATTCGGACGGTCCGAGACAGCCTTCACCCATCCGCGCACCAGGTTCGGCACGTTCTTACGGGGCTCCAGCGTGCCCAGGAAACCGATGTAGTCGCGGCCCTCCAAGCCCAGGGAGGCCTTGACGCGTTCGCGCTCGGCGTCGGAGACCGGGTGGAAGATCGAGCGATCCACGCCGTGGTAGGCCACGTAGAACTGCGAGGGGTCCCCGCCCGCGTACTTGATCGTCTCGTCGCGTGTGGCCAGAGAGGGCACCACGAGGGCGTCCGCCCGGCGGATCGCGCGGCGGATCGCCGCGGTGAAGAAGCGCTGCTTGAGACGCGAGTGCGCCTGCGGGTGCGAGAAGAACGTCGCGTCGTGCAGCGTGATAACGACCGGAACGCCCGGGAACTGCGGGGACGTGTAGTGAGGGGAGTGCAGGACGTCGGGGCGTACCTTGCGGATGAGCTTGGGCAGGCCCGTCTGCTCCCATGCCATGCGCGCGGGACGGGACTCGAAGCGCTGCGCAATCGGGATGATGCGCGCAGAGGGCAGGCGTGTCGCGAAGTGCTCGGCGTCGCGCTCCTGGACAGCCATCGTCAGGTCCACGCCCTGCTCGACCAGCTCCGGCACCAGGTCATCCACGTAGCGGCCGACGCCGCCCAGGTCTGCGGGGATCGCGGTGCCGTCCAGCAGGACGCGGATTGGATGCGAGTGAGAAACGGAGTAGGCCACGATCATCCCCATTGGGTCGGGAGCAACAACTATTCCCCTTATCGTATGCCATTTTGCGGCTGCTCATACTTTTGTTACCGCCCCCGCGCGCCCGTGAACTACCCTGGACACATGAGCGTCAACGTTGGAATGGTCGTCGAGCAAATGTGGCAGCCGGTGCCCGGAGGGTCCGGCCGGTACATCGTCGAGGTCGCAGCCCGCCTGGCAGACCAGGACGTGCGCGCTATCGGTATTGCCGCGCGCCGCAGCAAGGACGAACCCACCCCTGACGAGGTGGGCCTGACCATCCCCGTGCTCAACTCGGCGCTGCCGCGCCGCGCGCTGTACGCCGCCTGGGATCGGCTGGGTACCCCCAGCGTGGATCGGATGCTCGGCGTCGGATCGGGCGGGGGAGCGCACGTCGTGCACGCGACCACCTGGGCGATTCCGCCGACCTCGCGCCCCCTGGCTGTCACCGTCCACGACGTCGCCTTCCTGCGCGACCCCGACCACTTCACGGCCCACGGATCCGCGTACTTCCACCGCGCCCTCGAGATCACGAGGAAGCGCGCCGACGCGATCATCGTGCCCTCGCAAGCCACCGCCGACGACTGCATCGAGGCAGGCCTAGACGCCTCGCGCATCACCGTCATCCCGCACGGCCTGAGCCACACCCCCGTCACCGATGTGCAGGTCGACGAGTTTCGCGCGCGCCACGGCCTGTCCCGCCCCTACATCCTGTGGGTGGGCACCCGAGAGCCCCGCAAGAACCTCCCCACCCTGCTGGCGGCCTACGAGCAGATGCGCGGGACCGACCTCGACCTCGTCCTCGTGGGACCCGCCGGATGGGGATCGGACCCCACCGACGCGCCGCTGCCGCCCGAGCGTGTCCACGTCCTCGGACGCCTGGACGACACCGACCTGGCGTGCGCGTATGCCGGCGCCCGAGTCTTCACCTTCCCCTCGATCTGGGAGGGCTTCGGCCTGCCCGTCCTCGAGGCCATGGCGCACGGAACTCCCGTCGTGACCAGTGCGGACACCTGCATGGCGGAGATTACGGGCGCAGATGCCGGTCTCCTCGTGCCGGCCACCGACGCCTCGGCCCTCGCCGAGGCCCTCGAGGCCGCCGCCGGAAGCGAGCACGACCGCCTCGCCGCCGCCGGCATCGAGCGTGCCCGCGACTACACGTGGGAGGCCTCCGCCGCCGCGCACGCCGCCATCTACGCGTCCCTGGCGGGTGGCCAATGAGGGCGCGCAGCGCGAGGGTCATCCTCGTCAACTGGAAGAACGCGCCGCTCACCCTGCGCGCCGCCCACTCCATCGCCCCGCAGATGGGGGAGGGGGACCACCTCGTCGTTGTCGACAATGGATCCGACGACGACTCGCTCATCGTCCTGCGCGAGGGGCTTGACGAGCTGCGCGGCGCTGCCGATCCCGCGCGCGTCTCCCTCGTCAACGCCGGGACGAACGACGGCTTCGGCGCCGGTGTCATGGCAGGAGCGGCCGGCCTGAGCGAGGATGCCGTCGTCCTGCTCAACAACGACGCGACCGTGCGCGACGGATTCCTCGACGCGCTCCTGGCGCCCCTGAGCGAGGCCGTGGGTGCTACGACCGCGCTCATCCTCCTGACCGGCACCTGGCGTCCCTCCACCCCCTCCGACACGCAGTTCCTCGTCGCCCGCGACGGCAGCCGCTGGACGCGCGTCGCCGACGGAGATAGCGGCGGGCAGGTACTCATCAACTCCACCGGCAACGAGGTCGATCACGCCGGCAACGGCTATGACCGTTCCTGGCTGGACCCCGCTGACTCCCCGATGCCCGCGCCCGAGGTCTTCGGCCTGTGCGGCGGCGCCTGCGCGATCGACGCCGACGCGTGGCGAGCCGTCGGGGGAGTACGCACCGACCTGTTCATGTACTACGAGGACACCGACCTGTCCTACAAGCTGCGCGAGGCCGGGTACGAGGTGCGCTTCGTCGCCGGCGCCGTCGTTGACCACGAGCACGCTGCCTCCTCGGGCACGTCCTCGCCCATGTTCCTGCGGGTCAACGCGCGCAACCGCATCATCGTCGCCGCCCAGCACGCCCCCTGGGGCGTCGTTGCACGCGCCATCACCCGCTCAATTGCTCGGGCGGTGCGCTCGGGCGGACGGGGGCCGGTCGCCCGCGGAGTCTTTCAGGGGCTCCTCGCCCTGCCTCGCGCGCTGCGCCACCGCACCGCGCAGCGTCCCCGATGATAGGGGAGTCGGCCTCGTGGACAAGGTCGGGGCCGGTGGGTGCGTCACGGCACACAACGCGGGGCGGAGCTGCGTAGCGCCTACGCCTTGATAGACTGGCTGACATGGTGAAGACTGTCCTCGTTACCGGAGCCGGTGGCTACATTGGCCGCCACATTGTTCACGCCCTGCTGGAGCGCGGCCTCGACGTCAGTGTCGTGGACTTCCGCCTCGACGGTGTCGACGAGCGCGCGCGCCGCATCGACACCCAGATTTTCAGCGGTGACGCTGATATTTACGACCAGCTCGGACGCCCGGACGTGGTCCTGCACCTCGCGTGGCGCGACGGCTTCGTGCACAACTCGCCGGCCCACATCGAGGACCTGCCTGCGCACTACCGCTTCATCGAGAACCTCCTCGAGGGCGGCTGCACCCACCTGGCCGTCATGGGTTCCATGCACGAGGTCGGCTACTGGGAGGGCGCCATCGACGAAAACTCCCCGTGCAACCCCGCCTCGCTGTACGGCATCTCCAAGAACGCGCTGCGACAGATCACGTCGCTGCTGACCGCCAAGCACGGCGCGACGATGCAGTGGCTGCGCGGCTACTACATCGTCGGCGACGACGCGCACGGCTCCTCGATCTTCTCCAAGCTCCTGGCCGCCGCCCAGGAAGGTAAGAAGACCTTCCCCTTCACCACGGGCAAGAACCTCTACGACTTCATCTCCATCCAGGGACTGGCCTATCAGATCGCGGCCGCCGTCTCCCAGGACGAGGTCAACGGCATCATCAACATCTGCAGCGGCGAACCCATGAGCCTCGCCGACCGCGTCGAAGCCTACATCCGCGAGAACAACCTGGACATCACCCTCGAGTACGGGGCTTTCCCGGATCGTCCCTACGATTCGCCCGGCGTGTGGGGCGACGCCACGAAGATCCGCCAGATCCTGGCCACCGTCGACGGCACGGGGGAGTAAGGCCGTGAAGCGCGCCGGTATTTTCCTGTTCTTTGATCCCCAGGGCCTCGTCGACGACTACATCGTGGAGTGCCTGACCTCGCTGCGCGAGTACCTCGACGAGATCCTCGTCGTCTCCAACTCTGCCCTGGACGACACCGCTCGTGAGCGCCTCCTCACGGGCGCCACCGAGGTCTTCGAGCGCGAAAACACCGGCTTCGACGTGGGCGGCTACCGCGACGGCATCGCCCGCTTCGGCTGGGACCGCCTCGGCCAGATCGACGAGTTGATCCTCTTCAACTACACCTTCTTCGCGCCCGTCAACCCGTGGAAGAACCTCTTCGACCGCGTGGACGCCGCCGGAGCGGTGGACTTCTGGGGCATCACCGAACACGACGAGGTGCGCCCCCACCCCTTCCTGGCAGCCACCCGCATGCCGCGCCACATCCAGTCCCACTGGATCGCCGTGCGCAACCCGCTGCTCAGCTCCCCGGACTTCCGCAAGTACTGGGACGAGATGCCCCCGATCCGCTCCTACAACGACTCGATCCAGTGGCACGAGTCGCGCTTCACGGAGTACTTCGGCAACCTCGGCTACACGCACGTCGTGGCCTACCCGCGCGAGGACTACCCCTCGCGCAACCCCGTCTTCGACAACGCCTCGATGCTGCTCGCGGACGGCTGCCCGATCCTTAAGCGCCGCAACCTCTTCCACGACCCGCTCTACCTGGACCGCCACGCGATCATTGGCGCGGACATGCTGGAACTGGCGGAAAAGGCCGGCTACGACACCGACCTGATCCTCACGAACCTCGCACGCACCTCGCGTCCGCGTGACCTCGTGACCAACGCGGGCCTGACGACCGTCATCTCCCCGCGCGCCGACCAGGCCACCCTGGACGCCGCCGCCTCCCTGAAGGTCCTCGCGGTCGCACACATCTTCTACGCCGACATGGCCGACGAGATCCTCGACCGTCTGAGCGTCCTGCCCGCCGGCTACCACCTGGTGGCGACGACCTCGAACGAGGAGAACAAGGCCCTCATCGAGGCGCGCGCCCAGGAACGAGGCGTGGACGCCGACGTGCGCGTCGTGTCCTCCAACCGCGGCCGCGACATTGGCGCGTTCCTGGTGGATTGCAACGACGTGCTCACCTCCGGCGAGTACGACATCGTTGTGAAGATCCACTCCAAGAAGTCCGTCCAGGACGACTACAACGCCGCTCAGCTCTTCAAGGAGCACCTCTACGACAACCTGCTGGCCTCCTCCGATCACGTGGCCGGCATCCTCGCCGAGTTTGCCGCCCATCCGGGCCTGGGTATGGCGATCGCGCCCATGCCGCACATGGGCTACCCGACGATGGGCCACGCGTGGTTCGCGAACCGCCAGCCCGCCCGCGAGTTCGCCAAGAAGGTCGGCATTACCGTGCCTTTCGATGACCACCAGCCGCTGGCCCCCTACGGCTCCATGTTCATCGCGCGCCCGGAGGCCCTGTCCCTGCTGACCGGCGCCGGCCTCGTCCCCGAGGACTTCCCGGAAGAAGGCGGCTACAAGGATGGCTCCCTGGCACACGTCATCGAACGCCTCCTGTCCTACGCGGTCCTGTCGCGCGGCTACTACGTGCGTCCCGTCATGACCCCGAAGTGGGCGGGCGTGTACTACGGCTACCTCGAGTACAAGCTGGCGGCGACCTCCTCGATGATGCCCGCCTTCGCGATCGACCAGGTGCCCTTCCTCAAGGCGCGCATGGGCACGGTTCCGAACCTGCTGGGCGCCGTCAAGACCAACATCATGGTGCGCACGCCCGGATTGGGGAACGCGCTCAAGCCGGCGTACCGCGCGGCCCGCGGAGTCGCCCACAAGATCCGATCCATGAAGGGTGAGCGATGAGCCTGGCCTCCACGATCCGGGCTGCGGCCCCTCACACGCCCCAGTCCGTCGCGCAGGCATTCAACTCCAGGTCCAACTCGATTGGGTTTTTGCGCTGGCTGATGGCCTTCATGGTCATCTTCTCGCACGCTGGCCCGATTGCCGGTTTCTACGGCGGCGAGGACCTGGGCGTGCAGATCTCCAAGGAGCAGTCCATCGGTGGCGTCGCCGTCGCGGGTTTCTTCTTTTTCTCGGGATTCCTGATCACGCGCTCGCGCATGGGGCGTGCGACGATCTGGCGCTACATGTGGCGCCGTGTCCTGCGTATTTTCCCTGCCTTCTGGGCGGCCCTGCTCTTCACGGTCGGTATCCTCGCGCCGATCGCCTACTGGCACACCTTCCATAACATCTCCGGCTACCTGCACCCGGCCACTGAGTCGCCGCTCACGTATTTCGTGAACAACATGTGGCTGCATCTGGGCCAGCGCAATATTGCCGGCATGGGCGAGAACCTGCCCTACTTCATCCTGCACGGCGCGCGCGACTGGAACGGCTCGGCCTGGACTCTCATCTACGAGTTCAAGGCCTACATCCTGGTGGCGATCCTTGGCCTGTTCGGTGCGCTCGCGAACCGCAAGGTGGGCGGCGCGTTCGCCCTCGTGCTGATCGCCCTCAATGCGCTGCAGTGGATGGGCGCGGGCCAGGTCGCCAACGTCAACTACCTGCTGCGCGACCCCTACATGCTGATGTTCATGGGCCCCTTCGCCTTCGGCATGCTCTTCACGCTCTACGGCGACAAGATTCCCATGGACTCGCGCCTGGCGTGGGGCGGGCTCATCTTCGGCGTGCTCTCCTACGCGTCGGGCGGCTGGAACATCGTCGGCCAGTACGGCTTCCTGTACTTCCTCATGTACCTGGCGATTCGCCTGCCCCTGCAGAACTGGGAGAAGCACGGCGACCTGTCCTACGGCATCTACATCTACGCGTGGCCGATCATGGCGTTCGCCGCCTACTTCCACCTGCAAGATCGCGGCTGGATCGCCTACCACCTGACGGTCGTCGTGACCGTGCACATCCTGGCCTACCTGTCGTGGCACCTCATCGAGAAGCCCGCGATGAGCCTGAAGAACTACCTGCCGCGCTGGATGGACAAGCTCATCGAGCACTTCCGTCCCACGTACGAGGCCGTGGCTCGCCGCATTGTCACGCCGGCCCTGTCCTCGACCAGGATCGCGACGGTCATGGAGGCCGAAGCGGCGGCCGCCCGCAGCGAGGAGGAGACCAAGTGAGCGAGAAGAAGGCCGCCGGCCAGTTCAAGGAATCCGAGTCCGGTCTGCGCGACGTCTCCTTCGACGAGGGCGTGCCCGCGGGCTCGTGGAAGCATCGCCTCCACTACGTGCCTCTTGCCATTCTCCTTGCGGGCGCGTGCGCGGCCACCGGCGTGGGCACGTGGTACAAGGCCACCCACCCCGCTCCTCAGCCAGCTCCGGCACCCGCTGCCCAGGCCTCGTCCTTCGCGCGCACCACGCCCCAATCCCTGCCCGAGGTCTGCGCCCCCACCCCGCGCGCCGACGTGGGTCCGTGGACGCCCGGCGTGGCCGGCACCGCGGGCTACCTGCCCACGGACGCCGCCCAGGCCTCGTTCGAGCAGTCCATGACCGGCGTGACCACCTACGTTGAGGGCCGCGACGGCTACCTGTTCCTCTCTGACGTCTTCAACGCGAACTTCTCCCAGGCACTGGGCCGCGTGCGCCCCACCTCCGAGCAGGTGAGCGCGTGGGACCGCTACATGAGCGGCATCGAGACCGCCGCGAGCGAACAGGGCGCGACCGCGCTGTTTGTGCCCGCCCCGGCTACCTGGGATGTCTACTCCGACAAGCTGCCCCAGTGGGCCGACCCGCTGATGGGCACGACCTCCCTGGATCTCATGCGCTCGGCGCTGCCCACCCACGCGTGGGTGGATGTGCGCGAGAGTCTGCGCGAGGCCCGCGAGGGGAGCGAGGCCCCGCTGTACTCGACGGTCAACCCCCACTGGTCGCCCTACGCCGCGCACGTCGCGTGGAACCAGACGCTGTCCTGCCTGGCCGCGGTCAACCCGCAGCTTGAGGGGCTGCCCTCCCTGACGCCCTCGGGCACAACCGGCGTGGACGCCCCCAACGAGTACGAGGCCCTGGGAGCCCCCGCCCAGACGGGGCCGTGGGCGATTCCCACCTACGAGCAGGACCCGGGCAACGTCCACCTCCTGCAGCTGGAGACCCGCGACGATCTGGCCGACACCGCCGCGCGCCTGGCCGAGGTCACAGGTGCCCCCGAGGTGTCCCTGGCCAGCCCCGTCGACTTCCAGAACAAGCCGGCGCTCACCTATAACCCGAACGGACGCGGCACCGCGCTCATCGTGCGTGACTCCCAGGGCAACAACCTGGGACCCGACGTGGCCGCGACCTTCGAGTACACGATCCAGGTCGGCCATGGTCTCGACTCTGAGCAGCCGACGGACGTCGCCGCCCTCATCGCGGCCTATAAGCCCAGCGTCGTGATCGTGGAGTTCACGCAGCGTTACCTCGCGCTCACGCCGGCCGCAGGCAAGTAGAATAGATTTCCTGACCACGACAGAAGCGATGGGAGTAGCCGTGTCTGAGACGAAACGGGTCATTGACCTGACGGTGCGCATGGCGCAGCGCTCGATCTCCTCGGAGTTCAAGGGCACCGCGCTCGGCCGCCTGTGGTCCTTCATCAACCCGATCGCCACGATCGCCGTGTACGCGCTGATCTTCGGTGTCGTCTTCCGCGGCGAGGCCGACAAGGGCGTGAACTCGGGGCTGTCCTCCTTCGCGCTGTGGATCGGCGTGGGCGTCATCGCCTGGAACTTCATGTCGAGCGGTATCCAGCGCGGCATGGATTCTCTCGTGGGTAATTCCGGCCTGCTCACCAAGGTCTACTTCCCGCGTCAGGTCCTCATCTACTCCTCGGTGCTGGCCCTGGCCTACGACTTTGCCTTCGAGCTGGGCGTCATCATCCTCATCATGTGCATCGCCGGCGGCCCCGGCGTGCTGCTCATGATCCCCGCGGTCATCGTCATCACGCTGCTCGCGATGCTCTTCGTGATCGGCATGGGCCTCATCCTGTCGGTTGCCTCGGTCTACTTCCGCGATATCTCGCACCTGTGGCAGATCTTCAACCAGATCTGGATGTACGCCTCCGGCGTCGTCTTCTCCCTGTCGATGCTCAACAAGGTCCAGACCGACCTGGCAGCCAAGGGCTGGACGTGGGGCGGCGAGCCGCTTCCAATCGTCACGATCTTCCGCCTCAACCCCGCCGAGCTCTTCCTTGAGGCCTACCGCTCGACGCTGTACGGCTTCGCGATGCCGTCCTGGCAGGTGTGGCTCGGCTGCGCCGCCTGGGCCTTCGGCATCTTTGGCCTCGGCTCGCTGATCTTCCGCCGCTTCTCGGCACGAATCGTGGAGGAACTCTGATGACGAACGCGATTTCGGTGGAGGGCGTCTCCAAGCGCTTCCGCATCTACAAGAACCGCAACCAGTCCCTCAAGGGCGCGTTCCTGCAGCGTTCGCGCGCACAGTTCGAGGAGTTCTGGGCTCTCGACGACGTCTCCTTCGAGATCCCGCAGGGCAAGACCTTCGGCCTGCTCGGACACAACGGTTCGGGCAAGTCGACGCTGCTCAAGTGCATCGCGAAGATCCTCACTCCGGACAGAGGAACGATCTCCTCGACGGGACGCATGGCCGCCATGCTCGAGGTCGGCTCCGGCTTCCACCCCGAGCTGTCGGGCCGCGAGAACATCTACCTCAACGGCGCGATCCTGGGCATGAGCAAGAAGGAGATCGACTCCAAGCTGGATGCGATCATCGACTTCTCCGGCGTCGAGCGCTTCATCGACCAGCCCGTGAAGAACTACTCCTCCGGCATGTACGTGCGCCTGGGCTTCTCCGTGTCCATCCACGTTGAGCCGGACATCCTCCTCGTCGACGAGGTCCTGGCCGTGGGCGACATGGAATTCCAGAACAAGTGCATGGACAAGTTCGCCCAGCTCAAGGACCAGGGGCGCACGGTCGTCGTCGTGTCCCACGGCCTCGAGCAGATGCGCACCTTCTGCGACCAGGCCGCCTGGCTGGACCACGGCACGCTCGTTGACGTGGGCGCTGCCGCCGAGGTCATCGACACCTACTCCGACGTCGCCCACCACGCCGTCGAGGTCGAGGGCGGAGGCACGCGATTCGGCAGCGGCGAGGCCATGATCGAACGCATCGAGCTGCTGAACGCCTCCGGCGAGCCTACGTCGCTCGTGTACCCGGGTGATCCCGTGCGCCTGCGCCTGCACTACCGCGCGAACGAGCGTATCGAGTCCCCGGTCTTCGGCGCCTCCATCGACACCCGCGAGGGCGTCTTCGTGTGGGGCCTGCACGGTATGGACGCCTGCTACGTCCCGACCTCGATCGAGCCGGGCACCGGTCACCTCGACATCGACATTCCGCGTCTGACCTTCAACCCGGGCGCGTACACGATTTCTGCGGCCATCCAGAACCAGGACATGACCAGCGTTATCGACGCGCTGCAAAAGGCCCGCCGCTTCGACGTCCTGCCCGGCCCTGGCATGGAGTCCGGCGGCCTGGTGAACCTGGGAGCGTCGTTCATGGACCTGACGCCCGCGCGCCCCATGCGCGACGTGCCCAGGCGCGGCGCCGCCGACTACGAGCACCTCGCGCGCATGCAGGCCCAGCAGGCCGACGCGCTCGAGAACGAGGACTGACGGACGCATCAACGTTCGAGGCCGGGGCCCAGCGGTGTGATGCCGCCGGGCCCCGGCTTTTTGTCGAGTTGACGACTCAAAGGCACCCGCGCAGTGTGATGAGTGCCCTACACTTATAGGAGAACTGTTCTCCAGCGACAAGGCACTGTCATGGCACCGACGCCCACACTCGCCCGCCGCGCGATCGCTCGCGCCCTCACCGCCGTCTTAACCCTCGCGCTCATCGCCCTGCCCGCGCAGGCCCGCGCCGACGCCGGGGACGAGGCCGCGCCGCAGTCCGCAGCAGAGAGCTCCACCGCGGCCCAGTCCGGCTCTCCCGCCGCGCCGTCGGCCTTGCCTAGCCCCGAGACCACGGACGCGCTCGAGCCCGCCACCCCCAGCGCGAGCGACGAGGACCGGGCGGCCCCGGCCTCGTCGGAGAGTGACGAACCCCCGACGATGGGCGCGCAGGACGAGACCGGACGGGGCACCTGGATGCGTGACTCGGTCGGCTGGTGGTGGCGGCGCGTCGATGGATCGTACCCGGCTTCCGAGTGGGTGCGGATTGGGGGTGCGCGCTACTTCTTCTACGACAGTGGCTACATGGCCACCGGCTGGTTTCGTGACGGTGCCGATTGGTTCTTCCTGGCTCCCTCCGGAGCGCTCGTTGGCGGCTGGCTGAGGGAAGGCGGCTCCTGGTACTACCTGGATCCCGCCAGCGGCGTCATGCGTACGGGTATGACCGGCGTGGACGGCACATGGTACTACCTGGACTCCTCGGGTGCGATGCGTACCGGCTGGGTGGCTCTGGCCGACGGGTGGCATTACTTCGCGTCCAGCGGCGCCCAGATGGGAGGCTGGCTGCGTGACGGGGGCCAGTGGTATTACCTCGACCCGAACAGCGGCGTGATGCGCACGGGCCTGACGCCCGTGGACGGTACGTGGTATTACCTGGGATCGTCGGGCGCGATGCGCACCGGCTGGGAACGCCTGGCCGACGGCTGGCACTTCTTCGCGTCCAACGGCGCCCAGATGGGAGGCTGGCTGCGCGACGGGGGAGAGTGGTACTACCTCGACCCCGACACCGGCATCATGCGCACCGCGCCCCTGGAACTGAACGGCCGCCGCTACGAATTCGACGCCTCGGGCGCGTGGCGCGGGTACGAGGCCCCGGCTGGCTACCTGCAGCCCACCGACCACATCACGAGCCTCGGGGATGCGACCAACACGCTCACCTGGGGTATGAACGGCACCAAGGTGCGTATCGTCCAGGTACGCCTCGGCCTGTGGCATGCAAACAAACTCGCCTCCGTCGACGCGCCCTTCGTCGCCGCCGTCAAAAACTTCCAGCAGCGTGCAGGCCTACCCGTCACCGGCGTCGTCGACAAGGCCACCTGGGATGCCATGGACACCGGCTACCCGTGGACCGTCGACCAGTACCAGGCCACGCCCCTGCCCCTGACGGCCACCCGCTCCGAGCGCATCGAGGCCATGATCGGGTACGCGTGGAACCAGACCGGCTCCTCCTACACGTGGGGAGGGGCAGGCCCCTACGACCAGGGATTCGACTGCTCGGGCCTGGTCCTTCAATCCCTTTACTCCGCGGGCCTGGATCCCCAGCCCATCGATGTGATCAAGCACGCGTGGCCGTCCTACCGCACGTCGCAGGAGCTCTACGCATACCCGCGCTTCCAGCACGTGCCCCTCGCTCAGCGTCAACGCGGTGACCTCATCTTCTACACGACGAGCGGCACCGTCACGCACGTCGCCATCTACCTGGGCGACGACATGATCGTTCACACCGACTGGATGGGGCGCCCCGCCCGCATGCAGCACATCACCGCCGGATACGGATGGGACCGCATGACGCCAGACGTCGTGCGCCCGCTGCCCTAACGGGCATTGCGTCAATGAGGCCGGGCCGGCCACGGGAACACCCGCGACCGGCCCGGCCTCATGCGCAACAACGCGCGCACCGATGTCTAGCCGCGACCCATTAGCTTCTTGGCGGCACGCTTCGACTTCGACGCCGCGCTCCTCACCGAACGCTTGATCTGCGAGCCTGCCGCGAGCTCCGCGCGCAGCGACGTCACCTCCTCGCGCAACTCATGCACCTGCTGGTGCAGGGCCGTCATCGTATTGAGCATGTCGACGTGCACGAGGTTGAGCGACGAATGGAAACCCCCATCCACGCGTGCGAGTTCCTCGCGCATCCGGCGGTAGTACTCCGCCGACAGCAGGGCCTGACCCAGGTGTGGGGACGAGGGATCCTCGGTGGCCAGCATGGCGCGCAGGTAGCGGTCGCGGATGTGCAGGTTGTCCCACTTGTGCAGGTACGCGTCCGTGACGACGGAGTTACCCAGGGATGCATCCATCGTGTCGCGGTGATGCCAGTAGGCCAGAGGCTCCCCGTCGATGAAGCCGACCGGCGAGTCCGCCAGCAGGCGCAGGTTGAAGTCCCAGTCCGCCTGCGTCTGCAGCGAACCGTCCCAGTGGCCCACGCGGTCGGCAACCTCGCGGCGGATCAGCTGCGAGATCGGCGGCGTGTAGTTTTCCACCATCATGTCCACGAGGGACAAGCCGTAGTTATCCGTTGACAGGACCTCGCGCTCGATCTCGATGCAGGTGCCGTCGGCGCGCACGCGCTCGCGGACGATCTCGCAGCGGGTGGCGACGCCGCCCGCCTTCGGATGCTCATCGAGGTAGGCGACCGTCTTCTTCAGGAAGTGCGGGTGCCACGAGTCGTCATCGTCATGGACCGCGTAGTAGCGGTTGTGCGATGCCGCCAGGCCCGACTCGAGCGCGGCCTCGCGGCCCTTCGAGACCTTGTTCGTGACGATCGTGATCTTCGAACGAACGGCGCTCTTCTGCTTCTTGACGATCGAACGAACCTCGGCCTCGTCGCCGGCGTCGTTAACGATGACGACCTCGTAGTCGTCGAAGGTCTGAGAAGCAATCGATGCGAGGGCACGGGTAAGCATCGCCGGGCGATTACGCGTGCGCACGACGACGGTGACTGTTGCGCTCATGCAGTTTCTTCCTCTTCGGTCGGAGCGGTCGAGGCGGACGCCTCCACCTGGCGGTTCCGCAGCAGGTAGATGGCGCTCGCCAGGGCAAGTGCATATCCCAGCGAGGCCAGGCCCCACAGGGCCATCGGGCTGAGCGGCATGTCGGCCCACCACCACTGGATGTCACCATTCAGGTTACCCGGTGCGATCCATCCGATGTGGCGAATCTCGAGGAGTCCTCGGACGTAGCGGGCGATCGTCGTGTGCATCGCGACGGCGTCGACGACGCTCAGGAAGAACACGAACATGACGATCTGGCCTCGGGTTATTGAGGACTTCTTGACCACGCAGGATAGCCAGATGAGCAGCCACGTGCCGAGCAGCGGCAAGGCGTAGCGGGAGTGGTAGCCACCGAGGTTGGGGAACGCGGTCGGCGTTGCGATCAGCAGCGGGATGCCGGCCATCGCCCCGAACACCATGAAGGCCGCCAGGGCCTTACGCAGGCTCATGGTACGGGCGCCGTAGAAGAGGACCGCTCCCAGGACGAGGAGGCCGAGGATCGTCGTGTATCCGGGCAGGGGAGTGTCGCGCCAGCCGGGGCCGGAGTTCAATCCGATGAAGCCCGCGAAGTACTCCGGCAGGTAGCGGATGTTCATGATCGCGACCTCGATGCGATCACTCAGGGTCACCGAGGCCTCGGAGCGTGCGATCTGGCCGGACTGGCCGGATCCGAGCATGCACCAGATGCCGATGGCGCTCAGGACCGCCGCGATAGCGATCTCTGGCAGGTGACGGCGGTGGGCTGCCAGGATGAGAATGCCGAGCGATGCTACGAAGACGTAGAAGGCCGCATCGCCACGCGAGCCGTAGCACAGGAGGGAGGCAAGGGTCGCCACGCCCAGGAGCGTCCAGCGACGCCAGCCCTGCGCGTTCAGTGCGCCGTAGAGAGCCGCGCCGTAGGTGAACACACCCGTAATCGCCCAGGACGAGGGGTTGTTGGAGGCGATGAAGTACAGGCCCATCGGTGTCCACGCGATGAGCGCGGCCAGCGCGGTCGCGCGGCGTACCTCGCGGGTTGACAGCGCGCAGACCGCTCCGATGAGCGCCATGGCGATGCCGACGTTGATCGAACGCATGATCCACACGGAGTGCTCCACGCTGTGGCCCGCGAAGAGGTGGTGGAACTGGTAGAAGCCGTAGGGGTACTGGCCGTCGTTGTATCGGTACGACGGGGCCATCGTGTCGTCCGAGTATTTCCTGATGCACTTGTGCGATTTGTCGGGGCTGAAGGCCTCGCACTGCGCGTGGGAGGTGGTCACGGGGGCCAAGACGTACAGGTCGCCGTCAATTGTGGTCGTCCCGCAGCCCGTGGACTCGATGGGACGCGGGCACCACGTGGAGACGAGGTGGTAGTCATCATCGGGGGAAGCGCCCGGAGGAGAGGCGAAGATCCACCCCGTGGCCACCGCGAGGATGCCGAGGGTGAGAAGGACAAAGGCCAGGGGCCGCGCTGCGGTAGAGACGAATCGTTCCCGCGCGGAGGCGATCTGGTCGACGAGCGCACGTGCCATGAAATGAGCCAATCTGTCCGGGATAGGTACGTCTAATGTACACGAGTCCGTGCGTGGACCGGCGGGCGCGAAGCCGCGCAGAGCCTAGAAAACGACGGGCCAGTGAGGCATGCAGCTCGTCAGGGTGGCGTGGGCGCTCGTGGCCTCGGCGAGGGCCTGGGTGTAGGCGGGGTTCACCTCGGGCTTTTCACCGCGCTTGAGTGCCTCCTCGGCTCCCTGCTGATCGGCGAACTCGGGGATCGCGCCGGAGTCGAGGGCTGCGTTGCGCTCGACGTAGACCGCGAGGGCTGCGAGGGCCTGCTTGGAGGTCTCATCCGTGGCCGCCTGGGTGAGGCGGTCGGAGTAGTCGTTCTTGAAGGCGGCCGCGAATGCCTCCCACGCGCGGTGACGCTCCTCCGCGTTCGTTTCCCCCGAGCGCTTGGCCGCCAGGGACCTGTAGGCCTGGCCGGTCTCGGAACCGTTGAGAGCCTCGGAGAAGATCTCATCCATTGCCGCGCAGCCGGGGGAGGCGGCGTGCAGGGTCGGCATCGCCGAATTGGATGGCTGGCCGGGGTCCCCCGGGGAAACGGAGGCCGCGGGCGTCGACTGAGCGCTCTGGGTGTCCTCGAGTGGGGAGCACGAGGCCGTGGCTAGGGCGCACAGGGCGAGCAGTGCGAGCGAGGGGACGAGACGAGTCACGAGTGGTCCGTTTCTGTTGGGGGATACGTCCAATCTATCAGCGCCGTGCGGCCCTTCAGGGGACCTCCAGCGTGGCGAATAGTGACGTATCCGACGGGGAAGTGGAAGTCAGTGGCGGGGAATGCGTGAGAACTACGGCATAATAGGGTCAGGAATCGGGTGAGTAGCACCCTCGGACGCCCGCGGGCGCGCAAAGGAGAAGACCTCATGAAGATCGTTGTGACCGGCGGTGCCGGATTCATCGGAGCGAATTTCGTTCACACGCTGCTGGAGGACCACCCGGACGTCGATGTCGTCGTCCTGGATAAGTTCACTTACGCGGGCAACCGCGCGTCCCTCACTGACGTGCCCGCCGAGCTCGCCGCCCGCCTGACCGTCGTCGAGGGCGACATTGCGGACGCCGACCTCGTCGACGGCGTTGTGGCTGGTGCCGATGCGGTCGTGCACTTCGCCGCGGAGTCGCATAACGACAACTCCCTCCTGGACCCCTCGCCCTTCATCCAGACCAACCTGGTGGGCACTTTCACCCTGCTGGAGGCCGTGCGCCGCCACAAGGTCCGCTTCCACCACATCTCCACGGACGAGGTCTACGGTGACCTCGAGCTGGACGATCCCGCGAAGTTCACGCCCACCACGCCCTACAACCCCTCCTCGCCCTACTCCTCGTCCAAGGCTGGCTCGGACCTGCTGGTCCGCGCGTGGGTGCGTTCTTTCGGCGTCGAGGCGACGATCTCGAACTGCTCGAACAACTACGGCCCGTACCAGCACATCGAGAAGTTCATTCCCCGCATGATCACGAACCGCCTGCGTGGCGTGCGCCCCCGCCTGTACGGCGACGGCCTGAACGTGCGCGACTGGATCCATGTGCGCGACCACAATACTGCCGTGTGGGACATCCTCATGAAGGGCCGCATCGGCGAGACCTACCTGATCGGCGCAGACGGTGAGACGAACAACCGCGACGTCGTCGCCATCCTCAACGAGCTCATGGGCTACGCCCCCGACGATTTCGATCACGTGAACGACCGCCCGGGCCACGACCTGCGCTACGCGATCGACAACTCCAAGCTTGTCAACGAGCTCGGCTGGGAACCCCAGTTCACGAACTTCCGCGACGGCCTGGCCGACACGATCGCCTGGTACACCGAGAACGAGGCGTGGTGGGCTCCCCTCAAGGAAGCCGTCGAGGCGAAGTACGCCGCCGAAGGACACTGAGTCCTTGGGCAACGTGACCCGAGACGAGGCGATGCCTCGTCCCCGCGTCACCGTCCTCATGGCCACCTACAACGGGATGGCCGAGGGCGGGGCGTGGCTCGACGAACAGGTGGACTCCGTGCTCGCCCAGGTGGGCGTGGACGTCCGTCTCGTCGTGTCCGATGACGCGTCGAGTGACGGAACACGCGAGCACGTGGAGGCGCGTGCCGCTGCCGACCCTCGGATCACGGTTCTGCCCCAGCGCGACGGTACGCCCGGCGTGACGGGCAACTTCCTCCACCTTTTCATGACGCACGTCCCCGACGGCTCCTACGTCGCATTCACCGACCAGGATGACGTGTGGCACGAGGATAAACTCAGTTCTCAGCTGGCCCTCATGGAGGCGACGGGGGCTGACGTCGTCTCCTCGAATGTCACGTCCTTCCAGTCGCTGCCCGGCGGGGAAGTGGGGGAGCGACGCCTGATCCGCAAGTCGCAGCCACAGCGGGCCTGGGACTTCCTCTTCGAGGCTGCGGGGCCGGGATCCACCTACGTCTTCAGTCCGCAGGCGCATGAAGCCCTCGTGCGCGTGCTGAGGGGCCTTGACTACAGCGAGATCGGCGTGCATGACTGGTATGTCTACGCGCTGGCTCGCTCAATCGGCCTGACCTGGGTGATCGGAGAGGAACCCACCCTGGAGTACCGTCAGCACGGCGGCAACGTGCAGGGTGCGAACTCCGGCTCCGGGGCGCGCGATGCCCGCATGGCCAAGCTACGCAGCGGTTTCTATCGCAACCAGTTCATTCTGACTGCCCGCACCGCTCAGAACGTCGGCGTATTCGACGAGCGCCGCGCGCGCCAGCTGCGCGCCATCCTGCGCGAGCTCGAGGGACAGGGCATCGCCTCGAGGTTGCGCTTCGCCCTGCGCTGGCATCAGATCCGTCGCGACCGCATGGAGGGCCTCAAGCTCGCAGCTGCGCGCGTCCTGGGCGTGTGGTGACTTCTACCTCTGATAGGTCACGAGGCCTCCGTCCACGTCCTCCGTGGCAAGAATCTGGGGGAGATTATCCGGCGAGACGGCCTGCGGGTCAATGATGACGACCGAGCGCCCCTGCATCCACTGATCCAGCACCTGTCCCGCGCCTGTTCGTGCGTCCCACAGCAGCGCGACGCGCCGACCGTGAACCGGTACCGACGCGCGCAAGCCGGCCAGGGCCTCGTCCCGGGCCGCCCCGAGCAGCGGGGGAGTGTCAACGACGAGGGCGTCCGGCTGCATGGCGATTTCCGCGAGGCCGTCCATTGCGCCCTCCAAGGGACCATCCCACGCGAAGGAGAGGTACTGGGCGGGCTGGGCGAGAACATGCGCGCCAGCGTCCAGCGCGTTGGATGCTTCGGAACCGAGAATATTGGTGACGAAAAGGTCCCCGGGCAGGGGGCGTCGTGTATCGAGAACTTCCCATCCCATCGCCCGCGCGGCGATCTGCCAGAGGGTGTCCTGCCAAGGCTGAAGAGTCGTGTAGATGCGAGTCGGTGTTGGTTCGCCTGTGCCGAATAGGTCGGCCGCAAGTTCGTTTGTCAGGTAGTTGGCGATCTTCGCTAGCCACCGGCTGACCACGGGTCCTCCCAGTTCAACGCGCTCCTGGCCGTATTGGGTCAGCGCTGGCCCTGACCATTCGTTAATCACTGTGATACAGTGGGTGAGCCTGCTCATAGTTTCTAAGGACTTATTGTTCATGGTTTCAAGTATATCGAAGGTCCTAGACATTCCAAATACTTAGTAACTGTGAAGTCCTTGAAATAGGGCATTGTTTTACCGTTGGGTCAAGTGCTACGGAAAAGGTCTCATTATCGCGAAACGGCTTGACTTCCTGCAATGACACGCGTGTAATTCTCGTAGTGATTGATTCGTTATAAGGAGCTCCCGCAATGTGGAACATCTTCGGTGACGGACCCCTCGAGTGGTCCGAGGATGCCGACGCGGCGCAGTACGCCCGCATTGACGGCCCCCTTGCGTGGCAGCAGCACGCGCTCTGTGCGCAGACGGATCCGGAGGCGTTCTTCCCTGAAAAGGGTGGCTCCACTCGCGAGGCGAAGGCTGTTTGTCAGGCCTGCCAGGTGCGCGAGGATTGCCTCGAGTACGCGCTAGCTAACGACGAGCGCTTTGGTATTTGGGGCGGCATGTCCGAGCGCGAGAGGCGGCGCCTGCGCCGTATGGCCGGTTGAGTCCGACGCAGCGCTCCGTCGGTGCGATCCTCGTCACGAGGGGAGACGCGCCGCTCACTCAGTCCGTTGTGCGGGCCATCGAGAATCAATCGGTGGCCCCGCATTCGTTGACCATCATTGACGTCGCAGGGCGTCACGTGACGCCCTTCCCGGCCGACCGAGTTCCCGAGGGAGCGCAGCTCGTGCGCGTCGGTCGTGCCCGCAACCTGGGCGACGCCATCAAGCGTGCACGCGCCCAGGGAGCTGCTTTCACCTCGGAACAGTGGTGGTGGATCCTTCACGAGGACAGTGCCCCAGAACCCGAGTGCCTCGACGAGCTGATCCAGGCCGCCACCGTCGGCAAGACCGTCGGTGCCGTCGGCGTCAAACAGATGAGCTGGGACGGCTCTCGCCTCCTTGAACTGGGAATCTTCGCAACGGCGAGCGCCCGTCGCCTTGAGCGCGTCGGCGACGACGACATTGATCAGGGACAGTACGACGGTACGAGTGACGTTCTTGGCGTCGGCACCGCCGGCCTGTTCATCAGCGCCGAGGCCTACGAGACCGTCGGAGGATTTGACACCGCGCTCGGGCCCTTCGGCGACGGACTTGACCTGGGGCGCAGGCTCCACCTGGCCGGATACCGCGTGATCGTCGCCCCCAAGGCCCGCGTGCGTCACGCCCGCGTATCCCTCTACTCCGGCCTCGACACCACCCACGACACAGAGCACAGTGAGCCGACGGGTGACGTTTCGGACGGCATCGCCGACGGCGACGTCGCGACCGACGGATCGTTCCGTAAACGCCGCTATGCCCAGATGTACAACTGGTGCAAGGCCGTTCCTGCCTTCCTTCTTCCCTTCCTCGCCCTGTGGCTCCTCGTATGGAGCCCCGCGCGTGCCCTGGGACGGATTCTCACGGGGCGTGCCTCGTTGGCACTACCTGAAATGGGAGCGCTCGTCTCTCTCATCGGCGCGACCCCGCGCCTCCTGGCCGGTCGTGCCCGCGCCGCCCAGTCTCGTACTGTTCCCCGCTCTGCCCTGCGCGCTCTCGAGACGGCTCCCGCCTCGCTGCGCAAGGAACCGGCCGGTGTCGACGAAGACGAGCACGGGGAGCGCATTGATCCGCTCATCGTCTCCTCGATGCGGCGATACCGCGTCCGTTCCGTATCCGCCTGCCTCGGCCTCGCTCTCGTGACCTCGTTGCTTGCCGCCGCCCAGTGGTGGGGGACCTCTGCTGGCCTCGTCGGTGGAGCGTGGGTGTCCATGCCCGCGACCTGGACCGAGCTGTGGAACGCTGCGTGGTCCGCGTGGGTGCCTGGTGGCGACGGATATGCGGGCGGAGCGGACCCCCTCACGATAGTGCTGGCACTCCTGAGTGCACCCGTCGCGCCGCTGGGAATCAGCCCCGGAGCGCTCGCGACATTCCTGCTTGTGGCCTCCAGTCCGCTCGCCGCGATGGTCGCCTGGATCCCGAGCCGTAGCCTGAGTGCCTCGTTGCGCGTGCGTTTCCTCGCCTCGCTCGCCTGGGCTGTCGCGCCCGCACTGGTGCTGAGTGCAACCCACGGCGTCCTTGCCGGGACCC
The DNA here is from genome assembly GCF_002847525.1 of Schaalia odontolytica. Lineage (GTDB taxonomy): Bacteria > Actinomycetota > Actinomycetes > Actinomycetales > Actinomycetaceae > Pauljensenia > Pauljensenia odontolytica_B. The sequence continues at coordinate 44,786 of NZ_PKKM01000004.1, read as the reverse complement.
TCGCCCACATCGTGTTGCCCGTTGTCGCTGCGTTCTGCGCCGGCGCACCCCAGCCTCTGCTCGTGGCGGGTGCCTCCGGCGTTGAGCCCGCGCCCCTGGCACCTCGTGGCATCAACGCAGGATGCGCTGGCCTCGCGCTTGTCATCCTGTCCTGCTGTGCACCGTGGACGCTGCCCGTCGCTGTGCTCGCGCTCGCGTGGCGCTCCCGGCGCAGCCTTCTCGTGGCCCTGCCCGCGCTGACGCTTCTCCTGCCCACCTATGTCTCTATCCTGGTGCGCCCCGCCGCATGGCCCGCGCTCGCCTCAACGAGCGGAGGCATCCACGCCTACACTCGTGCCCCCTCGTGGATGGCATTGATCGGTCTGCCCGCTGCCCCCTCGAGCACACTCGAGGCAGTCGCGCTGTACGTCGTCGGTGGAGGCGCTGTGCTGCTGGCGGCCGTTGCCCTGCTTCGCTCGCGTTCTCATGCCGCGATGCTCACCTTCTGCTGTGCTCTTATCGCCTCCGCACTCGCCTGGGGTGCCTCCCACGTTGGCGTGGGCATGACCGGTGCGTCGGTGGCTTCCGCGTGGGCATCGCCCGCGCTGTCCCTCGCCTTTGGCTTGCTGGTGATCCTGTCGACGCGCACGAGGTCCGTGCTGCCTGCCGACTCGGATAGTCAGCGTGTGGCATGGGACGCGTCCAGGCCGTTCGTGTTGCGCGCTTCGGGGGCCCTCGTCGCCATCGCCCTCCTCGGATCGGGATCCGCCGTGAGCGTGTCCGCCGTCGAGGGGCGCTCCAAGGCTGATGAGATCCCGACCTTTACGATGTCCCAGCGCGAGACGGTGTCCGCTCTGTCGTCGCCCATCGTCTCCGCCGTCGCATCCCAGGCACAGCGTTCTACGCGCGCCGGACGCATCCTCGTCCTCGACGGCGACCCGACCACCGACACCGTCAACGCGATGCTGTGGCGTGGAAACGGCCCGTCGCTCACGGCATCGACCCCGGCCATTCACGCTCTCACTCTCGCGCAGGCGCGCAACGGTGCAGCAACGGGCACCCTGAGTGACCCGGCCACCGCCTCGCTCGCCCAGGCCGCCTATACCCTGGTCGTCTACCCCGACGACGCTACCGTTCAGACTCTGGCCGCGCACGACATCGACACGATCCTCGTGCCCCTGGGGGCGAGCGGATCCGTCGCGTTGACCTCCGGTCTCGACCGAGCCGATGGGCTTGAGAAGGTCGGCGATACGAATTCCGGTACCGTCTGGCGGTTGCGTCCCGACGGACTGACACCGGCACGCGTGCGCGTTGAGTCCGCCAGCGGCGTCACCACCCCTGTCGGGTCCTCGCAGCTGCGTGTGGATGGGGATGTGCAGGCTTCCGGCACCCTCATCCTCGCTGAACGCGCCGACTCCGGATGGCGCGCGTGGGTCGACGGCGTGGCGCTGACCCCCGTCGAAGCCGCCGACGGATGGTCGCAGGCGTTTGATATGCCCACCGCGGGGCACCTGACCGTCACCTACAACGCATGGTGGGTTGTCCCGTGGCGCATTGCTGCGGCCGCATGCCTGATCGTCGCCATGGCCAGCGCCCTATCCGCGTGGAGGAAGAGATGACAAAGCCCCGCATTAGTTCGCTGACGACGCTCGCGGGCGCGGGGATCGCCGTGGCTGTTATGGCTGGCGCATCCATGTGGGTCGGCGCATCGCCGAGCCGGGTCGAGGGGACAGTGCAGAGCGCTCACCCGTCGCAGGTGCGCCTCGCGTGCCCCTCGGGCATTGTCGATCCTTTCGAGACGACCAACGTTGCAGCAGGGACCACCTGGTCCTCCCTCGCATCCGCCCCCACGAGCCCCGCACCCGCGTCTGTGACGGGCAACGGGGGAGCCATCCCCTCGGCGCTGACCCTCGCCGGACAGGGCGGAGGCGAACTCGCCGGTCTGAGTGCCGTTGGATGCGCGGCCCCGCGTACCTCCCAGTGGATCGCCACCGGAGCGACGATTTCCGGTGCGGACATGGTGCTCATCCTGTCCAATCCTGGCACAACGGCCTCGGTCGTGAGCATCGACGGATACGGGGCGTCGGGCCCCCTGAACGCCTCATCGCGCCAGGTCACTGTCCCCGCTACCTCCTCGGTGTCGGTTCTTCTCGCGGGATGGTTCCCCGACGAAAACTCCCTTGCCGTACACGTGCGTGCAGACGGGGGAGGGGTCGCCGCCTGGGTGCAGGCCTCTCTCATGAACGGCGAGGTTCCCCAGGGCGCCACGCTCGCCTCCGCGGTCGTGCCCGCCACCTCGCAGACGATCCTTGGTGTTGATCCCAAGGGCACGTCGCTTCTGCGCCTGGTGTCGCCCTCGGGTGAGGCGCACGTGAGTGTCTCCGTCGCTGACTCCACCGGCGTGCATCCCCTGCCTGGCGGCCAGGCGACCGTCGCCGAGGGAACCACCCTGGAAATGCCCCTCGACGGTGCATCGAGCGACTCCTCGCCGATCGCGCTGATCGTCACCTCCGATCGCGAGGTCGTGGCGCAGACGACGACGATCACCCTGGGGGCTCCGTGGGTGCAGCGTGCGAGCGCGTGGATCATGCGGTCCAACGCGAGCCCCGCGACGCCCTTCACCGAAGCCACGATCCCGGGAACAAGCCAGCTGAGCGCGATGACCACCTCAGTACTCTCCTCGACCCCCATCCGAGCAACCTCGCTCGCCACCGACTCCGGGGTGAGCGCCACGTCTGCTAGCCTCCTGCTGTACGCGCCCGCAGATGCTGCCGCCGCGGCCGCAAGCCAGGAAGAAACGCCTCAATCGGCCCAGCCCGGACCGAGCGCAACACCCGACATCTGGGCCTCGCCCTCGCCCGTGACCTCCCAGTCAGGCGCATCCCAGTCGGGCGCCTCGCAGGAAGCGCAGTCGAGCGGCACCTCAGCCTCGACCCCGGGCGCCGTCGCCGTGCGCGTGGGAGGACGCACGATCTACGTCGCGCCCGGCGTCCCGACCCTGGTGAGCCTCCCCGATTCAGCCAGCCAGATGAGTGCGGACACCCCCATTCAGGCTGCCCTGGTGATCTCCGCAGATACGGCGGTGGGACGCATGAGTACCACCTGGAACGTCGGCACCGAGGGCATCAGCGCTGTGACCGGTTCGATCCGCACCATAAACTAGGGCGCTCCTCAGCGCATCGCCTCGTCGATCTCGTCCGGCGGGAGCGCCAGGATGTGGCTGATCCTCTCCACGAGCACCCTGCGCGTCATCATCGCAATCTCCTCGGGCGGGCATCGCAACGTGATCGGCAGGCGGTAGACCACGATTCGATCCCGCAGACCCCGGCGCCTATCAGCGGGGAAAATACGCGCGACAACGACGCTGTGTGACTCCCATGGCGCGGGATCTGATGGCGGAACATCTTCGACCGCGAACTCGATCGTGGAGACCTGAGGCCAGCGACGAATAAGCTCGGTGACGAGCTCACTCACCATAGAATCGAAGTCTTCGCGACGCGTCCGCCATGCCGGAGTTCCCGGGAAAAAGAGGGGACCACGAGGGCCGCGACCGTGGCGGTTGCGGCTCGAGATGTGGCGGCGCGTGGAAAACACCCCCTCAGGGTAGGCGCATGGCGCGCTGGAGTGGGCCATACGCGCACAGAGTGTCGTACTCTTAGGGACGTGATTGCCCAACGCCACTGCTCGAAGCCCGGCTGCTCGACGGCCGCCGTCGCCACCTTGACCTACGACTACCGTGATTCGACGGTCGTTGTCGGCCCCCTGGCGACCGTCGCCGACCCCAACTCTTATGATCTGTGCGAGGAACACGCGCAGAACCTGACTGCACCGTTGGGTTGGCAGGTCGTTCGACTGGCGACGAATTTCGAGCCGGCCCCGCCGTCCGGTGACGACCTCGCCGCGCTCGTCGACGCCGTGCGTCGTGTCGCTCAGGAGGCGCAGGCCGAGCCCGCCCCCGCTCACACAGCGCGCCGACCCCAGGCGGGACCTTTCGGGCCCGCTCGCTCCGTCGGCACTCCCGACACCTCGAGTCCCCTGGATCCGTCGAGCCCGTACGCGCGTAGACGCGCGCAGTTTACGGTGGTGGACGGTTCTGAGAAGGGCGACGAGGACTAGCAGCTACAGCCCGAAGCGCGCCTGTGTTGCTTCGTGGAAGCGTGCCTTGCCGCGCGCTCGGCGCTCACGCTCACGCTCCCACTCGCGATCACGGCGAGCCACGAGAATCGCGGCAATCACAATCTCCGGGTGTAATCCGGGTGGCAGAGGCGTTTGAACGCGCTTGACGAGCCGATCAGCGAGGGATGAGGCGACCTCTCCGCGCAGCTTCGGTGCGATGCCGCGATTCGTTCCCAGGAAAGCGCGTGCCTCGGCAGCCAGTGCGTCGTCGAGGGGCAGGATTGTCGCTGTGCGCGCCCAGTCTTGAAGCCCCGGGGGCATCACGAGGGGTGGGTAAAACACCGAGTCCCCCTGGGAACAGACCATTGTTCCCGCGGCCAGGTCGCCCAAGCGCTTGCCCTTCTTGTTGAAGAGCTCGACGAAGAACGCCAGCCCGCCCCACATGAGCCAGTTCTCCAAGATCCCGACGCCGACGCGCACAGCGCTGTGCCGTGCGGTAATCGCGCCGCCGTCGTCGCGCACGACCCGCAGGTTCATGGCCCACTTGCCGAGCGAACGGCCACCCGTGGCAATCTCGACAATAAGGGGAATGAAAAACATGATCGACGAGATCAGCCCAACGACGAACACGCGCACGAGGGAGTAAGAATCACCTGACCACGTACGTGCCGCAGAGAGAAGAATGAGAAGTCCTGCCCCGAGGTACGTGATGCCGTCCATGATCGCGGCGGCGAAACGTACGGGCGGCGAAGCTGGGGTCATGTCGAGGGTGACGGCTTCACCCGTCCGGACGTAGTCGTCTTGAATGACGCGTGATTGACTGCGTTGCGCGCTCATGTATGACACGCTAGTCCAATGGACATCGATGTGCTGCGGGTGAGCGGAAAAACGGAGTGGAAACGTCTTGAGGAGTTGACGCGTACCCGCTCTCTGACGGGGCAGGAGATCGACGAGCTCGATCGCCTCTACCGCTCTGCGGCAACGGATCTGGCGCGCGTCCGCACGACCAGTCCTGATCCCGACGTCATCGCCGAGCTCTCGCGTATCCTGTCCGCGGCGCGCGGGCGTCTGGCGGGAACGGGAGGGATCAGCGGGACTGTGATCGCACGCTTCTTCAAGGTGTCCCTCCCGTACGCCCTCTATCAGATCCGATGGGTAACGGTCGGTGTCATGCTCGTCTTCATCGCCATTGGCGTGCTGGAGGCGCACTACCTGATCACCACACCGGAGGCGATGAATCAGCTGGGGACACCGGAGCAGCTGCGTCGCTATGCCCACAGCGACTTCGTCGAGTACTACCACCAGGACACCAATGCGGAGTTCGGCTTGTCCGTGTGGGCGAACAACGCGTGGATCGCTCTCCAGGCAGTCGTCACGGGTATCACCGGTGTGTACCCGCTCAGGATCCTGTGGGGCAACGCGACGGGCGTCGGGATGGCTGGCGCAATCGTGTATGTGTACGCGGGCCCCTGGCACTTTTTCCGTTTCATTTTGCCGCACGGGCTGCCCGAACTGACCGCCGTCTTCATCTCCGTCGCAGCGGGCCTGCGCGTATTTTGGTCGCTCCTCGTTCCCGGTCCAGCGACGCGCTTCCAGGCCGTGGGCGTGGCCGCGCGTAGCGCCATGACGGTGGCTGTCGGCTGCGCACTCCTCCTCGCGGGATCCGGTGTCCTCGAAGGCTTCGTGACTCCTTCCGACCTGCCCGACGCCGTCAAGATTACGCTGGGAGCCCTTATGACGGCCGCTGTTTGGGCATACACGTTGATCCTTGGCCGCAGGGCCCACCTTGCGGGCCAGAACGCCGACGTCGGTATCGACGCGGGCTACTACCAGCCGGTATCGGGCTGAGCGTCGCTACCTGCGGTTACAGGCGTCCGCTCTTCTTCAACTCGATGTAGCGGTCGGCCGTACGCGCGGGGAGCAGCCCAGCCGATGCCTGCAGGGTCAGGGCACCGGCGAGGCGCACGTCGGCTGCCCCAGCGGCATCGGAACGCTCGGCGAGCGAGGCCGAAGCTGCAAGGAACACGGACTCGGCATCCTCGCGTCCGTTACGGGCGCGGATCTCGTCGGGGTCAGTTGCCGAGGCCACGAGGACCGTGTGGCGTTTGCTGAGTCTCGCCAGTGCGTCGGTGAACTCTGTTTCCAGTCCGGCGGGCGGAATCTTGGTGGCGATGACGACGAATGCCGAGTGACGCACGGTCTGCTCGACCGCGTCCGCTGCCCGCGACCAGTCGGTGACGTCCAGGCGCGGGTTCAAGTCCATGAAGGTCTGCGCGAGAGTCTCAATGATCTTGGCGCCGCGCACGCCGGAGACGCGCGCACGCACGCGCGAATCAACGGCTACCAGGTGGACCTTGTCGCCGGCGCGGTCAGCCAGCGCCGCCAGAAGCAGGGCGGTCTCGATCGAGGAATCCAAGCGCGGCGCGCGCCCCAGCGCAATGGAGTCGACCTCCTCGTGCTCGGGCGCTCCGAGAAGTGCGGAGGACGCGCGACCGCAGTCCACGACGATCACAACGTGACGGTCGCGTTCGGGGCGCCACTGACGCACCATCAGCTCGGTTGAGCGGGCGGAGGCGCGCCAGTCGATATCGCGGGGGTCATCACCCACAACGTAGGCGCGCAGCGAGTCGAACTCGGTACCGGCGCCGCGCAGCGTCGTCGGCGTGGTGCCCTCGAGCTCGTGCAAACGAGCCAGGCGCGAGGGCAGGAGCACTCGCGCCTTGAACTCGGGGAGCACAGACAGGCTCAGGGGCGCAGCGATGGACACCTGGCGGGCCCCCAGGTGCAGGGGACCCCAGGACCGGATCGTCACGACGTCAGCGTGGCGGGTTCCTCGCCTGGTGGGGGACAGAAGTGTCGTGATTTTCTCAGCGGATTTCGGGTGCAGGCGCACACGCTGGCGCGGCGGCGACTGGCGCAACGAGGGCGGCCACGCGTCACGCACGTCCAGGACCATCTGGCGCCTCGTCGTATTCGTCAGCCGCAGCGAGGCCTCGGTTGTCTGATCAGCACGAATCGAGCCCGTCACCTCGCGGCTCATGCGCAGGGTGCGCGGTGAGGGCGCCGCGAGAGCATCGAGCAGACACACGAGCACGACGATGCCACACCACATCCACGCAAAGCCGCGGGACGGGGCGAAGGCGAGCGGAATCAAGCCCACCAGAACGAGGAGCGCGCTGCGCGCCGAGATCGCCACGGGCAGCCTCAGCGGGGCACGGGAGTGGCCGCGAGGACACCCGTGATGACGTCGGTAGCGCTGACGCCCTCGAGGTTGGCCTCGGCGCGCAGCCCGAGTCGGTGTGCGAGGGTGACGGGGGCCATCGTCTTGACGTCGTCAGGGGTGACGAAGCCGCGTCCCTGGAGGAACGCCCACACGCGCGAGGTACGCAGCAGAGCAGTCGCACCACGCGGGGATACGCCCATGCGCACGGCGGCGGAGGTGCGCGTCGCTCGGCACAGGTCCACGAGGTAGGCCATGACGGCGGGGGCGACCTCAATGCGGGATGCAGCCTCGTGAGCGGCCTGGATGTCGGCGGCACCCGCTACGGGCTGGATGCCGGCCTCGGCCAGGGACATCGGGTTAAAGCCAGCCTGGTGGCGGGCGATGATATCGATCTCGGCCTCACGCGAGGGCAGGGGCAGCTCGAGCTTGAGGAGGAAACGGTCCAGCTGGGCCTCGGGCAGCGGGTAGGTGCCCTCGTATTCGACCGGGTTCTGGGTGGCAATCACCATGAAGGGATCCGGCAGGATGCGCGTCTCACCGTCGATCGAGACGGTGTGTTCCTCCATGGACTCCAGCAGCGCGGACTGAGTCTTGGGGGGAGTGCGGTTGATTTCGTCGGCGAGCAGCAGGTTCGTGAACACCGGGCCCTCGCGGAACACGAACTTGGACTGACCCGCGTCCCACACCATGGAGCCCGTGATGTCCGCGGGCATGAGGTCGGGGGTGAACTGGATGCGCGCCATGTCGACGTCGAGGGCGCGGGCCAGCGTGCGCACGAGCAGCGTCTTGGCGACGCCGGGGACGCCTTCCAGCAGCGCGTGACCGCCGGCGACGAGGGCGACGATCAGGCCGGTGATAGCTCCGTCCTGGCCGACGACGGCTTTGCCGATCTCCGACTTGAGGGTGAGGAGAGACTCCTGCGTGCGTCGTTCACTCTCGCTCAGCGAACGACCGGACCATCCTTCGCCCGTCGGGGCCGAGTAGGAGGGGACCTGCTGCGGAGCCCCCTGGGGTGCACCTTCCTGAGGTGCGGCCGCCTGGGCCGTGGGCGCGGTCGGCACGTACGAGGCGGGGGCGCCATGCGTGGGCACCTCTCCCTGCGGTGCGTAACCGCCCGGAGCCGCCGTGGGTGCCGGAACCGGCTGGGGTGCTCCCGTGGGGGCGGGCCCGGGCTGGGGCACGCCGTCGGATGAGGGGCCGGGAATCGGGCTAGTCATTGGCGAATCTCCTTTTCGAGAGCGTCGAGGTCATGGGCGAGGCGGACGAGTTCTTTCTCGGAGGTGGGGGGAGGCCCCCACAAGACAGCGGTCGAGCGTGACGTGAGCAGGCCTCGTTGCTCAATCGCGCGGGTGAGAGTCTCACGGTCAGCGGTGTGGGCGACGCCAAGCGCGGTCGCGATACGTGACGCGCTCGCGCTGCGCAGTGCCGTGGCGGCGTGCTCGTAGGCACGCTGAGAGCGCATCAGGCGGGCTTTACCGATGACGGTTTCAGAGGCGGGAACCTCGATCGGCAGATTCTCCGGTGTCAAGGGGCCGAGGCGTCGGCCTCGAGCAACGGCAGCGATGAGGCACGCGCCGATGGTCAGGAGGAATGCGGGCGCGAGGAAGGGAGCCTCGGTGCTGAGGTCTTCACCGTGGCCGAGGGTATCTTTTTCTGTTGGCGAATACCATGCGACCTTCGGGGTGCGCCCGATCGCGTTGACAGCGAGGGCGGCGTTTCCTTCGTCGGTGATCGCGCGGTTACGCAGGCGAAGGGAATCGGGGATGATCGCACGGAAACGCCCATCCTCGATCTTTTCCGCGTACCCGTAGGCGTCGCTCGTCCCTGAGAAGCACAGCTCCCAGCCGTGAGCACTGCCCGTGATCACGTAGGCAGAGGATGTCAATGAGGCCGCACGAGTCGCGGTTTCGGATTGGCACCCGGCCGTGACGACACGCGGGCTCTCCCAGTCGCGTTGCGCGCGCAGTCCACCCAGATAGGGGGAGGACGAATCGTATTGTTCTTCGAGACCGACGTAGACGACATTCGCGCGAGTCTCTATCGCCTTGGCGACAGAGTCGCGCATGCGCGAGGGAAAGATGACGACGAGAGTCGTGTCATCGTCCACAGTGGCGGCTTGATCGGCGTTGACCTCGCGTACGGATACTCCGTGGTTGCCAAGAACTTGGGCGAGCGCCCGGGCGCCGTCGCCGTGCCTGTTGCGAATACCGACGGGCTCGTTGTTGTATCCCATCTGGCTGAGGACCACAGAGCCCATCAGAGCAATCACCGTGATGGCGATGAGGAGCAGCATCGGTCGTGCCGTCGAAAAACGTTCACGCGCCGTCGGGGTGACGATGGAAACCTGCCGGGACTTCATGACAGGTCCTCCGCGTGGCTACACACATCGAGGAGGACCGGCGTGAAGGAACGCAGCGCATCCACCTCCTCGCGAGTGATCGTGGAATGACCGTAGCGCACCTTGTCGAAAGTCTCGGCGTAGGCGGACAGCTGCGGGGCAAGCCCGGGTGCGACACGGGTCGCGGCGTCGGCAGCCTCGCGGGCGGTCAAGCCCGGAGTCGAGGAGACGACGTCGTGGTCGTCGAGGCCTAGGACCATGAGACGGTAGGCCCACACGTACGCGAGGTTCCAATCCTGGGAGGCCACGGCCTCGTCGAACGAGGCCCGAACCTGCGGAGTGCTGGTCTCCTCCTCGAAAACGGATCCGGACCGGCGCTTGGCCAGTCGAATCGGGTGGAGGATGAGCACAACGATCAGGGCGGCAATCGCGATGATCGCGAGGATCGTGAGGATCAACGAGATCGGTGGGGTGCCCTCGCCCCTCCACGACAAGAGATGGAAAAAACCATCGATCAGGTCCGAGACGAAGCTGACGATAGGGCCCGAAATCTCACCGTATACACCCTTCGAAAGCTCCTCCAGGAGCCAGTCTCGAGCCTCGCCCTGATCGGGCGTCAGCGGAATCTCGCATCCGAGCATGGGGCTCACTGAGGCTGGGTGCTCGCCTGGATGAGGACCGCTGCGAAGTTCTCCTTACGGATGCGCAGGTCCGCGTACATGAGCGTCTCGTAGGTGGCCGTCAGCGGCGTGACGAGGCCGCTCACGAGCGTGGTCAGACCTGCCGTCACAGCCAAGACAATTGTCGAACCGGTCTCGCTATCGGCCGCTGCAAACATCGCCACGCCCGCGAAACCGCCGACGAAACCACCGATGAAACCACCGATAAAGCCGGCGACCACGGAGATGAGCATGAACCGCCCGAGCGTCGGCCAGAAGTAGCCGTTGCTCAGGGTCCACGAACGCTTCATGGCCGCGATCGGTCCGATCTCCTCGAGCACCGTGATGACGGAGCCGAAGGCAAGCTTAATGGTCACGAAGTACGTGGCAACCAAGGTCGGAATGAGGAGAAGGATTCCGATCAGAACAAGCCAGCTGACCGAGTCGGACCCGATGAAAGCAAAGAACAGGACGAACATGAGCACGGCGTAGATGATCAGCGGGATCGACGTCGCAATGCCGGTGAGGAGGAACGTGCCGATGAGAGCACCCAGGCGCGGCTGGGTCATGGTCCAGGCCTGCGAGAGCGTCACCTTGTTGCCGATCATCATCTGCGAGACCGTGGTTGCCAGCATGCCCATGATGATGGTGGTGCCCGCGAGTGTCGCCAGCGTCTGCACACCCTGCGACGCGAGGCTACCGAGCAGCATGATGGCCAAGTCCTCCGTACCCGTGAGGGAACCCTGGGGATCGCTCGATCCGGTGATAGACCCGAGGGAGGTCGGGAGGAACGACGTCACCATGGTGAGGAGAGAAATGACCGCCATGACCGCCAGGGTGAAGCCGAAAAGGATCTTCGGGTTCTGGCGGATTGCTGCGAAGGAGCCGCTCATCAGGTCACCGATGGTGAGCGGACGCAGGGGGATGATGCCGGGCTTGGCCTCCCAGCCCCACTGGTTGGCGTTGACGCTGTAGCCGGAAGCACCGGGCTGCGACGACGCGTAACTCTGTTGGCCTCCGTATCCTGGCTGAGCACCGTAGCCGGGCTGCGCGTAACCTTGCTGCGCGCCGTAACCCTGCTGGGCGTCGTATCCGGGCTGCGCGTAGCCTTGCTGCGCGTAGCCTTGCTGCGCGCCGTAACCCTGCTGGGCGTCGTATCCGGGCTGCGCGCCGTAACCCTGCTGCGCACCGTAGGAGGGCTGAGCGCCATAACCCTGCTGCGCACCGTAGGAGGGCTGAGCGCCATAGCCTTGGTTGCCCGCACCTGAAGGGGTCGGGGAAGACTGGTACGGGGTCGACGAGTCGGGAGCGGTCCACGGGGTGCTCATTCGTGCCTCCATGTTGATGGTGCTGGTCTGTCATCAATCCTGCCACACAGCGCCGTTGCGTGAAACCTTGTCCGGTTGAGAAATTGGGCCGTTGATGCGCGAGTCTTCTGCGTTTGTGACGATTTCGTGACACTATCGTGACATGAGTTCGCGCATCCTCGTCGTCGACGACGACGTCGCCCTGGCCGAGATGATCGGGATTGTCCTCCAGAACGAGGGCTTCGACGTCGTCTTTTGTGCCGACGGATCCCAGGCGTTGGCTCAGTTCCAGGAGCATCACCCAGACCTGGTTCTTCTCGATGTGATGCTTCCCGGCATGGACGGTTTCGACGTGTGCCGCGCGATTCGACGCGTGTCGGATGCCCCGATCGTTATGTTGACCGCTCGTTCTGACACCTCTGATGTGGTGACGGGGCTCGAAGCCGGGGCGGACGACTACGTGCCCAAGCCCTTTAAACCGAAGGAGCTGGTGGCCCGCGTGCGTGCTCGCCTGCGCGGACGCGAGGATGCCCAGGTGGAAGAGGGCCTCAGCTTGCAGGACCTGTCCATCGACGTGGCCGGACACATCGTCAAGCGTGAGGGCCGCGTGATCGCCCTGACGCCCCTCGAATTCGATCTGCTGGTGACGCTGGCGCGCGCGCCCTGGAAAGTTTTTTCTCGCGAGGAACTCCTCGAACAGGTGTGGGGATACCGCCACGCTGCCGACACGAGGCTCGTGAATGTTCACGTGCAGCGTCTGCGTTCGAAGATTGAACGAGATCCCGAGCGTCCTGAGCTCGTCGTGACCGTCCGCGGGGTTGGGTACCGTGCAGGCGCAGGGGCGTAGGGACACGCTGAGGCACCTGCTGCGCGCCATCACAGGCTCGAGGCCGTGGGCCCTCCTCGCCTCGTCGCACCTCGCCAGCCGCATTCGACACTCCCTGTCGGCCAGAATTGCCCTCGCGATCACGGTCGCCACTCTCATCATCGTTCTTGTCTTTGGCGTGATCATCGCCTCCCAGCTACGCACGTCCATGTTCGAGACGCGCAGGGATGCGATCCTGGCGGATGCGTCACTGCGTTTCTCCTCGGCTCAGTCCGTGTTCTCCTCCTCGACCGCCTCGTCCCCGGCGCAGGTCCAGGAATCCGCGCGGGGGGCGTTGGCCTCGCTCAAGGCCTCGGCGGCCGGCGCGGGTGCGACGAACGTGGCGCTGCTGCGCTCGGAGGGCACCACAGCCTCGCTGCGCATCAATCAGATCGAAGATGAGCAGATGCGTGCCCTCGTGACGAGCGAGATGCGTGCGGCGGTCGCTGGGGGAGGGGCGCAGTGGCAGTCGGTCGCCATTCGTTCCGGTGAGGACAAGAGGGAAGAGCCGGGGATCCTGGTCGGTACACAGGTCCAGCTGCCCCGCGCGGGCACACACGAGCTCTACATTCTCTATTCGCTCTCCGCCGATCAGGCGCAGGTGGACGTGGTCCTTCGGGTTCTCTTCCTGTCCGCTTTGCCGATCATCATCGCCCTACCGATTGGCGTGTTTGCGCTCCTGCACCGGTTGCTCCTGCCCGTGCGCGTGACCGCTGCGGCCGCGACGAAAGCCTCGGAGGGGGACCTGGACGTGCGCGTCGACGTTCGCGGTGACGATGAGATGGCGGACCTGGGGCGCGCCTTCAACGCGATGACGTCCTCGCTGCAAGACACCATTTCGCGATACGACGAGCTTGCCAAACTGCAGCAGCGCTTCGTGTCCGACGTGTCCCACGAGCTGCGCACGCCGCTGACGACTATCCGTATGGCAGACGACATCGTCTGGGATAATCGCGACGACCTACCCGCGCACGCGCGCCGCTCCGCTGAGCTCTTGCATGACCAGACCGAACGCATGGAACAGATGCTTGCGGATCTGCTCGAGATCTCTCGCTACGACGCGGCGAGCGCCCTGCTGGACGCAGAAGACCGCGACCTGCGTCCCATCGTCACCCGCGTCGTCGAGGCGTGCGCCGATCTCGCCGAGCGTCAGGGGGTCGCGGTCGAGATCGTCGCCCCCACCCGCGTCGCCGCCGAGGTTGACGAGCGCCGCATCGAACGCGTCATCCGCAACCTCGTCGTCAATGCGATCGAGCACGCCGACGGCACGCCCGTGACGATTACGCTCGCAACGACCGAGACCGATGTCGCCTGCCGCGTCCGCGACCGTGGAGTGGGCATGACCCAGGAGGTTGCGGACCACGTCTTTGATCGATTCTACCGGGCGGACACCGCGCGGGCACGTACGACCGGTGGAACCGGCCTCGGCCTCGCGATTGCGACGGAAGACGTCGCCATCCACGGTGGGCGCCTTCAGGCATACGGGGAGCCCGGACGCGGGGCTTCCTTCCTGATGACGCTGCCGAAGAAAGCCGGCGAGGACATCGTTAGCCGCCCCCTGGCCCTGTGGGAGAACGAATGAAACGCCGACTGATGCCTCTCGCTCTCGCCGCCTGCTTGGCCCTCGCCGGGTGTACCTCGCTGCCCACCTCATCGGCCCCGGCCCCCTTCGACGTGTCCGCCAAGGACGGCAGCGGCATCCAGTTTTCCGCGGAGGGTCCCTCCGCGGACGCCGATGCCGCGACCCTGGTCAATGACTTCCTGCTCGCCTGTGCCGCCGGCCCCCAGGACGACTATGCGACGGCTCGCCTGTTCTTGAGTGCAGCCTCGGCGCGCTCCTGGCAGCCGGAGACCGAGATCCTCGTGTACGACACAGACACGGCACCCTCCGTTACTGCCGGCTCCGAGACCGCAACGCAGGTCGATGTGACGGTCGCCGTGCTCGGTGTGGCCAGCGTCGATGCCTTTGGCGTGTTGACCCGCGTGGCCGCCTCGACTGTGTCTCGTACCTTCACCCTCGTGCGTGAGGAGGGACAGTGGCGCATTAACAACCCCGAGAACATGGTTCTGATGAGCCGGGCGTCCTTCACGGCCTCGTTCTCGCTCGCCAACCTCTACTTTCCGACGGCGGAGGGTGGTGACCTGGTTGCAGACCCGCGCTGGTATCCCTCTCGGCGTCTGGCCTCGCACCTGCTTGCGGGCCTCGTCGAAGGTCCCCGTCAATCCCTCGCTCCGGTGACGGCGAACGCGATCCCGGCGGGCACGACCGTCCCGTCCCAGGGGCTGGACGTCGCCGATGGGGTTGCGCGCGTCGAGCTCAACGCGGTGATGCCCAGCAGCGAGAGTGCGCGCACGACCCTCGCGTGGGAACTGGTCCGCACCCTGACTCAGGTAGCGGACGTGTCGCGTGTCAATGCCTCCCTGTCCGGTGATGTGCTGGATACGCAGGCGATTCCGGTACCGCCCACCTACTCGCTGGACACCCTTGTGGGTGCCGGTCCTGGCGGGGTTGGGCTCGTTTCCTCCTCATCGGTGACGGAGCTGGCCGCGGTCACCGATGCCTCAAATCCGACGGTGTCGCCCGTCGACTCTTCTCTCGTGGCCTGGAGCGGCACTGACGGGGTGTACGCGCAGCGCGGTGGGACGACGGTTGCGTTCCTGCCCGGACAAGCACCTCTCGGTCCGTCGGTGGACCGCTTCGGATGGGTGTGGGGTCCGGCCACGGTCTCGTCGGTGAGCGTCGGCGGGGGAGTCGACGGCGCGTTCAGTGTGAGCGTTGAGTCTGAAAGTGCCGGGCAGATCCGCGCGGTTCGCATCTCGCCCGACGGTACGCGCGCCCTCGTCCTGCGGGGCAGCGACGCAACCGCGTGGGTAGGCGTCGTTGAACGTGGAGCGAGCGGGCGTCCGCTGGCAATCCGTTCCCTCGAAGAGATTCCCCTCGAACACGGCTCGGTTGTCGATGCCTCGTGGACGACGCCGACGGGTCTCGCGCTTGTCGTGCGCGCGACAGGTGAGGACGATCAGCTCGTCACGATGCCCCTGGGCGGTCTGCCGTCCAACGTGTCCCTTCCGATTCATGTGACGTCGATGAGCGCCGGTGGGTCATCTTCTGCCGTCGTCATTACGGGCACCGATGCCGCCGGTATGGAACAGGTGCTCATCCGTTCGGGCGCCCTGTGGCAAAATGCCCCTGACACACTGACCTCCGCGCGCTACGCGGGGTGAGAGACGTGGCGGGAGTGCGCGGCCTGGGTGCCCTTGGGAGAGGATTCGTGGGTGCGCTGCTTCCCGTGCAATGCGCCGGGTGTCGCGCCTGGGACGAGGTCCTGTGCCCGTCGTGCCGTCGCCGTGCGCAGGCGGAGCCAATCCCGACCGTCGTTGACGGTGCGCGCGGCGACCTGCCAGCGCTAGCCATGGGCGACTACGCGGGATCACTGAGGCGCATCGTCTTGGCCGCCAAGCACTCCTCGCGCACCGATCTCTCCGATTTTCTCGACGAGGCCGGGGCCCGCCTCGGCGCCGCGCTGGGCGGGGTGCTGGGCGTGGCGGGGTCGCCCGCCGCCGCTGCGGGTTCCTTGGAGGGGAGGGCTTCGTGCGCCGGGGGAGCGGTGGATGTGTGGGTGGTGCCCGCGCCCTCGTCGTGGAAGAGGCGCCTGCGGGGCAGGCAGGTGGCGCTGCCGCTGGCACGCGCTGTTGCCCGTGCCCTGGCGGCAGGTGCGCGGCCGGGCGTGCGCGTGCGGGTGGTGGACGCGGTGCGCCTGCGCATCGGCGCAACCTCCCAGTCGGGCAAGGCCGGGGCGCAGCGCACGGTGGGGCGCATGGGGTCGATGCGCGCGCTCGCGGTTCCTCCGCGCGGTGTTCTTGTGGTGGCGGTGGATGACGTGGTGACGACGGGGGCGACGATCCGGGAGATGGAGCGTGTGCTGGGTGGGCTCGACGCGGTTGTGGCGATCTGCCGACCCGGACTTATCACATGACGCAGGTCACCGGCTGCGGTATGATGTGGCTACAGACTTTCGATAGCGTGAGCAGCAGGGACGCTCCTCACGTCAGTGCGGGAGGTGATAGCTCAGACCACGGTTCGGGCAGTGAGCACCGAACAATCCCCACCTGCGGGCAACGATGCCCGCCGCACACCATGGAGGAAACACATGGACATCACCGTCGTCGCACGTAATGCCGAGATTCACCCGAATTTCCGGGAATACGTGGAGGAGAAGGTTTCGAAGATCACTCAGTTCTACCCCCGCGCTCAGCGCGTCGATGTGGAGCTGACTCACGAACGTAACCCCCGCCAGGCCGACACCGCCGAGCGCATCGAGCTGACCGTTTACGGTAAGGGCCCGATCATTCGCGCTGAGGCTCAGTCCGCTGATCGCTACGCGGCCGTCGACATTGCCGCCGGCAAGCTCTACGAGCGCTTGCGCCGCCTGCGTGATCGCGTGAAGGACCACCGCCGTCGGTACCCGCGCGACCTGGCCGAAGCCGAAATCCTCGAAGCTCCCGTCGTTGAAGAGGTGGCTGCACCCGAACCCGAGGCTCCCAAGCCGCTGCGCAGCGCTGAGGACCTGAAGGTCGGAGAGGCCCGCGAGGAGCAGTGGGGTGATACCCCGATCATCGTCCGTCAGAAGGTGCACGAGGCCCCGCCGATGAGCGTGGACGAGGCCCTGGACCAGATGATGATGGTTGGCCACCCCTTCTTCCTCTTCGTCGACAAGGACACGAACCAGCCGTGCGTCGTCTACCACCGCCACGGGTGGACGTACGGCGTGCTTCGCTTGAACACGACAATCTGACGGTTGAAGGACCGCGGCGCCCCGGGCACCGTGCCCGGGGCGCCCCCGTGTGCGCTGTGAGCGTTAAATGCGTCCATGTTCGCGCGGGCGTTTCCACTTTGGGCAGTTAGTTCGTAAACTAATGGGTGGATTTGACTGTCCGCTCTACAAGGGGGCGGGCTATAGACGTCAGGAGCTATTCGTGTCGATTATTGACAAGATCCTTCGCGCGGGCGAAGGACGTATGCTGCGCAAGCTGGACCGGCTTGCGTCGCAGGTTGATGCCTTGCAGGAGGACTTCGAGGCTCTGACGGACGAGGAGCTGCAGGCTAAGACCCAGGAGTTCAAGGACCGCCTCGAAGAGGGCGAGACCCTGGACGACATCCTGGTCGAGGCGTTTGCGACGGTCCGTGAGGCCTCGTGGCGCATCCTGCGCATGCGTCCCTTCCACGTCCAGGTCATGGGTGGTATCGCCCTGCACCAGGGCAAGATCGCCGAAATGAAGACCGGTGAAGGTAAGACCCTGGTCGCGACCATGCCCTCGTACCTGCGCGCGCTGACCGGCAAGGGCGTGCACGTCGTGACGGTCAACGACTACCTGGCGAAGTACCAGTCGGACATCATGAGCCGCGTCTACAACTTCCTGGGCCTGACCTGCGGCTGTATCCTCGTGGGTCAGACGCCTGCCGAGCGCCGCGAGATGTACGCCTGCGACATCACGTATGGCACGAACAACGAGTTCGGCTTCGACTACCTGCGCGATAACATGGCGCAGGTGCCCGAGGATATGGTCCAGCGCGGCCACGCCTTCGTCATCGTCGACGAGGTTGACTCGATCCTCATTGACGAGGCCCGTACCCCCCTCATCATTTCGGGCCCCGCGGATGGTGACCTGAACCGCTGGTACGTGGAGTTCGCTCGCATCGCGCGTCTGCTGAAGCGCGACGAGGACTACGAGGTCGACGAGAAGAAGAAGACCGTTGGCATCCTGGAGCCGGGCATCGACAAGGTCGAGGACCAGCTGGGCGTGGAGAACCTCTACGAGGCCGCGAACACCCCGCTGATCGGCTTCCTCAACAACGCGATCCGCGCCAAGGAGCTGTTCTTCAAGGACCGCGACTACATTGTGGACGGCGGCGAGGTCCTCATCGTCGACGAGCATACGGGCCGTGTCCTGCCGGGCCGCCGCTACAACGATGGCATGCACCAGGCGATTGAGGCGAAGGAAGGCGTGGAGATCAAGGCTGAGAATCAGACGCTCGCCACGATCACGCTGCAGAACTACTTCCGTCTGTACCCCGAGGGCTCCCGCTCGGGCATGACCGGTACGGCCGAGACCGAGGCCGCGGAGTTCGCGTCGACGTACAAGATCGACGTCATCCCGATCCCCACGAACAAGCCGATGATCCGCAAGGACCAGTCCGACCTCGTCTACCCGACGGAGAAGGGCAAGCTGAACGCGATCATCGAGGACGTCGTCGAGCGTCACGAGGCCGGCCAGCCGGTTCTCATCGGTACCGCCTCGGTGGAAAAGTCCGAGCTGCTCTCGCAGATGCTCAAGAAGAAGCACATTCCGCACCAGGTCCTCAACGCCAAGCAGCACGCCCGCGAGGCCGCCATCGTCGCGATGGCCGGCCGCAAGGGCGCGGTCACGGTGGCCACGAACATGGCCGGCCGTGGTACCGACATCATGCTGGGTGGTAACTCAGAGTTCCTCGCCCAGGCGAACCTGGCTGCCGAGGGCCTCGACCCGAAGGAGAACCCGGAGGAGTACCGCGAGGCGTGGCCCAAGGCTCTCGAGGCCGCGGAAGAGGCCGTCGAGGCCGAGCGCGAGGAGGTGCGCGAGCTGGGCGGCCTGTACGTGCTCGGTTCAGAGCGCCACGAGTCGCGTCGTATCGACAACCAGCTGCGCGGACGCTCCGGCCGTCAGGGAGACCCGGGCGAGTCCCGCTTCTACCTGTCGATGGAAGATGACCTGATGCGCCTGTTCAACTCGGGCATGGCCCAGCGCATCATGGCCTCGGGCGCATACCCGGAGGATATGCCCCTGGAAAACCGCATGGTGTCGCGCTCGATCGCGTCGGCCCAGCACCAGGTGGAGGCCCGCAACTTCGAGATCCGTAAGAACGTCCTGAAGTACGACGACGTCATGACGGGTCAGCGCGAGACGATCTACGCCGAGCGCCGCAAGGTGCTCGAGGGCGAGGACATGGGCCCGCAGATGCGCGCGTTCATGGAGTCCCTCGTGACCGGCCTGGTCGACGAGGCTATCGCCGATAAGTCCGTGGACGAGTGGGATCTGCCCACCCTGTGGGAGCACCTGCGCGCCTACTACCCGCCGTCGGTCACGATCGAAGAGGTCGAGGAGGAGCACGGTGGTGCTGCGTCCCTCGTGCGCGACGATCTGGTGACCGAGCTGGTCGGCGACATCCACGCCGTCTACGCGGACACGGAGGATCGCCTGAACGCCAACCCGCTGGCGCAGGCGCAGCTGGGCGATGAGCCCATTCGTACCCTCGAGCGTCGCGTCGTCATCTCCGTGGTGGACCGCCTGTGGCGCGAGCACCTCTACGAGATGGACTACCTGAAGGAAGGCATCGGCCTGCGCGCGATGGGTCAGCGCGACCCGCTCGTCGAGTACAAGGACGAGGGCGCGCAGATGTTCCAGGCGATGGTTGAGCGCATCCGCGAGGAGTCCGTCCAGCAGGTGTTCTCCTACGCCAAGCAGTTCGAGCGCGCCCTGGCTGCTGCCGAGGAAGAAGCGGGTGGCTCGATTGCGTCCGCGACTGTTGCTCCCGAGCAGTCTCCCGCCTCGTCGGAGACCGCCGAGCCCAGCGTCGAAGAGGTTGCTGCCGCCGAGTCCGCTACCTCCGAGGCCGCGCGCGAGGCCGTGGCTCATGCCCGTTCCGTCATGGGTAACGTGGGCCGCGCGAAGGCGCCGAGTCGCGTGAGCTACAGCTCCGCCGAGGGCACCGAATCGGCCGGGTCGTCGTCCAGCGGTAACCGCGCAGAGCGTCGCGCGGCTGCTAAGAAGCGTCGCCGCCGCTGAGCTGATTGCTACAGCACACGGGTGAGGGGTTCCTGCGGGAGCCCCTCACCCGTTTGTTGTATCCGAAGCCGGGGCCTCGTCGCCGTGGTTAGGCGAGCTCGAGTGCCGTCATCATCCAGCGCCCGCGGTATTCTTCGAGGCGCAGGGCGAGCGCGTACGTGCGAGCCGCGGTGGACACGATGACGGCTGCCTCGGTGGTCGCCGCATCGATCGGACACGTGCGCACGTGAATTGGACGAGTGCTGCGCGCACAGGGGGAGAGGTGGACGGTTGTGAGCGCGCCGTAGAGCTCTGGGAGGAGCCAGCGCCGCAGCTGTGGAGCCTGGCGTGCCCCCGTGACCACCTCGATGATTGCACGCGCAAGCGTGGCGGCCCACTGCTGGGCATCGGGCAGATTGCGCGGCGTGGGCGCATCCGTGCGCTGTGGCGCCTGCGAGAGTGAGTGACCGTGGGGAAGTGCCTCGTTGCGACTCCATCGGAAAGGCGCGGGCTGGACCGGATGGGTGGGGCTGGGCCGCGTTGAGGCCGCCCGTCTCATCCTCGGCTCGATGCTGCGAGGCCTGGGTGCGATTTGTGCGCTCATGGCAAGTCCTGGGGGAGTGTGAGTTGCTGGCCGGGATGGATGAGGTCCGGGTCGGGTACTGTGCCCGCGTTGGCCTCGTGAATAGCGCGCCACGTTGCGTCGATGCGGGCGTCGTCAGCTCCGGGATGCAGGGACGCGGCAATCGACCACAGGGAATCGCCCGGCGCGACTGTGATCGAATTGGGGGAGGTCGATGCCGGTGCGGAGGAAGAATCCGGCGAGGCGTGCGGCGGCTCCTGGGTGGGCTCTGAGGGGTGTGGGCTATCCGCCCACGTGAGCGAAACCCCCGGTGATGAGCTCTCTTGCGGAGCCGCTATCGAAGCAGCAACCGGTGCGGCGCTCACCAGCGCGGACCCGATGAGTGCGCTGGCGCCCGCCCGGGCGAGCATTGAGCGCGCCAGCCTGGTTCCGCAGCGAGCGACGAGCGCGTGTGCGACGCGGCGGACGGCCGGCGGGGCGCCACGCAGGAGTGCGAGGTGGGCGCACGCCGAGCTGAGGAGGCCCCAGATCAGCAGGAAGAGCGCAAGCACGCCGAGTATCCAGACAACCAGAGTGTCCGGGTGCTCGGGTTCGAGGGGTGGGGCGAGTCTGGTTAGGTAGAGCGAATCAAGGATGGTCAGCGGGGTACCGACCAGCCAGAGAAAAGCATCGGACAGGTGTTCCTGACCCAGGGGAGTGCGTGAATCATCAGTCATGGTGAACTCTTCATCGAGTGAGACGGATTCGTTGCATCTAACTATCCGCTTCATGTCAGTATGTGTCAATACGTTTGTCAAAATGATATGAAAATGTGATGTGGAGCGCTTTGTGGGTGGGAGTGTGGCATCGTAGGGATATGGACATGTCAGCATTCATTGCCGAACTGGAAGCGCGCTTCGATGAGCAGCGCGTGCGCGACCTCGAAGAACTCATCGATGAACTCACAGATGCTGAGCGCGCGTCGGTGACCCTGTCGGCGCGGCTCGCTGGCGCCTCGGGCATCGTTACCCTCGCGTTGCGTGGCGGACAGGTCGTGTCGGGTCAGATCCTTGACTCAACGCGAACGTGGGTGCTCATGCGTGGAGAAAGCGGCGACAGCCTTGTGATGCTGTCTGCCATCGTCGGCGCGTGGCCTCTGGGTCGTAGTGCCGCCCGAGAATCGTCGATCAGGGGTGGGGTCGGTGTCGGGCACGTGCTGCGAGAGCTGAGCGCGCGAGGAGTCGGCGTCGCCATTGAGTCCGACGGTGGTGACCGCAGGGGAGTCATCGACGCGGTCTATGCGGACCATGTCGATGTTGCCCTCAGCGGTGCGGCCATCACCTATGACGGCCGCGATGAACAGGAAGGGGTGACCGTCTCGCTGGCACTCGCGGGGCTTCGTCGACTCCGCGTCATCGGCCAGCGATGGTCGACCGATTACTGAGTGTTTTCCGCCTTCTGACGCTCGCGCGTCGCGACGTATTGATCCTGGATGAACTGCTCCAGGACCGATTCTTCGATCCTCCACACGTGCTTGCCGCCGACCTGAATGGCCGGGAGCTCGCCGGAGGAAACGAGGGCGCGGGTGGCTGACATCGTGAGATTCAGGGTCTCGGCGACATCAGCGAGAGTGAGGAATCGTGTTGCCATGGCAACATGCTATCAGTTGAGGTTGCTTCGTTTGATTGGTTTGAGTCGGCAATTTTTTACGCGTCACTTCGCCGATCAGATCGGTTGGTTGTGATGAGTAGTGGGCAACCTACCGTTTTTTCGATTGAGCGTGCATCATAGAAGAGTGAAACGCGTCTCAGCTTCAGTGTCGATTCCGACGCGCGCCCCCGGCAAGGTGGACCGCCGATTCATTATCGGAGTGGTCCTCGTTATCGCGTCCGTGATCGCCTTCAGTGTCCTCAGTGGGCTCCTCCGGGGAGGAACCCGCGTCTACACCGTGACGACCACGATTGCGCCCGGCGATGCCATCACCGCCGACAACGTGCGCGAAATCGTCCTTCGCGTGGACGCCTCCGTCTATGCCCCAACATCCGAGGCTCCCATGGGGTCCGTCGCGACGCGTCAGCTTGCGCCCGGGCAGATCCTCATGCGCTCCGATATTACGCAGGGGGCAGCGGAAAGCGCGGCAGATACGGTTCGTCTTGCCGTGACCGTAACCACCGGCCTTCCGGATGGGGTGGCAGACGGCACCAAGATTCGTCTGTGGACGGTGCCGACGCGAACTCAGGCCCAAGGAATCGCACCGGCGCGCGAAATCGAGGGAACCTTTACCTTCGTGCGCAGGATTGAGGCGACCGCATCATCCCAGACGAGGCGGGGACAACGCATCGAGATTCTCGCCGACTCCCAGTCTCTTCCGGTTCTCCTGGCCGCTCAAAGTTCCACGGATGGACTCGCCGCCGTGCCCGTCGGTGCGCCATGAGTTCGGTTCACGGGGTCGTCATACTGGCTGATCAGAGATACGAAGCACCCCTCATCCAGGCGATACAGCGCCACGGCGATACCCTGGCGATTGTTCGACGCTGCGCTGACCTCGCCGAGGTGATCGCAGCGGCCCGCGCGGGCGTTGCGGACCTGGCCGTCATCGACGGCAGCGATCCGGACCTGACGGCCGAGTCTCTCGATGCACTGCGCTCGTGTGGCATGGCGGTCGTCGCTCTGGCAGCGCACGCAGATCGGTCTCGGCTTGCATCCCTCGGAGTTGCCTCCGTTGCGGCCCCGGGAAGTCCCGAACAGGTCGTCAATTCGCTCATCGCGGCCACGCGTAACGTCCGCGTCCATGCGGCTGCATCCGACGAGCAACCCCCGCCTCCGCCCCCTCCCTCCTCTCCCGGGACGGTTATCGCCGTGTGGGGCACCAGTGGGGCACCCGGACGCACGACCATCGCGAGTGGCCTCGCGGCGATTCTTGCGCGCAGTGCACCGACCCTCCTCGTCGATGCCGACACGGCTAACCCGACGATTGCGCACCTCCTCGGGATGCCCGTCCAGGCCTCGGGCCTGTCGATCCTGGCGCGTACAGCCTCGCGTGGACCCCTCACACCCCAGGACATCAACGCCGCCAGCGTCCCTCGCTCCGAGGGGCTGCGCGTCGTTACCGGCCTCGTGACCCCGCACCGCTGGCGCGAAGTCAGTCGTCCGAGCATCGAAACGATTGTCGGCGCACTGCGTCTGAGCGCCCGCTACTGCGTCGTTGATGTCGCCTCGACCTCCCTGGAAAAAACCGCTCGAGGGGCCAACCGTGACGACGCTGCCCTCGGGGTGCTCGAGCGCGCCGACCGACTCGTGATCGTCGCGCGCGGGGATATCGTCGGTATCAACCGCCTCTCCTTCGTGGCGCGTTGGTGGGAGGAACATGGGCGTGATCTTCCGGTCGACATCATCGTCAACCGCGTGAGCACGGACGCGATTGGCCCGCACCCGGTCCCATCCTTACAAGCCGCGATCGGTGCCTTCATGCCTCATCGTCTCTTTCATGTCGTCGATGAAGACGCGGGCGTTCGTCGGGCTGCTCTGCGGGGCAAAGCGCTCGGCGAGAACGGCACGCGTTGCGCCGCTTCCGACGCGTTGGAAGCCATTGTCGAGCAGTGGATGCCTACACTGTGATCATGCGCGTCTACGTTCCCGCCGTCCTGTCCGACCTGTCCGTCCTGCTGCCGCCCGTGCGCAGCGGAGTCCTGTGTGTGCCCGAGGGCGGCATGAGCGGCGAGGACATCGAGGTCCTCGAGGATGACGCCATCACCGAGGCGGCACTGTCCTCCCTCGAGCTAGCGCGCGAGACGGAGGGGGCGGGGCTGGCGCGCGTCGTCCTCGCCGTCGACACCCCGACCTCGACGACGCTGACTCCCGGCGAGCAGATCGAACCCCACATTTTCGAGGCGGCGGCCTTCGAATACACCTGGTCGGACGTGGCCGCTATCCTCGCGGACCTGCCCGACGCCTCGCCCGCGGTCCAGGCCGTCCTGAGCGCCGACACTCAGGAGAGCGCCGACGAGGCCGTGGCCGCCCTGTGGGAGTCCTCCCTGGCGTGGTTCGACCGCTCCGAGCGCCCCGCCGTCCTCGCCCTGCACAAGGGCTGACGCCTATGCGCGCACGCTGAGGGTCGATCCACCCTCCGGCAGAGGCCGCACCTGGATCTGATCCGCGATCTGGGTCGCCATCTCTTCCACGTGTGAGATGACGCCGACCGTTCGGCCCGCGCAGCGCAGCGCCTGGAGCTGCGCCATGACCAGGCTCAGCGTGTGCGAATCCAGCGAGCCAAAGCCCTCGTCGATGAACATCGTGCGCAGTTCGACGCCTCCGGCCTCGGCTGAGACGACGTCCGCGAGGCCGAGCGCCAGCGCGAGGGATGTGTAGAACGTTTCCCCGCCCGACAGCGTGCGCGGGCTGCGCAGCGCGTCCGTATCGTGATCGATGATTGCCAGGCCGAGGCCGGACTTACGCGAGGCGGTGCCGTCGTCGGGGACGGACACGAGCTCGTAGCGTCCCGACGAGATTGCCGTCAGGCGCGGGTTCGCGGCCGCCAGGACCTCCTCTAGTCGCGCGATGAGCACCCACGCCGACAGGGGAGTGGAGGCCAGGTTCTCGGGACCGGACGCGGCGGCAATGTCTGCGAGGCGGCGGATGGGGCCGGCCTGCTCCCGGGCGCGCGCGAGTGCCTCCAACGCATCTTCGAGCGAGGCGTGGGCGGCGTCGAGCTGCGCGCAGTGCTGCTCGAGAATGCCCGAGGCTCGGGAAGCTGCAGCGGCGTCCTCCTCGGCCTTGCGGGCGCTCTCGGTGAGAGCCTCAAGGTCCGGTGCGGACGCTGCTGTCGCGCGGGTGAGGCGCTCCGAAGCAAGAGCTTCGTGTGCCGCGAAGATCGCCTTCTCGTGCGCGGCCACGCGCGCCTCGAGAGCCTCGACCTGGGGAAGAGGAAGCAGGAGCGCGCGCCACGAGTCCGCCTCGAGGGCCTGTTCCGTCAGCGCATCCGCAAGGGCGTGGCGCGCCTGTGCGAGCGCAGCGCGGGCGTTAGCCCAATCGGCGCAGGCCCCGGCCAAGGCCGCCGCCCGGTGTGCGCGCTCATCCAGGTGCGCCGCGCGCGCATCGAGGGAGGCGAAGTCGGCGCGCTCAGTCTCCACGCGAGCCACAGCCGCAGCCAGGGCGGATTCGCGCTCCTGCAGGGTGGAGGCGAGGGACGCGGCGGCCTCTCGGGCGCTCGCGAGGGCATCCGTCAGTCCATCGAGGCGGGCTCGCTCCTGCGCGAGGGCCGCCTCGATCTCTGTGATCTGCGGGCTGAGAGCCTCGAGCTTCGCAACGAGTTCGGCGGCCCGATCCCGCTCGGTCTCGAGAGTCGGAGTGGGGGCGCCGGCCACCTCGTTGAGCTGGGCGATACGGCGTACGAGATCCTGGTGGCGAGCCTGCGCATCTCGGAGCGCACCCTCCGCGCGGTCTCGCGCCTGGTCCAGCTCCGCGACCTGCTCGCGCGTGATCTCCCCGTCCGCGGCAGGTGCGGGAGCGGGGTGAGCGGTGGACCCGCACACGGGACAGGGCATGTCCTCTTCGAGTTCGCGTGCGAGCGCCGATGCGCTCTGCGCGATCCACAGGTCGTGGCCGTCCGCCGCCGCGGCGTTCGCGAGCTTTGCGGTGACCGTGGCCTCGCGCAGCTCGTCCGATGCGCCGAGGAGGGCCGAGCGCAGCAGATCCGCCTGCATGGAGGCGTCCAGTCGCTCGTTGATGGCACGCAGCGCGGACGCGGCCTCGGGCAGCGTGTCGGCATCCGCTCGCATGAGGCGCAGGGCCTCGGTGGCTTGCTGAATCGCGAGGGGCAATTCCTCGCGCTCGGCCTCGATGGACGCGATGCGCGCAGATGCCTGCTCGCGCTGGGAGCGCAGCAACTCGATCTGGGCGCGTGCTTCGGGCAGCGAACGCTCGACGGCCAGGGCCTCCTCGAGCGAGCCGCGCGTGCGCGTCGCCTCGTCGCGCAGGTCCTGCGCCCGCTCGCCGAGAGCGGACACGGTCTCGGGTGTGAGGGAGGAGGGATCGATGGAATCTTCGTCTCCGAGGGCGGGGGACAGGGCCGCGACCTGGTCTCCCGCGGCCTCCAAGCGAGCATGTGCCGAGACCTCGGCCGCGTCGAGGGGCGCCACGGCCAGCGCTCGGCGGGCCTGCCCCGCGAGCTCACGGTCGGATGCGATTGCTTCCTCCGACGCGGTGAGCTCGGCGAGCGTCGCGCTGACGCGCGCGTGCTCCGCCTGGGCCTCAGCGAGGGCACGCCCCTCGGACAGGGCACGGGAAGCCTCCCGCGCGGTTGCCGTGGCCGCCTCGGCAACGCGCAGGGTCTGCGCGTGCGCCTCTCGCGCGCGATTGCATGCTTCCTCGGCCCAGCGCGTCACGGCGCTGGAATCCTCTGCGCCCGCATCCAACTGAGCGGCCTCCTCGATCTCGGCTGAGCGCTCCTGCGCGCTGGGTGCATCCGTGTGCGCGTCCTCGCTCAGGGCGTCATCCAGCGACCGCACGCGCTCGAAAGCGCCAACGGCGGCGAGGCGCCGCTCCTCGATGCCGCGCTTCGACGAGGCAGCCGCATCGACGAGAGCCTTCGTGAAGTCCACGTAGATCTGCGTGTCGAAAATGTCGCGTAGAATCTGCTCGCGAGCATCCGACGTGGCGTTGAGGAACTGGGAGAACTTGCCCTGCGGGAGGACGATCGTCTGCAGGAACTGGTCCTTATCCAGACCGACAATGCGCGGAATCTCGTAGCCCACGTCGCGCGGACCTGACGCGATCGGCTCGACCGTGCGCCACCCGTCCGGAGCGTCCGGGTCCTCCACGACGCGAGTGAGCGTCGACTTCGAATTACGCTGGGATTTCTTGCCCGACGGGGTGTACGCGGGCGTACGCGTCACGCGGTAGATGCCCGTCGCCACCTCGAACACCAGGTCCGCCTCCGACGGATCCGAATCCGAAATGTGGTTGGAGCGCAGCCGGTCCTTCGATGCGTCCTTCGTGCGCGCCACGTCGCCGTATAGGGCGAAGGTGATCGCGTCGATGAGCGTGGACTTTCCCGCGCCCGTCGGCCCGTCCAGCAGGAACAGGCCCGAGTCCTCGAAGGCCGAAAAGTCGACCGTGTGCTCGCCCGCGAAGGGGCCGATGCCCGTGATACGCAGCCACCGAATCTTCACTGCATGTCCTTTCCTCGAAGCGCCGACCACACGTCCAGGGCAAGCTCGCGCTCCTGAGCGCTCAGCGCCCGCCCACCCACGGCCTCGTAAAACTCCTCCGTGACCTCACGCGGATCGCGGGATGCGCGCACGGCCATCGCGGGAGCCAGCGAGGGGGCCTGGGAGGGTCGGTGTACGACGACGAGGGCGTGCGGGTAGACCTCGCGTATACGCGGAACCATGCGCTCGGGGCGCGCGTCGTCCGTAACCGTGATCGACAGGTACGAGGCCGTGGTGGCCTCGTCGGGATCCGCGAGCAGCTCATCCATGGTTCCCTCGAGCACCGCGACGGCGCGCAGCGTCGGGATGGGAACCACCTCGATGTCTGTCACCGAGGTGGCGTCCGTGGTTACGAGGGTGATCGACTTGGCGGCCCCGGCCTCGGAGAAGGAATACGCGATGGGGGAGCCCGCGTAGCGGATCGGGACGGATGCGCCCGAGATGTCCTGCGGGCGGTGCAGGTGCCCGGCGGCCACGTAGTCCAGGCCGTGGGCCAGCGGCTCCTCAGCCCCGAGGGTGTCGAACAGGTCTGCCGATACGGAGGGCACGCCGCCCACCTGGATGTCGCGCTCGGAGTCCGAGGCCTGGGCGCCCGTCACGAAGGCGTGCGGCATCGCGATGGCCGGACGCTCGTCGCCCGCGTCGCGCCTGTCCGAAAGGTCCGCGCGCACCCGGCGCAGGGCGGCCGCCAGGACCGCCTGGTGGGAGCGGGGCAGGGGAGCGGGCAGGTCGTCCTCGCCCCGCACAGGCAGGTCCGACAGGCTCTGGCGCACGAGGTCGGGCTCCAGGTAGGGCATCGGGTAGACGAGGGCGCCCCCGGCCTCGACGGGCGTGCCGATCGCCTCGGGGTCCGTCACCACGTGCAGCGAGGGGGTCAGCATGTCGGCGAAAAGCCCCAGGCGCGCCGCCCCATCGTGGTTTCCCGAGGTCAGGATGACCGTCGTGATCTCCGTCAGCTCGCGCAGGGCGCGGCGCATCCGCGCGAGCGCATCCACGGGCGGGACCGCGCGGTCGAACACGTCGCCCGAGATGAGCACGGCGTCCACGCCGCGCTCACGCACCAGGGCCACCAACCACTCGATGAACGCGTCCGCGCTGTCGCCCAGGGACGCGCCGTGCAGGGTGCGTCCCAGGTGCCAGTCGGAGGTGTGCAGAATCAACATGCTCCCAGTGTGGCAGAGGGCGCCCACATCTGCGTCCGTCACACACGCTTGGAAGGCGGACACCTTCTGCATGCGCGCAGGTAGTCGATAGCATGGTGGGCATGACCAAGCCCTTCCTCATGCTGACCTCGCGCGACGACGGCCCCGTCCTGGCCGCCGAGTGTGCCGACCTGCCTCGTTTCTCGGGACTCACCCCCGACCAGGTCCGCCAGGTACGCATGGAGAGGGAACTGCCCGACCTCGACCTGTCCGAGTACTCGGGTGCGTTTATCTGCGGGTCCCCGTGGGATGCGAACGCCGACGACCACCTGAAGGAAGAACGCCAGGTGCGCGCCGAGGCGTGGCTGCGGTCCTTCTACGACCGGGCGCTGGGCGAATCCTTCCCGATCCTGGGACTGTGCTACGGGCTGGGGACCCTCACCCTGCACCTGGGCGGCGTCATCGACACCCACCACGGCGAGGAAATCAGCGGCATCGCGCTGACGAAGACCGACGCGGGGCGCGAAGACCCCCTCCTGGAGGGCACGCCCGACCGCTTCCACTCATACGTCGGCCACCACGAGGCCGTGCGCGAGCTGGCCCCGGGCATGCAGGTTCTCCTGGCCGGGGATGACACCCCGATCCAGATGGTGCGCGTGGGCGAGGCGGCGTGGGCGACCCAGTTCCACCCCGAGATGGACCTCGAGGGTGTCAACGTGCGCATCGACCAGTACGCGGGCCGCTACTACCCGGTGGAGAAGGCCGAGGCGATCCGCGCCCAGGTCGCGACCGTGGACACGGATCCCTCGCGCCTCGTGCTCCAAAACTTCGTGCGCCGCTTCCAGCGCTGAGTGCCGCCCGGCGCGCGGGGCCGCGCTGCGCGGTGCGGTTAGCGGGCCTTGCGGCGTAGGTAGAAGAAGATCACCATGGTGACGATGGCCAGGACGGAAGTCGTCATCATTGAGTGGCGGTAGGCCGTCATCTCGCCCGTGCGCGGCACGAATGCGCTCACCATTGCTGTGATGACGCACAGACCCGCGCAGACGAGGCCGATGCGCTCGACAACGAAGTTAGCACGGGTTGGCGCGTAAATTTTGCGCGCAGATCCCGGCAGCTGCATGCCAAAGGTGGTCGCGCAGACAGCCAACGTGAAGGAAGAAGTCCTCAAACGGCCAAGTTCGGTGAATGAGTACACCATGAGAAACACGATGGCGATGAGAGCAACAATGAAGACAACGCGGATCATTTGCTCGCTGTCAGGGCGCTCCGGGGAAGAGTTTTCGGGATTCGACATGCCCACCACTCTAGTGGGACGCGGCACGAGGCAGCCACCCCTCGCCAGCTAGCGGGCGAGGGGCACCCTCACCGCGGACTCTCGCCGTGGGCGCCTGTCTGCGTGTCTAGCGGGCGGGGGGAAGAAGCCCGCGTCGGCGTGCACGCTCCTTGGAGACGAGGAGAATCGTATAGAAACAGAGGGCAACGAACACGGCCCCCATGGCAACGTTCCATGGTGTGTTGTAGGGTTCGGGGTCGACGCCCCCGTCCGTGATATCGCCGACGATGACAGCGGCGGTGCATACGAGGGCGCAACCCATCACCGCCCACTCGCAGGCTCGAAGGACAGGATGAGCGCCAGGAATCGCGCGCGAATATCCTGGCATTTGAGAAGCGAGGCCCGCCACCGCCGCAGCAAGCGTGTAGTCCCTGAGCCGATTGTCTATCCCGAAAAAGGTGCCGCCAATCGAATAGACTACTGTGCCGATCAACAGCGCGAAGAAGAAGTAGCGGAGGGCCTTGTCGCCACGCGAAAGCCCCGCAGTGTTGCCGATAAAGAGAGACTCAATGGTGGACATAGCGATCACGACCTTGTGAACCAGAGATAGCGACCATCGCTATATCCTCATTGTCCACGCAGGGGGAGCGCTGTCAAGGCCTTTCGGCACACATTTTTGCTTACCGAGCCGCCTTGCTGGCGGCCTCCGCCGTCGCCACGGCCTCGAGGAGCCTGCGCACCGACGCCACACGGGAAGCGCGCTCGGAGCGCACCTGATCCGCATCCTCATCCCCGGCCTCGTCGAGGGCGAAAGGACCGGTGGCTCGCGCGTAACTGTCAAGCGCGCACGAGGGCTCCTCCTCGCCGTGCGAGCACAGCGGCAGGCACCAGGCGGCCGCCTCCGCGACGTCCGGGAAGACACCGAGCACGTCGGCGACGCTCACGTGCCCCAGCCCGAAAGAACGCACGCCGGGCGTATCCACGATCCAGCCGCCCTCGTCCAGCTCGAAGGCCTCCGAGGACGTGGAGGTGTGGCGCCCGCGTCCCGTCACCTCGTTGACGTGGCCCGTCGCCCGGCCCGCGCCCGGCACCAGGAGGTTGATGAGCGTGGACTTCCCGACCCCCGAATGCCCCACGAGCACCGACCAGTGGCCGGCCAGCAGGTCCCGCAGCTCGGCGACGCCCGGATCGGACTCCCCGGCCTCGGCGCTCGTGAGCACGACGCGCACGTCGAAGTCCTCGTAGGCGGCGATCAGCTCGTCCGCGCTGGCCAGGTCCGCCTTCGTCAGCACGAGGACGGGGTCCAGGCCTGCCTCGAAGGCCGCGACCAAGCAACGGTCAATCATGCCGGTGCGCGGCGGCGGATCCGCCAGCGCCACGACGATGCACATCATGTCCGCGTTCGCGACGATAGCCTTTTCGCCGCGCTGATCCGGCGCGTCCTCGAGGGAGCGGCGCAGCACCGAGGAACGTTCCTCGACGGCGACGATGCGCGCGAGCGTGTCGGGGCGCCCGGACAGGTCGCCGGTCAGGCGCACGCGGTCGCCCATGATGACGGAGCCGCGGCCCAGCTCGCGGGCGCGCACGGCGACCACGCGGGTGCCGTCAGCCTCCAGGCTCACCTGGTAGCGGCCACGGTCGATGCCGATGATGCGGCCAAGCGGCTTAGAGGACCAGTCAGGCCGGTCCTTCGTACGCGGGCGCGAGCCCTTGCCGGCGCGCACGCGCACGCGCGGGTCGTCGGTCCCGGTGTCGCGGCGGGCCATCACTGTTCCTCCTCGATCAACGAGGCCGGGGCAGGCGGGGTGCTTCCCTGACCGTTTTCGCTCACGAGCGTGGCCCACATGGCCTCGAAGGTGGGCAGGGTTTTGGAGGTGCACGCGATGTCGTCGACCGTGATGCCGGGCGTGATGAGGCCCAGGACCGCGCCGAAGGTCGCCATGCGGTGATCCGCGTAGGAACGGATCTGCGCGGCGTGGAGCGGGCGCGGCGTGATGATCAGGCCGTCCTCGGTCTCTTCGGCCTGCCCGCCCGCGCGGTTGATCTCGGCGACCAGCGCCGCTAGGCGGTCCGTCTCGTGTCCGCGCAGGTGCGCGATCCCGCTCAGGTGCGAGGGAGTCGAGGCGTAGGCGCAGATCGCGGCCAGGGTGGGGGTCAGCTCTCCGACCTCGGCCATGGTCGCCTTGATGCCCGGGTAGTTGCCGGCGCCCGGACCGCTCAGGGTCAGGCCCTCCTCGTCCAGGGTGATAGTCGCGCCCATGTGGCCCAGCAGTGCGCGCCAGGCGTCGCCCGCCTGCGTCGTCTCCCCCGGCCACGCCGGGATACGCACGCGCCCGCCCGTCACCATTGCGGCGGCCAGGAAGGGACCGGCGTTAGACAGGTCCGGCTCGACGGTGATGTCGCCGCCGAGGGGGCGCGACGGGAAGATGTGCCAGGTGGAAAGGTTCGCGCGGCCCTCGTCCACGACCTCCAGGTCGATGCCCGCGCCCGCGAGGGACGCCAGCGTCATCTCCACGTGCGGCATCGACGGGACGATGCCCGGAGCCGACACGAAGAGGGGATCGCCGACCAGGGGAGAGACGAGCAGCAGGGCGGACAGGAACTGCGAAGAGGACGAGGAGTCCACCCAGGCCTGCGCGCCCAGCGGCGTGTGGATCGGGCCCTGGATCGTGAAGGGCAGGTGCCCGCGCTCACCGTGATAGGTGACCGTCGCGCCCATGCGTACCAGGGTGTCCAGGAGCGGGCCGAGCGGGCGCGCGTAGGCCTGCTCGTCCCCGTCGAAGAGCGTTTCTTCGGGCGACAGCGCCGCTAGGGGAGGCAGGAAACGCATGACCGTGCCGGCCAGGCCGCACTCGATGCGACCGCCGCGCGGCGGAAGCTCCATCGGGGTGACGCGCAGCGTGCCCGCGCCCTCGTCCTCGACGCGCGCGCCCATCACCTCCAGAGCAGCCGCGAACAGGCGAGTGTCGCGCGCGTCCAGGGCACCGCGAATGACGGAGGGAGAATCGGCGACGGCCGCCAGGTACAGGGCACGTGCCGTGATCGACTTCGAGCCCGGCACCTCGACCGTGGCATCCACGGGGGAGGTGGCCAGGGGAGCGGGCCAGGGCGCGCTCACGAAGCGGTGCCGGTCAGACGCTCCACGACGGCGGCCTCGGCCGCAGCGATCGCGCGGCGCTGGTCGCGGCGCATCGCGTGGGCGACGAGGGCCGAGGGCTGTCCGACGCGGTCCGTCGACGCGAGAAGGACGCCGGCGGCCAGACCCGCCTTATTCAGCGTGCGGTAGCGGCGGCGCTTGATCTGTTCCTTGGACAGGCCTCGCGTCGTGCCGGGCAGGGGAGCGTTCACGAGGGCCATCGGCGCGCCGATTGCAGCCAGGGTCAGGGCGGCCACGCGGGGCTTGCGGCCCAACGCGAAACGCAGGCCCGCGACAACCGTCACCGCGCCCGTCACACGGGTCGCGACAGCCAGCTGCTGATCCGTGAGCGGCTCCAGGCCGACCGCGTCGGTCGCCTTGTTGATGAGAGGACGAACGCCCGCGGCGCGCTCCACGTGGAAATGCGGATGCATGAGGGCATCAACCCCGTCAGCGATGAACGGGGCGGCGAGCAGGGGACGGGCAACAACGCGCAGCAGATTCATACCCCTATTGTTCGACACCTTTGCCCTCGGGGGAAGCCGAACGGCCCGGCTACTCCCAAACAACGGGATGAAAGTGGCGCAACGCACAGTTAGTGGGGGTTGTGGAATAAAGAGGGGCGTGAGGCGTTGCCCTCAGTATGACCACTCATCGCCCACTCCCAGTCGCGCCGCATGCCCGCGCGACTACGCTGGGACGCGATGGATACGACAACCCCCTCACCGACGCCGCAGGCACCCGAGCCTGCCCCGGCCTCGTCCACCCCGGACGGCGCCACGCTCGAGGCCCGCTTCATGGACGAAGCGATGCCCCTCATGAACCAACTCTTCGGCGCGGCCCTGGGTATGACCCGCAACCGAGCCGACGCCGAGGACCTGGTTCAGGAGACGTACCTCAAGGCCTACCAGAAGTTCCACCAGTATCAGCCCGGCACCAACATCAAGGCCTGGCTGTACCGGATCCTCACCAACACCTACATCACCAGCTACCGCAAGGCGCAGCGCTCGCCCAAGCGCGCCTCCAGCGACACCGTCGAGGACTGGCAGCTGGCCGACGCCGCCTCCCACTCGGAGGTCGGCCTCAAGTCTGCGGAAGTCGAGGCCCTCGAGGCGCTGCCCTCCTCGCAGCTGCGCGACGCCCTCGATTCGCTCTCAGAGGAACACCGGATGGTTGTTCTCATGGCTGACGTTGAGGGTATGAGCTACAAGGAAATCGCCGAAGAACTAGGAGTTCCCATGGGGACCGTCATGAGCCGACTGAACCGGGCGCGCAAGAACCTGCGCTCCGCGCTGGCCGACGTCGCCGCGGAATACGGGATCGGAGGAGCCAAGTGACCACGCACATCACCTGCCAGGATGTTCAGGACGCCCTGTACGAACTGATCGACTGCGAGGAGTGCGACCGCCGCAGCGGCCTCATCGACGCCGGATCCGTACCCGGGCCTGATGCCCGCGCCCGCGCCCTCATGATCAAGCACGTCGCCACCTGCGCGCACTGCACCGATGCCCTGGACGCGGAACGCCACGTGCGCGCCCTCATGCGCGGCTGCTACGAGACCGAGCAGGCCTCGGATGCGCTGCGTGCCCGCGTCGTCGCCTCAATCACCAGCGTGTCCGTCACCTGGCGCTAAGCGCGCTGCGACAACGCGCGGCCGCGTGGCGTGACGCCGGCTGACGAGGTCGGGGTTGCCGCCCGTTTTTCGGTGACCTTCGTCGCCGCGAACGGCCTGTGCCTTGGTGGTTTGGGCCAATGTGTGCAAAAATGCTTCAGTCTAGACAACAAACCCAAGGAGAATGACATGTCGAAGCGGGGTCGTAAGCGTCGCGATCGTCGTAAGAACGGCGCGAACCACGGCAAGCGTCCTAACGCCTGAGCCGAATACGTTGCGCGCCCGGACCGGTTGGTCCGGGCGCGTTTTGTATACGCGTTTTGTATGCGCGGGTGGTGGGGACCAGGTGCGGCCGCGCGAGGCGCGCGGGTGCGGGACCAGGCGTGCGCCGTGTCTGGGGCGTGCAACGCATGGTTCGTGGCCTCGCAGCGCAGCAAAACGGTGCGCGAGGGGCGAGCGCAGTGTGCTGGGTGCACGCTGCTTGGTGGCGTGCCCTGTGGTGGGCACGTGACGCTTGCTTGCGTCCCTGCAGCCCATCAAAACGGGGTGCGAGGCTATCCTTCGCTGCAGAGCGTGATCGCGCACCCGTGCATGCGGATAGGTTGTCCGTGTGCTGGGCTGGTGTTGAGGATGCTCGTGGTGGCGTGAGTAGCCCGTCTATGGGTGGTGTCAATCCACCGGCCCTCGTTCTGGATAGGAACCACGCATCTGGATAGGAACCACGTATCTGGATAGGTTATTAAGCTATCCAGAACGCGATAACCTATCCAATACGCTGTTTCCTATCCAGAACATGAACTCGTTGTGGGGTGCGTCCGATCCGGAAACGTCTATTTCGCCCATCACAGCGCTCGGTGGGAGGGCTCCATAGAAGGCGATGATCGAGTGATGAGCTCGTACGCCCTAGCGCTCTCATGAGCCTCAACCGTAGATCCTCCCAGTCGTTGTAGTCCGGCCAGCTGACACGAATAACGTTCCACCCTGCATCGCGAAGATCCTGATCCCTGCGGATCCACTCCCGTTTTGCGCGCGTAAGATCGGATTGGTTGTCGCCTAGTTTTCCGATGCCGTCAAATTCAATGATGATTCGAACATCTGCGATGACAATATCTGCGTAATAGTGACGGCCCCGGACCTCGATGTGCACTTGAGTCAGTGATGGGAATGGGCTGATCGAGCGCACAAGCCAAAGCAAGGCTGCTTCAGCAGGATTTTCGCATCCAGGATCAATCGCGCGAAGAATGGCGCGTGCTCGGCGCAGTCCTCTTTTCGTGGGGGAGCGTTCGAGGCGCTTGAGGAGCGCTACGCGGATTTCCTCTGCCCGTTCACGTGATTCCATCTGCTCAAACATTGAAAATTTGCTCCACTTATGCAGTGCCATGCATCCGAGGACGAAAGCCTCCAATGGTTCCTCTTGCTGAACGCAACGGATGAGTGCATCGTACGGGTGTTCCGTTTCCAATCCGTTAGTGCGTCTGCGTTCCTCAGAGAGTGGAGGGATGCTGGAACAGGTGACACCTGTTTCGGGTACTGTCGTTGAGCCGACCGAACACGCTGGAAGTCGGGAAGTGGATCGTCTTGTTGGCCTGTAGATGGTTATCTGTGGATTAGCGGACCATCCCTGAATTCCGTTGAGTAGAAGGCAGCTACGTCCTACGTACAGTGCTTGGTGTTGCAGGGAGGCATTCACTGCATGGATTCGGGCGAGGGCAACTGCGTTCCATATTTCCCAAGGAGTTGACTCGTCTGGATGGAGTGGGATAGCAGCTGCAATGCCGCGCATGATGCGTACGGTGACGGGCGAATGCGCTTGGCTCTTTGGTGTCTGTAAGACATCCGTGACGACAACAGGTACCTGGTTCATGTATCCAGCTTCGAACAGAGCTTCGAGTTGGGGGTAGTCGAAAAGGAAGGCCTGTGGATAACCGGGTCTCTCTCTGTGCCCCTGTGCATAACGGCGAGGAGTGAGGTGTCGGGAGTTGCCTGTCAGGATGAGGGCGGACGCGCGCGGAGAGCTGTTAGCGATGGGGTGTGTGAGGGAGCAGATATCTGATTGCACGCTGTTGGAGTGAGGAACGCCCCATAGAGAACAACGAGGAGGAGCCTCACGCACCATCTGGATAGGAAACGGAAATCTGGATAGGTTATTGCGTTCTGGATAGCTTAATAACCTATCCAGATAACTAGTTCCTATCCAGAACAACGTTTCCTATCCACAAGCCAACTCCACAATTTCCAGCGAGCCGAATACGTGCGCGCGACACTTGGACGAGCATCCGGATATCGGCCGATGTGCTCGTGTCAGATCCTGATACAACCGGGCGCCTCGAACTTCCGTGAGAAGTGCAGAAGCCTTCGACTTCGGCGTGGAAGGCACCGGACTCGTGCCCCTGCGGGGTGCCGGACTCACACTCCTGGGGCAGTGGCGAAGAATCCCTGCGATGGGTGAGGATGGGCGGACGCAGCGTATCCTGGTACCTGTTGGCGCGCGGGTGCGTCCCGATGCGAACAGAAACCGTTTGTTGATCCGCCAGAGCGAAAGAGGCTCCATGTCCCTCCAGATGCGTCTCGTTCACGCCCGCAAGGGGCTCACGCCTCCCGCGCTGCACACCGAGGAATCCGCGCGCGACATGGCGGCGCACGCCCCGCAGCAGCACCCCATGCCCGCGTCGATGCGAGCGCGTTTCACGGCGACGAGCAACAAAGGCGTGACCCGCGTGTTCCCGAAGCAGGGCCTGCGCTCGGGTGGTGCCCTCATCTTCCTGCACGGCGGTGCCTACCTCTTCCCGCTGGTTGACGGCCAGTGGGGCATCGTTGAGGGCCTCATCGACCGTACGGGCCTGCCCGTCATCATTCCGGACTACCCCCTTGCCCCCGAGCACACCGCGACCGAAGCGTTCGACTTCGTCCAGCCCATCATCGACGAGGCGCAGGCCGAGTTCGGTCGCGTCATCGTCTTCGGCGACTCGGCGGGTGGCGGCCTGGCGCTCTCCCTCGCCATGCAGCGACGCGACGCGGGCAACCGCCAGGTGGATGGCCTCGTCCTGTACGCGCCGTGGGTGGACGTCACCATGACGAACCCGGCGATTGAGGAGGTGCAGGGCCGCGATAGGATCCTGCGCGCGCCCGGACTGGAGTGGGCGGGCCGCGCGTGGGCGGGCGATCTGGACCCCGCAGACTGGCGGGTCAGCCCCCTTTTTGGTGACCCGTCGGGACTGCCGCCGATGCGGATTTTCCAGGGTGACGCGGATATCTTGGGCCCAGACGCGATCGAGTTCGCCCGCAAGGCGGCTCGCGCTGGCGTGGACGTGCGCCTGCGCGTGGAGCCGGATGGATTCCACGTCTACGTGCTCTCAGTCCCCGTCATTCCCGAGGCCGAGGCCGCCCTCGACCACAGCGCGCGCTTCATCTCGGGGATCCTCACCCAGGCGTGAGACGACCCGTTTCACGGCTTCGTTGATCGAGGACGACGGTTGCAGGCAACCCCGCGTCGCCCGGTACCGATACGACTAGTCGAGGCTCGCACACCAGGGGCCGATTGGGCGAGGGACGTGCGCGCCAATGGCACACTACCGAGCGGCGGGAGGCGGCAGTCTCAGTCGATGCGTGCATCGACGATGGACCACGTGTGGGGGTAGACCTCCATGGTCATGGAGGCGGACCCGGAGCGCCGAGCGCAGGCCTCGTAGAGGACGCCCGTGAGACCGCTGCGCGAGGCGATGTCGTCAGCGTTGTCTGTTTCGATGACCGTGGCGCGCTTGGTGCCGTCAGCGAGGGTCATCGTGAAGGTGTTGTCCCATCCGTTGTCGGGCGCACGATCAGTGCGCGTCTTCGAGTTTGACCGCGGCATCTGCTCGAAGCTGCACGAGGTGACGGTGACGGTGGTGGCGCCCTCCTTCAGGTCGCGGAAGGCGGGAAGGCCGCGGCTGATCGACTGGAATCCCACGAATAACGCGGTGACGCACAGGACGACGATGCCGAAGGAACGCTGGTTGTACTTCTCAATATCGACGTCGCGCTTGGCCCGCCAAACGCCGAGGTACGCGAACGCGCACGCGATGAGGAGCCCGGCGACGAGGACGAGCCCAACGCCGCAGGCCTGCGCTTTCCACACGACGCGCTCGCGGCCGAAATCCGTGTGATCTCCGATGAACCAGAAGAGGGAAATGGCAGCAATGACCAGAGCCATGAGGACGGCCCCGATGGCGGTGGCGACCTTCTTGAGGACGCCTGCGCCTGTCGGGCCTTGCGCGGGTGAGGACGCCCGACGAGGAGAGGAAGCGGGGGTGCGTGACATGGGGTCTTTCTCGGGTTGCAGAGGTTGGGGACGAGGCCGGGGCCCGTGCGCGGGCCTGCCGCGCGTGCGGGCGGACCGATCAGTTGTTGATCCTCGCGCTCGCGACGACCCTCGAATGCGTGTAGTAACCGATGGTCATGGTTGCGTTGCCGGAGCGCAGGGCGCAGGCCTCGTAGAGGACGGCCGTCACGTCCCCTTGCCTCGCAATCTCATCCTTGCTGTCCGTCTCAACGGTCTGCGTGTGGGTCGAGCCATCCTCAAACGTCATGATGAACTGGTTCTTATACACGGTCGAGGTGCCGCCGCGGGCGCGTGACCGACTCGTCTTGTACTGGTCGAAGCTGCATGACGTGACCGTGACGGTGTGTGGGCCGTCGGCGACGTCAAGCACCGCGGGAACGCCGTTCGACAGCGCGTATAAGCACAGCCCGAGGCCTAAGAGAGATGCCATGACCTTGCCGAGCTGCCGTGTTTGTGCCAGTTTCTCGTCGCCCCGTGCGCTCGCCATGAGGGCATTGCGCCGTGCACCAGCATAGAGGGGGATCGTGGCGAGGGCGAAGACGAGCGCGACGGCGCACTTGATGAGGGTCCAGACGATCCGTTCCGTGCCAAAGTCGAACATCTCGCCGAAGAAATAGAAGACCATGCCGACGGGGAGTCCCACGAGCAGGAGGAGAAGCCACCACCCCGTGTGCTTCTTCGGTGCTGTGTCCTCGCCGGAAGGATCGGTGGGGGAAGGAACACTCTGAGAGACCTCGTCGGCGTCGGACGACGCGGCATACGCCTCCCCGTATGGGGACCCCTGGTATTCCCAGCCCTGGTATGACAGCGGCGGCAAGGAAGGCTGCGCGTCGCCCGCTTGCGGCTGCGGCACCTGCGGCTGGTTGGCGGGTTGACTGCCGTCAGTGGACGGATCGTAGGGGGAGAGATAAGGGTATTGATTGCTCATGGCTGCTACCTGTCGGACGGGTGCGTGACGACGAGCCTAGGGTGTTTCCTCGGGAACGGGTGCGCTTCCGGGAGGATCCGGGTGCGCGGTGAGCGACCAAGCGCCGACTTGCTCGTCGGTCTCCACACTACCGCTCACGGCCTCGATGAGGGCGCGCATCTCACCCAGGTGTGAGCCGACCCGTTTCACGCCCCGGTTCACGGCTTCGTTGAACGAAGACGAGAAGCAACCGAAGCGTACGTGCGGACGGAGAGACGGCGAGCCTCGTCAGTCCAGCCTGGCGCCGCTAATCACCCAGGAACGGTAGTAGACGTCGAGTGTCATCGAGGTCTCCCCGTCATGCCTGACGCACGCTTCGAACAGAGGTTTCTCGATCTCAGCGGCATGCCCGAACTGGCGAAGCCCGATCACTGTTTGACGGGTGGTTCCGTCGGGAAGAGTCATCGTGAATTCTCGACTGAACGTCGGTCTGCCTCGGTAGTCTACAAATTTAATCTGGTGCGTACGCATCTCGTGGGTGCAGGAGGACACGGTGACGGTGCG
Organism: Schaalia odontolytica; assembly: GCF_002847525.1. Classification (GTDB taxonomy): domain Bacteria; phylum Actinomycetota; class Actinomycetes; order Actinomycetales; family Actinomycetaceae; genus Pauljensenia; species Pauljensenia odontolytica_B. The sequence goes on along the minus strand of NZ_PKKM01000004.1, from coordinate 3,774 downwards.
AGGCCCCGTTATGAGGTCAACGACGACGGGCGTTCCGTGGGCCAGAGCAATGTATGCGCTCGGAACGAGGAGGAAGACCGACAACGCGAGGGCTGCGGGCCGCTTGCGATGGCCGGATGCCGATCCTGCCCGACGGGCCCGTCGAAAGCGGGGCAGCTGCCAGATGATCGCTGCCAGACACACGAACATGATCCGGAACGCAACACTGTATGCCAACGCGAGCGACAGGATCCTGGTGAAGCCATAGGTCGTGGTGCTTACCCACAGGAAGATCGCCATGCACTCGCTGATGAATACAGTGATGACAAGCGCGACGATACCGCGAGCCCTTCCCCTCGAGGGGCCTTCTGGCGTGCGCGGGGGCGGGGGCGTCGCGAACACGTTCGTCGGTGACACCCGCGCCGCTGTACTGGGGGAGAGTGGCTCCCGGGCCGCCGGGGGCTGAGAGAGGTATGGGGAGAAATCGTTGCTCATAGGGACCTTCTCAGATGGGGCAGACCTGGACGAGGCCGGGGACCGTGCGGCGACTAGTCGTCGATTCGCACGTCCGCGAGGATCCACGTGAAGGGGTAGTAGTACACCGTTATCTTGTCGGGAGAACGATGTGCGCAGGCTCTGAGGAGATCGGTGCCCACGCCCGGCTTACCCCCGATATCGTTTCTGCCGGAGGTTGTCAGCGTTGTCGTATGCGACGTGCCATCCTCGAAGGTGAGCTCGAAGATATTGTCGTAGGAGGTGCGGGTCCCGTATCGACGAGTCTTCTGGGTGATCTGGTTCTCCGAGAAATGACACGAGGACACTGCCTTGGGTTGGGGACCTACTGCGGCATCGATGACCGCGGGTACTCCGGTGACCAGCCCGTACAAGCACAGCGCGACTCCGGCGATGCCCGCAATGACACGCATGCCCTGGCGTGTGGACGGCTCCTCGACGTGAGCCTCACCCCGAAGCTCCCGTTCCAGAAACTGTTTGAGCGCTCGGAAGGGAAAACAGAGAAACGCCGCGATCAGTGCAGCGAGGGACTTGACGAGTGTCCAGACCAGGGCCTCGAGACCGCTTTGAAAGAGCGCGTTGAAGACGCCGGCGGACACAAAGAAGATCAGAAACAACGCTGCGAGCGAGAAACCCACAAAGAGAGCGAGGGGGCTGGCCTTTTGAGTTGGCGTCGATGCTCGGGTTCCTTGGCCGCTGGAGAGCCTCGAGGACGTGGGCGCAGCGCCGTGGGACGATGTGCCGTTGGTGACGGGAGTCGTCCCGGCTCCGCTCGCAGAAAGCGGAGGGTCGACCTGGATAGGTTCGCCGGACGGGGCTGGGAGGGCGTCGGAGGGCTTCATGGTCTCTCTTGGTGGTTGGGATCGACGAGGCCGTGGCTAGGCAGGTGTGTCCTCCGCGGCGGGTATGTGCGCGGTGAGCGACCAGGCACCTACCTGCTCGTTAGTCTCAACACTACCGCTCACGCTATCGATGAGGGCACGGATCTCACCCATGCGACGCGCGCCCAGGACGGATGCCTCAGGCGTGAGGGCGCTGATGGTCAGCGTCAGCGCCCCGTCCATCGCGGACCCGGTGACGGTGACCGAGGCGTTCTTGTCGAGCTCGGCGATGTGGGAGAGAACCAGGTAGATGATTTCCGCGCCCACGGCCTCGCGGAAGTCGTTGAGCGGCGTGTGCTCGGCGAACAGGTTGATGATGGAAAAGCCGGATTGCTGCGCGTAGCTGATGGCACCGTCGATGGTCGCAAAATTGCCGGGCGGTGTGGGAGCGGCCGGGCGCTCGCGGCTGGCCGCCTGGGCGCGGGCAGGGGTCGGGGTAGGCCCAGTGAGGTTCGCGGGCAGTGTCGCAGATGGGTGGCCGACGCCGTGGCGGGGAGGCGTCTTCCAATCCCTGTACAGGAATCGGATGCCGGCGGCGGCTGCGACCACGATGAAGATAATCAGATAGGAGGCCGCTGCGGTGACGACGGCCGGTGCCCATGAGCGAGGTGAGAAGAAGGACCCTAAGACGATGTTGAGGGACATGAAAGCGATGATGATTGCGCAGACGAGCAGATTCTCGCGGGTGGTGGTTTTCTCCTTGGTCATGTGCCGCTCATTTCACCCGCGCGTCGACGATGATCCAGCTGTGGCTGTAGACATCGACGGTCAGGGAAGTCGCGCCGGAACGCGCCTTGCAGGTCTCGTAGATGGTTTGAGAGACACCGCCCTCCTTGGCGAGGTCATCGGAGCTCTCGGTCTCGAGCGTGAGTGTGCGCGTTGTCCCGTCCTCCAGGGTCATGGCGAAGTGATTGTCGTAGTAGTCGATGACCTTGCTGTAATCGTCCGATGACTTGTAGTGCTCCTTCTGGGTGAGCTGACACGAGGTGACTTTCATCGTGTGTGGCCCCTCCACGAAGTCCCGGATCACGGCGATCCCGTAGACACCCGAGACAACAACGACGACGGTTCCGATAACACCCACCGCGATTGTGACAATGGCGTAGAGCTTGCCGGAGGATGCGTTCCCTCCGGCCTGCGCGCGGCACCCACGCCTGCGCAGATAGGTACAGAGGAGCACGCACGCGATCGCGGCAATCAGGCCAATGGTGCACCATGCGGCCACCCACACGAGCCGCCAGAACCCGAAGTGCACGTACTTGCCGAGCGACGCGAAGGCGTAGGCAATGGTGCCGAAGAAACCGATGACGACGAACGCGATCAGGTTCGCGCGCGTCGAGAGCCGCGGCATGTGCCCGAGAAACGATGAGGCCTGGCCGTGGCTGGGGAAACCGCTCGAGGGAAAGAAGGGGGACTGGTTGCTCATGGTCTCACTGACGTGTTTGGGATTGACGAGGCCGGGGTGCGTTCGGCTCACGCCTCACGGATGGCCTTAATGATCCCGCTGCGCGGGTAGACGTCGACGACGATAGACGTTGTGAAAGGGCGGACGACACAGGCCTGATAGAGGGCATAGTAGGGGCTCGTCGGCTGTGCGAACTCGTCTTTCGTGTCCGTCCTGATCTCGAAGCGACGCGACTTTCCGTCGTCAAAATGGAGAGTGAAATAGTTGCGGTAGTATGTGCTGCCACGACGCCCTCGCTCGGTCTCAGTACGGAATCTTTCGCAGCTTGTGACGGCCTTCGTCTGGGGGCCGGTACGGGCGTCTTCGTAGCCTTCTGCGAAGGCCCCGCCTCCCATGACGACCATAGTCGTTCCGATGAGTGCTGCGGCAGCAATCATGATGAATGTACCGATTGCTGGGCGGCTGTCGCCCGGTCCCTGCAGCGCATCGCGCATTGCGCGAACGAGCGTTGGGAGGGCGACAAAGCAGCAGATGCCGAGGACAACCGCTGCGCCAGAGCCGATCATCACACAGACCAACTCACGGACACCGAAATTACCGGACAGAACAAACGCAGCGAACATGACGACTATGGACGCGAGAAACACGCAGGCCCATATGGTCATGCTGAGCTGTTGCCGAGCGTTGCCCGGACGTATCTCAGGGGAGAAACGCGAACGACGCGGATACATGCTCAATTCCTCCTGCTTTCAGAAAACTGCCGGGGGGCGTTCGGCTCACGCCTCACGGATGGCCTTAATGATCCCGCTGCGCGGGTAGAAGTCAACGATAAAGGTTGTTGTCTTCGGTCGGGGTCAAGTCCTGTGGAGTGGTGTAATCGTTTTGTGTCCTTCGGAGTGGGTTATGCGGTGAGTTTGAGTGTGGTGTCCTCCTGTTGGGTGGGTTGGGGTGTGAGTCGTGATTTGGTGAGGACATCGAGGCTGAGGTAGCGTCGGC
>NZ_PKKM01000030.1 GCF_002847525.1 Schaalia odontolytica | reverse complement strand
CGCAACCCCCATCATCGGAAGACCTCGACCTCTACCCGGCCACGACACGCCCAACCCCGCATACCACCCCCACACCCTCAATTATGAAGAGCCAGATTGGGGGAAAGCTGCTGAGCTTCCTCACAGATATGCTTCATTGCACGTCGGGCTTCGACGTAATACTCCATCGCCGAGTTATGACTCTCCTTGATGCCCTGCACACGCTTCATCGTTGCGTCTGCCCACGCATCGATCTCATTACCCGTTTCACCAGTAAACCCTTGGTTCGCACGTAAATGGTACGTTGAGTTATTGGCTTCATTTAATCCGCAAACGATGGCATTGTGCTCACCATCCGATGCTACCAAGGCTTCAGCGCTTTCAAGGGCTGCCACGAGGCGCATCAGCCTGTCGTACATAGGGCTATCAACCATAGCTTTCTCCTGCTCCCTGCCTAGAATTCAGATGGCTTATTCTGCACCGGTGCTTGATCTGCGGATGACGTCCCTGACGCTGCCCCGGCTCCACCACCGTTAGTCGTATTCGAACCACCACCCGAGTTTGAGGGCGTTCCTCCGCCAGAGGATGTGCCACCACTATTCGAGGAACTACCACCAACAGACGAGCCCGGTTGAGCCCCACTCGTCGACGACCCACCCGATGTCTGGGGAGGAGGAGCGCTGACAGATCCAGAACCTCCCTGTCCCGATTCCATCTGAGCGAGAATTCGCGCTAGTTCGTCAGTGTTTCCCTGCTCCGCAGCTGTGAATGCAGCAACGGCTGTCTGGACATCGCCATCGAACTTCTCGAAACGGCCTGTCTCACCCCTGATAACCCGATCTTCCGTCTTAAGAAAGGAAATGAGGGCAGTACGCATCGCCAGGAATCCAGCTTCCTGTGACCAATGCTCAGGATTCTGAGCCAGTAGCGTCCCGCATAGTGGTGTAACCGTGGGTGGTCGGCCCGTTTGATATGGGTGCGGTCACCGTGTGATCCTTCGAGAA
>NZ_PKKM01000003.1 GCF_002847525.1 Schaalia odontolytica | reverse complement strand
GATTTGGAGGCACAACGATGACCGCTCCTCATATTATCGACCCTGCTGGCATGCTTGGCCAGGCGTTGTCCCAGGCATCCCCAGATCTGATGCGTTCCTTACTTCAGCACATGATCAACGCGTTGCTATCAGCGGACGCTGATGCGGTGTGCGGGGCCCAGTGGGGTCAACAAGATCCCCAGCGTCACGCCCAGCGCAATGGGTATCGCTACCGGCCCCTGGATACCAGGGTTGGCACCATTGACGTGGCTATCCCCAAGCTGCGCTCAGGTACCTACTTTCCAGAGTGGTTGCTTCAACGCCGCAAACGCTCTGAAAGCGCCTTGATCACAGTGGTCGCTGACTGCTACCTAGCAGGAGTGTCGACGCGCCGTATGGACAAGCTCGTCAAAACCCTGGGGATCACAGGACTGTCCAAGTCCCAGGTCTCACGCATGGCAGCCGACCTAGATGAGCACGTGGATCAGTTCCGCAACCGTCCCCTCCACGATGCCGGGCCTTTCACCTTCGTTGCCGCTGACGCGCTCACCATGAAGGTGCGCGAAGGAGGCCGCGTCGTCTCGTGCGCGGTCCTGGTTGCCACCGGAGTCAACAATGACGGACACCGAGAAGTGCTGGGGGTGCGCACATCTACCAGCGAGACCGGCCCGGCGTGGAAGGAGTTCTTCGCTGACCTGGTCACCCGAGGCCTGACCGGCGTGCGCCTGGTGACCAGTGACGCCCATCTGGGCCTGGTTGAAGCCATCGCCGCGAACCTGCCCGGAGCCGCCTGGCAACGATGCCGCACCCACTACGCCGCTAATCTCATGTCGGTCACCCCCAAAGCGCTGTGGCCCGCCGTCAAAGCGATGCTGCACTCGGTGTACGACCAGCCCGACGCCGCATCGGTCAACGCCCAATACGACCGGCTTTTGGACTACGTGCACGACAAGCTCCCCACCGTGTGTGATCACCTCGATCAAGCCAGGGCAGACGTCCTCGCGTTTGCGTCCTTCCCCACCGGAGTGTGGACCCAGATCTGGTCCAACAACCCCAATGAGCGCCTCAACCGCGAAATCCGCCGACGCACCGACTCCGTGGGGATCTTCCCCAACCGCCAGGCCATCATCCGCCTAGTTGGAGCCGTCCTCGCCGAACAAAACGACGAATGGGCCGAAGGCCGACGCTACCTCAGCCTCGATGTCCTCACCAAATCACGACTCACACCCCAACCCACCCAACAGGAGGACACCACACTCAAACTCACCGCATAACCCAACCCGAAGGACACAAAACGATTACACCACTCCACAGGACTTGACCGTCTGCGCGCATGCGGATAGGTTGTCGCCATATGGATAGGTTATGAGGATCCGGATAGCTTATTAACCTATCCGGACGCGGATAACCTATCCGCATCGTCGTAACCTATCCGTATCGTCGGCCGCCAGGTCAGTGCCGCCCACGGGAGTGAGAGCCGGGCCGGAGCTAGTCGCGCGTTAGCGCTCCAAATGAAGCGCCCGCCCCCCGCATGATGCGGGGGGCGGGCGGTATCGCACAGAATGTATGGGGTGTAAGCGAACGCAAGCGACACGTGGAACGCTAGCGTCACCAAGCATCAGCAGGCATCAGCACGCAACGCAAGCGTCACAACCGAAACTAGCTACGCAAGCGCAGCGTGCTCACTTCTTCTCGAGCGTCACGCGGTACACGTTGGTCTCGCGCAGCTGGAAGCCGGCGCGCTGGTAGAGGCGGTTCGCGGCCTCGCGCGAGGGGCGCGAGGTGAGGTCGACGGTGCGGGCACCGATCTTCTGAGCGTGCTCGATCGCGGCGACCACGAGGGACTGGCCGGCACCCTGGCCGCGGGCGGCCTCGTCGACGACGACGTCCTCGACCCACGCGCGCACGCCCGTGGGGATCTCGAAGGTGGCCAGCGACAGCATGCCGAGGATCGGGTGGTTGCCCTCCGCGTCAGCGGTGTCGGAGCGGAACACGAAGAAGTGCACGCCGGACTGGGAGAGGAAGCGCTCCACGTCGGCCTCGCTCATGGGGGCGGCGGAGCGGGACAGCTGGGGGATCAGGCGCCCCATGGCCTCGTGGATCTCAGGCGTGGCGGCGGTGATAAGTTCGACGGTCATGTTTCTCCTAACGTTAGGTCCAATTGTAACGGTCCGAGGCCGCGGTGGGCCGCGCGATCTGTGCGACCTACGCGCGCTCGAGGAGGAGAGCGACCTCGGCGTGGGTCGTGTGCGGGAACATGTCGAAGAGGCGTCCCTCGACGGGGCGCAGCGTGGGCATGGCCGCCAGGTCCGTGGCCAGCGATGCGGGGTTGCACGAGGAGTAGATGACGCGGGGTGCGTCGCACTCGTTGAGGAAGGCGGCCAGGTCCGCGCCGATGCCTCGACGCGGCGGGTTCACGACGATCACGTCGGGCACGTCCTCGGGTGACTGGGCTTGAGCCCACGAGGTCGCATCGTCCGCGATGAAGGACGCAGCCGACCGCGACAGGCCAGCGTGGCGGGCGGCGCTGATCGCCGAGGAGATCGCCCCGGAGGACACCTCGACGCCGGTCACGTGCGGGAATCCGGCGCGAGCACAGGCGAGGGCGAAGCCACCGACGCCGCAGTACAGGTCCCACAGGCTCTCGGGCAGCCGCCCATCGGCGAAGGGGCGCGAGGCCCAGGCCGAGGCCTGCTCGTACAGGGTGGAGGCGACGGACGCGTTGGTCTGCGCGAAGGAGCGAGGCCCCAGCTCGAGGCCTTCCACGGCCAGGGGGAGCGTGCGTGCCCGGGTCAGGATGATCTCGTCGGGGCCCTCCACGATGGCCTCGTGTGTCGGGTGAATGTTCGCAGTGACGACGTGTGCGCTGGGCACGAGGTCGCGCAGCAGCGGCAGTGCCGAGCGAATGTCGGAGACGCGGTCGCGCGTGCGCAGCACGAAGCGGATCATGAGCCGCTCGCCGTCGCCCACGGTGATGAGGATGTTCTTGAGCTCCCCGCGCTTAGTGGGAACGTCGTAGGGCGTCAGGTCCAGCGAGCGGATGAAGCGCTTGAGGCCGGGCGTTGCGCGGTTGATTGCGGGGTGCTGGATGGGACAGCCGGGCAGGTCGACGCCGCGGCGGTCAGGCCCCAGGATGCCCAGGGTGGGGCGGCGGCGGGTTCCTCCGACGACGAGCTTCGCGCTCGTGCGGAAGCCCTTCTCGGGGGACGAGGCCGGGGTCAGCCAGGCGATCTCGCCGGCTCCGGGGGCGGCGGAGAGGGTTGCCGCGACGGCCTCCACCTTGCCGTCGAGCTGACGCTCGTAGGGCTGGGGGAGGAGGGAGCAGGACCGGCAGGTCCCGGCGTCAAAGTGGTCGCAGCGCATCCCTTAAGTGTAAGTGGGGGCGGGGCGTACCGTCAGGTACGCCCCGCCCCCGTCTGTGGTGGTTATGCCCACGCGATGATTAGGCCTTGGCCAGGCGCGAGCGGCGGATGAACGCCGTGCCCGCTCCTGCGGCGACCAGTGCGGCCGCGACGAGGATCAGCGCGTTGGCGCCGGTGCGGGCCAGGCCACCCTTGCCACCCTGTTCGGGGGCGGGAGCCGGGGCCGCGGAGGGCTGCTCGCTCGGAGCGGCGCTCGGCTCCTCGGCGGGTGCCGGGGGAACGGTGACCGTCAGTGGAGCGGTCGCGGAGACGACCGGCGCGCTGGACTCGGCGACAACCGTGTGGTCCCCGGCCTCGGTGTTGGCGGGGACAGTCACCTCAGCGGTGAAGTCACCGTTCTCGTCCGTGGTGGCGGTGCCGACCTCGACGGGCTCAGAGTGCAGCGTGAGCGTCACGGTGGACTCGGGCGCGAAGCCCGTGCCCTTCACGGTGACGGTCTTGCCGGCCTCGACGGTCGTGGGATCGACGGTCACGGCGGGGGTCGAGAGCTTCTCGGCCTTGACGGTGACCGACTTGACGGTCGTGTCCTTGCCGAAGCCCTTGAGGGCGTACGTCGGGTTGTCGTATTCCAAGGTCACGCGAGCGGTCTGGTTCGGGCCGATCGTGAAGGGGCCGACACCTTCCTTGAGCTGGGCGACGGTCAGGTCCTTAATGACCTGTCCGGCGACGGTGACCTTGTACTTCGCGTAGGTGTCCGTGAAGCCTTCGGTGTCGAAGGCGACGCTCACGCCCGAGGCGACCTTGTCGCCCGAGGTGATGGAGGCCGTGAAGCTGGTCTCGCCGGTCTTGGGGGTGGGGGCCTTGAACTTTTCGAGGCCGGAGGCAGGGATCGTGGTCGCGTCGGTGCCGATGGTGGTCAGGCCGGTGGGCACGTAGTTGGGCGTGCCGTTCGTGGTGACCGTGACGACGGGGAGGATCTCGTCGGGCTGCGCGGGCAGCGTGATGACGAGGTCGTTGCCCTCGACCTTGTAGGTCAGGGCCGCGTCGGAGCCGTCCAGCTTCACCGAGGAGATGTCGTTGGCGCCGGCGCCGCGCAGCGTAATCATGCCGTCGGCGGGCCACTTCTCGATGCCCAGGTAGATGTGGGAGTCATCGACCATGGTCTTACCCCAGGTTTCGATGGGGAAGTGGGTCGGGCGAGAGTTGTTGAGGATGCCGGGGTGAGCGCGGTTCCAGTCGCCGACGCCCTTGAGGACGGAGGCGTCCCACGGGTCGTAGGAGCCGTCGAACTTCGGGCCGACGTTGAAGAGGAACTGACCGCCCAGGGCCACGGTCGAGAACATGTTGCCCACGATCTCGGTGGTCTTGGTGTGGGCGCCGCCAGGGGCCTTACGCAACGCCGTCGTGTTGTCGACGTCGATCATGTGGTCCCAGTCTTCCTCGGAGTAGTCCGGGTAGCCGGTGTCCTTGAACTTGGGGGCAGCGTCGTCCCAGTTCGCGTAGCCCCAGGTCTTGTGGAAGATCGAAACGGCCGACTCCCAGGGACCCTGGGTCTGCTCGGACTGCATCTCGTTGTCCCAGCCGACCTCGAAGTCCGCGCGGTCGTTGCCCACGCGGGAGTTGATCATGATGTTCGGCTGGAGCTCGTGCGCCCACTGGCGCAGCTGGTCGGACTGCTCGGGGTTCGGCTTGCCCATGTCGTACCAGAGCTCGGCGATCTCGCCGTACTTGCCGCCGAGGAGTTCCTTGAGCTGCTCATGGATGTAGTCCATGTAGCCCTCTTCGTTCAGCGTGTTGTCGTTACGCCACGGGTTCTCGGGCTGCTTCTCCCAGTCGATGTTGGAGAAGTAGAGGCCGAACTTGATGCCGACCTTCTTGCAGGCCTGCGACAGCTCGAGGAGTGGGTCGCGGTGCGAGGGTGACTGCTTGGTGAAGTTGTAGTCGGTCGTGGCCGTGTCCCACATGGCGAAGCCATCGTGGTGCTTGGAGGTGATGAGCAGCATCTTCATGCCGCTGTCCTTGGCCTGCTGACACCACGCGGTCGCGTCGAAGTTGGGAGCCTCGAAGGTCTGGGCGGTGGCCAGGTACTCATCACGGGGAATGCCCTGCAGCGGAATGCGGGAGTCCCAGGTCTGCTGGTGTCCCCACGCCTTGATCTGCTCGGGGTAGCCCACTTCCTGCTTCTGGCCCTTGTACCAGCCTGCGTAGGAGGAGTAGACGCCCCAGTGGATGAACATGGCGTACTTCATGTCCTGCCACTGTGCGACCTTTGTCTGGTCAGAGGCTGCGACGGCTGCGGGGATCGCGTAGCGCGCGTCGTAGGTGGCCTGGGTGGTGGGGGCGCCGGACGGGGCACCGTCGGCTGCTGGCGTGTCGGCCAAGGCGGGACCTGCCATTCCTAGTGTCAGTAGGCCGGCAAGGAGGCTGCCAGCCAGTCGTTTCGTGATGCGCATCAAGTCTCCATTGATTGACGGGGCTCTCAGTCGTTGAGAGCGTTACTAGTTTGCCAGAGGAAGGGTGTAGTACGCCACTTTCGAATTTTGCAATAACTTACGATGGGCTTTCGTCTGACTTACGGACGCTTGACACTATGGAACTTTTGGTAGCGCCAGACCGTGTTTCGTCTAGCCAGGTGGGATGGAATAAAAGTGAGCAAACAAAGTTGAGTACATCAGACTCAGGTTTTGAGTAGCTCAAGCTTGTGGGGCTCGACGATGGAATAAAAGTCGATCCCGCAAAGTTGAGTGAATCAGACTCAGGTTTGAGAGCTTCGGGTTGCGGAATAAAAACCCTGCTCCTAAAGTTGAGTACAACAGACTCAAGGATGTGTCGGGACCTTCCCGGCACCACATAGACCACACAGACCAACGCGAGCCGCTCCGGAAGCGGAGACGGCCTCGTGAACGAAAGGAAACCAACCATGGCACGTGCAGTCGGCATCGACCTCGGTACCACCAACTCCGCTATCGCCGTCCTCGAAGGCGGCGAGCCCACTATCATCCCCAACGCTGAAGGCGCCCGCACGACCCCCTCGGTCGTCGCCTTCTCCAAGACCGGTGAGGTCCTGGTTGGCGAGATCGCCAAGCGCCAGGCCGTCACCAACGTTGACCGCACCATCTCCTCCGTCAAGCGCCACATGGGCACCGACTGGACCACGGAGATCGACGGCAAGAAGTACACCGCGCAGGAAATCTCCGCGCGCATCCTCATGAAGCTGAAGGCTGACGCCGAGGCCTACCTGGGCGAGCCCGTCACCGAGGCTGTCATCACCGTCCCCGCCTACTTCAACGACGCCCAGCGTCAGGCCACCAAGGACGCCGGTCAGATCGCCGGCCTGAAGGTCGAGCGCATCGTCAACGAGCCCACCGCCGCGGCCCTGGCCTACGGCCTCGAAAAGGGCAAGGAAGACGAGCTCATCCTGGTCTTCGACCTCGGTGGCGGCACCTTCGACGTGTCCCTCCTCGAGGTGGGCAAGGATGACGACGGCTTCTCCACCATCCAGGTGCGCGCCACCTCCGGCGACAACAACCTGGGCGGCGATGACTGGGATCAGCGCATTGTCAACTGGCTGATCGACCAGGTCAAGGCCAAGACCGGCGCCGACCTGTCCAAGGATGCGGTCGCCCTCCAGCGCCTGAAGGAAGCCGCTGAGCAGGCGAAGAAGGAGCTGTCCTCCGCGACCTCCACGAACATCTCGCTGCAGTACCTGTCCATGACCGCTGACGGCCCCATCCACCTGGATGAGTCCCTCACGCGCGCCAAGTTCGAGGAGCTCACCTCCGACCTGCTCGAGCGCACCAAGAAGCCCTTCCGCGATGTCATGGCCGAGGCCGGCGTGACCGTCTCCGAGATCGACCACGTCGTGCTCGTCGGCGGCTCCACCCGTATGCCCGCCGTCACCGAGGTCGTCAAGGAGCTGACCGGCGGTCGCGAGCCCAACAAGGGTGTCAACCCCGATGAGGTCGTCGCCGTGGGCGCCGCCCTGCAGGCCGGCGTCATCCAGGGTGACCGCAAGGACGTCCTGCTCATCGACGTGACCCCGCTGTCGCTCGGTATCGAGACCAAGGGTGGCGTCATGACCAAGCTCATCGACCGCAACACGGCCATCCCGACCAAGGCTTCGGAGATCTTCTCCACCGCCGAGGACGGCCAGCCCTCCGTGCTCATCCAGGTCTACCAGGGCGAGCGTGAGTTCGCCCGTGACAACAAGCTGCTCGGCACCTTCGAGCTGTCCGGCATTGCCCCGGCCCCCCGTGGCGTGCCGCAGATCGAGGTCACCTTCGACATCGACGCGAACGGCATCGTTCACGTCTCCGCGAAGGACCGTGGCACCGGCAAGGAGCAGTCGGTGACGATCACCGGCGGTTCGTCCCTGCCCAAGGAAGACATCGACCGCATGGTGCGCGAGGCCGAGGAGCACGCCGCCGAGGACAAGAAGCGCCGCGAAGAGGCCGACACCCGCAACCAGGCTGAGCAGACCGTCTACGCGACGGAGAAGCTGCTCAAGGACGAGGCCGACAAGATCTCCGAGGAGACCCGCGAGGGCGTCCAGAAGGACGTCGACGCCGTCAAGGAAGCCCTCAAGGGTGACGACATCGAGGCCGTGAAGACCGCCATGGCGACCCTGTCCGAGTCCGGCATGAAGATTGGCCAGGAGATCTACGCCAAGCAGCAGGCCGACGAGGCCGGCGCCCAGTCCGCGCCCGCGCAGGACGACGTCGTGGACGCCGAGATCGTTGACGAGGACAACAAGTGAGCACCGAAGAAACCAACGGTTTCTCGGCGCCCAACGAAGACGCCAACGTCGCCGGGGCCGACTCCTTCGAGTCGGCCCCGGCCGGCCAGGCGGCCGAGAACAACGAGACCGCACCCGGCGCGGATGACGCTGCCCAGGCCTCGTCCGAGGGTTCGACCGACGACATGAGTGCCTTCGAGGAGCAGATCGAGGACTCCGACCTCGCCAAGGCCCTCGAGCGTATCGCGAGCGTCGAGGACCAGCTGGCCCGCGCCAACGCGGAGCTGTACAACCAGGGCCAGGAGTACGCCAACTACGTGCGCCGCTCCAAGGAGGCCATCCCCGGCCACAAGACCGCGGGCCAGGACGAGGTCATCGAGTCGCTCATCAGCGTCCTCGACGACATCGCCGCCGCCCGCGCGCACGGCGACCTGGAGGACGGCCCCTTCGCGTCGATCGCCACGAAGCTCGAGGAGACGCTCAAGACGCGTTTCGAGCTGGAGCGCTACGGCGCCCCGGGCGACGACTTCGATCCCGCCCAGCACGACGCCCTCATGGCGACCACCAGCCCGGATGTCGACCATCCCGTCATCGGGCAGGTCCTCACCAGTGGCTACCGCCGCGGAGACCGCGTGGTGCGCGCCGCGAAGGTGCTGGTGAACAACCCTGAATAACAGCAACAACACGCTCGCAACTGAAAGAGAGGTGACACGCGCGTGAGTGAACAGGAATGGTTCTCCAAGGACTTCTACAAGGTCCTCGGAGTTGACAAGACGGCGGATAAGAAGGCCATCACCAAGGCCTACCGCAAGCTGGCTCGGCAGTGGCACCCGGATCAGAACCCGGGCGACAAGGCCGCTGAGGCCAAGTTCAAGGAAATCGGCGAGGCCTACGCCGTCCTGTCCAATGACGAGGATCGCAAGCGCTACGACGCGATCCGCGCGATGGCTAGCGGCGGGGCACGCTTCTCCGCCGGATCGGGCGGCGCGGGTGGCTTCGAGGACCTCTTCGGTGCCTTCGGTGGCGCCGGCGGCTTCGGTGGAGGCGGCCACAACGTGCGCTTCCAGACCTCCGGCATGCCCGGCGGCGGGGCTGGCTTTGAGGACATCCTCTCCGGCCTCTTCGGCGGTGGCGGCGGTGGCGCGCGATTTGGGGGCGACCCCTACGGCTCGCCCTTCGGCGGAGCCAGTCACGCCCAGCAGGCGGCGCCCACCCCTGAAAAGGGCGGGACCGTGCGCGCAAAGCTGGCCATTTCCTTCCGTCAGGCCCTGAACGGTGCGACCCTGACCATCAAGGTTGGCGGCTCTCCGATCAAGGTCCGCATTCCCGCGGGCATTAAGGACGGTCAGAAGGTCCGCGTCAAGGGCCACGGCAAGCCCGGCATCAACGGCGGTCCCACCGGCGACCTCGAGGTCGCTGTGACCGTCAAGCCGCATCCCGTGTTCTCGCGCGAGGGTGATGACCTGGTCCTCACCCTGCCCGTGACCGTGTCCGAGGCCATCCTTGGCACCGTCGTCGACGTGCCGATGATCGACGGCAACACGGCCACGGTCAAGGTGCCTGCGGGTTCCTCCTCGGGTTCCGAGATCCGCGTGCGCGGCGGGGGAGTGAAGACCTCCAAGGCGACGGGTGACCTGATCGCCCGCGTGGCCATCCAGGTTCCGGACAAGCCGAGCCGCGACCTCAAGAAGCTCGCGAAGGAGATGGCGAAGGCCGAGGGTGACCTCGACGTCCGCGCCTCCCTGTTCGAGGCCGTGGAGGAGTAAGCCATGGCGAAGACGGGATCGGACGATGCGATCACGTTCGTCATCTCGGTTGCGGCCGAGCTGGCGGGCATGCATCCGCAGACCCTGCGCCAGTACGACCGCCTCGGCCTGGTGATCCCCGCCCGTACTAAGGGGCGGGGACGCCGATATACGAAGCGGGACGTGCAGCGTCTGCGCGACGTGCAGCGGATGAGCCAGGAAGAGGGCATCAACCTGGCGGGTATTCGACGCATCCTCGAGCTCGAGCGGCGCGTCGAGGCCTTGGAAGAGGAGCGCGACGCCCTGCGTGGGGCGGTCGCAGCGGCCGAAGCCAAGCGCAACCGCGTGTTCGCTGCGTCTGCGGATGGACAGGTCATGCCGATGCGCCGAGGCCAGCGCCCGTGGGATAGCTCCTCGAGGTCTGAATCTCGCTCCGGGGGCTCTCTCACCGTGTGGAATCCGGTGCGGGCGCTCGCGGCGCTCGCCTCCTCCGAGGCTTCGGCGCGTTCGGCCCTTCCGGCTGCGCCGCGATCGAATGGGCGCGCGGTGATTGAAGGGACGATTGTCTCTCGCCGCTAGGCATCGACACATAAAGGACTGCGGGACCCATCCAGTGGATGGGTCCCGCAGCATAATTCGATCGAGGATCCGGGGGCACACAGGATCCCCGACCGAAGCCTGGAACAGGCGACAGGCTTGCGCCTGCTGAACATAGTTTTACCAGGTCACGGTGGGTTTTGATAGTCGATTCTTGAGGTGTCCATCGCTTGGCACAAACGTGCAGGGGCTCCGTGAAATGCGTGCGTCAGATTCGCTACTATTTTTTTGGAAATGCCCTCTGACCTGCAATTTTGTCGGCGGATGCACCTTTTCCTTGAAAATGCTCATGTTGTGGGCCGGTGGGACGATGCTCTTGGGTGGCTCATCGGTCGATATTGACCGGTGGGACATATCGACGCCATCACAGAGAGATGGCGTGGATAACGTCGATATGCAATACGTAACTATCTGTGCAGGTCAGGTACGTATCAGCGTGTCGCGCGAGGAAAGCGGTCCGAGTGGCGCCCCTCGTCTGTGTCCTGATAGCGAGGATCGAGATGCGTCGGCGGCGCAACCGACGCCCCGCATGCGTTAACGTGGATGCATGACGAAATCTTCGCATCACCTGTCGGTGCGCTCTCGCCTGGCCACAGCGGCCGGTGGCGCCGCCCGCTTCGCATCGCGTGCCCTTGGGCGCGGCTCCGGGGGCATGATCGGCGGCGAGGTTGCCCTGCGTATCTCCCCGAAGCTCCTCGAGGAACTGGCTGCCCCCTTCTCCTCTGTCATCGTGACCGGCACGAACGGCAAGTCGACGACCACGCGTATGGTGCGCGCGGCGCTGGAAAGCGCGGGGCCCGTCGCCTCGAACATCAACGGCGACAATATGACCTCCGGTGTCCTGACGGCGCTCATGCAGGGTAAGGGGGCGACGCGCGCAGCCCTTGAGGTCGACGAAATGCACGTGCCCGGCGTCGCCGCCGACGTCAATCCATCGGTCTTCGTGTACCTGAATCTCTCGCGCGATCAGCTCGACCGCGTCGGCGAAATCGGCTCCGTCGAGCGTCGTCTGCGCGACGGGGCATCTGCGCATCCGGACGCCGTCGTCGTCGCCAACTGCGACGACCCGTTGATCGTCTCGGCCGCCGCCGACAATCCGAACGTCGTGTGGGTTGCGGCCGGTGGTGGATGGGGTGCAGACTCCGCCGCATACCCGCGCGGTGGCCGCGTCGTCCGCTCCGGCGAGGACTGGCACCTGATTCCCGCTTTCGACGGCGAGGAACTTCCTGAGCTCAGCAGCCGTCCTCAGCCTCAGTGGTGGCTCGAGGACGTCGAGCTGGCCCCCGAGGGCCCGCGTGCGACGCTGCGTGGACCGGACGGTGTCAGTGTTCCCCTCGAGCTGAAGCTTCCCGGGCGCGCCAACCTTGGCAACGCCGCGCAGGCCGTCGCCGCCGCCGTCGCCATGGGCATCGACCCCGCGGCTGCCGCCGCGGCCGTCAGTAGTGTCACCGAGGTCGCCGGACGCTACTCCGTCCACAACGTCAACGGTCGACGCGCGCGCCTCATGCTCGCCAAGAACCCCGCCGGTTGGCAGGAGGCCATGACGATGATCGACCCGCGCGTCGAGCAGGTCGTCATCGGAGTGAACGGCCAGGTGCCCGACGGCCAGGATCTCTCCTGGCTGTGGGATGTCGATTTTTCCGCAGTTAAGCAGCCCGGCCGTCGCGTTGTCGCCTGTGGTGAACGTGGCGCCGACCTTGCTGTGCGGCTCGAATACGCGGGCGTCCACTGTGACCTCGTCCCGCTGCCCATGGACGCCCTGGCCGCGTGCGAGCCCGGCCGCGTCGAGATGCTCCTCAACTACACGGCCATGCGCGACTTCAAGGTCCTGCTCGATCGAAAGGAAGGCACCCGATGAGCGCCTCCACGCTGCGAATCGGCGTCCTCATGCCCGAGGTCCTGGGGACCTACGGCGACAGCGGCAACGCACTGATTCTGGCCGAGCGCGCCCGCAGGCGCGGTATCGACGCCGAGGTTGTCCACGTCGGCCTGACCGAGGAGATCCCCGAGAGCCTCGACATCTACACGCTTGGCGGAGGTGAAGACACCGCCCAGGCGCTTGCGGCCGACAAGTTCCGCGGCACCTCCGGTCTCGCCCGTGCCCTTGACGCGGGCCGCCCACTCCTGGCGATCTGTGCCTCCCTGCAGGTGCTCGGTCACTGGTACGAGGATGCGCGCGGCGCACGCGTTCCCGGCATGGGAGTCCTCGACATTACGACTCGCCCTCAGGGGCACCGGGCTATCGGCGAGCTCGTCTGCGAGCCCGTCCTTGAGGGGCTCACGCAGACCCTCACGGGCTTTGAAAACCACGGTGGAGGCACCGTCCTCGGCCCCGAGGCCTCCCCGCTGGGGCGCGTCATCTCGGGCGTCGGAAACGGTACGCCCCAGGGAGAAGAAGCACCTGAGGTCCGCTACGACGGCGCTGTCCAGGGCTCCATCATCGCGACCTACATGCACGGTCCCGCGCTCGCGCGTAACCCCGAGCTGGCGGACCTGCTGCTTGAGCGTGCCACCGGAACCACGCTGGAACCCCTCGAGGTTCCCGGCGTCGCGCAGCTGCGTGAGGAGCGCCTGCGGATTGTCCGCCAGGCCTGACGTCGCTGCCGGTGTTATCACGCCGTATGCACGCGTTGCTATGCTGACACATAAGAATTTCTAGGAAGGCTTTCCTCATGTCGAATCCCAGGCCTTACGGAGTCCCCGGCGAGCAGGGCACGCCCTGGCCGCAGTACGGACAGGACGGCACCATGCCCGCCCAGGGCGGCTACCCGGGCGCCGCGTACGCCGGTCCCGCAGTCATGCCACCCATGAACCTGCCCAGTCGAGCTCCGGGCACGATCATGATTGTTCTGGGCCTGCTCATGATGCTGATCATCGCCCCGGTCATCTTTGCCGTGGTCGCTGTCTCAGGCCTCAACACGGAGGCGCCCGAGGATGTGAACGCCGTCAGCATTACCAATGGCGGGACCGTCGAGGTTGGCGCCAACGGGCAGTACACGATCCTCCTCGGCGACGTCGAGGCAACGTCGTGCACGATGACGGACACGGATGGCGACGTCTACGACATGCACTCGTTCGCCGGGATTAACAACTACTACACGGCCACGGATCTGCCCGCGGGTACCTACCGCATCGACTGTGAGGGTCTGCCTGCGGGAGCCGACATTGCGGGCATGGATGCCAGTGCTGGTGACATCACGAAGTCCAGCACGAATGGCCTCATTTGGTCTTCGGTGGTCGGCGTCAGTGGCACGATCATCATGATTATCGGCATCGTGCTGGTAGTGAAAGCCAACGGCAGGCGCCGAGAGCTTCGCCAGCAGGCGATGATGTCGGCCATCGGCTGACCCATGGCACACATGGAGGGGCGAGGCCCCGGAGAAACTCCGGCCTCGCCCCTTTTCTATCCCAGGTAGAGCGAGAGGACCTCATGCACACCCTGTCTTTCACGGGCGCACGCCAGGTGCGTTTCCCTGCACCAGACGTTGCGCGCGGCCTCATGCTTGCGCTCATTGCTCTGGCGAATGTGCCCTTTTGGATTGCTTACTTCCCGGAGACTCCCCGGGCAGGACACGCTGCGCTCGCGGCTATGGGCAGCGCCGACCAGTGGTGGTACCTGGCGCGGACCCTGTTCGTCGATCGCAGGGCCTACCCGCTGTTTTCGATTCTCTTCGGTTTTGGCATGGCGATCATGGCCTCGCGCACGATCGAACGCGAGCGCCGCTTCGCGTTGGACGCTCTTCCCCCTGAACTGAGCGCTGGCTGGAACCCCGTCCAGTGGGAGATTTTTCGCGATCGTGTCGAGCGCCGATCCCATCGTGCGGCCGCGCGTCTGATCCGCCGCCGCGGGTGGTGGATGCTCGCCTTTGGCCTGGTGCACGGCATCGTCTTTTCGGGAGACATCATCGGTGCCTACGGCCTCGTCGCGGTCATCTTCGCCGAAGTGATCGTCATGAGGCGTGGGTGGGCTCGCATTCTTGCGGGTTCGCTCATTGCAACCTTGAGTCTGATGGGTATAACGATGGGTGGCGCGATGATGGGGCGAGAGCCGATGGTGCTGGAATATCACGGACCCATGTCGCTCAACGCCTGGTACCCGCTGGTGTCTTTTGGGTCCTGGCTCGTCGCGACGCCTGCGACGGTGTTGACGGCGCTGGTGGTCCCCTGCGTCATGATCGGCGTGGGAGTTGCGCGCTGGGGCTTCCTGCAGGATCCGCGTGGGCGTGGGGCGCTCCTGGCGGGCATCGCGTTCGGAGGTCTGGCGATCGGTGCGCTGGGAGGCGCGCCTTTCGCGCTCATGCAGCTGGACTGGGCGTTCTCCAATTCGGCCGCCTGGTCCTATCCGCTCTTTCATGCGTCCGGTGTTGCGGGCGCCTGCGGCTGGCTGGCGCTCTTGGCGCTCGTGGGCGGCGGTCCGCGGGAGAAGCTGGGCACGGTGTGCGCGTTCCTGAGTGCGATTGGCCGACGCTCGATGACGGCCTATCTCTCGCAGACGCTGCTCTTCATTCTCATCTTCAGCGTGCTCGGCGTGTGTGGCGTGCGTTCGCTGGGGGTGGCGGTGTCCGGCCTCATCGCGCTGGGGGTGTGGGCGCTTATCGGGATCGGTTGCGTCATTGCCGAGGTTGCGGGTTCCTCTCGCGGTCCCGCGGAGTGGGCACTGCGTTGGCTCGTGACGAGGAGTGCGAGGACTCTGCCGCTGCCCGATCTGCCGCTCGTCCCCGGTGGAGGTGCCCCGGCCTCGTCGATTCCGGTGCCCCAGGTTCCCGCGCCGCCTGCTGGGTATGGTGAGACGTCGGTGAATGGTGGGAGTGTGGGCAATCAAAATTGCTCTATTTAGTAGAAACTTTTGAGTTCCGCAAGGGCTATCTGCAAATGTGAGCAACCATACATATGAGGGAGAGGTGTTTCGAGCGCCCCGGGTGAGCTGCGACGATGGTGTCGCCCGCCCGGTCTCGCCGAGTTAAAGAGGGGTCGCAAAGCCTTGGGGGCGTTGGTTTTTCGCGGTTTCTGCGCTACTGTGAAGGTACCAAGACACGTGCTGGTAACACGACGAGGTGAGCGGAGGAGGCGCCAATGGGTGTGCATGTGCAGGCCAAGGTTAGGGGCGGTCGGCGCGCTTTCGCCCCGTCGGTAGCGACGCAGTGGCGCGTTAACGAAGATCGGCACGAATAGGGGATCATCATGGGCTGGCTATGGCGGGCGGATGCCGACGGTGGAACCGACGGCGAGGAGACGCCTCGCCGCCGCGATCTGCCAGACGATATCGCCCCTGATATGGAACAATGGGAGGGTAGCAACGCAGCACCTCCGGAAGGAATTGTCACGGGTAATTCGGAGTTTGAGGCCAATCGTTTCGATATGGTTCGTCCCATCACGCAGGAGCGCTTAGGGCTCCTTTTTGACTCTGAGGGATGGGCCTGGCGTATCGACAGTGATGGGGACCTGTGTGGCTTCTGGGAAGGGCACCTGTTCTGCTTCCGCTTCCTCGGTGATTCGCGCGAGGTTTTGTCCATTGTTGCTTTCATGAAGAATCTCGTCCCGATTGAATTTGGCGAGGATCTGCGTGACTTCCTCCAGGCGTGGCATGGCGAGTTCCTGTGGCCCAAGGCCTACGTCGCTGATCAGGACGAGGGGGACCGTGTCGTCGCCGAGGTGAATGCTGATTACGAGTATGGCGCGACGGATGCGCAGCTCGTGCAGCAGGTGATGTGTGCGCTGGCGACAACCCTTCAGCTTTTCCGTGCGCTCGAGGAGCGCTATGGTCTCGATGATGATGAAGGGCCCGGTCCTGCCGGTGGTCATCAGCGCGGGTTTGACGGCCCCGCCTGGCTTCCGGAGAACTGACTCACATCCTCCCCAAAATTGAAGTTGAGTGGAATAGACTCAACTTTAGCTTCGTTGTGACTGTCAGAAGGCGTCAAGTGACTCGACGCCACCAGACAAGAACTTTTGGAGGAGTGATTTCATGGCACATGAAATGACAACGAAGGCGCAGGAGGCCGTCTCCTCTGCGCTGCAGGCTGCCGGTGCAGCCGGTAACCCGCAGGTGGAGCCTATTCATCTGCTTGAGGCATTGATTGAACAGCGCGAGGGCATCGCGCTCTCCCTGCTCGAGGCCGTTGGGGCCGACGTGCGTGCGATCGGCGCGCGCACCCGCAATGCCCTCGTGGCGCTCCCGAGTGCGCAGGGCGCATCCACCGGAAGCGCCCAGCCCTCGAACGCTCTGCTCGCGGTCGTCCGCGACGCGGGTGAGCGCGCCGAGGCCGCCGGCGACCAGTACATCTCGACCGAGCATCTGCTCATCGCGCTGGCCGCATCGCAGACCGAGGCGGGTCGTATCCTCTCTCAGGCTGGAGTCGATGCTGATGCGCTGACTCAGGCGCTCGCGCAGCTGCGTCCCGACCCGATTACCTCGGCTGACCCCGAAGGGTCCTTCGAGGCCCTGTCCAAGTACGGCCGCGACCTGACCGAGGTGGCGCGCGAAGGAAAGCTTGACCCGGTTATCGGCCGCGACAACGAGATTCGCCGCGTCGTGCAGGTCCTGTCTCGCCGTACCAAGAACAACCCGGTTCTGATCGGCGAGCCGGGCGTCGGTAAGACGGCCGTCGTTGAAGGCCTCGCCCAGCGCATCGTTGCGGGCGACGTTCCGGAGTCCCTGCGCGACAAGCGCCTCGTCTCCCTCGACGTAGCATCGATGGTCGCCGGCGCGAAGTACCGCGGTGAATTCGAGGAGCGCCTGAAGGCGGTGCTGTCCGAGATTTCTCGCTCGGACGGGCAGATCATCACCTTCATCGACGAGCTGCACACCGTCGTTGGTGCGGGCGGCGGCTCTGAGGGTGCGATGGATGCGGGCAACATGCTCAAGCCCATGCTCGCCCGTGGCGAGCTGCGCATGGTCGGCGCGACGACACTCGACGAGTACCGCGAGAACATCGAAAAGGACCCGGCGCTGGAGCGTCGCTTCCAGCAGGTGTTCGTCGGCGAGCCCTCGGTTGAGGACACCGTCGCGATCCTGCGCGGTATCGCGCCGAAGTACGAGGCTCACCACAAGGTGACCATCTCCGACGGCGCGCTCGTTGCCGCGGCGACCCTGTCTAACCGCTACATCACGGGGCGTCAGCTGCCTGACAAGGCGATCGACCTGATCGACGAGGCAGCCTCGCGCCTGCGCATGGAGCTGGACTCCTCGCCCGTCGAGATCGACGAGCTGCGCCGCAGCGTGGATCGCCTCCGTATGGAGGAGTCCTACCTGACCGAGTCCGATCCGGAGGGTCTGGATGAGGCTACGCAGGAACGGCTGAGCAAGCTGCGCGCGGACCTCGCCGACCGCGAGGAGAGTCTGCGTGCTCTGACGGCTCGCTGGGAGGCTGAGAAGGCTGGTCACAACCGCGTTGGTGACCTGCGCGTCCAGCTCGACTCGCTGCGTACCCAGCTGGACCTGGCCGTGCGCGAGGGGCGATGGGAGGAAGCCGGGCGCCTGCAGAACGGTGAAATCCCGGCAGTTGAGCGTCAGATCGCCGAGGCGGAAGCGCAGGCCGAGGAGCAGGATGCCCGAAGCGACGACGAGCCGATGATCGCCGAGAAGGTCGGCCCCGCAGAGATCGCCGAGGTGATCGAGGCGTGGACCGGAATTCCGACGGGTAAGCTCCTGCAAACGGAGACGGACAAGCTCCTGCATATGGAGGATGAGCTCGGAAAGCGCCTCATCGGTCAGAAAGATGCCGTGCGTGCGGTGTCCGACGCGGTCCGCCGCTCCCGCGCGGGCCTGTCCGACCCGAACCGTCCGACCGGTTCGTTCCTTTTCCTCGGGCCGACGGGTGTTGGTAAGACAGAGCTGGCCAAGGCGCTCGCGGAGTTCCTCTTCGACGACGAGCGTGCGATGGTGCGTATCGACATGTCCGAGTACTCTGAAAAGCACTCGGTGGCGCGCCTTGTCGGTGCCCCTCCGGGGTACGTGGGCTACGAGCAGGGCGGTCAGCTGACCGAGGCGGTGCGCCGTCGTCCCTATTCCGTGGTTCTGCTGGACGAAGTTGAGAAGGCCGATCCTGAGATTTTTGACATTCTTTTGCAGGTTCTGGATGATGGGCGTCTCACTGACGGACAGGGGCGGACGGTCGACTTCCGCAACACCATTCTGATCCTCACCTCGAACCTTGGATCGCAGTTCCTGGCGGACCCCTACTTGACACCCGAAGAAAAGCGGGAGTCTGTCATGTCCGTCGTGTCGGCGGCCTTCCGTCCGGAGTTCCTTAATAGGTTGGATGAGACGGTTATGTTTGACGCTCTTACCCGCGAAAATCTGGGAGAGATCGTCGATTTGCTCGTCGCGTCACTGGAGTCTCGCCTGCGCGAGCGTCGCATCGGTTTGACAGTAACCGAACCGGCCCGTGGATGGCTTGCTCGAGTCGGCTATGATCCGGCCTTCGGAGCACGTCCGCTGCGCCGCTCGATTCAGCGGGAGATCGGTGATCGACTGGCCAAGCTGCTGCTCAGTGGAGACGTTCAAGATGGTCAGAATGTGACAGTTGACATTAACGACTCCATTGATGGGCTTGTCATGAATGTTGATAAACCCTGAGATTGCGCGGTACACTGACTACCAGTGTGTATTTCGGGCACGCGGTATGTGGTGCCCGCAACAGCAGGAGATGATATGACAACCCAGAGGAAGGCCCGTGGCGCCTACTCCGTAGGACAGGCGACGCGTGAATCCATCCTCTCGGCAGCGATGGTTCTCATCGCGGAGAGGGGCTATAACGGCTTCTCTCTGCGCGACCTCGGTCGTCGAGTCGGTATTTCGCACCCCGCCGTCGTCTATCACTTCCCCTCCAAGGAAGCGATCCTGCGCAGTGCGATCCAGCGCCACGAGGAGATGAACGCTCTCTTCGACGTCACCATTAACGAGGAGATGGAAGGCGGCTTCGACGAGGGTGGCATCACCGCAGGCTCGTTCGTTGACTGGGCGGTCGGAGAGATGCGCTTCGCCATGAAGCCCGGCGCCGACGCGGCGATCGCTCTGGACTGTGTCCTGTGGGCTGAGTCGTCCTCCGAGTCGCACCCTGCACACGCGCACTACAAGTACCGCACCCAGCAGATGGAGGAAGCCCTCACTGCGATGATCCAGACCTTCGTCGAAGAGGAGGGTGCCGATATCGGTACTACTCCTCGCACCCTGGCGAAGATCCTCATTCGCTACTGGTACGGATCGGTCGTTTCGGCTCGCTACAACGATGAGCCGATCGACGCCCGCGAGTTCGTCGCGGACTTCCTGGCCGTGTGCGTGCAGCTCCTGCACCTGCCCGCGCACTACGTCCTCCAGCTCGGCGCTTCGGTGCCCGAGGAGGTTGCTGAGGTCTACGCCCGCACACTGCGTAAGATCAGCGAAAAGACCACTGCGGCCGCCGAGGTTGGTGCGGCCCCGGAGGCCACCGCGTGATCGGCCCGCTGCCGTCTTTCGATGTCGCCCTCGTCCTTCGTGTCGAGGGCGACGTCGTCTTTGCGCACGGAGACGTCGATCGCGTCTTCCCGCTCGCGTCGGTAACCAAGCCGATCGTCGCCTGGTCGGTGCTGGTTGCTGTCGAACGAGGCCTGATTTCCCTCGATGATCCCGCGGGTCCCGAGGGGGCGACGGTCCGTCACCTGCTCGCCCACGCCTCGGGCCTGCCGTTCGAGGGGCGCCGCCCCGTCGCTGCTCCCGAGAAGCGCCGGATCTACTCGAACGAGGGCTTCGACGTCCTCGGCGAGGTGATTGAGGCCGCGACTGGCGTCGGCATTGCGCAGTGGGTGCGCGAGACGGTCTTTGATCCGCTTGGCATGGCGACGGCCGATATTCCCGGTAGCCCCGCCCATGCGGGCGTTGCCAGTGCGTCCGACGTCAGCCTCTTCGGCGCCGAGCTCGCACGCCCAACGTTGCTGAGTGGGCCCTTGGCAGCCCTCGCGGCACTGTCGCAGTTTCCTGCGCTCGCAGGCGTTGTGCCCGGCTACGGGCGCTTCAATCCCTGCCCGTGGGGCCTCGGCCTCGAGATTCGCGGTGAGAAGTCGCCGCACTGGACCGCGCCCGACGCCTCCCCGCGCACGATCGGGCACTTCGGACAATCCGGCTCCTTCGTGTGGGCGGACCGCGACCTTCGCGCCAGCGCCGCCTTCGTTGGCGCGGAGCCTTTCGGGCAGTGGCATCACGACAACTGGTCAGCCCTCAATTCCGAGCTGCTGCGCCTCGCGCGCGAGCATGCGTAATCGATACGGAACGAGGCCTGGGCGCACGCCCAGGCCTCGACCCGTGTCGGCCGGCTGAGTTCCGGCCTCGTTTACCTCTTAGTCGACGTCGATGATGACGGGCACGTGGTCGGACGCACCCTTTCCCTTGCGCTCGTCGCGGTCGATCTGTGCGCCGCTCACGCGCGCGGCGAGGGCCGGCGAGCAGTAGGCGAAGTCGATGCGCATGCCCTCGTTCTTGGGGAAGCGCAGCTTTTGGTAGTCCCAGTAGGTGTAGTTTGTGACGCGCTCGCGAGTGACCTCAACCCAGCCGTCCGCGGCGAAAGCGGCGAAGGCCTCGCGCTCGGGCGCCGACACGTGCGTGGCTCCCTCGAAGGCGCTCATGTCCCACACGTCCTCATCGAGGGGAGCGACGTTCCAGTCGCCGACGAGGGCAATCAGGGCGCTCGGGTCGGCGAGCCAGCCGCGGCCCTGCTCGGCGAGGTTCGCGAGCCACTCCAGCTTGTAGGCGTAGTGCGCGTGCGTGAGCTCGCGGCCGTTGGGGACGTACAGGCTCCAGATCGTCATCGACGAGGCCTGCCCATCCCCGGAGGGGAGTGTGTCGGTCGTGTCGATGGTGACGCCGAGCGCGCGAGCTTCGACCACGGGCGGTTCGCCGAAGGCGGGCTGGGTGGGGAAGTGGTCCTGCACGTCCAGGATCGGCAGACGGGAGGCGATGGCGACGCCGTTCCACTGATTGAGACCGTGGATGGCGACGTGGTAGCCGGCCTCCTCAAATGCTTCCGTAGGGAACTGGTCGGGGCGGCACTTAATTTCCTGCATCGCCAGCACGTCTGTGCCTGAGCGCTGAAGGAAAGCAATGACGCGGTCGACGCGCGTGCGGATGGAGTTGACGTTCCAGGTCGCAAATCTCATGGGGTCGAGCCTATCGGCGGGGGAGAGAGGAGGCTGCGTGAAACACGCGTGAAACATGCCTGATCGCTGTGAGTTGTGTGAGAGCTTATTTAGAGTGATAATGATTCTCACCTACAACATAGCTAGAAAAGGCACTCGAATGTCACACCTGCGACGCATCAGCACAGCTGCGCTCGCCCTCTTCCTGGCATTGACCCCCGCCGCCGCGTGGGCCGGTCCCGACCAGGACAAGGAATGGATCGTTACTGGACAGCACGTTGATGCACCCATCCCCGTCTGGCATGACGACACCAACAGCTTCTCTCTGAACACCATCAACATGCCGATGGAGAAGACCGCTCTGTGGATTCCCAAGGCATGGACCGGCACCGGCGAGAAAGACGAGGCGAAGTCGCAGCTCGTCATCCCGGCAAAGCGTCCCGACCTGGCCTTCCTGGGTGCCGAGGGCACCGTCCTGAACGCTGCGCCTCAGAATCCCGGCCCCGGTAACACACCCATCTGGGCGGGCCTCGGCGCCGGCGAAATCGGAGACACCGACAAGTTCGAAGGCGAGACCTACACGCTCGACCTCATCAGCGTCGACGGCCCGGGCCGCATGGAGATGTTCATCGACAACGGTGACAGCGTGAACCGCTTCCTCTCCAGTCACGACACCGCGTACCGCAGCGTCTACAACCCGCGCCACACGCACCTGTACACGACCTTCACGCAGCCGGGCCGCTACGTCGCGAACTACAAGATGACCGCCCGTAGCGCCGACGGCACTGCCATCTACTCCTCGCCGATCACGCCGCTGGTCTGGCAGGTCGGCGGCGCGAACCCCGCCGACGGCACGATCAAGGACATTGAATCCGCGTACAACGCGGCGCGCGCTGAGCGCACCGACGGAAACGCCGCCACTCCGACCCTCACCGTGTCCCACCACGCCGAGCGCGAACACCCCGGTGATAACCACCTGACCGACATCACGCTCGACACGGGCGTCGCCACCGACACGGGCCGCGCGTGGATCACCGTCAACGGCTACTTCCTCACCGAGGTTCCCGTTGAAGGTGGCCGAGCGACCGTCTCCGAGCTGCTCGGCGCCGATACTGCGGCCGTTCAAGCGATCTACATTCCCGGTGACTCCGCCTCGGCGCGCTGGATCTCGCAGACCGTCCACTACTCGCAGAAGGACACCGAGCCCGTCACCGTCGGCGGCACCGACACGATCCTCGGTCCCTCCAACCCGGATCCGGCTCCCGTGTGGAACCCCGACCACCTGCCGATCTCCTCGCGCCGCGTCGAGGTCTCCTACGACCTCCTCCCCGGCTCGACCGATCAGTACACCGCCACGGTGCGCGCCAACGACCCGACCCTGCGCGCCACCTACAAGATCGAGTTCCTCGAGTCCAAGTGGGATTTCAGCCCCTGGTGCTCCATGGAAGGCACCCTGGGCGCGGGCGGCATGGACATGAAGACGCAGGACCTCGGCGTGTGCCAGACCGACCCCATGTACATCCGCGTCACCCTGCGCCCCCACCCGCTCTCGGACGCGGTCATGACCGTCGCTGATGCCTCCGACGTGACCGTCGGTTCCCATGTGGGCCTGACTGCGATGCTCAAGATGCGCGACGGCATCGCCGCCCCCGAGGAACCGGAGCCCGCGCCGAACCCGACGCCCGCGCCTGCTCCCGCCCCCGACAACGGCGGAAACGACGCAACTCCGGACCCGGCCTCGTCCCTGCTGAGCGACCCCGTCGAGATCGCGCGCGGACACCTGGACGTGCGCCTCACCCAGGCGAGCGGTGAGGGCGGCCTCACCTACGGCCTGGCCGTCAAGGACGACTCCCTGACCAATGCGCGCACCTCCGTGCTGCGCACCGTCGGCTCCACGACCCTCACGGTTGCACCCAACGCGCGCTTCGTGCGTCCCGCGTCCCTGTCGGATGCGAGCTACGACGTGCTCGGACCGGTGGGCACTGCCACCTACGTGCTGCCCGAGACGCAGAACAGTGACATCGTGTGGCCCGGCCTGTCCACCGAGGGTATCGACTACGCTGCCCTGCCCGAGGGTGCCGACCTGACCCTGCACCTCGCGCAGGCTCCCGAAGGTGCGCGCGTTGCATTCTTCCAGGGCGGCACCTTCGGAGCGGGCGCGAAGGTTCACTTCGACTCAACGAAGGGCGACGGCGTCGTCCACACGACCGAAGCCACACACATGCACGGCAACTGGGTCTTCAGCGCGCCGGGTACCTACCGCATCGAGGTGGGCGCACGCAGCGGCGACCGCACGCTTGCGGAGCCGCAGTCCTTCACCGTCATCGTCCGATCCGGACGCCATAATGAGCAGCCCGCGCCGGTGGACGAAGAGCCTGTGCCGACGCCGTCTCCCGGCCCGTCCCCGGTGCCGGAACCGGTCCCCACCCCGGCACCTGAGCCGACTCCGGCACCTGAGCCGACTGTGGACCCGACCCCTGCTCCCGCGCCCACTGCGGATCCTGCTCCGTCGCCTGAACCGACCGTCGATCCGGCGCCGGCTCCGACCACGGATCCCGCACCTGCGCCTGCTCCGAGCGTTGACCCCGCACCGATGCCGACGCCGTTCCCCGCACCGACGACGGATCCGGCGCCTGCTCCGGCTCCCTCTCCGACCGCGGACCCGGCCCCGGCACCCGCGCCGAGCGCTGAGCCTGCGCCCGCACCTGCACCGAGCGCGGACCCGGCACCCATGCCGCGGCCCTTCCCGGCACCCGCACCCAGTGGCGGACCGGTTCGAGTGCCCGCAGCGCCCGCACCCGCGAGCAACGCTGGGACCCCGGCCGCTTCCGGCGCAAGTCGCACGGCCGCTCCCGCGGCCACGGGTGGCAGCGCGACCGGCGCACCTGCCGCCCGCAGCAACGGTGCGGCAAGTGGAACGACCGGTGCGGCCAGCTCCGCCCCGGTAACCGCCCCGAAGGCGGCTCCCGCGGCCACCCCGTCCGCGAGCCCCTCGGCTGCGCCCCAGAGCGGAGCGCAGAGCGGCGAGGCAGCGCAGAGTGGTAGCGTGGCCGCCCCCGAGAACGGGACGGCCGAGGCTGCGGGTACTATGCCGATCGCTGCGGCTGTTGATGGTGGCCGATCGGGCGGATGGAGCCCCTACTGGCTGGTCCTCCTCGTCATCCCGGCGGCTCTCGCCGGTGGTGGAGCCGGATACCTGATCCGGACCCGATGACACGCCAAGCCGGGGCGGGAGCGCGAAGCGTTCCCGCCCCGGCTTCGTGCTGCGCGCACCATGCGGCGCTAGACTTCCCCCATGGGAACAGCGCTGGTCACCGGAGCAACCTCCGGCATTGGTGAAGAATTCTGTTGGCAGCTGGCCGCCGCGGGCCACGACCTCGTGCTCGTCGCGCGCAGCGAAGAAGCCCTGCGCGCGCTCGCGGACTCGCTCGCGAACGTCGCCGGCGTGCGCGCCGAGGTGATTGCAGCGGACCTGTCGACCGATGAAGGCTGCGCACGCGTCGCCGCCCGGCTCGATGTGGGAGGGCCGGCCGATCACGACAAGCCCGACCTGGCTCCCGTCGACCTCCTCGTCAACAACGCCGGCTTTGGACTTGGAACCGACTTCCTGGACAACAGCCTCGACAATGAAATCAACGGCCTCAACGTCATGGTCCGCGCCGTCATGACCCTGGCCCACCACGCCGGCATCTCCATGCGCTCGCGCGGACGCGGAGCCATCCTCAACGTCGGCTCTGTCGCCTCGCGCACGGGAGCGGGCACCTACTCCGCCCACAAGGCCTGGGTCGTCGCCTTCACCGAGGGCCTCGCCGCCGAGCTCAAGGGATCGGGCATCACCGCCACGGTCGTCTGCCCCGGCCCCGTCGACACACCCTTCTTCGAGCGCGCGGGCGTCGACATGCGCTCGACACCCTCCTGGCTCATGGCCAGCCCCGAACAGGTCGTCACGGAGGCCCTCGACGCCGTGCGCTCGGGCCGCGTTCAGGTCACCCCGACCATCCCCTACAAGGTCGCCATGGGCGCCATGAAGGTCGCCCCGCGCTGGGTGACCGCGCGCGCCATGCGCTCTGTGCCCCACATGTGAGGGCACGCGCACCGATACGAGGCCGGGGCCAGGTTCACGCAGAACCCGGCCCCGGCCTCGTCAATGCAAGCTGAATCAGGCCAGGCCGATGTCCTCCAGGCCCAGCGCGTAGAAGTACGGGAAGCCCTCGGCCTCAATGCGCTCCTTCGCGCCCGTCGCGCGGTCCACGATCACTGCGACGGCGACGACGTTCGCGCCGGCCTCGCGCAGCGTGAGCGCGGCCTCCAGCGGAGAGCCGCCGGTCGTCGACGTGTCCTCGAGGACGACGACGTTCTTGCCGACGACGTCCGGGCCCTCGATGCGGCGCTTCATGCCGTGATCCTTCGCGGCCTTACGCACGACGAATGCGTCCAGGTCCAGGCCGCGCGACGCGGCGGCGTGCATCATCGCGGTCGCGACGGGGTCCGCACCCATCGTCAGACCGCCGACGGCCACGTACTCCTCGCCCACCGCGAATCCGGACTCCTCCAGGAGGTCCAGCATGACGTGGCCGATGAGGGGAGCCGCCTCGTGGTGCAGGGTCGAGCGGCGCATGTCGACGTAGAAGTCGGACTCGCGCCCCGACGCCAGGGTGACCTTCTCGTGGATGACGGAGAGTTCCTGAACGAGGGCAGCCAGGCGCGCCTTGTGGGAATCGTTGGTCATGGGTGTTCCTTCCGGATCGGTGTGGGTCAGTGCGCCGCCTCGACGAGCTCGATGAGATCGCCGATGCCCTCGTGGATGCCGAAGGGGCGGAACGGGAAATTGTTGATGTCCTCGCGGGCCGTGGAACCCGACAGGACCAGGTGGGTGCGCAGGCCTGCCTCGACGCCCGCGCGCACGTCCGTGTCCATGCGGTCGCCGACCATGGCGGCGCTCTCGGAGTGCGCGCCGATCTTGTTCAGGCCAGCGCGGATCATGACGGGGTTCGGCTTGCCCACGAAGTAGGGCTTCTGCCCGGTCGCCGCCGTAATCATTGCGGCGATGGCGCCGCAGGCGGGCAGGGTGCCCTCGTCGGAGGGGCCCGACACATCAGGGTTGGTCGCGATGAACTTCGCGCCGCCCTCGATGAGGCGGATTGCGTGGGTCAGCGCGTGGAAGTCGTAGGAACGCACCTCGCCGAGCACCACGAACTCGGGATCGATCTCGGTCATCACGTATCCCGCGGAGTGGATCGCGGTGGTCAGGCCGGCCTCGCCGATGACGTACGCTGTCGAGCCGGGCGACTGCTGGTGCAGGAAGGCGGCCGTCGCGTTCGCGGAGGTCCAGATGTTGTCCTCGGGGATGTCCAGGCCGGAGTTCGCCAGGCGCGCGGACAGGTCGCGGTTCGTGAACACCGAATTGTTCGTGAGGACCAGGAAGGGGATGTTCTTCCCGCGCAGAGCGGCGAGGAACTCGTTCGCGCCCGGAAGCGCTCGATTCTCCTTGACCAGGACGCCGTCCATGTCAGAGAGCCACGCGGTGACGGGAGGCAGATCGGTCAGTGGTGTCGGTTCGTGCGTCAGGGCAGTCATGCCTCCATTCTACGGTGCCGCTAGGGTGGGATCCGTGAACGAGTTCGAAAACGGGTGTGACATCGCGCGTGATGGCGCGTGCGGGAACGACGAGGCCGGGGCCGCGCAGTCTGGGCAGGTCGGGGTCGGTCCGTGGCCGGGTGGGGAGGC
Organism: Schaalia odontolytica; assembly: GCF_002847525.1. Classification (GTDB taxonomy): domain Bacteria; phylum Actinomycetota; class Actinomycetes; order Actinomycetales; family Actinomycetaceae; genus Pauljensenia; species Pauljensenia odontolytica_B. Next base: position 199,767 of record NZ_PKKM01000003.1, on the reverse strand, counting down.
CGCCTGGCCGGTCGGCGAGCACTACGATCGGGAGCTTCTGGCAGCGGGGGATCGGCGCAACGTCGAGGACCGCTACCGCTACTGGACGATGGATGCGATCCGCGCGGACATCGCCGCCCGCTCGCTGCCCTTCGAGGTGGCAGTGGAGAATCTCGATCACGACTTCAACATCGGGTCGATTGTACGAACGGCGAATGCTATGGGTGCGCGCCGCGTGCACGTCGTGGGGCGCAAGCGGTGGAACCGACGCGGCGCGATGGTCACCGACCGCTACCTGCCGGTGGATCACCGTCCCGAAGTGCGTGAACTCGTTGAGCATTGCTCGAAGGAAGGCTTGACACTCGTCGGCGTCGACAACGTTGAGGGGTCCGTCGCGCTCGAAGGCGCGGTGCTGCCTGAGCGAGCCTGCCTTGTGTTCGGATCGGAGGCCTCCGGACTGAGCGAGGAGATGATCCGGGCGTGCGAGATCGTCGTTGCGATTACTCAGCGCGGTTCGACTCGGTCCATGAACGTTGGTCATGCCGCCGCGATCGTTATGTGGGCGCACGCGTCGCGTCTGGAGGGCACGCAAAGCTAGTGACTTGTGGGTGAAGTGTCAAACTGAAATACACTAATTAACCCGGTTGACCGACATTCTCGCTGACCAACTGTTCTTTTACCGTTTCTATTGTTTTTAACCTCCGACCTTTGATAGGCTTTGCAAGCCAAAAAGTAGTCGGAATGGATACGGAGCATCCGTTTTAATTCGGGCTTTAGACAGTTTGCGTGGAAGCAAACCGTTGAACAGGAGAATTAATGCCTCAGTCATCGCCAAGCCATGTGCGGGCACCGCGGCTCGCGCGCTCACGAGCGAAGGTCGCACTGATCCTCGCCTCCGTGTGTGCGCTCGTCACCGCGGTCCTCGTCCCCCTGACCTCCCACCTGCACGCGCAGGCCGCCCCCAATGTCCCCGTGACGATCCCCTCCCTCGAAGGCTGGACCCCGGCCTCGGGCACGTGGACACCCAGTGCCGGCCTCCAGATTGTTCGCCCTGACTCCGCCGAAGCCGCCGGCGTCAGTGCTCTGCTGAGCCGTGCCCTCACCGACGCCGGCATCACCGGCATCACCGAAGGAACCGGAGCCGCAGCCTCCAACGCCGTCACTCTGACGATCAACGCGTCCCGCAGCGACCTCGGTGATGAGGGCTACCAGCTGACCGTCACCGGAAACGGTGCGCAGATCACGGCCGCCACCCGCGCTGGCCTCCTGTGGGGCGCGCGCACTCTCGAGCAGGCCGTCCGCTCGGGTCACGGAAGCGTGCCCGCAGGCTCCGTCACCGACATTCCGCGCTTCGCAGACCGCGGCGCCACTCTGTGCGCCTGCGGCACCCACATCACGACGGACTGGATCACCCGACAGATCGACCGCATGTCCGACCTGAAGATGAACTACCTGTCCCTCGAGCTGCGCCTCAAGTCCGACAAGTACCCCGCCACCACCTCCTTCTCCTACTACACGAAGGACGAGGTCAAGGCCATCGTTGCGCACGGCCGCGAGGTCGGCGTCCGCGTCGTCCCGCTCCTCAACGCCCCCGGCCACACAGGCACCATCCTTGGCAACTTCCCGCAGTACCAGGTCGCTGACGACTCCGGCAAGAAGAGCCCCAACCACCTCAACTTCATCGACCCCGCCGCCCAGAAGTTCTACTTCGACCTCATCGACGAGTACATGGACACCTTCGGCTCCACCGAATGGCACATGGGCGCCGACGAGTTCTTCTTCAAGCAGGACCCCGGCGACTTCAAGAAGTACCTCCAGCAGATTCGCAACCACTACGGCGACCAGTCCATGACCTTCGACGCCGCCTTCAACGACTTCGTCAACAAGGTCAACGCGCACGTGAAGTCCCGAGGCGGCACGCTGCGCCTGTGGAACGACGGCATCGCCGATATCTCGCGCATCCCGATCGACAAGGACGTCATCATCGAATACTGGGGCAAGGGTGAGTCCAGCAAGAAGAACGCCAACCGCGGCCTGCCTGCGAAGGCCCTCGTCGACGCCGGTTACACCCTCGTGAACGCCTCCTCCGCCCTGTACTACTACCGTGATCAGCCGTCCTCCTACGTCATGCAGGTGCAGGGCCTGGAAGGCGTCTACGGAAAGTGGACGATGAACACGTTCTACCACAACGAGAAGTACTCGGTTCCCGACGCCTCCATCCGCGGAGGCAAGGTCTCCATCTGGCAGGGTGGCCACGGTATGGTCACCGACCATGAGGCAGAGGCCTGGGTCGCCGAAGGCCTGCGCTACGGCGCCCAGATGTTCTGGAACGCGAAGACCCCCAAGGCCGACGGAAACGTTGCGGCTTTCAAGGCGCGCATCAAGGCCCTGGGTGAGCCCTCCACCTACGTCGACCCCACGCGCGACACCCTCGCCCCCGGCCAGTACACGATCGCACTGGCCGACGGACGAGCCCTGAGCGTGTCGGGTGGTGCCCCGACCGCGGGAACTACCTCCGATAACTGGGATCTGACCGCCACGCCCGACGGCTACTACCGGATCCGCTCGGTCAACACGAACCGCTGCCTCGCCGTCTACTCCGAGGAAACGCCGAACTCCGAGTCCCACGTGTCGACGACCCCGGGACACCCGGTAACCGCCTACGCGTGCGCCGATACGAGCCAGGAATTCACCCCCACCTTCCAGGGCGACTACGCGACGCGTAACCCCCAGAAGTGGGTCGCTGAACCCGCCGAGGGTGGCTTCCGCCTGCGTAACGCCATGACCAACCAGTACCTGAGCGTCATCGACTCCGGCTACCTGTCGCGTCGCCCCAACGGTGGCGAGAAGACCGCCGAAGGTACCGTCGCGCAGCTGCCGTTCGATGTCACCGTCAACAGCCACTCGGTCTTCACCCTCACCTCCCAGGCCTCCTCGGCCCTCGACGTGAGCATTGAACGCGTTGGTGACGAGGCCTACCCGAAGACCGCCCTGTCCGGCATGAACCGCGCCTCCCTGCCCATCGTCGGCGACGAGAACTGGGGCGAAACCGTCCTCAAGGTCTCCGTCACCAACAAGGGCAACAAGGAAGCGACCAAGATCCACCTGACCCCCGCGGTCTCGAACTCCTGGAAGCTCGCCAACGGACCCCAGCCGATCGACCGCCTCGCCCCCGGCGAGACCCGCGTCGTGAAGTTCTGGGCGCGCCCCACCACCGAATTCGGTGAAGCGACCTTCACCGTCACCGTCTCGCACTCCGGTGAGAAGACCGTGGCCAGCGAAGGCCTGATCGGCGTGTGCGGCCCACGCATCGAGGCCAAGGCCGTGGCAGCCGACTCCGTCGAAACCCGCTGGGAGCACGGCGAGGAATCCAAGGCCACCGACGGTGATCCCGCGACCTACTGGCACTCCCAGTATGTCGATGCCAACGAGGCCAAGCTGCCCGGCACCGACAACGCCCGCAAGTGGCCGCACTGGATCGACCTGAAGATCGGCGACGGCGCCACCGGATACGACGTCTGCGCCGTCACGTACACGCCGCGCGCCGGCAACGGACCCAAGGCCTCGGGCCGCGCCAAGGACGTCCAGATCTACCTCGCTGGATCGCGTGACGCCCTCAAGGGGCAGGGTGACAACAAGGCCGACGCCAAGGCTCAGGGCAACCCCATCCTCGCGACGACCTTGGCGAACGTCCCCGACACCGTCGACATCCCGGTTGCGGGCAACGGCTCCTACCTCCGATTCCGTGGCACGAATGCGCAGGGAGACGTCGCCAAGACTCTCACGGACGTCATGTCCGTCGCCGAACTCGGAGTCCGCGTCGGCCGCTCCAACTGACGCATAACAGCAGGGGAGGGGTTGGAAGAAAACCGTCCAAACGGGACTTCCTTCCCCTCCCCGCTCGTGCAAAATGTGAGAGAATCTATCACGACAAAACTGTCACTCGATTAGGAGGCTCCAAGTGCCTATCGCAACCCCTGAGGTCTACGCAGAGATGCTGAATCGCGCACGGGATGGCAAGTTCGCCTACCCCGCGATCAACGTGACCTCGTCCCAGACCATCACCGCCGCCCTCCAGGGCTTCGCCGAGGCCGAGTCCGACGGTATCCTCCAGGTGTCCGTTGGCGGCGCCGAATACGGCTCCGGCTCCACCATCAAGAACCGCGTCACCGGCTCGCTGGCCCTCGCTGCCTACGCGACCGAGGTTGCCAAGAACTACGGCATCACCGTGGCTCTGCACACCGACCACTGCGCCAAGCAGAACATCGACTCCTGGGTCCGCCCCCTCCTCGAGATCGAGGCCGGCCAGGTTGCCGAAGGCAAGCTGCCCACCTTCCAGTCCCACATGTGGGACGGTTCCGCCATCGACCTCGACGAGAACCTCGAGATCGCCAAGGAACTGCTCGCCCTGTCCGTCAAGGCCAACACGATCCTCGAGATCGAGGTCGGCGCTGTCGGTGGCGAGGAAGACGGCGTCGTTGGCGAGATCAACGAGAAGCTGTACACCACCACCGCCGACGCCATCAAGACCGTCGAGGCCCTGGGCCTGGGCGAGAACGGCCGCTACCTGACCGCTCTGACCTTCGGCAACGTGCACGGCGCCTACAAGCCCGGCCACGTGAAGCTGCGTCCCGAGCTGCTCGGCACCATCCAGAAGGAGGTCGCTGAGCACTACGGCCTCGACCACCGTCCCTTCGACCTGGTCATGCACGGCGGCTCCGGCTCCACCGCCGAGGAGATCGCCACCGCTGTCGCCAACGGCGTCATCAAGATGAACGTCGACACCGACACGCAGTACGCGTTCACCCGCCCGGTCGTTGACCACATGCTGCGCAACTACGACGGCGTCCTCAAGATCGACGGCGAGGTCGGCATCAAGAAGCAGTACGACCCGCGCACGTGGGGCAAGTCGGCCGAGGCCGGCATGGCCGCCCGCGTTGTCGAGGCCTGCGAGCGCCTGGGCGCTGCCGGCACGCAGATGCGCTGAAACAATCGCTGAGAGCCGCCTAGCGGCCTGATGCGTGAGCCGCCCGGCCCCTGTGGGGCCGGGCGGCTTCGTTGTGTTTGCTGGGCCGGGCTGCTTGATGCACCCGTGGGCGGCGGCCCGCCCGCTCGCCGTCCGCGCTGCGAGCTTCGCTCGGCGCGTCGTCTCGAAGCCCGGCCAGGCCCCGCCGCCGCCCACGGGTGCCGCAGCCTGGCCCCGCCGCCGCCCACCGGCACCGCGGCCAGGCCCCGCAGGCCTCGCGGCGGCCTCCACACCGGTGGGGCCTGGTGTGCTGGTGTGTTGTTCGTCGTTCCGTAATTTCGCATGCAATTCCCCGCCAGTATTGTGCTGGTATGTATCAGTTTGTGGTGTTACGCCACTTGTGTTTGTGAATTGCATGCGACTTTTGCTTAACGCTTGCCTCGCGACCGCCCACCGGCACCGGGGCCAGGCCCTCCAGGCCCCGCGGCGGCCTCCTGTCGGTCGGGCTTGTCGTTTGTGTGTTGCCCGGCCTGGTCCTATGCGGGATTCGCGGCGCGTGCGCCGAGCATGAGGAGGCGCGCGATTGTTGTGGACAGGATGAGCGTGCCGACGCACACGTACATAAAGGGGCCGGGTGCCTCTCCGATGAGGAGTCCCTCGAGCAACCAGGTGAGCAGGAAGAGGCCGAAGAAGCTCCACATGCATCTTGCTGCGCTTGTCATCAGCTGCTGTAGCGACAGAGTGTGGATGCGAAGTGCGACAAACCCAAAGAAGATAGCGAGCGGGAGTGGAATGAGCGCGCCGAGCACAGTAAAGACAGTGCGATAGGCGAGTTGCGGATACGTGTCATAGACGTCGGCGACCAACAGGTAGGCCAGTCCTGCCACACCGAGAAGAACGAGGCTGCTCAGAGCGGCCCCAACCCTCACGAGGAGGGAGCCTTTCGCTATGCGTTCCATACTTAAGTATAAGTAGGTGGCTAGGTCGTGTGGAGGGTTTTGATGGCTTTTTTGCTCTAGGTTCTCGCTAGGTTCGGCTGGATTCTAGTCGTGCTTGTAATGCCGGGAAGCCAGGTCGCGACACATTATGGTTTCCCTCCAATGTCGCACGTAATTCTCCCGTGACTGCTTAAATATGTGAAATAGCGTCGTTGGAATTGCAACGTTTTCTAGGTATCTCAAAAAGTGACCGGATTAAATTACGTGCGATTTTTTGAGGGGAGTGGAGCATCGGTGGTGGAGAAGGGCACCGATGGTGGAGAAGGGCGCTGACGGTGGGATGGGGGCGCCGAAAGTCGGGAAAGGGCCGAGCAGTGGGGCGGCGACGGTGGAGCACCGACAGCCAGTAAAGGCATAGCAGCGGGGCGAGATCCCGAAGGATCCCGCCCCGTATTACACGCGCTATGTATCGCGAGCGACCACTATCAATAGCTGCCCGCCTCACGTATGGAGGCTCCTCGCGCACTGTCGCGCTTCGCGCGGCCGCGGCGCAGGTGGCTACTGCCCGCGTTGAGCGTGAGCCTCGCTTACTCCTGCGCAGTCGTCGGAGAGGCGGCGTCGCGCACGCCCTCCGCAACCGCGTCGGAGATCGTCGGGGAGACAACCTTGGCGCCCACGAGGGCCGTGAACATCTGCTGAAGGTCCAGACCCAGCGAATCGCCCAGGCCCGCGTTGATCTGGCTGATCGACTTCGTAATATCGCCGACCATCTGGGCGTTGTTGCCCTCACCGTACATGGTGATCGTGTCGACCTTGGAGAGTGGCTCGGCCACGGCGCGCGCCACCTCGGGCAGCGCACGGAAGTACATTTCCAGAACGGCCGCCTGGTTCATCTTGGTCATGGCCTCGGCCTTCTTCTCGAGACCCTCGGCCTCGGCCGTCAGCTTGGCGCCGATCGCGGAGGCCTCCGCGCGGCCTCGAGCCTCGATACCCTGGGCTTCGGCGAGCATGGCCTGCTTGTCGGCATCGGCCTTCTTGGTGCGCTCGAACGCCTCGGCCTCGGCCTGGCGCTGGCGCGCGTACAGGGCCGCGTCTGCCTTCTTCTCGGCGGCGTAGCGGTCGGCGTCGGCCTTCGCGTTCACCTCGGCCTGCAGGGCCTGCTTGGTGACGACGACTTCCTTCTCCTTGATGACGGCCTGCTGCTCCTGCTTGACGATGTCGGCCTGCGCAGTCTCGCGCTCGATGTCGCGGCGCTGAATCTGCGACTGGATCTCGTAGGCGGCGTCGGCCTTCGCCTTCTCGGTGTCGGCCTCGACCTTCAGAGCGGCCTGGCGCTTGGCGAGGTCCGTCTGCTTCTGGGCGATCTCCAGCTGGGAGGCGACCTGGGCGTCGTTTGCTTCCTTCTGGGCGACCGCGGTCGCCTGCGCGACCTCCTTCTGCGCGTTCGCCTTCGCGATGGCCGCGGTCTTACGGATCTGCTCCGTGTTGTCGATACCGAGGTTATCGATGACGCCGTTCTGGTCGGTCACGTTCTGGATGTTGAAGGCGACGATCTCGAGGCCCATCTCCTCCAGGTCCTGCTTCGCGTTCTCCTGAACGCGCTCGGAGAACGCCGCACGGTCGGTGATGATGTCGGTCAGGCGCATCTGGCCGATGATCGCACGCAGGTGGCCCTCGAGAGTGTCACGCACCTCCTCGGAAATTTCGGAGGTCGTCTTGTACAGGAAGTTACGCGTCGCAGCGCGGAACAGTGTCGGGTCATCGGTCGCGATGCGGACCTTGACGGCGGCGTCGACACGCACGTTGATGTAGTCGTTGGTGGGGACGAAGTCCGTCGTCTGGGCGTCGACGGAAATCATCGAGGCCGTCATGGTGTCCACGCGCTCCAGGAGGGGGAACTTCCAACCCGTCTTGCCGTGGAGGACACGCTGACCGCGCGGGCCGGAGATCACCTTGATTTCGCCGGGCGACGCGGAGACGAAGCTCGCCCACAGGAACATAAGGAAAAAGAGAATTGCTACGCCGGCAATGGCTGCGAGGAACAGAAGAGGCATGGTAGCTGCTTTCACGTGAGGGATGCGGCCCCCTTGTCCGTAGAGCCGCGTAACGGGTCAGGATAGCAGCGTATGACACGGGACTCAAACCTGTCCGCGTGCAGACGCGAGAGGCCTGTGCGGGGATCGTCGATCCCCACCAGCCTCTTGAAACCGGCTGATTGTGCGCCGTATGATGGGGCAACTGCGCAATGGGTCGCAGCGTGGAACGCCCAACGACGGGGTTCGATAGCAGAGAGTCGGTGACGCCATGAAGAAAGTGCTGATGACCGTTCTCGCCGTCCTGTATGTGGCCCTCATGACCGGCTTCTTCTACATGCTCATGAGCGACGAGCATCATTTTCTTCCCGAAAAGCCCGTCCTCTACCTGTACCCGCAGGAGGAGCAACAACTGACGGTGACGCTCGATCTGGAGGGCAGCCTCGACACCGTGTATCCGGCCCCGGACATCCAACGCACGACCGAACGAGGGACCCAGGCCTCGTGGACCGTGACGGCGGCGCCCGATGGAACGCTCGCGGACCAGGCGGGTCGCACCTACCCGTCGCTGTTCTGGGACGGGGAGATGACCCTCCCGGATCCCGACGCCGGGTTCGTGGTCTCCCGTGAGGACGCGGTGCCCTTCCTGGAGGATAAGCTCGCCCAACTCGGGCTCACCGACCGCGAGGCCGCCGATTTCATTACCTATTGGGCTCCGCGGATGCGCGCCTACGAGTACACGTTCGTGTCCTTCGATGCGAGCGTCTACACGCAGCGCGCCTCCTACAGCTTCACGGACGAGGCCGGGGCGAGCGTCACGCCGGATACGTTCATTCGGGTGTTCATGACGATCCGCGAGGCCGATGCGAATACCGTCGTCCAACCGCAGACTTTCGCGCCTCCACCGACGCGCACCGGCTTCACAGCTGTCGAGTGGGGCGGGGCACAGCGACACAAAATCTCGTAACTGACCGCGCGGGCGAGCGAAAAAGCGACCCACGCGACACAATGGAACAATAGAGTGGTGAGACGTCCTCACCACGGACAGGAAGGTAGCGACATGGCCCAGGAATGGACTCGCATTGAAGGCATGATCATCGGCCACGATCTGGATCCCAGCGTGGTCGCCGGCGAGCTGAAGGAGCGGTCGATCCTCGCCCAGCTCGAGTGGTTCCCCTCCTCGCCGCAGCTGCTCGGACTCAATGTCGCGGTCGATAAGGAGCGCGTCGCTACCGTGCCCGCCGGATCGACGGAGGTTGTTCCCGGCCCCACCCCCGCCGAACTGGCCGACGAACTCGCCATCCTGTTCGACGCCGAGGTGCGCATCGGTAACGCGACGGCCGACCACCTGCCCGAGGGAGACTCGCCGCTGAGTAAGGTATGGCCCTCCGATGAGGAGGAGGCTGCGGCCGTCGAGCCCACCCCGACCCGCATCGTCGAGATTGGTCGCACCCCCGCGTCGTCCGTGCCGCTCCTGGCAGCCCTCGAGGGCGTGGACCTGGGCGACCTTGAGCTCGCCGAGGGGCACCGCGCGCTTCTCGCTGAGCTGCCCGCCGAAAAGGAGGGCTGGAACTTCGGCGATCTGCCCCTCGTCACTCTCTCCGTGACGGACGGTGAATTCCAGGTCTTCCTGGTCACCGACGACCACCTCGAGCACATCATCTCCCACAACTGGGGCATGGACGCTGCGATCGTCCCCGGCGGACACGACCGCACCGCTGAACTGCCCGGCGAGGTCATCGACCTGGTGGGCGATCGCCTCGATCTCCTCGAGATTGCCGAGGCCGTCCCCGGCTCCGACGCCGACGCCCTGTGGGCGTCCGTGGCCACGACCGGCGAGGAATCGGTGTGGAAGGTCGTGCGCGCCCTCGGCCTGCCCGGATCCGTCGCCGGCTTCCTCCTGGGCGCCACCGACATTGAGGACGTCGAGGGGGCGTCCGTGCACCTGGCTCGCGGCATCTCCAACGCGATTGGACGCAGTGTCGACATCATGATGGGTCAGCCGCAGTCGGTCGTGAAGCCCTTGTGGAACTCCTACGAGTCCGTGGCTGTCGAGCGTCCGTGGATCATCCACGCCGCCGTCGCCGCCGAGGCCATCGTTGGTACCGGCATGCTGGTTGCCGCCGTGCGTGCCTCGTCGCCGCGCTCGGGCTGGATGCGCTTCGCTGGTATCGTGGGCGGCCTGATGGTCGTCGATTCGATTGCCGAGCTGTCGCTGGCCAAGCACGTCTCCAAGCGCTTCACACGCCGCGCAGGCGAGGCGTAAGGAGCCGTCCGTCGCATACGTATCAGGTAGCCGGGGTCGTGTGAGCGACCCCGGCTGCTTTGTCTGTCGATGCTGGCGCGGGCGCAGGCCGCGCGCGTATTCGTAGGTAATCAGGTCGGTGGTGGCGCGGGCATGGCCCGCGCGCGTATTCGTCAGCAATTCAGGGTGGTGGCGCACAAGCGCCCGCACCCGTCAGGCCTTCAGGGCCTCGGCGGGGAAGTCCTGCGGGCGATCCGTGAAGATGCCGGTGACGCCCCACGAGGCCAGCTCACGGGCCTGCTCGACGTCGTTGACGGTCCACACGTTGACCTCGAAGCCCGCGTCGCGCATCGCGCGCACGTCGGACTCGGCGAGGCCCTCAACGCCCGGGTGAATCGCTGTCGCACCTAGAGCGGCCGCGCCCTCGCGCCACTCCTCGGAGGCGCGCTCGATCAGCCAGCCGAGCGCAACCGTCGGGCAGGCCTCGTGGAAGGCCGCGAGGAGGTCGTGGTCGAAGGAAGAGACGATGAGTCGGGACGGAACCTTGTCTCCGGCGAGCGTGACGGCCAGGGCCTCGATCAGGCGCTCACGCAGGCGATCCCCGCCCGCGCAGGGCTTGATCTCCAGGTTCGCACCCATCTGCTGGGCGTGCGCGAACGCGAGGGCATCCGCGGCCTCGGGAATGCGCTCGAAGCGGTACGTGTCGGAGAACCAGCGCCCCGCGTCGAGCCGGCGGATGTCCGCGAATCCAAGCTGGTAGTACGAGCCGGACCCCGTTGTCGTGCGGTCCAGGGTGTCGTCATGAATGACGATCAGCGAGCCGTCGCCCGTGATGTCCACGTCGAACTCGAACCAGCGCGCGCCGACCTCCATGGCCTTAGCGAACGCGGCGATCGTGTTCTCGGGAGCCAGGGAAGACGCGCCCCTGTGGGCGAAGATGCGAGGAAATTCAGACATAGGTGCTCCTAGCGTGAACGGGACGGGGCGTTGTGCCCCCTCACCATAGGTCGGGGTTCGCCTCGGCGTTGAGCATGGACGCGCGACCTGGGGCGGGCTCGATGAGGACGGCCTCGTCGCGCTTGGAGGGCAGGATCGTCTCCACGTACGAGGCCACGGCATCTTCTCGTGATACGTCGTGGCCGGCCTGCTGGGCCATGTACCAGCGGTGCTCGAGATACTCGTGGTAGAGCTGCGCGGGCTCCAGCTTGCCCGCCAGCTCGCGCGGAATCGCACGTACGACGGGGGCGAACACGTCGGTGAGCCACTCGTGGGCGGCCTGCTCGAGGGGAAGGTCCTGGAAGCCGTTCGTCGCGCGCCACACGTCGATGTCGGCGAGGAGACGCGCCGCCTGGTGCTCGCCGACGTCCATGCCGGTCAGGCGCATGAACTTGCGGTTGTGGTGGCCGGCGTCGACCACCTTGGGCTGAATGACGAGGCGCTCGCCGGAGGAATCGGTGGCCATGTGCAGCTCGGCGACGTCGAAACCGAGGTCGTTGAGGCGGCGGATGCGCTCACTGACGAGGTACTGGCGCTGCTCGTTGGGAATGGACTCCTCGGCGGTGACTTCGTTCCACAGCAGGTCGTACTGGGTGCGGATGCGGTCGCCGACGTCGATGGGGTCGGCGTCTTCGGGGAAGAAACCGCCGGCCTGGAGGTCCATGAGTTCGCCGATGATGTTCGTGCGGGCCAGGTCGACGTCGTACTCGCGCTGGCCGGGAGTGAGCTTCGGGTGCAATTCGCCGGTTTCGGCGTCGACCAGGTAGGCGGCAAACTCGCCTGCGTCGCGGCGGAACAGCGTGTTCGACAGGGAGACGTCGCCCCAGTAGAAGCCCAGGAGGTGGAGGCGAACGAGGAGGAGGGCGAGCGCGTCGATGAGGCGCGTCGCGGTGTCCTCGCGCATCGACAGGGAGAACAGCGCGCGGTAGGGGAGGGAGAACTGCAGGTGCTCGGTGATGAGGGCCGCGTTGAGTTCTTCGCCCTCGGGGCTTTCGCGTCCCGTGATGACGGCGACCGGTTGGACGGACGGGGCGTCCAGACGCTTCAGATCGCGCAGGCGGTCGTACTCGTGATGGGCGACCGTCGGACCGATCTCCTTGACCGCGAGCACGCGCCCGGACAGGTTGACGAAGCGCACGATGTGGCGGGAAATGCCGCGGGGAAGCGCCGCGAGCAGGTTGGACGGCCACTCCTCGAGGGGAACATCCCACGGGAGGTCCAAAAGGGCGGGGTCGACTGCAGCCGCCGTAATGTCCAGAGCCATGGTCCCCATTGTCGCATCTCGAGCGCCGTGCGTATAGCCCCGACTCGGCATCTGCGCTAGTCGCGGCCAAGAACACATGCGGGCATAGCGAAACCCCGGCCTCGTCCAGGAGGTACGAGAGGACGAGACCGGGGCCGATTATCGCTGTGCGTGAGCGCTATGCGTCACTCGGGCAGGCGAACACCCGTTGCAGCGGAGAAGTTGTGCTGCTGACCCTCGCGGATGCGCACGTGCAGGACGCCGCCGCGCGCGGGGGCAGTACGCGGGGGAACGCGCACGATCAGCTGCTTGCCGGTGCCCTCGGAGCCGGAGCCCAGGGTCTCGCCCTCGGCGGCGCCGGCCAGGTGGCCGTACACGTAGGCGTCCGAGCCGAGCTCCTCGACGAAGTCGACCTCGACGGGGATGGAGCCGTCGGAGCCGTCTGCAACGACGTCCAGGCCCTCGGGACGGAAGCCGATCTTGATCTTTCCGCCGTCCTCAGCGGTCATCGCGGCGCGGGCGGCCTCGGAGACGCGCACGCGCGCGGGGCCGAGCTTGGCCCACTCGCCCTCGACCGTGAAGGTGCCCAGGTTCATGGCGGGGGAGCCGATGAAGCCAGCGACGAACTCGTTGGCGGGACGCTCGTACATCTCCTGCGGGGTGCCGCACTGCTGGAGGAGGCCGCCGGCGAGGACCGCGATGCGGTCGCCCATCGTCAGAGCCTCGGTCTGGTCGTGGGTGACGTACACGGTGGTGACGCCGAGCTCACGCTGCAGGGAGGCGATCTGAGTACGGGTCTGGACACGCAGCTTCGCGTCCAGGTTCGACAGAGGCTCGTCCATGAGGAACACCTGGGGCTTACGGACAATCGCGCGGCCCATGGCGACACGCTGACGCTGGCCACCGGACAGGGCCTTGGGCTTGCGGTCCAGGTAGGGCTCCAGGTCGAGGATCTTAGCGGCCTCTTCGACGCGCTTGTTGATCTCTTCCTTCGGGGTGCCGGCGATCTTCAGGGCGAAGCCCATGTTCTCGCGCACCGACATGTGGGGGTAGAGAGCGTAGTTCTGGAAGACCATCGCGATGTCGCGGTTCTTCGGCGGAACGTCCGTGACGTCCTTGTCGCCGATGAGGATGCGGCCGGAGTTCACGTCCTCGAGGCCGGCGAGCATACGCAGCGAGGTCGACTTGCCACAGCCGGAGGGGCCGACGAGAACGAGGAATTCGCCGTCCTTGATCTCGAGGTCGAGCTGGTCGACGGCGGGCTTGTCAGAACCCGGGTAGACGCGGGTGGCCTTGTCAAAGGTAACGGTTGCCATGGATTTTTCCTTCCCACCGGCAGGTACGTGCCGGACGATCCGTAGTGGGGTGACCGTGGAGCGTCTTCGCCCACGGAGTGCGAACGCGGATCGTTCCGCGCGCGCGACTAATAGCGAAGTTAGCACGCTCGCTCGCGGGTGTACAGTTCGGGCCACATGATGGATTGACAGTGCGTGTTCGCCCATCTCATTTGGGGACGAGGCCGGGGCCGCCCCGCGCGGGTGGCCGCAGATGGGAGAGGGGCCAGGTAGGCTGAGGGCGTGGAAGAAGGCGAGGAACTGGGCGGCTACAGGCTGATCCGTCGGCTCGGTACGGGCGGGGCGGGGACGGTCTGGCTCGCCGAAGACGGGGGCGGCACGCGTGTCGCCCTCAAAGCCATGCATCCGGCGATGGCCGCCTCGGAGGAGTCGCGTCAGCGCCTGGAACGAGAGACGCGCACGGTGAACTCCGTGCGCTCGCCCTTCGTCGCGCACATCGTCGATGCGGAAACCGAGGCCTCCCAGCCTTTCGTCGTCTCGGAGTACGTGGAGGGCCCAACCCTCGTGGAGATCCTCGTCTCCGGGCCGGTTCCTCTGCGCGGCGTCGCCGCCCTGTCCTACCACTTGGCCTCCACGATCGCGGCCGTTCACCATGCGAACATCATCCACCGCGACATTAAGCCTTCCAACATCATCTGCTCCCCGCGCGGCCCGGTCCTCATCGACTTCGGTATCGCGATGGCGACCTCCGATCAGCACCTGACCAGCACCGGCCTCGTGTCGGGGACGGCCGGGTACACCGCGCCCGAACTGCTCCAGGGCCACGGTGCCACGAAGGAATCGGACTGGTGGGCGTGGTGTGCCACCCTGCTGTCCTGCGCCACCGGGCGCCCGCCGTTTGGAAAGGGCGACGTGTCGGCCACGATGCTGCGCGTCCTCGAAGGGGACCCCGACCTCGCCGGACTGCACCCCATGGTCGCCGACGCGCTCGCGGGGGGACTCGCCCCCGATCCGGACGATCGACCGTCACCTTCCCTGATCGTTGCCGATCTCATGAGTGCCGTCGGGTGGGCTCCCGGCGAGCTTGATTACGTGACCGTGAACTGGGCGCAGCTGCTCGACACGGGCATGCGCACGCAGATGGTGAACTCGGACCCCCAGGAGATCGCCGCGCCTCCCGAGTGGGAGGATGCGGGGCAGCGCCCGGACGCCTCCGGCGCGCGTGCCGTCTCCTATCCGCAGCATCCGCGCCGCGACGCCTCGGAGTTCACCGCGGCCAACGACCATACCGACGTGGTGGACACCGCGTCCGTTGCGCAGGGGTATGGCGACTGGTCCGATGACACCGGGGAAGTTGCCTGGCACGACGACGCCACCGACACCTGGCAGAGCGTCGACGACTCGGATCCCACCGAGGTCATGGCCCCCTACGCTCAGCCTCAGTACCCGGGTCCGCAGGGCGCGTATGATCCCGGTTTTGCCACCGGATACGGGCAGCAGTCCTATCCGCAGGCCGGTGTTGCGGGTGTGCCGATGGGGGCGGGTCCCCAGTGGAACCCCAACCCGGCGATGGGGATGGGCGCCGGTTCGGCGGAGGGGGCCTCGTCCACGGTGAAGGGGACGTGGATCTCTGGCGGTGCGCTGATGGCCCTCCTGGCCTCCCTGCCCTTCCTTTTCGGACTCACCGGATCCATGATCGTGGGGATCGCGCTCACTGCTTTCGGCCTGATCGGTGCTATGTCGCGCTGGCTGTCGCGTCGTCGGATTCTGCGAGGAGCAAAGGCTAGCGACACTGCGGCCGTCATCGCCATGTCGCCGATCCTGCTGGTGCGCTCGATCCTGTCGACGGCGCTCGGCCTCGTCGTCGGGGGCCTCGTTCCGTACGGGATCTGGGCCTTCGTGTCCTACTCGCGCGAGGGGCGCGTCCTGTGGTCATGGCCTGCCGATGTCGTCGCGTCCACCGGTGTTGATCGCACGGACTATTGGCTGAGCGACCCGCGTGGGACGATCGTCGTGTGGGCACTCGCCGCGCTCATGATGCTGACTGCCTGGCTCATGCCGTTTGCTGCCGATCTGAGGGTTGGCGTGTCCACAACGCTGCGCACGATCGTGCGTCCTGCCTGGGGGCGCGGGCTCCTCGCGGTAGGCTGTGGTGCGTTCCTTGCGGGTGCGTGGTTCATCGTCACAGGTGGGCTGCCGCACTAAGCGCGGCCACGCCGCGCCCGATATTCTTGCAACATTCAACTACTTTCGGAAGGTGAGTCCATGGCTCAGAAGAAGAAGCCGGCCGTCGACCCCGTGCGCGCCAAAGCCGCGCAGATGCGCCAGGCGCAGGAGCGCGCTGACCGCCGCACTCGCATCATCGTCATTTCCGCCGTCGCCGCGATCGTCCTCGCGGTCGTCGCAGCCGTCGGCGGTGTGATCTGGAAGCAGCAGGCGCAGGTCAACGCCGCGCGCAACGTCGATGCCTCCGAGGTCCTCGGCCCATACGCTGACGGTCGCCCGATCATCGTCAACGCAAACGGCGTCGTCGCCGAGGCGGATCCGAATCTGCCCACCCTCACCGAATACTTCGACTACACCTGTCACGCGTGCGCCGACCTTGACGCATACATGGGCAAGGACCTCACCACCTGGGCCGCCGAAGGTCACTACAACATTGAGCTCCAGCCGGTCATCACGGTCAACATGGACTACCTGAAGCCCGCGGCCAGCGCATCGCTCGTCGTCGCGCAGAAGGCACCCGACAAGTGGGTGGACTTCCACCACGCACTGCTCGCCTACTTCCGCACCCAGTTCCAGGCCTCCAACGGCACCGTCGTCCAGAACCTCGACGCCTCCTGGAAGCAGGTCAAGGTGATCGCCGCCGAGGTGGGTGTTCCCTCCGATGTTATCGATACCTTCCCGGTCAACGCCGTCGAGGACTACCTCAAGGCATCGACCACCGCCTGGCAGAACGCCGGATACAACGGTCGTAACGGCAGCCTCGGCACCCCCGAGCTGGTCAAGGATCGCTCCACGGTGATCCCGCTCGGCACTCAGCTGGCCGCACTGCGCGAGACCATCGCGCAGGAATACGGCATTACGGATTCCGCATCCCAGGGTGCCACCGAGACCCCGGCCCCCGAGGCCACCGAGCCCTCCCAGAGCGGCACTGACGAAGCCCAGAGCTCGGAGACAACCAACAGCTCCAACTGAGCCTTCGATCAGTGGGGGGTGGGACCGCTTGGCGGTCCCACCCCCCACTTCTTTGATGCCAATCGGAGGTCTCTCAGGTGCAAACCGGCCATCCGCACTCCATCAGAGACACGCATCCTCACCCCTCCAGACCCAACGCCGAGATCCCTCAGCGCCCCTGCTCGGGCTTGTGCAGTATCGGCCCGCCCGCGCGCACGAGCCCCCACCTGTGGCACACTAGTGTCCGCCGCCGGCTTAGCTCAGTTGGTAGAGCAGCTGTCTTGTAAACAGCAGGTCATCGGTTCGAGTCCGATAGCCGGCTCCATGGAGTCCCTCACCGCGGCACCGCAGCCGCAGCCCACCTCGCCCGTTCGGGTGAGGTGCCCCGGCCTCGTCAATGAGAAGTGCCCAGCGACCAATCCACGCCCGTCGCGCCCTGCGCCTCCAGTAGCTGATTCGCGCGCGAAAATGGCTTCGACCCGAAAAAGCCGCGATACGCGGACAGTGGCGACGGGTGCACGGACGCAATAATCGGAGTATTGCCGAGACTGGGCGTGAGCGACTGAGCGTCCTTCCCCCACAGAATCGCCACGAGGGGGGCCCGCGATCCATCCGGCCTTGTCCGGGACACCAGTGCGTCAATCGCGCACTGGGTCACCTCCTCCCAGCCGCGGCCTCGATGCGACGCGGGAGCGCCCGGGCGCACCGTCAACACGCGGTTGAGGAGGCACACGCCCTGCTCGCTCCACGGTGTCAGGTCCCCCGACGTCGGAGCGGGAATACCCATGTCCTCGCTCAGTTCACGGAAAATATTGATGAGCGACTTTGGCAACGCCACACCCGGGTGCACCGAAAACGACAACCCCATGGCGTGCCCCGGGGTCGGATACGGATCCTGCCCAACGATCAGAACTTTCACTCTGTCGAACGGGTACGTGAAGGCGCGGAGAACATCCGTGCCCGCGGGCAGGTAACCGCGCCCCTCCTCGACCTCAGCGGCCAACATCGCGCCCAACTCGTGGACGCGCTCCTCAACCGGTGCGAGCGCTCGAGCCCACCCCGGATCAATCAACTCAGCCAGCGGACGGGGATTGTAATCACTCATAGCACCAGCCTAATGCCGCACAGGCCACGCCACATTCCCCGCGCGCCACCCGCGCCCCACTCTCTCTTTTCCGATAGTCTGAACGCGTGAGTTCTCAGTACCCCAGGGATGAATTTGACCGCGCCGGCGAAGATATGCCCGTCGGCATGCACCGCCCCAAGCCGTCCAGGTGGAAGAACGTGTGGCCCTTCCTGGCCATCCTCGTGATCGTTCCCGCCCTCGGATGGGCAGCGGCGACCGCCCTGTCGCGCCAACAGACCACGACACCTAGCTCGACGCCCACGGCGGTGTCTACGGCGCCCAGCTCCTCCGCGAGCCCCAACACCGCGCCAACGGCCGACGCCACCGCGTCCGCTGAGCCGACTCCCTCCGCGAGTTCCTCGTCCTCCTCGGCCTCCGCCGAGCCTGACCACGGAGCCGTCATCCAGGTCCTCAACGGCACCGGCACCCAGGGATACGCGGGTCAGCAGGCTCAGATCCTGAACCAGGCCGGCTATGCGGGAACCAGCGCCGCAAATGCTGACGGATGGACCACCCAGACCTCCACCGTCTTCTACGAAGACCCGCGCATGGAAGGAACCGCCAAGGACATTGCTTCTAAGCTTGGCATTTCGAGCGTCCGTCAGGAAAGCGGTCTCGGTGATCCCGACATCGTCGTGATCCTGCGCTGACCCTCTCTCGCTGATTGTCTGAGCCGCCCGGCCCCTGTGGGGCTGGGCGGTTTTCGGTTGCGAGCTTACGGAACCGACGCCCACCGGCCCGGCCCCCTGTGGGGCTGGGCGGTTTTGTTGTGCCTAAGTGGCGTGTTGCGCCGCTGGTGTTCCGGGCGCCGAGTGGTGTGTTGTTGGGCCGGGCTGCTTGGTGTGCCCGTGGGCGGCGGCCCGCCCGCGAGCCGTCCGCGCCGCGAGCTTCGCTCGGCGCGTCGCCTCGAAGCCCGGCCAGGCCCCGCCACCGCCCACCGGCACCGCAGCTAGGCCCTCCGGACCCTCCGGCGCCCTCCATGCCAGTGGGGCCTGGTGTGCTGGCGTGTGGTTCGGTGCGTCGCCTCGTTGTCCGGCCAGGCCCCGCTACCCGCGGGCACCGCAGCCTGGCCCTCCACACCGGCGGCGCCCTCCACACCGGCGGCGCCTGGTGTACTGATGCGTGGCTGGCGCGTTGCCCTGAAGCCCGGCCAGGCCCTGCCGCCGCCCACTGGCACCGCAGCCAGGCAACGCCGCGGGCTCTCGCTGTGGCCCCGAAGGGGCTGCGTGAAAGAAAGATCGCCCCTGCATAGCACCGGGCGGTCGTTCGGGGTGCCTCTGTGAAAGAAATATCGCCCCAGCACGGTGAAAATGGTCGAAAATCAGCCATTTTGAGTGTGCGTGGGCGAAAAATATTTCAACCGTGGTGCTGGCCCCCCAGGCAGGGGCGAATAATGTTTCATTCGTGGTGCTGGATCCCCGCGCAGGGGCGAATAATGTTTCAACTGGGGTGCTGGATCCCCGCGCAGGGGTGGCTTTTCTTTCTCGCGCTGGGACGGGGCCGCGTGGGAGGGGTGCTAGATCCCCACGCGGGGACGGTTTTTCTTCCAGTTCTCGGCTCGTTGAGGCGTCACTGATGCCCGCCATGCGCCGCGCGGTGCGGGAGAGGCGACGGCGCGAGAAAACTCGTCCTGCTCGGCCTGGTGTGGGCGCGCGGCCCGAGAGGGGGATGATGTGCGAACTTGGTTCGGAATAGCCAGGCCGACGCTTGCCAGGTGATACCGGGGGCTCCGCTGCTCACCTATCCACTGTCTTGGTTGAAACCGGTGACACGTCCGCCAGTGGATACGGCCGTTTTCATGGCCTCTCCGGCGAGCAGTGGTGTTTGGGGTTTCAAATTCCTGATGATCACCGCCTGTAGAGGTGTCACTGGTTTCATATGACCGTTGCTTGTCCTGTGGGTCGGGCTGGTGTTTGTGCCCACGGGTGTTCCGGGCGCCGGAGGGCCCGGCCGCCCGCGAGGCTAGGCGACCTCACTTCGTTCGGCGCCGCGCCTCGAAGCCCGCCCAGGCCCTCCGGCTCGTCCTTCACCATCCGCACCGGCGCACCTGGTGTACAGGCGCGCTTAGCGAGCCTAGCCTGGTCTCGTCCGTGCGTGTTACGCCCTGAGCGCATCGGACTCATATCGCGCAACCTCGTCTTGCACTCAAGGGTGGCGAGTGCCAAAATCGTAGTTAGCACTCCGACATGGAGAGTGATAAGACCACCGGTTCGATGAGGCCACCTCAAAAGCGTGGCCGTCCGTCGCGGGCATCGAACCCGATCCGCATCGCGGAAGGACACATTTTCAATGAGCAAGATCATCAAGTTTGATGAGGATGCCCGTCGTGGCATGGAGAACGGCCTCAACCTGCTGGCCGACACCGTCAAGGTGACGCTTGGCCCCAAGGGCCGCAACGTCGTGCTCGACAAGAAGTGGGGCGCCCCCACGATCACTAAGGATGGCGTCTCCGTCGCCAAGGAAATCGACCTCGACGATCCGTTCGAGCGCATCGGCGCCGAGCTGGTGAAGGAAGTTGCCAAGAAGACCGACGACGTCGCGGGTGACGGCACCACCACCGCGACCGTTCTGGCTCAGGCGCTGGTCCACGAGGGCCTGCGTAACGTCGCCGCCGGCTCCAACCCGATCGCCCTCAAGCGCGGCATCGACCAGGCCGTCGAGGCCATCGTCGAGCAGCTGCACGCCGACGCCAAGCCCGTCGAGACCACCGAGCAGATCGCTGCCACGGCCTCCATCTCCGCCAATGATCCCGCCATCGGCAAGCTCATCGCCGAGGCTTTCGAGAAGGTCGGCGCCGAGGGCGTCGTCACCGTTGAGGAGACCAACTCCTTCGACACCACCCTGGAGACCACCGAGGGTATGCGCTTCGACAAGGGCTACCTGTCGGCCTACTTCGTGACCGACCAGGAGCGCCAGGAAGCCGTCCTGGAGGACGCCTACGTCCTCCTCATGGACTCCAAGATCTCCAACGTCAAGGACATCGTCCCCGTCCTGGAGAAGGTCATGCAGACCGGCAAGCCCCTCGCTATCATCGCCGAGGACGTCGAGGGTGAAGCCCTTGCCACGCTGGTTGTCAACAAGATTCGCGGCACCTTCAAGTCCGTGGCCGTTAAGGCCCCCGGCTTCGGCGAGCGCCGCAAGGCGATGCTGCAGGACATGGCCATCCTGACGGGTGGCCAGGTCATCTCCGAGACCGTCGGCCTCTCCCTCGAGAACGCTGACCTCGAGCTGCTGGGCCGCGCCCGCAAGATCGTCGTCTCCAAGGATGAGACCACCATTGTCGAGGGCGCTGGCGACAAGGACATGCTGGACGCCCGCGTGCGCCAGATCCGCCAGGAGATCGAGAACACCGACTCCGACTACGACCGCGAGAAGCTGCAGGAGCGCCTCGCCAAGCTCGCTGGCGGCGTCGCCGTCATCAAGTCCGGCGCGGCCACCGAGGTTGAGCTCAAGGAGCGCAAGCACCGCATCGAGGACGCCGTTCGTAACGCTCGCGCGGCTTCCGAAGAGGGCCTGGTCGCCGGCGGCGGCGTCGCCCTGATCCAGGCCGCCACCGTGGCGCTGCCCAAGCTCGACGCCCTCACCGGCGACGAGGCGACCGGCGTCAACATCGTGCGCCTGGCCATCTCCGCCCCGCTCAAGCAGATCGCTGAGAACGCGGGCGTTGAGGGCGGCGTGGTTGCCGACCGCGTTGCGCACATGGAGCCCGGCCACGGCCTGAACGCCGCGACCGGCGAGTACACCGACCTCATGGCCGCCGGCATCTCAGACCCGGTCAAGGTCACCCGTTCCGCGCTGCAGAACGCAGCGTCGATCGCAGGCATGTTCCTGACCACCGAGGCCGTTGTCGCTGACAAGCCCGAGGCTCCGGCCGCCGGTGGCGACGACGCTGGCGCTGGCATGGGCGGCATGTACTGATCCGCTCGGCGTTAAGCTGATCCGCCTGGGGGCGGGACTCGTCAGGGTCCCGCCCCCAGGCGCTTTTCTATGACTGCCTTGATAGGGCCGAGGGCCCGGCGCCGCAGCCGCGACCCTCGTTCAGCGTCCGCTAGACTGCCGCGAACAGCGACGCGGAGTGTGCCTCCGCGTCCGAATAGGTCGCTGCGGCGACCTGCAGTTGCGTGGAGATAGCGTCGAGGGCGTCGTGCGTCTGTGCCTGGATGCCCTGCCACTGGGTGATCGTGGCCTGGAAGTTGACCTGAGCTCCGCCGGTCCAGGAGTCTTGCAAGGCTAAGAGCTGGGCCATCATCGCATCGACTTCGGTGCGAATGGTGGATGCGGTCGTGCAAGCCTGGGCGGAGGCAGCAGCAATTTGTTCGGCGTCGACGGCGTATGCGGTCATGGTGTCACTCCTTTGTGGGACCCCGGGTGGGTCCGTCGACATCGACGCTACGCGCGTGACGACGCGTGATCCAGGCAGAAACGAAGCCCTGTGGATAAACGCCCGCGCCGAAAAGTGCCTGTGGATAGCCCAAGGCGTACCCGTGCTGCTGACGGGCAAGCTACTGGAGGGCCTGGTCGCGGTGCCGGTGGGTGGCGGCAGGGCCAGGGCGGGCCTCGAGATCGACCACTCCGAGCCGCAGGCTCGCGTGTGGCGATCTCGCGGGCGGGCCGCCGCCCACCGGCACACACAGCGGCCCGGTCGGGCGAGGCGGGCTCTGTGGCATGCACAGTGCGCAGGTCCGGCGAGGCGGACCCTGAGGTATGCAGAGCGGCTGGGCCCTGCGGTACGAACAGCAGCCGCGGCCTCGTCAGTCGGAGGTAGGCAGATCCAGGGATTCGACGGCGGACTCGAGGGAGGAGGTCGCCTCCTCGTCCTCGTCCGAGTCGGTATCTTCCTCGATCTTGCGAGGCAGGACGCCGGTCGAGGTGACCTCGTCCTCCACGGAGGCGACGGGCACACACTTCTTGATCGAGCGGCGCTTGATGATCAGCGTGCCGGTCGTCGTCGTGGAGTCCTCCACGACCTCGTCGGTGTCGTCCGTGTCCTCGGGTTCCTCGGCGTCCTCGGTCTGGGCGGCCTGGCATAGCTGGGCCTTCTCGCGCTCGAGGCGGGTCAGCTCGACCTCGAGGTTTGCGCGGGCGGTGTCTTCCCACGCGGAGCCGAGGGGGGACTGGTAGATCGTTTCGTAGCTCAGGAGCTTCTTCACGAGCGCCATGCGCGCCTTGGTGAACTGCAGATCATCGAGCTCGCCGAGTTCGGCGCGCAGCGACGTGCGCAGCTTCTTGTAGTCCTGGGGGCTACAGGCCAGGCCCGCCAGATCGGCGTCGACGAGCACCTGCGCGTCGAAGTCCGTGCGCGGCGCGCGGTGGCGTGTCAGGAAGGCAATGAGTTCGTCGATGCGTGCGACGACATCCTCGGGCACGCCGAGGTTGGTGAGGCGGTTGTGCGCGTGGTCGATGCATCGGGTGGCGGCGAAGTTCGCCTGGAACCCGCCAAGCTTGATCTCGAGCGCCTTGTTGAGGAAGGCGCCGTGGTACCACGCGGCGACGCGCAGGATGTCGGGATCGTGCGCGGACGACGAGATTTCATCGATGTGGGTGAGCGTGTTCATGAGCCGACGCAGGTTGTGCATCTGGCGTTCGGGCGCGCTCCAGCGTTCCGCGAGGTCGACGCTCTCTTTTTCGAGGTCGGACTGGGTCGCGGTTGCGCCGATTTGCTGCATGGCGTCAACGAAAGACGTCAGCAGCCACTGAGGTGCTTGAGCACCCATGGGCCACTCTCCTTGCTGAGGAATACCCGAGCCATGCTAGTGCGCTTTTGAGCGAAGGTCACGTTCGTTGGTAAAAAATCGGGGAAAATCCCGATGGATTTCGTGAAACTGTCAGGGGAGAAATGGCGAAAACTGAGCGAAAAAGCCGTGTGTGCTGACCGGTACGTTACGTCTTTCACGCTGTGGGGAGTTCGATGCGAACGGTGAGGCCGCCGCCTTTTGTTTTGGTGAGCGATGCGTTGCCCTTGTGAGCTGCGAGGATGCCGGAGACGATCGCGAGGCCGAGGCCGGAGCCGCCGGATTTTCGGTTGCGTGAGGTATCCGCACGGTAGAAGCGTTCGAAGACGCGTCCGCGGTCAGTTTCATCGATGCCGGGTCCGTGGTCGCGCAGTTCGACGATGGCGGTGTCGCCGCTGCGTCCGAGGGCGATTTCGACGGGGGAGCCTTCGGGGGTGTAGCGCACGATGTTGCCGATGAGGTTGGTGAAGACCTGCGAGATGCGGTCGCGGTCGCCGGGGACGATGAGGGTCATCGGGGGAGTGCGGCTGTTGATGCCGGTGAGCCCAACCGTGCGCGTGGGGTCGAGGGCTTGGAGGTCGAAGACGGCGTTATCGGCGAGCTTGACGAGGTCGATGTCGGTGATCTCGAGGGGGCGGCCTTCGTCGAGGCGGGCGAGGGTGAGGAGGTCTTCGACGAGGGTGGCCATGCGAGAGGATTCGGAGGCGATGCGCCCCATGACTTCCTCGATGCGCTCGGCGGGTACGCCGCCCATGGCGTAGAGCTCGCAGTAGCCGGAGATGGCTGCGAGAGGAGTGCGTAGCTCGTGGGAGGCATCGGAGACGAATCGTTTGATCTTTTGTTCCGAGGCCTGGCGGGCTTCGAAGGATTGCTCGACCTGGGTGAGCATGGCGTTGAGGGAGAGTGAGAGCGAGCCGACCTCGGTCGTGGGAGGGTGCGGGGTGACGCGTTTGGTGAGGTCACCGGCGGCGATCTTTCCGGCGGTGGATTCGATGGAACGCAGGGGCAGGAGTGCGCGGCGTACGAGGACGCGCCCGGTCCAGCCCCCGATGAGGACGATGATGATGCCGGCGACCGAGAAGTACGAGGCCGTGGTGCGCAGGGTGTGCTGCATGTCCGACAGGGGTAGGGCGATCGTCATGTATCCGGAGAACTGGCCGGAGTGCTGGTCGTACACGGGGACGACGAGGGCGCGCCAGCCGAGGCCGGCCCTGGAAGAGGAGACGGTGACCGGGATGGTACGGAAGGATGAGACAGGCGCGGAGCTTGTGTCGACGAGTTCGGGCAGCTGGGGCTTGCCCGAGGCCTTGAGGGTGTCCTCGGAGTAGAAGTAGCGGTCGCCCCCGTCGGTGCCATGGATATGGATGTAGTAGAGGGTGGGGATGCCGCCCTGGCCGTCGGCGGAGAACGTCGCCGCCGATCCGGAGATCTGCATGGTGTGAGCTGTGGCGACGAGCTGGTCGTCGATCTGAGAGGTGAGGTGGCGCTGGAGGAGGCCGATCATGACTGTGCCGGACAGGGACAGTCCGATGGCCAGGAGTAGCGTGATCAGCGTGACGAGCTGCGCGGATAGCGGCTTGGAGTCCCACCATGCCTCGATGCGTTGAGCCAGGCCGGGGCGCACGTCAGTCCTCAGCGCGCAGGATGTAGCCGACCCCGCGCTTGGTGTGGATCAGCTCTCCGGAGGCCCCCTCGACGGCGAGCTTTCGCCGCAGGTAGGAGATGTAGGACTCGACGATGGCGACTTCGCCGTCCCAGTCGTATTCCCACACGTGGTCGAGGATCTGCATCTTGGAGACGACGCGACCCGCGTTGATGACGAGGTAGCGCAGGAGCTTGAACTCGGTGGGGGACAGGTCGATGGGGATGCCGGCGCGCGTGACTTCGTGGGCGTCCTCGTCGATGACGAGGTCTCCGACGCGCAGGAAGGCGTCGTCTTCTTCGGCGCCCATGGTGCGGCGCAGGATGGCGCGGATGCGGGCGACGACCTCTTCGAGGCCGAAGGGCTTGGTGACGTAGTCGTCGCCGCCGACGGTCAGGCCCTGGATCTTGTCGCGCATGTCGTCGCGCGCGGTGAGGAAGAGGACCGGGGTGGTGATGCCGGCGTCGCGCAGGCGCCTGGTGACGGTGAAGCCGTCCATGTCGGGGAGCATGACGTCGAGGACGATGAGGTCGGGGCGCGAGGCCTGGGCTTCGTGAAATGCGCCGCTGCCGTCCTCGGCGGTGACGACGTCGAAGCCTGCGAAGCGCAGGGAGGAGGCGAGGAGGTCGCGGATGTTGGGTTCGTCGTCGACGACGAGGAGTTTTGCTTCAGTTCCCGGGGTGCTCATACGACTAGTGTCGCCCATGTGTCTGAATGTTTCCTGTGAGGTAGGTGGGAGTGATGGTGCTGCTCCTGTTTGCTTCGTCACCTCGGTTGGTCGCGCAGCGATACAGGATAAGAAAAGGCGCGGAAAAGATGTGCAAGAATTGAAGCATGCCATCCCAGAACTCAGCAGACGTCATGTCTCCCGACGGCGTCGAATTCCAGCACGTGTCCCCCAAACTCGCGACCCTGCGCCTCGGAAACGCCCTCGCCCTGTGCGGCGCCCTGTGCGGCGCGATCTCTGGCCTCGTCCTCATCGTCGACATCCCGGCGCTGTGGTGGCTCATGCTCGTGCCCGCCGCCATCGCCCTCCTCTGCCTGTGGCTCGTGCCCGCCCAGGTGCGTGCCCTGCGCTACGCCCTGGCCGACACGGACTTCGTCATCCGCCGCGGCGTCTTCAATCGATCGCTGACCCTCGTGCCCTACGGCCGCATCCAGTACGTCGACATCTACCAGGGGCCCATCCTGCGCCTGCTTGGTATCTCCACGATCAAGCTGTCGACCGCGAGCGCGAAGACCGACGCGACGCTGAGCGGTGTGCCCGTCGCGGATGCGGCGCGCCTGCGCGACGTCCTGGCGGAGCGCGGTTCGGCGGAGCTGATGGGCCTATGAGCACGGACCTCTCCTCTGACGGCATCGCCCCCGAGGACTGGAAGCCGCTTCACCCGCTCACCTACTTCCCCCGCGTCGCGGGAAGCGTCACGGGTATCGTCGGTGCGGTGTCCCTGAGCAATGCGTCCGCGATTGAACGCATGCTCAACGGTGAGACGCCCGCGTGGCTCGCAACCACCGGCATCTTCCTCGGTCTTGTGATGATTGCGGGCGTTGTTCTCGCCATCGCGGGCGCGTACTGCTACCTGTCGTGGACGAAGACCCGCTACGCGGTGAGTAACACGGCGATTTGGTATCGCGCAGGTATCCTCCAGCGCACTCAGCGTCACGCGCGGCTGTCGCGCATCCAGACGATTAACGTGTCCTACTCGCTCGTGGGGCGGATCCTGGGTCTGGGCTATCTGGACATTGAGGTTGCTGGCGGTGGGGATTCGAGCATCAAGCTCGGTCTGCTCAATTCTCGTCGCCTCGAGGAGCTGCGCGCGCTCCTTCTCGCGCTCGCTTCGGGCGCGATCGACGAGGTCGTGGATCCTTCCGCTGATTCTGTGGCTGCGACGCTGGGGACCCGCACGGGTGCCTCCCCGCTCGAGGCGCCCGCGCGCCCCGTCTTCAAGGTCGGCTTTGGCAAGCTTCTGGTCTCGATGCTGGCGACCATCGACAACGTGATTGCCCTGTTCTTCGGCGTCTTCCTCCTGGGTCTTAACGGCTTCCTTGTGGGTGTCGTCGGGGTGACGTCGATCATGAGTTTCCTGGGCATCCTGGCGGGCGCGTTCAGCCTCCTGGCGGGCGTCTGGGCGCGTTTCGATCGAGAGTTTGGCTTTACCGCGGCGATCGCGGCCGACGGCGTGCGCATCAACCGAGGCCTGACGGCTCGCCGTCACGTGACGATCCCTCCGGGGCGCATTCACGCCATCGAGGTGACGCAGCCGCTGATCTGGCGACTGTTTGGCTGGTATCGCGTGGAGATCACGCAGGCCGGCAACGCGGCGCACACGACGGACGAGAAGAATAAGGGCATGCAGGTCGACGTGGCCTCCGACGTGCTGCTTCCCGTCGGTAGCCGCGTGGAGGTCATCCAGGCGATTGCGATGGCGATTCCCGACCTGGGGGTCGATGATCCCGACGGCTTCCTCGAGTCCCTTCGCGTGGGTACGGGCGAGGACCGCTGGATGACACCGATTCCGCGCAGCGCCAGGATTCTGGATCCTCTCGTGTACAAGCGCCGAGCCTTCGGCCTGACCGATGCCGTGTTTGTGATCCGCGACGGCTTCTTCAACCTGCGTTTCTCGATCATTCCGCTGACGCGCATCCAGTCGGTGTCCCTGCATCAGGGACCCATTCAGCGCTGGCGCCACGTCGCCTCGGTGCGCGCCGCGCTGGTCCCCGGACCGGTGGCGTCCATGGCCGAGCACGTCGAGGCGGGCCGTTCCGTGGAGCTGTGGGCGCAGCTGTCCCAGGCCTCGAAGGTCCGTCGCGAGGCCGAGGCACCCGAGCGCTGGCTCTCTCGCGTCACCGAGATCGTCGAGGCGACCTCGCAGCGTGCGGAGGGCGACAAGTAGAGCGCTGATCGGTGACAATGGAGGCATGAGTACCCCCGGACGCCTCGGTATCGGCATCATCGGCATGGGCCACGTCGGGCCCGTCATCGGCTCCGCGCTGCGCGCGGTCGGGCACCAGATCGTCGCCGTCTCCGCGTCGTCGGAGGCATCGCGCGAGCGCGCCGACGCGATGCTCCCCGGCGTGCCGATCACCACACCCGAGGAGGTCGTGCGACGCTCCGAGGTGGTCATCGTGGCCGTTCCTGACGACCAGATCGGCCCCCTCGTGAGCGGCCTGGCCGACCTGGGCGCCTGGCAGAGTGGGCACATCGTCATTCACCTGTCGGGTGCTTCCGGCGTGGGGCTGCTCGGTGCCGCCGCGGGAGCGGGGGCGATCCCGCTCGCCATCCACCCGGCGATGACGTTCACCGGCACCAGCGTTGACGTGGCGCGCCTCGTGGGCACGCCCTTCGCGGTGACCGCCGCCGCTCCCTTCCTGCCGATCGCTCAGGCCCTCGTCGTCGAAATGGGCGGTGAGCCCGTCGTCGTCGCCGAAGAAGACCGCCCCCTCTACCACGCGGGCCTCGCCCACGGCGCCAACTTCATCGCCGGCATCACCGTGCAGACGACCCGAATCCTTGCCGAGGCCGGCATCGAGAACCCCGCTCTGTACGTGCGCCCGCTTCTCGAGGCCGCGCTTGACCGAGCCCTCACCGAGGGGGTTGCGGGTATCTCCGGGCCCGCCGCCCGCGGGGACGCAGGAACGATCACCGCGCACGCCCGCAGCCTCGGGGCCAGGGAAGGTCTCTCGGGGGAACGCGACACCTACGCGGACATGACCCGCGCCCTCACCCGTCTGCTGCGCGACGCTCGTCTCCTCGATGAACGGGCCGCCACCAGCGTCGAGGCCGCCCTCCTCGACCCGGGCGCCTGATACCCACACACCCAACGAGCCCAAAACGCGGGAGAGAGAACGAGCGCAACCCCGGCCTCGTCGCAAAAACACGAGGCGTGAGGAAAGCGACTCTATTACGCGCTGGCGGGCCGAAGTTGCAAGAATAGAAACATGACCCATCGCCCTGTCCTCACCCACACGCGCGCCGAGCTGGCAGACGCCCTGTCGCGCCTGCCCGGCACGAAGGCCCTCGTGATGACCATGGGTGCCCTCCACTCCGGGCACCTGCAGCTCGTGCGCGAAGCCCGCGAACTGGCCGATCACGTGATCGTCACGATCTTCGTCAACCCGACGCAGTTCGCGCCCGGCGAGGACTTCGATGCCTACCCGCGCACCCTGGACGCGGACATGGACGCGCTCGAGACGGTGGGGGCGGACCTCGTGTGGGCGCCCGCGCCCCAGGACGTGTACCCCACGCCCGCGACCGTGACAATCGACCCGGGCCCCATCGCGCGCGTTCTCGAGGGCAAGACGCGCCCCACGCACTTCGCGGGCGTCGCACTCGTGTGCACCAAGGTCGTCAACCTCGTGCGCCCCGACGTGGCCCTGTACGGACAGAAGGACGCCCAGCAGCTGGCAGTCCTGCGCACCGTCTTCGCCCAGCTGGACATCCCCGTGCGTGTTCACCCCGTGCCGATCGTGCGCGCCGAGGACGGGGTCGCCCTGTCCAGCCGCAACCAGTACCTGAGCGACGATGAGCGCATCCGGGCCCGTGCCCTCTCGCGTGCGCTTCGTCGCGGCGCCGAGGTCGCCGAGGCCGGGGCCACGCCCGCGCAGATCGTCGCCGAGTGCCGCTCGGTGATCGACGCCGAGGGTGGCATCGACCTGGACTACATTGCGCTCGTGGACGCGGGGACTTTCGAGATCCTCGCTGGCACCGAGTCCGTGCCCGTCGGCGAAGGCGCGGCCGCGCCCACGATCCTGTCTGACGGCTCGCGCGAGGGACGCATCCTCATCGCCGCCAAGGTGGGCACGACGCGCCTCATCGACAACATGGAGGTGCCGCTGCGCGACGCCTCCGGTCCTGACGCTCGCTTTGCTGAGCGCGCGGGGGACCTCGCATGATGGAAATGACCCGCGAGATGGCGATCGGCAAGATTCATCGAGCCGTCGTCACCGGCGCCGACCTGCACTACGTCGGCTCGATCACGGTGGACGAGGACCTGCTGGACGCCGCGAACATCGTTCCCGGGCAGAAGGTCGACATCGTCGACGTCAACAACGGCGAGCGACTCTCGACCTACACGATCGCGGGCGAGCGAGGCAGCGGCACGATTCAGCTCAACGGCGCGGCCGCCCACAAGGTGACCGTCGGTGACCTCGTCATTATCATGGCCTACGCCCAGGTGCCCGAATCCCTGGTACGTACGATGAAGCCCTCCGTCGTCTTCGTTGACGAGTCCAACAAAATCGTGAGCGCTGGCGACCACGCGGGAAGCGTCCCCGAGGACTCGCCCCGTGCCCGCGAGTTGGGGCTCAAGAGCTCCGGCGTCTGATTGACGTGCCGACGGGAGCGTCCACTCACTCGAGTGGGCGCTCCCTCGTTTTCGCTTCGTTTCGTGCACCTTTGCTCGCGTGACGGCCTGCGTTGTTCACAATTGTCCATACCTTGTCGTCGCCCGGCGCTGATGCGCCCGTCACACCTATCCTCGAAGAACCGTACGAAAGGATGGTGGGGCATGAGCAAGCGAGCGTTGAGGGCGCGCCACGCACTCGTCGGATACGCGTTCCTGTCGCCCGCCCTCATCGGCGTCCTCATCTTCATGGTTGTGCCCATCGGCGTCATCATGTGGGTGAGCCTGTACCGGTGGGACCTCATCGGAGATACGCGATACGTGGGCCTGGCCAACGTCACGAACGTGCTGAGCGACCCGGCCTTCCTGTCGTCCCTGCGCACGACGATTCTCTTCGTCCTCCTCGTCGTCCCCATCCAGATCATCCTGGGCCTCCTCCTTGCGAACCTGCTGACGAAGGGCGTGCGAGGGACCGTCGTCTATCGCACGCTCATCGTCATCCCGTGGATCGCGCCTCCGCTGGCCCTCGGCGTTGTGTGGTCGTGGATCTTCGCCCCCACCGGTGGTCTTCTTTCCGCGCTGGCGGGCACGCGACTAGAAATTCTCGTATCGCCCACCTGGGCCCTACCAGCGGCGGCTTTCGTCGTCGTCTGGTCGAACGTGGGGTACACGGCGCTCTTCTTCATCGCCGGATTGCTCGCGATCCCGCGCGAGCTCACCGAGGCCGCGACCGTGGATGGGGCCTCCTCTGCGCAGGTGTTCTGGCACATCAAGATGCCCCTCCTGCGCCCGACCTTCTTCTTCGTCTCGGTCACCTCCGTGATCTCGGTCTTCAACGTTTTCGACCAGATCTACGCCCTGACCAAGGGAGGCCCATCCGGCTCCACCGAGGTCCTCGCCTACCTGATCTACAAGGAGGCCTTCGAGACCGGAAACGTCGGCCGCGCCGCAGTCATGGCGTGCGTGATGATGCTGCTCCTCATGGGATTGACGCTGGCCCAGAACCTGTACTTCCGGAAGAGGACCACGTATGAGCTCGTCTAAGTCGCACTCGCGTCGGCCCTGGTGGTCGACCCTGGGGATCTACGCGGGGCTGTCGCTGGCCGCGTTCATCATGGTCGTCCCGCTCCTCTTCAGCTTTGTCACGGCCTTTAAATCGCCGCAGGACTTCGCCTCGCACTCACCCTTCGCGCTCCCCTCGCCGCCCTCCCTGGCCTCGTTCCAGGCGATCCTGACGGGACGAGTCAACTTCGGTGACGCGATTATCACGACGCTCCTCGTGGTCGTGGTGATGGTCGTCGGGCAGCTGGTGTCCTCCGTTCTGGCCGCCTACGCGTTCGCCCGCATCGAGTTCCCCGGACGCGAAGTCATCTTCTGGCTCTTCCTGGGCACCATGATGATTCCGGCGTCGGTCCTCGTCATCCCGCTCTACCTCATGATGGCGAAGATGGGGCTTAACAACACCTTCTGGGGCATCGTCCTGCCCTTCGTGTTCGCCTCGCCCTACGCGGTATTCCTGCTGCGTCAGTCGTTCCGTCAGATTCCCCAGGAAATCATCGACGCGGCGACCATGGACGGCGCCGGGCAGATGCGCATCCTCTTCTCCATCGTCGTTCCCGTGTCGAAGCCGATCATTTCGACACTCGTGCTCATCACGGTTGTGAGCCAGTGGAACTCATTCATGTGGCCGCGGATCATCGCCGCGACCAGGCCACGCGTCCTCACGGTTGCGACGGCCGCGCTGCAGAGCCAGTACAACGCGAATTGGACGTACGTCATGGCAGCGACGACCATCGCGCTCGTTCCCCTGATCGCTCTGTTCATCGTCTTTCAACGACACATCGTTGAATCGATTGCCCTGACGGGCATCAAGTAACAACACAACCCATCACAACTGGAGGTCTTCATGAAAAGGCGTTTTATTACCGCTACCGCTCTGATTGGTGCCGCGTCGATGCTGATGGCCGCCTGCTCGCAGGGTGGCAGCGCGTCGAGCGAGGCGGGCACGTCCCTGACCCTGCGTCTGTGGGATGATCAGGCTGCCCAGGCATACGAGGCGGCGCTCCCCGCGTTCACCGAGGAAACGGGGATCACGGTCAACGTCGAGGTCGTCCCGTGGTCGGACTACTTCACGGGCCTGCGTTCTGAGCTCGCCGCGGGCACCGGACCGGATGTCTTCTGGTCCAACACGAACAACTACACCGAGTACGCCCGCGGCGGCAAGATCGTCAACATTGACGAGGAGTTCCCCGCCTCCGAGCGCGACGGCTGGCTTCAGGGCGCCATCGATCAGTACACGGTTGATGGAAAGCTCTACGGCGTCCCGGTCCTCACTGACCCGTCGATCGCGGTGTACTACAACAAGTCGCTGCTGGACGCGGCCGGTGTGAGCATCGAGGACCTGCAGAACCTGTCGTGGGACCCGAGCGCCTCCACCGACTCTCTGCGGGAGATCACCCGCAAGCTGACGCTGGACTCGTCGGGCCGCAACGCGGCTGACCCCGCCTTCGACGCGGACCACATCGTCCAGTACGGATACAACGCCGCGCTGGATGGCCAGGCGATGTTCATTCCGTACCTGGGCTCGGCCGGCGCCACCCTGCAGGACGAGAGTGGGCACTTTACGTTTGCGAGCCCCGAGGGCGACGCCGCGGTCGGCTACCTGGTGGACCTGATCAACAAGGAGCACGTGGCCCCCTCGGCGGCCGACACGAACGACAACGGCGACTTCAGCCGCGACCAGTTCCTGCAGGGCAAGATCGCTCTGTTCCAGTCCGGTTCCTACAACCTGGCGAACGTGGCCGAGGGCGCGTCCTTCGAGTGGGGCCTGGCTCCCCAGCCGAAGGGTCCCGCCGGTGCCGTGACGGTCGGTAACTCCGTCGTCGCCGCCGGTTCGACGGCGAGTGCGAACCCCGAGGCTCAGCACAAGCTGCTGGCGTGGCTGGCTGGTAAGGACGGCGGTGCCGCACTGGGCAAGACGGGCGCCGGCTTCCCTGCGAACGAGCAGGCCCAGGCGACGTGGACCGCGTACTGGTCGGACAAGGGCGTCGACACTTCGGTGATGGCGAAGACTCCTTCGGGCACGATCATGGCTCCCTTCGGTGCGAAGCTGGGCGCGGCAATGGACGCGTACAACGGCGTGCTCAAGGAGGTTTTCCTGGGACGCACCGGCGTGCATGAGGGCGTCCAGGCTGCTCAGGACGCCGCCAACGCGGCGATTGATCAGTAGTCGTCACAGATTTGCGATAGGTGCCGGCGGGACAGGTTCTCGCCGGCGCCTCACTAAGGAGAACGCGAATGGATACCGTGCTGGGCATTTACGCTCACCCCGATGATGCGGACGTGGATGCGGGCGGGACACTCGCTCGCTTCGTGCGCGAAGGATCGAGGGTCGTCGTCGCAGTCGTCACAGACGGTGATGCGGGAGGTTCCGACCAGGATCTGCATCAGCAGATGGGGGAGTTTCGTCGCGATGAACAGCGCCGCGCGTGCGAGCAACTGGGCGTGACGGAACTCGTCTTCTTCGACGGCTACCCCGACGGCATGGTGATCCCATCCCACGGCCTCGTGCGCGATATCGTCGCCCTCATTCGGCGCGTGAAGCCGAACCTGATCCTCACCCTCTCACCCGAATACAACTGGTCGTCCATCTACGCCAATCACCCGGACCACCGGGCCGTGGGCGCCGCGGTCACGGACGCCGTCTACCCGGCCGCGCGTAACCCCTTCGCGTTCCCCGAGCTGCTCGACGAGGGCCTGGACCCCCACGTCGTCGAAGAGGTGTGGTTCCAAGGTGGCCCGTCGACGAACCATGTTGTCGAGCTGGACCAGGCAGACGTCGAGGCCAAAGTCAGGGCGGTTCGCGAGCACGCCACCCAATTCGACGACCTCGACCGGATGGAGTCATGGATCCGACAGGGTACCCGCGACGTGGGGCACCCCCACGGCTACGCAGGGGGAGAAGAATTCTTCCGCTGGGACACCCGCGGGTGATGACCCGGTAGTCGGCCTGTTTGCCAGACTGTGCCCCCGCCTCGTCCGTACGAGGCAGGGGCACAGTGCGTTGACGGGCGCCGGGAAGACGGCGCGCAGCGCGGGACGGGCGCCCCTCAGTCGAAGGCTGCCGCGACCAGCGGGTTTGTGCGGATCGCCTGGTCGAGCACGTCGCGCGCGACGTTGACCGAGTCGACCAGGGGGTGCAGCGCCAGCGCTTGCCACGCGAGGTTGCGGTCGCGCTCGCGGGCGGCGTCGATGACGAGGTTCTCACAGGCCTTCACGGATTGGACGAGGCCGAGGGCCGCGCCGCTCAAGGGCGCAACCGGAATTGGATGCACGCCGGAGGCGTCGACGTCGCAGGGAACCTCGACGACGTCCGTGTCGCGCAGCGTCGGAATCGAGGAGAATCCGCCGTCGCCGTTACCGACGTTGAGGATCATGCGCGCAGGAGTATTCGTAGCGAGCGCGTTCATGAGGTCGAGGGCCACCTTCTGGTAGCCGCCGCCCGCGATGTCTTCGGCGCGCCTGCCGGAACGCTCGTCGACGTCGCGGGCCTCGGCCATGTAGGTCGCCTCCCGGTCGGCGAGCGCATCGATCCACGTCCGTCCCGCCTGCTCGGGGCCCGCGAGGACGGCGTTGTAGAAGGCTTCCTGCTGATCGCGCAGGTACTCGCCGCGTGTTTGGTCCTGGTGGATGCGGGCCATGGCTTCGCGGTGGCAGTAGTAGTAGAAGAGGTATTCGTTGGGCAGGGCGCCCAGCGCGCGAATCCAGTCCGTCCCGATGGCGCGCGATTCTTCCATGGAGGCCAAGGCCAAGTCGTCGGCGAAGAGGCGCGGGAGGATGTCGCGGCCGTCGACTGAGAGCGAGCGCAGCCAGCCGAGGTGGTTGAGGCCCACGTAGTCGAAGGACACGTCGGTGCGCTCCTCCTCGGGAACGCCCAGGGCGTTCAGCGTCCGGTTGACGAGCCCGATGGGGGTGTCGCAGATGCCGATGACGCGCTCACCGAGCACGGAACGCATCGCTTGGGTGATGATCCCGGCCGGGTTCGTGAAGTTGATGAGCCAGGCGTTCGGGCACAGGCGTGCCGCGGCCCGGGCCAGCTCGAGTGCCGGTCCGAGCGAGCGGAACGCGTAGCAGTAGCCGCCCACGCCAACGGTCTCCTGCCCCAACAAGCCGTTGTCGAGGCCGCAGTGTTCGTCGAGGACCCGTCCGCAGGTGCCGCCCACGCGCATCGCGGAGAAGACGAAGTCGGCTCCGGGAAGCGCCTCGTTGATGTCCGTCGTCGCGCGGACGGTGGGGGAGTGCGGGAAATTCAGCGAGGACAGTACGGCCATCATCGCGTCGAGCCTGCGTACGTCGGTGTCGTACAGGACGACGCGGTCGACGTCGAGGGATGCGTAGGCTCCCTGCCCCGCCCGTGAGCGGGCCAAGACGTCGATCATCGCGGGGACCCGGAAGCCCCCTCCTCCGACGATGGTGAGCTGCATGGCGGGCATCCTCTCTGGATACGTATAGTGGTGGCTCAGTGACATATTGTAGTCGCGCTCACGTCTAGGAGGACCCGTGGCATCTCAAGTACCCGCCGCATCTCAGTTCGCGGTGTACGGTCCGACGTTCCTTGACGTCGTCATGGGGCCCCTCGACGGGCCTCCGGTTCCCGGCCGCGAGGCCTGGGTGGAGGGAGCTCTCATGTGCGCGGGCGGCGCGGCGAATCAGGCGATTGCGCTTGCTCGTCTGGGCGCGCCCGTGCGCCTGCACTCTCGAGTGGGCGTCGATCAGATGGGTCAGTTCGTGGACGAGATGCTCGCGTGCGAGGGCGTGGACACCTCCTCGTGTGAGCGCGTGGGCGATCAAAACGTCACTGTCTCCCTCTTTTTCGACGGCGATCGGGCAATGACCACGCGCGGGACGACCGCGCTGCCCCGCTTGGGAGGCGACGCGCCGGCGTGCCTGCTCGCGGACGTGCGGGGAATCAGCGCGAACAGTGAGGTCGTGTCCTCCTGGCGCGAGCGCGGGACCTGGGTGCTGGCGGACACGGCCTGGGACGAGGCCGGGGCCTGGGATCCGGTGGGCCTGGAGGCCTTGCGCGTGGCTGACGTGTGCACGCCCAACGAGGAGGAGGCGCTCGCCTACGCGCGCACCGACAGCGTGGAGGACGCCGCGCGGTGGTTCGCGTCGTTTGGCTGTGATTGCGTGGTCACCTGCGGCAAGAACGGCGTGGTTGCATGCGTCGATGGACGGATCCTGCGCGTGCCAGCGCCCGCGGTGAACGCGGTGGATACGACGGGTGCGGGGGACGTCTTTTCGGCTGCGCTGGCCTGGGCGCGCCAAGCGCGCCGCATGTCGTGGCCCGAGGCGCTCGCCCTCGCCTGTGCGGCTGCCGCACACTCCACGCAGGGGATCGGCGGATCCTCGTCGGCACCCTACGCGGCCGACCTCCCGGGTGCGTGAGGAGCCCAACCGGGCCCCTGCCTCGTCACGGGGCCAAATCCCGGTACGATAGGCGCATGACCGATTCTTCTTCCACGCCCACGCAAGCACCCGCAGACGACACCCCCGAGCAGGTCAAGGTTCGCGCGGCCAAGCGCGCGCGCCTCATGGAGGCCGGCATCCCCGCCTACCCCGTGCGCCTGCCGATCACGACCACCATCAAGGCGGTGCGTGAGAAGTACGCCCACCTTGAGGCCGGCGAAGAAACCGAGGACTACGTGGGCCTGGCGGGCCGCGTTATCCTCGCGCGCAACGGCGGCAAGCTCTGCTTCGCGACCCTCATGGACGGTGAGGGCAACAAGATCCAGGTCATGCTCTCGGCCGCCTCCGTCGGCGCCGAGTCCCTGGCCGCCTACAAGAACGACGTCGACCTGGGCGATCACCTCTTCGTCCACGGCCGCGTGATCTCCTCGCGCCGTGGCGAGCTGTCGATCTTCGCGACCCCCGCCGAGGTCACGCCCGAGGCGCAGGCCGCCTACGACGCCGCGCCCACCGCGCTGCCCGCTCCCGACGCCTCCTGGGCCATCGCCTCCAAGGCGATCCGCCCCCTGCCCAAGACCTGGACCACCGAGGACGGCGAAGAGATCACCCTGTCCGAGGACCAGCGCATCCGCCGCCGCGAGCTCGACCTGATCACGCGCCCCGCCGCGCGCGACATGGTCCGCATCCGCGCAGCCGTCAACCGCTCGATCCGCGAGAACTTCTTCCGCCGCGACTACATCGAGCTCGAGACACCGATGCTGCAGATGATCCACGGCGGCGCGGCTGCCCGCCCCTTCACGACGCACATGAACGCGCTCGA
The DNA here is from genome assembly GCF_002847525.1 of Schaalia odontolytica. Taxonomy (GTDB): domain Bacteria; phylum Actinomycetota; class Actinomycetes; order Actinomycetales; family Actinomycetaceae; genus Pauljensenia; species Pauljensenia odontolytica_B. The sequence continues at coordinate 161,765 of NZ_PKKM01000003.1, read as the reverse complement.
CACCGATCTCTACCTGCGCATCGCGACGGAGATCTACCTCAAGCGCGCGGTCGTCGGCGGCGTGGATCGCGTCTTCGAGATGAACCGCAACTTCCGCAACGAGGGCATGGATTCCTCGCACAGCCCCGAGTTCACCTCCCTGGAGGCCTACGAGGCCTACTCGGACTACAACGGCATGGCTGAGCTGACCCGCGACCTCATCCAGCAGGCCGCGCGCGACGCCTTCGATCTGTCCGAGGGCGAGGAAATCGTGCGCCTGGCCGACGGCACCGAGTACGACCTGTCGGGCGAGTGGGATCGCATCGACCTGTACGGCTCCACCTCCGAGGCCCTGGGCGAAGAGGTCACGGTGGAGACGCCGCGCGAGACCCTCGTCAAGTACGCGGAGCGCATCGGCCTGGAGGTCGACGACTACGCCGTGTCCGGCAAGATCGTCGAAGACATCTTCGAGGAGCTCGTCGCCTCCAAGCTGTGGGCGCCGACCTTCGTCTACGACTTCCCGGAGGACACCTCTCCGCTGACCCGCTACCACCGTTCGCGCCCCGGCCTCACCGAAAAGTGGGACCTGTATGTGCGCGGCTTCGAGACGGGCACCGCATACTCCGAGCTGGCCGACCCGGTCGTCCAGCGCGAGCGCTTCGAGGCGCAGGCCCTCGCGGCTGCCAACGGCGACCCCGAGGCCATGGTTATGGACGAGGACTTCCTCATTGCCATGGAGCAGGGCTTCCCGCCGTGCGGCGGTATGGGCATGGGCATCGACCGCCTGCTCATGGTCCTCACCGGCCAGGGCATCCGCGAGACGATTCCGTTCCCGCTGGTCAAGCGCCTGGGCTGATCGACATGTCGAGAGGGCCCCGGCCTCGTTTCCTTCATGGACGAGGCTGGGGCCCTTCGTTGTATTTCCGTACCCTGCGTGGGTTAGATATAGGAGCGTCGGGGCGACATGCGCGTGTGAACGAGGTCGAGGAGTTCGTGCGCGGCCCCGTCGTCGAGGACGAGGTCGGTGGCGACCCCGGCGCGCAGGGCCCCGAGGAGCGGCAACGCCTTCGATGCGCCGGAGACGACGCACAGGCGCCGTGGGATCTTCTTGAGCGTGGCCGGGCTCGGGCCCGAGGCGCGCTCGTTGAGGTGCATGTTCGTGGAGCCGTCCTCGCGGATGAGGACGGTGCACACGTCGCCGACGACCCCGTCGTTCTGTGCCGCCGCGATCTCGTTGGGGTCGAGGAAGCCCCCCGAGTAGACGTGGGAGGGCAGACGTGCGGACATCGATCCCACGCCGAAGAGGGCGACGTCTGCGCTGTCGATCGTGTTGAGGACCGACTGGACGGAGCGTTCGCGCCAGAGCGCCTCCTTGGTGTCCGCGTAATCGAAGAAGGCGGGGACAGGGAAGTTGACGATGCGCCCGCCGATGGCCTTGGCAGCGCGGGCGATGATGGCCTCGGCGTAGGGCATGCCTGACTCGGTGGCTGTGGCTGCGCCGTTGAGCTGGACGACGGTGGAGCCGGGGAACGTCACGTGCGGCATCGCTCGCGTGACCTCCGCGGTCGTGTTTCCCCAGGCAATGCCGAGAGTGACGCCGGGGAAGAGCATGTCGACGAGGTGTTCGGCAGCGACGAGGGCAACGTTGTGCAGGCGATTGACCTCGGTGTGGACGTCGTGAACGGGAACGACGGAGACCTGGACGCCGAACAGGTCGGCGATCTGGCCAGCGAGGGTGCCTTTGAGCCCGGGGGAGGCGGACACCGAGATGCGCACCAGGCCGACCTCCCGCGCGTGGGCGAGAAGCCGTGAGACCGAGGAGCGTGATATCTGCAGGTGGCGGGCGATTGTCTCCATCGTCTGCCCCTGGAGGTAGTACATCGAGGCGGCCTCATGCGCCTGTTCGTCACGTATTGTCACGTTTTCTAGTGTGCCATGCACAAGCGTGCAGATGTGTGTGTTTGAACATTGACTTCTGTGCCCGGGTGAGTAGATTAGGCTTCGTCAGATGGTCAGGGTCACACACCTGGGTGTGCACGAATGTGCACTCAGTTTGGGCTAACGTGCAACAGGTGACATACTTGGTGTGACCCACGGATCGCTATCTCAGTTGATAGTGTTCGATGGCACATTATTCGCGGTGGGAAGCCACCGGTGACCGGCGCGACGACGCGCTGGAGAAAGATAGGGAAACATGCTCACAACACTGCTCCCGGCAGCCGCTGACACGGCTGCTTTCACCACGGCCCAGCTGTTCTGGTCCGAATTCCTCGGCACGGCCGTGCTGCTGCTCCTCGGTGGCGGCGTCGTCGCCACGAACCTGCTGCCCAAGTCCAAGGGCAAGGGTGGCGGCTGGCTGGTCATCAACTGGGGATGGGGCCTCGCGGTCTTCGCCGGCGTCTACGTCGCGTTCCGCTCCGGCGGTCACCTGAACCCCGCGGTGACGATCGCCAAGGCTGTCGGCCACGCCTTCGACTCCTCTGTTGAGCTCGCCCCCGGCGTCGCGGTCAACGCGACCAACATCCTCGTCTACATCGTTGCTCAGTTCCTCGGTGCCTTCGTCGGCGCCGTTCTGTGCTGGCTGACCTTCAAGAAGCACTTCGACGAGGACTGCGACCCCGCCCTCAAGCTCGGCGTCTTCTCCACCGGCCCCGAGATCCGCTCCTACGGTTGGAACTGCCTCACTGAGGCCATCGGCACTGCCGTGCTCGTCCTGTGGGTCTTCGTATCCGGTCACACCGAGACTGCGGTCGGTCCGCTCGGCGTCGCGCTCATCATCGTCGTCATCGGTAACTCGCTCGGTGGCCCCACCGGATACGCCATCAACCCGGCCCGTGACCTCGCCCCCCGTATCGCCCACGCGATCCTGCCAATCAAGGGCAAGGGCGGCTCCGACTGGGGCTACTCCTGGGTCCCCGTCGTCGGCCCGATCGTCGGCGCCATCGTCGGCACCGTTCTCTACTTCCTCACCCTCGCCTGAGAGTGAGTGCGCGGGCGAGGCCACCGCGGCCTCGCCCGCGTCATACCCCGCCGCCGGGGTGACATTTTGTGGGACTGCGAAGTCCCGCCCGCCGCGCAGGTGGATCGACGCGGCACACACAACGACGTGATAACGCCTCCGAAAGGACACTCATGACCACCGAAAAGTTCGTTCTCGCCATCGATCAGGGCACCACCTCGACCCGTGCGATCATCTTCAACCACTCCGGCGAGATCGTCTCCGTCGGACAGAAGGAATTCACCCAGATCTTCCCGAACCCGGGCTGGGTCGAGCACAACCCCATAGAAATCTGGGAGACCACTCGCACCGTCGTCGCCGAGGCTCTGCAGAAGGCGGAGATCAACCGCCACAACCTTGCCGCCGTCGGTATCACCAACCAGCGTGAGACCACCGTCGTGTGGGATAAGAACACCGGCGAGCCCGTCTACAACGCGATCGTCTGGCAGGACATGCGCACCTCCGACATCGTGAAGGAACTCGAGGGTGACGAAGGCCCAGACCGCTTCCGCCAGATCTGTGGCCTCGGTCTGTCCCCCTACTTCTCCGGCTCCAAGATCAAGTGGATCCTCGACAATGTCGAGGGTGCCCGTGAGCGCGCCGAGGCTGGCGACCTGCTCTTCGGCAACACCGACTGCTGGGTCCTGTGGAACCTGACGGGCGGCATCAACGGCGGCGTTCACTGCACCGACGTCACCAACGCCTCGCGCACCATGCTCATGGATATCCGCACGCTGCAGTGGCGTGAGGACGTCTGCGAGATCTTCGGCATCCCCATGTCGATGCTCCCCGAGATCAAGTCCTCCTCCGAGATCTACGGCTACGGCCGCAAGAACGGTCTGCTCATCGACACCCCGATCGCCGGTATTCTCGGCGATCAGCAGGCGGCCACCTTCGGCCAGGCCTGTTTCGAGAAGGGCATGGCGAAGAACACCTACGGCACCGGCTGCTTCATGCTCATGAACACCGGCACCGAGCCCGTCTTCTCCGACAATGGCCTGCTCACCACGGTGGCCTACAAGATCGGCGACCAGCCGGCCGTCTACGCCCTCGAGGGTTCGATCGCCGTCGCCGGTTCGCTGGTCCAGTGGCTGCGCGACAACCTGGGCATGATCGTCAAGTCGTCGGACATCGGTGAGCTGGCCAGCACGGTTGAGGACAACGGCGGCGTCTACTTCGTCCCCGCCTTCTCCGGCCTGTTCGCCCCCTACTGGCGTTCGGACGCCCGCGGCGCGATCGTGGGCCTGACCCGTTACGTCAACAAGGGCCACATCGCCCGCGCCGTCGAGGAGTCGACCGCGTTCCAGAGCGCCGAGGTCCTCGACGCGATGAACGCCGACGCTGGTGTGCCGCTCAAGGAGCTCAAGGTTGACGGCGGCATGACGCACGACGACCTGGTCATGCAGTTCCAGGCCGACCTGTGCGGCGTCGACGTCGTTCGCCCGAAGGTTATCGAGACGACCGCCCTGGGTGCCGCCTACGCCGCCGGTATGGCCGTGGGCTACTGGTCGGGCACCGACGATGTCGTAGCCAACTGGCAGGAAGGCAAGCGCTGGACGCCCTCCATGGAGCCGGCCGAGCGCGACCGCACCTACCGCCTGTGGAAGAAGGCCGTGACGCGGACGCTCGACTGGGTTGACGACGACGTGAAGTGATTGTCACCCCTTGAAATTGACGAGGCCGGGGCTGCGCTGAGCAGTCCCGGCCTCGCTCTATCTGGTTGTACATAGGACTCAAGGCCGCATAGGTAGAGACAATCGTCGGTTACTCTAATTCCATGGAAAATCCTAATAATCAAACGACATACCTCGTCGTAGATGGCGAGAATATTGACGCGACGCTGGGCCTTTCTGTCCTTGATCGTCGCCCGAATCCCGAGGAGCGCCCCCGCTGGGATCGTGTCCTCGAGAGCGCGCACGGCCGCTGGGGTCAGAAGGCCAAGGGCCTGTTCTTCCTCAACGGTTCGTCCGGCTTCCTGCCGATGGGCTTCGTTCAGGCGCTCACGGCCATGGACTACTCGGTCATCCCCCTGTCAGGACCCGCCGACATGAAGGTCGTCGATGTGGGTCTGCAGCGCACGATGGATGCGATCGCTGATCTTGGCAAGGGTGACGTCATCCTGGCCAGCCATGACGCCGACTTCCTGCCCCAGATCGAGACCCTCCTCGACCAGGGCCGCCGCGTCGCGGTCATGTGCTTCAAGGAATTCCTCTCCTCCCAGCTCCACGAGCTGGAGGAACGAGGCTTGGAAATCATCGACCTCGAATACGACGTGCACGCCTTCCAGGTTCGCCTGCCCAGGCTCCACATCATCGACATCGACGACTTCGACCCGATGGCCTTCCTGTAAACCCTGGCCCCGCGTCCGCGAGCGGACGTGTTGCTGCCGACATGACGAACCGGGCGGCCCCGCAAGGGGCCGCCCGGCCTATGTATGGGTGCGGCGTACGCCGCGGCGCTCACGCCTGGGTGTTGTTGCCCTTGAGGGCGGCCAGGCGAGCCTCGATCTCGATCTGCGAGGAGTCGGTCTCGAGCTCCGCGAACTGGGAATCCAGGGAGGAGGCGGCCAGCTCGATCTTGCCCTGAGCGAGGGCCTCCTGGCGGCGCACGCGGTCCTCGAAGCGGCCGAGCTCGCTCGTGGGATCCAGGATGTTGATGGAGGAGAGGGCGTCCGTGACCTGGGCCTGGGCCTTGGCGGTCTTCTCGCGGGCGATCAGCTGGTCGCGGCGGGTCTTGAGCTCAGCGAGCTTGTCCTTCATCTGTGCGAGGCCACGCTTGAGGCGATCGGCCACGTCACGCTGGGCCTGGAGCGTGGGCTCCTCGGCCTTGATCTCGTTCTCGAACTGAATCTGCTTGCCGAGGGCGACCTTGGCCAGGTCGTCCCACTTCGTGGCACCTGCCTCGTCGCCGGCGGCGCGCAGGGACTCGGCCTTGGCGGAGGCGGCGGCAGCCTTCTGGCCCCAGTCGGCAGCGGCCTTGACGTCCTCCTCGTAGTCCTTCTCGGCCATGCGCAGGTTGCCCAGGGTCTGAGCGATCGCGTTCTCGGCCTCGACGATCGAGTTGGTGTAGTCACGGATCAGCTGATCGATCATCTTCTCCGGGTCCTCGGCCTTGTCGAGGAGCGCGTTGATGTTCGCCTTGGCGAGCTGGGCGATGCGGCCCATGATCGTCTGCTTTTCGGCCATGATGTTCTCCTTTGAGGTGGTGCGCATCTGCGCGGTTTTGGTTGGTGCGCGTGCGCGCGGGTTGTGAGCGAGATGAGGCCTCGCGCGATTGGTGGGTGGGCTACGAGTCGCCCGAACCGGTTGTCGGATCAGTGTATGCGGGGGAGTGGATTGTCATCACGCTGAGTGCGTGTTTCCCGGGTGGTGCCACGAGGAGCGAGGCGGACCGAGCGTGGTGTCTGGCCTGGCTGCCAGAGCACGCACGTGTTCGAGAGTCTCGAATCCGTGGCATGTGATCCTCCTCGGTTAGTGGCGAACAGATCAAGATACATCATTGCGAGGCGTTGTACCCTCGATCTAATGTATTTTGAGTCACATTGTCTTGGTGTGGGACCAGTCTACGTGATGGTTGGGTGCGGGTGGAAATCAGCCGGGCGTGAGCCGATGCCCGGTGGGGGTCATGGGCGACGTGGTCATGATTGTCAGCGTCGCGCGGTGATGAAACCTCGTCAACCTCCTCTATCGCCATCCCGGTGCTGCAAGCGCGCGCTGGGTGAGCGTCGTGGCCCGCGAAGCTGCTGCGCTTGCCTGCAGGGGATCTTCGTCGAGGGCTTCGCGTGCCGCGGTCACTGCTTGCTCGGCTTCGCGCATCAGCTTGTTGACGTCGAACAGAGCCGACCCTTCGTACCTGTTCAAGTGCTCGCGAGCCCGGGTCAGGGCAGCATCGGCATTGCGGATGTCGCGCTCCGCAGTCTCTCGTGCCCTGCGCTGCGCGCCATCCTGAGTCGTCAGAGGGGCGAGCACCGCCTCCAGCCGGAGCTCCACATCGCGAAGGTTCTCGAGCGCGCCGAGGGGATCCTCGTCGCTGACCAGCGCACGCTGGCCGCAGGCGATGGCAGCCTCTGCCTCGTCCAGAAGGGGGCCGAAGGGAGCGGCGGCGGAATCGAGGCGCTTCGCATCCGACAGGGCTTGAGATACCGATCCGATGGAAGCGGCGAGCTTCTCACGGAATGTATCGAGATCGGTCTTGGCGGAGAAGATGGCGTCCGTCTGTGCGTTTGCCATCGACAGCGCGCGCTGAGCGGTGTCCAGTGCGGAGGCGGTGCGGGTGGGATCGGTGTCGAGATGTGCCTTGGCCGTCTCCAACGCCGCACGAGCGGACTCAAGCAACGCAGCGGCGCGTTCCGGATTGTCCTGGAGGGAAGCGAGCATGGAATCGGGATAGAGGCCCGCGATGCTCGTCAGCTCTTCCTTCGCGCGCTCCAGGTCAGCGAGTTCCTCGACGAGGCGCTCACGGGCATCGGCGACCTGGGCAGGGAGCGATAGCCGCTTCTCGCTCTGTGCGGCGAACTCCTGGCGAGCATCCTGGAGCGGCGGAAGGTTCTTGTCGAGATCCGCCGTGATTGTCGAGGCGAGGCGTCGCTTAGCATGAGCGTCTGGTGTGCGCTCTATCTGTTCGTAGGTGTCGAAGCCCCGTGCAATCGCATCCTTTGCTGCCTCGAGGCGGCGCCCGAACTGTTCGGTCGCAGCGCTACCGAACTGGGCGCGAGCGTAGTTCCAGTCCTCTTCCGCGCCGCGCACCTGCTCCTCGGCCTCCGAGAGGCGCCGCCTGGCCTCCGTAGCGGCCCTCAGGGCGTCGCGCCGCACGGTGTCCACGATCGGGGTGTATTCCTCGGCCTCTGGGGTGCGATACGTGGTCTCAGTAGTGGGTTCGTCGTCTCCGTTCAATTTCCGCACCCACACCCACACGTTGGAGACAATGGCGATCACAATGACCGCAGATATGAGGATGTTAGCGCCACGCTTCCTCTTCTTTTCTTCCTTCTCTCTTTCTTCCCTCGCCTTTTTCTCTTGTTCCTGGCTCTTGCGGTAGCTGGCAGCTATATCCGCGCTGAAGTCATATGAGCTGCGCAGGTCGCGAATGAAGGCTTCGGCACCTGCCGCTGCCTCTTCGGGGGGCAATGGCGTTGTTTTGTACTTGCGATGGGCGGCACTGAGCGCGCTGTCCATCGTTATCCTGGTGCTGTAATCCGACATCTTGCGAGCCATTTGCGCGTCCGTGCAGAACGCATCCGTGCCATCCTCGTAGGAGACAACGTAGAGGATGCCCTTGTCGGCTGTGCGCGATTGCTTGAGGGTAGCCTCGCACCAAGCGGACGGTTTCTGACCCGAGAAGTTGGGGACCACGACGACGTCGATGATCGTGTTGTACGTGGTGTAGAACGCCTGCGCGGGAGATTCGATCGTTGCGCGTTGCTCGTCACTCAGGAAAGAGTCGGGGTCGGTGACGTGTCCGCTCGTAGTGAGCGGCTCGGTCGCGAACGCGGGCGCGCCGCCGACCAGCAGTGCTACCGCCATGACGGCGACGAGTCCGAGGCGTCGGATCCGTGACACGTTACCCTCCTGTTCGTCGGGAACTAATAAACGCTCGCTGCGGGTCACACAGTCAGAAGCTGCCAGAGACGGAGGAACCGCCGAAGCCGCCGCCCCAGTTCGAGCCAGAACCGGAGACGGAGGAACCGCCGAAGCCGCCGCCCCAGTTCGAGCCTGAACCGGAGACGAAGGACCAGCCGGAGCCGGAGGAGCGAGAGCCGCGATCGAAATGATCGAAGCGGTCATAGTCGCGGTCGCGTCGGCCCTGGTAGCCGGGGCCAGACTGTGAGAAGAGCGTGGACCACAGGAGGAAGTCGCCGAGTGAGGATCCGGTGAAGGAACCGTTGTTGCTCGTTCCGCTTCCCCAGCTGCCGGTAGCCGGCTGAATGGGAGTAGCCATGACGCGGTCGGCGAACGCGCGGGCGTTGGCCGCGTGAGTGGCGGCTGCCTGAGGGTCCTTGTCGAGGGAGTCGTGCGCCGCGCGCAGCGCCTGCTCGGCGTTGTTGAGCGTGCCGCGCACCTGCAGGTCGATGGCGCCTCGGCGCCCCTGGACGTAGCGCTGTGCCTGACCGACCGCGGATTCCGCGAGGGCGATCTGGCTCTTCGCGGCGGAGAAGGCCTTGTCGCGGGCCTCCTGGTTGGTGCGCAGGGGCGCGAGCGCGGCATCGATGGTCGCCTCGGCACTGCGCAGGTGCTCGAGCGCAGCGAGTGGGTCGCCGTTGTTTGCCAGGGCAGCCTGCGCCTCGGAGATCGCGGCGCGCGCGTCGGCGACGAGAGGGTTGAAGGTTGCGGGATCGGTGTCGAGGCGCTCGACATCCGACAGGTCCGCCGAAATCGAACCGATGGCGGCGGCCAGGCGGTCGCGGATCGCGTCGAGGTCGGACTTGGCGGTGAAGATCGCGTCCGTCTGGTGGTTGGCCATCGTCAGGGCGCGGTGTGCGGTGTCGAGGGCGCTGGCCGCGCGGGTGCGGTCCGTGTCCACCACCTCGTCGGCGGTATCGAGGGCGGAGCGCGCCGAGGTCAGCAGGGCGGCCGCCTGCTCGGGGTTGTCCTGGAGGGAGGCAAGCATCTGCGCGGGGTAGATGCCAGCGATGGTGGTCAGCTCGGCCTTTGCGCGCTCGAGGTCGGTGAGTTCCTCCGCGAGGCGCTCGCGTGCCTCGCGGATGCGTTCGGGCAGCGTCGCCTCCTCCGCGCGCTTGGTGGCGAAAGCGGCCTGGATCTGGCTGAGCGGGTTCAGGTTTGCGCCCAGGTCACGCATGAGCTTCTTCGCGAGCTCCAGGCGCTCGGTCGTGGCTGTCGCGTCGTTCATACGCCCCTGAAGATCGAAGCAGCGCGTGACGGTTGCCTTCGCATTCTCGATCGCCCGGGCGAATTCGTCCGTTGAGGTCAAGCCGAACTGGGCGCGTGCGAAGTTCAGCTCGTCGGTCGCGGTGCGCACCTGCTCGTCGGCGGCGAGCAGCTGGCGATTGGCTTCCTGGACGGCCTTCTCGGCGGCGACTGTGTCGATGGCCATCGCGTGCGCCGCGCTCTTCTTGCTGCGGCGCGAGGAGGCGGCGACGGTGATGCCGATCAGGGCAATGCCGCCGAGGAAGAGCGAGGACAGAATGTAGAGGTTCGTCCTGTTGGTCGACGAAGAAGACGAGGAACTCCTGGTGGGTTGGGAGGATGCGGAAGGCGTGCTTGAAGCCACATTCGCGGTCAGTGTCTGTGCGAAGGTGGCCGCCCCAATCGCAGCGTCGCGCGACTCTAGAGGATTGGAATTGAAGCGTTTTTCGGCTGCGGCCATAGCGGTGGCGAGGCGAGACTGCACCTGAGGATCGTTGGTGCATGCACCGTCGACCCTCTCCGTGTAAGCGATGAAGTAGATGATGTCAGAGAATCCGAGGGAAGAATTCTGCAGGGCGCTTTGGCACCACTGGCTGCCGCTGTCGCCCGAGAGATCATCGACGAAAACGAAGGAAATGTTGACTCCCGAAGCGGCGGCCTTGCGGGCGGCCTCTTCGACGGACTCACGGTCGGAGCTCTCCAGCCACTCCGAAGGGTCGGTGACGGAGCCGCTGACCGTGACCGGCGACGCTGCAAACGTCGGCAGGCCAAGCGCGAGCAGCATCGCTGTGAGAACAGCGACGAGGCTGAAGCGGCGGAATCGTGACACTGGATCCTCCTGCGAAGTGGCGAACAGATGAACATACAGCACGCCACTCGTTTCTGTCGAGTGTGTGATGAAAACTGCGTAGCGTGATTGTTCCCGTGGGGTCAGTCTACGTGAAAGTTACTCGAGCTTGGGGTGCGCGGTGCTGTTCGCTACAGGCGTCGGCTCGCCTCCCGCGCACATCGGAAGAGCGCCCTATGATAGGGGGAGTCCATTGGGCTCTCAGACTATTGATAGAAGGAGGGGACCATGCCCACCGGTAAAGTGAGGTTCTTCGACGCTGATCGCGGTTTCGGCTTCATTGCAGGAGACGACGGGGCCGATGTCTTCCTCCACTCGTCCGCGCTTCCGGCCGACCACCCCAGCCCCCGAGTGGGTGCGCGTGTGGAGTATTCGGTTGCTGACGGACGGAAGGGACCGCAGGCACTCAGCGTGCGTTTCCTCAAGGAGACAGCTTCCGTTGCCCGAGCCAAGCGCCGCAAGCCGCAGGCGATGGTGCCCGTCGTCGAGGACCTGATCAAGCTCCTTGACTCGTCGAGCGCCGCCCTGCGTCGCGGATCGTACCCGGACAACGCGACCAAGATCGCGAAGGTGCTGCGCGCCGTCGCAGAGGAATTTGATGCCTAAGACTCAGGCCCGTGTTCGGGCAGTGAAAAAGGACGCCGTCCTCGAGGACGCCGTCGACGTTGCGCGCGCTGGCGCCGAGGCCGTGGCATACCCGCGCCCCGTCGGCGAGCACGTCGGCTTCGAGATGGTCTCGGAGCGTCTGGCCACCCACTACTTCGCGTCGACCGACGCGGGTTACGTGGGATGGTGCTGGGCGGTGACCGTTGCCCGCGTGCCGCGCGGGCGGGTCGCCACCGTCTGTGAGGTCGACATGACTCCCCGTGAGGGTGCGCTGTTGGCTCCGGAGTGGGTGCCGTGGGAAGAACGCCTGCGTCCCTCGGATATTTCTCGAGACGATGTCCTGCCCTACAAGGCGGACGATGAACGCCTCGAGCAGGGCTTCGAGGACACGAGTGAGGACCCCGATCTGCCGGTCGTGCGCGAGCTCGGCCTGGGGCGCCCGCGCGTGTTGTCGCAGGAGGGTATCGATCAGGCGGCCAAGCGCTGGTACGAGTCCGACCGCGGGCCCAAGTCCGGTCGCCGTCCGCGTAACACCTGCTCGTCGTGCGGTTTTCTCATGAAGATGAGCGGCGGCATGCGCACCATGTTTGGCGTGTGTGCGAACGAATGGGCGACCGACGATGGTGCTGTCGTGTCATTGGACCACACGTGTGGCTCGCACTCGGAGACCGACGTGCCCAAGAACGGCACGGCGTGGCCGGTGCGTCCGTCGCGCGTCAATGAGGGGGCGCTTGACGCCGAGCCGATGCCGCGCGCGTCGAGCGAGGCGAAGAAGGAAGAACCCCAGACGGATGAGGTCGACAAGGCCGAGGCCTCGGAGGGCTCCGAACAGGCAGGCTGACGTATCGTTCCGCCACGAACTGACAGAAAGCATCCGAGACTGAGTCTTGGGTGCTTTCTCAGCAAGTGGGCATATGGCGACTATGTTTGCATGCGGGCGGCCGAACAGGCACGATTATCCGGTGAGCACACAAGAAAAAACCGCCCCATCCCACGGCGGCTTCACACAGTCACTTGATTCGTTCTTCCAGATCTCCAAGCGCGGCTCGACTATTAGTCACGAAATCCGCGGTGGAATTGTCACCTTCTTCGCGATGGCGTACATCCTGGTCGTCAACCCGGCGATCCTGGGCAACGCCGTTCCCGAAGATGGCTCCATTACGACCCAGGGCATCGCCGCTGGTACCGCGCTCGTCGCGGGCATCATGACGATCCTCATGGGCGTTGTCGCGAACTACCCGCTGGCGCTCGCCGCAGGCCTTGGCCTCAACGCGGTCGTCGCCTTCACCCTCGTCCTCGGCGCCGGCCTGAGCTACGGCGAGGCCATGGGTATCATCGCCTGGGAAGGTATCCTCATCTTCCTGCTCGTTCTCACGGGCTTCCGTGAGGCCGTTTTCCGTGCGGTTCCCGCCGCTCTCAAGACCGCCATCACGGTGGGCCTGGGCCTCTTCGTGGCCCTCATCGGTCTCGTGAACGCGGGCATCGTGCGCACCGGCGCGACCCCCGTCCAGTTCGGCATCTCGGGCTCGCTCGACGGCTGGCCGGCCCTCGTCTTTGTGTTCGGCCTGTTCCTTATGATGATCCTCTACGTGCGTAAGGTGAAGGGCGCGGTTCTGATCTCGATCATCGCCTCCACGATCCTCGCTGTCATCGTTCAGGCATTCGCCCACATCGATCGTATCTCTGAGACCAACCCGACCGGCTGGGGCCAGACCGTCCCCGAGCTCAAGGGCTCCCCGATCGCGGTTCCCGTGTTCGACACGCTTGGCAAGGTTGACCTCTTCGGCGGCTTCGGCAAGCTCGGCGTCGTCTCCGTGATCCTCCTGGTCTTCTCGCTCATGCTCGCGGACTTCTTCGACACGATGGGCACCATGGTGGCCGTCGGCGCCGAGGGTAACCTGCTCGACAAGGATGGCAACCCGCCCAAGACCCGTCAGATCCTGATCATCGACTCGCTGGCCGCGGTGGCCGGTGGCGTCGGCGGTGTCTCCTCGAACACCTCCTACGTCGAGTCCGCCTCGGGCGTCGCCGAGGGTGCTCGTACCGGTCTGGCCTCCGTGGTCACCGGCATCCTGTTCCTGCTGTCGACCTTCCTGGCGCCCCTCGTTGAGCTGGTCCCGACCGAGGCGGCCTCCACGGCCCTCGTGTTCGTCGGCTACCTCATGATGACTCAGGTGACAGGCATCGACTGGAAGTCTGACGAGGTCGCAATCCCCGCCTTCATGACGATCGCCTTCATGCCCTTCGGTTACTCCGTGTCCGTCGGCATCGGCGTGGGCTTCGTGACCTACGCGGTCATCCAGCTCATCAAGGGCAAGGCCGCCAAGGTTCACCCGCTCATGTGGCTGGTGTCCGGCCTGTTCGTCATCTACTTCCTGATGGGCCCGATCCAGCGCCTCCTCGGCGTCGGCTGATTCGTCACCTTCGCGCCCTTCCCGCCCCGCCGGAGTCTTTCTCCGGCGGGGCGGTCGTATCCTGGGAGGGTGCACCGATGGGGGCCGGTCGGCGCCGCCAGCCCCGGCCTCGTTCGATGTGTGGAGTGAGAGAGGGAGGAACAGCATGTCGGCAACGTTTGCATCCATGCGCTACGTGAACTACCGGTACTGGTTCGTCGCCTCCCTCATTGCGTCCACGGGCGTGTGGCTCCAGCGCGTCGCCCAGGACTGGTACGTGCTGACGGTCCTCACCGATCACGACGCCTCCCAGGTTGGCCTCGTGACGGCCCTCCAGTTCCTCCCTATTATCCTGTTCTCCGCGTGGGCGGGGGTCCTCGCGGACCGCATCCCGGGGCGCCGACTCCTGCAGTGCACGCAGCTCGGCGTCGGCCTCGTGTCCCTCATCATCGGCATCGTCGTCCTGACGGGGACGGGCGAGCTCTGGCATCAATACATCCTGGCGCTCATCTCGGGGACGATCTCCGCCGTCGATACCCCAGCGCGCCAGGCCTTTGTGGGCGAGCTCGTTCCCCAGGAGAAGATGGCGAACGCTGTGGCCCTGAACGCCACCGCCTTCCATACTGCGCGCCTGATCGGCCCGGCCTCCGCGGGCTTCTTCATCGACTGGTGGGGGATCGGCCCAGTGTTCCTCATCGACGCGGTCATGTTCATGGCCCCCGTCATCGCGCTGGCCCTCATGCGCGGTGACCAGCTGTATCCGCGCACCCTCGTCCCGCGTGCCCCTGGCCAGCTGCGCGAGTCCGTGGTGTACGTGCACAGCCGCACCGACATTCGCATCATCATGGCGTTGATCTTCGTCGTGAGCGCCCTGGGCATGAACTTCCAGATGACGAGCGCCCTCATGGCGACGACCGTTTTCGGCAAGGCCGCCGGCTCTTTCGGCATCCTCTCCACGTTCATGGCGGTGGGGTCGATCCTGGGTTCCACGGGAGCTGCGCGCCGCGCTCCTCGTCTGCGCACGATTCTCATGGGTGCCGCCTTCTACGGGACCGCCGAGATTCTGCTGGGTCTATCGCCCTCGTACTGGTGGTTTGCCCTCCTGTCGATTCCCACGGGCTTTGGCATGCTGACGATGAATACGAGTGCGAACGCGCTCGTGCAGACGCGCACCGATCCCGACAAGCGCGGGCGCGTCATGGCCCTGTACTCCCTCGTGTTCCTTGGAGCGACTCCGATCGGGTCGCCGCTCATCGGATGGGTGGGCACGACGTTCGGCGCGCGCTGGTCGATCCTGGTCGGCGGCATCGCCTCCCTCGGCATCGCGCTTATCTGCGGAGTGTGGGCGATGATCCACTGGAAGGGGCGCGTCGTGCGCCGCCGCTCGTTCCCGTGGGTGGGCATCGAGGCGGATTCCTCCGTGGACGCGCCGCGCCGCTCGGTTGACCCGCTCTGATCGGCGCCCGGCGAGGAGCTTAGAGCACGCGCTCCAGGCAGTAGTCGATGCATGCGAGGAGCGCCTCCACGTCCTCGACCTCCACGCTCGGCCACGTTCCGATGCGCAGCTGATTGGCGCCCACGCCGCGGTAGGCGCCGATGTCGACGATCCCCCTCGCGCGCAGGTGCGCGGCCAGCTCGGAGGCGCTCGCGGCCTCGTCGATCTCGATCGTGGCGGTCACGGGGGAGCGCCACGCCGGGTTGACCACGAAGGGGCGCGCAGCCAGGTTCGCTTCGGCCCAGCCGTAGATGAGGGACGAGGCCTGGGCGCAGTGGGCGCTCACCGCGTCCATCCCGCCGCGCTCGAGGAGCCAGCGGACCTGGCGCTCCGCCATCACGATCGTTGCGATTGCCGGAGTGTTGAGGGTCTGGTCCTTGCGCGAGTTGTCGATGGCTGCGGACAGGGAGAGGAACTGCGGGACCCATCGCCCGTCGGCGCTCTCCTCGACGCGGCGGGCGCGCTCGACTGCGGCGGGGGAGAGGATCGCGACCCACAGGCCGCCGTCTGACCCGAGGGCCTTTTGGAGGGAGAAGTAGTAGGCGTCGACCTGGGTCAGGTCGACGGGTGCAGCCCCCGCGATCGACGTGCCGTCCACGAGGGTGAGCGCGTCGGGCGCCTCGACCCGGTAGACGGGGGAGGTGACGCCGGTGGAGGTCTCGTTGTGGGGGTAGGCGTAGACGTCGACGCCTGCGTCGGTCTCACGTGGGGACACGGTGATGAGAGAGCCGTGTGCGGCCTCGTCAATGAGGGGGGCAGTGAGGTGAGGTGCGTGGGCGGCCTCGGAGGCGAACTTCGCGCCGAACGCGCCCCAGGAGCCGAACGCCGCGCGCGAAGAGATAAGACACGCGCAGGCCACGTCCCAGAAAGCGGAGGCGCCGCCGTTACCCAGGACGACCTCGTAGTCGCTAGGGACCGACAGAAGGGTGCGCAGTCCGTCCTTCAGCGAGGCGACTACGTCTCGCACGGGCGCGGCGCGGTGGGAGGTGCCCATGAGGAGTGGGGAGGAGAGCGCCTCGATCTGTGCGGCGCGCACCTTGGAGGGGCCGCAGCCGAAGCGTCCGTCAGTGGGGAGGAGGGCCTGGGGGATGTCGGGGAAAGCCACCATGGCAACAGCCTAGTCTCCTCGGGCTGGGTATTTCCATCACGTTCATTAATCGAATTATCGTGAGGGCGCACACGCGGACACGCCCGTTTTTCGGCATCAACGCGTCGTTGCGTGTGTGGGAAGGAAGGTGACCCTATTCTGTGTTTATTACCTGCCTGATGAAGGAGGCCGACGTGGCAGACCTGATCGACACCACCGAGATGTACCTCAAGACCATTCTCGAGCTCGAGGAGGACGGGGTCACCCCCCTGCGTGCGCGCATCGTCGACCGCCTGGGGCACTCCGGCCCGACGGTCTCGCAGACGGTCGCACGCATGGAGCGCGACGGGCTGCTGCACGTCATGGGGGATCGCCGCCTCGAGCTGACTGACACTGGCCGCGCACACGCCACCGAGGTGCTGCGCAAGCATCGCCTGGCCGAGCGCCTCCTCCTCGACGTGATCGGCATGGAGTGGGCGCAGGTGCATGACGAGGCGTGCCGATGGGAGCACGTGATGAGCGATGCCGTCGAGGCACGCCTGCAGGCGCTGCTCAGCAATACCTGTGTGGATCCCTACGGCAATCCCATGCCTGGCTGCCCACCGCTGGAGGGTGCGTATTCCGCCGAGCTGGCGGTGCGTTCGCTCGAGGCGGGTGCCCTCACGCTGGCGCGCATTGGCGAGCCGATTCAGGCGAATGTCGAGCTGCTCGCCTCCTTCGATGAGCTGGGCCTGCGTCCGGGCGCTCGCGTGGGGCTCTCGGCACACGGTGACGTCGTGCGCGTCGCCTCTCTCGACGAGGCCGGCGAGGTTCGCGGATACCTGACGATACCGATGGCGCTGGCCGCGCACCTTTTCGTGCGGGGTGAGTGAGCGCTGAGAAACGACGAGGCCGGGGCAAACAGCCCCGGCTTTTGTCGTCTGCGGAGTGTGTCTCGAATTGCGAACCGCCTGTGAGAGGTGAGTTTTCCTGGGTTCCCAGGGTGCAAATGTCACGGAATGGTAACGATGAGGGAGGTCACTGTTATCAGAACGTGACATTGGCCGGATGGTCAGGGTATAGTTGCTATCGGTCATCAGACCACCCGCCCATTCGGAACCCGAAGTGAGACGACGGATGGAGCGGAAAAATCGTCTCACGCGGGGAACCCAGATCTGGCTCCTTGAGCCTTGGGGTGAAGCTCGCACGCCGAGCCGGACCTCCCGTCCGAACCCGACAGCTAACCTCGCAGGGAAACAGGGAGAACATGAGTGAAGACTATTAAGCCTGCTCCGCGTCACCGCCTGGCACGTCGCCCGCTGACCGACACCATGGTCGAGGGCCTCAACGCCTCCGCCGCAGCTCGCCCGATCGCTTTCGCGTCGGCAGCCGGTGTTGCGCTGACCGCGATTGCCGCCGGCGTTGCGAACGCCGCCCCGGCCACCCCCCAGTCTGAGCCGCAGAGCGCGGATCTGAACACCACGACCGTTGCCGTTGATGACGTGACCACGGTTGAGGTTCCGGACATTGCGTGGACCGCTGAAGAGGATGCCACTGCGTCCGTCACCGCCGAGGCCCCCGCGCCCACCCCGGCTCCGGCTACCACCGCTGCGGCAGATCAGTCCGACTCCGCCGCTTCCCGCTCGGAGTCCCGCGGTGACGCCACCTCCGACACCTCTGCCCGTCAGGCCAGCCTGAACGCGGCTGGCGGCGACATTGTCTCCGTCGCCCTCGGCCTGACCGGTATCCCCTACGTCTACGGTGGCGAGTCCCTCGCGGGCCTCGACTGCTCCGGCCTGGTCAAGTATGCGTACGCGGCTGCCGGCATTAACCTGCCGCACTCCTCGTCCGCTCAGACCGCTGGTGGCACCATCGTGTCCGACCCGCAGCCCGGCGACATCGTGTCCTACCCCGGCCACGTCGCCATCTACATCGGCGGCGGCCAGATGGTCGAGGCCACGGTGCCCGGCCGTCTCTCCCAGGTTTCGCCGGTCCGCGCTGGCGCTACCTACGTGCGCTACTGAGCCTACGTTAGACAGCTGACGATCCCCGCAGCCCGCATGGGCTGCGGGGATCGCTGTTTGTGCTCGGGTTGGGCTTTCGCCGGTCGTCAAAATGCGGCACAATATAAGTGACTGCCACCACGAGGAGGACATCATGAGTTCTACCGAAGTCATTCTGGTCGGTGTCGATGGCTCGACGGAGAGCCTTGCCGCCGTCAAATGGGCCGCTGATCGCGGCGCGCGCACCGGAGCGCGCATCCATTGCCTGTGCACATATGCGCTGGCCTCCTACTC
Source organism: Schaalia odontolytica (assembly GCF_002847525.1). Taxonomy (GTDB): domain Bacteria; phylum Actinomycetota; class Actinomycetes; order Actinomycetales; family Actinomycetaceae; genus Pauljensenia; species Pauljensenia odontolytica_B. The sequence continues at coordinate 143,221 of NZ_PKKM01000003.1, read as the reverse complement.
AGCTGCCGCCCTCGATGGCGGATACGCCGTCCTTGATGACGAGGCCCTGAAGGCGGGCGCCGAACAGGTCGTCGAGGAAGCCAAGGCCCTGGCTCGCGAGCGCGGCGCCACGCACGTGTCCGGCTCGACCGAACCCGGGGACCCGGCGGGGGTACTCATTGACTTCTCCGCAGAGGTCGACATGATCGTCGTCGGATCGCGCGGGGGCGGCGGCTTCGCTGATCGTCTCCTCGGTACGGTCTCGTCGGCTCTGCCCGCGCACTCGAAGTGCCCGGTTGTCGTGGTTCCCCGCCACACCTCGGGCAAGAAGTTCACGCCGGTCGAGCGCATCGTCGTCGGCGTGGACGGCACCGATCAGCCCTCGTGCGCGCTCAAGCGTGCGATCTCCGAGGCTCGCCTGTGGGACGCTCGTGTCACGGCGGTGTCCGCGGTTCCGATCGCTGTCGGTCCTTCCGTCATGACGTGGACGCCGACCGGTGTCGATCACTCGGCACTTCTCGCGCAGGTGCGTGAGGGGATGGACGCGGCTATCAAGGCCGCCCTTGACGGCGCCGACGTGCACGTTGCACGCCACGCCCTCGACGGCTCTGCTGCCTCGCTGCTCATCGAGTTCTCGACCGCGGTCGACCTCGTCGTCGTCGGCACGCGTGGGCGCGGCGGCCTCGCCGGTGTCCTGCTTGGATCGACCTCTCAGACGGTGCTTGGACACTCGACCTGCCCCGTCATGATCGTTCCCTCCGCCCACCTGGGAGAAGGAACAACCGCGGTGCACACCGAGTGGGAGCGCCGCTAACCGTCGATGGTCACGAGGCCGGGGTTCCCGCGTGGGTGCCCCGGCCTCGTCCGTCCCGCTTGTGCGGGTGGCCTCCTGTGAACCCCGCGTCCGCAGCGCGGGTGAGGGGGCAGCGGTGCGCGCACTTTGCTACAGTGGGCCCGGACAACTTGTCACGCCCTCGTAGCTCAGGGGATAGAGCACCGCTCTCCTAAAGCGGGTGTCGGACGTTCGAATCGTCTCGGGGGCACAGTAGAAGGACGCCATGCGCAACGCTCTCGGGTATCTCGTGACCGTCGTGGCTGCCCTGTGCTGGGGCGCCTCTGGTGTCTCCGCCGACTACCTCATGGAGCATCACGGCATCGAGCTGACCCTCATCAGCTTTTTCCGCATGTTCGTCTCGGGCATCCTCGCACTCGTTTACGTTCTCGCGCGCTCGCGCGGGGTATCCGCTCGTCATCGAGAATTGGTGTCTACGCCGCGCAACTGGCGAGACCTCGTGATCTACGCGTTTTTTGGGCTTGCGGCCTGTCAGATCACCTACATGGGGGTGATTCGCGCGTCGAACGCGGGCACCGGCACCGTCCTTGAGTACCTGGGCCTCATCCTCATCGTCGTCTGGGTGTGCCTCACCCACAGGCGATGGCCGCGTGCCTCCGAGGTGATCGCCATCGTCCTCGCCGTGACCGGCACCTTCCTGCTGTGCACGCACGGGTCGCTGGACTCCCTCGTCATTACGCCCACCGCTCTCGCCTGGGGAGCCGTCGCCGCGCTCACGCTGGCGACCTACACGCTGCTTCCCGCTCGGCTCATTGCCGCCTACGGTGCGGACGTCGTCGTGGCATACGGCCTGCTGATCGCGGGTGCGTGCGTTGGCCTGGTCGGTCGGGTGTGGCGATTTGACATCACCTGGACGCCCGACGTCGTGCTCGCCATGTTCATCACCGTCGTCCTCGGCACCGCCGTCGCCTTCACTGCCTACCTGTGGGGCGTGGACCGCATTGGGCCAGTCAAGGCGTCGCTCATCGGGAGCCTCGAGCCCATCGCTGCGACCGCCTTTTCCGCCCTTGTTATGGGAAGCTCCTACACGGGCATCGACATCGTTGGCATGGTACTTATCGTCGGCGCCGTTGTGACCATTTCCGTTGTCGACCTCCTCCGGGCGCGCCGCGTCACATAAGAGGGCGGTGCTGCCGTAGGGTTAAATCGTGGTTCCTAGTATCTTTTCGCGCCGTTCCGCCCCTGAGCCCGAGGCCCCCGAGGCCTCGTCCACCTCGACGCACCCGACCACCCTCGTCGGCTCTGCGCGCGAGAAGTGGCGCTCACGCCTCGACCAGGACATCGCCGCAGACTCCACGTCGCTGCCGACGCTGTCCCTGTCCGGCGCGCACCCCGGAGGCCTCGCCCAGCTCTACACGGAACACCCCGTCCGCCTGAGCCTCCTCATCCGCGAACCCATCGCGCTGGGTCGCGCTCTCGAGCGTGCGCGAGCGATCATCGCCCGATCCGAGCAGCGCGCCAGCGCCCACGGCACCGGCCCCATCCACCTGGGGATCGGGACCGCCTCGTGGGGCGCGGGAATCGACGCGGTGACCGTGCCCGCGCTGCTGCGCCCTGTGCGCCTCGTGCGCCGCGATGACGACGTCCTTATCGCCCTGGGCCGAGGAGCCATTCTCGCCCCCGAACTCAGCGACGCCCTGCGCGAGCACGGAGTCGATGTGGACGGTGAGACTGTGCTGGCCAAAGCCAGTGGAACCCACGGTTTCTCCTCCTCGCAGGCAATGAATGCTCTGCGCGACCTATGCTCCGCGCTGCCGCGCTTCGATATCCGTGACGAGCTCGTCATCGGCCTGTTCTGTCACCCCGCAGCCGCGCTTGCAGCCAGCCTCCGTGAAGACGTGACCGCGCTCGAAGATTCTGCTGTCATTCGCGCGCTCGCGGGCGACCAGGACGCTCGCAATGATCTGCGCGCCGACGCGCACGAGCCCAACCCCTGCGACCGTGACCCGTGGGCGGAAAAGGGTGTTGGCGACCTCATCCCCGTCCAGCAGGACGCCGTCGAAGCGGCCTCCGACGGACATAGTGTCTTCGTTGACATTCCGGCCCACAGTGACGACGCCTCCGTGGTCGCGGCGATTCTCGCTGATGCGGCCGCGACGGGCCGTTCCGTCCTGCATGTGTCGACGTCGCCCTCGCGCTCGATCGCCGCGTACACGCGCCTCTCCGACCTCGGTCTGGCTGACGTCGTCGCGAACATCGACGGCTACTCCGATGCCCGGCGCACTCTGGCGGCTCGCGTGTCGAGCGCCATGGATGATACCTCCCCTGTCGTTGACCAGGAGAGTGTGGACACGATGCGTGCCCGCCTGCGGCAGGTTCGCTCTGCGCTGTCCTCCTACGCCGTCGCCCTGCACGAGCCATACGGCCGCTTCGGGGTCTGCGCGGCCGATGCCCTGCGCGCTCTGACGGACTTGACGAGCGGTGAGAACGCACCCACGACGCGCGTTCGCCTCTCCGAAGAGACCCTCTACGACATTGCCGTGGACCAGGGTGAGAGTGCCCGAGCACTCCTGCGCGAGGCCATCGCCTCCGGCACACTCTCGGGTTCCTCCTCGTCCGCGTGGGGCAATGCGATCCTGACCTCCGACGAGCAGGCGTCGGACGTGCTGCTGCGCGTTGACCGACTCTCCAAGTCCCTGCCCGAACTGCGTGTCCACATCGCTTCTGTTGCCGGTGAGGCCGGTATTAAGCCCGCCGGAACTCTGGCGCAGTGGGACCGCCAGCTTGCCATGTTCGATGGCATCGCAGATGTCCTTGACGTCTTCCAGCCGCGCGTATTCGAGCGCAGTGCAGCCGACATGGTCATTGCAACCGCCCCCAAGCAGTGGCGCAAGGAACACGACATTTCGATGGGACGGTCGGAGCGCAACCGCCTCGTCAAGCAAGCCCAGGACCTCGTGCGTCCCGGCGTGCACGTTCCCGACCTGCACCGCGCCCTCATCCGTGTCCAGGAGCGCCGCGACGCGTGGTGTGCGGTGTGCGGCGAGGAGTCGTGGCCCATTCTCCCGGCAAAGATCGGTGAAATCTCGGCCCTGACCGACGCGGTGCGCGACGACCTTGACGCGATCGCGCCCGTGTTCGCCGCCGAGGAGCCGGACCTGGTGGGCACCCACCTGCAGCGCCTGACCACGCTCATTGAGCGCTGGGCTGGCGACACCTCCGCCGCCCGGGAGGTGCCCGCGCGCCTTCAGATGCGCGAGCGCCTTGCCGCCCGCGGCCTCGACAAGCTGGCCCAGGACCTCGTCGATCGCAACGTCGATGACAGCGCGATTGACACCGAGCTCGACCTCGCGTGGTGGGCCTCGCTGCTGCGCGCCATGCTCGCCGCTCAGCCCGCCCTGGGCGGTGTCGATCCTGCCGCGCTCGAGGATCTCGCCCGCGAGGGGCGCGAGCTGGACGAGGAGCAGGTGGCGTCGCTGGTCCCGCAGGCCATCACGGGCGTGCGGCGTATTCGCACGAACGCCCTTGCCGCGCGTCCGAGCCAGTACGAGGAGCTGCGCGGAATCCTGGCCGACGGGAAGACGCCCAGCGATCTTGATCTCCTCGTCACCTACCCGCTGGTGCGACACCTGCTGCCCGTTCTTATGACGGTTCCCTCGATGGTCCCCACCCTGGCACCCACGGGACGCACTGTCGACCTTGTCGTCCTCGACGGAGCGGACGGTCTGTCCCTGGCCGAGCTCGCGCCGATTATTGCGCGCGGTCACCAGCTGGTGGTCATCGACGATCTGGCTGCGGCCTCTGAGGGTGGTGCGACCCGAGAACTGGCTGACGTCCTGCCGCTCCTGCACGTCGAGCCCGGCCCGCGTCGCCTCAACGACCAGGTTGCCCTGCTGCTGGCCCGCTACGGCTACGAGCATGCAGGTATTCCCGTGCCGTGGACTGCTGCGAATGCGCCGGTGTCGGCCCGCTGGGTTGAGGCGACGGGCATGCCCGCCCCGGGTGCGCACGCGATTGAATCGACGGCCGCCGAAGTGCGGGCCGTCGTCGACGCCGTCATCGAGCATGCGGTGGAGTCCCCCGAGCGCTCTCTCGCCGTCGTCGCCCTGTCCGACCGCCACGCCGGGCGTATCCGCGACGCCCTGGAGAGCGTGCGCGCCGAAGAACCGGGTCTGGCCTCGTTCTTTGACCCCGCGACGCCCGAGCCCTTCGTGGTTGTCGGCCCCTCCGAGGCCGTCGGCCTGACGCGCGAGTCGCTGATCGTCTCCGTCGGCTTTGCGAAGACCCCGCACGGGCGCGTCATCCACGACTTTGGTGTCCTCTCCAGCGAGGCCGGCGCGGATACTCTCGCCGAGATCCTGCGCGCGGTGCGCGGGGACCTGACGCTCGTGTGCGCGCTCCACAGTGAAGAGATCGACCGAGATCGCCTCGGTCACGCGGGTTCGCGCATGCTTGTGGACCTCATCGAGATTGCCGAAGGGCACGCCGGTGAGGGGATGGACGCGTGGCCGGTCCTGGCCGGCGAGCCGGACCGCCTGCTCGTCGACCTGGCCGAGCACCTGTACTCGCGCGGGCTCGAGGTCGTCGCCAACGTCGGTATTCCCGGCGGTATGCGGATCCCGCTCGCGATCGGTCACCCGGAGTCTCCGGGGCGGCTGCTCCTCGCTGTGCTTACGGACGACGAGGAGTACCTGTCGGAGCCCAGTCAGCGCGTGCGTGATCGTGCACGTCCCCGTTGGCTCGAGGAGCAGGGCTGGGCCGTGTACACGGCTCTGTCGATGGCGCTGTTCATCGACCCGGAGAAGGAAGCATCCGTGATCGTGGACGCCGTCCTGGACGCACTCGAGAAGCTGCGCGCCACCGAGGAAGAGCCCGTCGTCGAGGTCCCCGAACGCATCTCCGATGACGAGGCCGCGGACGAGCGCGTGGAAGAGCGCGCGGAAGAGGCTTCCTCTGATGAAGGTGACGGTGCCGAGGTGGCGGATGACGCCTCGGATGCTTCGGCCTCCCCGCGCATGCCGATGCTGGACGACGGCCTCGACGAGGAGTCTAAGCGTCGCAAGAAGGCCGACGAAGACACCACCGGCATGCTGCTCGCCATCAAGCGCAAGGAGCGCGCCTCCGAGGAGAACCGTGGGCCTCGCCCCGCGATCGCCAAGGGCCTGCCGCTGGCCGCCTACTCCGACGACCAGCTCGACGAGATGGCCGCCTGGGTGCGTTCCGACAGCGTCGAGCGCACCGACCTGGAGACCGCCGAAGAGCTGCGCGAGGCCCTGGGCATCACGCGACGCGGCTTCCAATCCGACGCGGTCCTGGGCAACGTCGTGCGCCGCACGAAGCCCACGGTGAGCGCGCAGGAATCTGACGAGGCCTCGGCCTCCGAGGACGCGCAGCCGGAGGATTCCTCCGATGAGTGAGCCGACGCCGCGCAAGCGTCGCCGCGTCGCCCGCTACGTGTCCGACGTGGACCGCCGCCTCATTGAGGAGGGCTTGCCGCCCTCCTGGGAGGATCGCGTACGCCCCGAGGATACGCGCCCCGGCTCCATGGCTGACGCCCCCGACCGGGGCGACGGCGCTAACGATGCGCGGCTGCTCGAGAACGTGCCGCCGCACGCGCAGGCGCGTGTGTAGGGGTGGCGTAGACGCGGGTGTCCGGATAGGTTGTGCGCATCCGGATAGGTTGTGCGCATCCGGATAGGTTGTGCACATCTGGATAGGTTATTAAGCTATCCGGATCTTCATTACCTATCCGGATGTTGTTTACCTATCCGGATAGGTGCGTTATCCGGGCAGCGCTGCCCGATAGATGTTCGTGCGGGGGCCTGTGGAGTGGCTCCTCGCTCGATCACGTCGTTCCCACCAATCTCGCACGTAATTCCTCGCAGGCTATTTCAGCTATTGAAATAATGTCGTTGCAATTGCAACGTTTTCTTGAGGTGCTCAAAAGTGACCGGGGTGAATTATGTGCGAGATTTGAGGGGAAGTGTGCGTGATGGGGTGCCGCGGCGCAGCAGGGGAGGGAGGGAGAGAGCCGGGGTGGCCGGGCGGTGCTCGCACGTAGTGATACAAAAAGGCGGGGCCGATGCAATCGCATCGGCCCCGCGTCCCTCACGAGGAGGGATCAGATGCTCAGTGGCGCGGCGTGCCCTGGGCGAGGGCGTCGCGGATCTCCGTGAGGAGCTTGACCTCGTCGGAGGCCTCGGGCTCGGGAGCCTCGTCCGCAGCCTTCTGGCGGCGGGCGTTGAGGGCGTTCATGGGCACCACGATGCAGAAGTAGATCGCGAAGGCCATGAGGATGAAGTTGATGACGGCGGTGATCAGCAGGCCGAACTTCACGTCGCTACCGTTCAGGGTGAGGATGAAGGCGTCCGAGAAATCGGGCTTGCCGATGACGGCCGCGATCAGCGGGTTGATGATGCCGTCGACCAGGGCGTCGACGATGTTCTTGAAGGCGGCACCGATGATGACACCGACGGCGAGCTCGACGACGTTACCGCGAGAGATGAATTCCTTGAAACCCTTGAGCATGGCTTCTCCTGTGTTGAATGAGGCCGGCCGGGCCGGCAAGTCTGAATCGCCGAAGTGCCTCGGCGTGGCGGCTCTGTGCCGCCGGGGAGCGCGCGCCGCGTCGGCGCTCGTTTACCGTTGAAAACACTAGTGGGGACTTTCGTCTTACGAACAGTGATTAGGGAGTAATGTTCGTCGCACTTTTTGTAATTCGGTCAGCGAGGTGCAGATTTAGGCCGAAAAGTCCGGTGTGAGAGGTATGTGACAAACGGCCGTTGGCGTAGCGGTTAGCAGGAAAAACGCTGGAAAAAGGCCGATCGGACGTTTGTTGCAATCGTGCGTGTCGGCGTGATGATCGCATCGACGGGAACGTCGTGAGGCTCCGCAGGAATTACTCCGGCCTCCAGTACCTCGTCGTCAAAAATCGCCGCAACGACCGGGGTGCCGGGGCGGCGGTGCACGAGCGCGCGGTCATACCAGCCTCCGCCCTGGCCGAGGCGAGTCCCGTCCGCGGATGCGGCGAGCGCCGGAATAACAATCAGATCCGCCTCCTTGAGCGACTCCGCGCCCCGCGCCTCGCCGTCCGGCTGAGCGGGAGGTCGCCCAAGCGTCACCAACGCCCGGCCCGCCTCCCACAATCCCCAGCGCGGTTCGCCGAGGGGAGCCCCGGCCTCGTCGAGGAGGACGGGCAGGAGCGCGCGGGGGAATAATCCGAGCGCGAGGGACATGTCGGGTTCGAGGGGGGTGGGGGCGAAGAGCGCGGGCAGGGTGACTCCGCCCATCGACGAGGCTAGGGCGCGGATCTGGCGAGCGATTCCCTCTGCTTCGGCGCGGTCGCGCACGGGAATAGGGGAGGGACTGAATTCCGAGGTGACAGGGGCCTCGAGTGCGGGCATGCCAGCGCGCCGGGCGCGGCGCCTGCCACGCACCTCCGCGCGGAGAGTTGTTTTTGTGGCCATCGTCTCCCTCTTGGGCGGTTTCTTCGCTACTCTGTGAAGTATGTCAGATAAAAACCAGCCAGTAGTGCACGCTGTCGTTCCCTCGGCCGGTCGCGGAACCCGCTTCCTGCCCATCACGAAGTCCGTGCCCAAGGAAATGTTGCCCGTCGTCGACCGGCCCTCGATCGAGTACATCGTGCGCGAGGCCACGGATGCCGGCATCGAAGACATTCTCTTCGTGACCCGCGCCGGCAAGCAGTCGATCGAAGACTACTTCGACGCCGAACCCGGCCTCGAGGCCGACCTCGAGAAGGCCGGCAAGGAAAAGGCCCTCGAGTACGTCAACGAGTACAAGAAGTACGCGCGCGTCCATTCCGTGCGCCAGGGCCACCCCCTCGGCCTCGGCCACGCGATCCTGCAGGCCAAGTCCCACGTGGGCGACGCCCCCTGCGCGGTCCTGCTGCCCGACGACCTCATGGAGCCCGGCTCGCAGCTGCTGCGCAAGATGATCCAGGTGCGAGGTGCCCTGGGCGGCACCGTCGTCGCCCTGCTGAAGGTCACCCCCGAGCAGGCCACGGCCTACGCCTCGACCGCCGTCGAGGTCCTGCCGATCCCCGAGGGTGTCGACCTCGAAGAAGGTCAGCTCATGCGCATCACCGACGTCACCGAGAAGCCCCCGCTCGAAGAGGTCAAGTCCGAGTACGCGGTCGTCGGCCGCTACCTGCTCGACCCGGCTGTGTTCACGGCCCTCGAGAACATCGAACCGGGCGCCGGCGGTGAGTATCAGCTCACAGATGGGTACGCGCGCATGATCGACCTCCCCGAAGAAGAGGGTGGGGGGTTGTACGGTGTAGTCATCGACGAGCGACGCTTCGATACCGGGGACAAACTCGGCTACCTCGAAGCTAACGTCACGCTCGCCCTTGAGGACCCGGCGCTTGGAGCGGAACTCAAGGAGTTCCTGCGCTCCAAGCTCGAGGACTAACAACTATGCGAAGCGTTGCCGACTTCTACCAGGACTGCATGGCCGTTGCCCACGCGCTGCCGCCGCTCGACGTTCAGCTCGCTGACGCGGTCAGCTGTGTGCTCGCAGAGGACGTGCAGGCCCCCTTTAACCTCCCGGTCGCCGACCTGTCGGCGTGCGACGGATACGCCGTTCGCATCCGTGACTGTGAGGGAGCCACCCTGGAGTCGCCGGTGACGCTTCCCGTCACCGAGGAGATCCGCGCCGGCGCCGTCGACCCGGCGGCCCTCGTGCCCGGCACCGCGATCCGCATCGCGTCCGGTGCGCCCATGCCTTCGGGCGCCGAGGCCGTGGTCTCCCTCGAGTTCACGGACCACGGCATCGCCCAGGTTGCCCTGCGTACGGCCCCCGCCAACGGCGAGAACATTCGCCGCCGCGCGGAGGACGTTGCGCAGGGTGACACGGTGCTGCGCTCCGGCACGCGTATCGGTGCCCGCCAGATGGCTCTCCTCGCCGGCGTGGGCCGCGACCGCGTGCTGGTCCACCCGCGCCCGCGCGTCGTCATCATCTCGATCGGCGACGAGATCGTCGAGCCCGGTGGTGAGGCCCGCCCCGGCACCGTCTTCGACGCGAACGGTCACGCCCTGTCGACGGCCGTTGCTGACGCCGGCGCACAGACCTTCCGTGTCGCCGCCGTCCCGGACGAACGCGCCCGCCTGCGCGAAACCATCGAGGACCAGCTGGTGCGCGCGGACCTGATCCTGACGACCGGCGGCATCTCCTACGGCAGCGGCGACACTGTGCGCGAGGTTCTCGGTGCTCTCGGCACGGTTCGCTTCGACAACGTCGCCGCATGGCCCGGTCACATCATGGGTGTGGGCACCGTCGGCGCCGAGGACGGTCAGCCCGGCACTCCCATCGTTTGCCTGCCCGGTGACCCCGTCTCCGCCCAGGTGTGCTTCGAGGTGTTCGTTCGCCCCGCGCTGCGCCACATGCAGGGCTGGACCGCCGTCAACCGTCCCGTCGTGCGCGCCGCCATCGACCGCTCCTGGTACTCCCCGCGTGGTCGCCGCGAGTTCGTGCGCGTGCGCCTGACCGGCTCCCCTCGCTCCGGCTACAACGCTGCCGTCATGGGCACCCCGGCCTCGTTGCTGCTGTCCGCGCTCGCGGACTCCAACGCCCTCGCGGTCGTGCCTGAGGACGTGACCACCGTGCGTGCGGGAGATAGCCTCCAGTGCCTGGTCCTCGAATGAGGTGTTTCTTCCGCCGGCGCACGTGCGTGTGGGGGCGCGACATCGAGATGGTCACGCTGCGCGTGGCTGATCCGGTGGGCCGGGGTTTCCTGCGTCCCGGACCGGAGGGAAGCGAGAATCCGCGTGAGCTCGTCGTGCGTCCCGTTCACGGCGAAGAGCATCGTGCGCTGGACGCCGTGCGTCGCGCCGACGGGCACTGGCTGCGCCCCTGGGAGGCAACGCTGCCCCCGGAGTCCCTCGAGCATATTCCGACGTTCTCCCAGTACGTGCGCCGCGCAGACCGCGATCAGCGGAACGGCAACGCTCTGATTTTTGGCGTGCAGATCGATGATCGCTACGTGGGTCAGTTCTCCATCTCGAACGTGCACTGGGGCGCGATGTCCTCGGGCATGCTCGGCTACTGGATCGTCTCAGAGTGGGCTGGACGAGGCCTGGGGTCCCTCGTGGCTGCTCTTGTCCTCGACCTCGTCGTCGGCGAGCTGGGCCTGCATCGCGTCGAGGTGTGCGTGCGTCCCGAGAACGAGCGGTCTTTGGGCGTGTGCCGAGGCCTCGGTCTCGTCGAGGAGGGCCTGCGCCCCCGCTTCATGCACATCGGCGGCCAGTGGGCGGACCATGTTGCGTTCTTTATTGATGCTGAGTCCCTGCCTGAGGGTGGCCTCGTGCGACGCCGCTGGGGGAGTTCGGCGATCGACTGAGTCAGTCGGTTTCTATGGCTGCTGGGCGTTGCGCGTGGGGCAGATGTTACACGTGTGACACCTGGGGAATCTTCTCTTTTTACCGAAAGGTTTGAGAGTCCGACACGCGTCCAACGCGCAAAGCCCGACACCCCAAACGCCCGTACGTTGAGGGGGTGGAGATCGGTGGACTCGTCATCGTCGCGGTATTCGTCGCGCTTTTTGCGACCGTACCGTCACTCGTCGCACGCCGTCGAGCGATTGTCCAGTCTCGTGAAATCGACCGTTTTTCGCCGAAACTGCGCATCATCCACACGAATAAGACAGAATTAGACACATGCGACCACGCCAGCGGAACCATCCTGGCGCGGGGAGCATTGACGAGCGGAGGCAGCATGTACCAGGGCACCACGGGACGTAGCCGCCCCGTTATCGACCGACGCAACAACAAAGCGGTTCGCGACATCGCAAAGCTGCGCGCCCGCCGCGCCGCCCGCCTCGCCGCCGAAAGCGCAGCCGGACGTCGCCGCATGGTCGTCACCGGCATCTGCGCCCTTGCAACCGTTGCTCTCGGCATCGTCATCACCGCGACCTCCATCGCGTGGGCGTGGATCGCGATTCCCGCCGCCGCCCTCGTGGCTTCCCTCGCGGCCTCCCGCGTCGCGGCTGTCCGCTCTCAGCAAGCATCCGAGCGCGAGCTCGAGCTCCTTACCAAGCTGCGCGGCGACGTGCGCGGTGCCGGCCGCGCCACCGCCGCTGCCCCTGCGGAGCCTCAGGCTTCGTCTTCCTCCTCCTCGGAAGAGGTCACCGAGGTGGCCGAGGCCACGGAACCCCAGACCGGCTCCGTTCCCTCCCTCGTTTTCAACGTCGACGTCCCCGAGGTCGTCGAGGTGGCCGACACCCCGGCCCGCGCCTGGACCGTCGTCCCCGTCCCCGCCCCGACCTACGCGTCGCGTGAGCGCGTCCGCGGCCGTATCGTCCACGCCGACACCGACCTGCGCGGCATCCCGCGCATCGCCGCCGCCGTCCCAGCTCGCCCGATCGCCCAGACCGCCCAGGTGGGTGCCCGCTCCACCGCCGAGGTCGTTGCTGACCAGGCCGTCGCCCTCGACCTGGATGCCGTCCTGGACGCGCGACGCGCCCAGTAGGGGACCTCTCAGCTGCTGATGCCGCGCCGCGGGCCTCCGGGCTCGCGGCCCGGTCGTATGCGTGGGCTCCGTGTCATGCCGCACGCGGCGGTGGTCGGCTTGCATGGCTGATTGTGATGGTGCTAAGCTGTTCGAGTCCTTGGGGCTATGGCGCAGTTGGTAGCGCGTCTCGTTCGCAATGAGAAGGTCGGGGGTTCGAATCCCCCTAGCTCCACCACAGGCCGACATCCGATCCGGATGTCGGTTTTTTGTATGCCTGGGCGCTGGTGCGGTGCCGGGTTGTTGTGTTGCTCGTGGCGCCGCTGGTGTTCCGGGCGCCGTCGGGCCCGGCCGCTGTATGTGCCGGTGGGCGGCGGCCCGCCCGCGAGATCGCCACACGCGAGCCTTCGGCTCGGAGTGGTCGATCTCGAGGCCCGCCCTGGCCCTGCCGCCACCCACCGGCACCGCGGCCAGGCTATCCGGCGCCCTCCACACCGGCGGCAGCTGGTGTCTCGAAGCCAGGCCAGGCACAGCCGCCGCCCATGGGCACCGCAGCCTGGCCCTCCGGACCCTCCGGCGCCCTTCACACCGGCGGTACCTGGTGTACTGATGGTGTTGCGCGTCGGCTCGAAGACCGGCCAGGCCCCGCCACCGCCCACCGGGACCGCGGTCTGGCCCTGCCACCGCTCACGGGCACCGCGGTCTGGCCCTTCGGTCCCTCCGGCACCCTCCATACCGGCGGCACTTGGTGTGCGGTTGTGTCGACTGGCTCCGCATCCACCTTGTATGCGGTACAAAGTTCGCCCTGCTCGGGTTGTTGGTGGCCAAAGCGGTACAAAGTTCGCCCTGCACGCACGAAACTCGCCAAAACGGGCCATTTCGAGCGAGCAGGGCGAGTTTTATACCGCACATGCAATGAGGAGGGGTGTGCAGGGCGATTTTTGTACCGGAAGCGGGGACGTATGGCTCGTGCAGGGCGAATTTTGTCGCGCCCTCCGGCACCGTCATCAGGCCCCGAACCCCTCCACAGGCACTGAGGCCAGGCCGTCCCGTGTGCCGCTGCCCTCCAGATCGGCGAAACCTGCTGCGTACGCGGATAGGTTATAGGCATCCAGCCAACCTATCCGCATGGGCCCAGGTCTGTCCTCGCGTGCTTGCCGCGCCGTCGGCCGTGGGGGTTTTGCAGCATTAGAAGGCGGCTATCGGCGTGTCGCCGGCGTGTCGGATCTCTAATGATGCAATTCCCCCCGATCAATGGTGTGCAAGCCATGACTCACGAGGGTTGGTGCCCAAAACGCAGACCACCTCGGTGAAATACGTTGAAAATGGGCTCTTGTAGGTGAGGTGGTCTGCGTTTTGGGCAAATCGGCTGCTGATGGGGCGCGTTGTTTGCGCGTGAACCCGCTATTCCGAGCGTTAACCTGCGCTGTTGGCTGGCCGACCTGCAACGACGCTGCGTGTCGGAGGAGTTGCCTCTGCCCCGAACGACCCTTGATATCGTTGAGCCGTCTCGCGCTGATGCGCCACAAACAGGGGGAGCGCCGCAGCTTCCACGTGGACAGGAGGCCACACACGATGGACACCATCAGGAAAGCGGATAGCCGCCGCGGGCGAATCGCCTACGAGGTGGCTGGGCTCGCGTGGCTCGCCGAGGCCTCGGACCCCGGGGCCGCCGTCGTGCCCGTGCTCGATTACGGCGTGACGTGGCTCGAGGAGCACCGCTTGGTCTCCGTCGCCCCAACTCCCAAGGCGGCCGAAGACTTCGGCCGCGCCCTCGCCCACACGCATGCCGCCGGCGCCAGCCACCTGGGTGCGCCGCCGCCCGGCTTCGAGGGGGATGGCTGGATGGGGGAGGCCCACCTGTCGCTACCCGCCCACCCGAGCCCGGCCCCGGCCTCGTCCCACGGTAAATCCTGGGGTGCCTTCTACGCGCGCGAGCGCATCGCCCCCTACGCCGACGACCGCACCTTCACGGCCACAGAACGCGCGCGCATCGAAAAACTCTGCGAGCGCCTCGAATCGGGGGCGCTGGACCACGGCCAGCCGTGCCTCGTAGAAGACGCGAAAAACCGCCACAACAACATCGGCGCCGCCCGCACCCACGGCGACCTGTGGAGCGGCAACGTCATGTGGACCCCGGGCGGCGCCGTTCTCATCGACCCCGCCGCGCAGGGCGGCCACGCCGAGGAGGACCTCGCGGCCCTCGCCGTCTTCGGCTGCCCGCACTACGAGCGGATCCTCGCCGCCTACAACGAGGCCTCACCCCTGGAGGACGGCTGGCGAGAGCGCATCGCCCTCCACCAGATGCACATCATCATGATCCACTGCGCCGTCTTCGGGCGCTCCTACGTGCCCGAGGCCATGGCGATCGCCCGCAGGTACGCATAGACCGCGCCTCTCACCTCGCGCCCGCATTCGCATGCGTGGAGACGAGGAGGGAGGCGTGGTACCGCTCGAAGGCGGGGGAATCAGGCGCGAGCGTCGTAGTGCTGCAGGCCCGAATCCTCTCGTGAGCCGCCCTGGCCGTCGCCCACGTCGTGGTAGTCGTGGATCCACTCCAGGCGGCGCACCCACTTGACCATCTTGTAGCCGTGCTGGGAATCGGCGCGCAGGCGTAGAGGGCCGCCGTAGACCTCGGGCAGAGGCTCGTCGTTCATGCCCCAGGCGAGGATGCACTCGTCGTCGTCGATCATCGACGGGTCGATGCACTCGTAGTAGGGCTCGGTCGGGCGCCCGTCGTAGGTGTGTCCGACGTGTCCGAATGAGGTGGCCATCAGGTAGTGCGCGCCTTCCGTGGGCGTGACCTGCTCGAGGAGGTCCTTGAGGCGGATGCCCTCCCACTTCGCGATGCCCGTCCATCCCTGCATGCAGGTGTGCATCGTAATGTTCGTGACTTTACCCAGGGCCTTCAGCTCATCGATGGAGAAAGACTTTTCCTCCTCGACCAGGCCTCCGATTTCGAGTCGGAAGTCTTTGAAGTCGTCTTCGCGCAGGGCGATGTACTCCTCGGACTGCTCCTGTGTCGGCGGGCGCGTGTTGACCCAGTGGAACGGGGAAATGTCGTCCTCGGTGAAGGTCTTCTTCGCGACCTGACGCGACTTCAGGCGGTCGAGCGTGAGGGCTCGAATCGGCTGCGTGGCACCCCAGATCCAGCGCTGGGTGCGGCGCAGGTTCGACAGGGACCAGTAGGAGGCTCCGATCCACAGGGCGATGGCCACGACGATGCCGATAATCAGCATGGTGACAGCCTGAGCGAATTGCGCTGCCGAGATGTCGTCGTAGTTTTCGCCGAGCATCATGTGCGCGATGTTGTACGTCGGGTGCACGATGAAGACGAGCGCGACATGCATGACAACGAAGAAGCAGTAGAACGCCATGCCGAGGAAGTGGATGGAACGAGCAGTCTGGCGGTTGCGGAAGATCTTGACATACCCGGGGAAGCGTCCCGCGAACGTGGGGGACATGATGGGTCCGGTCGCGATCATGAGGGGCGCGACGATGAAGACAACCGTGAAGTACATGAGCTTCTGGAGGGCGTCATAGGGCTGGAAGTGCTCGATAGAGGGAATCTGCAGGCCCATGTAGATTTTCGCGCTCTCCCAGGCCTCGGGGAAGATAGACCACGAGGTGGGGACGATGCGTCGCCACTGGCCTGTCCCGAAGAGGAGGGCAACGTAGACGAAGCCGTTGACGAGCCAGATGGCCGTGACGAGCGCATGCCACGCGCGGCCCAGGCCGATCTGTCCGCGTCCAGGCAGGGAGATCAGCGGGTGGAGGTTGCGCTGGTCGTCGCGCGCCGTGAACTCGCCGGGGACGGTCGACACCTTGTCCTTCGTGAACTTGAGCCACTCGGATCCGGGCGTGCAGTGATTGTTCCAGTACAGACGTGGGTGCGATGCGAGGACCTCCCAGCCGGAGCGGATGAGGAAGCCCATCATGATGAAGTTGATGAAGTGGGTGATCCTCAGCCAAGCGGGAAAAGTATCGAGGTCGACGGCACCGGCTGCGCTAGCCATTGCTGCGAGCGCGTGCATTGCGGTTCCTCCTGTGTGGCGTGAACGATAGAACGCTTCGTAGATTAGAGGGGAAATGCGCGCAAAAATAGCTGTCAAAACGTAAAGTGTTGCAAGTGACTACAAGTTATGAGCTTGTCTAGCTCTCTTTGAGAGGGCAAAAACCATTTTTTTAGAAAAAAGAATGTTGTTAAAATGCGGGTTTTAGTCATGAAAAACGAGGCCGGGGCCAGGTCGTGCGGTGACCCGGCCCCGGCCTCGTCTCCGTAGATGTGAATGACCTACAGGCGCGGGATGTTGCGCATGTTGGAGGTGGCCATCGAGAAGGCCTCAGCGATGCCGCGGTTGAGGACAATCTTGCTCATTGCGGTCGCGAAACCGACGACCTGGCCACCCGTGATGGCCGGCGGAAGCGAGAGCGCGTTCGGATCCGTGATGACCTCAACGAGGGCGGGGCCGGGCGCTGCGAACGCCTCGCGGTACGCATCCTCCAGACGTGACGCGTCCTCGACGCGCTCCGCGTGGAAACCAATTGCGCGGGCGATCTCCGCGTAATTCGTATCAGGGACATCTGTCTGGAAGTCAGGCAGGCCGTTGACCAGCATCTCCAACTTCACCATGCCCAGCGTCGAATTGTTGAAGACGACCACCTTGACCGGCAGGTCGTACATCTTCGCGGTGATGAGCTCGCCGAGCAGCATCGAGAGGCCGCCGTCACCCGACACAGACACGACCTGACGATCCGGGTAGGCAACCTGAGCGCCCAGTGCCATCGGCAGGGCGTTTGCCATCGAACCGTGCAGCAGTGAACCGATGAGGCGGCGCGTGCCGAGGGGATCGATGTAGCGGGCGGTCCACACGTTGCACATGCCTGTGTCAGCGGTGAAAATCGCATCCTTCGCGGCCGTCTCGTTGAGGAGGTGGGCGGCGTACTCGGGGTGGATCGGACGCATCTTCTCCACGTTGCGCGTGTAGGCGCCCACGGGAGCGTGCATGATCTCCGAGTGCTTCTTGATCTTGGACTTCAGGAAGGAGTCGGAACGGTTTGTGCGCAGGTGGGGGAGGAGCGCCTCGATGAAGGGCTTGACCTGTGCGTGAATCGCGAGGCCAACGTCCGTGCGGCGGCCCAGCTTCTCGGCGTGCGTGTCCACCTGAATGGTCGGTGTGGACGGCAGGAACTGGTCGTAGGGGAAGTCAGTGCCCAGCAGAATCAGCACGTCGGCGTCGTTCATGCCCTCAGCGGCCGCACCGTAGCCCAGTAGGCCCGTCATACCCACGTCGAAGGGGTTGTCATACTGGATGAAGTGCTTGCCGCGCAGCGAGTGGCCGATCGGTGCCTTGAGTGCATCCGCCAGGGCGATGACCTCGTCGTGGGCACCCTCGACGCCCGCGCCGGCGAAGATCGCGACCTTGTCGGCCTTGTTCAGGAGGGCTGCGGCCTCTTCGATGTCGGCGGCGTTGGGAGCCAGCGTCGCGGGGCGCGCGGGCGCGTAGGTGGGAATGTGATCGACGGCCTTGAGGTCGGAGACGTCGCCGGGCAGAGTGATGACCGAGACGCCGCCCAGGCCGACCGCGTGACGGATCGCCGAGTTCACCGTGCGCGGCGACTGCGCCGCGGAGGAGATGAGTTCGTTGTAGACCGAGCATTCCTCGAAAATGCGGTCCGGGTGGGTCTCCTGGAAGTACGTCGTGCCGATCTGCACGCTCGGGATGTGCGAGGCAATGGCCAGGACGGGCGCGCCCGTGCGGTTCGCGTCGTACAGGCCGTTGATGAGGTGCAGGTTGCCTGGGCCGCACGAACCTGCGCACACGGCGAGCTTGCCCGTCAGCTGAGCTTCGGCCGACGCTGCGAACGCCGCCGCCTCCTCGTGGCGCACGTGGATCCAGTCGATGCCGCCCTTCTTCGAGCCGCCGGTTTTGCGCACGGCGTCGACGATGGGGTTCAGCGAATCGCCGACAATGCCGTAGATCCGGTGTACCCCTGCATCAACAAGCTGGTTCACGATCTGTTCCGCTACGTTCATGCCATCTCCTTAAATTGATTGGCTGCGGCCTTGTAAAACCACCTTAGGCTCGACTAAGGTCCTATGTCGCTGTAGCGTGATCGACAGATCAAGGCGAAGTGTCGGTGGAAGAGGCTCGCGTTCCTCCGATAGGATGGCACCGCCCCAATAGCTCAGTCGGTCAGAGCAGCGGACTCATAATCCGTGGGTCGTCGGTTCAAGCCCGACTTGGGGCACCACCACCCAAGCCCGGGTACTGCCAGCGTCGCACCTGACGAACAAGCTGGCCACGGCCTCGTTTCCGTGAAACCCTGCACATATCACACGCTGCCTTGACTCGCGATGCGACTCACGGTAGCCTGAGTATTTGCGCCTTATCATGCCCGAGGTGACCCGTATCCAGCCGTCGTAACAGGCGCTTGACGGACCAGGACGCGTCAGATAATGGGTGATAAGGCAGCGTGCGCACCGTTCATGCAGGGAAGGATCCCCTTTGGCTGCCAACAGCACCGCCAAACAGCCCAAGCACCGCATCTCGTTCGCCAAGCTTCGTGAACCCCTCCAGGCCCCCAATCTGCTGGGCCTGCAGGTCGAAAGCTTCGACTGGCTGCTGGGCAACGACGCGTGGAAGGCCCGCGTCGAAGCCGCACAGGCATCTGGCCAAGGCGACGTCCCCGACGTCTCCGGCCTCGAAGAAATCTTCCACGAGATTTCCCCCATTGAGGACGTCGCAGGCACCATGAGCCTGTCGTTCCACGACCACCGCCTCGAATCCCCCAAGTACTCCATGGAGGAAGCCAAGGCGAAGGACTACACGTACTCCGCACCGATGTACGTGACCGCCGAGTTCATGAACTACGAAACCGGCGAAATCAAGTCCCAGACCGTGTTCATGGGCGACTTCCCGCTCATGACCCCCCGCGGTACCTTCATCATCAACGGCACCGAGCGTGTCGTCGTCTCCCAGCTCGTGCGTTCCCCCGGCGTGTACTTCGAGAAGCTCTCGGACCGCTCGTCGGACAAGGAAACCTTCGGCGCGAAGATCATCCCCTCGCGCGGCGCATGGCTCGAGTTCGAGATCGACAAGCGCGACGCCGTCGGCGTGCGCATCGACCGCAAGCGTAAGCAGTCGGTGACCCACTTCCTCAAGGCCATCGGCATGACCGAATCCGAGATTCGCGACACCTTCGCCGACTACCCGGTCCTCCTCGAGACCCTCGAGAAGGACACGGTCGCCACGCAGGAAGAAGCCCTGCTCGACATCTACCGCAAGCTGCGCCCCGGCGAGCCCGCGAACGTCGACGCCGCCCAGACGCTGCTCAACAACTTCTACTTCGACTCTCGTCGCTACGACCTCGCCAAGGTCGGCCGCTACAAGATCAACAAGAAGCTGGCCATCGAAGCCGACCCCAAGGCCTCGACCCTGTCCCTCGAGGACATCGTCGCGACCGTCAAGTACCTCCTCGCCCTGCACCAGGGCGACAAGACCTTCGCCGGCACCCGCAATGGCGAGGCCGTCGAGGTCCGCGTTGAGGTCGACGACATCGACAACTTCGCCAACCGTCGCATCCGCGCCGTCGGCGAGCTCATCCAGGGTCAGGTCCGCACCGGCCTCGCCCGCATGGAGCGCACCGTGCGCGAGCGCATGACCACCCAGGAGACGGACTCGATCACGCCCCAGACGCTGATCAACATCCGCCCCGTCGTGGCCGCGATCAAGGAGTTCTTCGGAACCTCCCAGCTCTCGCAGTTCATGGACCAGAACAACCCCCTCGCCGGCCTGACCCACAAGCGCCGTCTGTCGGCCCTGGGTCCCGGCGGTCTGTCGCGTGACCGCGCGGGCATGGAAGTTCGAGACGTCCACCCCTCGCACTACGGTCGTATGTGCCCGATCGAGTCCCCTGAAGGCCCGAACATCGGCCTCATCGGCTCGCTCGCGACCTTCGCGCGCATCAACCCCTTCGGTTTCATTGAGACGCCCTACCGCGTCGTCAAGGACGGCAAGGTCACCGACGAAATCCGCTACCTCACCGCGGACGACGAGAAGGGCCACTACATCGCCCAGGCCTCGTCGCCCCTCGAGGCCGACGGCTCCTTCGCCGAGCACGACGTCCTGTGCCGTGTTGCCGGCGACGACCCGACCCTGATCGCCCGCGATCGCGTCGACTACATGGACGTCTCCGCACGTCAGATGGTGTCCGTTGCCGCGGCGTTCATTCCCTTCCTCGAGCACGACGACGCTAACCGAGCCCTCATGGGCGCGAACATGCAGCGTCAGGCCGTGCCGCTGCTCACCACGGAAGCCCCGCTGGTCGGCACCGGCATGGAGATGCGCGCCGCGCATGACTCCGGCGAAATGATCCTCGCCGCGCACTCCGGCGTCGTCTCCGAGGTCTCCGCGGACCTGATCGTCGTCTCCACGGACGAGGGCGGCCGCGACTCCTACCGCCTCGAGAAGTTCGAGCGCTCCAACCCCGGTAACTGCACCAACCAGCGCGTTATCGTGGACGAGGGCGACCGCGTCGAGGTCGGCGACGTCCTGGCCGACGGCCCCGCCACCTCCAATGGTGAGGTCGCGCTCGGCAAGAACCTCCTCGTCGCCTACATGTCGTGGGAAGGCCTCAACTACGAGGACGCCATCATCTTGAGCCGTCGCGTCGTGGAAGAGGACATCCTCACCTCGATCCACATCGAGGAGTACGAGGTCGACGCCCGCGAGACCAAGCTCGGTGAAGAAGAGATCACCCGCGATATCCCCAACGTCTCCGAGGAATCCCTCGCTGACCTGGACGAGCGCGGCATCATCCGCATCGGCGCCGAGGTCACCGCCGGCGACATCCTCGTCGGTAAGGTCACCCCGAAGGGTGAGACCGAGCTGACCTCCGAAGAGCGCCTGCTGCGCGCCATCTTCGGTGAGAAGGCCCGCGAGGTGCGCGACACCTCCCTGCGCGTCCCCCACGGTGAAGAGGGCATCGTCATCGGCGTCCGCGAATTCAACGACGACGAAGACGACCTCAACCCCGGCGTCCGCCAGACCGTGCGCGTCTACGTCGCCCAGCGACGCAAGATCACGATCGGCGACAAGATGGCCGGCCGCCACGGTAACAAGGGCGTCGTGTCCAAGATCCTCCCGGTTGAGGACATGCCCTTCCTTGCCGACGGCACGCCCGTCGACATCATCCTCAACCCGCTGGGTGTCCCCGGCCGAATGAACGTCGGTCAGGTGCTCGAGTACCACCTCGGTTGGCTCGCCCACCAGGGCTGGGATGCCTCGGCCGCTGTCGAGGCCGGCGAAGAGTGGGCGGCGCACCTGCCCGCCGACGGCATCAAGACCGAGCCCGGCACGCCCGTTGCTACCCCCGTGTTCGACGGCCTCGAGGCCGACGAGCTCGCGGGCCTGCTGCGCAACGTGAACCCGAACCGCGACGGCGACGTCCTCACCAACTACGAGGGCAAGGCGCGCCTGTTCGACGGCCGCTCCGGTGAGCCGTTCCCGTACCCGATCTCGGTGGGCTACACCTACATGCTCAAGCTCCACCACCTGGTCGACGACAAGATCCACGCCCGCTCCACGGGCCCGTACTCGATGATCACGCAGCAGCCGCTGGGCGGTAAGGCCCAGTTCGGCGGCCAGCGCTTCGGCGAGATGGAGGTGTGGGCCCTGGAAGCTTACGGCGCCGCCTACGCCCTCCAGGAGCTGCTGACCATCAAGTCGGACGACACCACCGGCCGCGTCAAGGTGTACGAGGCCATCGTTAAGGGCGAGGACATCCCCGAGCCCGGCATCCCCGAGTCCTTCCGAGTCCTCATCCAGGAAATGCGCTCGCTGTGCCTGAACGTCGAAGCTCTCGACGCGGCCGGCAACGTCATTGACCTGCGTGAGCAGGACGAAGACTTCAATGCGCGTGAGGACCTGGGCATCACCCTTGATGCTCGTCCGAACGCTGCGGCGACCATCGATGCGATCTGATAGGGAGAGATAACTTTGCTGGACGCCAAAACGTTCGACAGCCTGAAGATCACCCTGGCCACCGGCGACGATATCGCCGTCTGGAGCCACGGTGAGGTTAAGAAGCCGGAGACCATCAACTACCGTACGCTCAAGCCCGAGCGCGACGGTCTGTTCGGTGAGCAGATCTTCGGCCCCACCCGCGACTGGGAGTGCGCGTGTGGCAAGTACAAGCGCGTGCGTTACAAGGGCATCATCTGCGAGAAGTGTGGAGTTGAGGTCACTCGCTCCCGCGTCCGCCGTGAGCGCATGGGCCACATCGACCTGGCCGCCCCTGTCACGCACATCTGGTACTTCAAGGGTGTTCCCTCGCGCCTGGGCTACGTGCTCAACCTCGCGCCCAAGGACCTCGAGAAGGTCATCTACTTCGCTGCCTACATGATCACCGAGGTCGACGAAAAGGGTCGCCACGAGGATCTGGCTGAACTGCGCGCCGAACTCGAGGTGCAGAAGAAGCAGATGGAGAACAACCGCGACGCGACGATCAACGACTTCGCGGAGCAGCTCGAGTCCGACATGGCCGCCCTGGAAAAGGACGGCGCCTCGCAGGCCGAGCGCGAGCGCGCTCGCAAGCAGGGTGAACGCGAGATGGCCAAGATTCGCCGCCGCTTCGACGGCGACATCGAAGGCCTCGAGGCCGTGTGGGAGCGCTTCAAGGACCTCAAGGTCGGCGACCTTGAGGGCGACGAGCGCCTCTACCGTGCGATGGTGGCCCGCTACGGCACCTACTTCAAGGGTGACATGGGCGCTGCCGCCATCCAGAAGCGCCTGGAAACCTTCGACCTGGAGACCGAGGTCGCCGCGCTGCGTCAGACCATCGCCTCTGACTCCGGCCCGCGCAAGGCCCGCGCCATCAAGCGCCTGAAGGTCATCAACGCCTTCGTTGCGACCGGCAACTCGCCGGCCTCGATGGTCCTCACCAAGATCCCCGTGATCCCGCCGGACCTGCGCCCGATGGTTCAGCTGGACGGCGGCCGCTTCGCGACCTCCGACCTCAACGACCTGTACCGTCGCGTCATCAACCGCAACACCCGACTCAAGCGTCTGCTCGAGCTGGGCGCCCCGGAGATCATCGTCAACAACGAGAAGCGCATGCTTCAGGAGTCCGTTGACGCCCTCTTCGACAACGGCCGCCGTGGCCGCCCCGTCGCGGGCCCGGGCAACCGTCCGCTGAAGTCGATCTCGGACATGCTCAAGGGTAAGCAGGGTCGTTTCCGTCAGAACCTGCTCGGTAAGCGCGTCGACTACTCGGGTCGTTCCGTTATCGTCGTCGGCCCGCAGCTGCAGCTGCACCAGTGTGGTCTGCCCAAGCAGATGGCCCTGGAGCTGTTCAAGCCCTTCGTCATGAAGCGCCTGGTTGAGAAGAACTACGCGCAGAACGTCAAGGCCGCCAAGCGCAAGGTCGAGCGTCAGCGCCCCGAGGTGTGGGACGTCCTCGACGACGTCATCCGCGAGCACCCCGTGCTGCTGAACCGTGCACCTACGCTGCACCGCCTCGGCATCCAGGCGTTCGAGCCCCAGCTGATTGAGGGTAAGGCTATCCAGCTGCACCCCCTCGCCTGTGGCGCCTTCAACGCCGACTTCGACGGCGACCAGATGGCTGTCCACCTGCCGCTGGGCGCTGAGGCGCAGGCCGAGGCCCGCATCCTCATGCTGTCGACGAACAACATCCTCAAGCCCTCCGACGGCCGCCCCGTGGCCATGCCGTCGCAGGACATGATCATCGGTCTGTTCCACCTGACCTCGACGCCCGACCCGTCGGTGCCCGTCGAGAAGGACGAAGACGGAAACCCCGTGATTCCGTACTTCTCCAGCCAGGCGGAAGCCCAGATGGCGTACGACGCCGGCAACCTGCACCTGAACGCGACCGCGCGCATCCGCTTCGCCGACGGCACCGTGCCGCCCGAGGGCTGGGAAGCCCCCGAGGGCTGGGAGCCCGGCGATGAGCTGATCCTCGAGACCAGCCTCGGCCGCGCGATCTTCAACGAGCAGCTGCCCACCGACTACCCGTTCGTCAACGAGGTCGTCGGCAAGAAGCAGCTCGGTAACATCGTGAACACGCTGACCCAGCGTTACCCGAACGTGCTCGTGGCGGACTGCCTCGACGCGCTGAAGTCGGCCGGCTTCCACTGGTCGACCTGGTCGGGCATCACGATTGCGTTCTCCGACATTCAGGCCTCGCCGCGTAAGCGCGAGATCCTGGCCCGCTACGAGGCCAAGGCCGCCGAGATCGTCGAGCAGTTCGAGACGGGTATCATCCTCGAGGAGACCCGTTACGAGGAGCTCGTGAAGCTGTGGCTGCAGTGCACCGAAGAGGTCGCCGAGGACATGCGCGCGAACTTCTCCGAGCGCAACACCGTGTACCGCATGGTGAACTCCGGTGCTCGTGGTAACTGGTCGCAGGTTCAGCAGATCGCCGGTATGCGTGGCCTCGTGTCCGACCCGAAGCAGAAGCTGATCGAGCAGCCCATTAAGGCGAACTACCGCGAGGGCCTGACGGTTCTCGAGTACTTCATCGCCACGCACGGCGCCCGTAAGGGTCTGGTCGATACGGCTCTGCGTACCGCCGAGTCGGGCTACCTGACCCGTCGTCTGGTCGACGTCTCGCAGGACGTCATCGTCCGCGAGGCTGACTGTGGCACCCGCGCCGGCCTGAAGATCGACATCGCTCACAAGAACGAGTTCGGTGAGTGGGAGGCGTCCGAGACCATCGAGACGACCGCCTACGCCCGTAACCTCGCCCGTGACGCGGTGAACGAGGCCGGAGAGGTCGTCATGCCCGCGGGCACCGACCTGGGTGACGACCAGCTTGCCGAGCTCGTCGCAGCCGGCGTTGCGCAGATCGTCTGCCGTTCCGTCCTCACCTGTGAGTCGCAGGTCGGCACCTGTGCGGCCTGCTACGGTCGCTCGCTGGCCACCGGCAAGCAGGTCGACATCGGCGAGGCCGTCGGCATTATCGCCGCCCAGTCGATTGGTGAGCCCGGCACGCAGCTCACGATGCGTACGTTCCACACCGGTGGCGCCGCCTCCGCTGCGGATATTACGCAGGGTCTACCCCGTGTTCAGGAACTCTTCGAGGCCCGCAGCCCGAAGGTCGAGGCGAAGATGAACGAGGCCGCCGGCCGCGTTCACATCGACGACGAAGACCCGAGCGCGCGTAAGGTCGTCATCACCCGTGACGACGGCAAGGAAGACCTGGTCATCGAGGTCTCGCGTCGCCAGAAGCTCCTCGTCTCCGAGGGCCAGCACATCGAGGCCGGCACCCCGCTGACCGAGGGCCAGCTGGACCCCAAGGAAATCCTGCGCATCATGGGCCGCAACGTGTCCCAGAAGATGCTCGTGGATGAGGTCCAGAAGGTGTACCGCGACCAGGGCGTGGGCATTCACGCCAAGCACATCGAGGTCATCGTCCGTCAGATGCTGCGCCGCGTCACCATCCTGGAGCCTGGCGACACGACGTTCATGCCCGGCGAGCTCGTCGACCGCATGGCGTACCTGACGCAGAACCGTCGCGTTGCAGCCGAGGGCGGCCAGCCCGCCTCCGGTCGCCAGATGCTGATGGGCATCACGAAGGCGTCGCTGGCCACGGATTCGTGGCTGTCGGCCGCGTCCTTCCAGGAGACCACCAAGGTCCTGACCGAGGCCGCCATGAACGGCAAGTCGGACTCCCTGGTGGGCCTCAAGGAGAACGTCATCCTCGGTAAGCTCATCCCGGCTGGCACCGGCCTGTCGCGCTACAACGACGTCATCGTCGAGCCGACGGCTGAAGCCATGGCGAACTCGAACTACTCCGAGGCCGACTTCGGTGACGGCTCTGTGTCCGAGGACTTCCTCGACGCACTGGGCGCCATCGACTTTGGCATGAACTTCCGCGAGTAATCCGGTTCGTGACCGCTTGGGGCCCCGGCCTTGTCCGTGAGAACGTGACAAGGCCGGGGCCCCTTGTCGTGTCTGCTTGCTCGCCCTGAGCGCGCCGGGGATGTCTAACGGTGACGCAGATTGAGTGCCAGCTGCGACGGTCAAACATGAAAGTTCAACCATTTGGAAAGCTGTCATACGGATGCTAGATTGGTTGCACAATATCCATCAACGCTTAAGGATGTCTCCTCATGCGCCTGTCCAAGAAACTGGTCATTGCTGCGCTCGGCTCCGCGACCCTCGTTCTCAACCCGTTGGCGGCCCTTGCGGCTGGTCCCACGATTGAGGATACGGACGGACCGCTCGTTCGGATTGCCATCTCCGACACGCTCAACTGCTCGATCAACTACAAGGGCGATAGGTATAACGAGTTCTACAACGCTAACTCCACTACGGATCCAGCCGACTGTGGAACGTTCCTCGCTGTGGGATCTGAGCTGTTCGGTCCGGGGGAGTTAAATTCGCGTCAGGCACGGTCTATGAGTGCGATCGCCTGGACGCCGGTCTCGCAAACGAAGTCAGGAACGGGCACTCAAGCCGATCCGTGGGTCCTCACGACTGTCGTTCGCGGCGGTGGATTCGAGATCACGCAGACGGACACCTACTCCACGGGCAATGACTTCTACGCGACGACCTCGTCGGTGAAGAACATCTCGGATGCTGCTCGGGACTTTACTCTTTACCACGCGGCGGATTGCTACCTCCAGGACGACGATTACGGCTTCGGCGAGTACGACGCGAACACGGGGACGGTCATCTGCCGAGCGAAGGATTCGGAAACCGGCACGCATACGGATCGTGGTCGAGTCGAGCAGTTCGTCCCGACGACCGCCGGTTCGAGCTACTACTACGGTGGCTTCTACGAGGTCTGGGGTAAGCTCAAGGATCGTGCACCGCTGCCCAACATGCTTGAGGGAGCAGATTCCAACCGGGATAACGGCATGGCGCTGAGCTGGACTCGTACGCTCGAGCCGAATACGACCGCCGACTACTCTCTCATCACCTCCTTCTCGCCGAAGGGCCAGGTCGCGCTGTCCTCCGCGACATGCGCCGTCGCCCAGCCGGGCGCCGACTCCACCGCGACGCGCACCATCGGCGTGACGATCACGAACCCGAACCGTGATGTCAAGTCGGTTCAGACGGTCATTGCGACACTGTCGGACGACGCCACCTACGTTCCCCAGTCGGCCAGTGGTGCCCCCGAGCCGACGGTCGCGGGCAAGGTTCTTACCTTCAAGGATCTGGAGCTTCCCGCCAACGGGTCGGTGAAGTTCTCGTTCCTTATCACCGGCAGCGCTGAGGTTACTCCGCTCGTGAAGATCTCGGGGACGACGACGAGCGGTGCAGCCATCGCTGAGTCCGATACCTCGGCGTCTTCGACATGCGATTTCCCCGAGCTTCCGAAGCCCGATGAGACCCAGCCGACTCCCGAGCAGTCGCAGCCGACTGTCGAGCAGCCGCAGCCCACCGCTGAGCAGCCGCAGCCGACTGCCGAGCAGCCCCAACCTGCGGGTGGCACGAGCACTGAAGGTAACAAGCTGGCCAGCACCGGCGCGAACACCGGCGTTGCCATCGCGCTCGTTGGCCTGCTCGGCGTCGCCGGCGTCGGCCTCGTCGTGGCGAGGCGCCGCGCACGCTGATCGCAGATCCGGTCGACAACGTCATTGGGCCCGGTCCCCGCGAGGGGGCCGGGCCCTCGCGCATCCCCTGTGGTTATTCTCGTTGGTGGCGGGGAGAGTCGCTTTCCGCGTAGGCGGCGAAGCCTGCGGGGCACCAGGATGTCCATCCTGACAGATTGTGCGTCCAATCCGACAGAACGCACGAGGCCCCACCACATGGGGCCGACCGTGCGGTTGAATAGGTGGTGGCGGTTCCCATCTGCCCTCTGGTCTGCGGCGACCCATGTCTATGGAGACACAAACGGGGATGGAAAGGGAGCTGATCTGGCTCTGGGATGCAGGGTTTCGGAACTGAAAGAGGACATCAACAATGCTTTCCATCAACTGGTCTGATGTGTGGAAGATGGTTGAGTCGATCAAGGTCCCCTTGATCGTCATCGGCGTGGCGCTGGCGCTCGCCATCATCGTCTCCCTCGCTGTTTTCAAGATGGGCAAACCTGCCCGTAAGCTGATGCGCTCGACGGCCTGGGTTGCGGCTTTCGTCGCGGTCGTCCTGGCTGTCGTGTCGATGCTGTACGGCGGCTTCAAGACGGTGCTCGACCTAGCGGCCGGCACCGGCGCGCTGACGGATGCGTCGAAGACTCAGGTGGAGGATCTGGGCAACGACATTTCCGACGAGGGCATGGTCCTCCTGAAGAATCACGGCGGTGCCCTGCCTCTCGCCAAGGGCTCCGCGATCAACGTGTGGGGTTGGGGCTCTACGAACCCGATCTACGGCGGCACCGGCTCCGGCTCGCTGTCGAAGGACAACCCGACGACGACCCTGCTTGATGGCCTGCATAACGCTGGCTTCACCACGAATGATGAGCTGACGAACCTGTACACCGCCTACCGCGCTGAGCGCCCCGAGGTCGGCATGTTCAAGGCTGACTGGTCGCTGCCCGAGCCCACGCAGGACAAGTACTCTGACGACCTGCTCTCCAACGCAACAGCCTTCGGTGACACCGCGGTCGTGACGATCGCCCGCTCGGGCGGCGAGGGCTTCGACCTGCCCCGCGACGTCAACAAGGAGATGGCTGACAACCCGTACTTCAGCTACACGAACAACTCCGAGGAGTACACGGACTTCGAGGATGGCCAGGGCTACCTCGAGCTGACACGTCCCGAGAAGGACATGATCGAGCTGGCGAAGAAGACCTCGACGAAGACGGTCGTCGTTATCAACGCTGCGAACGCGTTCCAGCTGGGTGACCTCCAGGACGACCCGGAGATCGACGCGATCGTGTGGGCAATCCCCGGCGGCCAGGTTGGATTCAACGCGCTGGGCCGCATCCTGGACGGCGAGGTGAACCCCTCGGCGAAGACCCCCGACACGTTCCCGCGTGACATCAAGTCGGGCCCCGCAGCCAACAACTTCGGCGACTTCCAGTACACGAACATGACGGAGTTCGCCCAGGACGACCCCTTCAACAAGGGCACCCAGACGCAGCCGTCCTTCGTCAACTACAACGACTCGATCTACGTCGGCTACCGCTGGTACGAGACGGCCGCCGCTGAGGGCGTCATCGACTACGGCAACGAGGTCGTCTACCCCTTCGGTTTCGGCCTGTCCTACACGACGTTCTCCCAGTCGATGAGCGACATCTCGGTCGACGAGGCCACGGGAACCATGTCCGCGGACGTCACCGTCACGAACACCGGCCAGGTCGCCGGTAAGGACATCGTCCAGATCTATGACAACCCGCCCTACACGGACGGTGGCATCGAAAAGGCTTCCGCGAACCTGCTGTCTTATGAGAAGACCAAGCTGTTGGAGCCCGATGAGTCCGAGACGCTGACGGTCACCTGGAACCGCGATTCGCTCGCCTCCTACGACTCGGTGAATGCGAAGGCCTACGTGCTCGAGGCCGGCGACTACAAGATCTCCGCGCGCACCAACTCGCACGACGTCATCGATGAGAAGACCTACACGGTGGATGCGACGCAGACCTTCAACACCGCCGACAATACGCACGACGGTGACAAGGTCGTGGCCACCAACCAGTTCGACGACGCGAAGGGTGACGTCACCTACCTGTCGCGCGCAGGCCGCTTCGCCAACCTCGCGGAGGCGACCGCGGCTCCCACGAACTTCGAGATGAGCGAGGCCAGCAAGGCGAAGTTCCTCGCGACGTCGAACTACGACGCGGCAGCCGCCGACGCTGACAGCAGTGCGACGATGCCCACCACGGGCGCCAAGAACGGCCTCGTCCTGGGTGACCTCGCGGGCCTCGATTACGACGACCCGAAGTGGGACCAGCTCCTCGACCAGCTCACCGTCAAGGAAATGAACACCCTCATCTCCAAGGGTGGCTACGGCTCCCCGGCGATCTCCTCGATCGGCAAGCTGCGCGTCTCCGACGTGGACGGCCCCGCCTCGCTGAACAACAACTTCACGGGCGTCGGCTCGATTGGTCTGCCCTCCGCGGTATCCGTTGCGGCCACCTTCAACAAGGAGCTCGCACGTTCCTTCGGTGATGCGATCGGCACGATGGCGCACGACATGCAGGTCTCGGGCTGGTACGCGCCGGCCACGAACACGCACCGCTACGCCTACGCGGGCCGTAACTTCGAGTACTTCTCGGAGGATCCGGTCCTGGCCGACTCGCAGGTCGCCGAGGAGATCAAGGGCGCCCAGGCCAAGGGCGTGTACGCCTTCCTCAAGCACTTCGCCCTCAACGACCAGGAAACGAACCGCACGCACATGCTGGCGACCTGGACGAACGAGCAGGCAATGCGCGAAATCTACCTGCGTTCCTTCGAGATCGGCGTCAAGGACGGCGGCGCACACGCGATCATGAGCGCGTTCAACTACATCGGCCCCGAGTACGCGGGTGCGAACTCTGCGCTGCTCAATAACGTCCTGCGCGACGAGTGGGGCTTCCGCGGCATGGTCCTCACCGACTACTTCGCGGGCATGGGATACCAGAACGCGGACCAGATCACGCGCAACGGCGGTGACCTGATGCTCGCGACGATCGACATGCCGATCGCCACGGTCAACGTGCAGGATGCGGCGGGCGTCAGCTCTCTGCGTCGCGCCTCGCACAACATCCTCTACACGGTTGCGAACTCGTGGATGTACGAGAACGGCCAGCCCGAGGTCACGCGCAACGCGTGGGAGTACATCACGTGGGTCGTGGCAGGGCTCCTGATCCTGTCGCTGCTGGGTCTTGAGGTGGTCGCGATCCGCCGCTACCGCGCTCGCAAGGCCGAGGCCGTGATCACCGTCGAGCCCAATGCGTCGATCGACGAGGCCGGGGCCGAGAAGGCGGAAGAGTGACCGATCTGGGAACAGACGGACGGAGTATGATCCCCGGGTGACATTGAGTGTCGTTCACCCGTGGGGGAGGGGCCCGCAGGCAAGAGCCTGCGGGCCCCTCCGTGTGCTTGTTCGTGTGTGCAGATGTGACGCACGGTGGGAACATCGACGTGGCTCCAGAGGCTGCCTGCGCCACTGTGCAAACGACCGGTGCCCCGCATGCGCGCCCCGGCCTCGTCGATGAGGGGGGAACCACAGAACACCCCCTTTGACGAACGGCGACGTTTCCCACTATCCTTGAGGGTGGTTCCCGCTTCTGTGGAACCTCTGTGCCCGGGAAACCGGGAGCGGGCTCCGTCCGTCGGAGCTCCGGGCGTCATTCTCTGACCCACGTGGTTATCATGGCGCGCCGGCCCCCAGGCGGACACGTGTGCCCACACGGGGGTGACAACAGTCGCGGAAGACTGACAATCAGGGCCGCCCCTTAAAGTGAGGGGAGGCCGCCGACGGAAAGAAACTGGAGACCCAGTGCCTACCATTCAGCAGCTCGTCCGCAAGGGACGTGTCTCGAAGCGCGCGAAGGTGAAGACCCCCGCGCTGAAGGGCTCCCCCCAGCGTCGCGGCGTGTGCACCCGTGTGTACACCACCACGCCGAAGAAGCCGAACTCGGCTCTGCGAAAGGTCGCTCGTGTGCGCCTTTCGTCCGGCATCGAAGTCACCGCCTACATCCCCGGTGAGGGCCACAACCTGCAGGAGCACTCGATCGTGCTCGTGCGCGGTGGTCGTGTGAAGGACCTGCCCGGCGTGCGTTACCGCATCGTCCGCGGCTCGCTCGACACCCAGGGTGTCCGCGGCCGTCAGCAGGCTCGTTCCCGTTACGGCGCGAAGAAGGAGAAGAAGTAATGCCTCGTAAGGGCCCCGCTCCCCGTCGCCCCCTCGTCGATGACCCGGTTTACGGCTCCAAGGTCGTGACCCAGCTGGTCAACCGCGTTCTCCTCGACGGCAAGAAGACCGTCGCCGAGCGCATCGTCTACGGCGCACTTGAAACCGTTCGCGAGCGCACCGAGCAGGAGCCCGTCTCCGTGCTCAAGCGCGCTCTCGAGAACATTCGTCCGGCCCTCGAGGTCCGCTCCCGCCGTGTCGGTGGCGCGACCTACCAGGTCCCCGTCGAGGTTCGCCCCGCGCGCGCCACGACGCTGGCCCTGCGCTGGCTGGTTGACTTCTCGCGTCAGCGTCGCGAGAAGACCATGACCGAGCGTCTCGCCAACGAGATCCTCGACGCCTCCAACGGCCTCGGTGCCGCTGTGAAGCGCCGTGAGGACATGCACAAGATGGCTGAGTCCAACCGCGCCTTCGCGCACTACCGCTGGTGATTTAAAGACGAGGCCTGGGCAACCGGGCCTCGTCTCACGCAGCAAGAACACCCATTACTTCGAACGAAGGAACCACACTCGTGGCACTAGAGGTGCTGACGGATCTCAACAAGGTCCGCAACATTGGCATCATGGCTCACATCGATGCCGGCAAGACGACCGTGACCGAACGAATCCTGTTCTACACGGGCATCAACTACAAGATCGGCGAGACGCACGACGGCGCCTCGACGACCGACTGGATGGAACAGGAAAAGGAACGCGGCATCACGATTACGTCCGCCGCCGTTACCTCTTTCTGGAACGGTAACCAGATCAACATCATTGACACCCCCGGTCACGTTGACTTCACCGTCGAGGTTGAGCGCTCCCTGCGCGTCCTCGACGGCGCCGTCGCCGTGTTCGACGGCAAGGAGGGCGTTGAGCCCCAGTCCGAGACCGTGTGGCGTCAGGCCGACAAGTACGACGTCCCCCGTATCTGCTTCATCAACAAGATGGACAAGATGGGTGCCGACTTCTACTTCTCGGTTGGTACCATCCGCGACCGCCTGCACGCGACCCCGATCGTCATGCAGCTCCCGATGGGCGCCGAGAACGACTTCGTCGGCAACATCGACCTGCTGACCATGGAGGCCCTGACCTACCCGGCCAAGGACGACAAGGGCAACGACACGCTCGGCTCCGTCGTCGAGCGCGGCCCGATCCCCGCCGAGTACCAGGAAAAGGCTGAAGAGTACCGCGAGGCGCTCGTTGAGGCCGCCGCTGAGGGCTCCGACGAGCTGACCGAGGCTTACCTGGAGAACGGCGAGCTCACGCTCGAGCAGATCAAGGAAGGCATCCGCCTCCTGACCATCTCCTCGCGCGCGTTCCCCGTCTACTGCGGTACCGCTCTGCGCAACATGGGCGTGCAGCCCGTCCTCGACGCCGTCGTGGACTTCCTGCCCTCCCCGCTCGACATCGGCGACGTTCGCGGCTTCCTCCCCGGTTCTGAGACCGAGGAAGAGACCGAGGTTCGTAAGCCCGACGAGAACGAGCCCTTCTCCGCTCTGGCGTTCAAGATCGCCGCTCACCCCTTCTACGGCAAGCTCACCTTCATCCGCGTGTACTCCGGTAAGGTCGAGTCCGGCGCCCAGGTCCTCAACTCGACCAAGGGCAAGAAGGAGCGCATCGGCAAGATCTTCCAGATGCACTCGAACAAGGAGAACCCCGTCGACGTGGCGCACGCTGGCCACATCTACGCGGTGATCGGCCTCAAGGACACCACGACCGGCGACACCCTGTCCGCGATGGACAAGCCGATCGTCCTCGAGTCGATGACGTTCCCCGCCCCCGTTATCCAGGTCGCCGTCGAGCCCAAGTCGAAGGCCGACCAGGAGAAGATGGGCGTCGCCATCCAGAAGCTGGCGGAAGAGGACCCGACGTTCACCGTCGAGCTCGACGCTGAGACCGGCCAGACCATCATCGGTGGTATGGGTGAGCTCCACCTCGACATCATCGTCGACCGTATGCGTCGCGAGTTCAAGGTCGAGGCCAACGTGGGTAACCCGATGGTTGCCTACCGCGAGACCATCCGCAAGGCGGTCGAGAAGTACGAATACACGCACAAGAAGCAGACCGGTGGTTCCGGTCAGTTCGCGCGTGTCATCATCGCCCTGGAGCCCCTCCCGGCCGACTCCGAGGAAGAGTACATGTTCGAGGACAAGGTCACCGGTGGCCGCGTTCCTCGCGAGTACATCCCGTCGGTCGACGCGGGCATCAAGGACGCCATGCAGTCCGGCGTTCTCGCCGGCTACCCGATGGTCGACATCAAGGCCACGCTGCTCGACGGCGCCTACCACGAGGTTGACTCCTCCGAAATGGCGTTCAAGGTTGCTGGCTCGATGGCGCTGAAGGAAGCTGCTAAGAAGGCTAACCCCGTCCTCCTCGAGCCGATCATGGCCGTTGAGGTTCGTACTCCCGAGGAGTACATGGGCGATGTCATCGGCGACCTCAACTCTCGTCGTGGTCAGATCTCGTCGATGGACGAGCAGCACGGCGTGCGCGTCGTCAAGGCTCAGGTGCCGCTGTCCGAGATGTTCGGATACGTTGGCGACCTGCGCTCCAAGACGCAGGGCCGCGCTGTCTACTCCATGGAGTTCGACAGCTATGCCGAGGTTCCGCGCGCCGTCGCGGACGAGATCGTCGGCAAGTCTCGGGGCAACTGAGTCCCACCGGGGGCTCGTGGGGCAGGGTGACCTGCCCTGCGAGCCGCCTCACACACAAGTAAACCCAGTAGGTCTCAAGCCCCAGGGGTGTTAAAGTGGCACCTAGCCGTAGGCTGAGAATATCTACCCGAGTCCAGGAGGACACAAGTGGCGAAGGCCAAGTTTGAGCGCACCAAGCCGCACGTCAACATCGGCACGATTGGTCACGTTGACCACGGCAAGACGACGCTGACGGCAGCTATCACCAAGGTGCTGCACGATAAGTACCCGGATCTGAACGAGTTCACCCCCTTCGATCAGGTCGACAACGCTCCCGAGGAGCGCGATCGTGGTATCACGATCAACGTCTCCCACGTCGAGTACCAGACCGAGGCGCGTCACTACGCGCACGTTGACGCCCCCGGCCACGCCGACTACGTCAAGAACATGATCACCGGCGCGGCCCAGATGGACGGCGCGATCCTCGTGGTCGCCGCCACCGACGGCCCCATGGCCCAGACCCGCGAGCACGTTCTGCTCGCCCGTCAGGTCGGCGTCCCCACCATCCTCATCGCCCTCAACAAGGCCGACATGGTCGACGACGAGGAGATGCTGGAGCTGGTTGAGGAAGAGTGCCGCGACCTGCTCGAGTCCCAGGACTTCGACCGCGACGCCCCGATCATCCAGGTGTCCGCTCTGAAGGCCCTCGAGGGCGACCCGGAGTGGGTTGCCAAGGTCGAGGAGCTCATGGAGGCTGTGGATTCCTACATCCCCACCCCCGAGCGCGACATGGACAAGCCCTTCCTCATGCCGATCGAGGACGTCTTCACGATCACCGGTCGTGGCACCGTCGTCACCGGTCGTGTTGAGCGTGGCAAGCTGCCCATCAACTCCGAGGTCGAGATCCTCGGTATCCGTGAGCCCCAGAAGACCACGGTTACCGGCATCGAGATGTTCCACAAGTCGATGGACGAGGCCTGGGCTGGCGAGAACTGTGGTCTGCTCCTCCGCGGCACCAAGCGCGACGAGGTCGAGCGTGGCCAGGTTGTGGCCGTTCCCGGCTCCATCACGCCTCACACCGACTTCGAGGGCCAGGTCTACATCCTCAAGAAGGAAGAGGGCGGCCGTCACAACCCGTTCTTCTCGAACTACCGTCCGCAGTTCTACTTCCGTACCACGGACGTGACCGGCGTCATCACCCTCCCCGAGGGCACCGACATGGTCATGCCTGGCGACACCACCGAGATCTCCGTCCAGCTGATCCAGCCGATCGCTATGGAGCCCGGCCTCGGCTTCGCCATCCGTGAGGGTGGCCGCACCGTTGGTTCCGGTCGTGTCACCAAGATCATCAAGTGAATCGACTTCTGAGTCTTTCTCAGATCTGATTCGCTGCTGATCCAGCGGCATTGAAGGCCCCGCCTCTTTTCAGAGGCGGGGCCTTTCGCTATTCGGCTCGTGAGTGAATGTTTCTGCTCGTGGAGTCACTGTGTGTACGTGAATGCTCTGCGCTCAGTCTTCTGTGACATCCGTGGCTCAAGAGGCATATGGGCATACTGTGCTTTGGCGCTACTTGGCGTATTCACGTGGCTGCCCCGGCCTCGTTCATGGAAATGTGACCGATCACCGGTTGCGACACGCCCGAGTGCGGGGTACGGTAGTTTCTTGGTGACGGTCTGGGCTGTTTTGCGCAGCTTAGGCCATCATCCACGCCAATCTGTCGGTGGTTTCACATGCGAGAACGCCCTTTAGGGTTTGTGCTCGCGGGTGGAACTCTGACAGAATGGCACGGTTGCCTCAGCGTCTCTGGGGTGGTCCATGCGTGCCATCACGTATGGATCGGGCAATATGCCCAAGATCTTTGGACAAGACGTCGGTCCAGCGCGAGCAATCGCGCGCACAACGGCTGCGACACGCCCGAGTGCGGGGACCGGCGGCGAATCTGTACGAGAAGAGGTAAGACGGCATGGCGGGACAGAAGATCCGCATCCGGCTCAAGTCGTATGACCACGAGGTCATCGACAGCTCCGCGCGCAAGATCGTGGACACCGTACAGCGTGCTGGCGCCACGGTCGTGGGCCCGGTGCCGCTGCCGACCGAGAAGAACGTTTTCGTCGTCATTCGGTCGCCCCACAAGTACAAGGACAGCCGCGAGCACTTTGAAATGCGCACGCACAAGCGGCTCATCGACATCATCGACCCGACCCCCAAGGCCGTCGATTCGCTCATGCGCCTCGACCTGCCTGCGGACGTCAACATCGAGATCAAGCTCTGAGGACATCTGCAATGACTAACAAGAAGCAGCACGCTGCCGCGCCCATCAAGGCGCTGCTCGGCCGCAAGCTCGGCATGACCCAGGTTTGGGATGCCGACGGCCACCTCGTGCCCCTGACTGTCGTGCAGGTCGGCACCAACGTCGTCACCCAGGTTCGTACCGAAGAGGTCGACGGCTACTCCGCTATCCAGCTTGGCTTCGGTGAGATTGACTCCCGTAAGGTCACCAAGCCCCTGCAGGGCCACTTCGAGAAGGCCGGAGTTGCTCCGCGCCGTCACCTCGTTGAGGTTCGCACCTCCGAGCATGACTCTTACGAGCTCGGCCAGGAGCTCGACGCCGCCACCTTCGAGGCTGGCCAGGCTGTCGACGTCTCCGGCACCACCAAGGGCAAGGGCTTTGCCGGCGTTATGAAGCGTCACGGCTTCGCCGGCGTTTCCGCCTCCCACGGTGCGCACCGCAACCACCGCAAGCCCGGTTCGATCGGCGCCTGCGCGACGCCCGGTCGCATCTTCAAGGGCCTGCGCATGGCCGGCCGCATGGGTGGCAACCGTCGTACTGTTGAGAACCTGACGATCCAGGCCGTCGACACCGAGAAGGGCCTGCTGCTCATCAGCGGTGCCATCCCCGGCCCCAAGAACGGCGTTGTCCTGGTTCGCTCCTCCGTGAAGGGTGCGTGATCATGGCTGACGATCGTAACGTTGACGTCATCGACCTCAAGGGCAAGAAGGCGGGCTCCGTCGTTCTCCCCGGGTCTATTTTCGACGTCCCCACCAACATTCCGCTGATGCACCAGGTTGTCGTCGCTCAGCTTGCGGCCGCCCGTCAGGGCACGCACGCGACGAAGACCCGCGGTGAGGTCGCTGGTGGCGGCAAGAAGCCGTTCCGCCAGAAGGGCACCGGTAACGCTCGCCAGGGCTCCATCCGTGCGCCTCACTTCACCGGTGGCGGCATCGTCCACGGCCCTCAGCCGCGTGACTACGACCAGCGCACCCCCAAGAAGATGAAGCAGGGCGCTCTGCGCTCCGCTCTGTCCGATCGTGCGCGCGCCGACCGCATCCACGTTGTCACCGCCCTGTTCGAAGGCGACAAGCCCTCGACCAAGGCTGCTCTCGCCGCTCTGCGCGCGATCGTCGAGGACCGTCAGGCTCTCGTCGTCCTCGAGCGTGGCAACGAACTGACCGCGCTGTCCCTGCGCAACGTTCCCGAGGTTCACGTTCTGTGGGCCGACCAGCTGAACACGTACGACGTCTTGGACGCCGATGACATCGTCTTCACGCAGGCCGCCCTTGAGTCCTTCCTCGGTACCAAGGAGGAGACCAAGTGAGCACGATTGAAGCGGGCAAGAACCCCCGCGACATCATCCTGAAGCCGGTCACCACCGAGAAGTCGCTCGCCCTCATGGACCTGGGCAAGTACACCTTCGAGGTTGACCCCCGCGCGAACAAGACCGAGATCAAGATTGCCCTGGAGCGTATCTTCGGCGTCAAGATCGGTTCCATCGCCACCCAGAACCGCAAGGGCAAGACCTACCGCACCCGCAACGGGATCGGTAAGCGCAAGGACGTCAAGCGTGCCATCGTCACCGTGCGTGAGGGCACCATCGACATCTTCGGCGATCAGGCCTGAGGACCGAAGGGACATTTGAACAATGGGAATTCGCAAGTACAAGCCCACGACCCCGGGCCGTCGCTTCTCGTCCGTCTCTGACTTCGTCGAGATCACCCGCGACACCCCCGAGAAG
This sequence comes from Schaalia odontolytica, assembly GCF_002847525.1. Classification (GTDB taxonomy): domain Bacteria; phylum Actinomycetota; class Actinomycetes; order Actinomycetales; family Actinomycetaceae; genus Pauljensenia; species Pauljensenia odontolytica_B. Next base: position 104,554 of record NZ_PKKM01000003.1, on the reverse strand, counting down.
TCGCTGCTGCGCCCGCTGCACAAGACCGGTGGCCGTAACAACAACGGCCGCGTGACCTCCCGCCACCGCGGCGGCGGCCACAAGCGCCAGTACCGCGTGATCGACTTCCGTCGTCACGACAAGGACGGCGTCCCGGCAACGGTCGCTCACATCGAGTACGACCCCAACCGCACCGCTCGCATCGCCCTCCTGCACTACGCGGATGGCGAGAAGCGCTACATCCTCGCTCCGACCGGCCTCAAGCAGGGCGATCAGATCGAGGCTGGCGTTGGCGCTGACATCAAGCCCGGCAACTCGCTGCAGCTGCGCAACATCCCCCTGGGTACCGTTGTGCACGCCGTTGAGCTCTACCCGGGTGGCGGCGCTAAGATCGCCCGTTCCGCTGGCACCTCCGTGCAGCTCGTCGCTAAGGAAGGCCGCTTCGCCCAGCTGCGTATGCCCTCCGGCGAGATCCGCAACGTCGAGGCCACCTGCCGCGCCACCATCGGCGAGGTCGGTAACGCCGAGCAGTCGAACATCAACTGGGGCAAGGCCGGCCGTATGCGCTGGAAGGGCAAGCGCCCGCACGTCCGTGGTGTCGTTATGAACCCGGTTGATCACCCGCACGGCGGTGGTGAAGGCCGCACGTCCGGTGGTCGTCACCCCGTGTCGCCTTGGGGCAAGCCCGAGGGCCGTACGCGTCGTCCGAAGAAGGCGTCCGATCGTCTGATCGTCCGCCGTCGCAAGACCGGCAAGAACCGCTGAGTAGGAGTCGATTGAAATGCCGCGTAGTTTGAAGAAGGGCCCGTTCGTCGACGACCACCTGCTCAAGAAGGTCGACGCCGCGAACGAATCCGGCTCTAAGAACGTCATCAAGACCTGGTCGCGTCGCTCGGTCATCACCCCGGACTTCCTGGGTCTGACCATCGCCGTCCACGACGGCCGTAAGCATGTGCCCGTTTTCGTCACCGAGTCGATGGTGGGCCACAAGCTCGGCGAGTTCGCTCCCACGCGTACTTTCCGCAGCCACGACAAGGACGATCGTAAGGGACGTCGGCGCTGAGCCGGCCCCACGGAAGAAGAGGCAGATACATGGAAGCCAAGGCGCAGGCGCGATTCATCCGCGTCACGCCCCAGAAGTCCCGCCGTGTTGTGAACGAGGTTCGCGGCAAGCGTGTTCTGGAGGCCGCCGACATTCTGCGGTTCGCCCCGCAGGCCGTCGCCACCGATGTCCGCAAGGTGCTCCTGAGCGCCGTCGCCAACTCGAAGGTCAAGGCTGAGAACGCCGGCGAGACCTTCAACGAGGCCGACCTGCTCGTCCTGGAGGCATACGTGGACGAGGGTCCGACCATGAAGCGCATTCGTCCCCGTGCACAGGGGCGCGCCGGTCGTATCCTGAAGCGCACCTCCCACATCACCATCGTGGTGGGTACCAAGGAAGACAAGAAGAAGGGAGACCGCTGATATGGGTCAGAAGGTCAACCCCCGCGGGTTCCGTCTGGGAATCACCACTGACCACCGGTCTCGCTGGTTCTCCGACTCCACCACCAAGGGACAGCGCTACGCGGATTACGTGGCCGAAGACGTCGCGATCCGCAAGTTCCTGACCGACAACCTCGAGCGCGCCGGCATCGCCGAGGTGAGCATCGAGCGCACGCGTGACCGCGTTCGCGTCGATCTGCACACCGCTCGCCCGGGCATCGTCATCGGTCGCCGTGGTGCAGAGGCCGACCGCCTGCGCGTTCAGCTCGAGAAGCTGACGGGCAAGCAGGTTCAGCTGAACATCCTTGAGGTCAAGAACCCCGACCTCGAAGCGCAGCTCGTTGCGCAGGGCATTGCCGAGCAGCTCGCTGCCCGCGTGTCCTTCCGTCGTGCGATGCGTAAGGGCATCCAGTCCGCGCAGCGCGCTGGCGCCAAGGGCATTCGTGTCCAGGTGTCCGGCCGTCTGGGTGGCGCTGAAATGTCCCGCTCCGAGTTCTACCGTGAGGGTCGCGTGCCGCTGCACACCCTCCGCGCGAACATCGACTACGGATTCCACGAGGCTCGTACGACCTTCGGTCGCATCGGCGTCAAGGTGTGGATCTACAAGGGCGACATCACCGAGCGCGAGTTCGCTCGCCAGCAGGCCGAGCAGGCCCAGCGTGGCGGCCGTCGCGATGGCCGCCGTGGTGGCCCGCGCCGCGGTGGACGCCCCAACCAGGAGACCGCTGCGCAGCAGGCTCCCCGCGAGGCTTCGGCCTCCGAGGCCGCTGCGCCCACGACCGGAACGGAGGCCTGAGCCCAATGCTCATTCCCCGTCGGACTAAGTACCGCAAGCAGCACCGTCCTCACCGCACTGGCTTTGCCTCCGGTGGCACCGAACTGGCGTTCGGCGACTACGGCATCCAGGCTCTCGAGGCTGCGTACATCACCAACCGTCAGATTGAGGCGGCTCGTATTGCCGTGACCCGTCACATCAAGCGTGGCGGTAAGGTCTGGATCAACATCTTCCCGGACCGCCCGCTGACCAAGAAGCCCGCCGAAACCCGAATGGGTTCCGGTAAGGGTGCTCCGGAGTGGTGGGTTGCCCCCGTCAAGCCCGGACGTGTCATGTTCGAGCTGGCAGGCGTCCCCGAGGAGCTCGCTCGCGAGGCCCTCAGCCGTGCCCAGCACAAGCTTCCTATCAAGACCCGCTTCGTGGTCCGAGAGGGTGGTGACATCTGATGGCAGATAAGGGTCTGACCACCGAGCAGCTCGACGCCATGGACAACTCCCAGCTGTCCAAGGAGCTCGAGAAGGCGAAGGCTGAGCTGTTCAACCTGCGTTTCGCGCAGGCCGTTGGCAACCTCGAGGATCACGGTCGCATGAAGACCGTGCGTCGCGACATTGCCCGGATCTACACCATCGCGCGTGAGCGGGAGCTTGGCTACCGCACCGCCCCGAGCACTGAGGAGTGAGCCTGATGGCAGAAACCACCGCTCGTAACGAGCGTAAGGTCCGTCGCGGCTACGTCGTCAGCGACAAGATGGACAAGACCGTTGTCGTCCAGATCGAGGACCGCGTCAAGCACGCCCTCTACGGCAAGGTCATGCGCAAGAACAAGAAGGTCAAGGTTCACGACGAGCACAACGAGTGCGGTGTCGGCGATCTCGTCCTCATCATGGAGACCCGCCCGCTGTCGGCCACCAAGCGCTGGCGCGTTGTGGAGATCCTCGAAAAGGCGAAGTGACCTTCGCTCACAGACCGAAATCCGTTCGGCAAGGCTCGACCGGTACAATCCGGAAGAGAACCGGCACGACGACAGGAGTCAATAGAAAATGATCCAGCAGGAGTCGCGACTGAAGGTCGCCGATAACACAGGGGCCAAGGAGATCCTGACCATCCGTGTTCTCGGTGGCTCGGGTCGGCGCTACGCGGGTATCGGCGACACCATTGTCGCTACCGTGAAGGACGCCATCCCCGGCGGCAACGTCAAGAAGGGCGAAGTCGTCAAGGCAGTGATCGTTCGCACGCGTAAGGAAACCCGCCGCCCCGACGGTTCCTACATTCGTTTCGACGAGAATGCGGCCGTCATCATCAACAACAATGGCGAGCCGCGTGGCACGCGTATCTTCGGCCCCGTGGGCCGCGAGCTGCGCGACAAGAAGTTCATGCGTATCGTCTCCCTCGCTCCGGAGGTGATCTGATCCATGGCAGCCAAGATTCGTAAGAATGACCTCGTCGAGGTCGTTCGCGGACGCACGTCCGACGAGAAGGCGCTGGCCAAGCGCAACGCCCGTCGCGCTGAGGAGGGCCTCGAGCCCTTGAAGCCCGGCGATAAGGGCAAGCAGGGCCGCGTCATCCAGGTGTTCCCGGCTGAGGGCAAGGTCCTCGTCGAGGGCATCAACCTGAAGACGCGCCACGTGCGCCAGGGCCAGCAGGGCAGCGCCGGCGGCATCGAGACCATCGAAGCCCCCATCGCCCTGTCGAAGGTCGCTCTGGTCGACCCCGAGACCAAGAAGCGCGTTCGCGTCGGTTTCCGCGAGGACACCGTTGAGCGCGGCGGCCGCACCCGCACCGTCCGAGTCCGCGTGACTCGTGGCGGCGCGCAGCGCGGCGTTGAGCAGGGCAAGGAGATCTGAGCATGGCCCCGCGTCTGAAGGAAAAGTACGTCTCCGAGATCCGCGAGGCGCTCCGTGCTGAGTTCAAGCACGAGAACGTCATGCAGGTCGGCGGACTGACGAAGATTGTCGTCAACATGGGTGTCGGCGAGGCCGCTCGCGACTCGAAGGCACTCGAGGGCGCTATCCGCGACCTCACCGCGATCACCGGCCAGAAGCCCGTGACCACCCGCGCCAAGAAGTCCATCGCGCAGTTCAAGCTGCGTGAGGGCCAGGCGATTGGTGCGCACGTGACGCTTCGCGGCGACCGCATGTGGGAGTTCCTGGACCGCCTCCTCTCGACGGCGCTTCCCCGTATCCGTGACTTCCGCGGACTGTCCCCCAAGCAGTTCGACGGTCACGGTAACTACACCTTCGGTCTCACGGAACAGTCGATGTTCCACGAGATCGACCAGGACTCGATCGACCGAGTGCGCGGCATGGACATCACGGTTGTCACCTCGGCCACCACCGACGAAGAGGGTCGCGCCCTTCTCCGTCACCTCGGCTTCCCGTTCAAGGAGGACTGACCCATGGCCAAGACATCCCTGAAGGTCAAGGCTGCCCGCAAGCCGAAGTTCGGCGTGCGTGCCTACACCCGGTGCAACCGTTGCGGTCGTCCGCACTCGGTGTACCGCAAGTTCGGACTGTGCCGCGTGTGCCTGCGCGAGCTTGCCCACCGTGGCGAGCTCCCCGGTGTCACCAAGAGCAGCTGGTAAAACGAACGTCGCAGGTCCCGGGTAACCGGAGAAACCGCGACGAGGAAGGGGAATAAACCCCCATGACAATGACAGACCCGATTGCAGATATGCTGACGCGTCTGCGCAACGCGAATCGTGCGCACCACGATGCGGTTTCCATGCCGTACTCGAAGCTCAAGAACGCGATTGCGAACATCCTGGTCGAGGAAGGCTACATCGCCTCGACCTCCGTCGAGGATGCCCGCGTGGGCAAGACCCTGACGATCAACCTGAAGTACGGCTCGCACCGCGAAGCCGCCATCCAGGGGCTCAAGCGCGTGTCCAAGCCCGGTCTGCGCGTGTACGCCAAGTCCACCAACCTGCCCAAGGTCCGCGGCGGCCTCGGCGTGGCGATTCTGTCCACGTCCTCCGGCCTGCTCACCGACCGCCAGGCAGCCGAGAAGGGTGTGGGTGGGGAAGTCCTCGCCTACATCTGGTGATGAGGAGGCTGAACAATGTCGCGAATTGGTAAGAACCCCATCGCTATCCCCGCCGGCGTCGACGTGACGATCGACGGCCAGAACGTGACCGTGAAGGGCCCCAAGGGCACCCTCTCTCACGTTGTTGCCGAGCCCATCGTCGCGAAGATTGAAGACGGCCAGGTTGTCGTTGAGCGTCCGAACGACGAGCGCACCTCGCGTTCGCTCCACGGACTGTCCCGCACGCTGATCGCCAACATGATTGTTGGCGTGACCGAGGGCTACAAGAAGGATCTCGAAATCACGGGCACCGGTTACCGCGTGGTCGCCAAGGGTAAGGACCTCGAGTTCTCCCTGGGCTTCTCCCACACGATCACCATCACCCCGCCCGAGGGCATCGAGTTCACGATCGCTCCGAAGTCCCAGACGCTGTTCACGGTCTCCGGAATCGACAAGCAGCTCGTCGGCGAGACCGCTGCTCGCATCCGCAAGCTGAAGAAGCCGGAGCCCTACAAGGGCAAGGGCATCCACTACGTGGGCGAGACCATCCGTCGCAAGGTCGGAAAGGCTGGTAAGTGATGGCTTACTCGATCAAGGGCAAGGGCAAGTTCGTCGCTCGCAAGCGCCGTCACCTCCGCCTCCGCAAGAAGATCAACGGCACGCCCGAGCGTCCCCGTCTGGTCGTCACCCGTTCGAACCGCCACATGGTGGCTCAGGTCATCGACGATACGGTCGGCCACACCCTGGTGTCGGCCTCCGACATCGAGACCGAGGTCGCCGGTTCCGAGGGCACGAAGACCGACAAGGCTCGCAAGGTTGGCGCTCTGATCGCCGAGCGTGCGAAGGCTGCCGGTATCGCCGCTGTCGTCTTCGACCGTGGTGGTAACAAGTACGCAGGTCGCGTTGCGGCCGTTGCCGAGGCCGCCCGTGAGGGCGGACTCGAGCTGTGAACGAGCCGAAAGAAAGAGAGATCATCTGATGGCTGCACAGCAGCGAGACAGGAACGGTTCGGGCGCGGGCGAGAACAACGATCGCCGTGAGCGCCGCTCCGGCCGCGGCAACGATCGCGATAACCGCCGGAACAACGAGAACAAGAACGAGTACATCGAGCGCGTCGTGACGATCAACCGCGTCTCCAAGGTTGTGAAGGGTGGACGTCGTTTCTCCTTCACCGCCCTGGTTGTCGTGGGTGACGGCGAAGGCACGGTGGGTGTCGGCTACGGAAAGGCCAAGGAAGTTCCTCAGGCCATTTCCAAGGGCGTTGAGGAGGCGAAGAAGAACTTCTTCCGCGTCCCGATGATCCGCCGCACGATCACGCACGTGGTGCAGGGCCGCGATACCGCCGGTATCGTCCTGCTCCGTCCGGCCGCCCCCGGTACCGGTGTTATCGCCGGTGGCCCGGTGCGCGCCGTCCTGGAGGCCGCGGGCGTCCACGACGTGCTCACCAAGTCGCTGGGCTCGTCCAACGCGATCAACATCGTCCACGCGACGGTTGACGCACTCAAGCAGCTCGAGCAGCCCGAGGCTGTCGCCGCTCGCCGCGGCCTGCCCCTCGAGCGCGTTGCTCCCGCGTCCATGCTGCGCGCTCGCGCAGAGGGCGAGGCCGAGAAGCGCGCGGCTGCCGAGGCCGCCGAGGCCGACAAGGCCGCTGCAGGGGAGGCTAAGTGATGGCGAAGCACATCAAGATCACGCAGGTCAAGTCCTCTGCTCACGCGAAGCAGAACATGAAGGACACGCTGCGCACCCTCGGGCTGCGCAAGATCGGCCAGAGTGTCGTGCGTGAGCAGACGGATGCCGTTCTGGGCGCCGTTCGCACCGTGCGTCACCTGGTGACCGCTGAGGAGGTCGACTGACAATGGCGGACTCCACGAATAAGACGCAGATCGTTAAGCTGCATCACCTGCGTCCTGCCCCCGGAGCCAAGACCGCGAAGACCCGCGTGGGTCGCGGTGAGGGTTCGAAGGGTAAGACCGCTGGCCGTGGCACCAAGGGCACCAAGGCCCGTTACCAGGTTGCTGCCGGCTTCGAGGGTGGCCAGATGCCGATTCACATGCGTCTGCCGAAGCTTCGCGGCTTCAAGAACCCCTTCCGCGTTGAGTACCAGGTCGTGAACGTTGGCAAGCTCGGGGAGCTCTTCCCCGAGGGCGGCAAGGTCACGGTCGAGGACCTCATCGCCAAGCACGCCGTTCGCGACTCCGCGCCCGTCAAGGTGCTCGGTACCGGCGAACTCAGCGTGAAGCTCGAGGTCGAGGTCGACTCCTGGTCGTCCTCCGCCGAGGCTAAGATCACGGCTGCCGGCGGGTCTATCTCGGCTCGCTGACGGTGAACGGGGGTGGTCCTGCGAAGGACCACCCCCGTTACGTGTCTGCCGCATGGTGGGCGACAGGCTGTCAAATGGCCTTTTGCCCCCGAAAACAACCGATCTCCGCCTCGGAGATCACGCGCCCCGTGTTTCGTTAAATACATGGCAATGCGCTTTTTTAATGATTGGATATCGCCAACCGCTACCCGTGTCGGGTAAGCTGGATCAGTCTAGGGGCTCTGCCCCGCTTGCCCATCACCCGTAGGAGGAAGCCTTGCTCGGTGCATTCGCCCAGGCGTTCCGTACCCCCGACCTGCGTCGGAAGCTGCTCTTTACCCTGTTCATCATGGCCGCATTCCGGCTGGGGTCGTTCATCCCGACGCCCGGCGTGGACTCGCAGGCCGTCCAGCGCTGCATGGCGCAGGAGTCGCAGGCGTCGCTGCTCGACCTCGTCAACCTGTTCTCGGGTGGAGCGCTCCTTCAGCTGTCGATCTTCGCGCTCGGCATCATGCCGTACATCACCGCGTCGATCATCATCCAGCTGCTGAGGGTCGTCATTCCTCGTTTTGATGACCTCCACAAGGAGGGGCAGACCGGCCAGGCCAAGCTGACGCAGTACACGCGTTACCTGACGATCTTCCTGGGCATCCTGCAGGCGACGACGACGATCTCTCTCGCCCGCAGCGGCCAGCTCTTCCAGTCGTGCCAGTACGACATCATCAAGGACCGCTCGGTTCTGACCTTCATCATGATGATCATCGTCATGATGGCCGGCACCGGCGTCATCATGTGGCTGGGCGAGCTCATCACGGAGCGCGGCATCGGTAACGGTATGTCGCTACTGATCTTCACGTCCATCGCCGCCCGCCTCCCGGAGCAGCTGCTCTCCATTGGCCAGGCCGGCAAGTGGGGTTCGGTCGCTGCGATCGTCGCGCTTCTCCTCCTCGTCGCTATCGCTGTCGTCTACGTGGAGCAGGCGCAGCGCCGCATTCCCGTCCAGTACGCCAAGCGCATGATCGGCCGTCGTCAGTACGGCGGCACGACGACGTACATCCCGCTGAAGATCAATATGTCGGGCGTTATCCCCGTCATCTTCGCGTCCTCGATTCTTGCCCTGCCCCCGATGGCGGCGCAGTTCGGCAAGCCTGATGATCAGTGGGTCCAGTGGATCTCCGCGCACTTCACGCAGGGCAGCACGTTCTACCTGACGATTTACGCCCTCATGACACTGTTCTTCACCTTCTTCTACACCGCGATTACGTTCAATCCGGATGAGGTTGCGGACAACATGAAGAAGTACGGAGGCTTCATCCCCGGATACCGTGCGGGACGCCCCACGGCTGAGTACCTGCGCTACGTGATCAACCGAATCACCTCTGCCGGTGCCCTTTACCTGGTGATCATTGCCCTCCTGCCGTCTCTGGCGATCATCCCGCTGAAGCTGTCGAGCTCGCAGATGCCCTTCGGTGGCACCACGCTGCTCATCATCATCGGTGTCGGCCTGCAGACGGTGAAGGAAATCAACACGCAGCTGCAGCAGCACCACTACGAAGGATTCCTGAAATGACAGTCGTCATCCTCCTCGGCCCTCCCGGAGCTGGTAAGGGCACCCAGGCCTCGCGCATCGCTGAGCGCCTTGGTATCCCGGCTATTTCGACGGGCGACATCTTCCGTGCCAACATGGCGGAAGGTACGGAGATTGGCAAGCAGGCGCAGGCCTACATGGATCGTGGCGAGTTCGTTCCGGACTCGGTCACGAACACGATGGTGAAGGCGCGCCTCGCAGCCCCCGACGCTGCCAATGGCTTCCTGCTGGACGGCTACCCGCGTTCGCTGGAGCAGGCGCACGTCCTGCGCGACATGCTTCTCGACCTGGGTAAGGCCATCGACGTCGTCCTGGAGATCCAGGTGGACGAGGATGAGGTCGTGGAGCGTATGCTCAAGCGTGCTCAGGAGCAGCACCGCACGGATGACACTGAGCCGGTCATGCGTCACCGCCTGGAGGTTTACCACCAGCAGACGCTGCCCGTCGCCACCTACTACGTCGATCAGGATCTCCTCGAGGTCGTGGACGGCTCGGGTTCGATCGACGACGTCACGGCTCGCATCTTTGCGATCCTCGACTCGGTGGCAAAGAACTAAGCGATGCCACGCATTGAACTGAAGTCCGCGCAGGAGCTTCGATGGATGCGCGAGGCCGGCCTGGTCGTCGCGTCTATCCACGAGGCCCTGCGCGGTGCCATTCGCCCCGGCATCACGACGCGTGAGCTGGACGAGGTTAGCGCCCAGGCGATTGTCGACGGGGGAGCGACTTCCAACTTCAAGGGCTACTACGGCTATCCGGCGACGGTGTGCATTTCCGTGAACGACGTGATCGTTCACGGCATCCCGGGCGACTATGAGCTGGCCCCTGGCGACATCGTGTCTTTTGACTGCGGTGCGTATGTGGAACGCGGTGGTCGCCAGTGGCACGGGGACGCTGCCTTCAGCGTCATCGTTGGCGAAACCTTCGTGTCGGACGCTGACTTCGCGGCGGGGGAGCGAGCCACCGGTGCTATCGCCGGAGTGGACGAGAACCTGCTGCGCGAGCGTCGTCAGCTCGACGCAGTGACGCGAGAGTCCCTGTGGGCTGCCCTCGCGGGGCTTGCGACCGGCAAGCGCATTAGCGCGGTCGGCAACGCGGTTGAGACCGTCGTCGCAGAGAATGCTCTTATCAACGGCTGGGAAGCTGGCATCATTGAGGAGTTTGTTGGCCACGGTATCGGGACGAAGATGCACATGCCGCCGGACGTTCTCAACTACAACGTTCGTGGGATTCAGGCTCGCCTGAAGCCTGGCATGGTCCTGGCGGTCGAGCCGATGCTCACCCGCGGGGATATTGCTTCGCAGACGGATGATGACGAGTGGACGGTGCGTACAGTCGACGGCCGCGACGCCGCTCACTGGGAGCACTCGATTGCGATCACCGAGGATGGTGTTTCCGTCCTGACGGCGCGCGACGGGGGAGTGGCCGGACTGGCGCCCTACGGCGTCACCCCGGTGTCACTGGACTGACATCACAGACGCATGCGGGCCCGGTACCTCACGCAGGTATCGGGCCCGATCTGTTCGTCGACGAGGTCGTGGCTGCGCCACCGGTGTTCCGGGCGCCGTCGGGCCCGCCCGCCCGCTCGCCTTCCGCGCCGCGAGCTTTGCTCGGCGCGTCGGCTCGAAGCCCGGCCAGGCCCTGCAGGCCCGTCGGCGCCCTCCACACTGGTGGCGCGTGGTGTGCGTTGCGCGTTACTCGACCAGGCACACTTCGCCCTCAGCCTTTGCGCTGCCACATCGCTGCGCACGCAATCGATGTCGCATGCAATTCCCCCGCGACTATTTCAAACCATGAAAATGTGGCGTTGGAATTGCAACGGTTTCTGGCTTAGTTGAATCTTCGTCCAATCGAATTGCATGCGACATTTGTGTGGTCGGGCCCTGTGGTCTGCCGAGAGACCATAACCACCTGCACTCTGCTCAGTCAGTCTGTACGGCTGCGCCCTAGCGTTTTTGCGTCGTGAGGCCCATGGTTCCCTCTGTTTGGGACTTATCTGGATAGGTTATGCGCATCCGGATAGGTTATTAAGCTATCCGGATGTTCGTTTCCTATCCGGATGTGTGTTGGAGACTGTGGGCGGTACCCCGCGCGCGCTTATCTGGCGCTGCGCTGAGGAAGCGGTGGGGTGCGGGCCGCCCCGGCCTCGTCGTTATGGGGCGAACGATAACGGCGATTCGATGAAATGTGACGCATTAAACGTGAGCGAACCGACAGGGACCCTGACTACCGCCGATGGGCGTGAATGCCGTAGAGTAGTTCCTTGGGCGTATCTGCATCCGGCATTCGTCGGTGCACTATGCCTAGCGGCATCCGCCGCAACCTATCCGAGACATGTAGAGGATAAACGGAGGATATGGCGAAGAAAGACGGCGTCATTGAGATGGAAGGCACGGTCGTTGAGGCCCTGCCTAACGCGATGTTCCGTGTGGAACTGAAGAATGGCCACGTGGTTCTCGGCCACATTGCGGGAAAGATGCGTCAGCACTACATCCGCATCCTGCCCGAGGATCGAGTTGTCGTCGAGCTGAGCCCCTACGACCTCTCCCGAGGCCGTATCGTCTACCGCTACAAGTGACCCGACACGAACTGCCCGACGGGCAGTGGAGGTAACAACCATGAAGGTCAAGCCGAGTGTCAAGAAGATCTGTGACAAGTGCAAGGTGATTCGTCGCCACGGCAACGTCATGGTCATCTGCGACAACCCCAGGCACAAGCAGCGCCAGGGCTGAGACCCGCTGCGACCCGCGGGGCACCAAGCCCCACAGCATCACTCTAAGCACCCACCCGTGGGTGACCCTCGGTTCGGAGGCCGAGGCCGGGCTGCTCGCCCGGACTGAGCGATGACGACCTCCGATGAACAACTGGAGCAACATCACCATGGCACGTATTGCCGGCGTCGACCTCCCCCGCGAGAAGCGGCTCGAGATCGCGCTCACATACATCTACGGAGTCGGCCGCACCCGCGCGGCAGAGACCCTCGCCGCCACCGGCGTCAGCCCGGACACTCGCGTGAAGGACGCGACGGAAGAGGAACTCGTTAAGCTTCGTGACTACATTGAGGCAAACTTCAAGGTTGAGGGTGACCTCCGCCGTGAGGTTCAGGCCGACATTCGTCGCAAGATCGAAATCGGTTCGTACCAGGGCCTTCGCCACCGTCGTGGCCTGCCGGTCCACGGTCAGCGCACCAAGACCAACGCGCGTACCCGCAAGGGCCCCAAGCGCACCGTTGCAGGCAAGAAGAAGGCCAAGTAAGGCCTAGGAGAGCGCATCCCCTCGGGATAGCTTTCCGCGACAAGAAGGAACTGAACCAGAAATGGCAGCAGCAAAGACCTCGCGCTCGGGCGGTGCCCGCAAGCCGCGTCGCAAGATTTCGAAGAACGTCACCAACGGCCACGCCTACATCAAGTCGACGTTCAACAACACCATCGTTTCCCTCACGGACCCCACGGGCGCGGTTGTCGCCTGGGCGTCCTCCGGCCAGGTTGGCTTCAAGGGTTCGCGTAAGTCCACCCCCTTCGCCGCGCAGCTCGCGGCCGAGGCTGCGGCTCGTCGCGCCCAGGAGCACGGCATGAAGAAGGTTGACGTTTTCGTGAAGGGTCCCGGCTCCGGCCGTGAGACCGCGATCCGTTCCCTCCAGGCCGCCGGCCTCGAGATCGGTTCGATCCAGGACGTCACGCCTCAGGCCTTCAACGGCACCCGCCCGCCGAAGCGCCGCCGCGGCTGACTTGTGGACGGGAGGGCTTTGCCCTCCCCACGTCTGAACCTTCGGGTTCTTACTCCCTTAGCCTGCTTCAGCAGGTTCCCATATCCGGTGTCATATAGCGGGCACCGGCCAGAAAGGAATAGACGTGCTCATTGCAGAGCGACCCATCCTGACCGAAGAAAAGGTCAGCGACCTGCGCTCCCGTTTCACCCTGGAGCCCCTCGAGCCCGGGTTCGGCTACACGCTGGGTAACTCCCTGCGTCGTACCCTCCTGTCCTCGATCCCGGGTGCAGCGGTGACGTCCATCCGTATTGATGGCGTCCCCCACGAGTTCCGCACGATCGAAGGTGTGAAGGAAGATGTCGCTGAGATCATCCTGAACATCAAGCAGATCGTCCTGTCCAGCGAGAACGACGAGCCTGTCGTCATGTACCTGCGGAAGGCTGGCCCCGGCGAGGTTCTCGCCGGCGACATCACGCCTCCCGCCGGCGTGGAGATCCACAACCCCGATCTGCACCTTGCCACCCTCAACGAGAAGGGCAAGCTGGAGATCGAGCTGACCGTCGAGCGTGGCCGTGGCTACGTGTCGGCCGCTCAGAACAAGGATCCGCAGGCCGAGATCTCTCGCATTCCGATTGATTCGATCTACTCGCCCGTCGTCAAGGTGACCTACAAGGTCGAAGCGACGCGTGTTGAGCAGCGCACCGACTTCGATCGCCTCGTCATCGACGTGGAGACCAAGCCGGCGATCACCCCGCGCGATGCCCTGGCCTCGGCCGGCAAGACGCTGGTGGAGCTGTTCGGCCTCATGCGTGAACTGAACGAGGAAGCAGAAGGCATCGAGGTGGGTCCGTCCACCACCGACGCCACCCTCGCAGCCGATCTGGCTCTCCCGATCGAGAACCTGAACCTGCAGTCGCGTTCCTACAACGCGCTGCGTCGCCGCGGCATTCTGACCGTCGGCGAGCTGGTTGCTCACTCGGAGGCCGACCTGCTCGACATCCGCAACTTCGGCACCAAGTCGATCGAAGAGATCAAGGAGTCCCTGGCGGCCCTTGGTATGACGCTGAAGGACTCGGTTATGCCGAGCTTCGGCGACTCGGAGTCCGCCGCGATCTTTTCGGACGACCAGTCCATCTGACCCCGTGCGTCCGATGGACGCATTGAATCCGTAGGAGAAACTCATGCCCACCCCCAAGAAGGGTGCTCGTCTGGGCGGTAGCCCGGCACACCAGAAGCTGATCCTGTCGAACCTGGCAGCTCAGCTCATCGAACACCGTGCGATCACGACGACCGAGGCCAAGGCTAAGGCCCTGCGCCCCTACGTCGAGAAGCTCATCACCAAGGCCAAGCGTGGCGACCAGCACGCCCGCCGCACGGTCATGAAGAAGATCCCCAACAAGGGCATCGTCGCGATCCTCTTCGAGGAGCTCGTTCCCGCGATGGATTCCGAGCGCGCCGGCGGCTACACCCGCCTCATCCGCGTCGGTAACCGCAAGGGCGACAACGCTCCCCTGATGCGCATTGAGCTCGTCATGGAGAAGGTCGAGAAGAAGGCCGTCGTGAAGGCTGCTGAGAAGACCGCCGCCAAGGCCGTCGCCGAAGAGGCCGAGAAGGCTGCCGAGGCTGCCGCCGAGCGCGCCGAAGAGGCTCGCGAGGAAGGCGATCTCGCCAAGGCCAACGAGGCCGAGGAAATCGCCGAGGAGGCCGGCAAGGCTGCAGACGCCGCCGAGCAGGCCGCCGACGAGAAGTGACCGTGAGTCACTGATCAACTCGAGCACTGGGCCGGACATTCCGCAAGGAGTGTCCGGCCCTTGTCGTATCCGGTAGCCTGAAGCCATGACTCGTGAGATGACGTTGGCGATTGACTGCGGCGGCGGTGGCATTAAGGGCTCCGTCGTGGATGAGCGCGGCACCATGATGGCCCCGCCTCGCAGGGTGCCCACTCCTTACCCGCTACCTCCCGAGCTCCTCGTCGAAACCGTTATCGGCCTCGCGCGTGAGCTTCCCACTGCGACGCGAGTGACGATGGGTATGCCGGGAATGATCCGCCACGGCGTCGTCATCGCGACCCCTCACTACATCACGCGCGACGGGCCGCGCTCGCGCGTGCTGCCCGAGCTGGTGGAACGCTGGGATCACTTCGACATGGGCCGTGCGATTGAGGAGGCCCTCGGCCTGCCCACCAAGGTCTTGAACGATGCCGAAGTCGCTGGCGCCGGCGCGATCACGGGCCGCGGCCTCGAAATGATCATCACCCTGGGAACGGGCCTCGGTAACGCGGTGTTTGACGGCGGCCAGCTGGCACCCCACGTCGAGGTCTCTCAGGGACCTGTTCGCTGGGGCCTGACATACGACGACTACATCGGCGAGCACGAGCGCCTGCGTCTGGGCGACGTTCATTGGTCGCGCCGTGTCCGTCGCGTCGTGGATGGCCTGCGCCCCATGTACATGTGGGACCGCCTCTACTTGGGCGGCGGCAACTCCAAGCGCATCACGGCCTCGAACCTGCGCCTCATGGGCGATGACGTCATCGTCGTGCCCAACGACGCTGGCATCATTGGCGGCGTTCGGGCGTGGGAGCTGTGAGCGCGCGGCGCTTGCGCCTCGACCTGGGCTACGACGGCACTGACTTTCGAGGCTGGGCCGCTCAGCCGGGCCTGCGCACCGTCCAAGGTGAGATTGAAGCGGCGCTCGCCATGGCCTCGCGCGAAGAGATCGTGACGACGGTCGCCGGTCGTACCGACGCGGGGGTTCATGCGCGTCACCAGGTCTGTCACGCGGACATTTCCGAGGCCGCCTGGGCGCGACTGTCGCCCAGGGGAGGGGAGTCCGACGAACAGGCCGTGGCCTCGGCGATTGTCCGCCGACTCAACAAGATTCTCTCCGGCCGCTACGGCGAACGCGCTCGTGGCCGCGACCTTGCTGCTGCGCGCGGGACCTGCGACGTGCGCATCTACTCGGCCGTCATCGTTGACCGCAGTTTCGACGCGCGCTTTTCTGCCCTCGGCCGCTCCTACGCATACCGGGTGTCCGACCGGCCCGAGCCTCTCGGGCGCTGGGATCGCCTGTGGGTTGAGGAGGCCCTCGACGAGGCGGCCATGAACGAGGCCGGGGCCGCCCTCCTCGGAGAACACGACTTTCTCGGATTCTGCCGCCCGCGCGAGGGGGCTACGACGATCCGTACGCTGCGTACCCTGCGCTCCGCGCGTGACGCCGAGGGAACCCTCGTCTTCCGAGTCGAGGCGGACGCGTTCTGCCACTCGATGGTCCGCTCCCTGGTGGGGGCTCTCCTCCTCGTGGGCTCGGGCGCGCGCGACGCCGACTATCCGGCGCAGATTCTGCGGGCTCGTTCACGCTCCGAGGCTGCGCCGATCGCCCCCGCGCACGGACTCACCCTCGAAGGGGTCGAGTATCCCGATCCTTCGCAGTGGGGTGCGCGAGCCGAGCAGGCCCGGGCCAGGCGCGACAGATGCTGTGGTGACGACGGCTGAGGAATGTGACACAGTATTCGCCGCGCTTTGACCACCGGGCTGCGCACAGATAATATGGCTAGTGCTGTGCGTCAGCAGAGTACCTAGTGTCTCCCACTCGCTAGGAGCGCTCGCCGACGCCTCGCGCGAACCGTTTCATCGCGGATGCCCCCGGAAAAACCGGCGCGGCGTCCCATGACCAAGAAGAATTGAAGGTTACGCCCGTGCGCACCTATTCACCCAAGCCTGGGGACGCGGACAAGAAGTGGTACGTCATTGACGCCACCGACGTCGTCCTCGGTCGCCTGGCAGCCCAGACCGCTGCCCTCCTCCGTGGGAAGCACAAGCCGACGTTCGCCCCTCACATGGACATGGGCGACTACGTCATCATCATCAACGCGGACAAGGTCGCTCTGACCGGCAAGAAGCTGGACCAGAAGATGGCCTACCGTCACTCCGGTCGTCCCGGTGGCCTGACCGCGACCGCTTACCGTGACCTCCTCGCCGCGACGCCTGAGCGCGCCGTCGAGAAGGCCGTTAAGGGCATGCTTCCTCACAACTCCCTCGGCCGCGCGCAGTTCAAGAAGCTGCACGTTTACGCTGGCCCGGAGCACCCCCACGCCGGCCAGTCGCCGGTTCCCTACGAACTGACCCAGGTGGCTCAGTGACCTCTGGTCGCTGAACGCCTTTGACCCTGAGGAGAACCGTGGCTGAGACCATCGTTTCCGCTGAGCTGGACGAGGAAGTCGTCCCCAGCTCCTACACGTCCGAGACCGAGTCGGCTCCCGCCGGCGCCGGTCAGTCCATCACCGCGCCCGGCGCGGGCCTGGGCCGCCGCAAGGAGGCCGTCGCCCGCGTTCGCCTGGTCCCCGGCTCCGGCAAGTGGACCATCAACGGTCGCACCCTTGAGGACTACTTCCCCAACAAGCTGCACCAGCAGCTGGTGAAGTCCCCCTTCGTGCTGCTCGACATTGACGGCCGCTTCGACGTCATCGCCCGCATCAACGGCGGCGGCGTTTCCGGCCAGGCCGGCGCCCTGCGCCTCGGCGTGTCGCGCGCCCTCAACGAGATCGACCGCGACGCGAACCGTCCGGCCCTCAAGAAGGCTGGCTTCCTGACCCGCGATGCCCGCGCCACCGAGCGTAAGAAGGCAGGCCTCAAGAAGGCCCGCAAGGCTTCGCAGTTCTCGAAGCGCTGATTTCACTCAGCACATTTTCTGTTGGCCGCGTCCCGCTTCTGCGGGGCGCGGCCTTCGTTTACCCATCAGCACGTGTCAGGATGTGAGCGTCTCCGCTGTCCGTGCCCCGGCCTCGTGCCAAGGAGAAGGCGCGGGCGCGGTAGGCTTAGTGCAGTCGTATGACCCACTGAACGGAGAGACTATGCCCAGGATGTTCGGCACGGACGGCGTGCGAGGACTGGCGAACGTTGACATCACTGCGGACCTCGCGCTGCAGCTCGGCGAGGCGGCAGCCCGCCAGTTCGGCGGCTCCCTGCGTGCGGACGGCTCTAAGCCCCGCGCGATCATCGGCCGCGACACCCGTATTTCGGGCGAGTTCCTCGACCACGCTCTTGCGGCGGGCCTGGCGAGCGCCGGCATGGATGTGACCCGCATCGGCGTCGTCACCACGCCCACGGTCGCGCATTTGACGGCCACCGAGGACACCGTTGACCTCGGCGTCATGATTTCCGCGTCGCACAACCCGATGCCCGACAACGGCATCAAGTTTTTTGCGCACGGCGGCTACAAGCTGGCCGACTCTGTGGAGGACCAGATCGAGGCGCTTGTCAACACCGAGTGGGATCGTCCCACCGGCGACGCCGTCGGCGAGATCAACGCCGACCACGCGTGGGCGAAGGACTCCTACATTGCGCACCTCGTCGAGGCAATCGGCACCGATCTGCGCGGCATGAAGATCGCGATCGACTGCGCGAATGGCGCGGCTTCCGAGCTGGGTCCGGCCGTGTTCCGGGAGCTTGGTGCGGATATCACCGTCATCAACGCGTCCCCGGATGGGCGCAACATCAACCTGAACGCGGGTTCCACGCACCCCGAGTCCCTGCAGGCCGCCGTCGTTGAGGCCGGCTGCGACTTCGGCGTCGCTTATGACGGAGACGCGGATCGCTGCCTCGCCGTCGACCACGAGGGTAACCTCATCGATGGTGACAAGATCATGGGCTCTCTGGCCGTCAACGCGCAGCAGCGCGGCACTCTCGCCAAGGACACCCTCGTCGTGACCGTCATGAGCAACCTGGGCCTGCTGATCGCCATGCGCGAGGCCGGCATCAAGACTGTGCAGACCGGCGTGGGCGACCGCTACGTGCTTGAGGAGATGCTGGCGTCCGGCTACTCGCTCGGTGGCGAGCAGTCCGGCCACATCATCGCCCGCGACCACGCGACCACGGGCGACGGCATCCTGTCCTCGCTGCTCATCTCCCGCATGGTGAAGGAGTCCGGCCGTTCGCTGGCCGACCTCACGTCCTTCATTGCGCGCCTGCCGCAGACCCTCATCAACGTGGGCGGCGTGGACCGCGCGGCCGCCTCGACGAACGAGGCCGTCGCCGAGGCCGTGGCGGCCGCCGAGGCTCGCCTGGGCGATACCGGCCGCGTGCTCCTGCGACCCTCGGGCACTGAGCCGCTCGTGCGCGTCATGGTCGAGGCTGCCACGCAGGAAGAGGCCGACTCGGTCGCCGCTTCGCTGGCGGACGTCGTCAAGGAGAACCTGGCGCTGTGAGCGTCTGAGAGACATACGCGTGAGGGCGGGCACCGGCTGGTGCCCGCCCTCACGCGTATGTAGATGGGGTAATCGCAGGGTGTCGTGTTACTTCGCTGCGCACGTGCGCGAAATAGGAGTATGTTCGTTCTAGTGATTCGTACGACAATTTCCTTGTAGAAGGGCAACTATCATGGCACTCCCATTCATCCTTGGCGCGTACGCGTCGCATCCGGCACCGGAGCTGGAAGCTGACTACTACCGACTCCTCGCAGATCAGCCGTGGGTGAGCGGCGTTGAGATGCCCTACCCGGGGCAGCTCGCCACCCAGGGTGAGGTCCTGGCCAGCCACCTGGCGGCTCACTGGGACTTCAATACGATCACCGCGATCCCCGGCACCATGCAGAACGTATGGAAGAACGAGAAGTTCGGCCTGGCCTCGCCCGACGAGGCTGGACGCGCCGCCGCTCTTGACTTCACCCGCGCGCTGCGTGACGACCTTGCCGCCCTGTGTGAGCGGGCGGGTCGTCAGCTGGTCGCCCGCGTGCAGCTGCACTCGGCTCCCACGCGCCTGGCGCAGGTGGACGCCTTCAAGCGTTCGCTCGCCGAGGTGGCCACCTGGGACTGGTGCGGGGCCACGCTCGTCATCGAGCACTGCGACAAGTACATTCCCGAGCAGAACCCCGAAAAGGGCTTCCTCTCCCTCGAATCCGAGATTGACATCGTCTCCGAGGCCGGCATCGGCATCCACCTCAACTGGGGCCGCTCCGCCGTGGAGGGCCGAAGCGCGGACACCGCCTACGAGCACGTGCTCGAGGCTGGCAAGCGCGGCGTCCTGGACGGCATCATCTTCTCGGGCGCAGGCCCGGAGGAAACCCAGTACGGCTACTCCTGGATCGACGGACACCTGCCCGCGCAGGCCGACGAGCCGACCTCGCTCATGGACGAGGCCGAGATTGCCCGCTGTGCACAGGCCGCCGTCGAGGGCGGAGCCAAGTACCTCGGCGCGAAGGTCTGCGTCCCCAAGGATGCGTCCCTCGAGCAGCGCCTGGCCATGCTGACCAACATCTACCGGGCCTGCGGCCTCGGTGAGTAACGGCGTCGTCGCTGGGCGTCACTCCCGCATTTTGTGAGCGTGCGGGAGGCGCCCGGCGCGAGGTGCATGCAAGCGGGAGAGGCGGATGCCAACTGGCATCCGCCCCTCCCAGCGTTCTGTCACGTGTCGTCTACGCGCGCCTGGCGACCGACGAACGCCACACCGGGCGCGTCGGGATCGTCGCGATCGGGGTGCCGTCCGTGGCCTCCTCGTCGATGGATGCGCTGGGGTGAACATCGGTCATGGGGGAGCGCCCCTCGATGACGTTGATGATCGAGGCGACGGCGGCCTCGGTCATGTCTTTGAGGGGCCACTCGACCGTCGTGAGGCCGAGCGCGGAGGCGCTCCGGTGGTCTTGGTTGCCGAAGCCGAGGATCGACAGGTCGTCGGGCACGGACAGATCCAGGTCTGCGGCGGCCTGGAAGACGCCGGGGGCCTGCGAGTCGTCGGCCAGGGCGATCAGTGAGATCGACGGGTCCTCGTCGAGGAGGCGCAGCGCGGCCTGGTAGGCAGTGGTGGGCTCCCAGTCGGGTAGCGAGTAGAGGGTGAACTTCGTGCCGAACGCGCTCGCGATTGGGTTCTGGCGCGCGTGATTAGTGTTTGGTCCCGCCAAGAAGACGGCACGCCCCTGACCCGTGCCGGTTGCCGGATCCACGAGTGCGCAGTCAGAGAGAACGTCGCGCACGCCGGCCCCCTCGTCGATGCGAATGAGGGAGGATTCCGAGCCGGTCGGGTTGGCCTCGATCATCGACATGGCGACGACGGGGATGCCGAGATTGGCGAGCAGGCGCGAGGTGAAGGCCTCGGCCGACGTGGTCTCGCGGATGATGCCCGCCAGCTGGGTGTCGCCCAGGACTCCGCGGATGACCTCGGCATCTGAAGCGCCGTCGCCGGACTGGAAGAGGGGGAGGAGCAGGTAGCCGTGGCGCTGGATATCGATCATCGCGGTCGTGAGGACCGTGTGGACGACGGGCACGAAGGGGTCGTCCGGGAGCTCGGCCATGAGGAGAGCGATGAGGTGGGACTTGCCGCGGCGCAGCGACCGGGCGGCTGCGTTGGGGATGTAGTTGAGTTCGCGTGCGGCCTGCTTGACGCGGTCGATGGTGGCGGGCGCGATCTTCACGTCGCGGCCTCGTCCGTTGAGGACGAGCGAGACGGTCGACGGTGCGACGCCTGCTGCGCGGGCGACGTCGGCCCGGGTTGCGCGCTCCATGCTGCGGCTCCCAATCCTCGGTTGCGTTTCGTTGAAACACAACAACTATAACGTGTTAGTCTTATCTCTGACGATCGGAGTTTCGATGATGACATCCGAAAGGCACAGAGACGTGATATCGATACTACCTTCCTATGCTCCCGGCGCGGGCGCGCTTGTGCCTCCGCGCGCGCACCTCGCTGACGACTGTGGGGTTCTCAGCCTCGATGGCATGTGGAGCTTCGCCTATCACCGCACCGACCCCGCCCCCTTCGTCAACGTCGAGCAGCCCTGGGATGAGCCCGCTCCCGCCGGTGACGCGTCCGAGATCGACGTGCCTAGCCACTGGGTCCTGCGCGGCGATGGCGCCTGGGGTCGCCCCGCCTACACCAACGTCGACTTCCCCTTCCCGGTCGACCCGCCGTTCCCGCCCGACGATAACCCGGTCGGCGACTACCGTCGCACCTTCGAGCTCCCCGCTGACTGGCAGGGTGGCCACATTCGTCTGCGTTTTGACGGCGTTGAAAGTCAGGCCACCGTGTGGGTGAACGGCACGTGGATCGGTATGGCGCGCGGTTCGCGCCTCGCCCACGAGTTCGACGTGACCGAGGCCGTGCACCCCGGCGTCAATGCGATCACCGTGCGCGTGCACCAGTTCAGCCCCGGCTCCTACCTCGAGGATCAGGACCAGTGGTGGCTGCCTGGCATCTTCCGCTCGGTGAGCCTGCGCCGCCTCGCTCCCGGCGCCATCGAAGACCTGTGGATCGACACCGACTACGAGGCCGGGGTGGGTTATGTGACCATCGAAGCCCGGGTGCGCGGTGCCCAGGAAGCTCATCTGTCCGGGCATCTCAGCATCGACGGCCTCTGGTCGTTCGCCTGCTCGCTCGAACGCGGCGAGGACGGTCGCTACCGCAGCGGCCGCATCGAAGTGGGCAGCGTGCGCCCGTGGAGTGCGCAGGACCCAGCCCTCTACGAGGCGCGCGTCAGCGTCCAGGGCTCGGAAGGCCTCGACGCGGGGGAGCGGTGCCTGCGCATCGGCTTCCGTCGCGTGTCCATCGAAGGCGGCGTCCTCATGGCCAACGGCGAGCCCCTGACCCTCAACGGCGTTAATCGTCACGAGGTGCGCGCCGACGAGGGGCGCGTCTTTGATGCGCAGTGGGTGCGCGAGGACCTGGCCCTCATGAAGTCCATGGGAATCAACGCGATCCGCACCTCTCACTACCCGCCCCACCCCCGCGTGCTCGACCTGGCCGACGAGATTGGCCTGTGGGTCATGCTCGAAGGTGACATCGAAACGCATGGGTTCGAGGGTGTGGGGGAGTGGATCGATAATCCCTCCGACGACCCGCGCTGGGCCGATGCCTACATGGATCGCACGGTCCGCGCCTTCGAGCGCGACAAGAACCATCCCTCGATCATGAGCTGGAGCCTGGGGAACGAGTCCGGCACCGGTGCGAACCTGGTCGCCTGTGCGCGCTGGGTCCATGAGCGCACGGGTTCCCGGGCGATCGTCCACTACGAGGGCGACCATGCCCTCGAATACACGGACATCTACTCGCGCATGTACCCGACCCTGGAGGAAGTCGCCGCCGTCCTCGACGAGAGCGATCCCCATGCCGAGGTTGCCGTCCCCACGCATGTCGCCGCGCGGGTTGACGACGCCGCGCGCGAGCGTATCCGCCGCGCCCCCTACCTCATGTGCGAATACTTGCACGCGATGGGAACAGGCCCCGGAAACGCCTCCGGCTACGCCGCACAGATGAGTCACCCCCGACACGCTGGCGGATTCGTGTGGGAATGGCGTGACCATGCCCTGTGGCGCACCCTGCCCGACGGGCGACGAGCCCTGTCCTACGGCGGCGACTTCGGCGAGGAGGTCCACGACGGCAGCTTCGTGTGCGACGGCCTCGTCGACGCGCTGTCTCGACCCTACGCAGGCACCTGGGCGTGGGTTCAGGCGATGGCCCCCGATGCGCCAGCCCTTGCTCAGGCCCTGGAACGTGCGGGCAGTGGACGCGACGATGCCCGCCTGCGGTCCCTCACCTCGGCCCCCGTCGAACCCGTGCGTCCCATCGACGAGGTCGACCGTCCCTACGCGCTCGACTCGCGCGGGCGCCTGGTGCGGGTCGGTGACCTGCCCGTGTCCGTCGAGCTGAGCGTCTTCCGCGCGCCCACCGATAATGACCGCGGGCGCGGCCCCGTCGACTACTGGGGGATTGACGAGGACGACCTCGGTCCCCTCGGGGTCGGGCGCGGCGAGCACGGTACTTCGCACGCGGCCCGCTGGGAACAGGCCCGTCTGCACCTGCTGCGTCGACGCCTCGTATCCATCGAGGGGGACGAGCAGTGCCAGCGCGTCGTCGAGCGCTGGTCGCCGCCCGCCGCGCAATTCGGCGCGACACTCACGTGGGAGTACCGCCCGGTACGCGTGGGTGACATCTCCGCGCTCTCAATCTCGGCTCGTGTCGCCCCCTACGGGGCCTGGCCCGAGCGTGTCCCGCGCCTCGGCGTGCGCATCGAGATGCCCGGCTCGCAGTGGGAAGCCTCGTGGCTCGGCGACACCCTCATTGGATACTCCGACATGCGTGTGCCCGGCGCTCGTGGGTGCGGGCATGCCGAGGTCTCGAAGCTGTGGGACGTGTGCGTGCGTCCCCAGGAGGGCGGCCAGCGACTCGACCTGGAGGCCCTCTCCCTGCGAGGCGAGGTTGGGGAGTTCCTCATCCTCCCCACCTCGCCACTGGGGTGGAGCGTGTCGCCGTGGAGCGAGCGTGAATTGGCCGAGGCCTCGCACTGGGAGGATCTGCCTGACAGTGAGCGGACGTTCCTGTGGCTGGACGCCTTCCAGGATGGCATCGGCACGCGCTCATGCGGGCCTGACTCTCGTCCCGAGTTCGCTGGCATGATGCGCGATACGGACATGACATTCGTAATTGCCCAGGTTGGGGGTGATTAAGCCCCAACCTGTTATGTTGCGGCTTGATAACGATGTGCAAAGTTGTTGGCAAATGATGCGCGAAGCGTCACAGGCCGCTATGATTCAGACATCAACTAACACGAGATAGTTAGTGACTCGATCCCATCGATCGACCAACAAGAACGGACCAATGGAGGTTTCGCATGTTGAAGAAGAAGATGGCCGCAGGCGTTGTCGCCCTCGCCATGTTCAGCACCCTCGGCCTGGCCGCCTGCAACCCTGGTGGCTCCAGCTCCGACAGCTCGAGCGGCGGTTCGACCGCCGCCGGTTCCATCCCTGAGCCCGATGTCGCGTGCGACATCCCCGCGGGCAACCTTGACGACTCGAAGATCGACACCTCGAAGGTCGAAGGCGAGATCACGTTCCAGACCCAGGGTCTGCAGAACGACTTCGGCGACTTCTTCAAGGCCAAGATCAAGGAATTCGAGGACGCCAACCCCGGCGTCAAGATCAACTGGACCGATCAGGGCGGCGGCGCCGAGTTCGACCAGACCGTGACCGCTCAGGCCTCGAACTGCAAGATGGCGGACGTCATCAACGTTCCCTCCTCCACCATCCTCGCCCTGTCCAAGTCCAACCTCCTCATGGACTACGACGTCAAGGCCCCCGGCATTGGTGACAAGTTCGTGAAGTCCATTTGGGACTCCACCGCCCTGGGCGCCAACGACCACCACACGGCTCTGCCCTGGTACTTCGGCCCCTACATCACCACCTACAACAAGGAAGTCTTCAAGCGCGCTGGTCTCGACGAGAACATGCCGCCCAAGACCATGGATGAGCTGTTCGATGATGCCGCCAAGGTCGGCGCCGACGGACAGGGAGACTACGGCATCTACGGCTCGCCCGAGTGGTACATGATCGCTCAGCTGCACGGCATGGGCGTCAACCTGCTCAACGCCGACAAGACCGCCTTCGACTTCGCCGACAACGAGGCTGCGATCAACTACGTCACCAAGCTCTCCGAGCTCTACGCCTCCGGCGCCATCCCGAAGGACTCCCTGACCGGCGAGCCCGACCCGGGCAAGGCCTACACCGACGGCAACCTCGCCTTCGGCACGCCCAACGCTTCGTTCCTCAAGTCCGTCAAGAAGAACAACGAGACGGTCTACCAGAACACCGGCGTCGGCCCGTTCCCGACCAACCCCGGCATCAAGCCCGTCTTCGAAGGCCAGTACATCGGCGTCTCCGTCACCACGCAGAACGCCCCCCTGGCCATGAAGTTCGCCGAGTGGATCACCAACGCTGAGAACGAGTACGCCTGGACGCACGACGGCGGCGCCATCATCTTCCCGGCTGCCACCGACGCCCTCGACAAGCTCGTCGCCAACCCGCCGGAGATCGCCGACGACCCGGTCTTCAAGGCCGCCTACGAGGAGGCCGCTAAGGCCGCCAAGGACGCCGAGGCCTACACCGACGTCTTCTACGCGACCGGCGCCGTGAAGGACGCCCTCATTGAGAACGTCAACAAGGCCATCCGCGGTGAGGTCGATCCCAAGACCGCCCTCAAGACCGCTCAGGATCAGATGAACGAGAAGCTCAAGGCTCTCGGAGACTGATTGAACGCTCGGGGGCCGAGGCTAGGCCTCGGCCCCCGACGCATTCCTCGCCCAGCGTCGGGCCGCCGGCTCACGACCCCGCGCACCCCTGAAAAAGGACTTTGGTATGCCGATACGTAAGAGCGCACAGGCGCGCTCCCTCAATGGCGCCGCCCGATTCCGCCCGGGCTGGGTTCCCTGGCTGTGGGTGACCCTCCCGGTCCTCGCGGTCATCTCCTTCTACATCTACCCCTTCATCACGACCGTCTACGTGTCGTTCACGAAGACCAAGCCGATGGGACGCATCGGTCGCTTCGTTGGCATCGACAACTACACCGCGGTGCTGTCGGATCCCGAGTTCTGGCAGTCGCTGACGAACTCCCTCATCTACGCGGTCTGCGTCGTCCCGCTCATGGTGCTCCTGCCGCTGCTGTTGGCTCTCCTCGTCAAGTCGCACGTGCCCGGCATCGGCTTCTTCCGCGCCCTCTACTACCTGCCGGCCATCTCCTCCCTGGTCGTCATCTCGCTCGCGTGGCGCTACCTCCTGGACCAGCGCGGACCCATCAACAACATGCTGGCGTCGTGGGGCCTCGACCCGATTCCATTCCTGTCGAATCAGTGGCTGATCCTCTTCTGCGCCATGATCATTACCCTGTGGCAGGGCCTGCCCTACTACATGATTCTGTACTTGTCGGCCCTCGCGAACGTCGACAAGTCGCTGTACGAAGCCGCCGAACTCGACGGCGCCGGGCCGATCCGCCGCTTCCTGACCGTCACCGTTCCGGGCGTCAAGGTCATGATGTTCCTCGTCGCCACCCTGACGACGATCGGCTGTCTGAAGATCTTCACCGAGGTCTACCTGCTGGGTGGATCCGCCTCGCCCACGAAGACACTCACGATGTACATCCGAGACCGAATCGTCGACCCGACCTTCGGATCGCTGGGACAGGGCGATGCCGCCTCGGTGTGCCTGTTCCTCATCACGTTCGGCTTCATCATCGCTTCGCAGAGCCTGCAGAGGAAGGCTGAAGACTCATGAGCACCGCAACTTCGAGCACCGCGACCTTCGGTGAGCGCTTCGCCGAGTGGCGCAAGGAACGCCGACTCGAGCGCCAGGGGCGCAACGTTGCCTCGCGTCAGATGCGCGGTGGCGCCCTCGTCGCCCGCTACGCCCTCCTCGTCGTCGTCGCCCTCATCCTGGTCGGCCCCCTCGTGCTGCCCCTTATGGCGGCCTTCAAGGCACCCGGCGAATCCGTCTTCGGTCAGGGCGCGACCATGCTGCCGCAGCAGTGGTCGCTCGACTCCTTCTACGTCCTCTTCGAGCGGACCAACATCCTGCTATCCATCAAGAACTCCGCGATTCTTGCGGCCCTGACTGTCTCCTCGAACGTCATCCTGTCGTGCATTGGCGGCTACATGCTGTCGAGGCGCGGGTGGACCGGCCGCAACATCATGTACTTCGTGGTCCTGTCCGCCATGATCTTCCCCTTCGAGTCGATCATGCTCTCGCTGTTCAAGATGATGGTGCAGCTGGACTTGTACAACACGCTCCCCGGCGTGTGGATGGTGGCCATGATCGGCCCGTTCCAGATCCTCATGATGCGTGCTGCGTTCATGGGCATTCCCGACGAGATTGAGGATGCAGCCCTCATCGATGGTGCGGGCGAGCTGCGCCGCTTCTGGTCGATCTTCCTGCCTCAGGTGCGCGGTACGCTGACTGTCGTCGGCCTGACCTCGTTCATCGGGGCCTGGTCCGACTTCATCTTCCCGCTGCTCATGCTGCCCGACCCGAATAAGCAGACGTTGATGCTGACGCTGACGGCCATCCAGAACTCGCCCCAGGGTGTGACCTACCAGCTCGTGCTGGCCGGCGCCGTCGTGGCGATGATCCCCGTCGTCCTGGTCTTCGCCTTCAGCCAGAAGTTCTTCTTCCGCGGCATCGAAGACGGCGGTCTGAAGTTCTGATCCTCATCCCCGCGG
The DNA here is from genome assembly GCF_002847525.1 of Schaalia odontolytica. Classification (GTDB taxonomy): domain Bacteria; phylum Actinomycetota; class Actinomycetes; order Actinomycetales; family Actinomycetaceae; genus Pauljensenia; species Pauljensenia odontolytica_B. The sequence goes on along the minus strand of NZ_PKKM01000003.1, from coordinate 76,741 downwards.
GTGCCCCTCGCACCCGCGGGGATCTTCTCTACCTAAAAGGAGGTTCTTTCTCAAAAAACTAACACGTGTTAGGTATTGTGGATTTTCGGTCGTCTAACGGCCGATCCCAGCCACCACCCCCATACTGACGAAGGAGTTAAACTCATGGGGACTAGACCCATCATCGGTGCACTCGGAGCCCCGATTCTTGCGGCCACCATGCTTGGCCTCGCACCAGCCGCGGCCGTCGCCGCCACCGAAACCCCGTATCACCCGACCGTCCTGTGGGCGACCTCCGAAGAAAAGGTCGGTGAAAGCGCACCCAACGGCACGATCGCAGCCCTCGTCGACGACGACACGACCCGTACCGACGCGACCAAGACCTTCTGGACCACCAAGTGGAAGGGCGGCCTCGATGAATACCCGCACGCCCTCGCTGTCCAGAACCCCACGCCCGGCACCAAGGTCTGCGGCCTCGGCCTGACCCCGCGCCCCACCTACGATTCGACCCTGGGCAACGACCAATTCCCGGGCGAGTACCGAGTCTTCGCCTTTGACGAGGACCCCGGTAACCCGGCCGCCGAAGCCTCCTTCGCCGACTGGAAGACCAACGTCGCAGCGGGGAAGTGGGAAGGCGGCACCGAGGTCAAGCACGGAAGCGACCTTCAGTTCGGGAACAAGGAACAGTACGTCACCTTCCCGGCGACCACGAAGCGAGTCTTCGCTCTGACCGGCCTGCGCTCCCTCGCCCCCGGCAAGAAGGACATGGCGCTGTCCGACATCAAGCTCCTGCCCTGCGACGCTGACGGTAACGCCATCACCTCCTACGGCAACGAGGACACCGGCGGTAACCACGAAGCAGCCCGCCCCGTCGTACCCCACCCCGATGCCCCCGAGCAGGGATCGGGCGCATCCGACCTCGTCGTTGACTTCGTCATCGATCAGCTGCCCTACGGCGAGCCCGGCAAGCCCGTCGACTTCGCCCCCGGGACCCACACCTACACGGCCACTGGCTACTACCACGCGAAGACCGTCTCGGCCCGTATCCGCGCGGTTGACGGTGCCACCGTCACCATCAACGGCGCGACCCCGGATGCCGACGGACGCGTGTCCAACCTCGACCTCACCACCGGCCTGAACGTCATCACCGCCACCGTGACCAAGGACGGCAAGGAAGCCACCTACGTCGTCAACATCACCAAGGTGGACACCGACTTCCGCGGCAACGTCATGGTTCCCGTGACGGCGACCGCCAACGGCGGCACCGAGGCCGACAACGCGGCCCTGACCGACCTCGATCCCACGACGACGTGGACCTCCGATCCGCTCGTTCGCGCGAATGAATGGTCGAACAGTGTCACCGGCATTGAGCTGCACCTGGGCGAGGCCCGCTACGTGCACCGCGTCAACGGATGGGGCACACCGACCCTGCCCGCCGGCGTGCAGGGCTGGCACGGCGGTAACTCCGTGGCCATCGCCGTTCAGGAGGCCGACGGCGGCGAATGGAAGACCATCGTCACCCACGGCTCGCTCACGCGCGACGCGCGCGGCCTGTGGTACTGGGACTTCAACAGCTACCACCTCGCCAAGAACATTCGCATCTGGATGAATGACGAGACCGAGCCCCAGACCCCGCAGAATATCGCCACCGCCGTGACCTTTAACGACGTCGAGGTGTGGGGCCTACCCGCCGGCAAGACCCCGGTCGCTCCGGCAGTCGACAACTCCATGTACGAGCGCTACTCCGGCTTCAACCCCGGGGAGGGCAAGTGGGGCGTCAACCGCGCCCAGGCCCTCGCGCTGCAGTACGGCGTCATGATGCCCGCGTGGGTTCCCTCCGAGGGCTACGGCCGCGGTGGCTTCGACGCCAACGAGCGCGACCTCACGGGTGGCGCATTCCCGATGTTCTACGACCTGCCCATGTTCAACACCGCCATGATGGAGTCCCTGGGCAAGGGTGCGCCGTGGGCCCTCGCCAAGGCCCCCACCGGCAAGAACAGCATGTGCAACGCGGGCGAACCTCGCGACTTCATGAACGATTACATGAAGCCCTACGCGTCCACGCTGGTCGACATTCAGTACGGCGATGAGGGCGGATTCAACCGCGTCGAGTCGGAGTGCTTCAAGAACTGGTTCTCCTGGTCCAAGCAGAACATCCCCGGCGCCGTCGTCCACGCCAACTCCTGGGACGACCCCTCCTGGTACCGCGACGCGAACCTGAGCTACTACGTTGAGAACGCCAAGCCTGACCTGCTCAGCTGGGACAAGTACTACTGGGGCGCCAACGGTGGCCCGGCTCCGAGCCGAGTCGTCATGGACCTGCTGAACACCAACACCTGGAAGAAGCAGCGCGAATACGGCCTCAAGGGCCTCACCGGTGACGGCTCCAGCCCGATCCTGTACGGCCAGTACCTGGACTACAACTGGGACGCCAACGTGTCCGCCTCCGAGAAGTCGATCGTTCCCTCCCTGGGCCTGGCGACCGGCCAGAAGTGGTTCGGCCTGTTCCGCATGGAGTACAACGGCTACGACCGCTCCTCGATCATCGACCACGATGGTGCGCCGACGCGTTCGTTCTACGAGTTCTCCAACATCTTCGGCAACGTCACCTACATCGGTAACTACACGAAGGCCATGAACTCCACGTTCGTCGCCTACAAGCCCGGCCAGTACGCGGCTCGCGGCACCGCCCCCTCGCTGAGCGGCTACAAGTACGGTGACTTCGCCTCCGGCGACGAGGCCAAGGCCGCCAACGAGGCCGTCGGCCTGGTTGACATGTCGGTGACCAACGTCGGCTCCGTCAATGACGGCCTGCCCGGCGACGTCGTCGTCGGCTACTTCGAGCAGCTGAAGGGCCTGGAGACCGTCAAGTCCGCCGAAATCTTCGGTGACTCCACCACGGCCCCCAAGGGCTTCATGGTTGTCAACGCCCTGACCGGCCAGACCCGCTACCCGTCCTACCTCCTCGACCCGCGCACCGACAACGGTTCGCTGGCCGAGACCGCTCAGGACATCACCCTGACCGTCAAGAAGCCGAGCGCAAACGCGCACCTGATGCTCGTCAACCCGGCCGACAAGACGACGCAGGAAGTCGAGCTCGGTGAGGGCGAGACCTCGCAGGTTGTGCTCCACGCTGTTGGTGGTGGCGATTCGCGCTTCCTGTACTGGGTGACGATCGAGAACCCGGCTCCGACTCCGGACCCGCAGCCGACGCCCGACCCGCAGCCCACTCCGGACCCGCAGCCCACCGTGGACCCGACCCCGGCCCCCGAGCCGACCGTTGATCCCACCCCGGCTCCGACCCCGGATCCCGCGCCCCAGCCTCGTACCGGCCAGTGGAAGTCCGGCTACTTCGGTTGGTGGTACAGCTACTCTGACGGCACCTACGCGGCCAACGAGACCCTCGTCATCGACGGGCAGACCTACCGCTTCGACGCGAGCGGCTACCTGAAGATGGGCTGGGTCTACGACGGTGGACACTGGTACTACCACGGCTCCAGCGGCGCCCAGCAGTACGGCTGGATCATGGACCGCGGCTCCTGGTACTACCTCGCACCCGCGACCGGCCAGATGGCGACCGGCTGGACCCAGATCGACGGGACCTGGTTCTACCTGTCCTCCTCCGGCGTCATGCGCACCGGTTGGGTCAAGGACGGCGGCGCCTGGTACTACCTGTCGCCCTCCGGTTCCATGGTCACCGGCTGGCAGCTCCTCGGTGGCACTTGGTACCACCTGGGTGCCAATGGCGCGATGACCACCGGCTGGTACCAGGAAGGACCCGTCTGGTTCTACCTGCGCTCGAACGGCTCCATGGCCACCGGTTGGGAACTCATCGGTTGGTCGTGGTATCACTTCACGCCCTCGGGCGCGTGGATCGGCTAATCGTTAGCTCCACATGAGACGAGGCCGTGGCCGGGTTTTCCGGCTGCGGCCTCGTTTGTGTGTGGATGGGATCAGTCCTTGCGGATCGACAGCGATTCGACGCGGTGGTCGGGGCCCTTCGTGAAGATGAGGGTCGCGCGCTCGCGGGTGGGGCGGATGTTCTCGCGCAGGTTCGGCAGGTTGATCGCGTTCCAGACGACGTGGGCGGTCGAGGCGGCCTCGTCGTCGGTGAGGGATGCGTAGGTCTTGAAGTAGGAGTCTTCGCGGGAGAATGCGGTCGCGCGCAGCTTGAGGAAACGATCGACGTACCACTGCTCGATGAGCTTCTCGTCGGCGTCGACGTAGATAGAAAAATCGAAGTAGTCCGAGACGGCCACCGAGATGGATCCGGGCGCCGAGCGGGGAGGCTGGAGCACGTTGAGGCCCTCGACGATGAGGATGTCGGGGCGATCCACGTCGATGTAGGTGTCGGGCACGATGTCGTAGGTGACGTGCGAGTACACGGGGGCCTTCGCGTGCGGGTTGCCGGCCTTCACCGAGGCGAGGAACGAAATGAGGGCCGAACGGTCGTAGGACTCGGGGAATCCCTTGCGGGCGATGAGGGAGCGTTCCTGCAGGATCCGGTTCGGGTAGAGGAAGCCGTCGGTGGTCACCAGGTCCACGCGCGGGGTGGAGTCCCAGCGGGAGAGCAGCAGCTGGAGGAGGCGTGCGACCGTTGACTTTCCGACGGCGACCGAGCCGGCGATGCCGATGACGAAGGGGGTCGAATGGCCTTCGGGCTCTCCGAGGAAGGCGTGGCGCTCGGCGGCGGTGCGGCGGCGCCCGTCGATGTAGAGCTGCAGCAGTGCGCTCAGGGGCCGGTAGATCGTGTCGACCTCGGTCATGTCGATGGGGTCGCCGAGTGAGGCGATGCGGTCGATGTCCTCCTGCGTGAGGGGCAGGGGAGTGCGATCGGCGAGGCGGTCCCACTCGCGGCGGTCGAAGCGCGCGTAGGGGTTGGGGGCGTTGCGCGCGGCGGCCGGGTTTTGCTCGTCAGGCGAGACGGTCGGCGAGGCCGGGGATGGGATGGGCGAGGGGCTCTCGGTGATGCTCACGCACCCATTGTGCCCCACATGTTTGTGGTCGTGCGCACTTGTTCGCCGCGTGAAGCGACACACGTTACTGACCGGTAGGGGGTTTGGTGTGTTGCAATGGGTGCTATGTGCGGAATTGTTGGACATATTGCATGCAAGGCGTCCCAGCGTAGTCGCGAGGTTGTCCTCGGCGGCCTGGCGCGCCTCGAATATCGTGGATACGACTCGGCGGGCATCGCCCTGGCGTCCCCGGATCGCCTGGACGTGCGCCGCGCGCTCGGCAAGCTCGTTAACCTCTCCGAAGAGCTCGACGCCCAGCCCCCGGTCGATGCGTACGCGGGCATCGGACACACCCGCTGGGCGACCCACGGCCGCCCGACGGTCGCGAACGCCCACCCTCACTCCAGCCCGGACGGGCGTTTCGCCCTCGTCCATAACGGCATCATCGAAAACGCGGATGCTCTGCGCGCCGCCCTCATCGCCGACGGCGAGACCTTCGCCTCGGAGACCGACACCGAGGTGGTCGTCCACCTGCTGGCCCGCGCTTACGACCAGGCGGAGGCGGCCTCGTACCAGGGAGCGGTCGCCGGACTGACCGGAGCAGACGAGGAGGTGGCGCGCCGACTGGTCGTCGCCATGCGCGCCGTCACCGCCCAGCTCCACGGCACCTTCACCCTGCTGGTGCTGAGCACCGAGTCTCCGAACGTCATCGTCGCGGCCCGACGCTCCTCCCCGCTGGTCATCGGCCTGGGGGACGGGGAGAACTTCCTGGGCTCCGACGTCCTGGCCTTCGTCGAGCACACGAACCGCGCCGTCGAGGTCGACCAGGACGAGGTCGTGGTCGTCTCCGCGACCGGCGTGACCGTCATCGACCCCGCGGGTAACCCCGTCGAGCGCGAGGCGTACGAGGTCGACTTCTCTTCCGACCGCGCCACCAAGAACGGCTGGCCGACCTTCATGGAGAAGGAGATTCACGAGCAGCCGGACGCCGTGGGCGCCACCCTGGCCGACCGTATCGACTCCCAGGGGCACCTGGCCCTGGACGAGGTACGCATCCCCGAGCACGTCCTGCGCTCCGTCGACAAGGTCATCATGATCGGCTGCGGCACCGCCTCCTACGCCGGACAGGTCGCCCGCTACGCGATCGAGCACTGGTGCCGCATCCCCGTCGAGGTCGAGCTCTCCAGCGAGTTCCGCTACCGCGACCCGGTCGTCGGCGAGAAGACGCTGGTCGTCGCCATTTCCCAGAGCGGCGAGACCATGGATACGATCCAGGCGATCCGCCACGCCCGCGAGCAGGGCGCGAAGGTCGTCGCCATCGTCAACACGCCGGGCTCGACGATCTCCCGCGAGTCCGACGCCGTGATCCTCACGCACGCAGGCCCCGAGATCGCGGTCGCCTCCACCAAGGCGTTCACCGCGCAGGTCACCGCCTGCTACATCCTGGGCCTGTACCTGGCGCAGGTGCGCGGCAACAAGTACGCCGACGAGATCGCCGACTACATGGATAAGCTCGCGGCCATCCCCGCCGCTATCTCCCGCGTTCTTGAGAACGGGGAGAGTGTGCGCCAGTTCGCCCGCACGATGCAGGATGCGACCTCGGTGATCTACCTGGGCCGCCACGTCGGCTTCCCCGTCGCCCTCGAAGGCGCGCTCAAGCTCAAGGAAATCTGCTACATCCACGCCGAGGGCTTCGCCGCCGGCGAGCTGAAGCACGGCCCGATCGCGCTCGTGGATGAGAGCCAGCCGGTCATCGTCATCGTGCCGACCCCGCGCCGCCCCGAGCTGCACGGCAAGGTCCTGGCCAACATCGCCGAGGTCCGCGCCCGCGGCGCCCGCACGATCATCATTGCCGAGGAGGGGGACTCCTCCGTGGACGAGTTCGCCGAGGTCGTCTTCCGCGTGCCCGCCGTTCCGACCCTGTACGCGCCGCTCCTGACCGTCGTGCCGCTGCAGATTTTCGCCTGCGAGCTCGCCGCCGTGAAGGGCCTTGACGTCGACCAGCCGCGCAACCTCGCCAAGTCCGTGACGGTGGAGTGATCCACCGGCGCGGGGCTGGTGCCTCGTGAGCGCTCACGGGCCTCGTTCCTCATCCGGGACGAGGCCCGTGCTGTGTTTATGACGCCCTGTCAGATAGAAATGCGCCCAGGTGCGCTGCGTCATCGAATGGTCCATAAAGCGTGAAGGCATTCACGAAAACGCTGTGAAACACTAGCCAAAACGGCGATCGAGCGTGCGAGGGTGGTGGAGGGGGCGACTAGCGTGGAAAGGGCGGTGCCGCGTGCGCCGTCCCCAACAACGCAAGTCAACCCCGGCCTCGTGAAACGACGGCCGCGACCACCCCAGGAGGTGCGCACATGACCCTGTCCATGATCCTTATCGGAATCCTGCCCTCTGTCTTCTTCGGCGTCGCCACGACGCTGATGGGAAAGACCGGCGGATCAGACCGCCAGCGAGTCATGGGCGCCGTCCTCGGCGGCCTGCTCATGGCCGCCGTCGCCACCCCCTTCCTGCACCCCGCGTGGACGCCGCTGAACCTGGGTGTGTCTTTCCTGACCGGCCTGCTCCTGGGTGTCGGCGTGTGCGATCAGCTGCGTTCTTACTCCGTCCTGGGCATGAGCCGCACGATGCCCCTGTCCACCGGCGGCCAGCTGGTCCTCATGTCCCTGGCGGGCATCGCGATCTTCGGTGAGTGGCTCCACGGCGGCGCGCTGCCCTACGGCCTCGCCGCCATCGCCGTCCTCATTGTCGGCATCTGGTTCCTGTCGCGCTCCGAGTCCGGCTCCGACGCTGCTTCCCTCGACTGGAAGCGCGGCGCCGTCCTGCTGACCACCTCCACGCTGGGCCTCGTCGCCTTCCCGCTCATCATCAAGTTCTTTGAGATTCAGCCCGCCGAGTTCCTCCTGCCCCAGGCGGTTGGCTACACCGTCTACTGCGCGATCTTCTTCGCGATCCAGGGTCGCGGAGGCGTCGACCCCGAGGACTCGCTGCGCCACCGCCGCATGATCCCCTCGATTGTCAACGGCGTCCTGTGGGGCACCGCCATCCTGCTGCTCCAGCTCAACTCCAACAAGCTGGGCGCGGGCACCGGCTTCACCCTCTCGCAGCTGGGAATCCTGATTTCCACGCCGCTGGGCATTCTGTGGCTTCATGAGACGCGCTCGCGCAAGGAACTGCGCTGGACCATCATCGGCGTCGCCCTCGTTATCGTGGGCGCGGTCCTGGCGGGAGTCGCCAAGACACTCGACGTCGCCTGACCAGCGCGACGGCGCCGTCGTCGCGCAAGTGCCCGCCCGGGGAGTGCGCGCTGTGACACAATATGGCCCATGTTCACGATTGATGGAGCTGCCCTGTCCTTCGCCGACGCGCGGGAACTGGAGAAAAAGTGCGTTGACCAGGCGGTGTCCGAGGGCGATCCGGACCGCTACATGCTCGATGTCGCGGGCGAGGTCGCGGCCGCGGTCGTGCGCTACGCAGACCTGCCCGTGAGCTGGAACGGCGAGGACAGTGAACCGGGCGTGGATGCTGAGGAAAGCGGCGACGATGACGGGGTCGACTGGATCGCTAGCCGTGTCACAGCCTTCGTTGGAGGCGGAGACAACGGCGGGGACGCCCTCTACGCCTGCGCGATCCTCGCGCGCGGAGGAATCGGGGCGACCGCCTACCTCCTGAAGAAGCGCTGCCATCGCCGCGCCCTCGCCGCCGCCCAGGAAGCGGGCGTGCGCATCGTCGACCTGGACGGCCAGTCGTTGCGCTCCATTGAGAACACGCCCGCGTGGTCCGAAGTGTTCCTCGCGCACGCCTGGATCGACGGCATCGTGGGCACCGGCGCCCATGGCCCGCTCACGGGTGTGCTCGCGGAATCCGTGGAGGTCCTCAACAGGCTCTCCGCCATCAAACCGCGCCCCGTCATCGCGATCGACGTCCCCTCGGGCCTGACCGACGACGACGGCGCGATCACGGGTCCGATCCTGCGCGCCACCCACACGCTTGCCGTCGGCACCTACAAGCGTGCGCAGGTCCTGCCCCCCGCCGTTGAGTTCACCGGGGACATCAGCCTCGTGACGATGGACTGGGATAGCAACGGGATGGGCCGCACCCAGGGCGATGACGGGGTGATCGGCGCGGACGACCTCTACGTCGTCGACGAGGCCTTCTCCGCCCACGAAGTCGTCCCCGTCCCCGCTTTCTCCGACGACAAGTACGCCCGCGGTGTCGTCGGGCTCGTCGCCGGATCCGACACCTACCCGGGCGCGGGCCTCCTCGCGACGCGCGGCGCACTGGCCGCGGGCGTGGGCATGGTGCGCCTGAACTCCACGAGGCGCGTCCAGGACCTCGTGCTCGCCGACCAACCCGGCGTCGTCACCGTCGGCGGGCGCATCCAGTCCGCCCTCATCGGCCCCGGCCTCGACGAGGAGCGCCGCGAGGACGCGCTCGAGCTCGCGCAATTCTGTGGGCAATCGGGCATGCCCCTCGTCATCGACGCGTGGGCACTCGACCTCGTCCCCGAGCTGGCGAGTTCCATCAAGCCCGACGCCACCGTCCTTACCCCTCACTACGGCGAGGCCGCGCGACTCCTGGGACGCCTCGGCACTCCGGTGACGCGGACCGAGGTTGCTGCTTCTCCTCTGCGCTACGCCCGCGCGCTCCACGAGGCGACCGGCTGTCACGTGATTCTCAAAGGGCCCGTCACGATCGTGTACTCCTTCGAATACGTGGACACGGAAGTGCAGGAGGCCTTCCAACGTGCGCTCAACGCCGCGGAGGCGTGGCCCGACGTAGACACGCTGCCGCAGGGTCGTCTCGTGCGCTCTTACATGCCGACTGTGGGCCAGGTGACGACCTCCTGGGCGGGCGTCGCGGGAAACGGGGACGTGCTCGCGGGATTCCTCGCCGGCATCCTCGCGCGACCGCTTGCGGACGCGGAGACAGTGCCCGGTCCGGACGGCAAAGCGCAGGCCGTTACCCCCGCGCGCCTGTCCGCTGCCGTCGCCCTCCATGGGCGCGCTGCTCAGGTCGCCGCCGAGGCTGCCGGTGGATTCGCGCCCATCCAGGCCGCGGACATCGCAGAGGCGATTCCTCTCGCACTCGCAGACTCCGCCCGCTGACTGCGCGGGGGAGGCCCTGTGACGCCGCAGGCCCGGCGTGGACCCGCGACCGTGAGATACTAGGGGAGTGACTGTCACAGACATTCAAAGCGAGGGACGGGGATACCCGTCGTGCGCGGCCGTCGACCTGGCCGCCATCACGCACAACCTCAGCGTCCTGCGGGCCGCTGCCCCGGGAGCGCTCCAGCTCGCCACCGTCAAGGCGAACGCCTACGGGCACGGGCTCGTTCCCGTCGCGCTCGCGGCCCTCGACGGTGGTGCCGACTGGCTGGGTGTCGCCCAGCTGGCCGAGGCCTTCACGCTGCGCCGAGGCCTCGACGAGGCCGGGGTGCCCCGAGCCGACGCGCCTCTCCTCGCGTGGATTTCCACCTCTTCCTCAGACTTCGCGGCCGCCATCGAGGCCGATATCGACGTGTCTGTGTCGTGGACCTGGGTTCTCGCGGATATCTGTGCCGCCGCCCGAGAGGTTGGCCGCCCCGCGCGTGTCCACGTCAAAATCGACACCGGTATGTCCCGCGCGGGTTCCACCCTTGCCGACCTGCCGGCCCTGGCCTCGGCCCTGCGGATGGCCACCGATGACGGCCTCGTCGATGTCGTGGGTGCGTGGAGTCACATGTCCCGCGCGGACGACCCCAGCGAGGCGGGCAATGCCTCGACCGCCAGCCACGTGCGCATCTTCGAGGAGGGCCTAGCGATCCTCGCCGATGCCGGCATCACGCCGCGCATCCGGCACCTGGCCGCAACCTCGGGCATCCTGTGGCACCCTGAGGCCCACTACGACATGGTCCGCGCCGGCATCGGCCTGTACGGGCTGAGTCCCGACCCCGCGGTGGCCACGTCTGAGCAGCTCGGCCTCATCCCCGCCCTCGAGCTGTGCGCGCCCCTCACCTCCGTCAAGGTCATCGAAGAGGGGACCCCCGTCTCGTACGGCGGAACCTGGGTCGCGCCCACGCGCCGATGGATCGGCCTCGTTCCCCTCGGCTACGGCGACGGTATCTTGCGCGCTGCCTCCAACAAGGCGCGCGTCGTCGTCCACACCGCCTCCGGCCCCCTCAACGCGCCCCTCATCGGACGCGTGTGCATGGACCAGTTCATGGTTGACTTGGGCCCTGCACAGGCAAGCCCCGGAACGCCGACCGCACGCAGCGGGGATGCCCCTGCTGCCCCCGGCGACATCGCCATCCTGTTCGGCTCGGGAGCAGGCGGTGAGGCCCTGGCCGACGACTGGGCCGAAGCCGCGTCTACGATCAACTACGAAATCGTCACCCACCTGGGTACCCACATCCCCCGCACCTACCGGGGGCACGCAGCGCTCGCGCAGGAGAGGAACACGCATGAGTGAGACCATCACCGCCACGTTCGAGGTAGCAACCCGTGACGCAGACCAGACGCGGGCGCTCGGCGAAGATCTCGGTCGCATCCTGGCGGCCGGTGACCTCCTCATGCTCTCGGGCGGACTCGGAGCGGGCAAGACCACCCTCACCCAGGGAATCGGCGTCGGCATGGGCGTGCGCGGACGCGTTGCCTCCCCGACCTTCATCGTCGCCCGCGTGCACCCCTCGCTCCACGGCGGTCCGGACCTTATCCACGCAGACGCCTACCGCATCACGGACCTCAGTGACCTGGAGACCCTCGACCTGGACTCTTCCCTTGACGAGGCCGTCACCGTCGTCGAGTGGGGCGAAGGCAAGACCGAGGCCATGAGCGCTGAGCGCCTCTCCATCGAGGTGCGCCGCGCGTCGGGTGGCGAGGCCGACCACGATGGCGATGTCATCGACCTGGAGCACATGGATGACGGTCGTAGGCGCATCATCCTGCGCGCCTACGGTCACCGATGGGACGGTCTGCTCGACGGCGTCGTCGCTGCCCACGGCGGCACACGCATCGACGAGGCCGACGCCGACGAGTAGGATCACACCGTGCGAGAGATAGCCCTGGACACCCAAGCAGCCACCACCGTCGCCATCGTCGATGACGGCCGCGTCATTGCCCGCGCCCACAACGATTCCGGGCGCCACCACGCCGAATCGATCACCCCGCTCGTGCGTGAGGCCCTCGAGGCCGCCGGCCTGCCCGCGCAGCTCGCGGATGCTGGCATTGACCGAGTCCTCGTGGGTACCGGCCCTGCACCCTTCACCGGACTGCGTGCCGGCCTCGTCTCAGCCCGCGTTCTTGCCGCCGTCGCGGGCGTGCCCGCCTACGGTGTGTCCGCGCTCGACGTCATCGCCCGCCAGGGCCTCGACCTCCTGGCCCCCGACGCTCGCGTCTACGCGATTGCCGACGCGCGCCGCCGCGAACTCTACTGGGGTTCCTACCTGGCCGCCGGTCCCGACGATGTGACTCTCGAAGGGCGTCTCGAGGTGGGGGACGTGTCTACACTGCTGGGCGCTATGCGCGCCGCCCCCGGCCTCGTCGTCGCTGGAGCCCCGATTCCCGCCCACAGCGCTGACGCGCTCGCGCACGCGGACATCGGCCCCCAGGTGAGCCTCGATCCCGCCGTTATGAGCCGTATCGTCGCCACGCGCCTATCGCGCGGCGAGGAGGACCGCCTGCACACCGATCCCCTCTACCTGCGTCGCCCCGACATTCAGGGTCAGCCCACCGCGCGCCTGTGAACGCTACGCTGCGCGCCGCAGGGCCGGGCGACCTCGAACTCTTCGCCGCCCTCGAGGCCGAGGTGTTCTCCGAGGACCCCTGGACCCCCTACATGATCGCCGAGGAGCTCTCCTCCCCGGCCTCGCGGTACTGGATCGCCACGGATGACTCCGGAGACGTCGTCGGATACGGCGGCGCCAAGGTAGGTGGAGATCAGGCCGACGTCATGACGATCGGCGTGCGCGCCCACGCCCGCGGACAAGGCATCGGAGCGACGATTCTCGACGCCCTCCTGGCATGGTCCCGCGAGGCCGGAGCACGCGAGATCTTCCTCGATGTGCGACCCTCGAACGAGAGTGCCATCCACCTGTACGAGACACGGGGATTCGTCGAAATTGGCCGCCGACCGCGCTACTTTCGCAACCCCGTCGAAGAGGCCGTCGAGATGAGGGCTTCCCTCATCTGAGGCAGTGCGACGACCGCCACCAAATAGGTATGGTCGGTGTATCAAAAATCGTGTCATTCGAGCCCCGTTGACGGGACCATTGGTCCCACATGTTTCCCTTGCGGCTGCGGGCATGAGAGGTCTCAATAGCCGCGGAAAATAGCGGAAAATGACAGCATGTCGCCACGCGGCGCGCGGGGCGTCGTGCCATGGTCCTACGAAGCGGACGAAAAGCGTCGATATGCTCATGCCATGGCCACTCAAAATGTCGCAACGAAGAAGCGCCGCGCGTGGACCACCAGCGTCTTTATTAAGCAGCTGATGGCCGTCTCGGGCTTCGTTTTCGTTTTCTTCTTGCTGTTCCACTCCTACGGCAACCTCAAGATGTTCCTGGGCGCGGAGGTCTACAACGACTACGCGCACTGGCTGCATGAAGAGGCTTTCGTGCCGATCTTCCCGCACGGCGGATTCATCTGGGTCTTCCGCGCCGCCATGGCGCTGATGCTCATCATCCACCTGTGGGCCGCCGCCTACACGTGGAAGCGTTCGCGTCGCGCTCGCTCCACGCGCTACGTCGTGAAGAAGTCCGCTTCGGCCTCCTACGCGGCTCGCACCATGCGTATGAGCGGTGTCCTCATCCTGCTGATCCTGATCTTCCACATCGCTCACTTCACCACCGTGAGCCTGCCCGCGAAGCTCGCGAACTTCGGCGCTGACGTCACCACGCCCTACGCCCGCATGGTCGCCTCTTTCCAGTCGCCGGTCCTCGTGATCCTGTACGCCGTGTTCGTCGGCTGCGCCTGCATCCACGTCTCCCACGGCTTCTGGTCCATGTTCCAGTCGCTCGGTTGGGTGCGTAACGCGACCCGCAAGCCCCTGGTTCTCCTCTCGGGCGTGGTCGGTCTGATCATCTTCGTGATGTTCATGGCCCCGCCCGTCGCCATCGTCACCGGCTTGATCCACTGAGGAAGGGCACGCAATCATGACCGATACACTCATCCACGGCCTCTACCGTGAAGGCGAGAAGATCGCCGACACGAAGGCGCCCCACGACGTCCCGATCGCTCAGCGCTGGGAACAGCGTAAGTTCAGCGCCGCGCTCGTCAACCCCGCCAACCGCCGCAAGCTGCGCGTCATCATCGTCGGCTCCGGCCTCGCGGGCGGCGCTGCCGCCGCCTCGCTCGGCGAAATGGGCTACAACGTCGACTGCTTCTTCTACCAGGACTCCGCCCGCCGCGCGCACTCCATCGCCGCGCAGGGTGGTATCAACGCCGCGAAGAACTACCGCAACGACAACGACTCCGTCTACCGTCTCTTCTACGACACGGTCAAGGGCGGCGACTACCGCGCCCGCGAGGACAACGTCTACCGCCTCGCCGAGGTCAGCGCCAACATCATCGACCAGTGCGTCGCGCAGGGTGTCCCCTTCGCCCGCGAGTACGGCGGCCTCCTCGACAACCGCTCCTTCGGTGGCGTGCAGGTGTCCCGTACGTTCTACGCGCGTGGCCAGACGGGTCAGCAGCTGCTGATCGGCGCCTACCAGGCGCTCGAGCGTCAGGTCGCAGCGGGTACCGTCACCGAGCACTCACGTCACGAGATGGTCGAGCTCATCGTCGACGAGGGCAAGGCCCGCGGCATCGTCGCCCGCGACATGTCCACCGGCAAGCTCGAGACCTTTATCGCCGACGCGGTCGTCCTCGCCACCGGCGGCTACGGCAACGTGTTCTTCCTGTCCACCAACGCGATGGGCTGCAACGCGACCGCCATCTGGCGTGCGTACCGCAAGGGCGCCTACTTCGGCAACCCCTGCTTCACGCAGATCCACCCCACGTGCATCCCCCAGCACGGCGACCAGCAGTCGAAGCTGACCCTCATGTCGGAGTCGCTGCGTAACGACGGCCGCATCTGGGTTCCCAAGCGCGCTGAGGACTGTGAGAAGGACCCGCGTCAGATCCCCGAAGAGGATCGCGACTACTACCTGGAGCGCATCTACCCCTCGTTCGGTAACCTCGTGCCCCGCGACATCGCGTCGCGTCAGGCCAAGAACATGTGCGACGAGGGCCGCGGCGTCGGCCCGAAGATCGACGGTGTCGCCCGCGGCGTCTACCTCGACTTCTCCGACGCGATCAACCGCATGGGCCTGGCTGCCGTGTCTGCCAAGTACGGCAACCTCTTCGACATGTACGAGCGCATCACGGGAGACAACCCCTACGAGGTGCCGATGCGCATCTACCCGGCCGTCCACTACACCATGGGTGGCCTGTGGGTTGACTACGACCTCGAGTCGAACCTGCCCGGTCTGTACGTGGCCGGCGAGGCGAACTTCTCCGACCACGGCGCGAACCGCCTGGGTGCCTCGGCGCTCATGCAGGGCCTGTCGGACGGCTACTTCGTCCTGCCCAACACGATCAACGACTACCTGGCGCACTGCTTCCACCTGCCCAAGCTGGACGAGAACTCGCCTTCGGTGAAGGAAGCTCTCGAGTCGGCTCAGGGCCGTATCGACACCCTCATGTCGATCAACGGCACCCGCTCCGTGGACTCGTTCCACAAGGAGCTCGGCAAGATCATGTGGGAGTACTGCGGCATGGAGCGTACCGAGGAAGGCCTCAAGAAGGCCATCGGTTTGATCCGCGAGCTGCGCGCCGACTACTGGAAGAACGTTCGCGTTCCCGGCAAGTCGATCGGTGAACTCAACCAGTCCCTCGAGAAGGCCGGCCGCGTCGCCGACTTCATGGAGCTGGGCGAGCTCATGTGCATCGACGCGCTGCACCGCGAAGAGTCGTGTGGCGGCCACTTCCGCGCGGAGTCCCAGACTCCCGAGGGTGAGGCCCTGCGTCACGACGATAAGTTCCTGTACGTGGCGGCTTGGGAATACGCTGGCGAAGGCGAGCCCCCGATCCTCCACAAGGAAGACCTGATTTACAACGACATCGAGCTGAAGCAGCGGAGCTACAAGTGAACCTGACACTGAGGATCTGGCGCCAAAACGGTCCCGAAGACAAGGGCGCAATTCATGAATACCAGGTGAAGGGAATCTCGGAAGAGTCCTCGTTCCTGGAGATGCTCGACGTCCTGAACGAAGAGCTCTTCGCACGCGGCGAGGAACCCATCGCCTTCGACTCCGACTGCCGCGAGGGCATCTGCGGTCAGTGTGGCATCGTCATCAACGGTATCGCTCACGGCCCGGAGGTCACCACGACCTGCCAGCTGCACATGCGTTCCTTCAACGATGGTGACGTCATCACGATCGAGCCGTGGCGCGCATCGGGCTTCCCGATCATCAAGGACCTCGTGGTCAACCGCAGCGCCCTGGATCGCATCATCCAGGCCGGCGGCTACATTTCCGTGAACACGGGTGCAGCCCCCGACGCGCACGCGACCCCGGTCCCGAAGCAGGACGCGGATCGTGCGTTCGAGGCCGCCGCTTGCATCGGCTGTGGTGCGTGCGTGGCTGCCTGCCCGAACGCCTCCGCGATGCTCTTCACCTCGGCGAAGGTCACGCACCTCGGCCTGCTCCCGCAGGGCAAGCCCGAGAACTACAAGCGTGTCGTCAACATGCTCAACCAGATGGACGAGGAGGGCTTCGGCTCTTGCTCGAACATCGGCGAGTGTGCTGAGGTCTGCCCCAAGCAGATCCCGCTCGACGTGATCGCAAACCTCAACCGCCAGCTCGGCAAGGCCGCCTTCAAGGGCGTCTGATTCGACTGGAGTGGCCTGTTGGGAGGGCCCGGCGCGAAAGCGTCGGGCCCTCCCGCATGTTCGATGCACAAGCGCGTTGGCTCGGCGGCGAGACACGGTGCGTCGACACGGCGAGGCAGCTGCGGTGGAGGGCGTCAAATAGCCCATCGCGGTGGCATGTGCGGCGTATCATGAAAGCATCATCGGCTCAGAGAGGAGTTCTGCCATGCAATTCGATGAGAGCGGCCCGAACACGCACACGCGACGCTACTGGGTCAGCGCGACGATTGGAATCGGCGCGATGCTTGTCTTTGCGATCCTGTCGGTCATTCTGCTCCTGGGAGTCCTCTTCGGATCGCCGTCTATCAAGCCTATTGCCGACTCGCTCTTCCCGTGGTCGCTGCTGGTGCTGGTGGTAGCCGGAGCAGCAATGTTCGTTGCAAACTTGCGCCCCCACACGCAGGTAGACGCCGACTCCTGAGGATTCGCGCTCGAATCCGCCTGCGCACGCGGCGGCAGAGTTGAGCGCGGCTTAAACTAGGGGACGTGAGTGAACCCCTGGTCCTTGGTATTGAGTCAACCTGCGACGAGACCGGCGTCGGCCTCGTGCGTGGAACGCAGCTGCTGGTCGACCGCACGGCCACGTCGATGGATGAGTATGCCCGCTACGGCGGCATCATTCCCGAGATCGCGTCGCGCGCCCACCTGGAGTCTTTCCTGCCGACGCTCAATGCGGCGCTGGACGAAGCGGGCGTGACCCTCGCCGACGTGGACGCGATTGCGGTCGCGGCAGGACCCGGCCTTGTCGGATCGCTGACCGTCGGTATCTGCGCGGCGAAGGCCCTGGCCTCGTCCCTGGGCAAGCCCCTGTACGGCGTCAACCATGTGATTGGTCACCTGGCCGTCGATAAGCTCGCCGACGGGCCGCTTCCGGAGCACTTCATCGGCCTGGTTGTCTCCGGTGGCCACTCGAACATCCTCGAAATCCGCAACATCGCGACCGACGTCGTCGAGCTGGGTGGAACCCTGGATGACGCCGCGGGCGAGGCCTTCGACAAGGTCGGGCGCCTCCTCGACCTGCCCTACCCGGGCGGCCCACACGTCGATCGGCTGTCCCAGCAGGGTGATCGTGAGGCGATCCGTTTCCCGCGTGGCCTGGCTGCTGGCAAGGACAAGGAACGCCACAAGTACGACTTCTCGTTCTCGGGCCTCAAGACCGCCGTTGCCCGCTATATCGAGGGCGCTACTTCCCGAGGTGAGGTCGTCAGCAAGGAGAACGTCTGCGCGGCGTTCTCCGAGGCCGTGAACGACTCTCTGACGGCTAAGGCCGTCCGTGCGGCACTGGACACCGGCTGCGACATGATCGTCGTCGGCGGCGGTTTTTCCGCGAACTCGCGGCTGCGCACCCTGCTCGCGCAGCGCGCCGAGGCCGCGGGTGTCACGGTACGCATGCCTCCGCTGCGTTTCTGCACGGACAACGGCGCCCAGATCGCCGCGATTGGTTCAGAACTGGTCGCGGCAGGACTGCCGCCGTCGGATTGGGACTTCTCTCCGGACTCCGGCATGGAGCTGACGACGACCTACATGCCGCCGCGCGCCTGAGAACGCGGGTCGAGACTAGCGCAGGCCGTCCATGAAGCTCTGCGCGACCGATCCCCACGAGGTGTAGAAGCCGCCCGACATGTTGGCGGCGATGCCGATGAGCATCGCGGCGCTTACCGTGGTGGCCCCGAGTAACGTCAGACGCGCCAGGTATCCGAGTACCCGGAGCACGGGGCGCGGCACAGAGGCGAACAGGTCCGAGTGCTGCGCGCGGTGACGCGCCCGGTGTCGATGGTCGGCCTGATCGCGCTCGTCTTCGTGGCGGCGCAACTGCCAGTGCGGCGCGACAAGCCACGTGAGCACGAGCGAGACGAGTAAGCCGGCAATCAGGAGCCCCAGCGTCAGGTAGCCGTTCGGAGCTGTCGGCGGCACCTCGTGGGTCACGGTGGTCACCGGCACAATGGACGAGCTGGCCTCGGATGACTGAGCGGTGGCCGCCGTCGATGCGGCCCCGACGGCGTGGGCTACCCGATCAGAGGACCCCCACCACGCCAGCATCGTCGGAATGTGGTCGCGCCACAGCGGGCCCGTGTGTCCGCCGGTCGGTGGCACATCCGTCGTCACCGTGTCGGGTTCCTTGACGGCGGAGGCCATTTTGAGGGCGGTGTAGGCGCCGCCAACGGCGTCGTCGCCGGCGGCCATCGCGTAGATGCGCAGCCCATCCGGCGTGCGATTTGCCAGCATGGTCGACAGCGTGTTGTCGGCCAAGTACTGGTCGCCCTGGTTGGTCATCTGCCCCTCGATCTGCGTGTCATAACCGGACAGCGAGGCGGCGGCGCCGTAGGTCTCGGGCGTGCGCAGGGCCGTCCAGATCGCGCAGTAGGCTCCCGCGGAGAAGCCTCCGATCATCCAGGCGTCGCGATTGGACGTCGTATTGGGGAAGTTGTGTCGGATCATCTCGGGGACGTCGTGGGACACCCACGTGTAGACGGCGGGACGTCCCTCGATGTTGGCGCAGTCGTGGGCCTCCTCGTCGACGTTGAGATCAGGGGCGACGACGATTGTGGGGGGAATGATGCCTGCTGCGATGGCCTTGTCGAGTTCCTCTTGAATGCTGAGGTTTTGAAGGATGCCATCGGGGCCGCCCGGGAAGCCGTGCAGAAGCTCGATGACCGCGTAGGTCTTACCGTCAGTGGGGGAGTAGTTGCTCGGGGTGATGACGAAGACGGGCAGGGTGATCCCGCTCGAGGGGCCGGTCCATGTGGTCTGGAGCATGCCGTCTTCGGTCTTCGTGAAGGTCGCGTCGAGTTCGGATGTGGCGGCGGACTGCGCGTTGATGTTGGCCTCGCCGCCGGACTGGGCGGTCGTGCCGACGACGGACGACAAGGCGAGTTTTGCTAGATCCCCGCTGGTTTTCACGAGGCCGAGCGAGCGGTTGAAAACGAGTGCCCCCGCGGACGCGATAAGGATTGTGGGCACGAGGAGGACGACCGTGCGACCGAGCCACCGCCTCGTGCGTCCCGGGCATCGCGAGGGGGCAGATCGGGCGAGAAGGACCGCCCCCGCCAGCAGAGAGAGGATCGCCAGGACGGCGACCACCACGAGGGTCTTGAGCGAGGTGAGGGGGATGCTTCCCAGGGCGCTCATCGGCGCTCCTTTCCGCCACCATCGGACGAGGCCGTGGCAGCGAGCGCATCCGTGTCGGGGCTGCTCTCCCGGGAAGCAGCTCGCGTCGAGCGCAGGTCTCCGACGCCCTTTGCGGCGAGTTTGGCGAGGCCCCCGGCGACCGAGGCGACGAGCGTGAGGGTCTGCGCGGGGGACACACGGGGCACGTACGCGTGCGAGATGGCCAGTCCGACTGTTGCGAGGGATGACGGATCCGGCACCGCCAGGTACAGGGACTGCGTGCGGGGCTTGAACTTGCGCTTGAACGCGTGCAGCGAGGTGAAGCCGTAGAGCGGCTCCATGATGGCGGCCAGCGCGTCGGTGAGGGGGCCAAAGGCCGAGGTGTCATCGGCAGAGCGCGACAGGGGAGCGCCCGACAGTGACAGGATCTCTAGCCCCTCTTCCTGCGCCGCCAGGGCGGCCTTGCCGATGAGGAACTCGATCGCGGGACGCCACCCGGTAGTGCGCCGACGCATGACATCCAGGGTCAGGCCGACGACTGTTCCGTCGCGGTAGATCGGCAACCACGAGGTCACGGCATGGATCGTCGACTCCTCATCGATGGCGACCAGGATGCGCGTCTCAGGGACTGCAAGCTCTCGAACACTGCCGAGCGTAAAGCTCATCTCAGGCAGGGCCTTGTCGGCGCTCCAGGAATCGGAGATGACGGTGATCTGATCGCGCCAGCCCGCCGGGCACTCCTCCCAGGTAGTCCACACGGCCTCAACGCCCTCGCGGGACGCGTGGTTCATCGCGGTGCGCACGTCCTGGTAGGCCTTGCCCTTGAAAGCGAGGCCGGGCAGGTCCAGCAGCGACTCCTCGGCGACCTGCATGATCGTCCAGCCCTCCTCGCGCGCGGCCTGCGCGAGTTCCTCGTGGACCGAGTAGAGCGCGGGGGTCAGGCCCGAGTCGGATGCGAAGGCTGAGAACAGCGCGATCGCCTCGGAGGCCTTGCCTGGCTCGTACGCCAGGTCCGTGACCGTCAGCGCGACGCCGCCCGACCCGCGATAGGCGACCCCGGCCTCGCCGGTAGGGGACACCCACACCTGGTTGCCCTCCCAGGTCTGCATCCACCCGAGGGTGCCTGCACCGTGGGCGCGCAGGAGCGACGTGAGGCTCTCGAGCGGCGAGGACAGCGGGATACGAGGCCGAGCGAGCAGAGCGCTCAGGATGATGGCGAGGGTGCCGACCCAGGCGACGAGTGGCACCCACAGGACGGGCGCCTCGGCGAAGAGGGTCATCGGAACCAGGGACGGCTCGAAGATCGAAGCCGTCGCCGTGGGGAGCAGCGCGAGGGTGTAGTCGTGGAGGATCTGCAGGGGAGTCGCATAGTCGGTGACGGTCAGGTCGTCGCCGGAATTGAGGGCCTCGAGGGGGATGAACGAGTCTTTCGTGAGGAACCCGAGGACGAGGACCGCGCCCGCGCAGCCGACCATGAGGAGCAGCCAGCGCCGCACCAGGGTCGAGGTCGTGGAGGGCTCCGCGTGAATCGTGAAGGAACGGCGCACCCACCACGTGATGACGCACAGGGCGGCGTTAAGGATCACCGGAACGAGGAGGAGCGAGGCCGTGGTGACGAGCTCGGGCCTGGCCATCCCGTTCTCGTCGGTGCCCTGGGCGAGAGCGACACCCGTCGCCGCGACCGTTGACAGACCGAGGACCAGCTGGAGGATAAGAGTGCCGAAGTAGGCGGCGCGCCTGCCCTTGCGCAGCCCGTAGGCGAAGATCAATTGAAGAGTGATGGGGGCCAGGCACAGCAGAGTCGTGATGACGCCGGTGCGGCCCTCGAGCCACCACGCGGGGCCCAGCGACCAGCGCATCTGCGCGAGTGGTCCCTCGGGGGCCGAGGAGACGACGGTCAGCGCGGCAGCGCAGGCCCAGCACAGGGCGGCGACGGAGGCGAGCTGGCGTCCGATCGTGATGTCGTTTCCGGACCCGCTGCGCGCCCCGCGAACCCCCGCCAGCCGCGCGGCCACGATGCCCGCGAGGAGGGCCCACACGCGCGCATACGAGATCGCCGATCCGAGGATAGCCGCCGACAGGAGGAGGATTCCGATGAGGAGGAAATGGGCGCGCCAACGCCAGTGAGAGGCCAGCGACTGCGCTGCGGCGCCCACGAGGGCGACGAGGATGAGGCTTGTACCCCACAGGCTGCCCTCGTCGATCGTTTGCCCCCACATGGAGAACACCTTGGTGAGCAGCGGGAGCGTCAACCAGGTGGCTGCGACACCGACGATCTGTCCCGCGGCCGCAGCGGCTACCCACGCGCGTGTACCGAGGTGCCTCTCGGCGGCGCCGCCCGCAATGATCATAGTGGCGATGCCAAGCACGGCTGTGGCGATGAAATTGCCGGGAACCGCGCCGACGGAGGAGAGAATCGACCACCAGTGCGGGCTGGACGGGTCGGCCTCGAGGGCCGTGAATTGATCGCGCCACACCCAGTAGGTCGCCGACACGATCGTCAGGGCGACCGTAAGGACGGCGGTAGCCGGGCATCGTGACAGCCAGCGGATGGTGAGGCGTGTCAGCGAGGAGAGGAGAAGCCAGATGGTCTGCAGGGTCGCCCCGATGGGGGACATGATCCTGACGAGCGTCGATGGTGCGCCGCCGGTATCGGGTGTCTGTGTTGCTTCCTGTACCACGGGCGAGTGTCCTCTCAGCGTCAGTTTCGAGCCACCTCAAGGATACGGCGGCGTTCTGAGAGTCGCCTGAATGCTATCTGTGAGTGTGTGGTGGTGACGACAGTGCCCCGCGCCGGTGAAGACGCGGGGCAACGGTTTAAAAGCGTCAGACGTTCAGGGTCGCGAACTCGGCGAGAGCCAGGGGGCGCCCCGCGCTCATCTCCGCGCGCATGAGGTCCACCACCGCGTCGAGGCCCTGGCCGGGTCGCGCGGCTGCCGCGACGGCCCGCTGGCGCTCGTAGGAGGCACCGATCGTCAGGATCGTCTCCAGGCCTGCGAACTCGCGCGCGCAGTTCAGGTCGGCGGCCACGGGAGCCAGCTCTTCCTTCAGTCGCGCGATGCCGTCGCGCGCGCTCTCGGTGGCGCCGTCACGAGACACGATCAGCGTCGCGTCCATGCCGTAGCGCGCCGAGCGCCACTTGTTCTCGGCGACGAACCAATCCGGCAGGGAGGGAAGGGGCTCGCCCGCGTCGTACAGGCGCGAGAAGTGCTCGACGAGGACGTGGGTGAAGGCCGCGAAGGTGGCGACCTCGGTCGCGTTGGTCGCAGCGTCATACACGCGGTTCTCGATCGTGCCGAAGGCAGGCGAGGGGCGGATGTCCCAGCGGACCTCGTCGAAGCCCTCAATGACGCCCGTACGGATCATGTCGTCCGTGTAGGCCTCGAGATCCTCCCACGTCGCGAACTGGCGAGGGATGCCGGCGGTGGGCAGCTGCTGGAAGACCATCGCACGGTTGGATGCGTAGCCGGTGTCCTCGCCCGCCCAGAAGGGGGAGGATGCGGAGATGGCCTGCAGGTGGCCCAGATGGGCGGTCAGGGCTGCCTGGATCGGGAGGATCTTCGCGCGGTCTTCGACGCCGACGTGCACGTGGACGCCGTACAAGAGCATCTGATGCCCCCAGTAGGCGGTGCGCTCCACCAGCTGCGCGTAGCGCTCGGAATCGGTGACGCGCTGGCGGCCGGGGCGCGCGAAGGGGTGCGTGCCGGCGGTCGCCAGGTCAATGCGCAGGTCCGAGGCCAGGGGAGTCAGGTAGTCGACGCAGTCCATCAGGTCGGCCATGCACTCGGCGACGGTTGAACGCGGCTTGGAGACGACCTCGATCGTGTTCAGCAGCATCTCGCGGTGGACGCCCGGGTAGAGCTTGCCATCAGTCGTGGCGCGGTCGATGATCGCGTCCGCGCTCTGGCGCAGGTCGTGGGAGTCGCGGTCAACGAGCTGGAGCTCCCACTCGACACCGATCGTGGAACGCTGGGAGGAACCGAAGGGCAAAGACATGTCGATCCTTTCGCTGGCTTCCTCCATTGTGGCAGGGCAGCGAGCGGTGTCGGCGGAGAGCTTCCTTACAGGTTTTTAGCCAACCGTCGGCAGATGATCGCGCGATGGCGCCCGTCCACGCGCGTCGCGATGATGGTCAGCTGCTCGTCGCCTCCGCCCAGTTTCAACGATTTACGCAGGTCGTCGGGGCTGATGTCCGCTCCGCGCTTCTTGATCTCGACGCTGCCCGCGTCTCGGGCGCGCAGCTCGGCGGAAATCGCCTTTGCCCGCAGGTTGGTCACCGCGAGGACCTCGAAGCGGTCGTAGAAGGGGGAATCGGGCAGGTCATCCCCCGTCAGGTAGGCGATCTTCTCGGACACGATGCCCGCGCCGACCTCGTCCGCGAGGCGTCCCAGGAGACCCGATCGGATGACCGCGCTGTCGGGCTCGGCGATTATCGCACCCAGGGGCGCGACCTCCACGCGAGGCGCGGGAGCGTTGGGCGCGTACCCCTCGGGTGTGGAGAGCGAATGGGCGGCCCCGGCCTCGTCCAAGAGGAGGCACGAGCGCCCGCGACCCTCGGGGGACAGCGCGGGGGACCAGAGGGAGGCCTCGACAAGGTCGCCGCCCACGCTTACCCACTGCGCGTGCCAGGAGGAGGGGATGTGCTCGTACGCGATGCCCGGCGCCACCTTGATGCCGACACGGTCGATCGTGGAGGCCCAGCCGAGGGCGAGCGAGAGGGGAGGGGACCACTGCTCCGGGTCCGTGATGCGCGCCGACCCGCGCGAGGCTCCCGTGCGACGGGCCGGGTCGGCGAAGATCGCGTCGACGCCCTCGGCGGCCAGCTCGTCCATGTCGAGGTCCGTGACGTCCCCCAGGCGCACCTCCGCCCCCTCGAAGGCTCGCAGGTTCGCGGCCACGGCGCCGGCGGTATCGGGATCGATGTCGACCGCCAGCACGTTCATGCCCAGGCCAGCGATCGCCATGGCGTCCGACCCGATGCCGCAGCCCAGGTCGGCGACGCGTGTCGCGCCGCAATCCCTGAATCGTTGGGCGTGGCGGGCTGCCACGACGAGGCGCGTCGCCTGCTCGAGGCCGTCGCGCGTGAACACCATGTGGGAGGCAAACGGGCCAAATTTTGAGCGCGCTGCCTGGCGCAGGGCCAGCTGGGTGAGGACTGCGACCACGAGGTCTGCGTCGAGGCCGGCGGCGCGCAGTGCCGATCCGAGCTCGGGCAGCGGGATGGGGTTGGTGGCCTGCTTCGCTTGCAGGGACTCCAGCAGCTCCCAGCCGGGGGAGGACAGAATGGGGGTCAGGGCGCTCACCCGCTCATTGTCCCATCTCTTCAGGGACGAGGCCGTGCGGGGCCTGCGGTGCGAGGCGCGGGCGGCATCTCGCCCAGGGTGAACGCGCCTGGCACTCAGCTTGCCCGAGTGCCAGGACCGCGCCTACACTCGTGGAGGAAGCGCGGGAACACCCGCGACCGGTCCTGCACCTGACCCCCGCGACGGCAGGGAAAGGACGAGCACCTTCGTGACAAAGAAGAAAGGGAGCGACAATGTCGATCTCCATCAAGCCCCTCGAGGACCGCATCGTCATCCGCCAGGTTGAGGCCGAGCAGACCACCGCCTCCGGCCTGGTTATTCCGGACACCGCCAAGGAGAAGCCGCAGGAAGGCGAAGTTATCGCCGTGGGCCCCGGCCGCGTGGACGACAACGGTAACCGTATCCCCGTCGACGTCAAGGTCGGCGACGTCGTCATCTACTCGCGCTACGGCGGCACCGAGGTCAAGTACGACGGTCAGGAGTTCCAGATCCTGTCCTCGCGTGACGTGCTGGCGGTCGTGGAGCGCTGAGCGCTTCGCACCTGAAAGCTACAGGGGCGGCCCGGAAGGAATCCTTCCGGGCCGCCCCTTTTGTTCGTCTCTCCCGCGCCGAGCCTCCTTGCGGTGCGGGTCCTCACGTCAGGACGCGGACTGCGCCGCCTGTTCGAGGATGGTGTTGCGGATGTAGGAGACGTCGCGGTAGCCGCTGACGAACGCCTTGTTGATGAACATCGTGGGCGTGCCCGTGATGCCGGACTGGTGGGCCTGCTCCTTGGCTGCCTTCACCTTGGAGGCGGTGTGGTCGGCGAGCATCGTCTCGCGGAACTTGTCCAGGTCGGGTACGCCCGCCTTGGCCGCGAAGTCGACAAGCGCCTGCTCGGAGTACTGGGGGTGACCGGTCGGGTCGGCCGCCGCGTACACCACGTCGTGGAACTCCCAGAACTTGCCCTGCTCGCCAGCGGCGATACCCGCCTGCGCGGCCAGGGGCGAGGTCTCGGTGATCTGAGCCAGGTCGTACCACTCCACGCGCAGGGTGCCATCCGCGATGAGATCGGCGAGTGCCGGGTCGACGTCCTGGGCGTACTTCGTGCAGTAGGGGCACGCAAAGTCAGAGAAAAGAACCATCGTCACGGGAGCGTTCACGTCGCCCTTCGCCTGCGGGTCGTCAGCCTGGTGGCGCATGAAAGACTTCATGATCTCCAGGTTCTTCGGATTCGTCTGGCTGGGGGCCGCGGTCTCGGTGTTCTGCGGCATCTGTTCGGCCGCGGTCGGCGAGGCCGCCGGGGTTGCCTGGCTCGCCGGAGAGGTGGAGGAGAGCTGAACACCCATCCACACGCACACGCCCGCGAGGACCGCGGTGATCGGTGCGGTGACGAAGAACAGGGTCTTGTACAGGTTGGTGGAGGTGTCCTCAGCCTTTTTCTGCGAGGCCTTGGTGTCGTTGCTGGTCATGCGAGCTCCCGGAGAGGATGGGCGTTGTGGCGGGCAGTAAAAAGGTGCGGCACCGCGGTGGCGATGCCGCACCGGAAAAATGGATGCGCGTTAGGAGACGCGGCGACCGCGTCCAGAGGAGCGGATCTCTTCGCGTCGTTCTTCTTCAGTCATTCCACCCCAGATGCCGTAAGGCTCCTGAGCGGCCAGAGCGTAGGACCGGCACTGCTCGATAACCGGGCAGGTCGCGCAGATCGCCTTGGCGTTTGCCGCGCGGCGACGGCGCGTGGAGCCGCGCTCACCCTCGGGGTGGAAGAACAGCTCGGTGTCCAGGTCTCGGCACGCCGCTTCGTACTGCCATTCCCACGCGTCGATCATGGGTCCGGGCAGACGGGAGACGTCAGTCATTGGGTGCCTCCTTCATGTCTGTCGTGCCGACACTTTCGGCACACGATGTCGGCAAGAATAGACACTTGTGCGGTAGTTATTCAAGGATCTTTCTCGAATTATGAGCCAGTTCTCAGATTGAGCGTGCCCGTGCTGTGAAAACGTGGAGAAACGTATGGTGCGCAGAGTGAACAGATTGTGAATAACTTTTTGAACAACTTGGGGGTGAGCGTCTTATCCCTTCCTGTGGCGTGCGCGCTGCGAACACGCAAGAATCAGAGCAGGGCACGGACAAGGACCGGAGGGAGCGGACATGCCACGAGCCATACTGGCGCAGTCGGCGCACGCTGACCGCTCCCGCACCATGTCCTCGGTGTCCGATGAGCTGGGAGTATCCCCCTCCACTCTGCGCACGTGGGAACGGCGCTACGGCCTCGGTCCCGCGCAGCGTGAAGCCGGTGAGCGACGCCGCTACCAGCCCGAGGACGTTGACCGTCTGCGCGCCATGATCCACCACGTGCGTGCCGGTATGTCCGCCGCCGAGGCCGCCAAGCGCGCCCTCGCAGAAAGTACGCTCCTGCCTCGTCGAGGCCCGGCGAACGCCGCCCAGCTGCGCTCCGTCGCCCTCTCCGACGACTACCATCGCCTCGAAGAAGTGATCGAGGCCGCCGTCGCAAGCCACGGCCTCGTCCACACCTGGTCGCGATTCGTCGAACCGACACTCAAATCCCTGCGCTCCGCTCCGGGCGGTGAGCCCATCGGCAGCGCGCCCGCCCTCATGCTGATCAACGCCTTCCAGCGCGTGTGCCGCTCTGTCTATCAGTCCCGCCCCGCCCGCTCCCTCGTCGGAGGGGACCGCGTCGCACTCATCTCCGACTCGCTCCACGAGACCGCCGCCCAGGTCATCGGCATCGCCCTGGCCTGGTACGGCTGCGACGTGCGCATGCTCTCCAGCGAAAACTACGGCGGCGTCAGCACCACCGAACGCTTCCGCGAGTACGTGCGCGGAGGCGTCCCCGCCCTCACCGTCGTCCTCGGATGCGGTTCCGAGTGCGCGCAAACGGTGGAAAACCTCGTCGCGCGCTACGGAGTGCCCACGATCATGGTGGGAGCGGACGCCCCCGAGATCCTCTCGCCCCAGGTACAGCGCGTGCGCACCAACAGCGCCTGCGTCGAGGAGGCCCTCGCCCTCCTCGCGCCCCAGGCCGACCTGGAGCTCGTCGGCCGCTCCTGACGCCCTTGGCGGCTGACGCGCAATTGTGCCCTCAACTGCGCGCACGCGGCCCCCACCTCCGCCCGCAGCACCTGGACAGGTGATACCGTGAAGGCACGTACCGGCAGGAGAACAGTCATGAACGCCCCCTGGAACAACGAAGATCTGCGCCGCGCTTTTGACGCTGATTTTGACGCGCTCGTCGCCTTCGCTTCCCGGTCGAAGGCGCGGGTCGGTTTCGCCTTCCTGCGCGCCGACGGTCAGGTCGACCTCGGGCGTCCCCTCGACGCGCGCATCAGCGCCCGAATGACCCACGTCTTTGCTCTCGCGCAGATGCGGGGCATTGAGGGCGCCGCGCACCTCGTCAGCCACGGCCTGGCCGCCCTCGCAGGCCCCCTGCGCGCTCCGAATGGCTCCTGGTACGCCGAGGTCGTTCCCACGTCAGAGAACAGCGCCACCCCCGTTCCCCGAGCGGTTTTCTCCCAGCGCGCGCAGTCCGCGATGATCGGTGCGGCCGCCGCTGCCGCCATGGTCGGGCACGAGGAGGCGCGTGACCTCCTCGCTGACCTCGAAGCCGACCAAGATCAGCGCTGGTGGGACCCGTGCGCCGGAGCCGTGCGCGAAGAGATTGATGCCGCGACCGGCGCTCGTTCGCCCCTGCGTCGCCTCTCCACCAACCTCGATACCGCGCAGGCCTACCTGGCCGCCTGGGAGGCGACGGGGGAGCGCGTCTGGTTCGACCGTGCGCGCTCGATCCTGCGCCTCGTCGGAGAGATCGCTGCGCGCTGTGCCTTCGCCCTGCCCGACCTCTACGACGAGGAATGGCGCCCCCTGCCCGCCTCCTCCGATCAGGCTCCCGTTGAGCTCATCCGACCCGGAGATACGCTCCCCGGCCTCGGCTTCAAGGCCGCCCGCCTCATCGGGCAGACCTACGCGATCATCACCCACATGGGCGAAAAACCCGGCCCCTGGATGATCGACACCGCGACCGCCCTCTACGACCGCGCCCTCGCCGACGGATGGACGGACGAGGGCGTGGGCGGCATCGTCTACACCCTCGACCCCGCCGGCAGTGTCGCCGCCCCCCAGCGCATGCACTGGGTCGTGTGCGAGGCAGCCAGCGCTGCCCGCGTCCTCGCCGAGGTCGTGGACCCCTCGCGCGCCGCGGACCTCGCCGTCGATTACGCCCGCGCCATCGCCTGGGCCGACTCCCACGCCCGCGCCGGCATGGGCCGCTGGATCCACGAGGTCGCCCCTGACGGCTCCGTCTCCATGCTCGTGTGGGAGGGGCGCCCCGACGCCCTTACCGCCGCCCGTATGCTGGCACGCGGCGCCGCCCCGATCCATCTCACAGTCACCGGAGCGACCGCCGCCCGCTACGCCTCCCAGGCCAGCCGCAGCGCGTCCTCCTGACGGTCCCTGAGGGGCTCCGGCCTCGTCCCACGATGCCCGGCTTCGAGGCGTGCGTGGAAGCGACTACGCGAAAGCACCACCGACCGCCTACAATTGGCCCATGGGAGAACTCGCTACACATGATCCTTTCGGCCTGACCGGCCTCACCTACGACGACGTCCTGCTCCTACCCGAGCTCACGGACGTCGTTCCTTCATCCGTTGACACGAGCAGTCGCCTGACGAAGAACATTTCGCTGCGCATCCCGCTCCTGTCCGCCGCCATGGACACCGTCACCGAGGCGCGCATGGCCATCGCCATGGCCCGCCAGGGCGGCATCGGCATCCTTCACCGCAACCTCTCCATCGAGGAACAGGCCGCGCAGGTCCGCCAGGTCAAGCGCAGCGAATCTGGCATGGTCGAGGACCCGGTGACCGTCGGTCCCGACGCCACCATCGACGAACTCGACAGCCTCTGCGGCCACTACCGCGTCTCCGGCCTGCCCGTCGTGAACGAGGACGGCACCCTCCTGGGCATCATCACGAACCGCGACCTGCGCTTCGTCCCCCAGGACGAGTGGGCTACCCTGCGCGTGCGCGACTGCATGACTCCGCGCGACCAGCTGGTCGTCGGCCAGGTCGGCATCTCCCGCGAACACGCCAAGCACCTGTTGGCCGAGCACCGCGTCGAAAAGCTGCCCATCGTCGACGACAACGACCACCTGACCGGCCTCATCACCGTCAAGGACTTCGTCAAGACCGAGCAGTACCCCAACGCTACGAAGGACTCGCGCGGACGTCTCGTCGTCGGCGCGGCCGTCGGCTACTGGGGCGACACCTGGGAGCGCGCCACCGCGCTGGCCGAGGCCGGTGTGGACGTCCTCGTCGTCGATACCGCGAACGGCGGTGCCCAGCTCGCTCTCGACATGATCCGCCGTATCAAGGCCGATCCGACGTTTGAGGGCATCGACATCATCGGTGGTAACGTCGCCACGACCGAGGGCGCACAGGCGCTCATCGACGCGGGCGTCGACGCCGTCAAGGTCGGCGTGGGCCCCGGATCGATCTGCACGACCCGCGTCGTCGCCGGCGTCGGCGTCCCCCAGATCACCGCGATCCACCTGGCCGCCAAGGCCTGCGGCCCCGCCGGCGTCCCGCTCATCGCGGACGGCGGCCTGCAGTACTCCGGCGACATCGGCAAGGCCCTCGTGGCCGGCGCCGACACCGTCATGCTCGGCTCCCTCCTCGCCGGCTGCGAGGAGTCCCCGGGCGAAGTCGTCTTCACCAACGGCAAGCAGTTCAAGCGCTACCGCGGCATGGGCTCGCTCGGAGCAATGAGCTCGCGCGGGCGCAAGTCCTACTCCAAGGACCGCTACTTCCAGGCCGACGTCACCTCCGACGACAAGATCGTCCCCGAGGGCATCGAGGGCCAGGTGCCCTACACCGGTTCCCTTGCCCAGGTCATCTACCAGCTCGTCGGCGGCCTACACCAGACCATGTTCTACCTGGGTGCCTCCACGATCTCCCAGGTCAAGGCCAACGGCCGTTTCGTGCGCATCACGAGCGCGGGCCTGCGCGAGTCGCACCCGCACGACGTGCAGATGACGACGGAAGCGCCGAACTACCACTCCTCTTCGGCGAGGTAATCGCAGACAGAGCATTCGGAATGGGCGGGAGCAGTCGGTGGGCTGCTCCCGCCCGCGCTATCCTAGGGGTGCGAAAACTCACAACAGCGCAAAGGAGCTGCTCACATGCTCATCCTCATCGATCACGCGAACGTCGATTCCATCGCCAAGACCCTGGAATACCTGCCCATCGACGGCGTGACGACCAACCCGACGATCCTGTACCGCGAGGGCAAGGAGCCTCTCGAGGTTCTCCACGCCATCAAGCAGCTCCTGCCCGACGGCGCTCAGCTGCACGTCCAGATCGTCTCCCAGCGCGCCGACGACATGGTCGCCGAGGCCCGCGCGCTGCGCGGCGAGATTGGCGGCAACCTCTTCATCAAGCTTCCCGTCACGCGCGAGGGCTTCGCCGCCATCCCGCGCATCGTGCGCGAAGGCATGCAGGTGACCGCGACCGGTATTCACTCCTCCATGCAGGGCTTCATGGCCGCCAAGGCCGGTGCCCGCTACGTCGCCCCCTACGTGAACCGTATGGACAACTACGGCATCGACGGCGTGCGCGTCGCCTCGGAAATCCACCGCACCCTGCGCTCCTACGACCTGAAGGCCGACGTCCTGGCCGCGTCTTTCAAGAACTCCGAGCAGGTCCTTGAGCTGGTCCGCCAGGGCGTAGGTGCCATCACTGCCGCCCCCGACGTGCTGGCCGCGCTCATCAAGAACCCGGCGACCGACGCCGCTATCGCAGACCAGAACCGCGACTTCGGCTTCCTCGTGGGCGAGCGCCGCACGTGGCTGGATCTCATCAAGGAAAAGTGAGGCTGTAGCGCCACCAGTGTTCCGGGCACCGTCGGGCCCGCCCGCCCGCTCGCCGTCCGCGCCACGAGCTTCGCTCGGCGCGTCGGCTCGAAGCCCGGCCAGGCCCTGCGGCCCCGCCGGCGCCCTCCACACGGGTGGTGTGTGGTGGCTGGTGTCTGTCCTGCCCTTACCGCGCCCCCGGCGCGGCAGATGTTTATCCGGGCCCTTGCTAGCTGCCTGTCTCAGTGCTATCCGGATAGGTTGTGCGCATCCGGATAGGTTATGCGTATCTGGATAGGTTATTAAGCTATCCGGATGTTGCTTACCTATCCGGATGTTCGTTACCTATCCGGATGTTGCTTACCTATCCGGATGTTCGTTACCTATCCGGATGTTCGTTACCTATCCGCGTGTGTGATGGTATCCGTGGGGCCTCGGCTCCCTTTCCCCCTGACCGTGCCGCATTTAGGCTTGTTGCTAAGTGGTGTGACACCACTTAGGTAGGTATTACACTACTTCGGAGGTGGTGCAATGCTCCCTAACTGGTGTAATGCTCCCTAACTGGTGCATGACCTGTAGGATTCAGTCGCGAAATTGCCCAGTGGTACTTGTCCTGATTGGGTGGCTGCGTTGTCGGCTCGAAGCCCGGCCAGGCCGCGGCCCCGCCGGCGCCCCAGGAATCTACCGGAACCCCGCCACTGCCTCATACAGGCCTCTCCACACAGCTCATTCGGGCCCGCTGTGCGCGGAGGACATCTCAGGCGCAACGAAAACGGCCGCCGGCCGCCGGCCCCCGCCCGAAGCGTTCTTACTCCTGGTCGTCGCCGCGGCCTCGCGGCGTGATCTGCGGCCATTCGCGATCGATGTTCGCGTCCTTGCCCTGCTTGCGCAGGTACTTCTCGAAGTCCTCAGCCCAATCCTGGTGAGCCTGGAGCTGGTAGTCCATGAGCTCCAGGGCGCTCATGGACGCCAGCTGCGGGTACTTGTCCACCATGCCGGCGAGCACGTCGAGCGTCATGGCCACGTCGACCTCGGCCGTGTGAGCGTCGGGGGAAGCGACCGCCCCGTAGACCGGCGCCATCTCCGTCAGCGTCTTCTTGCCCTTGCGGAAGCGGTCGAGCTTGCGGTCCAACACCAACGGGTCGACGACCAGCATCGGTGCGCCCTCCAGGCGCTCCTCGAAAGACCCCAGGCGGTGGCGGCGCAGCTCCTGGTTGACCAGCGTGATGTCGTAGGTCGCGTTGAAGGCGACGACCGGGTAGCCGCGCAGCCA
Organism: Schaalia odontolytica; assembly: GCF_002847525.1. Lineage (GTDB taxonomy): Bacteria > Actinomycetota > Actinomycetes > Actinomycetales > Actinomycetaceae > Pauljensenia > Pauljensenia odontolytica_B. The sequence continues at coordinate 43,393 of NZ_PKKM01000003.1, read as the reverse complement.
GTGCTCGACGATGGAGCCGGCCAGCTCGTGGAGGACCTCCTCGATGGGGCGTCCGTCGCGGCGCGCCTGCTCGGTCGTGATGCCGTGGACGGCCGTGGCCTGCTCGGGGATTTCGACGCCCGGGTCGGTCAGCCAGGTGGCCACCTGGTCGGGGGAGCTGACACCGCTGCGGTAGGACGCGCCGTCGATGCGCAGCACCAGCGCGGCGGTGACGAGGCGATCCTTGAGTGCGCGCACGCCCGTCGTCTCGGTGTCAAAACCCATCCACGGGTCATCGATCCAGCTCATGATTGCTCCTAGCCTTGCCGGTGACTCCAGTGTGGCAGAGGGTGGGCACATCTGCGTCCCGGAGGCGGTAGAAGCGGGAAGTAGGCAGTAGAATTGGGTCATGAGCGACGAAGTGGAAATCGGTCGTGGCAAGCGCGGACGCCGCGCCTACACGCTGGACGATATCGCCCTCGTGCCCTCGCGGCGCACCCGTGACCCCGAGGATGTCAACGTCGGCTGGCAGATCGACGCCTACCACGTCGATATCCCCTTGATGGCGGCCCCGATGGACTCGGTGATGAGCCCGGAGACCGCGATCGCTTTCGGCCGCCTCGGCGGCATCGGCGTGCTTGACCTGGACGGCCTGTGGACCCGCTACGAGGACCCCACGCCCATCCTCGACCACATCGCTCACCTGGGCGAGGAGGAGTCGATCGCGACCCTCCAGCGCGTCTACTCCGAGCCGATCAAGCCCTCGCTGATCACCGCGCGTCTCAAGCAGCTGCGCGAGGCTGGCGTGGTTGTCGCCGGCAAGCTCTCGCCCCAGCGCGTGCAGAAGTACTGGCGCGCGGTCGTGGACGCGGGCGTCGATCTGTTCATCATTCGTGGCTCGACCGTGTCCGCCGAGCACGTGTCCTCGCGCCGCGAGCCCCTCAACCTCAAGCGCTTCATCTACGAGCTGGACGTCCCCGTCATCGTGGGCGGCGTCTGCACGGACACAGCGGCCCTGCACCTGATGCGCACGGGTGCGGCGGGTGTCCTCGTCGGCTTTGGTGGGGGAGCGGCCCACTCGACGCGCCAGTCCCTGGGCGTGCACGCGCCCATGGCGACGGCGATTGCGGACGTGGCCGCGGCCCGGCGCGACTACATGGACGAGTCCGGCGGCCGCTACGTGCATGTCATCGCCGACGGCGGCATCGGTCGCAGCGGAGACCTGTCGCGCGCGATCGCGTGCGGCGCGGACGCCGTCATGCTTGGCGCCGCCATCGCCCGTGCGGAGGAGGCTCCGGGGCGCGGCTGGCACTGGGGGTCGGAGGCGACCCACCCGGACATGCCGCGCGGCCAGCGCGTCCACGTTGGCACGACGGGCACGCTCGAGCAGATCCTCTACGGCCCCTCGACGCGCGCGGACGGCTCCTTGAACTTCGTGGGTGCCCTCAAGCGAACCATGGCCTCGACGGGATACTCGGAGGTCAAGGACCTGCAGCGCGCCCAGGTGGTCGTCTCCCCGTACTCGGCGTCCTGAGCTTCGCTTACCCAGTTTGACGAGGCTGGGGAACGCAGCGGGGTTGGGTTGAGTTTGACGAGGCCGGGGTGCCCGCGCGCTCGCGGGTGCACGCCCGCCCGCTTGCACCTTGTATTTTCGGGAATATTCTCAATAGCTTCCGCACGTTTGTGCGTGAGGTTACACTTGTCATAACGCGTGTTGCCGTTGGTAAAGACGCCTGCGGCACGGGGCTCGCCGGCCCCTCACGGTGAGGTGAGGTTGAGAGGACATCCCGATGAAGTGCGGGACACGATCACTAGCTGTACTCGGCGCGCTCGCGCTGTCTGCGATGGGGCTTGTGCCTGCCGCTTGGGCGGCTGATGTGGGCCAATCGGGCGAGGCCAGCCCCGGCCTCGTCGATACGCCGATCCCCGACATCCAGGCCGTGGGCGAGGGGGACGATTCCGCGATGGTGGGGGCCACCGTGACGACTCTCGGCGTCGTGACGGCCGCCTACCCGGCCGCCGAATCTGGGCTGGGCGCGACCCTCGACGGCTACACGATCCAGACCCCCGGATCGGGCGGCGCGTGGGAGCCGGGGCGCACACGCTCCGACGGCCTCTTCATCTACGCGGGCAAGAAGGGCGAGATCCCGGCCCCGGGTACCTGCGTGCGCGTGACCGGCACGGTCGGCGAGTTCCCAGCGACGAGCGCGAAGGACAACCCCCAGAGCCTCACCCAGCTGGCCGCGACCTCCGTCAGCATGGTCGAGGGATGCCAGGCACCGACGCCCATCCCGGCGCCCCGCGTCCCCACCCCCGACGAGGCCGAGGCCCTCGAGTCTATGCTCCTCGCGCCCCAGGGCACGTGGACCATCACCGACAACTACCAGGCGAACCAGTACGGCACCCTGACCCTCACCCCGGGTGAGAGCCCGCTGCGCTCGGCCACGGACGTGGTGGCTCCCGGGCAGGCCGCCCGCGACTACGAGGCCGCCAACGCGGCCCGCGCGATCGCGCTCGACGATGGCACCAACACGAACCTGCAGAAGGGGACTGCCACCGAGGTCGCCTACGCCTACCTGGCGAACGGCTCACCCGCCCGCGTCGGCTACCACGTGGCCTTCACCAAGCCCGTGGTCCTCGAGCCCCGGCACGGGTCCTTCGTATTCCAGCCGACCTCCATGGTCGCCGGGCACCCCGACCGCTCTCCCGTGACCATCACCGGGGAGCGCCCGAGCGCCCCCACGGTCGGTGGCGACACCCGCGTGGCGACGTTCAACGTCCTCAACTACTTTTCCGACCTGGGCGTCGACGAGGTCGGATGCGCGGGCTACCCGGACCGCACGGGCGCCTTCGTGACGGCCAAGAAGTGCAAGGTGCGTGGCGCATTCTCGCGCGAGGCCTTCGCCAACCAGGAGGCCAAGATCGTCTCTGCGATCAACGCTCTGGGGGCCGATGTGGTTGCCCTCGAGGAGATCGAAAATCCCGTCGCCGTAGGGGTTGGGACGGATCGCGACGCGTCCCTCGCGCGCCTCGTCGATGCCCTTAATAAGGATGCGGGCGCCGGAACGTGGGCGTACGTGCCATCGCCCGTGGCCGTGCCCGAGGCCGAGGATGTTATCCGCGTCGCCTTCATCTACAAGCCTGCGACCGTCGCCCCGGTCGGCCCCTCGCTGATCCACGACGACCCGGCGTTTACGGGCCTGGCGCGCCAGCCCCTCGCCCAAGAGTTCGCGCGGGTGAGCGCCGAGAGGGCCGCGCCCGCCTACTTCGTCGTCATCGCCAATCACTTCAAGTCGAAGGGATCCGTGCCCGAGGGCGCGCCCACCGGCAACGTTGACAGCGGGGACGGTCAGGGCAACGCGAACGCGATCCGAGTCGCCCAGGCGTCCGCCCTGGCATCCTTCGCTGCCCGATTCGCGGCTAAGCCGACCCTGCTCGTGGGTGACTTCAACTCCTACTCGCAGGAGGACCCGATCAAGGCCCTCGAGGCCGCGGGCTGGGAGCGCGTCTCCGGCGCGGGCGAGGCCTCCTACGTCTACGCGGGACGCTCCGGATCCCTCGACCACGTTTTCGCCAATGCGGCTGCGAAGCCACTCCTCGCGGGGGTCACCAGCTGGGCCGTCAACGCCCAGGAGTCCATCGCCTTCGAATACTCGAGGGCCGGTATGAACGCCCACCTGTCCGTCGAGGCCGACAACCCCTACCGCTCCTCGGACCACAACCCGGAGCTGATTGGCCTCACTTTGCTCGGTGGGGACGCCCCGGCCCCGACGCCGTCCGCCGAGCCGTCCGCCGCCCCCAGCGCGGCCCCATCGCCGAGCGCTGAACCCTCAGCGGCTCCGTCCGCGTCAGCCGCGCCGGTTCCCTCGAGGGCGGCCACGGCCTCGTCCCGTAAGGCGCCCGCGCGCGCTGCCACGGTCAGCGGCCTGGCGCGCACCGGTGCGGACGCCGGCCCGGCAATTGGCATCGGCATTCTCCTCGCCGCAGCGGGCGGCGGACTCATCCTCCTCTCGCGCCGGCTTCGCCGCCGCGGCTGACACCACGAACTCCACACTCACCACGCAGGACGCGGCTTCGGTGCCGCCCCGATGAAAGGAACACACCCATGCGCAGACCATGGACTCGACTCGCGCTCGCCTCGGCGGCCGCACTCTCCCTGGCGTCCCTGCCAGCCACAGCGCTCGCGGCACCGCAGGATGAAGCCTCACGGAACGAGGCCACGCCCATCACCCTGGACCTCTACACCCTCACGGACGTGCACGGACACATCCAGCAGGTCGCCAAGAAGGGCGTCGTGCGCGAGGCCGGGTTGCCCGCGATGAACTGCTACCTGAAGAAGGCGCGCGCGACGAACCCCAACTCCTCGTTCACCCTGCTGGGAGACAACATCGGCGCGTCCCCCTACATCTCCGGCGCGCTCAAGGACAACCCGACCATCGCGGCCCTCAACACGATGGATCCGCTGGCCTCCACGATCGGCAACCATGAGCTGGACATGGGTCAGGCCGTCTTCAAGCAGCGCGTCGACGGATCCAACCCGAGCGAGTTTGTGCGGGCGACCTTCCCGTACCTGGGGGCCAACATCGAGGGCATGGGTACCTACGGGGACGGCACCCCCTACCTGGGGGACTACAAGGTGTGGACGTCGCCCTCGGGCATGAAGGTCGCCTTTATCGGCGCAATTGCTCAGGACGTGCCCTACAAGCTGAGCCCCGGAACTACGGCGGGCCTGACCTTCACGGACCCGATTGCGCGCATCAACTCCCTAGCCGCGGAGCTTAAGAGTAGTGGCAAGGCGGACGTCGTTATTGCCATGCTGGACGACGACGTGAAGAACAACTACACGAAGGTCGGTAAGGACGTCGACGGCCTCATGGGTGGGGACACGCACGTGCCCTACGAGTTCGACCACGTCAACTCGGTCGAGGCCTTCAACTCCGCGAACCCGCGCCTGGCGGGCATCGCCTCGGGCTCCTACACGGACAACCTGGGCCTCATCCGCCTGACGATCGACCCGGCCACGCGTCAGGTGACCAGCGCCGACTCGATTCTCATCCCGGCCGCCGAGGTCGCCCAGTGCGGCGCGGATCCCGATACCCAGGCGATTGTCGATAAGGCCGAGGCTGACTCGAAGGAAGCTGGCAAGCGCGTCGTCGCCACCGGGTACACGGAGCCCTTCAGGCGCGGCGTCTTCACGACGCCCGAGGGGGCGACGGACCCCGGGTCGAACCGAGGCATCGAATCCTCACTGGGGGACCTGGTGGCTGACTCGCTGCGCGAAACTATCCTCACCCCGGACGGAAAGAGCGTCGACATCGGCATGATTAACGCGGGCGGCCTGCGCGCCGACCTGGTGCCGAACGAGGATGGGACGATCACCTACGCGCAGACCTACGAGGTCGAGCCCTTCTCCAACGAGCTGGGGTACGTGACCCTGAAGGGATCGGACGTCAAGGACGCGCTCGAGCAGCAGTGGAAGACGGACCTGAACTCGCAGAACTCTCGGCCCATGCTCAAGCTCGGCCTCTCCTCGAACGTGCGTTACACCTACGATCCGGCGAGGCCCTACGGGGAGCGCATCACGTCGGTGACGATCAATGGTGAGCCGCTGAAGGCCGACGCGACGTACACGGTCGGATCCGTGACCTTCCTGCTGGCCGGCGGCGACTCCTTCGAGGCCCTGACCCGTGGGGGAGCGGCCACGACGAACGGAAACCTGGACCGCGACTCCTTCAACGCCTACCTGGGTGCGCACTCGGGTGCGGCGGCCCGCTCGATCCAGGCTGCGGGTGGCCTGACGCCGCGTGAGGCCAAGTCCTCCATCGGCCTGACCCTACCCACGGATCCCGTTGCTGACGGCTCGACGGTGACGATCCCGCTGCGCGGCCTGTCCTTCTCCGAAGGTCCCTCCATCACCTCGAAGGTGCGCGTGAGCGCCGGGGGAGCGCAGGCCGTGGCCGAGGTTGACAACTCTCTCGTGGACGCGCACGCCTCCGACGCTGCCTCGGTGATTACGACGGATGGCGCGGGACAGGCGAGCGTGGACGTGACGGTCGTCGGTGCCTGCGAGGGCAAGGCGACCGGCGAGGTCGTGAACGTCCCCGTCACGGTCGCCACTGACTTCGCGACGGTCGTCGAGGCCGGGGATGGCCTGACGATCCCCGTGACCTGCGCGGGCACGGCGGCGCCCGACCCGAGTCCGTCGGCCGACGCGGCGGGTGACACACAATCCGGCAACCAGGCGGCAGCTCAGACTCCCCGTAAGAACACGAAGGCACCCAAGGGTTCCCTGGCTCGTACGGGCGCAGACTTCGGTGGCCTGGTCGGGGCGATGTTTGTCGGAGCGATCGGCGTTGCCGGGGTGTTCGCCCGGCGCCGCTTCAATCGTTACCAAAGCGAAAACAAGTAGACCTTGACAGGGGAGGGGTGGCGCGGGAGACTCGGATCAGACGTAAAAGTCGATCATGACAAATGTTCGCGCAGCGGCTGCGTGGACATGATCCGCGGCCCGCGCCGCCACCGGTTCAAGGAAGAATTCACATCAACGGAGGAAAACACTCATGAAGCACCTCACGAAGCTCCTCGCCGCGGCGGGGGTTGCAACGCTCGCCTTGGCCGGCTGTGGCGGCGGCGGAGGAACCGCCACCAGCCAGTCCGGCGGGGCGAAGGATGCCACCTCGTTCAAGGCCTGCGCGGTCTCTGACGCCGGCGGCTGGGACGACAAGTCCTTCAACGAGTCCGCCTACGACGGCCTCAAGGCCTCCCAGTCCAGCCTCGGAATCCAGATCAACACGGCCGAGTCCAACTCGGATGCGGACTTCAACCCGAACGTGGAGTCCATGGTCTCCGACGGCTGCAACCTGATCATTGGCGTGGGCTTCAACCTGGAGAAGGCCGTCCACACCTCCGCCGACGAGAACAAGGACGTGCACTACGCCCTCATCGACTCCAGCTTCAACGACGGTAACAACAACACGGTGACGCTGGACAATGCGCGTCCGCTGCTGTTCAACACCGCTGAGGCCGCCTACCTGGCCGGCTACGTGGCCGCGGGCATGACCAAGACCGGCAAGGTTGCGACCTTCGGCGGTATCCAGATCCCCTCGGTGACGGTGTTCATGGATGGCTTCGCTGACGGCGTCGCGGCCTACAACAAGGCCAAGGGCACGAACGTGCAGCTGATCGGTTGGGACAAGGCTTCGCAGAACGGCTCCTTCACGCAGTCCTTCGACGATCAGACGCTCGGCAAGGAGCAGGCCCAGCAGTTCATCTCGCAGGGCGCGGACATCATCATGCCCGTCGCGGGCCCGGTCGGCCTGGGCGCTGCCGCGGCGGCCAAGGCGGATGGCAACACTTGGATCATCGGCGTTGACTCCGACTGGTACGAGGCCAACCCCGACTACTCCTCGATCGTGCTGACCTCGGTCATGAAGGAGATCGGCGCCTCTGTCGAGCAGGCAATCCAGGACTCGGTGAACGGCAAGTTCAGCCCGACCCCGTACGTGGGCACGCTGGCCAACGGCGGTGTCTCGATTGCCCCGTTCCACGATTTCGACGACAAGGTGTCCGCCGAGCTCAAGGCGGACCTGACCAAGCTGACGGACGACATCAAGTCCGGCAAGCTCGTCATCGAATCGCAGAACGCCCCGAAGTGATGCGATGCGTGTGGGGCTGGTGGCGGTGACGCTGCCAGCCCCACACGGGCATCGGGGCGGGGTGAGCCCACCTGCTGGGGAAGGTCGAAGGTATGAAATTAGAGTTGCGGGGGATCACGAAGAGGTTTGGTCCCCTCATCGCCAACGACTCGATTGATTTAACGATCGAGGAAGGGCATATTCATGCCCTGCTGGGAGAGAACGGAGCGGGTAAGTCCACGCTCATGAACGTCCTGTATGGGATGCACGCCCCCGACGAGGGACAGATCCTCATCGACGGCGAGCCCGTGACGTTCAAGGGCCCCGGCGACGCGGTCGCGGCGGGCATTGGCATGGTGCACCAGCACTTCATGCTCATCCCCGTCTTCACGGTCGCCGAGTCGATCGCCCTGGGCTTCGAGCCGACGGGCCCGGCCGGAATCATCAGCCGCGAGCGCGCCCGCCAGACGGTGCGCGAGGTCTCGGCGCGTTTCGGCTTCGACCTGGACCCCGACGCCCTCATCGAAGACCTGCCGGTGGGCGCCCAGCAGCGCGTGGAGATCGTCAAAGCGCTGTCGCGTCAGGCGAAGGTCCTCATTCTCGATGAGCCGACTGCGGTGCTCACCCCGCAGGAAACGGATGAGCTGATGACGATCATGCGTCAGCTCGCCGACGCCGGGACCTCGATCGTGTTTATCACCCACAAGCTGCGCGAGGTGCGCGCGGTGGCCGACGAGATCACGGTCATTCGCCGTGGTCGGGTCGTGGGGCATGCGTCCCCGAGTGATTCCGAGGCCTCGCTGGCCACGCAGATGGTCGGGCGCGAGGTGCTGATGCGCGTCGAGAAGGATCCCGCGCGTCCCGCTGGCGGCGGCCTGTCCTTCGAGGATGTGTCGCTGCTGGGTGCGGGCGGCGTCCCGCTGCTTGATCACGTGTCTTTCGACGTTCCCCGCGGCGAGATCCTCGCGGTCGCAGGCGTGCAGGGCAACGGGCAGACGGAGCTCGCCGAGGTGATCCTGGGCCTGCAGACGCCCGACAGCGGGGTCATCCGACTCGAGGACACGGACATTACCCGCGCGAAGCCTCGCGAGTCCCTGGATGCGGGCGTCGGATTTATCCCCGAGGACCGGTCGACGGACGGCATCATCGCCTCGTTTTCGATTGCGGACAACCTGGTGCTCGACCAGTTCCGCTCTTCGTCTTTCTCGGCCGCGGGCTCCCTCAAGCGCGGCGCGATCGCGCGCAATGCCCGCGACAAGGAAAAGGAATACGACATTCGCCTGACGTCGATCGAGGACCCGGTCTCCTCCCTGTCGGGCGGCAACCAGCAGAAGGTCGTCGTCGCCCGCGAGATGTCGCGTGACCTGACGCTGCTGGTCGCGAATCAGCCGACGCGAGGCGTCGACGTCGGTTCGATTGAGTTCATTCACCGCAGGATTGTGGACGTGCGGGACCAGGGCTGCGCGGTCCTGCTCATCTCCTCGGAGCTCGACGAGGTGGTTTCGCTCGCAGACCGTATCGCCGTCATGTACCGCGGCCGCATCGTTGGCATCGTTCCGGCGGACACGGGACGCGACGTCCTCGGCCTCATGATGGCCGGCGTCCCCCTGGACGAGGCCGTGGCGGCTTCCTCCGGATCCGCTGGGGACGCCGGGGTGCCTGGAAAGGAGGAGCAATGAGCGCACGTTCGAGTAACGGGCCGGGCATCGCGACCCGGGTCTTTGGCTCCCAGTGGTTTGTGTCGGTGCTGGCCGTCCTCATCGCATTCGTGATCGGAGCGATCCTCATCGCGCTGTCGGGGGCGTCCGTGGTGGATGCCTACTATGCGATGTTCCGCGGCTCTATCGTGGATCCGAACGCGGCGAACGCTGTTCGCATGATCAAGCCGTTGACGGACTCTCTCTTCTATTCGATCCCGCTGATTATTTCGGGCCTGGGCCTGGCGCTCGGCTTCCGGGCCGGCCTGTTCAACATTGGCGGCAAGGGCCAGATCATCGTTGGAGCGCTCGCTGCCGTGTGGGTGGGCTTCGCGGTGAGCCTGCCGCCGGTTGTGCACACGCTGGTGGCCCTCCTCGTCGCGGTGATTGCGGGCGGCCTCTACGGCGGCATCGCGGGCGTGCTGAAGGCGAAGACGGGCGCGAACGAGGTGATCGTGACGATCATGCTCAACGCGATTGCGACGCTGGGCTTGGGATACACGCTCGCGCAGAAGGCATGGCAGGTGCCCGGAACGAATCAGCCGGTGACTCCCAAGGTCGCGGACAGTGCGGCGTTCGCGCGGCTGCTTCCCGCCCCCTTCAAGCTGCACGTCGGTTTCCTGGTTGCCCTGGTCGCCCTCGTCGCCTTCTGGTGGCTGATCGAGCGATCCACGCTGGGATTCCAGATCCGCGCGGTCGGTGCCAACGCGGCCGCCGCCCGCACGGCCGGTATTTCGGTCGAGCGCATCACGGCGATCACGATGGTTCTCTCGGGTGCGTTCCTCGGCCTGGCCGGGGCGAACGAGGCATTGGGGACCATCGGGTACGTCTCGCGTGACGTGGCCGGTTCGATTGGCTTCGATGCGATCACGGTGGCACTCCTGGGCCGTAATAAGACGTGGGGAACTTTCGGTGCGGGGCTCCTCTTCGGCGCCTTCAAGGCGGGCGGTTACACGATGCAGGCCAAGGGCGTGCCGATCGACATGATCCTCATCCTGCAGTCGGTCATCGTTCTGCTGATCGCAGCGCCTGCGCTCGTGCGCTGGCTGTTCCGTCTGCCCGATGTCCGCGCGTTCGCGGCTAACACGCGAAAGGGGAACGCCGATGAGCACAAGTGAGTCCGGCATGGTCGCTCAGGTCGAGGCCAAGCGCTCCTGGAAGCTTCCCGGCATCTACGCGGCTGCATGCGTGCTGCTCGTGGTCTTCGCGGCCGCTGCGCGAGGTGACATGACCCTGCGCCTGAACGACAAGTCGCAGTCCTACTCAATTCCCGACATCGTCACCGCGGGCGCGCCCATCGTGTGGGTGCTCGCCGCCCTGACGATCGCCATCACCGCATGGACGGTCGTGGCGACCCTGCGGCGCATCACCCAGCCCGAGTGGGCACGCGTCGGCGGCATGGCGGTCGTCGGGCTGTCCACGATCCTGGGGTTCCTGTTCTACGCGGGCTCCGGGTCGTCGGGCGTCGTCACGCTGACCTCGACCCTGGTGTCCACCGTGGCGATCTCGACGCCGCTGATCTTCGGCTCCCTTTCGGGTGTTATCTCGGAGCGTGTGGGCGTCGTCAACATCGCGATCGAGGGCGATCTCCTGGTCGGTGCCTTCGCGGGCGTCATGGCGGCCTCGTACTTCCAGACCCCCTACGCGGGCCTCGTCGCGGCTCCCCTCGCGGGTGCCCTCCTGGGATCCCTCCTGGCCCTCTTCTCCGTCAAGTACGGGGTGGATCAGATCATCGTCGGCGTCGTCCTGAACGTCCTGGCTTTGGGCCTGACGACGTTCTTCTACGGGACGATCATGAAGGATGCTCCCGGGAGCCTGAACACCAACCAGTTCTCGCTGTCCGACATCAAGATTCCCGGCCTCGCCGAGATCCCGGTCATCGGCCCGGTTCTGTTCAACCAGTCGATCCTCGTGTACTTGATGTACGCGGCCGTCATCGCCCTGGCCTTCTTCCTGTTCCGCTCCCGGTGGGGCCTGCGGCTGAGGGCCTGCGGCGAGCACCCGCGCGCCGCTGACACGGTGGGCATCAACGTGGGGCGTACGCGCACCCTCAACACGATCCTGGGGTCGTCCTTCGCCGGCCTGGGTGGCGCGTTCTTCACGATCGGTTCCGGCCTGGCTTTCACGGACAACATTTCGGCGGGCAACGGCTACATCGCCTTGGCCGCCATGATCCTGGGCAAGTGGAACCCGCTGGGAGCCATGGGTGCGGCCGTCATGTTCGGCTTCGCGCAGGCCTTGGCCCGCATGTTGCCCAATATCGAGCCCGCGATCCCCGCCGACCTCGTCTCGATGATCCCCTACGTGGTCACGATTGTGGCCGTCGCTGGATTTGTCGGCAAGTCGCGTGCACCGGCCGCTGAAAATATCCCCTACGTGAAGTGAGAACCCGCATGGATCCAACAGAAATTGACTGGGATGCCCTGCTGGCTGAGGCCATCGACGCGATGAAGCACGCGTACTGCCCCTACTCGAACTTCCCCGTGGGGGCCGCGGGCTTGACGGCAGACGGCTGGCTCGTCAGCGGCTGCAACGTCGAAAACGCCGGATACGGCGTCACCCTGTGCGCCGAGTGCGGCATGGTCTCCGACCTCATCCGCTCCGGCGGAGGCACCCTCGTCGCGGTCGTCGCCGTCAACGGCAACGAGGAGCCGGTGGCCCCGTGCGGGCGCTGCCGTCAGCTCATCTACGAGCACGGCGGGCCCTCCTGCCTGGTCCTCATGCCTGACGGCGTCGCGCCCATGACCGAGGTGCTGCCCGGCGCGTTCGGACCCCATGACCTGTCGAGCCTCGCCCAGGCGACCCCGGCCTCGTCGGAAGAGAAAGAAGGACACGATGGCTCTCTTTGATGCCGTTGACATCATTCGCGTCAAGCGAGACGGGGGAGTACTGACCCCCGACCAGATCGACTGGACGATCGACGCCTACACGAAGGGCGTCATCAAGGACGAGCAGATGGCCGCCCTGGCCATGGCGATTTTCCTGCGCGGCATGGACCGGGGCGAGATCGCCCGCTGGACGGACGCGATGATCCGCTCGGGCGCGCGCATGGACTTCTCCGGCATCGGCAAGCCGACCGCCGACAAGCACTCCACGGGCGGCGTCGGTGACAAGATCACGCTGCCCCTGGCCCCGCTGGTCGCGTGCTTCGGCGTGGCCGTCCCGCAGCTGTCGGGCCGAGGCCTGGGGCACACGGGCGGTACCCTCGACAAGCTCGAGGCGATCCCCGGGTGGCGCGCGCAGCTGAGTAACGACGAGATCATGACTCAGCTGGGCTCCGGCTGCGGCGCCGTCATCTGCGCGGCGGGCTCGGGCCTGGCACCCGCGGATAAGAAGCTCTACGCCCTGCGCGACATCACCTCGACCGTCGAGTCGATCGCGCTGATCGCTAGTTCCATCATGAGTAAGAAGATCGCCGAGGGCACGGGAGCCCTCGTCCTGGACGTCAAGGTCGGGTCGGGTGCCTTCATGAAGGACCTGGACGCCGCGCGCGAGCTCGCCCGCACGATGGTCGACCTTGGACGCGACGCGGGTGTTGCCACGCGCGCCCTCCTCACCGACATGTCTGTGCCACTGGGGCGCAAGATCGGCAACGCCCTCGAGGTGGAGGAATCCGTCGAGGTCCTCGCCGGTGGTGGCCCCTCCGACGTTGTTGAGCTGACGTGCGAGCTCGCGCGCAACATGCTCGACCTCGCGGGGGTGCGCGATGCCGACGTGGAGGCCGCGCTGGCGGATGGGCGCGCGATGGACCGCTGGCGCGCGATGATCCGCGAGCAGGGCGGAGACCCGGATGCGCCGCTGCCCCGCGCCGCGCACACCCACCAGGTCCTCGCCGAGGCCGGGGGAACCGTGGTCGGCATGGACGCCCTGTCCGTGGGCGTGGCCTCGTGGAGGCTGGGCGCTGGCCGCGCAGTCAAGGAGGATCCCGTGCAGGCGGGCGCCGGCATCGAGATCCACGCCAAGCCGGGCGAGCGCGTTGCGGCGGGCCAGCCCCTGCTCACGCTCCACACCGACGACGAGTGGCGCATCGAGCGCGCCCTGGAGTCCCTCTCCGGCGCCATCGAGATCGCCGACGGGGTCACCCCCGAGCTGCGCAGCGTCGTCCTGGAGACGGTGTCCTAACGGCGGAGCGGCGCGAGCGAACAGGGAGGAGGAGTCGTGGAACGGCGCGACGAACAGTCGATCGAGGCGGTCAAGCTCTACTACCAGCAGGGCCTCAGCCAGGCCGAGGTCGCCACTCGCATGGGTCTGTCGCGCCCCACGGTCGCCAAACTCCTCGCGCACGGCCGCGAGCGCGGCTTCGTGACCATCGAGATCCACGATCCGCGCGAGGATGCCTCGGAGATTGCCCTGCGGCTGGAGCAGCACTTTGGACTGGCCTGCGCGCGTGTCGCCCACGGCACGGGCGCGACTGAGGACGAGGCCATCGAGCAGGTCGGTCGCGTCGGTGCCGATGTGGTTACCCAGCTCGTGCGCGACGGCATGAGCGTGGGGATTTCTTGGGGGCGCACGATGAGTGCGCTCGCGGCCCACCTGACCCGCGCCCCTCGCGTGGGTGTGCGCGTCGTTCAACTCAAGGGCGGGGCGTCCTTCTCCGAGCGTGCGACGCACGATTTCGAGATCATGCGGTCCTTCTGCGAGGCCTTCGGTGCGGAGCCGCGGTACCTGCCGCTTCCCGTCATTTTCCAGGACACCGCGATGCTCTCGATAGTGCGCCGCGACCGGTCGATCGAGCGGATCCTGGAGGAGGGGCGCGGCGTGGACGTGGCGGTGTTTACCGTTGGTTCCCTGGGGCGCGAGGCCCTCTCGCTCAACCTCGGCCAGCTCGAGGACAACGAGGTGGAGGCGCTCCTGCGCGACGCAGTCGGGGACGCATGCTCGCGATTTTTCACGCGCGAGGGCGGCGTCGCCCTGGCGTCGGTCGACCGCAGGACGGTTGGCATCACGCTCGACGAGCTGCGCTCTCGCCCCGTGCGGGTGCTCGTTGCTGGCGGGCGTGTGAAAGCGGAGGCGCTGGACACGGCGCTTCACATGGGGTTGGCCACGCACCTGGTGGTCGACCAGGACCTGGCCCTCGCGCTGCTGGAACGGCCACGTGGGGCAACCCCGCGCGGGGTGCGTGATGGCACCCCACGCGGATGAGAACATTTGTCAAACCACTCGTTGACACATTTCAATTGCACGGCATAGCCTTGCGACAAGGGTACAGAAGCCTCGACGGAGCCCCGAGCTCCTCGACACCACAGGAGGACACATGCGCTCGACACCGCACATCAATCCCACCGCTCCCATCGCGCCGACGATCCTCCTGCCCGGAGACCCGCTGCGCGCGAAATTCATCGCCGAGACCTACCTGGAGGACGCCCAGCAGTTCAACGCCGTGCGCAACATGCTGGGCTACACCGGCACGTATCGCGGCACCCCGGTGTCCGTCATGGGCTCGGGCATGGGCATCCCCTCGATTTCGCTGTACGCCCACGAGCTGATCCACGAGTTCGGCTGCACGCGCCTCGTGCGCGTGGGCACGTGCGGCGCCCTGCAGCCCGGCGTCAACCTGTACGACGTCGTGGTCGCCCAGGCCGCGTGCTCGAACTCGGCGTTCCTCGATCAGTACCAGATCCCCGGCTCCTACGCCCCGATCGGCTCTTTCCGTCTCATCGACGACGTCGTGCGCCGCGCCCGCGAGGCTGACGTGCCGATCCACGTGGGCAACATCCTCTCTTCCGACACGTTCTACAACGCGAACCCGACCTTCAACGAGGCGTGGCAGCGCATGGGCGTGCTCGCGGTCGAGATGGAGTCCGCCGGCCTGTACGCGACCGCCGCCCATGCGGGCGTCGAGGCCGTGGGTATCTTTACGGTCTCGGACTCCCTGGTGACGGGCGAGGCCACCGACGCTCAGGCGCGTCAGACGTCCTTTACCACCATGATGGAGCTGGCCCTGCCCCTGGCCCAGCTGTGATGCGACAAGAAAGTAGTTCCATGAACAAGCGTGACGTGGCCGCGATGATTGACCACACGATCCTCAAGCCCGAGGCCACCCAGGCGGACGTGGCCCGCATCGTCGAGGAGGGCGCCGCGGCCGGCACCTTCTCGGTGTGCGTGTCCCCCTCGATGCTGCCCCTGGACGTTCCCGAGGGATTGAAGGTCGCCTGCGTGGTCGGCTTCCCCTCGGGCGCGGTCAAGCCCCAGGTCAAGGCCTTCGAGGCCGCCCAGGCCGTCGCCGACGGCGCGGACGAGATCGACATGGTCATCAACATCGAGCTGGTGAAGGACGCGCGCCTCCACGAGCTCGAGGAGGAGATCGCGGCCGTGCGCCGCGTCGTCCCTCCCCCGCGTATCCTCAAAGTCATCATCGAGTCCGCCGCGCTGACGGACGACGAGATCGTCGCCGCCTGCACGGCCTCGATGGCGGCGGGCGCGGACTTCGTCAAGACCTCCACCGGATTCCACCCCGCGGGCGGCGCCTCGACCCACGCGGTCGCGCTCATGCGCGCCACGGTCGGCGATGCCCTGGGAGTCAAGGCCTCGGGCGGCATTCGAGACGCGCAGACCGCCCTGGCCATGATCGAGGCCGGAGCCTCTCGCCTGGGAGTGTCCGCAACGAATGCCATCCTGGCAGGACTGGAGGACTGAGACGATGGAGCTGCTCGAGCGCGCCTGCCAGTGGGCGAGCCACGACCCGGACCCCGCCACGGCCTCGGCCCTGAGCGCCGACATCGAGGCGGCGGAGCGCGGCGACGAGGAGGCTGCGGCTCGCGTGGGTGCGGCCATGAACGGCCCCCTCCAGTTCGGCACCGCCGGCCTGCGAGGCGTCGTGGGTCCGGGCGAGTCACGCATGAACCTCGCGGTCGTTATCCGCGCGACTGCCGGCCTGTGCGAGGTCGTCAAGCGCCACGCGACGGGCACGCCCACGCTGGTCGTCGGCTGCGATGCCCGCTACGGGTCCTCCGAGTTCGCCGCCGCCGCATGCCGCGTCGCCTCGGCCGCCGGAGTGCGCGTTCTCGCCCTGCCGCAGGCCAACCCGACCCCGCTCACCGCCTTCTCGATGCTGCACTTCGACGCAGACGCGGGCGTCATGGTGACCGCCTCCCACAATCCTGCCCCGGACAACGGCTACAAGGTCTACCTGGGCGGCACCGTCGCGCAGGGCGACGGGCGCGGCGTCCAGATCGTCCCGCCCTTCGACGCGGAGATCGCGGCCGCCATCGAGGCCGCGCCGCCCGCGGACGAGGTCCCGATGAACGACGATCTCGTCGAGGCCGTGGATCCTCGCGAGGAGTACGTGGCCTGCGCATCCGCCCTGGCCTCGGGCGAGGCCTCTGCGCGTGAGGATCTGCGCATCGTCCTGACCGCCATGCACGGCGTGGGCGCCGCGATCACCTCGCGTGTCCTGGCTGAGGCTGGTTTCTCCAACGTCTCCCTTGTGGAGGCACAGGCCCAGCCCGATCCGGACTTCCCGACCGTTCCCTTCCCCAACCCCGAAGAGGCCGGCGCCCTCGACATGGCGATCGAGCAGGCGCGCGAGCAGGGGGCCGACCTCATCATCGCGGTCGACCCCGACGCGGACCGCTGCGCGCTCGCGGTGCCCGACCCCTCCTCGGAGAGGGGATGGAGTCCGCTGAGCGGTGACCAGACCGGCTCGCTGCTGGGCGAGTTCCTGGCTGCGCGCGGTCTGACGGGCTCGCTCGCGAATTCGATCGTGTCCTCGCGCCTGCTCTCGCGCATCGCTCACGTGCATGGCCTGGAGCATCACACGACGCTTACGGGCTTTAAGTGGATCGCCCGTGCCCCGGGCCTCGGCTTCGGCTACGAGGAGGCCATCGGTTTTTGCCCCGACCCGGCCCACGTGCGCGACAAGGACGGCATCGCGACGTCGGTCGTCGCAGCCTCCCTGGTGGCCGCCCTCAAGGCGCAGGGGCGCAGCGTGTGGGACGAGCTGGAGCGCCTGGCACGGCTGCACGGGCTGCACGTGAGCTCACCGCTGACCTTCCGCGTCGAGGAGATCGAGCAGATCGCCAGCGGCATGGCACGCCTGCGCGCCCAGCCGCCGAGTGTCCTGGCTGGTTCTCCCGTCGTCGAGGTCTCGGACCTGTCGCAGGGGTACCGTGGCCTGCCGCCCACGGACGGCGTCCTCGTGCTCACCGAGGCGGGGGACCGCGTCATCGCGCGCCCCTCGGGCACAGAGCCCAAGCTCAAGTGCTACCTCGAGGTGATCCTGCCGGTCGCCGAGGGGGAGCCGCTGCCCTGGGAGCAGGCACACGAGCGCCTCGATGCAATTAAGGGAGCTTTCGCCGAGATTATCGGCCTGTAGAAGCGAATCGGGGACTCCGTCGGCGCATTTTGTGCGGGTAAAGCCCTGCGTGAAGAAATAGATAACGCTATACTTGCGTATATGGCAACTCACAGTGAATCGCTGGCGGAGACCCTACCCTTCGCCGACCGGCCCGTCGAGAAGGCGCCCGGCCACTGGGTTCTCGCGCGCGCCGGAAAGACGGTGCTGCGCCCCGGAGGCCTCGCACTCAGTACGTGGGCGCTCAAGCGCGCCGTGTTGCCCGGCTCGGACGTCGTCGAGTTCGCGCCCGGCCTGGGCGTCACGGCCTCGGCGATTATTGAGGTAGGCCCCGCCTCCTACGTCGGCGTGGAGCGTGATCCGAACGCCTCCGCGCGCGTGGATGCCATCGCCTCGGGCGTGGGGCGCTGCGTGAATACTGATGCCGCCGAGACCGGCCTGCCGGACGAGAGCGCGGACGTCGTCGTCGGCGAAGCCATGCTCTCCATGCAGGGCGAGAAAGCCAAGCGCGCCATCATGGGCGAGGCCGCGCGCATCCTGCGCCCCGGCGGCCGCTACGTCATCCACGAGCTGGCAATGCGCCCCGATGCGATCGCGGAAGAGCCTGCCACCGAGATTCGCCGCGCGCTCGCCCGCGCCATCAACGTCAACGCCCGCCCCCTCACGGTCGCCGACTGGAGGCGCGCGCTCGAAGAGGTCGGACTCGTCGTGGAAGAAACACGCACGGCCCCCATGGCGCTCCTCAAGCCCGGCCGCATGATCGCCGACGAGGGCGTGCTCGGAGCGCTGCGCATCATGCGCAACGTCGCGCGGGACAAAGACCTGCGTGAACGCGTCACGACGATGGCGCGCACGTTTAAGAAATATGATCGACACCTGTGCGGCGTCGCCATCGTCGCGCGCAAACCCAAGGAGAGCCAATGAGCCTGTCGCCCGAATCGAACACCGAGGTCCCCACGCCCATCATGACGGACCTGCAGGACATCGCCTCGATGATCCAGATCAACGAGGAAGCCACGGTCTCGCGCACCGTCATGCACGCTGAGGGCGTGCGCCTGGTCCTCTTCAGCTTCGACAAGGACGAGATCCTCAGCGAGCACACCGCCGCGATGCCCGTCATCCTGCACACCCTCGAGGGTGCCCTCGAGATCGAGGCCGACGGTCGCACCGTTGTCCTGAAGCCCGGCGACGTCATCCACTTCGGTACGCGCCTGCCGCACGCCGTGCGCGCGCTCGAGCCCTCGAAGATGGCCCTGTACATGCTGGATCGTCGCGAGCGCCCCAAGGCCTGAGGCTCCGACACTGTGCGGCGGGCCCCGTCCTCGTGAGGTGATGCACGAGGCCGGGGCCCGTTTGTCGTATCCGCGCGGGGTGGTCGGGGCATCGGCGCCCCACGAAGCGTTACTTCAGCGACGCCCTGCCGGCGCCCTTCGCGACCAGCCAGAGGCCGGCCTCGACGATGATCCCCGAGACGATGAAGACGATGGGCACGGAGATGCGCGCGTCCATGAGAGTGGTGGCGGCCAGGGCGATGCCGTGGGCGGTGCCCAGGACGCCGCCGCCGAAGAGGATGGGCCAGGCGGCGCGGTGCGCGCGCTCCCATTCCTGCGATCCGGGCTCAACGCCCTGAAGGCGCAGCCCCAGGGGAGGACGGCACACGCCGACGCGCGCGGTCAGGCCCGATGCGAACAGGTAGAGCCCGCCCGCGATGAGAGCGACGGCGAGAATCAGGAAGACGGCGATCAGTCCGACGTGCACGGGAACCCCTCGAAAGATAAGCGTTTCACGGCCGTTTCACGAAGGGCCGCGCGCCCATTCTACCCGGCCCGGGCCTCGTCACCGCGAAGGCAGCGACGAGCGGCGGCCAAGCCGAGCGCCCGACCCAGCCCCGCTCAGAAGTAGCAGGCGATCGGGCCGTTGGGGCCCGGCACGACGGTGACGGGGGTGTCGAAGATGTTGGTGAGGACCTCGTCGCGCATGATCTCCTCGGGCGTGCCCATGAAGGCGAGCTTCCCGTCCTTGAGCGCGCAGATCTGCGAGGCGTAGCGCGCCGCGAAGTTGATGTCGTGCAGGACGATGACGATCGTGCGCGAAAACTCGCGGGCCGCTCGCTCCAGCATGCGCATCATCTCGACGCTGCGCGCGATGTCCAGGTTGTTGAGGGGCTCGTCCAGCAGGACGTACTCCGTCTCCTGGGCGAGCACCATGGCGACGTAGGCGCGCTGACGCTGGCCACCCGACAGCTGGTCCAGGTAGCGCCCTTCGAGTTGCTCCAGGTCGAGGAAGCCGATGTAGCGGTCGATGATCGCCTCGTCCTCGGCGCTCAGGCGTCCCTTCGAGTGGGGGAAGCGTCCGAAACCTACCAGCTGACGCACCGTGAGGCGTGAAATGAAGTGGTTCTCCTGGCGCAGGATTGACAGGGTGCGCGCCAGCTCGGAGGACTTCGTTGTGGCCACGTTGAGGCCGCCGACCTCGATCGTGCCCTCGTCGATGCCGAGGAGGCGCCCGATCATGGTGAGGATTGTGGACTTGCCCGCGCCGTTGGGGCCCACGAGCGCCGTGATGCCGCCCGTGGGGATGTCGAGGGAGACCTCGCCGATGCGCACCGACGGCGAGTACTGCTTGACGACGGAATCGATGGAGATCACAGGCGGCCCTTCCGCAAAATAGTGACGATGAACGCGAGTCCGCCGACGAACTCGATGATGATGGAGACGACGCCCTGCGTGTTGAACACGTGATTCATGGCGAAGTATGCGCTGGCCAGGATCGCGGTGCCCAGGGCGACGGACATCGCGAAGATGTAGCGGTGATCGTGCGTGTCCGAGAACTGGTAGGCCAGCGTCGCGACGAGGAACCCGAGGAACGTCATGGGACCCACGAGAGCGGTCGACGTGGCCATGAGGATCGATACCAGGACGAGGACGAGCACGGAGGTGCGACGGTGATTGAGTCCCAGGTTGGTGGCTGTCTCGCGGCCGAGGGAGAGCACCGACAGCTGGCGCGTGAGCAACACGAGGGCGATGGCCGCGGCCGCGACGAGGGGAACCGCGATGGGGAAATACTCCTTCTGGGCGTTCGCGATCGACCCGAAAAGGCGCGCGGTCAGCACGTCGAACTCCGAGGGCGTGAGCAGCCTCTGCATGAAGGTGGAGATCGACCCGAGGCCCGCGCCCAGCATGACGCCGATGAGGAGCATCGCGTGCATCGAGGCGCGCTGCGAGGTGAGCAGCCACGAATACAGCACGAGGGTCAGGGCGATCATGAGGGCGAGCTGCCCGACAAAGTTGCCAACCGTCGCCGACGCGTTGAGGCCGGCGACGCCCAGGAAGAAGATCGTCGAGGTGTGGATGGCCCGGTACAGGGACTCGAAACCAAGGATCGAGGGCGTGATGATGCGGTTGTTCGCCACCGTCTGGAAAGCGACCGTCGCCATGCCCTGACACACCGCGACGATGGCGATCGCGAGGACCGCGAAGGCACGCCGACGGGCCAGCCTCCAGAACACCGGGCTTCCAAACTCCGCGGGATTCTTCCAGGCGATGAGGCCGATGCAGGCGAGGATCGCCACCGCGCACACGACCCCGAAGAGGATCCACCAGCGTCGACGGGCGGCCGAGGACGTGAAGGTACCGGTACGCCGGGCGGGGCGCTTCGTGCGCGCGGACGAGGCCGGGGCGGGTGTCGGGGAGGAGGCCTCGCGGTGCGCGGGGGAAGTCAGGACGCTCATAGGACGGCTCCCTTCTTGGCCTGGCGCAGCACGAGCGCGATAAAGACGAAGGCGCCGAGGACGCCCAGGATGACCGACACGGGCATCTCGAAGGGGGAGATGATCGTGCGTGCCAGCAGGTCCGTGACCGTCACGAGGGAGATGCCCGCCAGGCATACCCAGGGGAGGTTCGTGCGCAGGTTGTCACCCATCGACAGGGACACGAGGTTGGGGACGATGAGGCCCAGGAATGGCAGGGAACCGACGACGACAGTGACGACGCCGGTCGCCACGGCTACGAGCCCCGTCGCAATGAGGACCATGCGGTGGTAGTTGACGCCGAGGGAGATTGCGATGTCCTCGCCGAGGGACACGGCCGTCAGGCGATCCGCCATGATGAACACGATGGCCACGACGATGGTGACGATCCACAGGACCTCGTACTGGCCCTCGTACACCGAGGTGAAGGACCCCTGGAACCACACGGAGACGCTCTGCAGGGTGTTCGTCTCGAGCGCCAGGAACGTCGAGATCGCGGAGACGACCGCGCCGAGCATCATGCCCATGATCGGCACCAGCAGCGAGGAGCGCAGGGAGACGCGGCGCAGCAGCGCGAAAAACACCATCGTGCCCACGAACGCGAAGACGATCGCGCAGGTCATGCGCACCAGGATCGGGGCGCCGGGCCACACGATCATGATGACGAGCAGGCCCAGACCCGCCCACTCGGTCGTGCCCGTCGTGGAGGGCTCTGCGAAGCGGTTTTGGGTGACGAGCTGCATGACGAGGCCGCTCATCGACATCGCGGCGCCTGACAGGACGAGCGCGATCGTGCGCGGGACGCGCACGGCGAGGAAGATCTGCCAACCGTCGTCCTGGGAGAGGATCGAGTATTCGCCGGTCGAGAGCGACAGGACGAGGAGCGCAGCCACGGCGAGCGTGGCCAGGGCGAGCGCCAGGGGACGGCGCTTCGACGAGGCCGGGGCGGCCTCTCGCTCGAGCGCCGCGTCTGCGGGCGTGGCGGTGGTGGGGGAGTGCGTCATAACAAAACGGGGCGCGGGTGCCGCCCCGAAAGGCGGCACCCGCTTATGTGTCAGAGGGTCACTTCTTTGCGGATTCGAAGGCGTCCGCGATGGAGTTGAAGATCTCCGTGTAGGTGATGATGGACTCGTTGGTGTACGTATCGTTGGGCGCGTACACGACGTGCTTGTTCTGCAGCGCGGCGACGTTCTGCAGGGCGGCGTTGCCGGAGATCACGGTCTCGGCCGGGGTGTTGGAACCGTCCTTGGTGATGGCGGCGTCGCGGTCGAGGACGAAGATCCACGCCGGGTTCGCCTCGGCAATAGCCTCGACGGAGATGTCGTCACCGGTGTGCGAGTCGGTCGCACCCTCGACCTCGAGGGCCGGCTTCAGGCCGAGCAGGTCGAAGACCGGGCCCCACGTGCGGCCCTTGCCGGGCGCCACGTAGCCGATGTTGCCGCCGGAGACGTCAACCGCCATGACGGTCGAGGAGCCGTCGTAGGCCTTCTTCGCGCGCTCGATCGAGGCGTTGAAGTCGTCGACGAGCTTCTTGGCCTCGTCCTGCTTGCCGAAAATCTCACCGAGGGTGGTGACCTCGCGGATAAGCTCCTCGTTGAAGGGCTTGCCATCGCGCGGCTCGAGGTTGATGAGCGGGACGTCGGGCGCCAGCTCCTTGATCTGCGCGTCGAACTTGTAGAAGCGCTGACCGGAGATGATGAGGTCGGGTTCGGCAGCGACCAGGGCCTCCAGGTTGGGGTCGCGGTGCATGCCCACGTCGGCGACGCCCTCACCGTTGAACGCGGTGACGGTCGTGGGGATCAGCTTCTTGGGGGCGGCGACGAGCTGCACGTCCCACTGCTGGAGCACCTCGAAGGTGCGGTTGTCAAGGGAGGCCGCGCGGGTCACGGGCAGCTTGATCTCCACCGTGCCATCGTTCGCCTCGACCGTCACGGACGAGGGCTGAGTGGCCTGCATGGTCTCGCTCGCGGCAGCGGAGGGCTCGGAGGAGGACTGAGAGGACGAGGTGGTGGCGCCGGAAGAGCATGCGGCCAGACCGAGGGCGGCAACGGCGGCGATTGCGGCCAGGGAGGTGGTCGTACGAGACATCATTTCTCCGTAGAGGTTAGCTGTGCTGGGGCTGAAATAGGAAAAGCTAGGCTTACCTAACTGCCAAAACCAACCTTACAGATGTTTTGAGCTCCGTGCGTGTGAAAACCTGCATAGTTTCGAGGATGAGGTGCAGGAGTGTATGGCCTGATGAGGCCCGGAACTGAGCGCTGCGAGTATGCCAAGGGGCGGTGCTCGCGTGAGCACCGCCCCTCAGGAAACAGCTCGGCTTGCCGAGCGTGTGTCAGGTCAGTCGACCAGGCCCGTTATATGCCATGACGGGTTATTGGCTCATTATTAATCCTGCTCCTCGAAGCGCGCCGCCAAACGAGGATGGGGTTCGTAGGGTTCCGTCCAGTCCTTGACGAGGTACCCGTACTGGGTGATGCATTGGAAGGCATTCTCCTCCTCGATCGAGTTTGCTCCGTAGGGGAGGCTCTCTGGTTTCTGGGGATCTGGTCGCAGGAAGTGCTTCCAGAGCTGGTTGTGCAATCCCTTCCACCACACGGGGACATCCTGAACCTCGATACGCTCCTCGACCGGTGCAGGCAGAGACTCGAGAGTGCCGTAGAGAGATGAGTCGTCGCGGTTCCGCTCTGGGTAGATGGTGCGCACCCACGTAGGGAGGGTCTGGGGGATGATGTCGATCGTGCTATCAGGCAAGACCCGTTTTGTGGTGGCCTGCCACGCGAGAACGTTCACTTGTACGGAGGCTGCTCGTGTGTGATTAGCGCGCGGATTGTCGTGCCAGGGACGGCCATCCGCGCGCAGAACGAACCAAGGATAACCGCCCCCGAAGTCGATGAGCAGCGCAAATGTGCCCGTTCCTCGAACGGGGTGATGGGATCGGATAAAGCCGCCGCAGTTCATCCCGCCAATCTGTAGGTAGGCTTGGGCGCTCATGCGCAGGGGCATCACCCACCCCTGCGGACTCGGCGTGCCGAAGGGCTGGTAGGGAACCGGCGGCAGCTCCGGGGGCAGTCCCCACAGCGTGCGCAAGATCGACGAAAAACGACGGACAACGTCGCGTTGATGGGGGAAGAGGCGCTCCCAGTCGAGCTGCCCGTCCTCGGGCCGCTTGGGGAGAGGCCAGAGGAACGGGTTATCCCACCAGTGGTGGTCGGGTATCCAAATCTGAGTTCCGTTGACGTTTCCGTTGATAGCGATGGGCATCGTGTCGCCTCCTGACTAATGGGCGAGTGCTATGGCTGAGAGGGATATGACGGAGGTGTGAGTCGAGGCCCTCGGGACGCAACGGATCGCTGTCTCCGTTGTTCCCAAGGACCTCGACGGCATGTGTGATGATCGCATTCGCTCGCGCCTGGGCAATCGGCCCGAGCGACGCGGTGCTTTAGTCGACCAGGCCCTTCACGGCCTCGTCGAGTTCGGCGACCCAATCCGCCCCCGACACGTCGGAGGGCATGCGCCAATCCCCGCGCGGGGACAGGGAGCCGCCGGCCATGACCTTCGGGCCGTTGGGCAGGGCGCTGCGTTTGAACTGCTGGCTGAAGAAACGCCAGAGGAACAGGCGCTCCCACTTGACGATCTCCTCGAGCGAGTACGCGACCTTGTCCTCCTCGGGGAAGCCGACCGGCCAGGAGCCGACCGAGGCGTCCGACCAGGCCTTCTCCGCCAGGAACGCGATCTTCGAGGGGCGCGCGCCGCGACGCAGTACGTGGTAGAGCGTGAAGTCCTGCAGGTTGTAGGGGCCGATCTTGTCCTGCGTGGACTGCATTTTCTCGCCCGGCTTGGCGGGAACCAGCTCGGGGGAGATCTCCGTGTGCAGGATCGACAGGAGGACCTCGCCGACGCGGTCGTCGAACTGCTTGGAGGCCACGACCCAGCGGATCAGGTGCTGCATGAGGGTCTTGGGCACGCCCGTGTTGACCGCGTAGTGGCTCATCTGGTCGCCCACGCCGTACGTGCACCAGCCCAGCGCCAGCTCGGACAGGTCGCCCGTGCCCAGCACGATGCCGCCAAGGTGGTTGGCCAGGCGGAACAGGTAGTCGGTGCGCAGGCCCGCCTGGACGTTCTCAAAGGTCACGTCGTAGGTGGCCTCGCCCTCGCCGTAGGGGTGACCGATGTCGGCCAGCATCTGCGTGGCCGCCGGGCGGATGTCGATCTCCTCGAAGGACGTGCCCAGGTACTGGCACAGCAGGGTCGCGTTCTTCTTCGTGCGCTCGGAGGTGGCGAAGCCGGGTAGCGTGTAGCACAGGATGTCCGTGCGCGGACGGCCCAGCAGGTCCATCGCGTGCGCGGCGACGACCAGCGCGTGCGTCGAATCCAGGCCGCCCGAGACGCCGATGACGATCTTCGGGTTGCCGATCGCGCGCAGGCGCTGGACCAGGCCGGCCACCTGAATATTGTAGGCCTCGTAGCAGTCCTGCTCCAGGCGCGTGGGATCGTTGGGGACGAAGGGGAAGCGGTTGACTGCTCGCTCCAGGCCCAGGTCGGTGCGCGGCGGGTCGAGCGTGAACTCGACCTCCTGTGGGGCCATGCGCTCATCGCCCGCGAAGTAGCGCTGTGCGTTGTCCGTGAACGAGTTCTGGCGCTTGCGCTCGGTGCGCAGGCGCTCCAGGTCCACGTCGGCGATCGTGATGTGGGTGCCCTCCTGGAAGCGTTCGCCGATTGCGAGGCGTTCCCCGGCCTCGTAAATCATGGTTTCGCCGTCCCAGGCGAGGTCCGTGCTGGACTCGCCGATGCCGGCGGCCGTGTACACGTAGGCCGCGCAGCAGCGCGCGGACACCGAGCGCACCATGAGCTCGCGGTCGGCGCCGCGTCCCACGGTGATGGGGGAGGCCGACAGGTTGGCCAGGACGGTCGCGCCCGCGAGCGCCAGCTCCGTCGACGGGGTGACGGGGACCCACATGTCTTCGCAGATCTCGATGCCGATGGTCAGGCCGGGCACGTCGTCGGCGGACAGGAGGACCTGGCCGAAGGGAACCCACACGGGGCCGCCACTGAATTCCTCGACGCCGCCCCACGGCACTTCGATGCGCTCGCTGGCGCGCGGGGGCATGGTGACGAAGTGGCGCTTCTCGTAGAACTCGCGGTAGTTGGGCAGGTGGGACTTGGGGACGATCGCCAGCACGCGGCCGCGGTGGATGGCGACGGCGCAGTTGTACAGGGCGTTGTCCTTGCGCAGGGGCGCACCCACGACGAGGAGGGGCAGCAGGTCGGCACTGGCCTCGACGATGTTGGCGAGGGCCTTTTCGACGTTATCGAGCAGCACGTCCTGCAGGAAAAGGTCGTCGATGGCGTAGCCGGAGATGCACAGTTCGGGGAAAACGCCCATCGCGACGCCGCGGGTATCAAGCTCGCGGGCGGCGTCGATGATCTCGCGCGCGTTCTCGAACGGGCGGGCGGGGTGCACGGGCAGGGTCACGGCGGCAACGCGCGCGAAGCCCTGGTCGTAGAGGGAATGGAAGTTCATGGTTCTCCTTTGGTACTGGGCTATTCTTGCGCACTCGGAGCGCTCGTGCTCTTCATTGACGAGGCCGGGGCTGGAGCGGGTGGGCGGCGCAGGGGTGGGTCGAGGACGAAGGCCGTAGCATCGACGCCCGGGACGAGGCGGTAGAGGGCGGCCGGGCGCCCGGCACCCTCGCGCACCGTGCCTCCCGTTGGCTCGATGAAAGATGCGGTTTTTGTTGCTTTGCGATGAAAATTGCGCGGGTCGAGCGCCGATCCCCAGATGGCTTCGTATGTGGTGCGCAGCTGTGTGATCGTGAACTCGGGGCCGCAGAAGGATGTGGCCAGGGGTGAGTATTCGATCTTGGAACGGGCGCGCTCCACGCCGTCCGCGAGGATCCGTGCGTGGTCGAAGGCGAGGGGTGAGGAGGGTGCAAGGAGCGCGTCGACGGGATGCCACAGGGTACCCGCGGCGTCACCTCCCGCTTCGGTTGGTGAGAACGAGGGGGCGAGGAGGAGGTAGGCGACGGAGAGAATTGGCCCGCGCGGGTCGCGGCCTTCCGGTCCGTAGGAACGCAGCTGTTCGAGATGTCCTGGGGGTGTAATGCCCGTTTCTTCCTCAAGCTCGCGTGCTGCTGCCTCCTCGGTCTGCTCGCCCTCGCGCAGGAAGCCGCCGGGGAGTGCCAGATGGTCCTTGAAAGGCTCAATTCCGCGCCGCACGACGAGGGCGTGGAGCGTGTGGTCGATGACCGTCAGGGCGACGATGTCGACCGCGACGGGAATGGTCAGGGGTGAGGTCATGGTGCAAGCCTAGCCTATTTGTGTCGAGTTGACATTAAATGCAATATGGAGTTATCGTCAGTCTAACATAAACAAGTGGTTCATCACCCAACCAAGGAGTCATCATGGGAACGCTTCACCACCACCCCTTCGTCATCCGCTACCAGGGCGGCGCCGGTGACCACGTCGTCCAGATCCGATCCGGACGCACGATCCGATCCGGAGTTGGCCAGTCCTTCTGGCTGCGAGCCGGCCGCTGCGCGCTCGCGGAGGTTCCCACCGCCAACCGCGCCCACAGCTTCCTCGTGCAGGCGACCACCGCCGACCAGCAGAACATCAACGCGCAGGTTGCCGTCACCTACCACATCGAGGATGCAGAAGCCGCCGCCGCGCACTACGACTTCGGCCTGTACCCGCGCGAAGCGGGAGCCGACGCCCAGGGACTGTGGCAGATCGACGAGACCGTCACCCGCATCGCGTTCTCCGCCCTGGCCTCGGCAATTGGCGAGATGACGCTGACCGACGCCATTTCCGGATCCCTCGAACGGGTCGGAAGCGTGCTGGCCCAAGCCTTCGCGGATGATCATCAGCTGCGCACCACCGGCGTTGCCGTCGTCGATGCGCGCCTGCTGAGCCTGCGCCCGGACGAGGGGGTCGAGTCCTCCCTGCGCGCCCCGCTCCTCGAGCAGCTTCAGGCCGAGGCCGACCGCGCCCTCTACGAGCGCCGTGCCCTCGCCGTCGAGCGTGAATCTCAGATCTCCGAAAACGAGATGCAGTCCAAGCTCGACCTGGCCCGTAAACGCGCTGACCTGGTCGATCAGGAGGGCCACAACGCCCGGCGTGAGGCCGAAGAGAAGGCTGCGGCAGACGCGATCGAGGTGGAAGCGGAAGTTCGCCGCATCGTCGAAAAAGGCAAGGCATACGAGGCAGACTGGAACACTGCGGGGCGCGCCAGGATCGCGAACGACGCCGCATACATCCAGGCGCTCGCTGAGGCCGGGCCCGAAGTGGCGCGTGCCCTCGCACTCAAGGAAATGGCGAAGAACATGCCCTCCTTCGGGAACATCACCATCACCGCCGACGTGCTCAGTGATCTCGTGGCAGCCTTCACCGGCTCCGCAAAGGCGGGACAGTAGTCATGCGCCGCCGCGCCGTCATCGTCCGACGCCCCACCGAGTTCGACGAGCTCATGGACCGCTACTCCACGCGCGGCCAGGTCGAATTCGTCCTGCGCAGCCGCGGTCGCACCCTCGAGTCCGTCGAGCGTGCGCACGAGTCTCACGTGGCTGCCCTGGCTCGCGTGCGTGCGGGCATCCCGGACGGGTGGGCGAGCGCCGACGTGGAGCGCGACTCCCTGTCGCGCTTCCTCTTCGCCCCCGAGGACGTCATCGTCGTCGTGGGACCCGACGGTCTGGTCGCCAACGTCGCCAAGTATGCGGGCGACCAGACCGTGGTCGGCGTCAACTCCGTCCCTCAGTCGAACGCCGGCGTCCTTGTCCGATGCACTCCCGACCAGGGGGTCGCGGCCCTCGGGCGCATCGAGGCGGGCACCGACCTGCGAGTGGATCAGCTGACGATGGTCCGGGCAACCGCCGACGACTCGCGCACGCTCACCGCCCTCAACGAGGTATTTGTTGGGCACCCGAGCCACCAGAGCGCCCGCTACGAGCTGGCCCTGGGGGCCACCGTCGAGCGGCAGTCCTCCTCGGGCGTCGTTGTCTCCACCGGGACCGGGGCGACCGGGTGGGGAGCATCCCTCAAGCGTGGCCGCCGCATGGGGGACCTGCCCGCTCCGACCTCGCGCTCGCTCGCGTGGTTCGTGCGCGAGGCATGGCCCTCGCCCTTCACCGGCGTCGAGTACACCGAGGGCATCCTGGACGAGGGCGAAGACCTCGGCCTCGTCGTTGCTTCCGAATCCCTCGTCCTGTTCGGCGATGGCATGGAGTCCGACCGCCTGACCCTGACGTGGGGCCAAAGTGTGCGGATTTCGCGCGCCCCGCGTGCCCTGTCCCTCGTCGACCCCGCCGGCCTGGGGGAGGGGTGATCCTGTGGGCGTGCGTGCGGCGTTTTCTGGATAGGTTATGGATTTCTGGATAGGTTACTAAGCTATCCAGAAGAGTTCTTCCTATCCAGAACAATGTTTCCTATCCAGTTCTCTTACTTGTATGCTGCTGTGGAACAGGGGGCCGCCCAAAGTCATCTCTGTTTCTCGTCGAAACAGTTGGGGTATGCATAATCGCGCTGAGACTACGTGCTACTCGCGCGCACACCTCGTTCACTGTGTCGGGGGATGTCTGAGAGCGTGCCGATGGGGTTGATGACATCGCGCAGGGCAGCGGGGTGGCGCAAGGCGCGCATACGCGGATAGGTTACGAACATCCGGATAGGTTATGAAGATGTGGATAGGAAAATAAGCTATCCGGATGTGCATAACCTATCCATATGCGCACAACCTATCCGGATGTGCGCAGGGCAGGGGCACCTGGGCGTTGGGTCCCGTGAGTGAACGCCCGCGTGCCGCAAGCCCTACGCGGGAACGACGCCCCGCACGCGTAGCTGGTCCATGACGCGGTCGAGGGTCGCGCCCACCGGCTCGCGGATGATCAGGTCGGCGTGCGCATCCGCCGAGGTTGGGGTGGCGTTCATGAGCACCAGGTGGTCCCCGGAGAAGTAGTCGATGAGGCCCGCCGCCGGATACACCACGAGGGACGTCCCGGCGACGATGAGAACGGACGCCCGAGAAATAGCGGTGATGGCGGCTTCGATGACGCCCTGGTCGAGGCCCTCCCCGTACATGACGATGTCCGGGCGCATCTGCGAGGCGCACGAGGGACACGCGGGCACGGGATCCCCGTCAACCGTGACGGCGTCACCCAACGGGGCGACGGTCCCGCAGCTCGTGCACACGAGCCGCTCCCAGTTGCCGTGCAGCTCCCAGACGGTGCGCGACCCGGCCCGCTGGTGCAGGCCGTCGATATTCTGCGTGATGACCGCGTCCAGGCGCCCCGCGGCCTCCAGAGACGCCAGTGCCCTGTGCGCGCCGTTGGGTTCTACGGGACGGTAGATCTCGTGGAACCACTCCCAGTAGGCCTGCGGATGCCGCTCAAAGAAGTCGATGCTCAGCACCGTCTCCAGGGGAATCTCGCGCTCCTGAAAGTAGAAGCCGTTTGCCCCGCGAAAATCGGGGATCCCCGACTCGGTAGACACGCCCGCGCCGCCGAAAAACACGGTCGACGGTGACGTGGCGATCCATTCCGCCAGGGTAGAAACATCGTCGTTCATGAGGCCCTCCTCGCTCGCGCTACTCTCTCAGGATACGCCCGAGGCCGGGGCCCCACGTGGGAACCCCGGCCTCGTGATTACCTGAGAATCAGGCGAAGGTCAGCGCCTGGCGGGCGATCGCCAGCTCCTCGTTGGTCGGGTAGACGACGAGGGTGACGGCCGAGTCGGGAGCGGACACGATGCGCGGTTCCTTGATGCGGCCCTTGTTGGCCTCGACGTCGATCTTGACGCCGAAGGGGGCGAGGGCCTCGGCCAGCTCGCGGCGCACGTCGTCGTCGTTCTCGCCGATGCCGGCGGTGAAGGTGATGACGTCCAGGCCGCCCAGCTCAGCGGCGTAGGAACCCACGTACTTCAGCAGGCGGTTGATGTACACGTCCATGGCGGTACGGGCGCGCTTGGAGGCCTCGGGGTCGGAGGTGTTGTTGATGACCTCCCACACGGAGCGCATGTCGGACTCGCCGGTCATGCCCTTCATGCCGGACTTCTTGTTGAAGAGGGTGTCGACCTCGTCGACGGTCATTCCGGCGACGCGCTGCAGGTGGAACACGACGGCGGGGTCGATGTCGCCGGTGCGGGTGCCCATCATGAGGCCCTCGAGGGGGGTCAGGCCCATGGAGGTGTCGATCGGCTTGCCGTTCTTGACGGCCGAGGCGGACGCGCCGTTGCCCAGGTGCAGGACGATTTGCTTGAGGTCGTCGCGGCCCAGCATCTTCGAGATTTCCTGGGAGACGAACTGGTGGGAGGTGCCGTGGGCACCGTAGCGGCGCACCGAGTACTTCTCGGCGGTCTCGGTCTCGAGGGCGTACAGGGCGGCCTTGTCGGGCAGCTGCTGGAAGAACGCGGTGTCGAAGACGGCGACGTGGGGGACGTCGGGCATGAGCTCGCGCGCCACGTCGATGCCCTTGAGGTGGGCGGGGTTGTGCAGAGGAGCCAGCGGGCACAGCTCTTCGATCAGGTTGCGGACCTCGTCGGTGATGAGGGCCGGGCCGTCGAAGTAGCGGCCGCCCTGAACGACGCGGTGGCCGACGGCGAGGATGTTGGCCTCGGCCAGGGACGGGCCCTCCGTGTCGAAGAGGCGCAGGACCTCACGCATGCCGACGGTGTGGTCGGGAACCGGGAGCTCTTCCTGGGTGACGGCGTCGCCATGCTCATGCTTGATGAGACCGGTGGTGTCGCCGATGCGCTCGACGATGCCCTTGGCGATGGCGTCG
The DNA here is from genome assembly GCF_002847525.1 of Schaalia odontolytica. GTDB lineage: Bacteria > Actinomycetota > Actinomycetes > Actinomycetales > Actinomycetaceae > Pauljensenia > Pauljensenia odontolytica_B. Next base: position 11,273 of record NZ_PKKM01000003.1, on the reverse strand, counting down.
CCGGTTTCGGGGTCGACGAGCTGGTACTTGATGGAGGAGGAGCCGGAGTTAATGACGAGGACGGAGGACGAGGACACGCGTTCGCCTTTCGTGTTGTGGGGTTGGGAGTAAAAGAACGAGGCCGGGGCCCGTTTACGTTCAATGGTAACCGGACCCCGGGACCTCGGTCCCGTTCAGCCCTGGGCCTGGACGGCGGTCAGGGCGACGGTGTTGACGATGTCTTCGACGAGGGCGCCGCGCGACAGGTCGTTGACGGGCTTGTTGAGGCCCTGGAGGACGGGGCCGACGGCGACGGCGCCGGAGGAGCGCTGGACCGCCTTGTAGCCGATGTTTCCGGCTTCCAGCGAGGGGAAGACGAAGACGGTGGCCTTGCCGGCGACCTCGGAGCCGGGCAGCTTCTTGGAGGCGACGGCTTCGTCGACGGCTGCGTCGAACTGGATGGGGCCTTCGATGGCCAGCTCGGGGGCCTTCTCGTGGGCGAGGCGGGTGGCCTCGACGACGACGTCAACGTCGGGGCCGGAGCCGGAGGTGCCGGTGGAGTAGGAGAGCATGGCGACGCGCGGGGTGACGCCGAACTGGGCGGCGGTGCGCGCGGAGGTCACAGCGATGTCGGCCAGCTGCTCGGCGGTGGGGTTGGGGTTGACGGCGCAGTCGCCGAAGGCCCACACGCGGTCCTTCATCGCCATGAGGAAGATGGAGGAGACGACGGAGACGCCGGGAGCGGTCTTGATGATCTGGAAGGAGGGAACGATCGTGTGCGCGGTCGTGTGGGCAGCGCCCGAGACCATGCCGTCGGCGTCGCCCATGTGGACCATCATGGTGCCGAAGTAGGACACGTCGGTGACCTTCTCGCGGGCCTGCTCGAGGGTGACGCCCTTCTTGGCGCGCAGGCGCGCGAACTCCTCGGCGTAGCGCTCGAGGTAGGCGGGGTCGTTCACGGAGACGACCTGGGCGGCGCTCAGGTCGAGGCCGAGCTCGCCGGCGCGCTTGGCGACGTAGTCGGCGTCGCCCACGAAGGTGATGTCGGCGATGCCGGCGGCGAGAACCTGGGCGGCGGCCTGCAGGACGCGGTCGTCGTCGGGCTCAGGCAGGACGATGCGCTTGCGGTCGGCGCGGGCGCGCTCGATGAGGTCCGCCTGGAAGGCCAGGGGGGTGACCGCGGTGGGGGCAGCGGTACCGCGCAGGGTGGCGGCGGCCTCCTCGCCCAGCGGCAGGGTCAGGACGGGGACGTCGGCCTCGAGCGCGGGGGCACCACCGGTCAGGACGACGGCGACGACGGAGGCGGCAGCGGCCTCGGCGCGCAGGCGGGCGGCGGCGATCTCTTCGGCGAGGAGCTCGGCGCTGGCACCCTCGGCGTCGAAGGCGAGGATCACGCCGGCGCGGGTGGAGGCGGCGAGGTTCAGGTTCCAGGCCACGTGGTCGAAGGCACGGTTCGAGGCCTCACGGGCGGGGGCGATGAGCGCGTCGTCGCCGACGGCGCGGACGGCTTCGACCGCGGCGGGCAGAGCGGAGGCGGGACGGAGGGCGGCGTCGGTGGCCGTCGTGCCAGCCAGGGCGTCGACGGTGGCGACGCCGAGAACGCGGGCCAGCTCGTCAGTAGCGAGGGTGGCTGCCTCCGACGAACCGGGGGCGACGACAATAAAGCGGGACACTCGAATGCTCCTTTGGTGCGAGAAATATGTTGCGGGTCTCAGGGACCTTTGGACCAATATTAAACCCGCATGCCTCTTATTCCTATTCGTTTGCGTTCCTTTGTATGGACGAGGATGGGGCTGGGGTGGTGGTGTGGGCGCGTACGATCGTATGGTCGCGCGTGCTCGTGCGATAGGGTAGGGGCGTGAATATTGAGGAGAGGACCGTGCGCGCCCGGCTGGGCGGCTGGCTCGGCGGCGCCCTCAGCGCGGGTGGTGTTCTCGGTGTGATTGCGCTGGCTGTGACCGATCATCGCCACCGAGCGGTCATGTTGATGGTTGCTGTGCTCGTCGGCATGGCGGCGCTGCGCCTGTGGACGCCGGGACGCCCCTGGTTCGCGTCGCGTGCTCGCCTCATGGATGTTGCGGTGTACGTGATCCTCGCCGCGATAATTTGGTGGTTTGCCCCGTACGTGTCGACGCTTGCGGTGCGTTAAATCCCCGGAAAATGGCCGTTGAACGGGGATAACGTCCTCGCTACCGCGCTTTATTTATCACGTGATTTTTGCCGCATCTATCCCGAATCATGGCCACCGCTTCAAGTATTCGTAAAGTTCGGGCATGCTATGCGTGACCCATCATCCCTATTATCAAGGTGAAACACATGCGCGAGTTCCTGCGTAAATCCGGAATCCTCGTGTGGGTGATCGCTGCGATCATCCTCGCGACCGTCCTCGGATCCGTCCGTATTGGCGGCGACCACCTGGTTCCCGTCGAGATCGGCCGTATTTTTGCGACCTTCTCGGCGATCTTCAGCCAGTTCCTGTCCTTCTCGATCCCGCTGATCATCATCGGCCTCGTGACCCCCGCTATTGCGGACCTGGGCCGAGGCGCGGGCAAGTGGCTGGGCATCACGACGGCAATTGCCTACGCGTCGACGCTGTTCTCGGGCTTCCTCACCTACCTGGTGTGCGCCACGCTCTTCCCGCGCATCCTCGCCTCGACCCAGCTGGGCGATGTGGCTGAGCCGGGTAGCGCCCTGGAGTCCTACTTCACGATCGAGATGCCCGCGCCGCTTCAGGTCATGACGGCGCTGCTCCTGTCCTTCGTCGTGGGCCTGGGCCTGTCGATGGTTCCGCGCGGCGTGCTGCGCAAGGGCTTCATCGAGTTCCGCGCCATCATCACGCGCCTTATTGAGACGATCATCATCCCGCTGCTGCCGCTGCACATCTTCGGCATCTTCCTGAACCTGACCTACACGGGCGAGGCTGCCTCGGTTATCCGCACGCTGCTGCGTGTCGTCGTCGTGGTGATCCTCCTCGAGGTCGTCATCCTGCTGACCCAGTTCTGCTTCGCTGGCGTCGTCGCGCGTCGCAACCCCATCAAGGCCCTGCTCACCATGATGCCGGCCTACCTGACGGCTCTGGGCACCTCCTCGTCCGCGGCCACCATCCCGGTGACGCTGCGTCAGACGAAGAAGAATGGAGTGTCCGACGCGGTTGCTTCCTTCACGATTCCGCTGTGCGCGACGATCCACCTGGCTGGCTCGACCTCGAAGATCTTCTCCTTCGCGTTCGCCATCGTCCTGACCCAGGGCCTGACGGTCTCGTCCCTACAGTGGGTGGGCTTCATCTTCATGCTCGGCATCACGATGGTCGCCGCCCCCGGCGTTCCCGGCGGCGCCATCATGGCCGCCACCGGCCTGCTGAGCTCCATGCTGGGCTTCAACGATGCCCAGGTCGCGCTCATGATCGCCACCTACATCGCCCTGGACTCCTTCGGTACCGCCACGAACGTGACGGGCGACGGTGCGATCGCGCTCATCGTGGACCGCATGGCCCACGGCTCCATCGGCAACGAGGGTGACCCGGAGAACGCTCGCGAGCTGGCGTTTGACGGTATGGCCTACCTGGACCGCGTCTCCGTTGAGGGTGTCGTGAGCCCCGAGGAGCTGGCCGAGTCCGCGGCGCTTAACGGTGCCGAAACTGTCGCCTAGTCTCTTCAGACTGCGTGAGCGCGCGCCCGCCATTGTGGCGGGCGCGCGCTTGTCGTTTGCTCAGTAAATGGGAGTAAGGCCCTAGTAGCGGAGGCACAGGTCACGTAGAATAGGAAACGATAGGCACACTGGGCCTCGTGGCCCGCTCCGTCAACGAAAGATGGCAGAAAAATGAGCACAGTTCGTATCGGTGTCCTCACGTCGGGCGGTGACGCCCAGGGAATGAACGCGGCTGTTCGAGCCGTCGTGCGTACGGCGCTGGCGCGTGGCGCACAGCCCTATGCGATCTACGAAGGCTGGCAGGGCGCCTGCGTGGGTGGCGATTCCATTAAGAAGATGGAGTGGTCGGACGTGTCCTCGATCCTGGCCGAAGGCGGCACGGTGATCGGCACGGCTCGCAGTGCTGACTTCCGCACGTACGAGGGGCGCCACCGCGCGGCCGCAAACCTGCTCGAGCACGGCATCGATCACCTCGTCGTGATCGGTGGCGACGGCTCCCTGTCGGGTACGAACGAGTTCCGCGGCGAGTGGGCGCAGCACGTCGCTGAGCTGGCTGCCGAGGGCGTGATTTCGCCCGAGACCGCCGCCGAGCACCCGGCTCTCATCATCGTCGGCCTCGTCGGCTCGATTGACAACGACCTCGTGGGCACGGACATGACGATCGGCGCGGATACCGCGCTGCACCGCATCCTGGATGCCATCGACCAGCTGACCAGTACGGCGGCCTCGCACCAGCGCACGTTCGTCGTCGAGGTCATGGGCCGCCACTGCGGCTACCTGCCCCTCATGGCGGCTGTCGCGGGCGGCGCCGACTACGTGTTCACGCCCGAGGATCCGGCGGGCCCGGGTTGGCAGGACGAGCTGGCGGAGCACCTGCGCCTCGGCCGCGAGGCCGGCCGTCGCGAGTCTATCGTCCTGGTGGCTGAGGGCGCCCACGACCGCGACGGCAACGAGCTGTCCACGCAGCTGATTGCAGACACGATCGAGGAGCGCACGGGCGAGGATGCCCGCGTGACGATCCTCGGCCACGTGCAGCGCGGCGGCACTCCGTCGGCCTACGACCGCTGGATGTCCACGCTGCTGGGCTACGCCGCCGTCCAGGAGATCCTGGCGTCCTCGGCTGAGGATGAACCCGTCATCCTGGGCGTGCGCCGCAACCGCATCACCCGCATCCCCCTCATGAAGGCCGTGCATGACACGCGCGCGGTCAAGGACCTCATCGCGGCCGGAGACTACGCCGCAGCCCAGGCCTCGCGCGGCTCGTCCTTCTCGTCGATGGTGGGCATCAACCAGATCCTGTCCACGCCCCCGCAGCTCACCCCCGAGCCGACGGGCGAGATCAAGCGCGTCGCGATCCTGCACGCGGGCGGTCTGGCCCCCGGCATGAACACGGCGGCGCGCGTGGCCGTGCGCCTGGGTATCGCGCGCGGCTGGACGATGCTCGGTGTCGAAGGCTCGTGGAGCGGGCTTGCGGATGACCGCGTGCGTGAACTGAGCTGGTCCGACGTGGAAGGCTGGGCCTTCAAGGGTGGCGCAGAGCTTGGGACGAAGCGCGACATTCCGCCGGTCGAGCAGTTCTACGCGCTGGGTCGCGCCATCGAGCGCAACGAGATCGACGCCCTCCTGATTATCGGCGGCATGAACGCCTACCTGGGTGTCCACGCGATCACCTCGGAGAAGGACCGCTACCCGGCGTTCCAGATCCCGATGCTGCTCATCCCCGCCTCGATCGACAACAACCTGCCGGGCTGCGAGCTCGCGATCGGCACGGACACGGCGATCAACAACGCGACGTGGGCGATCGACCGCATCAAGGAGAGCGCGGCGGCCTCCAAGCGCTGCTTCATCGCCGAGACGATGGGGCGCCGCTGCGGCTACCTGACTCTCATGAGCGCCCTGTCGAGCGGCGCGGAGTACATGTACATCAACGAGGAGTCCCCCTCACTCGAGCAGATCGCCGCGGACGCCGATCGGATGGTCGCCTCCTTCAAGTCCGGCCGACGCCTGTTCCTCACGCTGCTCAACGAGTCGGCGTCCCAGTACTACGACCGCGATTTCCTGGCCGACGTGTTCAACGCCGAGTCCGAGGGGATCTACGACGTGCGGCACCAGGCCCTCGGCCACATGCAGCAGGGCGGCTCGCCCTCGCCGTACGACCGCCTGCTCGCCACGCGCCTCGTAGCGCGCGCCTTCGAGCAGCTCCTCGACCAGTTCGATCGCGGCGACCGCGGCGCCTACTACATCGGCCAGGTCGGCAACGCCGTCGAGGCGCGGCCGGTCAAGAACATGTTCGACGACCTCGACATCGAGAATCGTCGTCCCTTCGTCCAGTGGTGGCGTGACCTCGTCCCCGTCCAGCGCATCGTGTCGCTGCAGAACCCGGGCATCGAAGCCACTCCCATCCCCATCGACGATCCGGTCGCCTGACCGGGTTCTCCCGACGCCGTACGAGGCCGTGGTTCCGTGAGCACTTGCGGGCCACGGCCTCGTCGTTTCAGAAGCGAGAAACGAGGGTGACCGGGGGCGCAGACCCCGCTAAACTAAAGTGCGAACCAATCTCTACTGTCAGGAGACCCCATGAGTGATATCCCCGTGATCGACCCGACGATGACCCCCGCGTGGGACACGCTCGACCAGCTGGCCGACAACTTCGATCCCGACCTGCGCAAGCTGTTCGCGGACGACCCCAACCGCACCCAGACCTTCACCTTCGACGCTGCCGACCTGCACGTCGACCTGTCGAAGAACCTCGTGTGCCCCACGCTGGTGGGCCACCTCCTCGCCCTCGCTGAGCAGACCGGCGTCCTGGAGCTGCGCGACCGCATGTACGCGGGCGAGCACATCAACGTCACCGAGGACCGCGCCGTCCTGCACACCGCGCTGCGCCGCCCCGCGACCGACTCCCTGACGGTCGACGGCCAGGATGCGATCGCCGACGTGCACGAGGTCCTCGAGAAGGTCTATGCCTTCGCCCGTCGCGTCCGCTCCGGCGAGTGGGTCGGTATCACCGGTAAGCCCGTCAAGACCGTCGTCAACGTCGGCATCGGCGGCTCCGACCTGGGCCCCGTCATGGCGTACGAGGCCCTCAAGCCCTACGTCCAGGAGGGCCTGGAGTGCCGCTTCATCTCCAACATCGACCCCACCGACGCGGGCGAGACCACGAAGGACCTGGACCCCGAGACGACCCTCGTGATCGTCGCCTCCAAGACCTTTACGACGCTTGAGACCATCACGAACGCCAAGGTCGTGCGCGCCTGGCTGCTGGACGGCCTGCGTGAGCGCGGCATCGTCACCGACGAGGCCTCCGAGAAGGAGGCCATCGCCAAGCACTTCGTCGCCGTGTCCACTGCCCTGGACAAGGTCGCCGAGTTCGGCATCGACCCCGCCAACGCCTTCGGCTTCTGGAGCTGGGTGGGCGGCCGCTACTCCGTGGATTCCGCCGTGGGTACCTCCCTGGCCGTCGCGATCGGCCCCGAGGGCTTCGCCGACTTCCTCGCCGGCTTCCACGCGATGGACCGCCACTTCGCCGAGGCCGCGCCCGAGAAGAACGTGCCCCTGCTGATGGGCCTGCTCAACGTGTGGTACTCGAACTTCCTGGGCGCCGACACGCACGCCGTCCTGCCCTACTCCCAGTACCTGCACCGCTTCCCCGCGTACCTGCAGCAGCTGACCATGGAGTCCAACGGCAAGTCCGTGCGCCGCGACGGCAGCCCCGTCACCTACGAGACCGGCGAGGTCTTCTGGGGCGAGCCTGGCACCAACGGTCAGCACGCCTTCTACCAGCTGATCCACCAGGGCACCCGCATGGTTCCCGCCGACTTCATCGCGTTTGCGAACCCGACGTGGGCGCTGGGTGACGGCGACGCCGACATGCACGAGCTGTTCCTGTCGAACTTCTTCGCCCAGACCAAGGCCCTGGCCTTCGGTAAGACCAGCGAGGAGGTGCGCGCCGAGGGTACGCCCGAGGCCATCGTCTCCGCCCGCGTGTTCACTGGCAACCGTCCCACGACCTCGATCATGGCTCCGTCCCTGACCCCGTCGGTTCTGGGCCAGCTGATCGCCCTGTACGAGCACATCACCTTCGTTGAGGGTGCCGTGTGGGGCATCGACTCCTTCGACCAGTGGGGCGTCGAGCTGGGTAAGGTCCTGGCCAAGCAGATCCTCCCCGCCATCGAGGGCTCGTCCGAGGCCCTGGACGCGCAGGATCAGTCCACCCGCGCTCTCATCGAGTACTACCGTGCGAATCGCACGAAGTAATCGCATCTGAGCTGTGCTCGGGGGCCGCGCTGGCTTGGTGCGGCCCCCGACGTGTATCTGGGTGAGGCGGTGGGAGCGTGTAGCCCCCGCCGCCTCGCTGTTTGTGGGGACGAGGCCGGGGTATGGCCTGTGCCGCCAATTCTTCCCACGGCAGGTGTTACTGCCGTGTGTCCGTGGGCTTAGCGAAGGGGATGCGTGGCATGCCGAACAGGGCCTGGCAGGCTTCCTTGGTGCTTTCGATGTGGGCGATCTCGAGGAGTCGTTCGGGCGGGTGGTTGAGGAACCAGGTGAGCGTGGTAGCTTCGGGCGAGTTCTTGCCCGCGTAGATGCCGGTGGGCTCGTCGTTGTGGCGCAGCTCGACGGAGTAGTCGGTCGTGCCGGGACGGTGAGACCAATGCGGCGCGACAAGCAGATTTCGGAATCGGATTCCGAATCGTTCAAGGCCTAGGTGCCAGCGCAACAGATCGATGTTATCCATGACGAGCCACTGCTTAATCGGTGTTAGAGAGTTCGCCCAGATCTCGGTGCTAGGGCCACTGAGTCGTTCGCTGAACCCGCTTAAGTACTCCCCGCCCTCGCGCCACACGTGAAGCTGGATGAGAGGGTCGTAGCTCGGGAAGCGGATGTGGTCCTCGGTTTCTATATACAGCTCTCTCTTCAGCGAAGTCACGAGAGACTGGATGAATGTGTCTCGGGCAATTGATGTCGTCATAGCTGGGAGCGCCTCGCTGTTTCTCGGCTAGTCGGAAGTGCATTCGAAGTTGCGTGTCGCGAGGCTGAGGGCCTCGTCAGTGTAGTCGTGGGCCTAGGCCATGTATTTCTTCAGGAGGTCTTCGAGATCGTATTGCATCGCGTGAGTGACGGGCACGGCATCGGATGGGCTGTTTGAATAAAAGCGGACGCTCGGATCGTCGATGCGGTGGTACAGGAAGGTCTGTGGCCATGGGGTCTCGTCGGCTACCCATGACGGGTGAAGTTGTTCGAGCCTTTCAGGGAATCTCGGCAGGTCGAAATGCAGTGCCATGGCGCGCTTCGCTCCCAGCTCCGTCGTTAATACGTAGGCAGCGACGGAATCGCAATCAGTATCAAGACTGAAAGCAGTCGATGGCTGTCTCTCCGACCATGAGAAGAACGTGGTTCCGTCCTTGTCCCAGACGGAGAAATAGAGGGTGCCGTCATTCGTGAAAGACCAACCCTGGTTGAACTCCCGTGTCCTGGTCGATGAGCCACGCAGGAGGCGTTCGATGAGGTCGGTGTGCTGGTCGAGCATGGTGGCGGTCCTTCCTGGGTGTCGTCTAGCACCGTGGTTGAGAAGTTTACGCTTGTGGGTGTTGCAGGCAGTAGGCCTCGGCGAGAGCACGAGCGCATGCGAATGATTCACACTGCGCAGATAGGGTGGGATCGGTAGTCGAGGTGAGATCGAAGAACGGTAGGGAATTCTTCGAAATGGTGAATACCGTGTTGGGCACTGGGCCCAAGAGCTCGTGCGGCGTATACGTAATATCCACAAACTTATCCATGCCGTCGCGTACAAGAAGCTCGAGGCACACGGTAGCAAGCTCAATTGAGGGCGTTGAGCAGAAGGTCTCGATGGTGTTGCGTTCACCGTAGTAGCCGATGGTAATTCCTCGTGCGTTCTCGGTGAGGAGGTAGCTTGCCCAACTACGCCTATCGGTAAAGACAATGCTGTCACTGTTGTCTTCGATGAGCTCCGGGGGAAAGTGCTCGCCGAGGAGTGGGAGCGCGAGGCTACGAAACTCTTCCCACATGACTGGCTCCCTTCGATCAGTTGGGGCCTGCTCCGATTGTGCCATCGAGGCAGGCTACCCTCATCCTACCTAGGCACCGCGTGCTGAAGCAGCGACTGCAATTGCGCGGGCGTATGTAAAATAGTCGCAATCTGCGCTCAGTGTGCTGTCAGTTTTGTGCGTCAGATAATAACCATCGGTACCTTCATCAGCGATGCTGTAGTCGGTGCCTGGTACGGGGCCTAGAAGCTCGTCCGTAGGATAGTGCATATCGACGAGCTTGCCGAGCCCCTCGCGTGCGAGGAGTGTCAGTGCTATGGTCGCCAACTCAATGGAAGGGCTCGTGAAGATAATACCGACGGTATTGCGTTCTTCGTGGCGGCCGATGGTAAGTCCTCGTGCGTTCTCGGTGACGAAAAAGCTTGCCAGACTACGCCTATCGATAAAGACGAGACTGTCACCGTTATCTTTGACGAGATTCGGGGGAAAGTGCTGGCCGAGGAGCGCTAGTGCGTGGCTATGAAACTGTTCCCACAGCATGTGTTACTTCCGTCTGTCCGTGGGCTTAGCGAAGGGGACGCGTGGCATGCCGAACAGGGCCTGGCAGGCTTCCTTGGTGCTTTCGATGTGGGCGATCTCGAGGATTCGTTCGGACGAGTGGTTGAGGAACCAAGGAAGATTCGCAGCCGCACGTGATAAGTCATTCGTGACGATTCCCGTGGGTGTCTCCTCGTAAAATAGCTCCCCAGTCTCGAGATTTTGAGACCACTTTGGGGCGGGAGATAGGCGCCTGAATGCGATCCCGATGTCTTCCAGGTGCTGGCTGATTCGGAGAAAGTCAAACAATTCCATCACGAGCCATTGTTTAACTGGGATGAGGTCGTTGGCGCGAACATCAGCTCCCGGATCGTATGATCGCTCGCTTGTGCCTCCGAAATAAAAGCCGTCCTCACGCCAGACGTGCATCATGATTTGAGGATCTGAACCGTGGAAGTAGACGTGTTCCTCGCTCAGTGCCTTCACAGGCCTGTTCATGAGTGAGGTTAGGGTATTGATGAACTCGTCGTCGCTGATTGTTGTCATAGTCTGTAGTGTCTCATGCTTTCCTGAGTCGTTTGTCGAGGACTTGAGGCTGGCTGGCCCGACAAAGCGTGTGCACTGGAGGGAGAGAACTCCGAAGCGCTCCGACTGTTGGCTTAGGCCATGTATTTCTTGAGGAGGTCTTCGAGGTCGTATTGCATCGCGTGGGTGGTGGGAACGGCAATGGATGGAGTGTTCGAATAAAAGCGGACGCTCGGATCTTCAATGCGGTGGTACAGGAAGGTCTGTGGCCACTGAGTCTTCTCAGCTACCCATGACGGGTGGAGTTGATCGATCTTTCTAGGGAATCTCGGTAAGTCGAAATGCAGTGCCATGGCACGCTTCGCTCCCAGCTGCGTCGTTAATACGTAGGCAGCGACAGAATCGCAATCAGTATCAAGGTCGAAACCCGTCGATGGCTGTCTCTCCGACCAGGAGAAGAACGTGCTTCCGTCCTTATCCGGCTCTTCATAATTGAGGGTGTGGGGGTGGTATGCGGGGTTGGGCGTGTCGTGGCCGGGTAGAGGTCGAGGTCTTCCGATGATGGGGGTTGCGACACCG